>NZ_JAMXLH010000020.1 GCF_024281035.1 Paraburkholderia sp.
GCGTGCTGCTGTTTCAGGATCTCGCGGTGGTGCCGCTGCTGATCATCATTGCGGCGCTCGGCGGCCGCTCGGAGAACCTGCTCAGCGCGCTCGGCGTCGCGGCGATCAAGATCGTCGTGGCCCTCGCGCTGCTGCTGATCGTCGGGCAGCGCTTCATGACGCGCTGGTTCAACGTGGTCGCGCGGCGCCGCTCGCAGGAGCTGTTCGTGCTGAACGTGCTGCTCGTCACGCTCGGCGCGGCCTTTATCACCGATAAATTCGGCCTTTCGCTTGCGCTCGGCGCGTTCATCGCGGGCATGTTGATCGCCGAGACGCCGTACAAGCACCAGGTGGAAGAGGACATCAAGCCGTTTCGCGACGTGCTGCTCGGCCTCTTCTTCGTGACCACGGGCATGCTGCTCAATCCGCACGTGATCTGGCAGCACCCGCTCATGGTGGGCGCGTTCCTGATCGGGCCGGTCGTGCTCAAGGCGGTGCTCATCACCGCGCTCACCCGCATCTTTGGCGCCTCGCCGGGCGTCGCGATGCGCACGGGCCTCGGTCTCGCTCAGGCCGGCGAATTCGGCTTCGTGCTGCTGAACCTCATTCTGGACAAGCATCTCGTCGATCCCACGCTGCTCCAGGCGATTCTCGCCGCGATGCTGCTCTCGATGCTCGCGGCGCCGTTCCTGATCCAGAACGCCGATCGCATCGTGCTGCGCCTGTCGTCGACCGAATGGATGCAGCAGTCGCTGATGATGACGCGCATCGCCACGCAGAGCATCAAGCAAAGCGGCCACGTGATCGTCTGCGGCTACGGGCGCGCCGGGCAGAACCTCGCGCGCATGCTCGAATACGAAGGGCTCTCGTATGTGGCGCTCGACCTCGACCCGGACCGTGTGACGGCGGCGGCGGCAGCGGGCGAATCGGTGGTGTTCGGCGACGCGGCGCGGCGCGAGTCGCTCGTCGCGGCCGGTATTCACCGCGCGGCGGCGGTGGCGATCACCTACGCGAACACGCAGTCGGCGATGCGCGTGCTGCACCACATCCACGAACTGGAGCCGACGCTGCCCACGATCGTGCGCACCGTCGACGACGCCGATCTCGAACGCCTGCTCGCGGCGGGTGCAACCGAGGTGATTCCGGAGATCGTCGAGGGCAGTCTGATGCTCGCCTCGCACATGCTCGTGCTGATGGGCGTGCCGATGCGCCGCGTCGTGCGGCGCGTGGAAGAACTGCGCGACGAACGCTACAGCCTGCTGCGCGGCTATTTCCATGGCACCGACGATGTCGGCGAGGACGGCCACGAGCAGGTGCGGCTACAATCCGTACCGGTCGATGCGCGCGCCGACGCCGTGGGCCGCACGCTTGCCGAACTGGGGCTGTACGACCTCGGCGTCGAGGTGACCGCGATCCGCCGGCATGGCATTCGCGGCGTCGAGCCGGATCCGTCGACGAAGCTGCGCGAAAACGACATCATCGTCATTCGCGGCCTGCCCGAGCACCTCGCCAAGGCCGAAGAACGGCTTTCGCGGCACCGCAAGGCCGGTGCCGGCGCGGCGGGGACGTCGGCGGCCTGAATGCGTCTGCCTGAATGTGCCTGCCTGCGCGCTTGTGCATCGGCGCCCAAACCCGAATCCAGCATTTTTGCTTTTATTAGCACTGACAATACCCGGAGAAATCATGTCTAACGCACCTGCGAACGCGCCGGCCGAACCTGCGCAGTTGGTGAAGAACCTGATCCGCACGGTGCCCGACTGGCCTCAGCCGGGTGTGCAGTTTCGCGACATCACGCCGCTCATCGGCGACGCGAAAGGCCTGCGGATCCTGATCGACCTGTTCGTGGAGCGTTATGTCGACGCGAAGCTCGACTACGTCGCGGGTCTCGACGCGCGCGGCTTCATCATCGGGCCGATCGTTGCGTATGAACTGAACGTGGGCTTCATTCCGATCCGCAAGATCGGCAAGCTGCCGTACAAGACCGTGGCCGAGACCTACAAGCTCGAATACGGCGAATCGACCGTCGAGATTCACGATGACGCCTGCCGCAAGGGCGACCGTGTCGTGATCGTCGACGATCTGATCGCGACGGGCGGCACGATGCTCGCGGGCAAGCTGCTGCTCGAGCGGCTCGGCGCGACGGTCGTCGAAGGTGCGGCGATCATCGACCTGCCCGACCTCGGCGGCTCGAAGCTGCTGACCGATGCCGGCCTGCCGCTTTTCACCATCACATCCTTCGGCGGACACTGATCCCATGCCCAATTTCGCGCTGTTTCTCGCGACGTCGATCGCCATCACCTTCGCGCCCGGCCCCGACAACCTCCAGGTGCTCGCGCGCGGCATTTCGCAGGGTCGCGCGGCGGGTCTCGTCGCGGCGCTCGGCTTCGCGGCCGGCGTGACGTTTCACACGACGCTCGCCGCGCTCGGCATCGCCGCGCTGCTGCGCTCGTCGCCGCTCGCGTTCCAGATCCTCAAGCTCGCGGGCGCCGCGTACCTCATCTGGATCGGCGTGAAGGCGCTCAGGAGCCAGGGGCTCGCCGCCGCGGGCGACCGCCCGCGTCAGCCGCTCTCGACGATCTTCCGCCAGAGCGTGCTCGGCAACATGATGAACCCGAAGGTCACGCTGTTTTTCGTCGTGTTCCTGCCGCAGTTCGTCGATGCGCACGGCGCGCAGAGCGTGACGCTGCAGATGCTCGAACTCGGCCTCGCGTTCATGCTGCAGACCGTCGTCGCGTTCTCGATCATCGGCTTGTGCGCGGGAACCATCGGCGGCTGGCTCAAGCGCCGGCCGCGCGCGAGCGTGTGGCTCGACCGGCTCGCGGGCCTCACGTTCATCGGACTCGGCCTTCGTGTCGCGCTGCGCGACTGATTGCGCGACTGATCCGCTCCGCTGGAGCCTGCTGGAGCCTCCCACGATGACCTTGCCTTGCATTAGCGCCGCGCGCCGCTTCGACGTGAGCGCCCATCTGCCGTTCTGGATCGGCGCCGAGCGCGTCGGCTGGATTCGCAAGACCGACGCCGCATTGCTCGCGCGCTGGCCCGACGTATTCGACGTGGACGGCGCGCGCGTGGCGATGTCGCCGGCGCTCGACAACCTGACTTCGCGCAGCGCGGCGCTCGGCGCGGTAATCGGCGCGCTTGCGGCAGACGGTCGCATCCCGGGCTGGCGCGACGAAACCTACGCGATCCGCAACGCCTTCGATGCGCCGCCGCTCGCGTATATCGAGCGCGCCGCGTCGCGCTTTTTCGGGACGATGACCTGGGCGGTGCATCTGAACGGCGTCGTAGAATATGCGGGCCCGGCTTCCCCCGGCGCGCCGCAGCTATGGATCGCGCGCCGCAGCGACACCAAGGCCACCGACCCCGGCATGCTCGACAACGTCGTCGCGGGCGGCATTGGCTGGGGCTTCGGCATCGAGGCCACGATCGTCAAGGAATGCTGGGAAGAGGCGGGCATCGCGGCCGAGCTCGCGCAGCGCGCCCGCGCCGGCCGCACGGTGCACGTGCTGCAATCGCTGCCCGAGGGCACGCAGGCCGAGCAGGTCTTCGTCTACGATCTCGCGCTGCCCGAGGATTTCGTTCCGCACAATCAGGACGGCGAAGTCGGCGAGCACCG
The DNA here is from genome assembly GCF_024281035.1 of Paraburkholderia sp. Taxonomy (GTDB): domain Bacteria; phylum Pseudomonadota; class Gammaproteobacteria; order Burkholderiales; family Burkholderiaceae; genus Paraburkholderia. The sequence goes on from NZ_JAMXLH010000020.1 coordinate 3,596, forward strand.
GCTGGCGCGCATCGACGAAGCCGCGCGCTGGATCGAAGAGGGTGCGATGACCGTGGATGCGAGTCTCGCGACGCTCGACTGCCTGCTGCGCCGCCACTGGATCGACGAAGACGCGTGCGAAGGCATCGCCGCGATCTTCGAGCCGCCGACGCTGTCGTAGTCACTGTCGCAGTTACTGTCGCAGTTACCGTCGCAGTTACCGTGAAAGGGCGCGGCGATTTCCCTGAAATACGAAGGAGTTACGCGGGTCATGTCGACCGATCACAGCTTTATTCTCAAACTGTCGTGCGCCGACCGGCCGGGCATCGTGCATGCCGTGTCGGGTTTTCTGTTCGAGCGCGGCGGCAATATTCTCGATTCGGCGCAGTTCGGCGACAGTCACACGGGTGAGTTCTTCATGCGCGTCCACTTCCAGCAGGTGGGCGGCGATGCGGGCCTCGAAGGGCTGCGTGCGTCATTCGCGCCGCTCGCGCAGGAATTCGGCATGCGCTGGGAACTGCACGACGCGAACGTGAAGCCGCGCGTCGTCATCATGGTTTCGAAGATCGGCCACTGCCTGAACGACCTGCTGTTCCGTTACCGTACGGGCCAGCTGCCGATCGAGATCCCGGCGATCATCTCGAACCACAAGGAGTTCTACCAGCTCGCCGCCAGCTACAACATTCCGTTCCATCATTTCCCGCTGCTCGGCGGCACGCCGGAGGCGAAGGCCGCGCAGGAAGCGCGCGTGCTGGAGGTGGTGGAAAGCGAGCGCGCCGATCTCGTGGTGCTCGCGCGCTACATGCAGATCCTGTCGCCGCAACTGTGCGACTCGCTCGCGGGTCGCGCGATCAACATCCATCACTCGTTCCTGCCGAGCTTCAAGGGCGCGAAGCCGTACTACCAGGCATTCGACCGCGGCGTGAAGCTGATCGGCGCGACCGCGCACTACGTGACGACGCACCTCGACGAAGGTCCGATCATCGAGCAGGAAGTGGAGCGCGTCGACCACAGCATGACACCGGATCAGTTGACGGCGATTGGCCGCGACGTCGAGTGCGTGACGCTCGCGCGCGCCGTGAAGTGGCACGTCGAACATCGCATCGTGCTCAACGGCAGCAAGACGGTGGTGTTCCGCTAGGCTTCAGCGCGCTGCGCGCCCGCGAAAACAGGGTGTAAAGCAACAGACGTAAAAAAACCGGCAGTCCGCAAGGACGCCGGTTTTTTGTTGCGGCCGCATTCAAACGAGCCGCAGATAAATCAGTTCCCGCTTGATATACGCGTAGAAAATGGGTGCGGCCACGACGCCCTGGATGCCGAATGCGGCCTCCATCACGAGCATGGCGACGAGCAGTTCCCACGTGCGCGCCTCGATCTGGCCGCCGACGATGCGCGCGTTCAGGAAGTATTCGAGCTTGTGGATCACGATCAGGAACACGAGCGCGGAGATCGCGGCGGGCAGGCTCACCGTGAGCGCGATGGCCGCGATCAGCGTGTTCGAGATCAGGTTGCCGATCACGGGCAGCAGGCCGACCACGAACGTCACCACGACGAGCGTCTTCGCAAGCGGCAGCCGCGAGTGAAAGAGCGGCAGGACGAGCAGCAGCATGAGGGCCGTGAACACCGTGTTGATGGCCGAGATCTTCACCTGGGCGAAGACGATGCGGCGAAACGCGTCGGCGAAGCGCGCGACGCGCGTGACGAACGCGGTGGAAAGCGGCAGACGCTGCGTGTTCTTTTGCGCGCCGATGGCGATGATCGCGCCGATGATCATGCCGATCAGGATATGCCCGAAAATGCGCGCGGCATTCTTGCCGCCCTGGCCCAGCTGGTTGGCATGCTCGTGCATGAGCGCGACGGCCCTGAGCTTCAACTGGTCGACGTCCACCGGCAGGTAAGCGGCGACGGCCTCCGGAATGCGACCGCGCGCCTGGTCGACGAAGGACATCATCTGGGTCATGACCTGCTGGACGCTCGGCACGTCGTGCTCGAAGTGCTCGATGACGCCGACGATAAGCCCCGTCAGCGTGCCGACGATCACGATCGAGACGAGCACCACCGACGCCCAGCGCGCGCGCTGGCTCGACATGCGCCGCTCGATGAACGGTGCGATGGTGTGAACCAGCTGGTAGACGAGCATGCCCGCGAGGAGCGCCCCGAGCAGTTTCAGGTACAGCACGGTCCACAAGCCGCCGATCGCGACGATGTAGCTGCCGATTTCGACGGCCGAGAGATTCGGCAGGCTCATGTCGCTCGTCAGCCGGACCGCCCGCGGCCTGAGGTCGCGCACCTGTTTTTCGTCTGTCGCTTCGCTGCGCTTGACCATGATCCGTGTATCCCGTTTCCAGATCAGCAGGAACGCTAAATTCCCCTGATTCGCTGCCTTGTTGTTGGTGCCCGCACACGTTGCCGCGTGCTCCCCCGGGCAACTGCCCTATTTCCCCGCCGACGTTGCCAGCGCATCGGATTGCCGTTTGAGCAGCGGCGCAAGGTACCGTCCGGTAAAGCTCGCCTTCGACTTCACGACCTGCTCGGGTGTGCCCTGGGCGACGATCTGGCCGCCGCCCGCGCCGCCTTCGGGGCCCATGTCCACGATCCAGTCGGCAGTTTTGATGACATCGAGATTATGCTCGATGATGACCACCGTGTTGCCCTGGTCGCGGAGCCGGTGAATCACCTCCAGCAACAGCGCGATGTCGTGGAAGTGCAGGCCCGTGGTCGGCTCGTCGAGTATATACAGCGTGCGGCCGGTGTCACGCTTGGATAGCTCGAGCGAGAGCTTCACGCGCTGCGCCTCGCCGCCCGAGAGCGTCGTGGCCGACTGGCCGAGCCGGATATAGCCGAGACCGACGTCGAGCAGCGTTTTCAGCTTGCGCGCCACGACCGGCACGGCCTTGAAGAAGCCGTAGGCCTGCTCGACGGTCATGTCGAGCACTTCGCTGATGTTTTTGCCCTTGTACTGCACTTCGAGCGTTTCGCGGTTGTAGCGCTTGCCGTGGCAGACGTCGCACGGGACGTACACGTCCGGCAGGAAGTGCATTTCCACCTTGAGAACGCCGTCGCCTTGACAGGTTTCGCAGCGCCCGCCCTTCACATTGAACGAGAAGCGGCCCGGATCGTACCCGCGCTCCTTGGCCGCAGGCACGCCCGCGAACAGCTCGCGGATCGGCGTGAAGAGGCCCGTGTAGGTGGCCGGGTTCGAGCGCGGCGTGCGACCGATGGGCGACTGGTCGACGTTGATGACCTTGTCGAAGTGCTCCATGCCCTCGATCGCCTCGAACGGCGCCGGTTGTGCCGACGAGCCGTACAGATGCTGTGCGACCGCGTGATAGAGCGTGTCGTTGATGAGCGTCGATTTGCCGGAGCCCGAGACGCCCGTGACGCAGGTGAGCAGGCCGACGGGCAGGTCGAGCGTCACGCGCTTGAGGTTGTTGCCGTGCGCCTCGACGATGCGCAGGCGGCGCTCGTCGGGTTCCCTGCGCTCGTCCGGGTAGTCGATGCGGCGCGCGCCCGAGAGGTACTGGCCGGTCATCGACGCCGGGTCGCTCTCCACTTCCTCCGGCGTGCCCTGGGCGATCACCATGCCGCCATGCTCGCCCGCGCCCGGGCCCATGTCGACGACATAATCGGCCATGCGGATCATGTCCTCGTCGTGCTCGACGACGATCACGGAATTGCCGAGGTCGCGCAGGTGCTTGAGCGTGGCGATCAGGCGGTCGTTATCGCGCTGATGCAGGCCGATGGACGGCTCGTCGAGCACGTACATCACGCCGGTGAGGCCCGAGCCGATCTGCGAAGCGAGGCGGATGCGCTGCGCTTCGCCGCCCGAGAGCGTTTCCGCGCTGCGATCGAGCGAGAGATAGTCGAGACCCACGTTGTTCAGGAACATCAGGCGCGCGACGATTTCCTTCACGACCTTATCGGCGATTTCGCGCTTCGCGCCTTCGAGCCGCAGCGTCTGGAAGTAGCCGAGCGTATCGCGCAGGGGCCAGCTACTCACCTCGTAGATGCCGCGCGCGTCGCCGGCCGCGCCCGCATTGGTGCCCGCGTTTGAACCGATCCGCACGAAACGCGCTTCGCGGCGCAGCCGCGTGCCTTCGCAGTGCGGGCAGGCCTGGTTGTTCTGGTACTTCGAGAGTTCTTCGCGCACGGCGACCGAATCGGTCTCGCGGTAGCGGCGTTCGAGGTTCGGGATGATCCCTTCGAATACGTGCGCGCGCACCGAAGTGCGGCCGCGCTCGTTGATGTACGAGAACGGAATCTCTTCCTTGCCCGAGCCGTAGAGCAGGATCTTGCGCACGTTCTCGGGCAGATCCTCGACAGCGGTGTCGATGTCGAAATCGTAGAACGCCGCGAGGCTCTGCAGCATCTGGAAGTAGAACTGGTTGCGCCGGTCCCAGCCCTTCACCGCGCCCGCCGCGAGCGACAGCGACGGATGCGCGACCACGCGCTTCGGATCGAAGAACGTGATCTGGCCGAGGCCGTCGCATTCCGGGCACGCGCCCATCGGGTTGTTGAACGAGAAAAGACGCGGTTCCAGTTCGGGAATCGAGTACGAGCAGATCGGGCACGCGAACTTCGAACTGAACAGGTGCTGCTTGCCCGTGTCCATTTCGAGTGCGATGGCGCGGCCTTCGGCGAGGCGCAGCGCCGTCTCGAACGATTCGGCAAGGCGCTGCTTCATGTCGCCGCGCACCTTCAGCCGGTCCACGACCACGTCGATGCTGTGCCGCTCGCTCTTCTTGAGCTTCGGCAGCGACTCGACTTCGTAGATCTTCGCCTCGCCCTCATTGGCCGTGCCGCCGCCCGAGCGCACGCGAAAACGCACGAAGCCCTGGGCCTGCATGTCGTCGAAGAGCTCGGTGTGCTCGCCCTTGCGGTCGGCGACCACGGGCGCGAGGATCATCAGCTTGGTATCTTCGGGCAGCGCGAGCGCGGCATCCACCATCTGCGAGACGCTTTGGGCTTCGAGCGCGATTTCGTGGTCGGGGCAGTAGGGCGTTCCGACGCGCGCGAATAAAAGACGCAGGTAATCGTGGATTTCCGTGACGGTGCCGACGGTCGAGCGCGGATTGTGCGACGTCGCTTTCTGCTCGATGGAAATAGCCGGTGACAGACCCTCGATCAAATCGACGTCCGGCTTTTCCATGAGCTGCAGAAACTGGCGCGCGTAGGCCGAGAGGCTTTCCACATAACGCCGCTGGCCCTCCGCATAAAGCGTATCGAACGCAAGCGACGATTTACCCGAACCCGAAAGCCCGGTGATGACTACGAGCTGGTGGCGCGGCAGGTCCAGATTGACGTTCTTCAGGTTGTGGGTTCGGGCCCCACGGATACGGATTTGTTCCATGAACCTGCAGCAGAAGGGAAGGCTAAACCTGCTACTATAACGACTTTTCCAGACCGCCGTTACGGCTTGCTGACGGTCTTTAAAGGCTCTTGAAAGGTAATGCCGCGGGTGCGGTTACCGGTACTGCAATGAGCACTGGTATGAGAACTGCGGTCACTGCCCAGACAACTGCCGAGACCACTGCTTTGGTCAAACCTGGCGTGCCGTTGTTCCTGCATCGCAGATGGGGCGTTCGCGTGCTGTTGCAAGACGGCGCCGAAAGCACCGGAAGCACCGGAGGAACCCCGCGCGGCACGGGCGCACGTTGCACCGCGCCGCGCGAGGATGCCGGAGCCGCAGGGGTGTCAAGCCGGGAGCCATTACGGCAATAACGAAGTCCGCGCTCGCCTCGTTCCATTTCCGCGGGCAGCGGCAGCCTAATCAGACCATCTCTCCGATGTCCAATCCGTCCGCCACTTCATCACGCATGTCCGCGCCCGAGTTGCGCGCGACCGTGTCGCTCGCTGCGATCTTCGCGCTGCGCATGCTGGGCCTTTTCATGATCATGCCGGTGTTTTCGGTTTACGCGAAAACGATCCCCGGCGGCGACAACGTGCTGCTGGTCGGCATCGCGCTCGGCGCTTACGGCGTCACGCAATCGCTTCTCTACATATTCTACGGCTGGCTCTCCGACCGGATCGGGCGCAAACCCGTGATCGCCTCGGGGCTCGTGATCTTCGCACTCGGCAGCTTCGTCGCCGCGTTCGCGCACGACATCAACTGGATCATCGTCGGCCGGGTGATTCAGGGCATGGGCGCGGTGTCGTCCGCGGTGATCGCGTTCATTGCCGACCTCACCGCCGAAGAGCACCGCACCAAGGCCATGGCGATGGTGGGCGGCTCGATCGGCATTTCGTTCGCGGTCGCCATTGTGGGCGCACCGATCGTGTTTCACTGGGTCGGCATGAGCGGGCTTTTCACGCTGGTCGGCGTGTTCTCGATCCTCGCGGTGGGCGTCGTGCTCTGGGTGGTGCCCGATGCGCCCAAGCCCGTGCACGTGCGCGCGCCCTTTGCCGAGGTACTGCACAACGTCGAGCTGCTGCGCCTGAACTACGGCGTGCTCGTGCTGCACGCGACGCAGACGGCGCTCTTCCTCGTGGTGCCGCGCCTGCTCGTCGATGCGGGCCTGCCGGTCTCGTCGCACTGGATGATCTATCTGCCGGTGATGGGTCTCGCATTCGTGATGATGGTCCCGGCCATCATCGTCGCCGAAAAGCAGGGCAAGATGAAGGCGGTGCTCGTCAGCGCGATTGCGCTCATCCTGATCGGCCAGTTGCTGCTCGGCTCGCTCGCGCACACGCTGACGATCGTCGGCGCGGTGCTCTTCATCTACTTCCTCGGCTTCAATATCCTGGAAGCGTCGCAGCCGTCGCTCGTCTCGAAGCTCGCGCCGGGCGCGCGCAAGGGCGCGGCCACGGGCGTGTACAACACCACGCAGTCCATCGGGCTCGCGCTCGGCGGCGTGGTCGGCGGCTGGCTGCTCAAGCATGGTGGCGCAAGCACGGTGTTCTATACGTGCTCCGGGCTCGTCCTGTCCTGGCTGATTGTCGCGGCCAACATGAAGGCGCCGCCCAAGCGCGCCTGATACCGGCACAAGGGTATTATTGGCGCCAAGGCGCTCCGCGCGAGCGGAAGACACCCGCCTTGCGCGCGCCGCTCACGGCTCGCACCCTCAACGCGTTTTTCGGCGGTCTGCCAGGACCGAACCGGGGAACCGATCGCGGGGCCATCATGGCAGAGCCGTCTCCCTCATCCGCCACCGCACGACGCACAAGGCGCACAAGGCGCACACGGAACGGCCGGCTGGCCACCGCCATCACGCAGCGCGTCGGCAATCATCCGTGGATCGTCGCCCTCTGCGGGTCGATCATCGCCGTTGCTGTCGCGGCGGTGCCGCTCATCAGCATCTTCGCGTCACGCGCGGAAGTGTCCTACCGGGCACGCGAGGCGTCGGAGAACCTGATCGCCTCCATCGCCTGCGATATCGAACAAAACGCGCAGTTCCACGACCTCTATCTACAAAGAATGGTGTCGGGCGCGCAAGACGTGCGCGTATGGAATCTGCCCGATGATCTGCGCTCGCGGATCCTGTTCGGCCCCGCGACGGAGGGCGCATTCGTGGTCGGCGCCGATGGACGCGTCCTGGAAGGCGCGCGCCGCGCCGACAAGGGCGCCGATCTCGGCGACCGTCCGTACTTCGCCGTTCACCGGCGCGACCGGCAAGTCGGCCTCTATGTGTCGCAACCGTTCCGTCCCCCGGACAACGAGTTGTCGATCGCGCTGACGCGCCGCATCGACGGACCGGACGGCATCTTCGAGGGCGTCGGGGTCGTCATACTGCCCGTCGAGCGCCTGCGGCAACTGTTCTCGTACATCAACGTCGATGCAAGCGGCCGCTTGCTGATCGTGCGCAACGACGGCACGGTGCTGGCGGGCAAGCCGCTTTCCGAAGACGAAATCGGCACCAGCATCGCGCACTTGCCCGCCTTTGCGACGATTGCGGCGCAGCGCAGCGGCTCGGTCATCGGCGCGGACGAACACGGCGTGCAGCACATCTATTCGTTTTCGCGTATCCAGGGCACGCCGCTGATCGCGATTGTTGCGCCGACACTGGATAGCGTGCTCGCGAACTGGCGCTGGCAGAGCATCGTGACGGAAGTGATTGCGCTCGCATTCGCGGTCCTGCTCGTGCTCGGCACGTGGGCGCTCGCGTTCGCCATGCGCGACAAGATCCGGGCGCAGCGCGATCTGGCGATGCTCGCCGCGACCGATCCGCTGACCGGATTGTCGAACCGCCGGGTGCTCGAAATGCGGCTCGCCGCGACGTGGGAGCTTGCGCGGCGCCACGGCACGCCGCTGTCGATCCTGTTCGTCGATATCGACCACTTCAAGATGTTCAACGACAGCCACGGCTACGCGGCCGGAGACCGGGCGCTTGCCGCCGTCGCACACTGCATCGGCGCGGCGGCGCGACGCACGATCGACATCGTCGCGCGCTACGGCGGCGAGGAGTTCGCCGCGGTGCTGCCCGAGACGCCCGGTGCGGACGCGCTCACCATTGCGGAAACCATCCGCGAGCGCGTGGAGGCGCTGGGGCTGCCCAACGAGGGCAGCGCGCAAGGCATGGTGACCGTGAGCATCGGCTGTGCGACTGCGTGGTCGACGCGCGGCGGCGAACCGGCGCAACTGCTCCAGCTGGCGGATGCGCAGCTGTACGTCGCCAAGTCGGCGGGGCGCAATCAGGTGAAGGCGGTCGTAATCGACGACGTCGCCGCGGCGTTGCAGGACCTGACTTCGAAAGCGGGCGTCAAACAAACCGCCCACGTGCCGGGACCATAGCCTCGCGAGTGACGACTCCAGACGATGTGCCGCGTGCCGGTGCCTTGCCTGCCGGTCACGATCATCCTCCGTCGGGTCTGATATGGCGGAAAGCGGCAAGCACCGCGAGATCGTAGGCGATCTTGAGCGTGCCGCACACGATCAACGGCGCGCCGAGCCAGCCGGCTCCAAGCAGCCCGCCTGTGATCGTCGGCGCCACCGCCGCCGCGAGGCTGCGCGGCACCGCCGTAAAGCTCGCGGCGGCCGGTCGTTCGGGGGGCGTCACGACGGCCATCACGTAAGCACTCCGGGTCGGCACATCGAGTTGCGACAGCGCACTGCGCACAAGCAACAAGACCAGAGTCGGCAGTAGGGTTGGTGTGAAGGCGGCCGCGATCAGGCACACGCTCGAAGGAATGTGGGTGAACACCATGGTGTTGAGCAGGCCGATCCTGCGAGCAATGGGTGCGGCGGCCAGTTGCGAACCCGCGCCCAGCAGGCCGGAACAGAAAAAGAACTGTCCTGCGGCGGCAAGCGAAAGACCAAAGCGCTGGATCAGCCACAACGTGAGCAGCGAGTTGACGAGCAGGCCTCCCGCGAACGCGTCGACGGCGAAAAGGAGCGCAAGACGTGTGACGAACCCGCGCGACGGCCCAAGTGGCGTGTGGACCGTCGCCGCGTGCGCCTCACGTTTCGGCAAACGCAGATACAGCAGGAATACAGCGACGCCTGTGAGCGCGTAGACGATGAACATCGAGCGCATGGTGACGAGCGCGGAAACGACGGTATGCGCGGCGATCCAGTCCGGGAGTCCGGCGAGGAGTGCGCCGAGTGCAGCCGACAGCCCGCCGACGAGGCTGTAGCGGGCGAAAAGCGCGGTTCGGGCGTCGCCCTGCGCGAATTCGGCGAGGCGTGCGTGCTCGAGCGGCAAAAACAGGCTGACATCGCCCGAACTCGGGTTGAGCGTGCCTGCAAACGCCACCACGAGCAGCGGCCAGAGTGACGACAGGAATCCAAACGCCAGGCCGGTTGCGGCCATCAGGGCGGCGGCGAAGAGCAACAGCGCGCGCTGCGGGTAACGGCCGCCGATCAAGCCGACGACGACAGTCGCAACGGCTGAGCCCAACAACGTCGCGGTGCCGATCAGGCCTACCGTGAGCTTCCCGAAACCGAGCGACAGAAGATACGCGGGCAGCAGCACGGCGACGAACCCGTCGCAGATTCCGCGCAGACTCCGCGCAGCGAGCAGCAGCAGCGCACGCCGGTCCACGCCCGCTTGCGGGAGCAGGATTGAAACGGGAGTCCTGGCAGGTGACATCGCGGTACCGGAGGTTTCGCCTCGACATTACGCCATGCGCGCGCATCCGTCCGCCGTGCATCAGAGCGTAGCGCGCTAGGAACGGAATAGGACCCCGGATCAATCGTTTAAGTGTTACGCGAGTCGCGCAGTGTCGATCTTTGGCACGGCTTCGAGCCCCGGTTGCGATCTTCGCGCCGTTCGGTCGTGCGGTGACGTTGCCGCCGCACCTATGCAAGGATTGAAATCATGACCAGAACCCTGTTGTGCATCATTGTTTGCGCCCTGCCCATTGTGTCGGCCGCGGAGACTCCAAAGGTTTCGAACGGAATGGTCGTCGACGACGATGGAATGACGCTCTACACGTTCGACAAGGACACGGTGCCGGGCAAGAGCGCCTGCGTCGGCGCCTGTACCGCCATTTGGTCCGCAGCCGTCGCGGATTCATACGACAAGGCGAGCGGCGACTGGGGGCTCATCGCCGCCAGTGACGGAAAGCATCAATGGACCTACAAGGGCCACCCCCTGTATCGCTTTGCGCAGGACAAACAAGCCGGTCAAATGAAAGGCGACGGATTCAAGGGTATGTGGCATACCGTGAAGCCCTGAAGGCCTTCCGGTAATGCTCCCGTTGTGCCTGCTCCGACGCATGAGGCTGGCGTCGCGCGGTCAGATGAGGTGTTGCGCAATGACCGTGCGCGCCAGCGTATGAATGCGTGAAGTGGATATTCGTCCCTGATCCCATCTTCGGCTACATGGCGTAGCGTCCAGAATCAACGGCGTGGGACAGGGCGATGTGAATCGCGGCAGCGGCCAGGAAAGTCACAAGTGCGGATATCCACAGCACGGAGGAACCTTGCCTGTCTCGATCCCGCAGATGATGGGCGACCGATAGAAACGTAATCCAGGCCATGCCGAGACTGAGACCCGCGATGATGTCGGAAAACCAGTGAACGCCGAGGTAGAGACGCGAAAAGGAATTTAGCGCTATGACCAGACCGATTGTCATGGCAATCCTGAACTGCACCGCCCTCCGAAGCCCTCGACACACGAGGTAGGTGAGGAAGCCATAGACGACAATGCTCAACGTCGCGTGGCCGCTGGGGAAGGAAAAACGCTCAATGCCTTCGTAGATCGACACTGGCCGGGACCGCTGAACAGCGAGCTTGAGCAACTTGACCGAGGCTTCAGCCGCCGCGATCGCAACGATCCAGTAGCCGGCCGACCGCCATTCGCGCCGAAACAGGAGCGCGGCGAGCACGGCCAGGCACACGGGAATCGTGACGGCCGCATCGCCAAGCTCCGAAACTGCCACCATCACGTGGTCGAACAGCGGAACGCGAAGCACCTGCAGGCGGTCATGAAGCATCCGGTCGACGGTGACCAAAGGGTCGCTGCTGAGAACGTCTTCAAGAATACCGAGAAATAGCCACATGCCTCCCAGGATGAGAGTGACGGCCGCCAAAAACCTCGCGAAGCCGATACGGTGAAGTGCAAATCTCCAACCCTGTGACTTGCCGTCTTCGGTTTCGGACGCTATACGGGAGGACCGTCGCAACAACTTGCTCAGACGCATGCCTGGTCGCTCCCTGGCGAACCTTTAAATTGGCAAAGGCAGCGTTCCATAACTCATCTACCCCGAAATTGAAGGCGAAACGCTGTTTATCGCTGGGTACAAGGCTCACGCAGTCGTTCCGGCGGCCTTGAGTGTAGCCCACGACGACCGTATGCGAGACGAACGAAAAGCGCTGATGGCGCACCTGGCGAGCAGTTGCTTGTTGTTGCGCAGGGTGGCTGCCGTTTCGTCGGAGTGAAGAATGACTGGCGTACGGTGACGAAGCCGCTCAGCATCGATGTCGATTCGACCGATGCCCGGCGATTGGTGGGCAACGATCCCCGACCCAAGGCCAGGCTTGACCGCGTCGCCATATCCATATTGGCCATCGTTCGAATGCTCGATGGGGGCAACCCGCGGCCCTCGGTTACAATTTCGGGCAAATCGATCTCCTTCACTGGAGGAGTTCGGGATGCCAGGCCAGTTGCGACGGGTTCGAATATGTGGGGCCGTGTTGCGACCGGTGTGGATCTGATTTGGAATGTCCTGTTGGACGGACTCTGGCGGAGCGCGGGCTTTGACAGGAAACGTCCCCAGGCTCTATTTTTGACAAATAGCTTGTCCCTTTGACAAAAGAAACTGTCCTTGGGCACAACAGGAGAATTTCATGGCATCCGTGAACAAGGTCATACTCGTCGGCAACCTCGGGGCCGATCCGGAAGTGCGCTATCTGCCGAGCGGCGACGCGGTGGCGAACATTCGCCTCGCGACGACCGACCGCTATAAGGACAAAGCATCGGGCGAATTCAAGGAAATGACCGAATGGCACCGCGTGTCGTTCTTTGGCCGCCTGGCCGAAATCGTGTCGGAGTACCTGAAGAAAGGCTCGTCGGTGTATATCGAGGGTCGTATCCGCACGCGCAAGTGGCAGGCGCAGGACGGCACCGACCGTTACTCGACGGAAATCGTGGCGGACCAGATGCAGATGCTGGGTGGCCGCAGCGGCGGGGCGTCGATGGGCGGCGATGACGGCGGCTATAGCCGCGAGCCGGCCGAGCAGCCGCGTGGCGGCGGTCGTGCGGCTGGTGGCGGCGCGCCGCGTGCGAGCGGCGGTGGTGGCGGTGGTCGTTCGAACGCGCCGGCTGGCGGCGGTTTTGATGAAATGGATGACGATATTCCGTTTTGAAATCTCGTAGTCGAAAACGGTAAAGATCAACCCCGCCTTTGTGCGGGGTTTTTCTTTTTATCACTGTATCGAGATAACGACGTCCGCTGTCGCGTTGTATTTTCCGGCGGTGACTTTCTCTTTCCCGGGATCAAACGCCTCGAAGGTCGCATTGACCGTGCGCGTGTAGTAGTTCCAGTTGCTGTCCGAGCCGCTTTCCGTTGCATCGTTGAGCACCGGATCCCAGCCGTCCTTGGCGCCGCCCATCGTGACATAACGGTTGGTGAGGAAATACATCTGCTTGCCGTTCGGCCGGGACAGCTTGACGCCAACGCCGTTTGCCACATTCTTCTTGCCGTAGCCGTCAGACAGCAGATGACTCACGGCGCTTCCAGCCGTCAGGAGTCCAAGCCGGTTTGCGTTCCCCGCGTTCTCCTCGCGAGCCATGATGCCCATTGCGGTTTGATTGGCGTCCGTTCCGCTACTGGGTTTGCCGAATGCTTTTTCGCACTGAATGCGAATCGTGATCGGCAGCGTGACGTTCTTCCTGCTCTCGAGTTCCGCCACCGACATCGTCTGAAAACGAACCACCGGCGTCGTATTGCGTACGGCACAGGTCACCTTTCCGGTTCGCACGGTGAGGTCCCGCTTCGGGCTAATTGCGCCAGGCCAGAATTCAGGCTGGCCTGTGGTGTTCACCGCGTGATCGGTGCCAACCGCCAGCGCGTCGTTGATGACGTGGGTGCCTTTGGCTCCGCCCCTGAATGCGACGTACGCGATCGGCTGCAGCGCGTTATTCGATTCAGAACCGCAGGTCTTGCATTGAAATAGTTCGACCTGGTACCGGCTGAAATTCTTCACTTTCACGAGATACCAGCCCTGCTTATCCGTATCCAGATTGTTCATCTGCCGCGCCAGCCAGTTGCGCGTCACTGTTTGACCGGTGTCCACGTTGGTTACGCGCGATACGATGTCCTTTTCAGGGAACCGGTAGGTGCCGGGGACGCCGGACTCGTGGCTCATATCAGTACCGCCCGCATGCCTGTTGTCGCCGTTCGTCGAGAAGAATTCGTGCATCGAGACGACCGAATCGGGAGAGCACCGAAACAATACCTGCTCGCCGTTGTAGCCATTGAGGCCTTCACGACCCAGATGGTTGAGCGATGAGATGCTGCTTCCGATCAAGGCGCCGTCCCTGGTGAAGCTCGTCATCTGGACCGTCATCTTATGCGCGGCCGCACCCGCGCCGTCAGTCGCGCCACCCCAGTATCTGGCGATGGTGCCGGGTTGCGTATACTTTGGCGAGTACTCGCTGCTCGTTTCGCCTTCGATCTTCCAGCAACCCTTCTCAAGCGATGCAGCCAGGACCGAACCCGGTACGAGCGTCATTGTCAGGAACTCCAGCGTTGCCACGCAGGCACTTTGCCGCGCGCCCCGGATCACCGGCCCCAAAAAGCGCAAGGCGCTTTGAGCGTCGCTGACGCGCGAACGTCTGTCCGTCTGCGCGCGCAGGGTTTCCGATGCGGTTTTTATCCTTACGCTGGCTGGATCGATTTCATTCGAACAGTCAATAAGCATGTCGAATAATCCTTGTGCCGCAAGGCGTCACTCGGAGTGGGTTGTCCGCCTTGCGTCGTACCCGCGATATTCAACCATAGTTCAACATTCGCGGCTCGCAGCGCGCGCCGTTCACTGACCCATCGAGTAACGTGAGGCCGGCCTCGTACCTTGCGAACCGTTTTTGGATCGAGGCAAGCGTATGGCGTTCGGACACTGGCGTCACGTCACTGGATGGAGATGACGACCTCCGCGGTTGCATTGTATTTTCCGGCGGTGACCTTCTCTTGCTTGGGACGAAATGCCTCGAAGGTCGCATTGACCGTACGCGTGTAGTAGTCCCAGTTGTTGTCCGAGCCGGTTTGCGTTGTATCCTGGAGCACCGGATACCAGCCGTCCTTGTAGCCGCCCATCGTGACGTAACGGTTGGTGAGGAAAAATACGATCCCTTTGTCCGGCCGGGTCAGCGTGACGCTAACGCCCTGTGCCACATTTTTCTTGCCGTAGCCGTCTGACAGCAGATCACTCACAGCGCTTCCGCCTGTTACGAGGCCCAGTTTTTTTGCGTACCCCACGTTCTCCTCCCGCGCCAGGATGCCCATTGCGGTTTGATTGGCGTTCAGTCCGCTACTGAGTTTGCTGAATCCGTTTTCGCACTGAATGTTGATCGTGATCGGCAGCGTGATCTTCTCGCCGCGTTCAAGCTCCGCCACCGACATCGTTGGAAAACGAACCACCGGCGTCGTATTGCGTACGGCGCAGGTCACCTTGTCGGTTCGCACCTTAAGATTCTGCTTTGGGTGAATCGCACCAGGCCAGTAGTGATGCCAGCCATCATAGTTGTACCTGTGATCGTCGCCAATCTTGAGATACTGGCTGGGGATGTTGCCGCTTGCACCGCCCTTGAACGCGACGTACGCGATCGGCTGCGCGTTCTGCTCGAATGATTTGCAGGCCTTGCATTGAAAAAGATCGACCTTGTACCGGCTGAAATTCTTCACTTTCACGAGAAACCAGCCCTGCTTATCCGTATCCAGACCGGTCATCAAGCGCGCTTGCCAGGTGTGCTTCACCACCTGCCCCGTGTCCACGTTCGTCACGCGCGATGCAATGCCCTTCTCAGGAAACTGGTAGGTACCGGGGATACCGGTTAATTTGCTAACGTCGGTACCGCCGGCATTATCGTTATCGCCGTTTGTCGAGAAGAATTCGAACATCGAGGCGCTTGAATCGGGAGAGCACCGAAACAATATCTGGTTGCCGTTGTAGCCACCGGCGCCGCTGTAGCCCATATCGTCGACCGTTGCGGTGCCGCTTCCGATCAAGTCGCCGTCGCTTGAGAAACTCGTCATCTGGACCGTTATCCGATACGCGCCATCACCGGCCCAGTCCCATGCGCCGTCCCAGCTTTTGACGATGGCGTTGGGTTCCGTATGCCACGCCGAGTTCGGGTCGCTGTTTGCGACGGTGATCTTGTAGCAACCCGTCAGAGTCGATTGAGCCAGAACCGAACCCGGTACGAGCACCATTGCCAGGAGCGCTAGCGTTGCCACGCAGGCAGTTTGCCGCGTGCGCAGTGTCTTCAATCTGGTTTTCATCTTTAGTCATCCATTTGATTGACGAAAGCGCTTCATTTCTTCGCAATGTGCTCCGTCTTCGGCGGCGAGCGGCTTACATACGCGCACAGGCCGTCGAGACGGGCAATGGCCGATCCGGTTCGCGCCGTAACCGCGACAGTCAAGCATAGTTATCGATGTTCGCGTCTCGCCGATCACGTCGTTCATTGACGCAGCGCAACGCGAGGTTGTTCGGGTGATTTGTAAAGTTCGGACACCGACATATCGTTGACATTGCGCCAGCAGACGCCGCGTATATGGCCACACGGAGCGACGCACGAATCGCATGGTTGGCCGCGTACCGGGCGAACCGCCTTCTGACAGAGGCAGGCGGCAACGATGGTTGAGCAGTTGGTGCGCATCTATCACTACGAGCGGCTACATACCGCCCTCAAATACAAAACGCCCGATGCGGTGCATCGGGCGTTTCCTTGAAGACTACTTTCAACCTGTTCCAGGACGGGGCACAGGCGTGCGGCGTTCAGACATTGGCGTCACATCACTGGATCGAGATGACGACTTCTGCTGTCGCTTTGTATTTTCCGGCGGTGACCTTATCTTGCTTGGGACGAAACGCCTCGAAGGTCGCATTGACCGTGCGCGTGTAGTAGTCCCAGTTGCTGTCCGAGCCGGTCTGCGTTGTATCCTGGAGCACCGGATACCAGCCGTCCTTGTAGCCGCCCGTCGTGGCGTAACGGTTGGTGAGGAAAAATATCATCCCTTTGTTGCCTGGCCGGGTCAGCGTGACGCTAACGCCCTTTGCCACATTCTTCTTGCCGTAGCCGTCGGACAACAGATCACTCACGGCGCTTCCGCCCGTTACGAGTCCCAGTGGTTTTGCGTACCCCACGTTCTCCTCCCGGGCCATGATGCCCATCGCGGTTTGATTCTCGTTCAGTCCGCTACTGAGTTTGCCGAATCCGCTTTCGCACTGAATGTCGATCGTGATCGGCATCGTCGCCTTCTCGCCGCGTTCGAGCTCTTCCACCGACATCGGTGGAAAACGAACCATCGGCGTCGTATTGCGCACGGCACAGGTCACCTTTGCGGTTCGCACGTTGAGATTGTGCTTTGGGTGAATCGCGCCAGGCCAGTGGTGATGCCAGCCCGAAACGTTGCCATTGTGATCGGCGCCAATGGAGAGACCTGAGCTGGTGATGTTGCCGCTTGCACCGCCCTTGAACGCGACGTACGCAATCGGTTCCATCTTCCAATCCGTTTTTGAACCGCAGTCCGTGCATTGATACAGATCGACCTTGTAGCGGCTGAAATTCTTCACTTTCACGAGAAACCAGCCCTGCTCATCTTTATCCAGGCCGGTCATCAACCGCGCTTGCCAGTGGCGCTTCACCACCTGACCCGTGTCCACGTTCGTCACACGCGAGACAATGCCATTCTCCGGAAACTGGTAAGTACCGGGGATACCTGTCTTGTCGTTCACCTCAGTGCCGCCGGAATTAGGGTTGTCGCCATTTGTCGAGAAGTATTCGTGCATCGCGCCTTCTGAATCGGGAGAGCACCGAAACAATATTTGTTCACCTGTGTAGCCACCGGCGCCGTCGTAGCCCATATCGTCGAGCGATGCGGTGCTGCTTCCGATCAAGTCGCCGTTGTTGGAGAAACTCGTCAACTGGACTGTCATCGGATACGCGCCATTACCCGCCTTGTCAGCCGCGCCGCCCCAGGATTTGGCGATGGAGCCGGGTTGCGTATACGTCGATGAGTTCTTGTCGATGTTTTCGCCGTTGATCTTGTAGCAACCCTTCGAAGTCGATGCAGCCAGGACCGAACCTGGTACGAGTGCCATTGCCAGAAATGCCAGTGTTGCCGCGCAGGCATTTTGCCGTGCGCGTATTGTCTTTAATCTGATTTTAATTTTTACGTTACCTTCAAAAATGCAGAATCAGCGGCGCAATGAGCAGCCGCATCTGGCTCCATGAGCCAATACCGCGATCTATTTATATTCGGTGAAATGCGTCACGCCGTTACGTATAAACCTCTTAGTCGTTGACCGACGCACTCCGCTCACTCTCCACCTGGTTGCCATCGTCATCGATCAACGCGAACTTAACCATCGCCTGATCGCCTGCCTGGGCGCGGAGCCTATCCAGTCGAACCGACGCATCAGAAAACGGCGCGAGCATGTCGACTGCCGCCGGTTGCGATGTATCGCCCACCGAAACATTCAACATGCTGATCGTCGCGTAATACGGCGTTGGGTTGTGCACCGAAAGCACGAGACCGGCGTTCGCGCCGGTCACCGAAAACGTCAGCCGCTTCGGCAACTCGGTCGCAGGATACGGAAGCTTGTCAACGGGCCGCACGAATACTTTGAACTGGGTGCGCATCGTGATCGTCACGGTCTGCGCGTCGCCAAAGTTGTTTTTCGACGTCGATGGAATTTCGTGCAGACTCAGCCAGAACAGCGACTCCCGATCAGTCGGCAACGGCGCGCCCGAATTGATCAACCGCAGGTTTTTCCGCTCATGGGCATCCATCCGGAAGATCGGCGGCAGTGCGATGACAGGTGCAGTCGACTCCTGTGGCGTCGTATGGAGTTCGCCATCGTCGACCCACGCCTGAACCAGCACCGGATACGTGTTGATGTTGACGAGTTGCGCCGATACTTCGGTGACGTCCGCAGGTATCACAACCCGCGATACCGTCGGCGTCACGCCGGCGATAGCCTGCATCGCACCCGCCGTCGCCGCGTACAGGGCCACGCAGAGCGACGCACGAATTGCATGGCTGGCCGCGTGCCGGGCGAACCGTGTTTTCACCGGGACAGGCATATGACGTTCGGACATCGACATCACATCACTGGATCGAAATGACGACTTCCGCCGTTGCGTTGTATTTTCCAGGGGTGACCTTATATTGCTTGGGCTTAAACGCCTCGAAGGTTGCATTGACGGTGCGCGTGTAGTAGTGCCAGTTGGTGTCCGAGCCGGTTTGCGTCGCATCCTGGAGCACCGGATACCAGCCGTCCACGGCGCCGCGCTCCGTGAGGTAACGTTTGGTGAGGAAATACATATCCGACTTGTCCGGCCGGGTCAGCTTGACGCCAACGCCCTTTGCCACATTCAGCTTCTTGCCGTAGCCGTCAGACAGCAGATAGGTCACGGCGTCTCCCCCCGTCACGAGTGCCAGCGGTTTCGCGCTCGCCGCGTTCTCCTCGCGAGCCATGATGCCCATTGCGGTTTTAAATGCGGCCGTTCCGCTGTCGTTTTTGACGAAATTTTTTTCACACTGAATGTCGATCGTGATCGGCATCGTGACGCCATGGTAGCTATTGAGCTCCGCCACCGACATGGGTGGAAAACGAATCGTCGGCGTCGTATTGTGCACGGCGCAGGTCACCGTGTTGATTCGCGTTTTGAGGTCCAGCTTTGGGTTAATCGCGCCAGGCCATTCGTTAGGCCGGCCCGCATAGCTGCTGCTGTGGTCGGCGCCGTTTGATAGCCCTGCACTGATCTGGCTATCGTGGGCACTAGATCCGCCCTTGAACGCGACGTAGGCGATCGGCTGCTTCGCGTCATCGTCTGTTGAACCGCAGCGCTTGCATTGAAAAAGATCGACCTTGTACCGGCTGAAATTCTTCACTTTCACGAGAAACCAATCCTGCTCATCTCGATCCACGCCAGACAACGCCCGCATCTTCCAGTTGCGTGTCACCACCTCACCGGTGTCCAGGTTGGTGACACGCGATACGACGTCCTTCTGGGGGAACCGGTAGGTACCGGCGATGCCGGATTGCTGGCTAGCGTCCCAGGAGCCGGCCGTGCCGCTGCTGCCGTTTGTCGAGTAGTACTCGTACATCGCGTAGGCTGCCTCGGGCGAGCACCGAAACAATACCTGCTCGCTTCTGTAGGGATCGCGATTGCCTCCGGCGCCCAGATCGTGGAGCGATGACACGGTGCTTCCGAGCAAGGCGCCCTCGTTGGAGAAACTCGTGATCTGGATTGTCATGGGATACGCCTCTTTACCTGCCGATTCAACCGCGCCCGTCCAGGGACCATAGGTGAGGCCGGGTTGCGTATACTTCTCCGAGTCCTTGCTTTCCGTTTTGGTTTCGATCTTCCAGCAACCCGTCTTCTTCGATTGAGCCAGGACCGAACCCGGCACGAGCACCATTGCCAGGAGCACCAGCGTTGCCGCCCAAGTAGTTCGCCGCGCGTACATTGTTTCCGGTCCGGTTTTCATCTTCACTCGGGCTGGATCGGCTTTATTCGAATGGTCAATAAGCATGTCAAAGAATCCATTTGATTAACGCGGGCGTTTTATTTTTTCGCAACGAATTTCGTCTGCGGCGGCGATACGCACTGGCCGTCAAGACGGGCAATCGCCAGGCTGGTTTGCGCTGCATCCAGCCGATAGTCGATCGTGCAACGATCTGTCGACTGGCCGCCCCATTCGGCGATCAGCGTCCCTTGCGTATCGGGCACGCGCGCATAGACCTGGCTTCCCTGGCCGACAATCCCGATCGTCGTACCGGTGGCGTCTATCACGTTCGCGCCGAGCGGAATCGGTAACCCTTCGGACGTATTCGCGCGAATGAGCACGGCGTGGCCGGTTCGCGTCGCAAACTTCAGCAACACGGCCGCCCCGGCATACGGCGCGACACGAACCTCGCTCGTCGTCAGCTCGGCTTTGTGATGAATGCCCTTCGAGTCGAGTGCGACGTCGTTGTTCCGGTAAGGCGTGAGTGACGGCACGATCGCGTACCCGGAGCGATTGACCTTCACACCGTTTGCGTTGCGCAGCGTTGCGCCTTCCGCGCCTTTTGCTTCGACAAGCCCGAACGTATCGCTCAGGTACGGCCCGAACGTCACACCACCCGCATGCACGACGGCCGCGCCGCGTAGATTCGCGCCTGCCTGCCAGAAACCGCTGCCTTGCGATGCGCTCACGCCGGCCTGAACCGCGGAGAAGTTGTGCTGCAAGGCGCCGCTCACAGTCGGTTGCCCGCCTTCCGTTGTACCCGCAACATTTACGCCATAGCTCAACGGTTGCGTTTCGCCGATCGCGCCGTTCATGGACACTTGATAAGACGCGCCTCGATTGCTGCCGCTGGCGATGCTGCTGGAAACGGTCGGAGAGCGCGAACTCCGGCCGAGCGGAATGGAGACCGTCGCCATGACCGCCGTATCGCCGCGGTACGTCCGGCGCGCGACGAAGGGCGAGCCGCTGCCGATAACAGGGTCGCTGCTGCTGTCGAGCGAGAGATAGCGCTGGCGGACGACCGAAATCGCGTAGTCGATCGACTTGACGTGGTTGCTGTAGCTGATCTGATACTGCGTGTCGCGCGAGCTCGATTTGTAGTAGCCGCTTGCCGATGCGGACAACAACACGGTGCCGTAGCGGCCAAGGCCCTGGTTGATGTTCGCAGTGAGGCGATCGCGTTGCCGGTAGGTGCTCGATCGCCAGGTCCGGCCATCCTGGTAGGCGGCGCGCGCGCCGAGCGCATCGAGCAGGTCGCGATAGCCGCTGGACGAGTAACGGTATGCTGTCACGGCAAATGTCGTATGCGTCGGCTGCAGCGTATGGCTGTGGCTGAGGGTGGTCTGCCAGCCATGCACGCGCTTGCCGGTTTCGTCGAACGCATTCGACCATATGACATTAGCGGCGAACGTGCCGACTGACGTGCCCTGCACAGCGCCGACAAGCGCCGACTGATAGCCCGTGGCCACACGCAAGGCGCCATTGACCGTGAGCGTGTTGGTCAATCCGCGTTCATAGGCGAGATCGGCGAACACGGCTTTTGCGCCTTCGATCTGCCGCACCCGGCCCAGTGTGATGCCGTAGCGCCACATGCCAGGCCGCAGCGAAGTGACGGCGGCCAGGAGCGGTACTTTGAACGAGGATTCCTGACCGTCGGCTTCATACACGCGGACGACCAGATCGCCGTAATAGCCGGTCGGCTGGAGATCGTCGATCACGAACGGACCGGGTGCGACCGTCGTCTGATAGATCACGTTGCCGTTCTGGCTCACGACCACACGTGCGTTGGTCCGGGCGATACCCTTGGCGGTGGGCGCATAGCCGAGCATCGAATCGGGCAGCATCCGCTCGTCCGATTCGAGATGAACGCCGGTATAGGCGACCGGGCTGAGCAGGCTATTCGTATAGCTCTGACCCAGTTCGAGCTTGCTGCCGATCGAAACCAGCGGCCGTTCGGCGTACGCGCGGATATTGTTCCAGGTGGTGGTGTTCCGCCCGGAGCCGCCGGAGTAGGTGAGCGTACCCTGCTCGCGAAGGCGCCACAGCCCGACGTTTATGCCGGACTGGGTTCCGACATAAAGCGAGTGAAAGAGATTCCGGGTGGTCGACGCCGTGTAGTAGTTCGAGTCATAGTTGACGTATCCCATCGTCCGGCCAGCGTCGAGGTTGGCCGGATCGACTGCGCCGCGTGCCGTGCGCTTCATCTGATTGAGCGGTACGTCGAGGTCGAGACGCAGGTGCGGCAGATTGAACGTTGCGGACGCACCGGGCACGCGTGTCGCGAGCGGTGCGCATGGCTGCTGTCCAACGGCGGCGCCTGCGTTCTCGCTGCGCACGATTACACCACTCGATTCCAGAAGCGCGTCGCTCAGGCACGGGCGAACCTCATCGTCGTTGTCCTCCCGGCGAAACTCGACTGCCTGACTCGCCAGAAAAACTTTATTGACGTAAATGTCAACCCGATATTCACCCGGCTCGACCGTATTGGGCTTATTAAAGCGCTCAATATCGGCCACGCCAATCGGCGATCCGACCAGCAGCGAACTGTCGAAACCGAAAGCGTCGGGCGAGTCATTGGACGAGGGCACATCGTTTGGCGCTGCTACACTTACCGCGTGACTTGTCGTGGTGAAGAGTGCGAATGTGGCGCAAAACAGGGACGAACGGAGCAGGACTTTCTTCTTGACTGACCGACGTGAGGATGTGCGTTTGGGATGTCGTCTATAAGACATCTCATTTCAGGTCGGGGATTGCAGCTTTATATTCTGCATCCCTGACTGCGCCGTAATCGTCAATATATCGAACACTAACATGGACGATTTCCCCGTTGAGTGGACAATTTCCCTTTACGCTCCATTCGCGGCTTGAGTGCGGCGCGATCATGTCGGGTTCGAATGTCGCAGTGTGTGAGCCGCACTTAAGTTTTCCCTCGACGAGCGATACGTAATAGCCCGACCCGTTATCTGCAACTATTTTTTCGCTCCCTGCTTTACCTGCGGTGAAATGAAAACCAAGCGTTTCGTGTGCCAGCGCCGGATCGCCCACGATTTCAGCCGGACGATAAAAAAGCTTGATCCGGTTGCGCAGCAGCAGGGTCATCCTGTTTCTGTCCGCGACGCTCGCGCCCACGGACGGAATCTGCAACGTATTCAGATAGAACAGCGTCTCTCGATCCTTCGGCAAGGCTTCACCGACGAACACGAGCCGCACCGCGTGACCACTGTTCGGTTCGATACGGAAGACCGGCGGACTCACGACAAAAGGCGCGTTCGCCGTAGTCGGGGTGGAACTGGCGTCCCCTGTATCGACCCAGACTTGCATCACGCTGGGGGTCTCGTCGCGGTTCGTCAACCGGAGTGTTTGCTCGCTCGCACTCCCGTTGTAGATCACACGGGAATGGGGCAGCACGACGCTGCCCCAGGCCGTTCCCGCGAAAACGCTGGAAGCGAGCAGTGCGATCGCAAGCGACACATTTGAACTGACCCGCCCCACAGCGCCTCTCCGACGTATCTGTTTTTTGTGTGACACAGCTTTTACTGATAGCTAAGCATGTACTGCACGTTGCCGTTCACCGCACCGGCCGTGGCTTTGCCTTCAGAGAAGTACTGGACGGCGAAATCGTACGATGCATTTTCCTCGCCCTTCTTCAGCGTGAGGCCGGACGCGGTGTGGCCGCCCTTGCTCAGATCGAACGGCGCGCTCGATTTGGCGGGATCGAACAGTTGCAGCGCCACTAGTGTGGCAGCGCTGGTACCCGTCGCCGTGTTTTGGAGATTGCCGCCCGAGAGCTGGTTTCCGACGAACACGGTCTTGATTGCCTTATCCGCCGTCTCCGCTTTGCAGCCGCTCACGCTGATGGTGAAGTTCGTCTTGCCGGCGACCTTATTTGCCGTGTCCAGTTCGGATGCCGAAACGGTCGGAAGCAGCACAGTCGGATTGGCGTTCGAGCCGTTGATCGCGACGTTACAGGTTTGGTCCGTGACTTCGCCGACGAAGTTGATCGTGTTTCCGCTTGCTGCAAACGCAGCCGGGATCGGAGCGACGGCAACGACCAGCGCGATGAGTGTCTTCTTCATGAGGGTGCCTATTAATGAGGGTTGGAATGGACTGCGAGAAAACCCAATTCCATAAAGTTCGCATTACTTAATTTGAATATCTCAGAGGCGTCGTGCAGCGATCCCATTAGACCGGCCTCTGTCAACTCGGAGCGTATAGTAACAGAGATTTACAAAATGTAATGTGAAAGAAGGTTAATCGTAAGACGCGGGTTTGGGCGCTGCCGGAGGGCCGAAGGCAGCGGAGGCTGGCGGCCCAATGCCTGATCTGCCGCGTCAGCGGCTTAGGTACAAGCTGAGTTATCTTGATTTAATCGGCCGTGCTAAAACGGGGTGCGACGGTCTTTTTTGTGGTCGAATTGAGCGGTATTTATTAGGGGCTGATGCTTCTGTTTATTTAAACGCGCTAATCGAGATATTCAAAATAATTTGGTGAGTGTTAATTCCTGATTCCAACCCGTCTCTATTGCCACTCCGCGACACCGCGATGACGCGAGCAGGTGCCCGAGCGATGCTGGCTGAAGCTGTACGTCCCGTCGCGACACCTTGCGGTGGCACCGGCCGGCACGCCGCCGTTTCGGGAGTGAGCCGGCGAATGCACTTCGTGCCCGTCGCGGTTCACGTAGTGACCGTGCTCCTGGAGTTGAGACTCGTCGGGAGAGGAGGGCTGGTAGGCGTGGGCGGCGCTCGCGAGCGCCAGCAATGCCACGAGGCTGCAGCAACGGACTGCGGCAAGCATAGATGCGGCATTGCTGCTACCACTGAGGCTGATCCCCATTATTCTCTTCCCCGTTCTGGTTTTATTTCACTCGCACGTCCGGCTCGCCCGCGGCCCGACTCAACGAGCGTCATGCTACGCCCATTGAAGACGTGGAGGTATCGCTTTCCATAGTCGCTGTCTGATGGTCCGGTTTAATTCGCCGTGTAAGGTGCCCGAGAGTGACGAAGCTTGGCTGCCCGGAGTTTGCTAAGGGATGCAGAATAAACGGGGCATGGGCACGGGGAATACTACGAAATTCCGGCCAGACAAGGTGCTGGTTCTTCGATCTGCGCGCTACTGTTCGTAGGTCGGTTTCACGTGTACTGCGAGCAGTTTCTCCAACTTGTCCACCGCCTTGCGCGCCTTGCTGAACATCTCGCGCAAATCGTAGCGGCGCAGCGGTGGGTTCTTTCTCATCAATGTGGACTACCTGACATGTTGAATCACGAAGATGCGCTTTCCCTGCTGGACAAAATGACGAGAGACGGCGCGGAGCTCCGGCGATTTTTCTTGATGAATCGCCTGATGGACGTCACCAAAGGAATCGTTCAGCACGGTCCCCTGGCGGGCTTCAACATAGGCAACCGGGCGACATGGCGCGCTTCCGACAACAGCGCAAAGCTACTTGGCTTGTATGAACAGGAAGTCTGCAGTCTCCTCGATCAACTCAGCGAATCGCGAAACACGCTGGTCGATCTCGGCGGCGCGGACGGGTTCTACGCTGTCGGTATGGTTGCGGTGGGAAAGTACGCGGAGTCTCGTTGTTTTGAGATTTCGAATGAGAGCCGCGAAAATCTTCGGGAGATCGCGGCGGCTAACAGAGTCTCCGAAAAAGTGCATATCTACGGCGAGGCCACGCAATATTTTGCGCAGGGCCTTTTCGCTTCCGGAGTGGATTTTTCTAAATCCGTCGTTTTGGTGGACATCGAATCAGGGGAATTCGATGTTCTGACGGAGGAGTGCCTTTATACCTTGCGAGATGCACACGTTATCGTTGAAATTCACGACTTCATGCTCATCGGCGGCGTTGGCAAGCGCAAGTATGCCGATCTGCTCGAACGCGTAAATAAAGTATTCGATGTTCGCGAGATAAAGACGGGGGCTCGTGATCTGTCAGAGATGCCCATCCTGTCCGATCACTGGACCGATACCGACAGGTGGTTGTTGTGCTCGGAAAGCCGGGCCAAGCTGATGTCGTGGCTGCATTTATCGCCGAGGAATCGCACCCCAAAGGTCGGACCGTGATCCGACCTTTGGGGTGCTTTATTTGAGCCGCGCCCGGCGCCAGGCGCATCAACTCACGACGACAGATCGAGCGCGTTGGTCAAATCGCCCATGCCCGCTTGCCCGCGTTCCTGCATCGCGGCGTCGCGCAGGCGAAGGCCATCGAGCGTTTCGAGGTCGAACACACGCGTAATCAGGCGCAGGATCGACGCTGTGTCGTACACGGTGTGATCGACATAGCCTTTCTTCGCGAGCGGCGAAACCACGAGCGCCGGCACGCGCGTGCCCGGTCCCCAGCGGTCGCCCTTCGGCGGGGCGACGTGATCCCACCAGCCGCCGTTCTCGTCGACCGTGATCACCACGACCATGTTTTCCCATTGCGGGCTGGCCTGGAGCGCTTTCACCGCGTGCACGATGTGGCGGTCGCCCGATGCGACGTCCGCGTAGCCCGCGTGCATGTTCAGGTTGCCCTGCGGCTTGTAGAACGTGACAGCCGGAAGGCGGCCGGCACGGGCATCGGCGAGGAAACGGTTGGTCGACTCGTCGTCGCCGAGCCCGCCGTCGCGCAGATGCTTCGCGC
This sequence comes from Paraburkholderia sp., assembly GCF_024281035.1. Classification (GTDB taxonomy): domain Bacteria; phylum Pseudomonadota; class Gammaproteobacteria; order Burkholderiales; family Burkholderiaceae; genus Paraburkholderia. The sequence continues at coordinate 30,312 of NZ_JAMXLH010000020.1, forward strand.
GCGCCGCCGTGCCGGGGCCGAGATTCGCGTAGTAGTTGAACGGCTGATGGTGATACTGGAAGTTCGGGATCAGCGGCGTACCGTCGTTCGTGTTCTTGCCGTGCATGTCGATGGTCTGCTGGAACGCGCCTGCATACCACGCCCAGCCGATGCCGCGCTTGTTGAGCTTGTCGCCGATATTTTCGTGCGTTTGCGGCGGCACCGCCATCGCGTTGCTGTCCTGCGTGAAATCGACCATGCCGTTCGCGCCGACCTTGTAGGGCGTGGGCGCGAACGGCGGCATCATCGTGTTGACCGCGTAGCTGAGCGTGCGGCCGTCCGCGAGCGTTTCCGGCGGCGTCAGCGCACTCGGGCCGAACTTCGGAATGCCATCCATTGCGCTCTTCGGCGAGACGGCGAGCGGTTTCAGGTTCGGATCGTCCGGGCGTCCGCTGACGGTCTCCGCAATCTGGAACTTCGCGATGCTGTGGGCCGGATCGGGATAGACGGGCGGCGTGGCCGCAATCAGATAGTGATGGTTCAGGAACGAGCCGCCGAACGCACCCTGAAAGAAGTTGTCGCACAGCACGTACTGGCTGGCGAGATCCCACAGCCGCAGGTCGTAGCTGGCATTCGCATAGTGACCCATCGTGAAGCCCGCCGAATCGGCCCACGCGACGAACATGTCGTTCTTGCCGCCGTTGATCTGCATCTGGTTCTGATAGAACACGTGCCACAGATCGTGGGTCACGAGCGACAGCGGCAGATACTCGCCAGCCGGGCCTTTCAGGGCGAACGGCGCGTTCGGCAGACTGGTCTGGAATTGAACGCCGGCCTTGTAGCTGACGCCGTCCACAGTCTGGTCTTTCAGCAGCCAGCCGCCCGGCACGGCCGGCAGTTGCGGCAGGACGGTCGAGCCGTCGCGGTCGCGCTGCACGTAGTGTTCCGGTTTGACGCTCGAAAGCGGATGCTGGACGCCGGGGAAATCGCCGAACAGATTGTTGAAGCTGCGATTTTCCGCGTAGATCACGACGACGGTTTTGACCTTCGAGCGCAGCGCACGATCGTATTGCGGTCCTGCTGCGGCGCCTGTTACTGCGGCGTCGTGCGACGGCGGCATGGCACAGGCGCCCAGTCCGCCTCCCATGGCCACCGCGGCAACCCCGCCGAGAAAGTGGCGGCGGCTCGGGCGCTCAGGTGCCTGCGCAGCGTCGGCTTCTTCATTCACGGCAGGAGAGGCGGGTGGTTCGCGGTCTTTCATCGCAGGTCCAAAGGTGAGGAAAAGGATTGAACGGGTTCGCGCGGGGCGCGGCATCGCGTGATCGCGTCTGAAGGCGCTCGCCCGTCAGACGCCAGTCGGGGCCATATCTTTGCGTATCGGTCGTGACATTTCCATGACGTTGAGCCCTGCGGTCGCACTGCGGTTGCCCTGCAGTCGCCTTCCGCTACGCGGACAGTCGGGATGCTCGGCACGCCCAACGTGGAACTGGAACCCGCATCGCCATCACCCGCGATCCTACCCGATGGCCAGGCGCCGCCGACAGACGCGCCGCCGCCATGTGAAGGCCCGACCGGGCAAACACGCTACACTGATCGGCGCCCCAATCCTCTTCGGACGACGCCATGTCTGCCCTTGATGCGGTGCGCTCGGTTCGCCTCTCTGTTCGCCTCTTCTGCACGATCCTTTGCCTCTTCATCTGGTTCAGCGGCTGTGCGGGGCTGACGGGCCAGGAGCCGCTGCGGGTCAGCGTGGCGGGCATCGAACCGCTCGCGGGCGCCGGGCTGGAGATGCGCTTCAACGTGAAATTGCGCGTCCAGAATCCCAACGATGCTCCTGTCGCCTACAGCGGCGTGTCGCTGAACCTCGATCTGAACGATCGATCCTTTGCCAGCGGCGTCAGCGATCAGAGCGGCGTCGTGCCTCGATTCGGCGAAACGGTGATCGAGGTGCCCCTGACCATTCCGGCCTTTGCCGCAGTGCGCCAGGCCTTCGCCTTTGCGGGCGGCGTGCAGGCGGGCGGTGTTCCCTATGTGATCCATGGACGACTGGCGGGCGGCATCGGCGGCGGCGTGCGCTTCGTCGACAAGGGCACGCTGTCGCTGCCAACGAACAGCTTGATGGGTCCGTGAGCGCGTAAAAAACACGCTGCGTTTGACATTTTGTCGAAAATCGTCAAAATGTCACTCATGATCAAACCTGACTGCGAAACCCAGCTCCTGCTGCGCGAGGCGCGCAAGATTGTCGAAGCGCTCGGCGAGACGCTCGCGCCGCTTGTCGAAGTGGTGCTGCACGATCTGACGCAGCCCGGACAGTCCGTTGTCGCCATCGCCAACAATCTTTCGGGCCGCCAGGTCGGCGACGCCACCACCGAACTCGGCCTTGCGCGCATCACCGATCCCGGCTTTCCGGAGGTCGTGCAGAACTATCCGAACCGCTTTCCCGATGGCCGCCCGGCGAAGAGCACCTCGATTGGCCTGAGGAACGGCGCGGGCGAGTATGTCGCCGCCATCTGCCTGAATATGGACGTTTCGCTGCTCGGCGCCGTGACCGCGAGCCTCGGCCGGTTGATGCAGACCGATCCGGTCGGCGCGCCCGTCGCCGAAACGCTTGCGCCGCGCCAGCTCGACGATGTCCGCGCGAGCCTCGAACGCTACGCCGCCGCGCACAACACCACGCCCATCGGCCTCACGCTCGTGCAGCGCCGCGAAGCCGTGCGCGAACTGGCCGAAAGCGGCGCGCTGAACCTGCGCCACGCGCTTTCCGAAGTGGCGCGCACGCTCGGCGTCGCGCGCTCCACCGTCTATACCTACCTGCCACCGGAACACCGATCATGAGCACCCTGCCGATTACCTTCGAAGACGTCGTCGCCGCGCACACGCGCATTGGCGGCGTCGCGCACCGCACGCCCGTGCTCACGTCGCGCACTGCCAACGAACGCGCGGGCGCGGAACTCTTCTTCAAATGCGAGAGTTTTCAGCGCATCGGCGCGTTCAAGTTTCGCGGCGCGTACAACGCAATCGCCCAGTTCACGCCCGAGCAAAAGGCGGGCGGCGTCATCACGTTCTCGTCGGGAAACCACGCGCAGGCTATTGCGCTCTCGGCGCAACTGCTCGGCGTGAAAGCGGTGATCGTGATGCCGAACGACGCGCCCGCCATCAAGGTCGCGGCGACGCGCGGCTATGGCGGCGAAGTCATCTTCTACGACCGCTTTACCGAAGATCGCGAGGCGCTCGGCAAGCGCCTCGCCGCCGAGCGCGGCCTCACGCTGATTCCGCCCTACGATCATCCGCATGTGATGACCGGGCAGGGCACGGCTGCGAAAGAACTCTTCGAGGAAACCGGCGCGCTCGACATGTTGTTCGTGCCGCTCGGCGGCGGCGGCCTGCTCTCGGGTTGTGCGACGGCGGCGCACGCGCTCGCGCCCGCATGCACGGTGGTCGGCGTGGAACCGCAAGCGGGCGACGATGGCAAGCGCAGCCTGCAGTCAGGCTCGATTGTTCATATCGATACGCCGAAGACCATCGCCGATGGCGCGCAGACGCAGCATCTCGGTCAGTACACGTTCGCGGTGATTCGCGAGCGCGTGAGCGAGATCGTCACCGTGAGCGATGCGGAACTCGTCGAGACGATGAAGTTCTTCGCAAGCCGCATGAAAATCGTCGTCGAGCCGACCGGCTGTCTCGCGGCGGCTGCGGTGCTCGAACGCAAGCTGGATGTGCGCGGCAAGCGCGTGGGGATCGTCGTGTCGGGCGGCAACGTCGACTTGCAGCGATTCTCGGAACTGATCGGCGCGCAGCATTGAGCGACAGGCGCTGCGCGCTGCCTGATTGCATCGCGCAGCAGACGGCATTCGCACGGGAGTCGAGCGAAATCCGGCTGAAACGGAGCAAAAAAAACGCGGCCGAAGCCGCGCACAAGGTTGGAGACCCTTAGGGGAAGAGTCGCTTCTCGCAATACGTAGCTTAAAGACAGTTACGGACGAGATCGAGACAGAATCACTCAAATTACCGTTTCACGAAGTGTTGGGAATCGGTTGCGCAGATTCAGTCTGTTTTCCGAAATGGTTGGCCGCGCAGCCAATCATTCAGCGCGTATTGGGGCGTATTGGTGCGTATTGGGCGACACGCTAGTGGGTAGAAGAGTCCAGGGCGGGCAGCGGGCGCGCATATTGCGGTCGATGAGCGGCGTCGAGTTCACCTCGATGCCAGGAGCCGCGCGCCGTGGCGCCTCGCCGGGGCCGCGCGGGCGTTGTCTCATAATTTGCTCTAGCATGTGAATGCGCGGCGCCTGGTGTTCGGTGCGGCGCACCACAACAACGGAGAATTTTTATGTTTGCGCTTCGTCCCTTGCAGTTCGCTCTCGCCCTGTGTGTCCTCGCATCGAGCGCCGCATTTGCCGATACCGTCGCACTCAAAGCCAATCTCCAGCCGTCCAGCGAAGTCCCGCCGCGCGTGAGCCGCGGCCATGGCACGGTCGATGCCACCTTCGACACGTCGACGAAGTCGCTCCAATGGACCGTGACGTACGCAGACCTGTCGAGCCCGGTCACGTCCGCGCACTTCCACGGTCCGGCGCCTGTCGGCCAGAACGCGAACGTGCAGATAGGGATTGCAAAATCGGAACTGGCGAGCCCGATGAAGGGCGCTGCGACGCTCAACGACAAGCAGGCCGCCGATCTCCTGGCGGGCCAGTGGTACTTCAACGTTCATACGGCGGCGAATCCGCCCGGAGAAATTCGCGGCCAGGTGTTGCCGTCCAATTGAGCGTGCACGCGTTAATTCCGTGCGCGGCGCTGCTCACCGGAGCTTGAGCCGATGAGCTGGCAAAACGCGCTGGTCCGCTGGTATCTGCGGAACCGCTTCCTGCCCGCGACGCGCGAGCCAATCGACGTCGCGCGCGTGCGTGCGCACACGGCAAAACGCGTCTGGACGCCGGGTCCGCCAGGCGGCTTCCGGCTGCGCGAACAATACGACGCCGCCGATGCGCCGCTTCGCGGCGAGTGGCTGCTGCGCGTTGCAGGCGCGCCGCGCACCGTTCTCTACCTCCACGGCGGCGGCTACTACTTCTGCTCGCCGAAATCACATCGCACGATCACGTTCGGTCTTGCGCCGCGCGCACAGGCCGACGTGTTCTCGCTCGACTACCGCCTCGCGCCCGAGCATCCGTTCCCCGCCGCCCTCGACGATGCGCTCGCCGCGTATCGCCAGATACTCGCCGCGGGCCGGCGTGCCGAGTCGATCGTGATCGCGGGCGATTCGGCGGGCGGAGGCCTTGCGCTCGCAACGCTCGTCGCGCTGCGCGATGCCGGCGACCGGTTGCCGGCAGGCGCGGTTCTGTTTTCGGCGTGGACCGATCTCGCGTGCACCGGCGCGTCGCTTCGCGAGAACGACGGGCGCGATCCGATGTTTACGGGGGAGGTGTTCGCACGCGTGGCGCCGCTCTACCTCGGCGGGGCGAGCGCGACCGATCCGTATGCGTCGCCGCTACATGCGAGCCTGCACGGCCTGCCGCCGCTTTTCATGCTGGCGGGCAGCACGGAGGTGCTGCTCGACGACACGCGCCGCGTCGCCGAGCGTGCCCGCGCGGCAGGCGTGCACGTCGACTGCGAGATCGCGCGCGGCCTGCCGCACATCTGGCCGATCTACGCGCCGTTCATGCCGGAAGCGCGGCGCGCGCTCGACGACGCGGCGCGCTTCATGCAACGCGTCACCGCCGCGGCTGACGTGCCCGGACCTCAGTCGAGCGAGACGTCGATCGCGTCGTAAGCGGCCTTGACGGCGTCGCCGCCATAACGGCGTTCGAGCCGCCGCACGGTGAAGTGGCCGTGCGCGACGTGCTGGAAGTGATCGATGAACACCGTGTTCACCATCGCGCCGAGCACCGCGCCGATGGCCGGAATCGATTTAGCGGCGACCTGCTCGCTGACCTGCACGGAAAAACGCGTGGCGATGGTCTGCATGAGCCTGAGCAGCGCCGTCGATCCATGCGCCGCAAAGCCCTTCGTCGCCATTTCCGCCGACGCGCTCGACACCGCCTGCGCGAGCGCCCCGCGCACGATGAAGTAGCCGAAGTCGGCTTCGTCGTCGACGGCCGAACGTCCGCCCATACCGAACACGGTCAGGCATTGAAGCTGGGCATCGGGATGGGTGAGATTTTCGCCTTCGCTGCGCGCGATGTCGCAGATCGAGCGGAACATCAGCGTGGTCGTGACCGGCAGTTCGACCGGCAGCGCGAAGAGGCCAAACGCGCCGCCCGCCGCGCCGGTGGTCGCCACCGCGAACTTGTGCAGCAGATTGCTCGGCTTCGCGGCCGGCACGACTGAGCCCGCGGCGTCGCCCGGCGTGCCGTTGGCGGGGCCCGCCTTGCCGAGCGTCTTGAGCGCGATTTGCAGGCAGCGGCGCAGCGCGGCCTGGGTCGCTTCGTTCACCTTGTCGCTCGCGAGCGCGGGCAGTTTCGCGATCATCTTCTCGATCGGCGCGCCGACGAGCGCCGCGAGCTTCATGCCGAGCGGCGGACTTTCGAGTTCGTGCTTCGCGCGGCGCAGCGCCAGCAGATCGGCCTCGGACAGTTCCGTGCGAACCTTGGGCGACAGGAATTCGTTCATGCTGCCTGCTCCCGAACGGGTGGCCACTGGCGGACTGCATGTACGACGTTCAGCACGCGCACCAGACCGTCGGCCACGTCGTAGATCACCAGGTAGTTGCGGTGGGCGACCAGCTCGCGCGTGCCGGGCACACGACCGGGCCGGCCGACGTTCGGATGATCGACCAGCAGCGCGGCTTTTTCCTCGAACAGCTCATCGAGGTCGAGCGCGGCTGTCGGGTTGTCGGCCTCGATGTAGTCGTAAATGTCCTCACGGTCTTGTATCGCCTCTGGCGTCCAGAACAGTTTTGTCACTTCGACGCATCGAGCCGGCGACGTGTCGCAGCGCGGCGCGCTGCGAAACCGGCTTCGACTTCGGCAGCCGGCACCAGATTGCCGGCGTCGGCCGAGGCACGCGACTGCTCGACCCTGGCGCGCAGCCACGCGTCGTATTCGGCCCCTTCCAGCGCCTCCTGCTGTTGCTTCACGTAGTCCCGCATGAAGTCGCGCAGGAGTTGCGCGCCGGTGCGGTCGTGGGCCTTCGCTGCTGCGGAGAACTCGGTTTTCAGGGCCTCATCGACCCGGAACGTAAAGGTTGCGTCGCTCATGGCGCTGCCCTCATGTGTTACACGCGTAGTGCAGCGTAGCACATCGCCGACACGCTTTTATGGTTGTGCCGTCGCGCGTGAGCGCCCAGTGTAAAGGATCGCATCGTGATACGATGCACATTCTTTGCCGCATCAATCATTGCTGAATCAAAAATGGCAGTTCACCGTGGCGCCCACCACTCAAGCGGGCAGGTTTTGCCATTCCGGGAGTCGCTGCTGGCGATGCTCGGCGTGTCTTTCGTGACGATGCTGGTCGCACTCGACCAGACCGTCGTCGGGACCGCGCTGCCCACCATCGTCTCGGAACTGCACGGCTTCGAGTTGTACGCGTGGGTCGCGACCTCGTATCTGCTCACCTCGGTCATCACCGTCCCCGTTTTTGGACGGCTCGGCGATTACTACGGGCGCAAGCCGTTCGTGATTGCGTCGATCGTCGTCTTTACGGGCGCCTCGGTGCTGTGCGGCGCGGCCAACAGCATGTTGTTCCTCGTGATCGCGCGCGGCTTGCAGGGCATCGGCGGCGGCATGCTGGTCGGCACCGCATTCGCCTGCATTCCCGATCTCTTCCCCGATTCGGTCGTCCGCCTGCGCTGGCAGGTGCTCATGAGTTCGGCGTTCGGCATTGCCAATGCGGTCGGGCCGTCGCTGGGCGGCTTTCTCACCCAGTACTACGGCTGGCGCTCGGTGTTCTACGTGAACCTGCCGGTCGGGTTCATTTCGCTGGTTTTCGTCTGGCGTTATCTGCCACATCTGCGGCAAGTCGCGCATAAGGCGCGCATGCGGCTCGACTGGCCGGGCGCGCTGCTCATCGCGCTCGCGCTCGGCAGCACGCAACTTTTCGTCGAACTGTTGCCTCGGCATGGCGTGAGCCTGACGACCGCCGCGCTGCTCGTGGTGGCCGCCGCCGCCGCGTGGGCGCTGTGGCAGTGGGAGCGCCGCGCGCCGCAGGCGATTCTGCCCGTCGACATGTTCCGCAACCCGAGCCTCAACGCGCTCTTCACGCTTGCGGTGCTCGGCGGCTTCTCGATGTTCTCGCTGCTCTTCTATGCGCCGCTGCTGTTCCAGGGCGGCTTCGGCATGTCGCCGAAGGAGGCGGGCGTCGTCATCACGCCGCTCGTCGTGTTCATCACCATCGGCAGCATTGCCAACGGCCGCATCGTTTCGCGCATCCGCAATCCGAACATCATGCTGTATATCGGCTTCACGATGCTGGCGGCGGCGTGCCTGGCCGTGGTCGTCGCGACCCACACCACGCCGCGCCCGCTGCTGATGGCGCTGATGATCGTCGGCGGACTCGGGCTCGGTTTCGTCATGCCGAATCTCACCGTGTTCGCACAGCAGACGGCGGGCCGCGAGCACCTCGGCATCGCGACGGCGCTGTTGCAGTCGCTGCGGATGATCGGCGGCATGATCGGCACGGCGCTGACCGGCACGATGGTCACGCACCTCTACAAGAGCGGCGTGCGCAGCGCGCTCGATGCCGACCACGCCACGCACTGGCTGCCCCAGCTCGCCGATCCGCAGATTCTCATCAACCGCGACGCACAGTCCACCCTGCTAGGCGAGTTGACCCACGCGGGGCACAATGGCGCGCTGCTGCTCGAATCGGCGCGCGAAGCGCTCGTCGGGGCGATTCATATGGGTATTGCCGTGGCGGCCGTGATCGCGCTCGTCTCGATCTGGCAGACCCGGCGGGTGCCGCACATCAGCCTGAATCGCAAAATCGAGCCCGTCATTCACGCGGATTGAGGCGGCCGTTTCCGGCCCGCCGCAAAACCGCAGAGGCCAAAGACACGAGATGGATACACAGGACCGCATCGCCATCGTCCACCAGTTCGGACGGACCTATCGCGCGTTCATGGCGGCGTTCGAGTCGCAGGTGGGCCAGCCGCTGCCGCGCTGGCGGATCATGCTTGCGCTTTACCAGAGCAATGGCGAGTCGTCGCAAAAGCGACTGGTCGAGCATCTGCGCGTCGATCCGGGCGCGCTCACGCGGCAGTTGAAGCTGCTGGAGTCGCTCGGCTGGATCGCGCGCAGCGCCGACGCGCGCGACAACCGCATCACGAACGTGAAGCTCACCGAAGCGGGGCGTGCCGCGACCGAAGCGGCGCTGCCGCGCCGCAACGCATTCCTGAACCTGACGATGTCGATTCCCGACGATGCGCTCGCCGCGCTTTCGGGCGCGCTCGGCATGATGGAGGCGCGCATCGGCGAGGCGGCGGGCGGCGCGTGCGCCACGCACGCCGGGGCTGCCGCGACTGCTGCGAACGAGGCGCCAGGCTGCGCCTGACGCCTGACGGCAGCGATGCGGGCGGGCATCGCGGCGTGCTGCTTGAGCGGTGCCCGCGCGCTACCGGCAAAAATCAGAAAAACGTCTCGATCACTTCCGTCACGCGATACGACGGATCGACCATCAGCACCTGACGCCACTTGTCGAACGTGAGGCAAGGGTGCGAGATGTCGAACGCGATCATGTCGCCGACCGCGATATCGGCATCGGCGGGGATCTGCATGTAGGCGTGCTGATCCATCATCTGGAACACTTTCCACCCTTCGCTCGCGTCGATCTCGCGCGGCGCGGCGCCGTTTGCGCGGTCGCGCGACGGGCGATAGTGACGCGACGGTTCGGGAAAGCCTGCGTCGAACGCCGCATCGCGCTTGCCGAAGCCGATAATCGCGCGGCCCGGCTCGGGAATCGACTGCACGTAGGCCCAGAGTTGCAGCGCGGGCAGCAGCGCGACGCCCATTTCGCGCGCAATCGGATTGCGCGTGAGGATCTGCGATTGCGCCTCTTTGTACACGCCGACGTCATGCGTCACGTAACAGCCGGGACGCAGCACGACGTCGACCACGCCGGCCTTCGACAGCGGGGCGAATTCCTCGGCGACCACGTCGTACCAGGCCGACCCCGCGCCGGAGAGCAGCGCGGGCATGCGCGCAAAGCGGCCCGCGGCGGCCAGTTCCTGCGTGATGTTCGCCGCTTCGCGCAGGAACGCGCGCACGTCGCTTTCTTCCTTCAGGATGCCCTCGTAGATTTCGACGCCCACGAGCCTGAGCGTGCCGCGATAGCGCTTGATCGCCTCGACCACGGCCTCGCGCGTTTGCGCGTCGCGCACGCCGGTGCGCCCGCCCGGCACGCCGAGTTCGAGCAGCACCTGCAGCTTGCGGCCCGCCGCGCTGAAGAACTCGCCGAGTTGCTCGACGCCTTGCACGGAATCGACGAGACAGAAGAACTCGAAATCCTGATCGGTGAGCATTTCGGCAATCATCGCCATGTTGTGGCGCCCGACCAGCTGATTGGCCATCAGCACGCGCGAGATGCCGCCGCGATACGCCATGCGCGTCTGATGCGCCGTCGCGAGCGTGATGCCCCACGCGCCGGTTTCCATCTGGCGGCGAAAGATCTGCGGCGCCATCGTCGTCTTGCCGTGCGGCGCGAGATTCACGCCGTAGCGCGTGACGAAATCCTGCATCCACTTCAGGTTGTGTTCGACGCGGTCCGAATACAGGACGGCGGCGGGCAGGCTCACGTCTTCATTCAGCAGGTTCCAGTCGAGCCGGGCGGCGTCCGCGAGCGGCACGCTTGCGCCCGGCACGTTGCCGAGGCCCTTGCTGCTCGGGTCAATCGTCGAACTGAGATAGTTTGTAACTTTCATTTACCCTTGCTCCATTGCACTGCTGACTGAGGTTTGGCGTTATCTGTGCGATAGTACGCGACGTACTGTTTATTTTCGATTTGTTATTAACTAACAGCGTGCGGCCGTTCGGTTCGCCGATGTCCGTTTCCATGAATTCTGCCGCAGAATCAAGTCGTTTCGATATCGTCGCGCGTATCGCGGGCTGTGCGAGCACGTTGCGGCCGGCCGAGCGCGAGGTCGCCGCACTGATCCTCGACGATCTGGCGAGCGCCGCGCGCGCGAGCATCGGCGAGCTGGCGCGGCGCGCCGGCGTGAGCGTCGCCTCCGTGACGCGCTTTGCGAAGGCGGTGGGCTGCGAGGACGTGCGCGAACTGAAGCTGCGGCTCGCGCAGGCCGCCGCCGTGGGCGAGCGGTTCTTGCACAGCGGCGCGGCTGCGGGCGGTGAGAGCGGCGAGCGCGGCAAGCGCGAGCGGCGTGGCGAGGATGGCGAGCCGCAGGCGCTCGTCACGCGTGTCTTCGACGATATCTACACCGTACTCGCACGCCACCACGAACTGCTGCGCGAGGCTCCGTTTGCGCAGGCCGCCGCGGCGTTGCGCGACGCGCGCATGATCTACGTGTTCGGCATGGGCGGCGGCTCCACGGCGCTCGCCGACGAACTGCGCTTTCGCCTCGTGCGCCTTGGCTGTCCGGTGGCGTCCTATCAGGACAGCGTGCTCCAGCGCATGGTGGCGAGCACGATGTCGAACGAGACGGTGGTTGTGGCGCTTTCCGTGACGGGGCGCGTGCCGGAGCTGCTCGACAGTTGCCGCATCGCGCGCGATTACGGCGCGAAGGTGATTGCGCTTACGGCGCCCGCTTCGCCGCTGGCCATGCTGGCCGACTGGCTCGTGCCGATCGTCGCGAGCGAGACCGATTTCATCTACAAACCATCGTCATCGCGATACGCGATGATGATGGCGCTGGACGTGCTCGCGACCGAACTGGCGCTTGCGCAACCCGAGCGGACGCGCGAGTTGCTGCGCCGCATGAAGCACACGCTCGATGCGCATCGCGGTGGCGGGGAACGTCAGCCGGTGGGGGATTGAGTCAACAGGAGAACCACATGCATTCGCATCCTGAAGCCGCCGATACGCTGATCGTCGGCGCCCAGCTCTACGACGGCACCGGCGCGCCGCCGCTCGAACGCGACGTGGCATTGCGCCACGGCCGCATCGCCGCCATCGGCAACCTCACGAACTGGCTCGCCGAGGAAGTGATCGAGGCCAACGGGCGCGCCCTCGCGCCCGGCTTCATCGACGTGCACACCCACGACGACACGCACGTGATCCGCTCGCCGCAGATGCTGCCCAAAATCAGCCAGGGCGTGACGACCGTGATTGTCGGCAACTGCGGAATCAGCGCGTCGCCCGTCACGCTCAAGGGCGATCCGCCCGATCCGATGAATCTGCTCGGCGAGCGCGACGCGTTCCGCTATCCGACCTTTTCCGCGTACGTCGACGCCGTGAACGCCGCCAGGCCCGCCGTCAACGTCGGCGCTTTGATCGGCCACACCGCGCTGCGCAACAACCACATGGACGACCTCATGCGCGCGGCGCTGCCCGCCGAAATCGCCGCGATGCGCACGCAGCTCGAGGACGCGCTCGCGCACGGCGCGCTCGGGCTGTCGACCGGGCTCGCGTACGGCTCGGCCTATGAGGCGTCGACCGAGGAAGTCGCCACGCTCGCCGAGCCGCTCGCAGCCGCGGGCGCGCTCTACACGACGCACATGCGCACCGAGTTCGATGCGATTCTCGACGCGATGGACGAGGCGTATCACATCGGCCGCCACGCGCGCGTGCCGGTCGTCATCTCGCACCTGAAATGCGCCGGGCCGTCGAACTGGGGGCGCAGCGCGCAAGTGCTCGCATCGCTCGAAGGCGCGCGCAAGTACCAGCCGGTCGGCTGCGACTGCTACCCGTACAGCCGCAGTTCGTCGACACTCGATCTCAAGCAGGTGAGCGGCGACATCGACATCACGATCACCTGGTCCACGCCGCATCCCGAACAGACGGGCAAGCTCATCAAGGACATCGCGGCAGCGTGGGGCGTCACGCAACTGGAAGCGGCCCGACGCCTGCAACCGGCGGGCGCGGTGTACCACAACATGTCCGAGGACGATGTGCGCCGCATCCTCGCGCACCCGGCGACGATGGTGGGCTCGGACGGCCTGCCGAACGATCCCTTGCCGCATCCGCGGCTATGGGGCGCGTTCCCGCGCGTGCTCGGCCACTACGTGCGCGAGGCCGCGCTGATCCCGCTCGAAGAGGCGGTGCGCAAGATGACGAGCCTCTCCGCGCGGCGCTTCGGACTGACTCAGCGCGGCGAGGTGCACGTAGGCTGGCATGCCGACCTCGTGCTGTTCGATCCGGCAACGGTGCGCGACACGGCGACATTCGACGCGCCGCAGCAGGTGGCCGACGGCATCGACGCCGTGTGGGTGAACGGCGTGCTGTCATACCGCGATGGCCGGCCGACCGGCGAGCGCGCGGGCCAGTTTGTCGCGCGCGGCGCGCGTGAGGTTGAGGCGCAAGCCGCGTCGGCGACGATGTTTTAAACCACGAATCTTGAACCTCGGCGCGCGCGTTAGCCATGACGGCGTCGCGCGCGCCGGATGATCTGCAAGGAGCAAACGATGAAGCGAATTGGAGCGGAAGGCGGCAAAGGACAGGGCGGACAGCATCTGCCATTCGCGCGCGCCGTAGAAGCCGACGGCTGGCTGTACGTATCGGGACAGACGCCGATGGAAGGCGGCGAAATAATCAACGGCGGGATTGTCGAGCAGTCGCACAAGGCGATCCAGAATCTGTTCGCGATCCTGAAGGAAGCGGGCTACGGCGCCGAACATGTCATGCGCTGCGGTGTTTGGCTCGACGATGCGCGCGACTTCCAGTCTTTCAACAAGGTGTTTCGCGAGTACTTCGGCGAGCATCCGCCCGCACGCGCATGCGTGCAGTCGAGCATGGTGGTCGACTGCAAGGTCGAGATCGACTGCGTCGCTTATAAAGCGCCCGCCGGGAAGTAAGCGCACGGGCGCGGCATGCCGCGTCGTCACGCAGATAAGCAAAAGCGGCCCTTGATTGATTCAAGGGCCGCTTTTTATTTGGTGCATTGCCGATTGCCGGGAAACACGGCAAAGGCGGCTGAATCCGCCGCCATATTCGAACATTCGAAAGCCTGGCTTCACTCAGCCAGCGAACCTTCGCGCGCCGATCCTTCCCGACACATCAGGACGCGTGCGCCGACGTCAGACTGAGTGCCAACGCTTGCGCCACTTCAATGCCGTCGATGGCGGCCGAATAGATACCGCCCGCATATCCCGCGCCTTCGCCAGCCGGATACAGACCTTCGACGTTCACGCTTTGGTAATCGTCATTGCGCCGAACCCGGATTGGTGACGAAGTGCGCGTTTCCACGCCGGTGAGCACGGCATCGTGCATCGCGAAGCCTGCGATCTTCCTGTCGATCTGGGGCAGTGCTTCACGGATGGCTTCGATCACATAGTCGGGAAGCGCGGTGCTGAGATCGGTCGGGCGCACGCCCGGCTTGTACGACGGCACGACCTTGCCGAGCGACGTCGACGGCCTGCCCGCGATGAAATCCCCGACCAGCTGTCCCGGCGCGCTGTAGTCGCCGCCGCCGAGTTCGAAGGCACGCTCTTCCCATTTGCGCTGGAACGCGATGCCGGCGAGCGGACCGCCGGGGTAGTCTTCGGGCGTGATGCCGACGACGATGCCCGCATTCGCGTTGCGCTCGGCGCGGGAATACTGGCTCATGCCATTGGTGACGACGCGGCCCGGCTCGGAGGTTGCCGCGACCACCGTGCCGCCAGGGCACATGCAGAAGCTGTAGACCGCCCGGCCGTTACTGCAGTGGTGGACCACCTTGTAGTCGGCTGCGCCGAGTTGCTTGTGGCCCGCAAACTTGCCGAAGCGGGCGCGATCGATGAGGCCCTGCGGATGCTCGATGCGAAAGCCCAGCGAGAACGGCTTGGCTTCGATAAAAACACCGCGATCGTGCAGCATCTGGAAGGTGTCGCGCGCGCTGTGGCCGACGGCGAGCACGACGTGGTCGCACCGCAGTGTTTCCCCGTTCGAGAGCTTGAGCGCGCGGACCTTGCCCTGATCGATTTCGATGTCGTCGACCCGGGTTTCGAAGCGCACTTCGCCGCCGAGTTGCTCGATGGTCGTGCGCATTTTTTCCACCATGCTGACGAGGCGGAACGTGCCGATGTGCGGCCGGCTCAGATAAAGAATGTCCTCCGGTGCGCCTGCCTTGACGAATTCCTCCAGCACCTTGCGGCCGTAGTGGTGGGGATCCTTGATCTGGCTGTACAGCTTGCCGTCGGAAAACGTCCCGGCGCCGCCTTCGCCGAACTGAACGTTGGATTCAGGATTGAGCACGGATTTGCGCCACAGGCCAAAAGTGTCCTTGGTGCGCTCGCGCACGGCCTTGCCGCGTTCGAGGATGATGGGACGGAAGCCCATCTGCGCGAGGATCAGTCCTGCAAACACGCCGCACGGCCCCATGCCGATCACGACCGGGCGCAGGGCGGTAGAGTGCTCGTCGGCCTTCGCGACAAAGCGGTAGGTCATGTCGGGCGTCACGCCGCAATGCGGCTTGCCCGCGATTCGCTTGAGCGCAGCCGCTTCGTCCTTGACTTCGACATCGACGATATACGTCAGCTTGATGTCCGAGCGCTTGCGTGCGTCGTGCGCGCGGCGGAACACGGTGTAGTGCAGGAGATCGTCTTTCGCCATGCCGAGGTCCGCGAGCCGCGCGCGAATCGCGGCGTCGAGATCGCTTTCAGCATGATCGAGAGGGAGTTTGATTTCGCTTAAACGTAACATCGGTACTGGGATACGGTCGCCACGGGCGGTGGCGGTGTTAATACAGGCAGGGACCGGTATGCTGGCCGCGGCGTCGTTCGCCACGGAGGCATTTCGGATGCAAACCATTCATCGCTGGAAAAAGCTGTGTTCGGAGCTGTGAACTGACCGGGGCGGACGACTTGGCCAACAACGCGGTCAACTTCAGGATGCGAGCTTGAATCCAGCCTTATTTCGGGGAGATTTTTTCGTCTTCGGACTATGGCGAGGCGAAAAGCGCTCCACTATGCCGGTGCTAACGAGTGGTTTGTTCTAGAGCCTTGCCATGCGGGCGCAGCCACCCTCGCTGTTCAAGGTGGGCAGCATAGCACCTCGGTTCAAATGCCGCGCAAAAATGCGGCCGAGAGCGGGAAACGGATCGTGGCGACGTGCTGCGCATGTCGTTTCGCTTGACGTGGTGCGGGTCGTATTGCAGTGCCCGTAAGCTAACCGGGTGCGTCGAAAGGGGTAGCATGAGGAAGCCATCTAACGCCAGGCGCTTCCGTGCCTGAGCGTGAAACGTCTCCCTGACCAAGGGGCCTGCCATGATCCTGTACCACACCTCTCCCGATTCGTCGGTCGTCGAAATATCCGTCGAAGGCAAGATCACTGACCACGAACTGCGCGAAGCCATCGAGCGCATGCGTGGCGATATTGAAGTGAACGGAAAAACCCGTGTCCTCGAACGCATTGAGCATTTCAGCGGTATCGAGCCGAAGGCGCTGTGGACCGATTTGACGCTCGGCGTTTCCGTCGCCCGCAAGGTCTCGCGTGCCGCCGTGGTGGCCGACGCGAGATGGATTCACGCCTCGATGCATCTGGCGCGGTTCTTTACAAAGGCTGAAATCAAGGCGTTCCACGTCAACGAACTGGATCAGGCGCGAGCCTGGATCAACGCCTGAACGTCGTCTCCGGCTGGCCTCATTGGGTAGAGGTCGGCCAGAAGCGGTCGGTCACGAACGCCCTCTTTCAGGCCAGGTGGTTGAGGTGGCAACCAGCTCACGCGATGGCGTGCTCCGTGCTCCGTGCTAGGATTCGCCGCTGCCATCTCCTACTGCCATCATGTTTTCAATAGCCTCCTATCTAGTCGCGCTGCTGGTCGTGTCGCTCTGCTTCTCACTGCCCGCCTGGAAGTTCATCGACGAGGCTACTTCGCAGCGCGCGTCACGCGTCAATACGATCGACGGAATTCGAGGATACCTCGCCTTGAGCGTGATGCTTCACCACGCGGTAATAGCGAGGACATGGCTGGCGACCGGCAACTGGACGTTGCCCGCAGACCCATTCTTTGCACAATTAGGCAGCGTCGCCGTCAGCCTCTTCTTCATGATAACGGGGTACCTTTTTTGGGGAAAACTTGTGGCCCGACAAGGCCACATCGATTGGGCTGCGCTTTATATCGGGCGCGTCTTTCGCATTGGCCCGGTCTACTGGATAGCCGTAACGGGGATGGTGGCCACAGTCTTCTGGCGCACCGGCTTTGAACTGCGTGAGCCGATTGGCTCACTTGTGAATAGCGTCGTGCATTGGTATGGCTTTGGATTCTTGATCGGTCACGACTTCAACGGGTATCGCAACGTCTGGATTATTCTTGCCGGCGTCGTATGGACTTTGAAATACGAGTGGCGTTTCTACCTCGCTTTATTCCCGGCGTCTTTTCTGGCCAGGCGTCGCCTTCATCTGCCTGCCGCGTTTGTGTTGCTCGGAATTGCCTTCGCTCGAACTATTGCGGTCAAATCCGACAGTTCCGAGTACTGGATACTATTTGCGGTGGGGGCAGTTTGTGCGTCTCTGCGTGAAGCTGGAATTAAACCGATACCGCGCGACTCCGTGGCGTCGACTATTTCTGCTGCAGTATTGATCGGACTGTTTATAGTCCATCCTGCGCCGTACAGCGTTGGACAGGCGCTTGCGCTCGCGATCGTCTTTGTGCTCATTTGCAACGGCGCAACGTTCTTTGGCCTTTTGACGTCGAACGCAGCTACACGACTCGGACATGCAAGCTATGGGATCTACCTGCTCCAGGGATTTGTATTTTCCATCGGGTTCGATAACTCGGTTATTAAGCCGCTCGTGACAACGAACATTGCCGCGTTCTGGGCGGTGACTCTTGCGGGCATGCTCGCTTTATGTACCACTTCGGCACTGATCTATGCTGGATTTGAGTCCCCCATGATTGAACGCGGGCGCCGGCTCGGAAAGCGAGCCAGCCAGGCAATTGCAGAATCATTGGGTAAAAGAGGCGAAGTGAGAGGCGAAGCGCATGAGAAGGTATAAGGACACGCTCGAAATTGGCCGGCATACCTGACCCACCTGCGGTGCGTCCGCTTTGAAGCTGTCCAGTTCATTGCTCGTATAACGGCTTCGGGTCGCACGGAGACGCTCGTCATCCGTCGACATGCGACCAGAAGCTACATTCGGAGTTCAGACAATCCGGCTATCCGGGAGCCGTTTTCCACGAGCCTTTAACGTTTTATCCGGGACGTGCTGCGGCGACGGGATAGCCGTATTCATCGCAGCATGATCGGTTTAGTTACAGCAGGGTCCACAACTGAACGCGATCAGCCAGCTTGGCAGCGCGATCCTGCGCGAAGTAACACGACGAAATCCCCAGCACCGGCCCCTCAAAGCGCGCTATGACAAAGATGTCGCCGTCAGCACCGCTGACGAACACCGTGTTCGCGTCTGCCCGGTTGCAGTGCACCATCTTGTCGGTCATGGCGCGGCCGGCGGCCAGAGCACGGTCCCGGTAAGGTATTTCGTAACGGTTTGACATGCCGTCTTTAAAGGGCTGGTTCATGTGGCCACCCGCTTTCAGTGCGGCGATAAAGGGCAGCACCTGGTTCATTGGCAGCGTGTCGTTTGCGCTGGCCGCACCAGTGGCCGGGTTGAACAAGGCCGCGACAGCGGCCATGCCATTCGGGTTGAGCCAACCGGCAGCCTCGCTGCGGCGCAGCGTGACGCCGAGTTCGGCCCACCAGTGACGAAGCTCGTCCTTCCAGTCCAGGTCGTGGCCTAGCGGATCAGCGTCCAGTACATGCTTGAGAAAGTGGTTGCGCAGATTGGTCGCGGTCGATTTGGGAATCGAGTTGCCTACGCCCCACTGTGGAAACCCGGCGAACGCGCTGTTGGCGGGTGCGGAGCGGCGCGCCCGGTCTATCGCCATCACATTGGCCGCTCGCAAATTGGTGAAGGGCAGTATGTGCTGGTGCAGGAAGGCTATCGTGAGATGGATCGAAGTCGCTGCGCCGCCTTTTTCGAGCACCTCTTCGCGCAACTGCACCATCACTCGCCACGCGTCGGCGATGGCCGTGCGATATGCGATCCACCATGCCGCGGTATGAGCGTTCGTGTCCATCCACTCCACCACGAGGCTACGCACCATCTGGAGGTTGAAGGCGGGATGGACGGCGACGTTCATCGTACCGAGAGGCAGCGAGTTCTCGGTCTTCTGGAATACGGTGTTGAAGCGACACAGCAGATCGGCCCGCTCCGCCGGATCGGCACCGGCGTTCGCGGCGCCATTGCCGCTGAGGTAATTGGCTAAAACCTTCATCCGGCCGAGGCGCGCACCTTCGGCAATTCCCGCCAGAGCGACCGCGGGCAAGAGATCGACGACTCTGTTGTGCATCTCGGTGCCGACGGCTTCGGCCATATGCTGGGTATGGTCGCGGAACATCTGCTGGAACTTCGCGGTCACGAGGCCATAGTCATTGGATACCTGGTCGGCGGTAGCGGCTTGCATCGGTTCACCTCATCGTTTGCTCTGCGGCCGTGGCGGATTCCCTTTCCTGAAGGGAGTCCGCTGGGTGTGCGCAACCCATGGTCACATCTTCATACGAGTAAGACGATCAACGCGACAGATTTTAAAAACCGCCAGTGGCCGCTTTTCAGGTGCATACGGACGCGTGCATTTGCTTGCAATCGTTATTCGCGTCTTGAGTTAATGCGTTTCAGCACCCATGAACCGTTTCAGGCGTTGCATCGACTCCGCGGAATCTGCTCGTCGTGAGCGGCCAAAGCAGACGCCCTGGCAGAGACGAGAGGCAGATCCGAAGGGATGCCGGCGCTTCGTTCATCGACGTCGGATGTGCCACTCAGGCAAATGCAACCTCTGCAAGGAACGTTGCGAAGTAGTCGTCGTCCAGCCATCCGGACACATGCTTCGACGCCTCGATGCGCTGGATTTCCTTCTGTCCTTTATCGGTCAGGATGGCAATCCGGTGTGTCGGGAGACACTTCGTACTGGGGGGAGGTTTCTGGTCAATGGTCTGGATCAGACCGTGCGAGCGAAGCGATGTGAAAATTGCCGGTCGCTTGTGCCACGGTATTTGTCGATACAAAGCAAGTCGGAGAGCTTCAAGTACAGCGCCATTGCTGAATTCCATGAGCGTCCTTTCGTGATCGGCTGAAACGTCCTGCAGGCTCCGGGCATTTACGGTAGCACATGAAACGGTTCTTTCGATGACACTGCCAGGAAACCCCTCGTGTCCGGCGATAAAGACAAGCAAGGCGCGAACTATGGGATGGCTGCCAGCAGCTGGTAGCCGTATTGCCCTTTGCTTGCCGGGCGCGCCTTGAGTTCGTTGACGATGAGACTATCGACCAGATCGCTCACCTGCATGGTAGACATGCCGGCCAGGCTCATTTGATCCAGATAGCCAAATACATGCGCCAGCAACTGGCCCGACTCCGCCATCAATGCGATTTCTTCAGGTCGCCCGGTCACGTCAAAGCCACCTTGACGGCTTGCGCAACGACGCCTGCTGCTGCCAGTTCACGGGTAGCAATCTCGTTGAAACTCAGCGTCGGATTCATTTCGCACAACATGCCGACCTTGATCCAGAAGGCCGCTTGCGCGTTGATCGACCGGCACGACACGGTGCTGGCCTTGCGTATCTGATCGTGCAGGTCGTCGTCGATATTCACAATGCCCACGTCACTCTCCATATATGAAACGTATATGAGTCATATATTATCGCCATCCGACAGGACAAGCACTTTACGACCTTGGACAGGCCGGTTCGCGGATGAGCTACAAAAGGTCAGTTGGCGCGTGCGGGCCAGGCGCACGGCCTTATTTTCCCAATATATGAGCACCACATTCACATATTGGAGATCGCGAAAAAACCGTCCTACAATCCAGACCAACCCGCCGGGACTGTGCCGACATCGCGCGCAGTCCGACGCAAACGGGACGAAGACCGCCAAGCTGCCCGCCACACACAGACACACACGGCGCGGCTTGCCGCACAAGATTCGGAGACATGCCATGTTCAAGCTAGCCACACACGCTGTGTCGATTGGGCCGTCCCTAAGCGCTTTCGCGCGCCGCCGCGCGCACTGACCGCGCATCTCCCGATTCGCTCCCCTCACTTCGCTGATTCATTGCCCACGCCATGACCAAAGCGATGTCCTCGACACTCGACGCGAGCCTGCCCGCGAATGCGGCACCGAATGGGGCACCGACCATAGCCCCCGACGCTGCATCTGCCAAATCCGCCGCCACGAAACCACGTGCGGGCGCTGACGAAATCGCGCTGCCCGGCACGCTGCTCGACGACCCGACGCAGCAGGCCGGCACGCAAACGCTCCTGCGCGGCCTCGCGATTCTCGAAGCGGCGGCGGCAGGCGTGCGCGATCTGCGCTCGTTCGGCGCGGTGCTCGGTACGACGCGCAGCACGACGCACCGTCTGGTTTCCAGCCTCGTGCAGGCGCGCTATCTGCGCCAGGTGCACGGCGGCTACCTGTTGGGCCCGAAGCTCATCGAACTCGGCACCATCGCGCTCGAACAGATGCCGCTCACCACGGTTGCGCGCGTGCACCTCGCGGCCCTCGCCGACGAAACGCTCGACACGATCCACCTCGGCGTGCGCGACGGCGACGATGTGCTCTACATCGACAAGATCCCCGGCCAGCGCGGGCTGGAAATGCGCTCGCGCGTCGGCCACCGCATGCCGCTCGCGTCGACGGGCATCGGCAAGGCGATGATGCTCGATCTCGCGCCGCCGTCCTGGCGCGAACTCTTCGATGCGTCGCGCCGTGCACTTGCGGGCGTGAGCTTTCGTCCCGATCACAACCTCGATGCCGACACGTTCGTGAAGCGCATGGCGAACTATGCCGCGGGCGGGTACACGTTCGATCTGGAGGAAAACGAAATTTCGATCCGCTGCGTGGCGGCGCCCGTGCGCGACGCTTCGGGTGCGATCGTCGCCGCGCTTTCCGTGGCGAGCACGATTCCGTACATGCCGCACGAGCGCATGGAGGAACTGATTTCGGTCGTGCAACGCACGGCGCGCGCGATTTCACAGGAACTCGGCTGGCGCGCGCCGCAACCGGCTGCGCGCAGGATCCGCCGATGAAGGCTCACGAGAAGGCGCAGCCCGGCAAGCAAGGCGCGCAGGGCGCCGACGTCGCGGACGTCGCCGAGGTCGCCAGGCGCGCCGCACTGCTCGCACTCGACTGGGGCACGACCTCGCTGCGCGCGTATCTGCTCGACGCGTCGGGTGAAGTGCTTGCGACGCGCGTCTCGACCGCCGGAGTCATGAATCTGCCGGTGCCCGCGGAAGAAGGCGGCTTCGACGCCGCGTTCGACGAAGCGTGCGGCGTCTGGCTCGAACACGTCCCTACGCTGCCCGTAATCGCGGCAGGCATGGTGGGCAGCGCGCAGGGCTGGGTGCAGGCGCCTTACGTCGAGACGCCGGCGAGCATGGATGCGCTGGTGGCGGGCATTGTCCGCGTGCAAACGGCGCAGGGCGCTTCGCTTTGCGTCGTGCCCGGCGTGCTTGAGCCAGGCGCGCTGCCGAATGTCATGCGCGGCGAGGAAACGCAGGTGTTCGGCGCATTGCATGGGGCACAGCGCGGGGCACAGCACGGAGCACTGCACGGAGCACTGCACGGAGCACCGCGCGGCACCCGGCACGGTACGCACTCCGCGCTGATCGGCCTGCCCGGCACGCACGCGAAATGGGTGGTGGTGGAGGGCGGCCGTATCGCCCGCTTCTATACCTTCATGACGGGCGAGATCTACGCGGCGCTCACGGCGCATACGATCCTCGGCCGCACGATGAAGCGGCCCGCCGAGCCGGATACGCAGGCGTTCCTGCGCGGCGTGACCGTCGCGCGCGAGCACGGTTGCGAGGGGCTGCTCGCGACGGCGTTCAGCGCGCGCACGCTCGGACTCACGGGGCAACTGGCCGCCGACGAGCAGCCCGACTATCTCTCGGGCGTCGTGATCGGCCACGAACTTGCCGGACTCGAAGTGGCGCTCGCTCGCCGCGACGTGACGCTCGCGCAGTGCGCGCCGCAATTGATCGGCTCCGATTCGCTTTGCGAGCGCTATCGGCTCGCACTGGAACAGTTCGGCTGCATGCGCGCGCATATCGTGCATCACGCAACCGAGCGCGGGCTATGGCACATCGCGATGCAGGCGGGCCTGGTCGGACCGCGCTGAGTACGCCGGGTACGCCGCGTAAGTTGCGTACGCATCGAACGGAATCGGAAACGGAAAGCGAAATACAGGACCACGACATGGAAAACGAGTTGAACCTGCCCGCTCCCTACACGCCGCATGCGGGCTTCGTCGCCGCATTCGGCGCGTGCCGGATGATCGCGATCATGCGCGGCATCAGGGCCGCCGAAGCCGCCGATCATGGCCGCGCGCTCTACGAGGCGGGGTTCCGGCTTATCGAAGTGCCGCTCAATTCGCCCGATCCGCTCGACAGCATCGCGGCGCTGCGCGCGGCGTTGCCCGGCGACGCGCTGATTGGTGCGGGCACGGTGCTCACGCCCGAGCGCGTGCGCGATGTGAAGGCCGCGGGCGGCGAACTGATCGTGATGCCGCACGCCGATGTCGAAGTCGTGCTGGCGGCGAAGCTGCAGGGCCTTGCGTGCGTGCCCGGCGTCGCCACGCCGACCGAGGCGTTTGCGGCACTGAAGCACGGCGCGGACGCGCTCAAGATGTTCCCCGCAGAGCAGCTCGGCCCCGCCGTGACGAAGGCCTGGCGCGCGGTGATTCCGCATGCCGTGCCGCTGTTGCCGGTGGGCGGCGTGAAGCCCGACAACATGGGGCCGCAGCTTGCGGCGGGCGCGAGCGGCTTCGGTCTCGGCTCGGCGCTGTATCGGCCCGGGCAGGACGCGGCGGCGACGCGTGCGAATGCGCAGGCGTTTATCGCGGGCTGGCAGGCCGCGCAGGGTGCGGATAAAGGAGCGCAGGCGTGAACCGTCTCTCGGGCAAAGTCGCATTCGTGACCGGCGCCGGACGCGGCATCGGCGCGGCGATTGCGCACGCGTTCGCTGCCGAAGGCGCGGCGGTCGTGCTCGCCGAACTCGACGGCGAAACGGCGCGGGCGACCGCCCGCGAAATCGCGCGGCAACACGGCGACGCGGTGCAAGTGCTTGCGCACGAAACCGACGTGACGCAGCCCGACTCGGTGCGCGCGGCGGTGGACGCAGCAGAGCGCGCGTTCGGCCCGATCGACGTGCTCGTGAACAACGCCGGCATCAACGTCTTCGCCGATCCGCTCACGATGACCGACGCCGACTGGCGCCGCTGCTTCGCCGTCGATCTCGACGGCGTCTGGAACGGCTGCCGCGCGGTGCTGCCGGGCATGGTCGCGCGCGGCGCGGGCAGCATCGTGAACATCGCCTCGACGCACGCATTCCAGATCATCCCCGGCTGCTTTCCGTATCCGGTTGCAAAGCACGGCGTGCTGGGCCTGACGCGCGCGCTCGGCATCGAATACGCGCCGAAGAATGTGCGCGTGAATGCCATCGCGCCCGGCTACATCGAGACGCAATTGACGCGCGACTGGTGGGACGCTCAGCCCGACCCGCAGGCCGCGCGCCAGGAAACGCTGGCCCTTTCGCCGATGAAGCGCATTGGCCGCCCGGAGGAAGTGGCGATGACGGCGGTGTTCCTCGCGTCGGACGAGGCGCCTTTCATCAACGCGAGCTGCATCACGATCGACGGAGGGCGCACGGCGCTCTATCACGATTAGCACACGATTGACTCGCGATTGACTCGCGATTGACCGGATCCGCAGGAATCCGCCGAAGCGCTGGCCGCGCGCGACGGCGGGGAGAAGAAAAGAGGCGGCCGACCCTTCCCGTGAACGATAAAGACTGGAGACTGACATCATGCAACGACGCATTTTTCTGACGCTGATGGCCACCGCGGTTGCCGTGAGCGCGGCGCTGGGCGAGGCCCCGCTCGCACAGGCTGCCGACCAGGTGAAGATCGGCTTTCTCGTGAAGCAGCCTGAAGAACCGTGGTTCCAGGACGAGTGGAAATTCGCCGAAATGGCCGCGAAGGAAAAAGGCTTCACGCTGGTGAAGATCGGCGCGCCCTCGGGCGAGAAGGTCATGAGCGCAATCGACAACCTCGCTGCGCAAAAAGCACAGGGCTTCATCATCTGCACGCCTGACGTGAAGCTCGGGCCGGGCATCGTCGCCAAGGCGAAGGCCGACAACCTCAAGATGATGACGGTCGACGACCGCCTCGTCGACGGTTCGGGCAAGCCGATCGAGGCCGTGCCGCACATGGGCATCTCGGCCTACAACATCGGCAAGCAGGTGGGCGACGGCATCGTCGCCGAAATCAAGAAGCGCGGCTGGGACATGAAGGACGTCGGCGCAATCGATGTGACGTATGAGCAGCTGCCGACCGCGCACGACCGCACGAGCGGCGCGACCGATGTGCTCCTCGCGGCGGGCTTTCCGAAGGCGAACGTGATTGCGGCCCCCCAGGCGAAGACCGACACGGAAAACGCCTTCAACGCGGCGAACATCGCGCTCACGAAGAATCCGCAGTTCAAGCACTGGGTCGCGTATGGCCTCAACGACGAAGCCGTGCTGGGCGCCGTGCGCGCAGCGGAAGGCCGCGGCTTCAAGGCCGACAACATGATCGGCATCGGCATCGGCGGCGCGGATTCGGCGCTCAACGAGTTCAAGAAGCCCCAGCCGACCGGCTTCTTCGGCACCGTGATCATCAGCCCGAAGCGTCACGGCGAAGAGACCTCGAATCTGATGTACACGTGGATCACGCAAGGCAAGGAGCCGCCGAAGCTCACGCTCACGAGCGGCATGCTGGCCACGCGCGACAACGTGAACCAGGTGCGCGAGCAGATGGGTCTCGCGTCTAAGTAATCGCCTGAACCGAAGGCCTGAAAACAAGGCCTGAACGGCAAGTGGATTGAGCGTTTCCCGCTGCCCATGACCGGTGCGCGTTTTATCGGGCGCACCGGTTATAAAGCGGCAATGAAGCGGGCGTTTCGAACGAGAGGAAACCGAAGTGTCAGCGACACTGCGTTTTGAGAATATCGGCAAGGTATTTCCGGGCGTGCGCGCACTCGACGGCGTGTCGCTCGACGTCAATAAAGGTCAGGTGCACGGCCTCGTGGGCGAGAACGGCGCGGGCAAGTCGACGCTGCTCAAGATTCTCGGCGGCGAATATCAGCCGGACTCGGGCCATATCCTGATGGATGGCCAGGAAGTGCATTTCGCCAATTCCGCGGCGTCGATCGGCGCGGGCGTTGCCGTGATTCACCAGGAGCTGCAGTACGTGCCGGATCTCACCGTCGCGGAAAACCTGCTGCTCGGCGCGCTGCCCAACGCGCTCGGGTGGGTGAAGCGGCGCGAGGCGCGCAGGTTCGTGGGCGAGCGCCTCGCCGCAATGGGCGTCGATCTCGATCCGGCCGCGAAGCTGCGCAAGCTCTCCATCGCGCAGCGGCAGATGGTGGAAATCTGCAAGGCGCTCCTGCGCAACGCGCGCGTGATCGCACTCGACGAGCCCACGAGTTCGCTCTCGCACCGCGAAACCGAGGTGCTGTTCAAGCTCGTGCGCGAACTGCGCGCCGATCACCGCGCGCTCATCTACATCTCGCACCGCATGGACGAGATCTACGAGTTGTGCGACGCCTGCACGATCTTCCGCGATGGCCGCAAGGTGGCGTCGCACGAGACGCTCGACGGCCTGAAGCGCGAGACGATCGTCGCGGAAATGGTCGGGCGCGAGATCAGCGACATCTACAACTACTCGCCGCGCGAGCATGGCGGCGTGCGGCTCGCGGTGCGCGGCGTCACCGGGCATCCGCTTGCCGGGCCCGCGAGCTTCGAAGTGAAGGCCGGGGAGATCGTCGGCTTTTTCGGGCTCGTCGGCGCCGGGCGCAGCGAACTGATGCAGCTCGTCTACGGCACGCACAAGCGCCGCGCGGGCGAAATCGTGCTCGACGGCAAGACCGTGCGCGTGAAGAGCGCCGCCGATGCGATCCGCCAGGGCATCGTCCTGTGCCCCGAAGACCGCAAGGAACAGGGCATCGTTGCGCTCGCATCGGTTGCGGAGAACATCAACATCAGTTGCCGCCGCCACTTCCTGCGCGGTGGCATGTTCCTCGATCTCAAGAAGGAAGCCGCGACGGCGGACCGCTTCATCAAGCTCCTGAAGATCAAGACGCCGAACCGCCGCCAGAAAATCCGCTTTCTTTCCGGCGGCAACCAGCAAAAGGTGATCCTGTCGCGCTGGCTCGCGGAGCCGGATCTGAAGGTCGTGATTCTCGACGAGCCGACGCGCGGCATCGACGTCGGCGCGAAGCACGAGATCTACAACGTGATCTATCAGCTTGCCGCGCGCGGTTGCGCGATTCTGATGGTGTCGTCGGAGTTGCCCGAGGTGCTCGGCGTGTCGGACCGCATCGTCGTGATGCGCGAAGGCCGCATTTCGGGCGAGTTGCCGCGCAGCGCGGCGAGCGAACACGCAGTGCTCGATCTGGCGTTGCCGCAGCGCACGCAGGCGCGTGCCGCATGAATGGACGGGGAGGAGTGACTGAAATGCATGCAAGAGAAAACCTGACGGCCGATGCGGCCGATGCGGCGAAGAGCGTCGCGCAATCCGCTGCCGATGCGCTGATCCCGAGCGCCAGCGACAAGCAGAAGTGGTGGCAGCAGATCACCGAATACAGCCTGATCGTGATCTTCGCGATCATGTTCATCACGATGTCGCTCACGGTCGATCACTTCTTCTCGATCGAGAACATGCTCGGCCTCGCGCTGTCGATTTCGCAGATCGGCATGGTTGCCTGCACGATGATGTTCTGTCTCGCGTCGCGCGACTTCGACCTTTCCGTGGGCTCGATTGTCGCGTTCGCGGGCGTGCTGTGCGCGATGGTGCTCAACGCCACGAACAATACGTTCATCGCGATCATTGCGGCGGTGGCGGCGGGCGCGGCCATCGGCTTCGTGAACGGCGCGGTGATCGCCTATCTGCGCATCAACGCGCTGATCACGACGCTGGCCACGATGGAAATCGTGCGCGGCCTCGGCTTCATCGTCTCGCACGGGCAGGCGGTCGGCGTGTCGTCGGATACGTTCATCGCGCTCGGCACGATGGCGTTTTTCGGCGTGTCGCTGCCGATCTGGGTCACGCTCATCTGCTTCATCGTGTTCGGCGTGATGCTCAACCGCACGGTGTACGGGCGTAATACGCTCGCGATCGGCGGCAATCCGGAGGCGTCGCGTCTCGCCGGTATCCACGTCGAGCGCACGCGCGTGTGGATCTTCCTGATCCAGGGCGCGGTGACCGCGCTCGCGGGCGTGATTCTCGCGTCGCGCATCACCTCGGGTCAGCCGAACGCCGCCGAAGGCTTCGAGCTGAACGTGATTTCCGCGTGCGTGCTGGGCGGCGTCTCGCTGCTCGGTGGCCGCGCAACCATCTCGGGCGTGGTGATCGGCGTGCTGATCATGGGCACGGTCGAGAACGTGATGAATCTGCTCAACATCGACGCGTTCTATCAGTACCTCGTGCGCGGCGCGATTCTGCTCGCGGCGGTGCTGCTCGATCAGTTGAAGAATCGCGGCGCGCGTGATTAAACGCAGGCGATTAACCCATCAGGAGGCCGGACGATGATGCAAGACGCGAACTCCGTCACACGGGACACGCACGAACCCGGCGCGCGCTATCCGAGCCTGGTCGACCGTGTCGTGCTGATTACGGGCGGCGCGACCGGCATCGGCGCGTCGTTCGTCGAATATTTCGTCGCGCAGGGCGCGCGCGTGGGCTTTCTCGATATCGACGCGAGCGCGGGCGTCGCGCTCGCGGATTCGCTGGCGGGTCAGAGTCAAAGCGAGGACCCAAGCCAGGACCAAAGCCAGGGTCGAGCCGTGCGCCACAAGCCGCACTTCGTGACCTGCGATGTCACCGATATCGGCGCGTTGCGCCACGCTGTCGCCAGCGTGAAGGCCGCGCTCGGCCCGATCCAGGTGCTCGTGAACAATGCGGCGAACGACCGCCGCGAGGCGCTCGCGGACATCACGCCCAGATCGTTCGACGACGGCATTGCGGTGAACGTGCGCCATCAGCTGTTCGCGGCGCAGGCCGTGGTCGACGACATGAAAGCGGCCCGCGCAGGGTCGATCATCAATCTCGGCTCGATCAGCTGGATGCTCAAGAACAGCGAGTTTCCGGTCTACGCGATGAGCAAGTCGGCGGTGCAGGGGCTCACGCGCGGGCTTGCGAAGGAACTCGGGCCGTACGGCATTCGGGTGAATACACTCGTGCCGGGCTGGGTGATGACCGACAAGCAGCGCCGCCTGTGGCTCACCGACGAAGGCCGCGAACTCATCAAGCGCGGCCAGTGCATCGACGCCGAACTGCTGCCCGCCGATCTCGCGCGCGCGGCGCTGTTCCTCGCGGCCGACGACAGCCGCATGATCACGTCGCAGGACATCGTCGTGGACGGAGGTTGGGCATGACGCGCGCATCGGAAAACGCATCGGCCACGCTGCTGATCGATGCACTGGACACGCTCGGCGAATGCGCGACGTGGTGCGCGCGCACGGGCCGCTTCTACTGGACCGATATCGTGGGCAGGCGGCTTTCGCGCTACGACCCGCGCGACGGCTCGCATCAAACGTGGGACATGCCGGAGCGTCTTGGCTGCTTCGCGCTGTGCGAGGACGAGAACACGCTGCTGCTCGGACTTGCCAGGCGGCTCGCATTCTTCGATCTCGTGACGGGCGAACTCGATCCGGTCGTCGATGTCGAGCCGGGCAAGACGACGCGCGTGAACGATGGCCGCTGCGACCGGCAGGGCCGCTTCGTGTTCGGCACGATGGACGACGTGCGGCCGAGGAAGCCGGTCGGCGGCTTCTACCGGCTCAATCGGGATCTGACGCTCGAACGCCTGCCGCTGCCCGCGCCCGCGATTTCGAACAGCATCGCGTTCAGCCCGGACGGCGCGACGATGTATTACTGCGACACGCCGATGCGCGCGATCCGCGCGTGCGACTACGGCGCCGATGGCAGTATCGGGAACGACCGGTCGTTTGTTGATCTCTCGAAGGAGGCAGGCGTGCCGGACGGCTCGACTGTCGATGCCGATGGCGGCCTCTGGAACGCGCAGTGGGGCGGCGCGTGTGTGGTGCGCTACCGCGCGGACGGCACCGAAAGCACGCGTGTAAAGATTCCCACGGCTCAGCCAAGCTGCGTTACGCTCGGCGGTGCGCGTCTCGACACGCTCTATGTGACGAGCGCGCGCGATGAGCTCGATGCCGAAGCGCTCTCGCGCGACATCCACGCCGGCGGCGTGTTCGTCGCGCATACAGGCCACGCGGGCCTTGCCGAGCCGCTCTTTCTGGGCGCGCGGCGGGGCGGGTGAGCGGGCCGCGTGCGCTATTCCGGCGCGCTATTTAAGTGTGTGGTTCACACGAAGCCGGGGCGCAAACGAACCCGGGAACCTTGAAAGGAATCGGGTTAGTCGTTGCCCTACGGCAACAGTTGCAGTCGATCTCAGACGATCGCAGTCGATCGATAATCCGCAGTCGGCAGTGCCAGCACAGAAGCGCGAATACAAGAAACGCGAACACAAGAAGCGGCCAACCGGGCGAGGACCGGGCGCACCGGCAGGCCACGCGTGCACCGCCTTCGTCGGCGGCACCTTTCATGCCTCTCGAGGAGCATCTTATGAGCGTCGCGAATTCCGCCTTGCGTCAAACTGTTCGTCCGGCCGGCGCGCCGGCCGCCGCGCGCCGAGCGCGGCTCGAAGCCGCTACCCATCCGGTTCTGCCCGGGCCCAGCACGTCGGCCGTCGCCATCGGCGCGGCCGGCACGGACGATGTGTCCTGCGTGACGCTGGCGAACGCGTATTTAAGGCTCGACGTCGCGCCGCAACTGGGCGGCGGCATCACCCGGTTCGACTGTCGCAGCGAAGGCGTGCTGGAGCCGGTTTTCCGGCGCTGCGATCGCGTGAGCGCGCGCATGGATCCGAACGAACTCGCCTGCTATCCGCTCGTGCCGTTTTCGAATCGCATCGCGGCGGGGCGCTTTCACTTCGGCGGGCGCGATTTCGAAGTGCCGTGCAACCGTGCGGGCGAGCCGCTGCCGATCCACGGTGACGGCTGGCTCGTGCCGTGGCAGGTCGAGCAGTCGGAGCGCGAGTGCGTACGGCTCGTGCTCGACCGCAGCAACGGCAAGCCGTACGCGTATCGTGCGGCGATTACGTACACGCTGGACGGCACGACGCTTTCGATGACGCTCGAAGTCGAGAACACCGGACGCGACGCGATGCCGTTCGGACTCGGCGTGCACCCGTTTCTCGCGCGCGATGCGAGCACCGAGCTTTCCGCCCCTGCGAGCGGCCTGTGGCTTTCGGGCGAGGACTGGCTGCCGGTGCGGCATGTTCCGGCGCCGCCCGCGTGGCAATTCGGCGTGGCCTATCCGCTGCCGGACACGCTCGTCAATCACGCGTTCAGCGGCTGGAGCGGACGCGCCGCCGTGGTGTGGGAGCGGCGGCGGCTGTCGCTGTCGATTTCCGCGAACACCAATTACTACGTGCTCTATACGCCGCAGGGCAAGGACTTCTTCTGCTTCGAGCCCGTCGACCATCCGATCAACGCGGTCAATCTCTCCGGAGGCGGCGACGCGCACGGCATGACCGTGCTCGCACGCGGCGAGCGGCTCGTGCGGCAGTTCAGCTTCACGGTCGAGCGCATGGACGCGCGCGCGGCGGCCAAGCCGCATGGCGCGGCAGCGCATGGCCGCACGGGTGCGTCGCGCGGCGGCAAGGCGGCCCGCGCGCGGCAGGAGACGCACTGATCCGCGCTTGATGCACGCTCGATCCGCGCCTGCTGCGCGGCACGCTGGCCCGATTCGACGGGGCGTTTCACGTGCCGTGCCGCAGGCGGCCCATCTCATGTTGGCGTTCCGTTGCATGGCGTGACGTGGGGCATTCGTTCGGCTCGCATCGGCTGCCGATCCGCGGCGCGTGCCGCACGCTTGCGGCACGCTGGCGCTTCCGGCCGGGCGGCTTCTCGCGGCACCGCGACACCGCGGCGAAGCACCGAACCCAAGGCCGGGTAAAATACGCGCCGTTTCGAATCAATGGCTCGCCTCGAGTTACTCAACATGACCGCTTTCACCCAGACCCTCGACGCCGCCTGGAAGCGCACCGGCTCGCTGCTGTGCGTCGGCCTCGACCCCGAGCCGACGAAGTTTCCCGCCGCGCTCGCCGGACGCAGCGATGCGATCTTCACGTTCTGCCGCGACATCGTCGACGCGACGGCGGCCTACGTGTGCTCGTTCAAGCCGCAAATCGCCTACTTCGCCGCGCACCGCGCGGAAGACCAGCTCGAAGCACTGATCGCGCACATCCACGAGAAGCATCCCGGCCTGCCGGTGATCCTCGACGCGAAGCGCGGCGACATCGGCAGCACGGCCGAGCAGTACGCGCGCGAGGCGTTCGAGCGCTACGCGGCGGACGCCGTGACGGTGAACCCGTACATGGGTTTCGATTCGATCGAGCCGTATCTCGCGCACGCGGGCAAGGGCGTGATCGTGCTGTGCCGCACCTCGAACCCGGGCGGCTCGGACCTGCAGTTCCTGACGACCGACGGCAAGCCGCTCTACCAGGTCGTGGCGGCGCTGGCGGCGCAGAAGTGGAACGCGAGCGGCCAGCTCGGCCTCGTGGTCGGCGCAACGTTTCCGAAGGAAATTGAAGTGGTGCGCGGGATCGTCGGCGACATGCCTCTGCTGATTCCGGGCATCGGCGCGCAGGGCGGCGACGTCGAAGCGACCGTGCGCGCGGGCCGCACCGCAGCGGGCACGGGCATGCTGATCAACTCGTCGCGCGCGATTCTCTACGCGAGCAAGGGCGACGATTACGCGCAGGCGGCTGCAACGGCCGCGCAGGAAACGCGCGACCGCGTCAACGCGTTCCGCTGAACGTACCGGCTCGCTGCGCCTGCACGGCGCCGCGAGCCGCGCCCTTCGAAACCGGCCCGCTAAAACCGGCCCGTCAAAAGACCCGTCAAAACCGCGGCCCGCTCATCCCTTGCGCGCAGCAGCAGGCTTGCCCAGCAATTCGATGATGGCGCGATGCAGCGGAAACTTTTGCGCGAGCACGTCGGCATCGGCGATTTCGAATTCGCTGAACTCGAAGCCCGGCGCGACCGTGCAGCCCACCAGCGCAAAAGTCGACGGATCGCAGCAGCGCGCCGCGAACCAGTGGCCCGCGGGCACGACGGCCTGAAACACCGTACCCGGATGATCGAGCGCGTGACCGAGCTTGCGCGTGGAGAGTACGCCGCGCTCGTCGATCGAGTGGATTTCGAGCGGCGCGCCCGCGTAGAAGTGCCAGAGCTCGTCGGAGCGGATGCGGTGCCACGCCGAATAGGCGCCATCCGATAGCAGAAAGTAGATCGCGGTCGAGGCCGTGCGCGTGCCCTCGTTCGCGGGCGCGCCGTCGCGGCGCACGAGCTTGTCCGCACGGTAGGTCTCGCTGTAGTAGCCGCCTTCGGGATGCGGTTCGAGCCCGAAGCGGCGGATCAGGTCGTCGACTGCGGTGTTCACGGTAGCCATGGTGGCGGTCTCCTTCCGTATCCCGGCATGCCGCACGCCGGGTTAGCGTTCCTTTTCGTCGAGTAGCGCGAGCAGCCCGCGCAGCGCATGCGCGGCGGCCTGCGCGCGGATCTGTTCGCGATCGCCCTTGAAGACGAGCGTCTCCACGCTCGTATGCAGCCGGTTGCTCCAGCCGAACGACACCATGCCGACCGGTTTCTCGGGCGTGCCGCCGCCCGGACCCGCCACGCCCGTGATCGACAGCGAAACCTGTGCCCGGCTGTTGCGCAGCGCGCCTTCGGCCATCGCGCGGGCGACGGGCTCGCTGACTGCGCCGTGCTTGTCGATCAGCTCGGCGGGCACGCCGATCATTTCGCTCTTTGCGAGGTTCGAATACGTGACGAAGCCGCGTTCGAACCAACCGCTGCTGCCGGAGATGTCGGTGATCGCGGCGGCGACCATGCCGCCCGTGCACGATTCGGCGGTGGCGAGCATCAGACGCCCGTCGTGGAGCTTGTTGCCGACGCGGATGGCGAGTTGGTGAACGACGGAATCGGTGGCCATGGTGCGTTATCCGATGAGCGCCGGGGCGCGGGTTTCAGACCGACATACGCCAGAGCGCGATGACGAGCAGCGTGAAGAATGCAGCGACAAGGTCGTCGAACATGATGCCGAAGCCTCCCTTGAAGCGGCGGTCGAAATAGCGGATGGGCGGTGGCTTCACCATATCGAAGAAGCGGAAGGTGAGGAAAGCCGCGAGTTTCCCGTTGAAATCGACGGGCGTGACCATGAGCATCACGAGCCAGAAGGCGACGATCTCGTCCCAGACGATCGCGGACGGGTCGTCGACCTGCATTTTGCGGGCCGTGAATCCGGTGATCGCGATCCCGGCGATGTAGCCGAGGACGATCAGGAGCCCCCAGTCGATCACCGTCAGGTAGCGGCTCAGCACGTCGAACGTCACCCACGCGAACAGCGTGCCGGCCGTGCCCGGCGCGATGCGCGACAGGCCCGAGCCAAAGCCGAGCGAGATGATATGAAACGGATGCGTGAGCATGAACTGCGCGTCGGCGCGGCGCGGGAGCGCGGCGGCGGTTGCGCCTGCGGTTTTGCCCGCTGAGGTGCCCGTGGTCGCGCCCGCCGTGGTACCCGCGGCGGCACCCGCCGTGGCGCCAGCCATCGCGCCCGCAGCCCGCTCGTCCGGCGCGGCTGGCGGCAGCACGGACCCGGACAGGTTGTCGGCGGGCGTCGGCGTGGGGTCAGTCTGCATGGAAGTGATCGAAGCCTTGCAACGTGAGGTTGAGCGGCGCACCGGATCCGTCGTGCCACGCGATGCCCGGCTTCGCGCGCGCCGGATCGGCCGGGTCGAGGACAGTTATTGTACCGATGCGCGTCGCGCGCACGCCCGCATGTTGCGCGGCTGCCTCGACCGCGCTGCGCGCGCCGGGCGCCGCCGTGAAGCACAGTTCGTAGTCGTCGCCGCCCGCGAGCGCGCACTGGCGTTGCACCGCTTGCGGCAGGCGCGCGAGCGCCGCCGAGCGCGGCAGCGCATCGACATCGATGCGCGCGCAGGCGTTCGAGCGCTCGAGAATGTGCAGCAGGTCGCCCGCGAGGCCGTCCGAAACGTCGAGCGCCGCGTGCGCCACGCCGCGCAGCGCAAGGCCGAGCGCGATGCGCGGCTCTGGCCGCTCGAGCGCGTGACGGAACACGGCGGCGTCGGCGGCATCGGTCTGCCACTCGCCGCGCAGCACGCCGAGCCCCGCGCGCGCATCGCCGGGCGTGCCGGAAACCCAGATGTCGTCGCCGGGTTGCGCGGCATCGCGCCGGAGCGCGGCGCCCTGCGGCACCGAGCCAAACACCGTGATGCAAAGATTCAGCGGCCCTGCGGTCGTGTCGCCGCCGATCAGTTCGCAGCCGAAGCGGTCGGCCAGCTCGAAGAGGCCCGCGCTGAACGCCGTGAGCCAGTCTTCGCGCGGCTTCGGCAGTGAAAACGCAAGGGTGAAGCCGAGCGGCGCGGCGCCCATCGCGGCGAGATCGGAGAGATTCACCGCGAGCGCCTTGTGGCCGAGCGCGTGCGGATCGACATCGGGCAGGAAGTGGCGGCCTTCCACGAGCATGTCGGTCGAGATCGCGAGCATTTCGCCGGCGGGCGGCGCGATCAGCGCGCAGTCGTCGCCAATGCCGAGCGCGGCGCGGCGCGTGTTCGCACGCGCGCGCCGGGCGAAGAATTGGTCGATCAGGGAGAACTCTGAAAGCATGTTGAAAGGACTATAGCGAATGGTAGGCGGGCTGTCGCAGAGCGCTCGCGCCGCTGCGGCTTTTCAGCGATTCCGGTCGCGGCACCTGCGCCGGAACCGTACGTAATTGCGCCGGAGAATGGCGCTACAATGGGTCCGAATCGCCATTCTATAATCTGCACTTCATTCGGGCCCGTCATGTCGAATTCCGCCACGACCAAGCTTCGCGAAGCCGCACTCGATTATCACGAGTTTCCCACTCCAGGAAAGATCGAGATCGCGCCAACCAAACAGATGCTCAACCAGCGCGATCTCTCGCTTGCGTACTCGCCAGGCGTGGCGTTCGCGTGCGAGGCGATCGTCGACGATCCGCTAAACGCATCGCGCTTCACGGCGCGCAGCAACCTCGTCGGCGTCGTGTCGAACGGCACGGCGGTGCTCGGCCTCGGCAACATCGGGCCGCTCGCCGCGAAGCCGGTCATGGAAGGCAAGGCGGTGCTCTTCAAGAAGTTCGCGGGCATCGACGTGTTCGACATCGAGCTCAACGAATCGGACCCGCACAAGCTCGTCGAAGTGATCGCCGCGCTCGAACCCACGTTCGGCGGCATCAACCTCGAAGACATCAAGGCGCCCGACTGCTTCATCGTCGAGCGCGAGTGCCGCAAGCGCATGAAGATTCCGGTCTTCCACGACGACCAGCACGGCACCGCCATCGTCGTCGCCGCGGCCGTCACGAACGGCCTGAAGGTTGTCGGCAAGAACATCAAGGAAGTGAAGCTCGTCGCGTCGGGCGCGGGTGCTGCGGCGCTTGCCTGTCTCGACTTGCTCGTCGATCTGGGCCTGCCGCTGGAGAACATCGTCGTCACCGATCTGGCGGGCGTGGTCTACAAGGGCCGCGCCGAACTGATGGACCCGGTCAAGGAGCGCTTCGCGCGCGAGACGAACGCGCGCACGCTCGCCGAAGTCATGGCGGACGCGGACATTTTCCTCGGCCTTTCGGCGGGCGGCGTGCTCAAGCCGGAGATGGTCACCCGCATGGCCGCGAAGCCGCTGATCCTCGCGCTCGCGAACCCCACGCCGGAAATCCTCCCTGAACTCGCGCTCGAAGTGCGTCCGGACGCCGTGCTCGCGACCGGCCGCACCGACTATCCGAACCAGGTCAACAACGTGCTGTGCTTCCCGTTCATCTTCCGCGGCGCGCTCGACGCGGGCGCGACGACGGTCACGCGGGAAATGGAAATTGCGGCGGTGAACGCGATCGCCGACCTCGCGCGCCAGGAGCAGAGCGACGTCGTCGCCACGGCGTATGGCATTCAGGACCTGCAGTTCGGCCCCGAGTACCTGATTCCGAAGCCTTTCGATCCGCGCCTGATCGTCAGGATCGCGCCGGCCGTCGCGAAGGCGGCGATGGACTCGGGGGTTGCGACGCGTCCGATCGAGGACATGGACGCCTACGAGCAGCACCTGCAGCATTTCGTGTACCACAGCGGCACGACCATGAAGCCGATCTTCCAGCTCGCGCGCTCGGTCGAGCCGGAGAAAAAGCGCATCGTCTTCGCGGAGGGCGAAGAAGAGCGCATCTTGCGCGCGGTGCAGATCGTCGTCGACGAAAAGCTCGCGAAGCCCATTCTGATTGGCCGCCCGGCAGTGATCGAGCAGCGCGCCGCGCGCTATGGCCTGCGTCTGGTCGCGGGGCAGGATTACACGGTCGTCAATACCGATCACGACGAGCGCTATCGCGACTTCTGGCAGAGCTACGCGAAGCTGATGGCGCGCAAAGGCATTA
This sequence comes from Paraburkholderia sp., assembly GCF_024281035.1. Lineage (GTDB taxonomy): Bacteria > Pseudomonadota > Gammaproteobacteria > Burkholderiales > Burkholderiaceae > Paraburkholderia. Next base: position 67,877 of record NZ_JAMXLH010000020.1, read on the forward strand.
CGCCGCAGATGGCGAAACTCGAAATGCGCCGCCGCACCACGCTGATCGGCTCGATGCTCGTGAAGCGGGGCGAGGCCGACGGCATGATCTGCGGCACGATCAGCACGACGCACCGGCATCTGCACTTCATCGACCAGGTGATCGGCAAGAAGGAGGGCTGCAGCGTCTACGGGGCGATGATCGGGCTCGTGCTGCCGAACCGCCAGATCTTCATCGTGGACACGCACGTCAACATCGACCCGACACCGGCCCAGCTCGCCGAGATCACGATCATGGCCGCCGAGGAAGTGCGCCGCTTCGGCATCGAGCCGAATATTGCGCTGTGCTCGCACTCGAACTTCGGTTCGAGCCTCGCGCCATCGGCGCAGAAGATGCGCGACCTGCTCGACATCCTGAAGGAACGCGCGCCCGATCTGCGGGTGGACGGCGAAATGCACGGCGATGTCGCGCTCGACCCGTACATGCGCCGCGAGATCCTGCCCGATTCGACCCTCGAAGGCGAAGCGAACCTGCTGATCATGCCGAACATCGACGCGGCGAATATCTCGTACAACCTGCTCAAGACGGCGGCGGGCAACAACATCGCGATTGGCCCGATTCTGCTTGGCGCGGCCAAGCCGGTGCATGTGCTGACCGCTTCGGCCACCGTGCGCCGCATCGTCAACATGGCGGCGCTCGTTGTCGCGGATGTGAACGCCTCGCGTTAAGCGTCGGCGTCGGCTGGAGTAGCCGGAGCTGCCGGAGCTGCCGGGGCAATCGTGCCCCGTAAAAGCAGCGTGCCTGAAACCGGCACGCTGCTCCCACCGCTCCGCCCGGCCTCTGGTCAGGCCTTTGTAAAATCTACCGGTTTCTGCCTTGTGCACAGTCAACGAGCGACCGTCCCGGCCCGGCGAACGTTGCTTCCGGGGTGCTTTAGCGATACCCTTACAATTTTGATGGTCGTCGAACGCAGGAACCGACAAGCAACCGAACAGCGGGAATCTCGTAAATGGCGCGCATGGGGCTGCAAAGCCGGGAATCTGGGCTGCGAAGCCGGGAATCTGAACTGGAACCCCAGCTGAAACGCAACGCTGCAGGTAAATCCGCTGGGCTAACCCATTGTTTCGACAGCATTCGCCGGGTGGCGACGGCTGCGGCGCTGGTCGTTGCGGCGACCTTCGCGACGGGCGGATTCGTTCCCGCGCAGGCGCGAAGCGCGCCTTCCGCAGACGTTGCGGGAGAAGTCGCGGCAGACGTCGGCACGGTTGCCGTTAGCCAGTTGCCGTCCGAAGCGGTCAATACGCTCGGACTCATCGCGGCGGGCGGTCCTTATCCGTTCGCCAAAGACGGAGTCGTGTTCGGCAACTTCGAGCGGATGCTGCCGTACCACCGGCGCGGCTATTACCATGAGTACACCGTACCGACGCCTCGCGCGCGCAATCGCGGCGCGCGTCGCATCGTCTGCGGCGGCGCGTTGCGGCAGACCGGCAACTGTTACTACTCCGACGACCATTACGCCAGTTTTAAGCGAATTGTTGAATGACACCGGGAAGAGCGGAATGAGCGAGAACATCTACGCGCACGACCCGCGGGTCGCGAGCGATCCGTTCGCGGCCGGGGAAGGTAACCTGTTCCAGCGAGTCATGCAGATGAAGCACGACGAACAGGGGCAGATGCAGGGACAGACGCAGGATCAGCAGGCTCAAGCGCAAGGACAAGCGGCGCCCGCCGAGGGCGGCGCGTCTTCAGCAGACGAGGGAGGCATGAACCTGTTCTCGACGGTCCGGCCGAACATCGTCCAGTCGATCCGCGCGTTTCGCGTGCAGGATCTCCACGACGAGGCCCAGCGCCTCGATCAGCATTTTCTCTACGCCTACTGCGCGAACGCGAAGAGCAAGCAGGAAGTGCTCGAAACCATCGCGACGTCGTTTCTGTTTCCGAAGCATTTCGGCAAGAACTACGACGGGCTGTACGACTGCCTGACCGATCTCGTGCAGAAGGCGGGTGAGCAGCCGGGCTTCGTGGTCGTCCTGGACGGACTGCCGATCGCGCAGAAGTTCGACAAGGACGGGCGCGAGACGCTGCTCGACGTGTTTCGCGAAGCCTCCGAATACTGGGGCGAGCGCAAGGTGCCGTTCCGGGTCTTTTATTCGTTCGCCTGACGTCCGTCGTCAGCTTTCGGCACCCGGCACTCCGCCGGAAGAAGCGCACCGTTCACGCGCACGCTCCGCTCAGGCCCGCCTTCCGGTAAGGAAACGGCGGGCCTTGTCGTTTTTACCAGCCGCCCCAGCGCGCGGCCAGTGCCGCAAGGACCGCGATACCGGCCGTTTCGGTGCGCAGGACGCGCGGCCCGAGCCCGACCGGAACGAAGCCGTGGCTCTCCGCGGCCGCCTCCTCCGCCGAGGAAAATCCGCCTTCCGGCCCCACCAGCACGATTACTTCGCCCTTGGGCGGATCGTGCGGCAGCGACGCGAACGACGCGTTCGCGCGCGGCGAGAGGATCACGCGCAGCTCGCCTTCGGCCGCAGTTTTCGGCATGCCGCCGAGCCAGGTGCCGATTTCGCGCGACGGCGCGACGTCAGGCAGACGGTTACGTCCGCATTGTTCGCACGCCGACTGGACGATGCGCTTCCAGTGCAACTGGCGCCGCTGCGCGCGCTCGCCCGAGAGGCGCACGACGCTGCGCGACGTGGTGAGCGGCACGAAGTTCGTCGCGCCCAGCTCTACGGCCTTCTCGATCAGCCAGTCCATCTTGTCGCTGCCGGCGATGCCCTGGGCGAGCGTGAGCCGGTACGGCGGCTCGGCTTCGACGTCGCGAAACGAATCGACGCGCACCTTCGTGTCGCGGCGCTCCATCTCGACGATTTCGGCGCTGTATTCGCCGCCCTCGCCGTTGAAGAGGACGATCGTGTCGCCGGGCTGCAGACGCAGCACCTGGACGTGTCGCGTGACTTCGTCGGGCAGGACGACGAGATCGCCGGACGGCAGCGGGCTACCGACGAAAAAACGGGGCATAAGACAGGTTCTCATTGCTTCAGTGCAGGTGGCGAGCAAGCGCCCAGCGGTAGCCGTCGAGGTCTTCGACCTGTGCGAAACGGTCTCCCCAGAACTGGTTCTGCGGCTCACTCAGCGATTTCGCGCCGGCTTCGAGAGCTCGCGCGTAAACCGCGTCGACATCGTCGACATATAGATAAAAGGACTGTGGGGCGATCGCCCCCGCGCTCTTCGGCGTATGCGCTGTCGAGCCGAATGCGCCCTCCGGCGCAAACATCACAATCAACTGGTCGTGGTAGGTCATCTCCACATGCATGACCGCGCCATCGTCTTCCACGCAATCGCGCACGACGAATCCGAACGCCGACTCGAAAAATACCATCGCCGCGCGGGCGTCGCGCACCGTCAGATAGGGCGTCAGCCACGGCACGCCTGCGGGGCGGGATGAGGGCATCGAGTATCTCCAGATTCGCGATTCGGACGGGTGACTGCAGTGCCTGATGGACGCTGCGGGCCGGTGATGGACGGGCGCTCAACGCACGCAAACACATAATTTTGCAGAACGGCAGTCGCTATGGATCCAGGAATCGACCTAGTTTTTCGCGAACGGTCCATGGCGTAGCGAAGAGCGCGGCGTGCAGATTCGCATCGTAAAAGCGCAGGCTAACGATTGCGCGTTCTTCCAGACGCGTGCGCAGCGTGGCCGTATCGACGGCAACCGGGTCGAGCCGGTCGCTCGCGACGGCCATCAGCCAGAGCGAGCCGTAGAGCGGCACGTAGGCGGCGAGCGGGCGCACCACGGCGAACGAGGTGCGCAGGCCGTCGAGCAGCGCACCGATACGCGCCGCATGGTGATATGGCGAGCCGAGATGGAGCGAGATCAGCGCGTCGGCGGTCATCACGCGCTTGAGCGCCGCGTAGAACGCCTCCGTGTAGAGACCGGCGGCGGGCGAATCAGGCGGGGTCAGATCGAATACGACGAGATCGAACTGTTCCTGCGTCTGCTCGACGAACGCTGCGGCGTCGCCGATCACCAGTTCGACGCGCGGATCGTCGAATGCATCGCCGCGCACCTGCGGCAAGTAGTCGCCGGTCAGCCGCACGACGTCGGCGTCGAGTTCGGCCACGACGATGCGCGCGATATCAGGATGACGAAGCAGCTGGCGCGCAGCGCCGCCATCGCCGCCGCCCAGCACGAGCGCCGTGCGCGGCGCCGGATGCGCGAGCGCGGCCGGGTGCGTCATGCATTCGTGGTAGACGAATTCGTCGCCGGCGGACGTCATCGGGCGGCCGTCCAGCGCGAACAGGCAGCCGAGTTGCGGCGTATCCCAGACCTCGATGCGCTGCCAGGCCGAATCCACACTGGCGAGGCGGTGCGCGCCGGGGAAGCCGTACAGGGCGTCGGCGGCGGGGTGGAAGAGGAGCGGGACGTTCACGGATGCGGGCGCGACCGGCCGGACCGGCCGCGCTGTCTAAAAAATGGGCAACGCCGCATTATACGAGGCTAAACGCGCCTGTCGTTCGTTGCGGTGTCACACAGTTCGCGCGCGCGAATTTCTTCAAACGTGCGGCATACGTGGCCGCGTGCCAAAAGAGTAGGCACGACGGCGCTTTGCGGCCGAAATCCGCGCGTCGCCACCGCTGTTGCGCACGGGCCGACACCGCGCGGTGCGCGGCTCGACACGCGCATGTCGAGTCGCCGCCATCCGGTCCCGGCGCGCCCTTCAGTCATCCCCTCGTCCATCCCGTCAGGTATCCCGAAAATGCCCTTCTGTGACGCGCGCGTGTCAGGGATAGTCCGCATGTTCTGATAGAATATTTCGCTTTGCAGCCCCTTCCGTTTGCTCTGGCCTTCTTGCGTCTCCCGGCGCCGCACCGTGCGCCGGAGCAGCTATCTCGCCGAGCTCCCGGATCCCAGCGCTGCGGTGCGCGAGCGTCGCGCATGCCGCTTTTTGCACTCGTTCCCCGGACTCGACATGACGACCCCGTCCTCAGCCTCCCCAGCTACCACCCAATTGATGGCCAACGCGATCCGCGCGCTGTCCATGGACGCTGTCCAGCAAGCGAATTCCGGCCACCCCGGTATGCCGATGGGTATGGCGGAGATTGCCGTCGCGCTGTGGTCGCGCCATCTGCGCCACAACCCGTCGAACCCGCACTGGAGCGACCGCGACCGTTTCGTGCTGTCGAACGGCCACGGCTCGATGCTCCTGTACTCGCTGCTGCATCTGACCGGCTACGACCTGCCGATCGGGGAGCTGAAGAACTTCCGTCAACTGCACTCGAAGACGCCGGGCCACCCCGAATACGGCATCACGCCGGGCGTCGAAACGACCACCGGCCCGCTCGGCCAGGGTCTGGCGAATGCGGTCGGCATGGCGCTCGCCGAAGCGCTCCTCGCGGCCGAGTTCAACAAGGCCGACGCGAAGATCGTCGATCACCACACGTACGTGTTCCTGGGCGACGGCTGCCTGATGGAAGGCATCTCGCATGAAGCCTGCTCGCTCGCCGGCACGCTCAGGCTGAACAAGCTGATCGCGCTTTACGACGACAACGGCATCTCGATCGACGGCGACGTCGTGAACTGGTTCCACGACGACACGCCCAAGCGCTTCGAAGCGTACGGCTGGAACGTGATCCCGCACGTGGACGGCCACGACGTCGACGCGGTCGACGCCGCCATCGCGAAGGCGAAGGCGTCGGACAAGCCGACGCTCATCTGCTGCAAGACCATCATCGGCAAGGGTGCGCCCACGAAGCAGGGCGGCCACGACGTGCACGGCGCGGCGCTCGGCGCGGAAGAAATCGCGAAGTGGCGCGCGGCGTCGGGCTGGAAGTGGGAGCCGTTCGTGCTGCCGCAGGAAGTCTATGCCGACTGGGACGCCAAGGCTGCCGGCGCGAAGTTCGAAGGCGCGTGGAACGACGCCTTCGCGCAGTACGAGGCGAAGTACCCGGTCGAAGCCGCGGAATTCGTGCGCCGCATGGCCGGCAAGCTGCCCGCCGACTGGGCGCAGAAGGCCGCCGCGATCGTCGCGGGCGCCGACGCGCGCCAGGAAACCGTTGCGACCCGCAAGGCGTCGCAGCAGGCAATCGAGGCGCTCGCCGCCGTCATGCCGGAGCTGCTTGGCGGCTCGGCCGACCTGACCGGCTCGAACCTCACCAACTGGAAGGCCTCGAAGCCCGTGCGCGCAGGCGAGGGCGGGATCAAGTGGGGCAATCACGTCAACTATGGCGTGCGCGAGTTCGGCATGAGCGCCGCGCTCAACGGCATCACGCTGCACGGCGGCTACAAGGCGTTCGGCGGCACCTTCCTCACGTTCTCGGACTACAGCCGCAACGCGCTGCGCGTCGCCGCGCTGATGAAGTGCCCGTCGATCTTCGTGTTCACGCACGACTCGATCGGCCTCGGCGAAGACGGCCCGACGCACCAGTCGATCGAGCACGTCGCGAGCCTGCGCCTGATCCCGAACATGACGCTCTGGCGTCCCGCCGATACCGTCGAAACCGCGGTGGCCTGGACCCAGTCGATCGAGCATCATGGCCCGTCGTGCCTCGTGTTGAGCCGTCAGAACCTGCCGTACAGCGAACGCTCCGACGCGCAGATCGCGAACATCGCCAAGGGCGGCTACGTGCTGCGCGACTGGAACGACGACATCCCGGGCCGCAAGATCATCCTGATCGCGACGGGTTCGGAAGTCGAACTGGCGCTGAAGGCGGTCGATCCGCTGCAGCGCGAGGGCATCGGCGCCCGCGTGGTCTCGATGCCGTCGACCAACGTGTTCGACAGGCAGGACGCCGAATATCGCGAGCATGTGCTGCCGAAGGGCGTGCGTTGCGTCGCGATCGAAGCGGGCGTCACGGACTTCTGGCGCAAGTACGTCGGCCTGGAAGGCGGCGTCGTCGGTATCGACACGTTCGGCGAGTCGGCTCCGGCGGGTGTACTGTTCAAGCACTTTGGTTTCACGGCCGAGCACGTGGTTGCCACGGCGAAGGCCGCGCTCGACTACTGAGCATGCTTTAAGGGCCCGCGTTAGCGCGGGTCCGCTGCTGTGTGCGCCGCACGGAACGCCCGGGTACGGGCGCAGGCGGCACCGGGATCGGAAATTTTTCAGCCATCAGGAGATAAACCATGACTATTCGCGTCGCTATCAACGGCTATGGCCGTATCGGCCGTAATACGCTTCGCGCGTTCTACGAGAGTGGCAAGAAGCACGACATCCAGTTCGTCGCAATCAACGACCTCGGCGACGCGAAGACCAACGCGCATCTGACGCAGTACGACACGGCCCACGGCAAGTTCCCGGGCGAAGTCTCGGTGGACGGCGACTACCTCGTCGTCAACGGCGACCGTATCCGTGTGCTGGCCAACCGCAACCCGGCCGAGCTGCCGTGGGGCGAGCTGGGCGTCGATGTCGTGATGGAGTGCACGGGCTTCTTCACGAGCAAGGAAAAGGCGAGCGCCCACCTCAAGGGCGGCGCGAAGAAGGTCATCATCTCGGCGCCGGGCGGCAAGGACGTCGATGCGACGGTCGTCTACGGCGTGAACCACAACGTGCTGAAGGCCGAGCACACGGTCATCTCGAACGCTTCGTGCACGACCAACTGCCTCGCACCGCTCGTCAAGCCGCTGAACGACAAGATCGGCCTCGAAACAGGTCTGATGACGACGATCCACGCGTACACGAACGACCAGGTCCTGACCGACGTGTACCACGAAGACCTGCGCCGCGCGCGCTCGGCCACGCAAAGCCAGATCCCGACGAAGACGGGCGCTGCCGCTGCGGTCGGCCTCGTGCTGCCGGAACTGAACGGCAAGCTGGACGGCTACGCGATGCGTGTTCCGACCATCAACGTGTCGGTTGTCGACCTGTCGTTCATCGCCAAGCGCGACACGACGGTGGAAGAAGTCAACGCGATCATGAAGGAAGCCTCGGAAGGCGCGCTCAAGGGCATCCTCGGCTACAACACCGCACCGCTGGTTTCGATCGACTTCAACCACAACCCGGCATCGTCGACGTTCGACGCCACGCTGACCAAGGTTTCGGGCCGTCTCGTGAAGGTGTCGAGCTGGTACGACAACGAGTGGGGCTTCTCGAACCGCATGCTGGACACGACGGTTGCGCTCGCGAACGCGAAGTAAGCACGCGACGTTGCGTACTACCTGCACTGCCTCGTAGTACGAAAAACCGCCTCTCGGGGCGGTTTTTTTTCGGGGTGCAGGTTCTGCGCGCGCAAAGCAAAACGCCACGGCCCGAAGGCCGTGGCGTTTGCGTTTTACTCTACCGCGCAGCGTGCAAATCAGTGCTTGCGGTACTGGCAGTTCTCCTTCGTGCACACGCCGTAGAGCGCGAGTGCGTGCTCCTGCAGCTTGAAGCCCCGGTCGCCGGCGATCGTCTGCTGGCGCTTTTCGATTTCGGGATCGAAGAATTCCTCGACGCGTCCGCAGTCGAGACAGACCAGGTGGTCGTGGTGGCTACCCTCGTTCAGCTCGAACACCGCCTTGCCCGATTCGAAGTTGCTGCGCGTGAGCAACCCGGCCTGCTCGAACTGCGTGAGCACGCGGTAAACGGTGGCAAGGCCGATGTCGAGTTCCTCGGTCAGCAGGTGTCGATAGACATCTTCCGCGGTCAGGTGGCGCACCGCGCTGTGCTGAAAAATCTCCAGGATCTTGAGTCGAGGCAGCGTCGCCTTGAGCCCGATATTCTTGAGATCGGCTGGATTGGTCATGACTATTAATCCCTGGAGTACAATACCAGGCTCTTATGTTAATGCGGTTTGCTGTTCCGGTCATCTTCGACACAGATCTTCGTAGAACAAGCGCGGCTTCGCGACAAGCCCGCACGGTGAGGGAAATGATTCCAGAATCCAAAACGACCGGCCGGGGCGGCCGCCTTTCGAGTGCTCTCGCGTGCACCCTGGTGGCCGCAGCGGCGCTTTCGGCGCTGGCCGGCTGCTCCACGTACGACAGCCTGACCCAGCGCGTCGCCCAGCGCATCACGCCGTACCGCATCACCATCGTCCAGGGCAACTTCGTGTCCAGGGAAGCCGCGGCTGAGATGCGCGTCGGCATGTCGCGCGCCGACGTGATCAAGCTGCTCGGCACACCGCTTCTGACCGACATGTTCCACAACGACCGCTGGGACTACGTCTTCTATTTCAAGCGCGGCTCGACTGCGGTCGTGCAGCAGCGTGACTTCGTCGTGAAGTTCGAAGGCGATCGCGTCGCCAGCTGGTCGGGCGGCGACGATTTGCCGTCCAACCTCGAACTGCTCGCCGAAATCGACGGCGACCGCAGCGGCAAGAAGAGAGCCGCCGCACCGGCGCCGGTTTCGGCCGCCGTCGCTGCGGCAGCGGCTTCGGAAGCGGCCGCCGCAGCGGTCAATCCGACCGTCCCCGACACCGCGCGCACGCCGTCGTCCGACCTCGGCGCCGCCACGGGCGCGCTGCCGGCCGACGCCAGCGCCAACGCGCAGGCCGCCGCCGCCGCGAACCGCGCGACCGAAGCGGTGCAGACGCCGTCCGGCTTGACGCCGTCGGTGCGTGCGAATACGCCGACGTCGTCGGCGCTGCCGCCGAACGTCGGCACGATGCCGTCGCAGGTTCAGTTCCGCCGTCAGCCCGCGCCGCAGGTCCAGGGCGCCGAGCCGGTCAATCCGGTTGGCCCGGCCGCTGGCGCGCAGGGCACCGGCGAGCCGAACGCGCTGCCGCCGGCGCAGAGCGCGCCGCTTGCGACGCCGCCTGCCGTGCCTGCGTCGGGTGCGGCGGGAACGGGCGGCTGATCGGGCTGTCCGTAAGCACTACAGGGCGAAGCGCACCGGCTGGAACGAGTTGCGCTTCGCGTCTAGCCGGCGGCTTCGGGCCGCCGTGTTTTTTTCGCAGCGCCGCTTTGACGCCGGTTTCAAGCCGGTTTCAAGCAGGTTTAATTGAAGGCGCTGCGCCAACGTTGCCGGAGTACGCATGAAAATCGCAATCGCCGGGGCGTCGGGCCGCATGGGCCGGATGCTCATCGAAACCGTCCTCAATTCGCCCGAGGTCACGCTGTCGGGCGCGCTGGAGCGCCAGGGCTCGGCGGCCGTCGGCCAGGACGCGGGCGCTTTCCTCGGTAAGGACTCCGGCGTGCGCGTCACGGACGACATCGACGCCGTGTTCGCCGCAAGCGACTGCCTGATCGACTTCACGCGCCCCGAGGGCACGCTCGTGCATCTCGCGGCGGCCCAGCGTCATAACGTCAAGATGGTGATCGGCACGACCGGCTTCGACGCCGGGCAGAAAGCGCAGCTCGCCGCCGCCGCGGAAAAAATCGGCATCGTCTTTGCGGCGAACATGAGCGTGGGCGTCAACGTCACGCTCAAGCTGCTGGAGTACGCGGCGCGCTTCTTCGCGACTGGCTACGACATCGAGGTCATCGAGGCGCACCATCGCCACAAGGTCGACGCGCCTTCGGGCACGGCGCTGGCGATGGGTGAGGCGGTTGCGCACGCGCTCGGCCGCAGTCTGGACGACTGCGCCGTCTACGGGCGCCACGGCGTGACCGGCGAGCGCGATCCGTCGACGATCGGTTTTTCGGCCATTCGCGGCGGCGATATCGTCGGCGACCACACGGTGCTGTTTGCGGGCATCGGCGAGCGCATCGAAATCACGCACAAGTCGTCGAGCCGCCTGTCGTACGCGCAGGGCAGCGTGCGCGCCGCACGCTTTCTCGAAGACAAGGCGCACGGGCTGTACGATATGCAGGACGTGCTCGGCCTGCGCTGAGCCGCGCGTTCCGATCCGGCTCCGGCGCCGGTCGGTTCCCCGGCCAGTTCCCAGGCTGGCTCTTTGGCTGACAGGCCGGTTTTCCGGGTAGCGAGGTCCGATGGCAGCGGGTACCGGAGTCATTCACTATCTGCAGACGAGCGACGCCGTCACGCATGCCGTGGCGTGGGTGTTGCTCGCGATGTCGATCGCGAGCTGGTGCTTCCTGATCGTCAAGAGCTGGATGCTCGTGCGGGCGAAGCGGCAGGGGCCGCAGGCGGTCGCGCGGTTCTGGCAGGCGCGCACGCTCGCGGAGGGCGTCGCGCTCATGCGAAGCGCGGACCGCGAGCGCGTGTTCCTGCCGTTGGCCGAAGCGGCGCTGGCGGCGGCCGAAGCCGATACGTCCGGCGCGCTGCTTGCCCGCGTCGATCGCAGCGAACGCGTGCTGCGCGCGCTGCGCGGCGCGCTTCAGGCCTCGCAGCGGCGGCTCGAATTCGGCCAGGTGCTGCTCGCTTCGGTGGGCAGCACGGCGCCCTTCGTCGGCCTGCTCGGCACCGTGTGGGGCATCTATCACGCGCTCGGCAGCATTGCGGCGAGCGGGCAGGCGATGATCGAGAACGTCGCGGGCCCGGTGGGCGAGGCGCTCATCATGACGGCCTTCGGCCTCGTCGTCGCGATTCCTGCCGTGCTTGCCTATAACGTGCTCGGGCGGCTCGCGCGCCAGCTCGGCGACGATCTCGACGGCTTCGCGCACGATCTGCACGCCTACGTGTGCCAGCCTGCCGGCGCGGCGCAGCGGCGGCAAACAGCGCTCGAATCCGACCCCGACTGACGCAGCGCTCGCGCGAAGGAGCATTTGATGGCATTCGGCGGACTCGACAAGAAGCACGGCTCGGCACCGATGGCCGAAATCAACATGACGCCGCTCATCGACGTCATGCTCGTGCTGCTCGTCATCTTCATCATCACCGCGCCGCTCTTCACGCACGCGATCCGGCTCGACCTGCCGCAGGTCGCCGCCGACTCCACGCGGCAGACGCCGCAAACCGTCACGCTGTCCATCGACGCCGCCGGCAAGATCGACTGGAACGGCCAGCCGGTCTCGCTCGACGAGATGCGGGCGCGTTTCACCGCCGCAGGCAAGGCGGCCGAGGATGCCCAGCCCGATCTGCAGTTGCGCGCCGCGCGCGAGACGCGCTACGACGTGATCGCCCAGGTCATGGGCGCGGCGCAGCAGGCGGGGATTGCGCGCATCGGCTTCGTGACCGAGCCGCCGCCGCCCGGCAAGCACTGAGCGCGGCGCCGTTGCTCAGTTGCCAACTCACCGGCGGTGTCTGTCGGACTGCCCGGGCGCGCGCCGCCGCGCTCTCCCGATCGCTTGCCTTGCGGACCAAACCCCGCAGGGCGGAAAGCGCGGTCAACTCAACGGTATAATCACCGTTTCCCTGTAAAAAGGGCCCAGAAAAGCCACCGCTACCCGCCGGCCAAGCGAATTGCCAGAATTGCCGGCTCCGGTGCACGCGGCACGGAATCAGCGTTTCCCACCCACACCATGCTCGAAAAATACGTTCCCACCGACGTCGAATCCGCCGCGCAAGGCGAATGGCGCGCCAACGACGCTTACCTGACGGCCGAAACGACCGACAAGCCCAAGTTCTATTGCGTCTCGATGCTGCCGTATCCGTCGGGCAAGCTGCACATGGGCCACGTGCGGAACTACACGATCAACGACGTGATGTACCGCTATCTGCGGATGAACGGCTACAACACGCTGATGCCGATGGGTTGGGACGCGTTCGGCATGCCCGCCGAGAACGCCGCGATGGCCAACGGCGTGCCGCCCGCGCAGTGGACGTACGACAACATCGCGTACATGAAGGGCCAGATGCAGTCGATGGGTCTCGCCATCGACTGGTCGCGCGAGATCGCCACCTGCAAGCCTGACTACTACAAGTGGAACCAGTGGTTCTTCCTGAAGATGCTCGAGAGGGGCATCGCGTACAAGAAGACCGGCACGGTGAACTGGGACCCGGTCGACCAGACCGTGCTCGCCAACGAGCAGGTGATCGACGGCCGCGGCTGGCGCTCGGGCGCGCTCGTGGAAAAGCGCGAAATCCCGATGTACTACCTGCGCATCACGCAGTACGCCGATGAACTGCTGGGCGATCTCGGCGACCTCGGCTGGCCCGAGCGCGTGAAGATCATGCAGCAGAACTGGATCGGCAAGAGCTTCGGCGTGAACTTCGGCTTCCCGTACGAACTCGACGGCGAGAAGAAGTTGCTGCGCGTGTTCACCACGCGCGCCGACACGATCATGGGAGTGACCTTCTGCGCGATCGCCGCCGAGCATCCGCTGGCCACGCGCCTCGCGCAAGGCAAGCCGCAGCTCCAGGCGTTCATCGACGAATGCAAGCGCGGCGGCGTGGCGGAAGCCGACGTCGCGACGATGGAGAAGAAGGGTCTCCCGACCGGCTTCACCGTCACGCACCCGATCACGAATGAAGCGGTGCCGGTGTGGATCGGCAACTACGTGCTGATGAGCTACGGCGAAGGCGCGGTGATGGGCGTGCCGGGCCACGACGAGCGCGACTTCGCCTTCGCGAAGAAGTACGAACTGCCGATCCGGCAGGTCATCGCCGCGGAAGGCGAGACCTACTCGCTCGAAGGCTGGCAGGAGTGGTACGGCGACAAGGAGCGCGCGGTCTGCATCAACAGCGGCAAGTTCGACGGCCTGAATTATCAGCAAGCCGTGGACGCGGTTGCCGCCGACCTCAAGGCGCACAGTTTCGGCGACAAGCAGGTCACGTGGCGTCTGCGCGACTGGGGCATCTCGCGCCAGCGCTACTGGGGCACGCCGATCCCGATCATCCATTGCCCGGATTGCGGCGACGTGCCGGTGCCCGAAGCGGACCTGCCGGTCGTGCTGCCCGAAGACCTCGTGCCGGACGGCACGGGCAACCCGCTCGCGAAGTCCGAAGCCTTCCTGAACTGCAAGTGCCCGAAGTGCGGTGCCGCCGCGAAGCGCGAAACCGACACGATGGACACCTTCGTCGACTCGTCGTGGTACTTCTACCGCTACGCCGCGCCGGATGCGAAGGCGATGGTGGACGAGCGCACCGACTACTGGATGCCGATGGATCAATACATCGGCGGCATCGAGCACGCGATCCTGCACCTGTTGTATTCGCGCTTCTGGGCGAAGGTTTCGCGCGACCTCGGCCTCGTGAAGTTCGGCGAGCCCGCGAAGAACCTGCTCACGCAGGGCATGGTGCTCAACGAGACGTTCTATCGCGAGGATGCGTCGGGCAAGAAGACCTGGTACAACCCGGCCGACGTCACCGTCACGCATGACGACAAGGGCCGCCCGATCGGCGCGACGCTCAACGCCGATGGCCAGCCGGTCGTGCTCGGCGGCGTCGAGAAGATGTCGAAGTCGAAGAACAACGGCGTCGATCCGCAGGTGCTGATCGACCAGTACGGCGCGGACACCGCGCGTCTCTTCACGATGTTCGCCGCGCCCCCTGAGCAGCAGCTCGAATGGTCGGGCGCGGGCGTCGAAGGCGCGAGCCGCTTCCTGCGCCGCGTGTGGGCGTTCGGCCATGCGAACGCGCAGGCGCTCAACGCGCGTGCGGCGCTCGACGTGGCTACGCTCACGGACGTCGAAAAGGCGCTGCGCCGCGAAGTCTACGGCGTGCTCAAGCAGGCCGACTTCGACTATCAGCGTCTGCAGTACAACACGGTCGTGTCGGCCGCGATGAAGATGCTCAACGCGATCGACAGCGCGAAGGGCGCGGGCGCCGGCGTGCAGCGCGAGACGTTCGGCGTGCTGCTGCGCGTGCTGTATCCGGTCGTGCCGCACATCACGTATCGTCTGTGGCAGGAACTCGGTTATGCCGGTGAATTCGGCACGCTGCTCGACGCGCCCTGGCCGAAGGTCGACGAAAAGGCGCTGGAGCAGGCCGAAATCGAACTCGTGCTGCAGGTGAACGGCAAGGTGCGCGGCGCGGTGACCGTCGCGAAGGACGCAGGCAAGGACGCGATCGAAGCTGCGGCGCTCGCGCACGAGATGTACGTGAAGTTCGCGGAAGGCCGCGCGCCGAAGAAGGTCATCGTCGTGCCGGGCCGTCTCGTGAACGTCGTGGTTTGATGTAGCGACTGATGCGGCGATTGATGTGGAGAGACTCGCTGCGGCGAGGGCGGGACGCACGGCGTGCCGCCCTCGCACCGAGCCTGTCTCGAACCCGGGAGCTTATGTGATTCGCAGATCGTTTCTGTTACTGGCAGGCAGCGCGCTGATGCTCTCGGCGTGCGGATTCCAGTTGCGCGGGCAGCAGGACTTCGCGTTCAAGCGCCTCGCCATCGTCGGCGCGCCGCCGCCCGTCGCGGCGCGCATCGCGCGCCTCGTCGAAGGGGGCAGCGATTCGGTGGTGGTCCAGTCGATGTCCAACGCCGACGCCGTCCTGCGCGTCTCGGAAGGGCGCAGTTTCAGCACGCTTACGCTCAATGAGCTCGGCGTGGTCCAGGAATACCAGATCAACTATTCGCTCAACTACGTGCTGATGAAGCCCGACGGCACCCTGCTGATCCAGCCGAGCGTGATCGCGCTGAACCGCGCGATGACCTACAGCACCCAGTTCTCCACGGCCAAAGTGACGGAAGCCGACCTGCTGTTCACAGACATGCAAAACGATGCCGTCGATCAGCTTACGCGCCGGCTGGCGGTCCTGAAGACGCTGACGCCGACGCCCGACCAGGTCGTGCCGGGCGTGGCGCCGGCCGCGCCGCTGCCGCCGCCGCCGCTCTGATGCGCGGCATTCTCTCCGACCACACGTAAGCGCCATCCATGCAACTGCGACTCGACGCACTCGAACCGCACCTCGCAAAAGGGCTCGCCGGGCTTTACGTCGTTTATGGCGACGAGCATCTGCTCGCCCAGGAGGCGTGCGACCGCATTCGCGCGGCCGCGCGCGCGGCGGGCTTCACGGACCGGTCGGTGTTCACGGTCGAGCGCGGGTTCGACTGGAGTTCGCTGCTTGGCGCGAGTCAGTCGATGTCACTGTTCGGCGATCGCCAGCTCGTCGAGTTGCGCATTCCCTCGGGCAAGCCGGGCAAGGAAGGCGCCGACGCGTTGAAGACGCTCGCCGGATCGGCCAGGTCGGCGGCCGGATCGGTTGCGATTGCTGACGTGCTCACGCTCGTCACGCTGCCGCGTCTCGATGCGGCGACGCAGAAGTCGGCCTGGTTTTCGGCGCTCGCCGAAGCCGGCGTCGCGCTGAAGATCGATCCCGTCGAGCGCGCGCAACTGCCGAACTGGATCGGTCAGCGGCTCGCGCAGCAGGGCCAGCGCGTCGCGCCCGGCGAGGACGGGCGGCGTGCGCTGCAGTTCGTCGCCGAGCGCGTGGAGGGCAACCTGCTCGCGGCGCATCAGGAGATCCAGAAGCTCGGCCTGCTCTACGAGCAAGGTGTGCTGAGCTTCGAGCAGATTCACGACGCCGTGCTCAACGTGGCGCGTTACGACGTCTTCAAGCTCAACGAAGCGATGCTGACCGGCGACGTCGGCCGGCTCGCGCGCATGCTCGACGGCCTGCGCGGCGAAGGCGAGGCTGCGGTGCTCGTGCTGTGGGCCGTCGTCGAGGAAATCCGCACGCTGCTGCGCATCAAGCGCGGCGTCGCGGCGGGCAAGCCGCTCGCGATGCTGTTGCGCGAGAACCGCGTGTGGGGACCGCGCGAGCGGCTGATCGGCCCGGCGCTTTCGCGTCTGACCGATGCGGCGCTCGAACGCGCGCTCGCGACGGCGGCGCGGCTCGACCGCCAGGTCAAGGGACTGTCGGCGCAGGCGCGCGGCGAGTGGCGCAACGCGCTGCCGCCCGACGCCTGGGACGGGCTCTTCGAACTCGCGATGACCGTCGCGTCGCCGCGTGACGCAGGCACTGCGGGTGCTGCGGGTGCCGGGGCGCGGCCATCGGCCGCTCCTGCTGCGCGCGGCGCGGCAGGGCCTGCGGGCCGCACGCAGCCGGGCGGCCGACCGCCGTCCGCAGGGCTGGCGCGCAGGCCGGGCTGAGCCGCAAGGGCTCACGAGGCCTGCAGGCCGGCGCCTGCTTTCGCGCGCCGGGCGCAGCGGGTGCCACGTGCGCTCGCCGCCGCTCACCGGACGGGACGGGCGCACCGGGCGTACCTTGGGCACCGGCCTTACAATCATTCTTTCCAGCGTGCTTTCCAGGCTACGTTTGCACACGCTGCACGCGCCTCATCACGACACACATATGGATATCGACCAGTACATGACCGACCTCGGCCGCCGCGCCCGCGAAGCTTCGCGCGCGATGGCGAGAGCTACGACCGCCGCGAAGAACGCCGCGCTCGAAGCGGTGGCGCAGGCCATCGAGCGTGAGGCGCAGCAGCTCAAGGACGCGAATGCCCGCGACCTCGCGCGCGCGAAGGACAAGGGCCACGACGCGGCCTTCATCGACCGGCTCACGCTGTCGGACAAGGCGCTCAAGACGATGGTCGAGGGCCTGCGCCAGGTGGCGGCGCTGCCCGATCCGATCGGCGAGATCAGCAACCTCAAGTACCGCCCGAGCGGCATCCAGGTGGGCCAGATGCGCGTGCCGCTCGGCGTGATCGGCATCATCTACGAATCGCGGCCGAACGTGACGATCGACGCCGCGGCGCTGTGCCTGAAGTCGGGCAACGCGACGATCCTGCGCGGCGGCTCCGAGGCGCTCGAATGCAACACGGCGCTCGCCGGGCTGATCCGCGAAGGGCTGGCGGCGGCGGGGCTGCCGCAGGAAGCGGTGCAGGTGGTCGAGACGGCCGACCGCGCGGCGGTGGGCAAGCTCATCACGATGACCGAATATGTCGACGTGATCGTGCCGCGCGGCGGCAAGAGCCTGATCGAGCGCCTGATGGCCGAGGCGCGCGTGCCGATGATCAAGCATCTCGACGGCATCTGCCATGTCTACGTGGACGACCGCGCCGATATCGCGAAGGCGCTCAACGTCTGCGATAACGCGAAGACGCACCGCTACGGCACCTGCAACACGATGGAAACGCTGCTGGTCGCGCGCGGCATCGCGCACGAAGTGCTGCCGCCGCTTGGCCGCCTGTATCGCGACAAGGAGGTCGAGTTGCGCGTCGATGGCGCGGCGCGCGCGATTCTCGCCGCTGCGGGCGTCGGCCCGCTCGTGGACGCGACCGAAGAGGACTGGAGCACGGAATACCTCGCGCCGGTGCTGGCGATCAAGGTGGTGGACCACCTCGACGAGGCGGTTGCCCATATCAACACGTACGGCTCGGCGCACACCGATGCCATCGTCACCGAAGATCACGACCGCGCGATGCGCTTCCTGCGCGAAGTGGATTCGGCGAGCGTGATGCTGAACGCCTCGACGCGTTTTGCAGACGGTTTCGAATTCGGCCTCGGCGCGGAGATCGGCATTTCGAACGACAAGCTGCACGCGCGCGGCCCGGTCGGCCTCGAAGGCTTGACGTCGCTCAAGTACGTGGTCTTCGGCCACGGCGAAGGACGGCAATAATTCTGTGCGGCGCGCGCGACGGCGCGCGCCACTCTCTTTCGTGCATGTCCGGGCCGCTCGTGCTGCCGCTTGTGCCACATTTGTCTGGCCGGCGTGCTCTAGTCAATCAAGCAGACAGGAAGGATCGCCAGATGCTTTGGGTCAAGACGTTTCACATTGTTCTAATCGCGTCCTGGTTTGCAGGATTGTTCTACCTGCCGCGTATCTTCGTGAATCTGGCGATGGAAACCGAGCCCGCCGCCGTGAAGCGCCTCCTGCTCATGGCGCGCAAGCTGTACCGTTTCATGACGATCATCGCCGTGCCCGCGCTGCTGTGCGGTCTGTGGCTGTGGCTCGTGGTGGGCATCGGGTCCGGCCAGGGCTGGATTCACGCGAAGGTCGGCGTGGTCGTGCTGCTCATCGTCTATCACCACTATTGCGGGCATCTTCTGAAGACCTTCGAGCGCGGCCAGAACCGCCGCTCCGACAAGTGGTATCGCCTGTTCAACGAACTACCGGTGCTCGGCATGCTGGCGGCCGTGGCGCTCGTCGTGCTCAAGCCGTTCTGATTCTTCGTCTCTCGCGGGCGGCGCGGATGCCGCCCGTCGTCTTGCGCCGCGTCTGCGTCGGGTCTGCACCGACTGCAGGCGCAACCAGCCCGCGCAATTCCCTCCTCCACGCGCTGTAAAGCGCCTCGCCTAACCGACCGGATCGAGGCGGCGGCGCGCGATGATCTCCTTCGCGCCCGCGAGTTTTTCCGTGAGTTCCGGGCCGCGCTGCAGCGCGACGCCTACCGCGAGAATGTCGCCGATCGCGAGGTGCGACGTGCGCGAGGTCATCGGCGAGAAGATGTCCGTGTCTTCGTCGACGTTCGCGTGCAGGCCGACCGTCGCGAGACGCGCGAGCGGCGAGGTGCCGTGGGTGATCGCGATCACCTTCGCGCCGCGGTCGAGCGCCGTGCGCACGGCGTCGACGACATCGCGCGTGCGCCCCGTGTTCGAGATCGCGACGACCACGTCCCCCGCGCCAAGCAACGCAGACGACATCAGGAACGTGTGCGGATCGGCGTAGGCGACGCTCGGCATGCCGAGGCGGAAGAACTTGTGCTGCATGTCCTGCGCGGCGATACCCGAGCCGCCCGCGCCGTAGAACTCGATGCGCCTGGCGTTCGCGAGCAGCGCGATGGCCTCGGCGAGCGCGTCGGCGGACAGATTGTTGCGCACCTGCAGCAGCGCGCCGATGGTGCGGTCGAGCACCTTGGCCGCGACGCCCGGCACGGGCTCGTCGGGGCGCACGTCGCGATAGACCGCGGGCGGCAGGTCCGCGGCCACGGCCTGTGCGAGCCGGATCTTGAACTCGCGAAATCCCGAGAAACCGAGCGCGTGACAGAACCGCGCAATGGTCGGCTGGCTTACGCCCGCGCGCTGCGCGACTTCGGTCATCGAGAGGTCGAGCACTTCGCGCGCCGCATCGACGATGTAATCGGCGAGCTTGCGCTCGGACGGGCGCAACTGCTCGCGTATGGCCTTCACCTGGGACAGCAGCATCGGAAAACTCGCACTATGCTGAAAGATCCGTGGACTATAGCGGATCGGAGGACGTGTACAAAAACTACATCCATGCGGCCAAAATTGCAATGCCGAACAGGCGGCGTTGGGAATAGTCCGCTATTTGTGGGAATTAAGCGCCTGCCCCTTAGGGCAAACGCCAGGGTTGCGCAGGATTGCGGGCTTGTAGTTTTTCTACTAACATCGCGCCATTGCTGACTGGACGTCCGATCCGGCACGTGTGTCAGTCCATGCGTCAGCCCATGTGTCCCGCCAGGCCGAGAGGAAGGAGATTCGATGGTTTCCCCGCATTCCCAGTTGATGAAGGTCACGCGGCGCGTGATCGAGCGCAGCAAGCCGACGCGCGAGGCTTATCTCGCACGTATCGCCGCCGCGCAGGACCAGTTCCCGGCGCGCGGCGTGCTCTCGTGCGCGAATCTCGCCCACGGCTTCGCGGGGCTCGAAGGCCGCGACAAGATCGCGATCAAGTCGATCCGCGAGCCGAACATCGGCATCGTCTCGGCGTACAACGAGATGCTCTCGGCCCACGCGCCCTACAAGAACTACCCGGACATCATCAAGGAAGCGGCCCGCGAAAACGGCGGCGTTGCGCAGTTCGCGGGCGGCGTGCCCGCGATGTGCGACGGCATCACACAGGGCAATGCGGGCATGGAGCTGTCGCTCTTCTCGCGCGAAGTGATCGCGATGAGCACGGCGGTTGCGCTCACACACAACATGTTCGACGCGGCGCTGTGCCTCGGCATCTGCGACAAGATCGTGCCGGGTCTGCTGATCGGCGCGCTGCAGTTCGGCCACCTGCCCGCGATCTTCGTGCCTGCCGGCCCGATGGCGAGCGGCCTGTCCAACGACGAGAAGGCCAAGGTGCGCCAGCAGTTCGCGATGGGCCAGTGCGGGCGCGACGCGCTGCTCGAATCCGAGGCGGCGGCCTATCACAGCCAGGGCACCTGCACCTTCTACGGCACGGCCAACAGCAACCAGATGCTGATGGAAGTGATGGGCCTGCATCTGCCGGGCTCGGCGTTCATCCATCCGTACACGCCGCTGCGCGACGAACTCACTGCCGCGGCGGCGCGCCGCGTGCTCGATCTCACCGTCGAGCGCGGCAACTACACGCCGATCGGCCACGTGATCGACGAGCACGCGATCATCAACGGCATCGTCGCGCTGCTCGCGACGGGCGGCTCGACGAACCACACGATGCACCTCGTGGCGATTGCGCGCGCAGCGGGCATCATCATCGACTGGGACGACTTCGACGCGCTCTCCGACGCCGTTCCGCTGCTCGCACGCGTCTATCCGAACGGCAAGGCCGATGTGAACCACTTCCACGCGGCGGGCGGCATCGCGTTCCTCGTGCGCGAGCTGCTCGACGGCGGGCTGTTGCACGAAGACGTCACGACCGTCGCGGGCAAGGGCCTGCGCCACTACACGAAAGAACCGAAGCTGCTCGACGGCAAGCTCACCTGGGTCGATGCGGTCGAGCAAAGCGCCGACACCGCCGTGCTGCGCCAACTCGCCGAGCCGTTCCAGCCGGACGGCGGCCTGCGCCTTATGCAGGGGCGTCTTGGGCGCGGCGTCATCAAGGTTTCGGCGGTTGCGCCCGAGCGCCGCAAGGTGCGTGCGCCCGCAATCGTGTTCGATTCGCAGGAAGCCGTGCAGGAAGCGTTCGATCGCGGCGAACTCGAACGCGACTTCGTGGCCGTCGTGCGCTTGCAGGGCGCGCGCGCCAACGGCATGCCGGAGCTGCACCGCCTCACGCCGCTGCTCGGCGTCGTGCAGGACAAGGGCTTTCACGTCGCGCTCGTGACGGACGGGCGCATGTCGGGCGCGTCGGGTAAGGTCCCCGCCGTGATCCACGTCTCGCCCGAGACGCTGCTGCACGGCCCGATCGGCAAGGTGCGCGACGGTGACATCGTCGTGATCGACGCCGTCGAAGGCGTGCTCGACGTCGAAGTCGACGCAGCCGAATGGGACGCGCGCCCGGTCGCGCAGCCCGCGCATCAGGAAAGCAACGAAGCCGGCTTCGGCCGCGAACTGTTCGGCGTGTTTCGCGCCGCTGCGGCGCCGGCGGAGCAGGGCGCGTCGGTGTTCGGCGCCCTCGTCGGCGAAACCGGCAGCAAAGCAGGCAGCAAAGCTGCGGACGCGACGGCCGCCCACGCCCGCAAGGCGACCGCAACCCAACATCAAGGAGCATGACTATGGCAACGCATCTGCCAACCACGTCGGTAGCTGACATCGTCCGCCTCGGCCCGGTGATTCCGGTGCTCGCCTTCGAAACCGCCGAGCAGGGCGAGCACGTTTCGCGCGCGCTGTACGCAGGCGGCGTGAAGGTCCTCGAAATCACGCTGCGCACGGCAGCCGGCCTCGACGCGATCCAGCGTGCGTCGCAGATCGCACCGGATATCGCAGTTGGCGTCGGGACGATCACGAAGCCGGAGCAATGCGCGCTCGCGAAGCAGGCCGGTGCGCAGTTCGGCGTCTCGCCGGGTCTCACGCGCGAGATGCACGATGCGTCGATCGAGGCGGGTTTGCCGCTTCTGCCGGGCGTCATGACGCCGTCGGACATCATCCTCGCTATGGAACTGGGCTACGAGATCGTGAAGTTTTTCCCAGCCGTGCCCGCGGGCGGCATCGCGATGCTCAACGCATTCCACGGCCCGTTCCCGACGCTCAAGTTCTGCCCGACCGGCGGCATCACGCCCGAAACGGCGCCGAATTTCCTCGCACTCCCAAACGTCGTGTGCGTGGGCGGCTCGTGGCTCACGCCGAAGGCCGCGCTTGCGGCGCAGGATTGGGCCGAAGTCACGCGCCTCGCGCGCGCGGCAAGCGAGTTGTCGCGTCCCGTGCGCTGACGCGCGCGTGGCGCGCGGGTTCGGAGCAGTAGCCTCCGGACTCGCGGCGCATTGAAAACCGGCTGGTTTGCGACGGTGCGACAAACCGCGCAAGGGTTACGCCTTGCGCGGTTTGTGCTGTTATAAACAGCCGTAACTCAAGTCGTTGTAACCTCTACACCCTCGGCCTCCAGCCTTGGCGGCGACCATTGCGTCTTGCGCGCTGGATGCGTGAACGCGTCTCGAACATCACCTGTGGAGGAGTCTCATGGGAGTGGCCCACGGCAGCATGCTGCTGGTCTACGCGCTCATCGCGATTGCTGCGCTGATCCTGCTGATCACGCGCTACAAGATTTATCCGTTTCTAGTCCTGATCATCGTCTCGCTGCTGCTCGGCCTTGCCGTCGGCATGCCGATGGATCAGATCGTCAAGTCGTTCGAGACCGGAAACGGCAATACGCTCGGCCACATCGCAATCGTGGTCGGCCTCGGCACCATGCTCGGCAAGATGATGGCCGAGTCCGGCGGCGCGGAGCGCGTCGCCACGACGCTGATCCGCTGGTTCGGCGAAAAGAACATTCACTGGGCGATGATGTTCGTCGCCGTGATTGTCGGCTTGCCGGTGTTTTTCGAAGTCGGTTTCGTGCTGCTCATTCCGATCGCGTTTAACGTCGCCAAGCGTACCGGCAAGTCGCTGCTGCTCGTCGGCCTGCCGATGGTGGCGGGCCTGTCGGTCGTCCACGGCCTGATTCCGCCGCACCCGGCTGCGCTGCTCGCGGTGCAGGCGTATAACGCCGACGTCGGCAAGACCATCGCTTACGGTCTGATCGTCGGGGTGCCGACCGCGATCGTCGCCGGTCCGCTGTTCGCGCTGCTCATTCACCGCGCAATCAAGCTGCCCGAGGACAACCCGCTCGCCGCGCAGTTCGTCGCCGTCAAGCCCAAGGCTGACAGCGAGCTGCCTGGCTTCGGCATTACGGTCTTCACGATTTTGCTGCCGGTGATCCTCATGCTGATGGGGAGCTGGGCGGATCTTGTGTTCGCGCCCAGGACGCTGGCCAACGGCCTGCTGAAATTCATCGGCACGACCGACGTCGCATTGCTGATCGCCGTCCTCGTGAGCTTCTGGACCTTCGGCGCGCGACAGGGCTTCACGCGCGAGCAGATCCAGAAGTTCTGCGGCGACTGCCTCGCGCCTATCGCGGGCATCACGCTGATCGTCGGCGCGGGCGGCGGCTTTGGCCGCGTGCTGATGGACAGCGGCATTTCGAAGGAGATCGTCGCGGTGGCGGAGTCGGCTCACCTTTCGCCGCTCCTGTTCGGCTGGTTCGTCGCGGCGCTGATCCGGCTCGCGACCGGCTCGGCCACCGTCGCGATGACGACGGCCTGCGGCATCGTCGCGCCGATTGCAGCCGCGAGCGCTTCGACTGTCAAGCCGGAACTGCTCGTGCTCGCGACCGGTTCGGGCTCGCTGATCTTCTCGCATGTGAACGACGGCGGCTTCTGGCTGATCAAGGAGTACTTCGGCATGACCGTCGTGCAGACCTTCAAGACCTGGTCGCTGTGTGAGACGATTATTTCCCTGATGGGACTCGGGCTGACTTTCGCGCTTGCGGCCGTGCTGTAACGCGAAAATATTTTGCATGGGACCAGAGTAAGCGCTGAAGCGTCAACTTGGGTCGCTAGCTTTGCATGGGATCAGAGTAAGCACTAAAGCACTAACTCTGGTCGACAGGAGCCAAAAATGATTTTGATTGCGATGGGCGTGTCGGGAGCAGGCAAGACACGCATTGGCGAGTTGCTGGCCGAGCGCCTGCACTGCGGCTTCACCGATGGCGACGCGTTCCACAGCGCCGCCAACAAGAAGAAGATGCACGACGGCATTCCGCTCACCGACGACGACCGCTGGCCATGGCTGCGCACCATCCGCGCGGCCATCGACGAGAAGCAGCGCGCGCACGAAACGGCCGTGTTCACGTGCTCGTCGCTCAAACGTTCGTACCGTGACATCCTGCGCGGCGCCGACCGCGACGTGTGCTTCGTTTATCTGAAGGGCACCTTCGAGGTGCTGCACGCGCGGCTTGGAGCGCGTACCGGACATTTTTTCGATCCGTCGCTGTTGCAAAGCCAGCTCGATACGCTGGAGGAGCCGGGCGCCGAGGAGGCGATCGTGGTCAACGTGGAGCTCGCGCCCGAGCAGATCGTCGACGAAGTCATGAAGCAACTGGCAACGCGCGGCATGCAAGCCTGACGCGGTTCGCGCAGCGGTAAACGAAAAAAGCGCTCGACGAATCGAGCGCTTTTTTATTGCCGCAAGGCCGACTGAGCCGACCGCGGCAGGGATGTGCTTGCGAGACGCGCTTACGAAATACGCTTCGCGAGTTCGACCGCCTTGCCGACGTACGACGCGGGCGTCATCTCGAGCAGACGCTTTTTCGCGTCTTCGGGAATCGCGAGGCCGCTCACGAACGTTTGCAGCGCTTCGCGCGTAATGCCCTTGCCGCGCGTGAGTTCCTTCAACTGCTCGTACGGATTCTCGATGCCGTAGCGGCGCATCACCGTCTGCACCGGCTCGGCGAGCACTTCCCACGTCGCGTCGAGATCGTCGTTCAGACGCTGCGGGTTCACTTCGAGCTTGTCGAGACCGCGGATCAGCGCGTCGTACGCGAGCAGCGAGTAGCCGAACGCGACGCCGATGTTGCGCAGCACCGTCGAGTCGGTCAGGTCGCGCTGCCAGCGCGAGACCGGAAGCTTGTCGGCGAGGTGGCGCAGCGTGGCGTTCGCGAGGCCGAGGTTGCCCTCGGAGTTTTCGAAGTCGATCGGGTTGACCTTGTGCGGCATCGTCGACGAGCCGATTTCGCCGGCCTTCGTGCGCTGCTTGAAATAGCCGACCGAAATGTAGCCCCACACGTCGCGGTCGAGGTCGAGCAGGATCGTGTTCGCGCGCGAGATGGCGTCGAACAGTTCGGCCATGTAGTCGTGCGGCTCGATCTGGATCGTGTACGGATTGAACGTGAGCTTCAGGCGTTGCTCGACGACTTCCTTCGAGAACGCTTCCCAGTCGAATTCCGGGTACGCCGAAAGGTGCGCGTTGAAGTTGCCGACCGCGCCGTTCATCTTGCCGAGCAGCTCGACTTTCTCGATGCGCTCGATGGCGCGCGCGAGGCGCGCGGCGACGTTGGCGATTTCCTTGCCGAGCGTGGTCGGGCTGGCGGGCTGGCCGTGCGTGCGCGAGAGCATCGGCTGCGCGGCGTGCGCATGTGCGAGCGCAACGAGGCGCTGATGCACCGAGCGCAGCGCGGGCAGGATCACGTGTTCGCGCGCGCCCGCGAGCATCAGGCCGTGCGACGTGTTGTTGATGTCTTCGGAGGTGCAGGCGAAGTGGATGAACTCGCTCGCGCGCTCCAGTTCCGGCTGACCCTTCACCGATTCCTTGAGCCAGTATTCGACGGCCTTCACGTCGTGGTTCGTCACCCGCTCGATGTCCTTGATGCGCGCGGCGTCGTGTGCCGTGAAGTTCGCGGCGAGCTGGAGCAGGAACTGCTCGGACGCTTCGGAAAAGCGCGGCATTTCCGCGAAACCGGCGTGCGAGAGCGCGATCAGCCAGTGGATCTCCACCGTCACGCGGTGGCGCATGAACGCGGCTTCCGAAAGCCAGTCGCGCAGCGCTTCGGTTTTCGAGGCGTAGCGGCCGTCGAGCGGAGAGAGCGCGGTGAGCGCAAAGAGGGTATCGGGACGGGTGTCGGACATGATGGGGACGTAACGGCGGGGGGTTACGCTCGGTAATGGTCAGAAGACGGTCAGATGAAGGCCAGATGCAAGACGGCGGGAACCGCGTATTTTATCACCACGCTCCGGGCGGCCGGAGCGCGCCGGGCCGCCCGGCTGCGCCTTGCGTTCCGCTGCGTCCCGTTGTGTCCCGCTGCATCCCGCTTCGTCCCGTCGTGTCAGTTCGCGTCCCTGCGTGTCCGTTGGTGTCCGCCTGATGCAAGACGGCGCAGTCGAGCCCCTGACGTGCGCCGGTGGGCCTAGAATGCGGACTTCACGTCACCGTCACCGCAATTCGCATGGAACTCAAATGGCTCGAAGACTTCGTTTCGCTGGCGGAAACGCATAGCTTCAGTCGCTCCGCCGAACTGCGGCACGTCACGCAGCCGGCGTTTTCGCGACGCATCCAGGCGCTCGAAGCATGGCTCGGCACGGAATTGATCGATCGTTCCGTCTACCCGACGCGCCTCACGGCCGCGGGCCAGGTATTCAACGAGCAGGCGCTCGCGATGCTCTCGCAGTTCCACGAGGCGCGCACGCTGCTGCGCGGCCACACGACAGCGCCCGCGGCGACGATCGAATTCGCCGTGCCGCACACGCTTTCGCTCACGTATTTCCCGAGCTGGCTGCTGCGCCTCGAAGGGAAGCTCGGCCGCATCCACACGCGCTTGCGCGCACTCAACGTGCACGACGCGGTGCTCTCGCTCGTCGAGGGCGGCTGCGATCTCGTGATGGGCTATCACCATCCGAGCCATCCCGTGACGCTCGATCCCGCACGCTACGACACGCTCACGCTCGGCATCGAATCGATCAGTCCTTACTCCGCCGTGCAGCGCGCAGGCCGCGCGCGTTACACGCTGCCCGGCACGCCGGACGCGCCCACGCCCTATCTTTCGTACACGCCGAACGCCTACCTCGGCCGCATGACCGAGGTGATCATCGGCAACGCACCGACGCGTCTTTATCTGGACCGCGTCTACGAAACCGACATGGCCGAGGGGCTCAAGGCGATGACGCTCGCGGGCCACGGCATTGCGTTCCTGCCGAGCAGCGCGGTGGACGACGCTGTCGCGCAGGGCCATCTGATCCGGCTCGACCGCGCGACGCGCGGCACGCCCGGCGGGCAGTTCACGCTCGACATGGAAATCCGCCTCTACCGCGACAAGCTCGCCGCGCCGGACGAAGCGCGCCGTGCGCTTGTCGGCGGCGTGTGGGACGCGGTGCGCGAGGAACTCGCGAAGGGCGGGTGACAGGCGGATAACAAACCGGAGAACAAACCGGACAACAAACCGATGAAGCCAACGAAACCGTAAGCGCGCACGCGCAACACACTTTTTCGCTTTGCGAACGTTATGCACGAAAAGCATAACGGGATGAGCAAACGGCATTGGATTTCGTGTGGGCCTTTTCTGACAATGGCACCACTTGTTCGACGTCGGAGCGTTCATGTCATCGCAAATGCAGTCCGCAGCACCTTCATCGGTTCCTTCCTATCTCCAGGCCGACAACCTCGGCCCCTGGGGCAACTACCTGCGCCAGGTCGATCGCGTCGCGCCGTATCTCGGCTCGCTGTCGCGCTGGCTCGAAACGCTCAAGCGCCCGAAGCGCATTCTGATCGTCGACGTCCCTATCGAACTCGATAACGGCACCGTCGCGCACTTCGAAGGCTATCGCGTGCAGCACAACGTCTCGCGCGGTCCCGGCAAGGGCGGCGTGCGTTATCACCAGGACGTCACGCTGTCCGAAGTGATGGCGCTGTCCGCATGGATGTCGGTGAAGAACGCTGCTGTGAACGTGCCGTACGGCGGCGCGAAGGGCGGTATCCGCGTCGATCCGCGCACGCTCTCGCGTGGCGAACTCGAGCGCGTGACGCGCCGCTACACGAGCGAAATCGGCATCATCATCGGACCGAACACGGACATTCCCGCGCCGGACGTCAACACGAATGAGCAGATCATGGCGTGGATGATGGACACGTACTCGATGAACCAGGGCCAAACGGCCACGGGCGTCGTGACCGGCAAGCCCATCGCGCTCGGCGGCTCGCTCGGCCGCCGCGAAGCGACGGGCCGCGGCGTGTTCGTCGTCGGCAGCGAAGCGGCGCGCCGCAAGGGCATGTCGATCGAAGGCGCACGCATCGCCGTGCAGGGTTTCGGCAACGTGGGCGGTATCGCCGCGCGTCTGTTCCAGGAAGCCGGTGCTCGCGTCGTTGCAGTGCAGGATCACACCGGCTCGCTCCACAAGAGCAGCGGCATCGACTCGGCCGCGCTGCTTGAGCACGTCGCGAAGACGGGTGGCGTGGCGGGCTTCGCCGGCGCCGATGTCCTCTCGAACGACGAGTTCTGGACCATCGAGACCGACATCCTGATCCCGGCCGCGCTGGAAAACCAGATCACCGAGAAGAACGCGGCGAAGATCCGCACGAAGATCATCGTGGAAGGCGCGAACGGCCCGACCACGACGGCAGCCGACGACATCCTGCACGACAAGGGCATCCTCGTGATCCCGGACGTGGTGGCGAACGCGGGCGGCGTGACCGTTTCGTACTTCGAGTGGGTACAGGATTTCTCGAGCTTCTTCTGGACCGAAGCGGAGATCAACGAGCGTCTCGAGCGCGTGATGCGCGAAGCGTTCGCCGCGGTCTGGCAAGTGTCGAGCGAGCAGGGCGTATCGATGCGTACGGCGGCGTTCATCGTTGCGTGCAAGCGCATTCTGATGGCGCGCGAACTGCGCGGCCTGTATCCCTGATCGAAACGACGCGGGTGCGCTTGCACCCGCTGCTTGCGCAGTAGTCAGAAGCGGACGGGACCTTGGCGGGGCCGTCCGCTTTTGCATTTCCGGAAGGCGCGCCACGTTCCGCGCTGCCGGGCGCTGCCGTCAGGGTTCTGGTTAATGCTTTCAAAATGATTACTTTGCTACACTGGGTGCGTTTCTCGCACAGGAGAGCAAAATGAACATCAAGAAGGTTGCGCTCGTTTGCGCCACGCTCGGGTTCGTCGCCGCGGGCGCCCACGCCCAGGATTCCGGCACGCTCAAGAAGATCAAGGACACCGGCGTCATCACGCTCGGCCACCGCGAATCGTCGATTCCGTTCTCGTACTACGACGACAAGCAGAACGTGATCGGCTACTCGCAGGACTACGCGCTGAAGATCGTCGATGCGGTTAAGCAGAAGCTGAACATGCCGAACCTGAAGATCAAGCTCGTGCCGGTCACGTCGCAGAACCGGATTCCGCTTGTGCAGAACGGCACGGTGGACTTCGAGTGCGGTTCGACCACGAACAACGCCGAGCGTCAGCAGCAGGCGGCGTTCTCGAACACCATCTTCGTGATCGGCACGCGCCTCATGGCGAAGAAGGAATCGGGCATCAAGGATTTCCCCGACCTGAAGGGCAAGACCGTCGTCACGACGGCAGGCACGACGTCCGAGCGTCTTCTGCGCAAGATGAACCAGGACAAGAGCATGGGCATGAACATAATCAGCGCGAAGGACCACGGCGAGTCGTTCCTCACACTTTCGACGGGCCGCGCGGTCGCGTTCATGATGGACGATGCGCTGCTCGCGGGCGAGCGTGCGAAGTCGAACAATCCGGGCGATTTTGTGATTGTCGGCACGCCGCAGTCGCGTGAAGCTTACGGCTGCATGATGCGCAAGAACGACCCCGAGTTCAAGAAAGTCGCCGACGACGCCATCGCGAAGATCCAGACCTCGGGTCAAGGCGAAGTCATCTACAAGAAGTGGTTCGAGTCGCCGATTCCGCCGAAGGGCCTCAACCTCAACTTCCCCCTTAGCGACGACATGCGGGCGCTGTTCAAGAACCCGAACGACAAGGCGATCGACTAGGCGTCGCCAGTCCGTTACTCCTTTATTCCGTTAGCCGGTTTTTTAACCGGTTCTTGACCGGATTTTGGTGCGGAGCGGAAGAAGCACTGCTTCTTCCGCTCTTCTCACGGGAGACGCTTCATGTCCTACCACTGGAACTGGGGCATTCTGCTCAGCCCGGTCTCGACTGGCGAGCCCACCACCTATCTCGGGTGGCTGATCTCGGGCTTGTGGGTTACGGTCACCGTGTCGCTCGCCGCTTGGGTGATCGCGCTCGTCGTGGGGTCGCTCTTCGGCGTGCTGCGCACGGTGCCGAATAAATGGGCCTCGGGCGCGGGCACTGTCTATGTCGCTGTGTTTCGCAACATCCCGCTGATCGTTCAGTTCTTCATCTGGTACCTCGTAATACCGGAACTGGTGCCGCCGTCGCTCGGCAACTGGTTCAAGCAATTGCCGCCCAACGCGCAGTTCTTTTCGTCGTCGATCATCTGTCTTGGCCTCTTCACCGGAGCGCGCGTGTGCGAGCAGGTGCGCTCGGGCATCAACGCGCTGCCGCGCGGCCAGCGCGCCGCCGGCCTCGCGATGGGCTTCACGCAATGGCAGACCTATCGCTACGTGCTGTTGCCGGTCGCCTACCGCATCATCGTGCCGCCGCTCACGTCCGAGTTCCTCAACATCTTCAAGAACTCCGCCGTGGCGTCGACGATCGGCCTGCTCGATCTGTCCGCGCAGGCGCGCCAGCTCGTCGACTACACGTCGCAGGCCTATGAGTCGTTCATCGCGGTCACGCTTGCGTATGTCCTGATTAACCTTGTCGTCATGGCGCTGATGCGCTGGGTCGAAGGGCGGAGCCGGCTGCCGGGCTACATCGGAGGCAAGTGATGCATCATTTCGACTGGAGCGGCATTCCGGGCGCGCTGCCGACCTTGTGGACCGGCACGATCGTCACGTTCAAGATCACGCTGTGCGCGATCGTCGTGGGCATTCTGTGGGGCACGCTGCTCGCGCTCATGCGCCTTTCGGGCGTCAAGCCGCTCGAATGGTTCGCGAAGGGCTATGTGACGGTGTTCCGCTCGATTCCGCTCGTGATGGTCCTGCTGTGGTTCTTCCTGATCGTGCCGCAAGTGCTGCAAAGCGTGCTCCATCTTTCGCCCGACATCGACATCCGGCTCGCTTCGGCGATGGTGGCGTTCTCGCTCTTCGAGGCGGCTTATTATTCGGAGATTATTCGCGCCGGCATTCAGGCGGTGTCGCGCGGGCAGGTGAACGCGTCGTTCGCGCTCGGCATGCGCTACGGCCAGGCGATGCGGTACATCGTGCTGCCGCAGGCGTTTCGTGCGATGGTTCCGCTGCTGCTCACCCAGGCCATCGTGCTCTTTCAGGACACCTCGCTCGTCTACGTCATCAGCCTCGCGGACTTCTTCCGCACCGCGGCGAATATCGGCGACCGTGACGGCACGACCGTCGAGATGGTACTGTTCGCGGGCGCCTGCTATTTCGTCATTTGCGTGGTCGCGTCGGGCCTTGTGAGAGGCTTTCAGAAAAAGGTCGCAAGATGATTTCAATCAAGAACGTTTCGAAGTGGTACGGTCATTTTCAGGTGCTGTCCGACTGCACGACCGAAGTGAAGAAAGGTGAGGTCGTGGTGGTGTGCGGGCCGTCGGGCTCGGGCAAGTCGACGCTCATCAAGACCGTCAATGGCCTGGAGCCGTTCCAGCAGGGCGAGATCCTCGTGAACGGCCAGAGCGTGGGCGACAAGAAGACCAACCTGTCGGCGCTGCGGTCGAAAGTGGGCATGGTGTTTCAGCACTTCGAGCTGTTCCCGCACCTCTCGATCACCGAAAACCTCACGCTCGCGCAAATCAAGGTGCTCGGCCGCAGCAGGGACGAGGCGACCGAGAAGGGCATGAAACTGCTCGACCGCGTGGGCCTGCGCGCGCATGCGGAGAAGTTTCCGGGCCAGCTGTCGGGCGGCCAGCAGCAGCGCGTGGCGATTGCGCGCGCGCTCTCGATGGATCCGATCGCGATGCTGTTCGACGAGCCGACCTCGGCGCTCGACCCCGAGATGATCAACGAGGTGCTCGACGTGATGGTTGAGCTCGCACAGGAAGGCATGACGATGATGTGCGTGACCCACGAAATGGGCTTTGCGAAGAAGGTCGCGCATCGCGTGATCTTCATGGACCAGGGGGCGATCGTCGAGGACGACCGCAAGCAGGATTTCTTCGCGAATCCGAAGTCGGATCGCGCGAAGGATTTTCTCGCGAAGATCCTGCACTGAGCGTTGCGCCAGACGTTGCATTAAGCGTTGCGCTGAAACGAAGAACGCCGCGCGGGCCGATGACCCGCGCGGCGCTTTGCGTTGCGTTGCAGCGGACGCTAGTCGCCCCAGGTCTGCATCGCGGCAGCGGTTGCGACGTCCACAGTCTCGCTGGCCGGCGGCGGGCAGGGCGCGCTCGCCGAGGCGTCCGTCGACGGATTCTTCAGCTTGTCGAGCACACTTTGCGGCACCGGCACGCGCGCCTGCGCGACCACGTCGCCGTGCTGGAACATCAGCAGATCGCCGGGTGCGAAGCGCGTCCAGACTTCGTTGTCGGTGAGCGGCGAGGTCGCGATCACCGCGACGCAGTCTTCCGGCGTCGTGTAATTCGCGAAGTCGATGGAGACGTCGGCGTCGACGAGATGCGCGGTCGAGAACGGCCATCGGCGCACGAGGTAGTAAAGATGCGTCGAGCAGTGCGCGAAAAGCGCCTGGCCGTTCGACATCAGAAAATTGAACACGCCGAACTGCGTGATGTCGCGCGTGAGCGATTCGAGCGCCGCAAAGAGTTCGTCGAGCGGCGGCTGCGAACCCGGGAACGCCTTGCGCAACCCTTCCAGCAGCGCGCAGAACGCGAGTTCGCTATCGGTTGTGCCGACCGGATGATAGACGCCCGACATGGCCGGATTGAAGTCCTGCAGATCGCCGTTGTGCGCGAAGATCCAGTGGCGGCCCCACAGTTCGCGCATGAACGGGTGGCAGTTCTCGAGCAGGATATGCCCTTGCGTGGCCTTGCGAATATGGGCGATGGTGTTGCGCGACTTGATGGGGTAGCGCTTGACCATCTCGGCGATGGGCGAGCGCGCGGACGCTTCGTGGTCGATGAAGAGGCGGCAGGCCTTGTCTTCGAAGAACGCGATGCCCCAGCCGTCGGCGTGGTGATCGGTGACGCCGCCGCGCGCTGCGAATCCGGTGAAGGAGAACGTGACGTCCGTCGGCGCGGCGCAGTTCATTCCGAGAAGTTGGCACATATCTGATGCGTGGTACGGCGGGGCGTGGCTACCGGCGTGATTGCCCGCGTGGTTGTCTGGCCGCCCGGTACAATGATGATTTTCCAAGCATATCACCCGGCTGCGGCTCGCGGGCCTTCCTTTTCGGGGCGCGGCTGCGCGGCGCATGACGTGCGCAGCTGATACCGGACGGCGTGAGCAGACCGGCAACCGGCGGTTCCGTGCGCGGACTGGCGTTTCTGGAGCGTGCCGCCCGCCAGCGTGAGCGCATTGTCCGTTGCGCCGCACGCGCGCACCGGTTTGCCCGATTAGCCTCGCTGCGCCGCATTTGCGTGTTTTTGCCTTGTTTTAGTCCGTAATCGTTGTATTCGCGCTGTATTCGAACGCCATGAACGCTTCTTCTCCGACGACCCTCACGCTCACCCGCCCCGACGACTGGCATTTGCACGTTCGCGACGGCGCCATGCTCGCGGCGGTGCTGCCGCATACCGCGCGCCAGTTCGGCCGCGCGATCATCATGCCGAACCTGAAGCCGCCGGTCACGACGACCGAACAGGCCGCGGCGTACCGCGCGCGCATTCTGGCTGCGCTGCCCACGGGCATGCGTTTCGAGCCGCTGATGACGCTCTATCTCACCGACAACACGCCGCCCGAGGAAATCCGCCGCGCGCGCGAAAGCGGCTTCGTGCACGGCGTGAAGCTGTATCCGGCGGGTGCGACGACGAACTCCGACGCGGGCGTGACCGACATCCGCAAGTGCGCGCGGACGCTGGAAGCGATGCAGGAAGCGGGCATGCCGCTGCTCGTGCACGGCGAAGTGACGAACGCCGACATCGATCTGTTCGACCGCGAGAAGGTCTTCATCGACCGCGTGATGACGCCGCTGCGCCGCGACTTCCCGGCGCTCAAGGTTGTGTTCGAGCACATCACGACGAAGGACGCCGTCGACTACATCCGTGCCGACCACGCCGCGCCGGGACTGCTGGGCGCGACGATCACGGCGCATCACCTGCTGTACAACCGCAACGCGATTTTCCAGGGCGGCATTCGTCCGCACTACTACTGTCTGCCGGTCCTCAAGCGCGAGACGCATCGCGTGGCGCTGGTCGAGGCGGCGACCTTGGGCGATGCGCGTTTCTTCCTCGGCACGGACAGCGCGCCGCATCCGAAGGGGCTGAAGGAGCACGCGTGCGGCTGCGCGGGCTGCTACACGGCGCTGCACGCGCTCGAACTCTACGCGGAGGCGTTCGACAACGCGGGCGCGCTCGACAAGCTCGAAGGCTTCGCGAGCTTCTACGGCGCGGACTTCTACGGTCTGCCGCGCAGCGCCGAAACGGTGACGCTGCGCCGCGAGGCATGGACGCTGCCCGCCGAAGTGACGGCGGGCGACACGCCGGTCGTGCCGCTGCGCGGCGGCGAGTCGATCGGCTGGAAGCTCGTCTGAGCGTGAGCGCCGACGCTCCGGCGGGCGGTGCGGTCCGCCGCAGTCTTCCCGCCGCCGGCTTTGCCGATATCGACTGGGCGCGCCCGTGGTTCGCCCAGCACGAGGCGCGCGGGCGGCGCTGGCAGCAGGCGGCGCTCGCCGGTTACGGCCGCTATCTCGACGAGCTGAATGCCGATGCGCGCGCGTGCGCGCAGTCGACCGGGCGCGGGCGGCCGCTCGCGTTCATCGCCCAGGACGATCTGCCCGAAGGCAACGCCTACGAGGCGCACATCGCGGCGACGGGCTGCGTGCCCACGCGCCACAATCTCCACGACTTCTTCAATGCGCTCGCCTGGTTTGCGTTTCCGCGCATCAAGGCGACGCTGAACGCGCGCCAGTCGGCGGCAATCGACGTGCTCGGCGTCGGTCCGACGCGCGGCGGCGTGCGCGATGCGCTCACGCTCTTCGACGAGAACGCGGTGCTGTTCGTGTGTGCCGACGCGCCGATGGCGGCGGCGCTGCGCGGTTTCGACTGGCGCACGCTGTTCGTCGCGAACCGCGCGCGTTGGGGCACGCACTGCGAAGTGCGCGTGTTCGGCCATGCGCTGCTCGACAAATTGATCGCACCGTACGCGGCATGCACGGCGCACGCCTGGGTGGTCGAGGCGCCGCCGGCGTATTTCGGCTGGGCGCGTGAAGCGCGCGATGCCTGGCTCGACGAAGCGGTGAGCGCGACGCTTGCCGCCGCAGCGAACCTGACCAGCCGCAGTTTTTCGCCGCTGCCGGTGCTCGGCATTCCCGGCTGGTGGCCGCAGAACGAGGATACGGCGTTCTACGACGACACTTCCGTGTTTCGGCCGGGCCGTCGCGCGGGCCAGGGTGGGGACTAGCGTCGGCGGCAAGCGTCGACGCGCCGCTTCGGCACCCTGCGCGCGGCGCGTCTCACCGTGCTAATATCGCCCCTCGCAAAGCAGGCCAGGCAGTCGCGGCTTTGACGGTTCCGGCAGTATTGGAACCGCCGGAGGCGAGGAAAGTCCGGACTCCACAGGGCAGGGTGATGGCTAACGGCCATCCGTGGCAACACGCGGAACAGGGCAACAGAGAACAGACCGCCGATGGCCCGGCTTCGGCCGGGATCAGGTAAGGGTGAAACGGTGCGGTAAGAGCGCACCGCGGCTACGGCGACGTAGACGGCACGGCAACCTCCACCCGGAGCAATTCCAAGTAGGCAGGCGCGCATCTTCGCGATGCAGGACGGGGCCCCCGTCTCGTCTGCGGGTAGGAAGCTTGAGCGCGTCAGCAATGGCGCGCCTAGAGGAATGGCTGCCACGCGCCAGGCGCCGAAAGGCGGCGGGTGTGCACAGAATCCGGCTTATCGGCCTGCTTTGCCGTCCTCATTACGCAAAAAAGCCGGCGCGGTTCGAACACCGCGCCGGCTTTTTTTCTGCAAATGCGCTCAGGCCACTCAGGCCTCGACGATCTCGAACGTGTGCGTGATTTCCGCCGTCTTGCCGAGCATGATCGACGCCGAGCAGTACTTGTCGTGCGACAGCTTGACCGCGCGTTCGACCGTCGCCGGATTCAGATTCTTCCCCGTGACGGTGAAGTGGAAGTGGATCTTCGTGAAGACCTTCGGGTCTTCGTTCGCGCGCTCGCCCTTGAGCGTCACGTTGCAGCCGCTGACTTCCTGGCGGCTTCGCTTCAGGATCAGGACCACGTCATAGGCCGTGCAGCCGCCTGCGCCGACCAGCAGCATTTCCATCGGGCGCGGCGCCAGGTTGTGGCCGCCGCCGTCCGGCGCGCCGTCCATATTGACGAGGTGGCCGCTGCCCGTCGCGGCTGCGAACGCCATGCCATCCCCTCCCATCCAGCTCACTTTGCATTCCATGCGCGTGCCTCCGACCGGTATCTTCGATTCAGACGGCAATTGTAGCCCGCACGACGTGCGCCCGCCCGGGGCTGCATGCAGGCGGCGGCGCGCGCGGCCTGACAGATTAGGGCAGCGCGAAAGCCTGAGAGTCCGCTGGATTCCCCTGGTAGCGTTAGGGACTTATCGTCGAAATCGCCATGTCATGCACGGCACGAACTGTTGTAAGTGCATGGTTATTAATTAAATCATGAATGAGCAGTAGCCTGCAATTCATCTCACATTATGGTGTTGTATTTTGTAATGCGGTTTTTCTTGCGCCGCTTAGGGTCGACCCGTATAATTCAGTTCATTGGTTGTCGTCCTCGACGACACCTCAGCATGTCTCCTCCACCCTCCTCAAAAGGTGGATTAAGCCCGAACACCGCGTTCGGGCTTTTTTTTTGTCCGGGCGCTTTTACCCAGGCGCTCCAGGCGCTTTCCCCAGGCTCTACGCCCATGCGTTCTGCCTGAGCCGGCGCCATATCCCGCGCTGCATCCCGTTCAGGCGCACATATTTTGACGCCCAGATAATTTTCCCTTTATAATCCAAGGTTTCCCGCATTCATGCCCACGGGGAGAAACAGGGAGAGCCTGCGCCGACGCCAACGAGCGTCACCACACAAGCAGGACCAAATCAGGGCACAGCATATTTTTTGGATCGATCATGAAGACGTTTTCCGCAAAAGCCCATGAGGTGACGCGCGAATGGTACGTGATTGACGCGACGGATAAGGTTCTCGGCCGTGTCGCCAGCGAAGTGGCACGCCGTCTTCGCGGCAAGCATAAGCCTGAGTTCACCCCGCACGTCGACACCGGTGATTTCATCATCGTCATCAACGCCGGCAAGCTGAAGGTCACGGGCAACAAGACCACCGACAAGAAGTACTACCGTCACTCGGGCTACCCGGGCGGCATCTACGAAACGACGTTTGGCAAAATGCAGGAACGCTTCCCGGGCCGCGCGCTTGAGAAGGCGGTCAAGGGCATGCTGCCGAAGGGTCCGCTCGGCTACGCGATGATCAAGAAGCTGAAGGTCTACGCAGACGCAACGCATCCGCACTCGGCCCAACAGCCGAAGGCGCTCGAGATCTAAGGGGAGCCCACATGATCGGTAACTGGAACTACGGTACGGGCCGCCGCAAGAGCGCCGTCGCTCGTGTCTTCATCAAGTCGGGCAAGGGCGAGATCGTCGTCAACGGCAAGCCCATCGCCGACTACTTCTCGCGCGAAACGTCGCTGATGATCGTGCGCCAACCGCTGGAACTCACGAACCACGGCCAGACGTTCGACATCAAGGTCAACGTGACCGGCGGCGGCGAAACCGGCCAGGCCGGCGCAGTCCGCCACGGTATCACCCGCGCGCTGATCGACTACGATGCGACCCTCAAGCCGGCTCTGTCGACCGCAGGGTTCGTCACGCGTGACGCACGTGAAGTCGAGCGTAAGAAGGTCGGCTTCCACAAGGCACGCCGCCGCAAGCAGTTCTCGAAGCGTTAATCGCTTGGACGTTGCGCGCCTCACGGAGCGCAACTGCTACAAAAAGCCGCCAGTGCGTCATGCGCCGGCGGCTTTTTCGCTTTCAGGGCCACCGCGCAGGGCCGCAGCGCGCGTTTTGTGCGTGTCTGGCGCGTGTTTTACGGAGAGGGCCTCTTGATTCTGTGGGCTTAAGCACGATATTGGGAACAGCCCTACAATAGCGGTTAAAGCCTTTATGGAGAGTTCGAATGAGCGCTGTCACCGAAACCCCCGTGACCGAAATGCCCGGTCCCTTCGTTTTCACCGACGCGGCGGCTGACAAGGTCAAGCAACTGATCGACGAAGAAGGAAACCCGGAGCTGAAGTTGCGCGTATTCGTGCAGGGCGGCGGCTGCTCGGGCTTCCAGTATGGCTTCACGTTCGACGAAGCAATCAACGAAGACGACACCGTGATGAACAAGAACGGCGTCCAGCTGCTGATCGATTCGATGAGCTATCAATATCTCGTCGGCGCCGAGATCGACTACAAGGACGATCTGAACGGCGCGCAATTCGTCATCAAGAACCCGAACGCGAACACCAGCTGTGGTTGCGGCTCGTCGTTCTCTGTCTGACCGAAACGCAGCGAATACTGAGCGAAAGCGTCACTGCATAAAAAACGGGGCATCAAGCCCCGTTTTTATTTGTGTGGCGCATCGATGAATCCACGCGCTGGCGATCAGCGCGGATAAATCGCACCCAGCACGCGTTCGCCCGCTGCGCCCGTCACGGAAGCAAGATTGCCGGGTTCGCGCGCGAGACAGCGCATCGCGAGCCACGCAAACGCGAGCGGCTCCACCTGATGCGGCGGCACGCCGAGCGCAGCGGTCGTCGATACCTGCACGCCGTTTGCACCGACCGTCTCCAGCGCACTTTGCAGCGCCGCCATCAGCACCGGATTGCGTGCACCGCCACCGCATACGCACACCGCACGGCAGTCCGCCGCGTGACGTTCGATTTCGCGCGCCACGCTCACGGCGGTCAGCGCGACGAGCGTTGCTTGCACGTCGGCGGGAGCGAGCGTCTCGAAGCCCTTGAGCTTCGCATCGAGCCACTGCGCGTTGAACAGATCGCGCCCCGTGCTTTTTGGCGGCTGCTGCGCGAAGTACGGTTCGTCGAGCAACGCGTCCAGCAGCGGTTGGTGCACGGCGCCGCTTGCGGCGAAGTGCCCGTTATCGTCATAGGGCTTGCCGAGGTGGCGCTCCGCCCACAGATCGAGCAGCGCGTTCGCCGGGCCGCAGTCGAAGCCGCGCACTTCACCCGTGGCCGGCAAAATCGTGATGTTGCTGATTCCCCCCAGATTGCAGACGACGCGCGTGTCTTCGTTCGATCCGAACACTGTCGCGTGAAACGCGGGCACGAGCGGCGCGCCCTGGCCGCCGGAGGCGACATCGCGACGGCGGAAATCGGCGATCACGTCGATATGCGTCAGTTCGGCGAGCAGCGCCGGATTCTGGATCTGCACCGTGTAGCCTTTTTCGGGGCGGTGCCGCACCGTTTGTCCGTGTGCGCCGATCGCGCGGACGTCGTCGGCGGCGAGATTGCCCGCACGCAGTAATTCGTGGCAGCACACGGCGTAGCGCGCCGCGAGCGCGTTGCCGGCCAGCGCCTCACGCTCGATTTCGTTTTCGCCCGGCTGTTGCAGCGAAAAGAGCGCCTCGCGCAAATTGTGGGCGAAGGCAACGAACGCCTCGGCCAGCACGACCGGCCGTTTGCCCTGCTCGAAGCGCACTGCGACGCCGTCCACGCCATCCATGCTCGTGCCCGACATCAGGCCGAAATACACGCCATCTGCGGGGTTTGCGCTCTCTTTTCGCGCATCGCGTAGTGCCACGTCGTGCTCCTCGTTGATTGCGATGTTCGTTTCGTGGCGTCGATTATCGGCGCAATGGCGCTTGCACGTAAGCCAAGGCGACAACCCGTGCGACAACCCGTACGAGGCTTTTAACGGGGCGCAGGCGCTGAAACATCGGGGACATCGCTCGAATCACGTAAAATCGCGGTCTAAACCTGACTTTACGATCGAAGCATGAGCACCGAGTCCCCGAATACCCCCGCCTTTCCGGTCACCGACGAGGTTCGTCACGCGCTCGCCGTCACGAAGCGCGGCGTGGATGAACTGCTGATCGAAGAAGAATTCCTGCAGAAACTCGCGAAGAGCGCCGCCACCGGCAAGCCTCTGCGCATCAAGCTCGGTCTCGATCCCACGGCGCCCGATATCCACATCGGCCACACCGTGGTGCTCAACAAGATGCGTCAGTTGCAGGATCTCGGCCATACCGTGATCTTCCTGATCGGCGACTTCACCTCGCTGATCGGCGACCCGTCGGGCCGCAACGCGACGCGTCCGCCGCTCACGCGCGAGCAGATCGAATCGAACGCGAAGACCTACTTCGAACAGGCCGCGCTCGTGCTCGACCGCGACAAGACCGAGATCCGCTACAACAGCGAATGGTCGATGCCGCTCGGCGCCGACGGCATGATCAAGCTCGCGTCGCGCTACACCGTCGCG
This sequence comes from Paraburkholderia sp., assembly GCF_024281035.1. Lineage (GTDB taxonomy): Bacteria > Pseudomonadota > Gammaproteobacteria > Burkholderiales > Burkholderiaceae > Paraburkholderia. Next base: position 108,717 of record NZ_JAMXLH010000020.1, read on the forward strand.
CGTATCCTCGAGCGCGAAGATTTCACCAAGCGTTTCCAGAACGGCGTGCCGATCTCGATCCACGAGTTCCTGTACCCGCTGATGCAGGGCTACGACTCGGTTGCGCTCAATGCCGACCTCGAACTCGGCGGCACCGACCAGAAGTTCAATCTGCTCGTCGGCCGCGAGCTGCAGAAGCAGTACGGCCAGGAGCAGCAGTGCATTCTCACGATGCCGCTGCTCGAAGGCCTCGACGGCGTCGAGAAGATGTCGAAGTCGAAGAACAACTACATCGGCATCAGCGAGAAGCCCAACGACATGTTCGGCAAGCTCATGAGCATCTCCGACGTGCTCATGTGGCGCTACTTCGAGCTGTTGTCGTTCCGTCCGATGAGCGAAATCGAAGGGTTCCGCCGCGAAGCCGGGGAAGGGCGCAATCCGCGCGACTTCAAGGTGATGCTTGCGCAGGAAATCGTTGCGCGTTTTCACTCGCAGACGGATGCCGGGCGCGCGCTCGAAGACTTCAATCACCGCGCGAAGGGCGGCGTGCCCGACGACATTCCTTCGGTGACGCTCGCCGGTGCGCCGCTCGCGATTGGCCAGTTGCTCAAGCAGGCGGGGCTCGTGCCGTCGACGAGCGAGGCGCTGCGCAACATCGAGCAGGGCGGCGTGAAGATCGACGGTGCGACCGTGTCCGACAAGGGCCTGAAGGTCGAGGCGGGCGAGTTCGTCGTGCAGGTGGGCAAGCGCCGTTTCGCGCGCGTGACGCTGACCGCGTGATGATGTTGCATCCGCAACGGATGGGCTGCACGAACCCCACGGACCGCACGGACCGCTCCGACCGCGCGCACCAGCGGGAGCGCGAGCGATGATCGCCTTGATCCAGCGCGTACGCCGCGCCGATGTGCGCGTCGACGAGCGCGTGACCGGCGCGATCGGCCAGGGGCTGCTCGCGCTTGTCTGCGCCGAGCGCGGCGACACCGAGGCCCAGGCCGACAAGCTGCTCGCGAAGCTGCTCGGCTACCGCGTGTTCAGCGATGCGGCCGGCAAGATGAATCTTCCGGTGCAGAACATCGACGGCAACGGCACGGCGGGCGGCCTGCTGCTCGTTTCGCAGTTCACGCTTGCCGCCGACACCAACAGCGGCCTGCGACCGAGCTTCACGCCCGCTGCGCCGCCCGAGGAAGGTCGCCGGCTGTTCGAATACTTCGTCGCCGCCGCGCGTGCGAAGCATCCGTTCGTCGAGACGGGCGAATTCGGCGCCGACATGCAGGTGTCGCTCGTCAACGATGGTCCGGTGACCTTCTGGCTGCAAGTCCGCAACTGAGTCTTCCCGGTTTTCCCGGGCCCTGGCCCTTCACCGCGCGCGCCGCTCCATGACCACGCAAATCCTCTTCATCCGACACGGCGAAACCGACTGGAACCGCATCAAGCGCATCCAGGGGCACATCGACATCCCGCTCGCGAACAGCGGCATCGAGCAGGCGCAGCAGCTCGCCGTGCGCATCGCCGCCGAGGCGCAAGCCGGAGCGCGGCTCGACGCGGTCTGGTGCAGCGACCTGATGCGCGCGCAGCAAACCGCGCAGCCGTTCGCACAGGCGCTGCATCTGCCGCTGCAACTTGCGCCGGGATTGCGCGAACGGCACTACGGCGCGTTCCAGGGCCACGACAGCGACGAGATCGCCGCGCGCTTTCCCGACGAGTACGCACACTGGCAAACGCGCGACCCGGGCTTCACGCCGCCCGAGGGCGAATCGCAGCGCGCGTTCTACCATCGCGTGCTGCACGCGCTCGAACCGCTGCTCGCCGCGCATCCGGACGGACGCATCGCGGTCGTCACGCACGGCGGCGTGCTCGACTGCGTCTATCGCTTTGCGCAGGGCCTGCCGCTCGATGCGCCGCGCAACTGGCCGCTCCTCAACACGAGCGTGAACGTCGTCGATTTCGAAACCGATGGCTACGTCACGCAGGCACGCGTCGTGGCCTGGGCCGACGTCGCGCATCTGGGCGGCGCGAGCGCCGACGACGGCTTCAGGCGCGCAATCTAACCGGGTTATTGGCCCGTACCGCGCAAAACCTCACGCATCGGGCATAAGCGCCGTCGTCGCGTGCGATGCCGATTTTGTCGTCGGCATCAAGCCCTCTCATCTCTTTCTTGCGTCCCCTTTCTAATCGTCAACCCGAAACCGGAATTGGCTGATACCATTCTTCCGACCTTTGCGCCGCTGCGGCCTTTTGGCGCTGCGACACTGCTTTACCAGCGGTTTCGCGGGCCGGCCGTGCGTTGAAGAGGACGCGCGCGTGTCGCGCCGCGGCGCGCAAAGGGCTACATGAAAGTTGGTTCCAGAAAAAACGCAGGAGATTTCAATGACGTTCAAGTTTCACAAGCTGCTGCCAGTCAGCGCCGCAGTCGTTGCACTCGCGACGATGTCCGCCTACGCATCCGCCGACCAGATCGTGAAGATCGGCCACGTCGGCCCGCTCACCGGCGGCTCGGCCCACCTCGGCAAGGACAATGAGAACGGCGCGCGTCTCGCCATCGAAGAGATCAACGCGAAGGGTCTCACCATCGGCGGCCAGAAGATCACGCTGCAGCTTGACGGCCAGGACGACGGGGCCGACCCGCGCCAGGCGACCCAGGTTGCGCAGAAGCTCGTCGACGACAAGGTCGTCGCCGTGATCGGCCACCTGAACTCGGGCGCTTCGATCCCGGCTTCGAAGATCTACAGCGATGCAGGCATCGTGCAGATCTCGCCGTCGGCGACCAACCCGGCCTACACGCAGCAAGGCTTCAAGACGACCTTCCGCGTCGTTGCGACCGACGCGCAGCAAGGCCCGGCACTGGCCAACTACGCAGGCAAGACGCTGAACGTGAAGACCGTCGCGGTTATCGACGACTCGACCGCGTACGGCCAGGGCCTCGCGAACGAGTTCGAGAAGACCGCCAAGGCGCTCGGCATGAAGGTTCTGTCGCATGACGCGACGAACGACAAGGCCGTCGACTTCCGCGCGATTCTCACGAAGGTCAAGGGCGAGAACCCCGACGCGATCATGTACGGCGGCATGGACGCAACCGGCGGTCCGTTCGCCAAGCAGGCGAAGCAACTGGGCCTGCGCGCGAAGATCCTCGCGGGCGACGGCGTCTGCACGGAAAGCCTCGCGAATCTCGCGGGCGCAGCGGCCGACAACGTCGTGTGCTCGCAGGCCGGCATGGCGCTCGAACGCATGGACGGCGGCGCGGCGTTTGCGGCGAAGTACGCGAAGCGCTTCGGCCACGGGATCGAATTCGATGCACCGTTCACGTACGACACGGTGTACATCATCGTCGACGCGATGAAGCGCGCGAATTCGACCGATGCGGCGAAGATCCTCGCAGCGATCCCGACGACCGACTACAAGGGCGTGATCGGCGAAACGACCTTCGACTCGAAGGGCGACCTCAAGCACGGCGTGATCTCGCTGTACAACTACAAGGCAGGCAAGAAGACGCTGCTCGACGTGGTGAAGATGTAATTTGCCGCGCGCCGTAAGGCGCGTCGGGCATGAAGCAACGGCCAACCCGCGCTCCGCGGGTTGGCCGTTCTGTTTTGGGCGATACCTGCTGTCGTGAGTTGCTGGCGGCAGCCGTTGACGGCCGCTGTTGACGGCAGTTGCCGGCGTTAGCGCGGCGGCTGGGCCGCCCGCCGCCTTGCACGCTTCGACACGCCGTTGACGAGCGCCCAGCGCATCACGGGCGCGAGCGTGCGCATGCCGGGCTGCACGAGTACATGGCGCACGCGCGCAAAGCGGTCGAAGCCGAGCAGTTGCTGTGCGAACGGCGGCAAGAGGTCGATGCCGGCCTGTCGAATCAGCGCGCCCGCCGGACGCATGGACGGTCGCGGCGCGGGCGCGTTCATGAGCACGCGCACGACTTCGCGCGTGCGGTCGCTGGCCACGAGTTCGGGCTGCATCGCGCGCAGGTACGCTTCTATCCCCGCGCACGATTCGGGTACGTCGGTCGCGCCGAGGAGTCGCGCAATGCGCGCCGTCTCCGCGTAATACCGGTCCTGCTCCGCGCCTGGCAGCGCCGGATTCACGTAGCGCAGATGCGCCGCCAGAAAGCTCGATACTTCGGCGACATGCACCCACGTCAGCAGCGCAGGCTCGCTCGCGCTGTAGGGACGGCCGTCCGGCGCCGTGCCCTTCACGTTTTCGTGGATCCGCTTCACGCGCTCGATCAGCGCGAGCGCGTCGGAGCGGTTGCCGTAGGTCGTGCCGGCGATGAAGGTCGCCGTGCGGCGCAGCCGGCCGAGAATGTCGTCGCGGAACGTCGAGTGATCCAAGACGCCCGCGAGCGCGAGCGGATGGAGCGCCTGCAGCAGCAGCGCGCTGACGCCGCCCGTCATCATCGACGCGAAATCGGCGTGCACCTTCCAGCACACGGCGTCGGGGCCGAACAGGCCAGGATCGCCCGGCGGCGACGAGTAATCGAGTTTGGGACCGCCGCCCGTGGTGAGGTGCGTCACGCTGCCGGCGAGCGCCATGCGCACGCGTTGCGCGAGCAGGCCGGTCAGACTGGTCGGCTTGGGGGCGTCGTGGCGGCGGCCGGCGTGTTGTTCGGACATCGCGATTTCACTCGAGCCCGTCGCGCATCAGGATGCGCCGGGATCCCAGAGGCCGCCCGAGGCCGCTGCATCCGGCGCGATGAGCCCGAAGTGGCGGTAGGTGAGCTGCGTTGCGACGCGCCCGCGCGGCGTGCGTTGCAGATAGCCCTGCTGGATCAGGTACGGCTCCAGCACGTCTTCGATCGTGTCGCGTTCTTCGCCGATTGCCGCAGCCAGGTTGTCGACGCCGACCGGCCCGCCGTCGAACTTGTGCAGGATCGCTTCGAGCAGCTTGCGGTCCATGAGGTCGAAGCCGACCGGATCGACGTCGAGCATCTTGAGCGCGGCGTCGGCCACGCTCGCGGTGATGGCGCCGTCGGCCTTCACTTCGGCGAAGTCGCGCACGCGCCGCAGCAGACGGTTCGCGATACGCGGCGTGCCGCGCGAGCGCCGCGCGATTTCGAGTGCGCCGTCGGGATGAATCTGTGCGCCGAGCAGCGATGCGGAACGCTGCACGATGCGGGAGAGTTCGCTGGCGTTGTAGAACTCCAGCCTCGACACGATGCCGAAGCGGTCGCGCAGCGGGTTCGTGAGCATGCCCGCGCGCGTGGTCGCGCCGACCAGCGTGAACGGCTGAAGGTCGAGCTTCACGCTGCGCGCGGCGGGCCCTTCGCCGATCATGATGTCGATCTGATAGTCCTCGAGCGCCGGATAGAGGATTTCCTCGACGACCGGCGAGAGCCGGTGAATTTCGTCGATGAAGAGCACATCGTTCGGTTCGAGGTTCGTGAGCAAGGCGGCGAGATCGCCCGCGCGTTCGAGCACCGGGCCCGAGGTCTGCCGCAGATTGACCCCCATTTCACGCGCGATGATGTGCGCGAGCGTGGTCTTGCCAAGCCCAGGCGGCCCGAACAGCAGGACGTGGTCGAGCGGTTCGGAGCGGCGCTTCGCGGCCTCGATGAAGATCTCGAGCTGGCCGCGCACCTTTTCCTGGCCGACGTATTCGTCGAGGTGACGCGGCCGCAGCGCGCGCTCGAACGCCTCTTCGTTGGGCGAGGCCGGCGTGGCGGCGATTACGCGTTCGGCGCTGGCGCCGGCATTGGCACCGGCATTGGCACCGGCGTTTGCACGATTGGCGGCGAGTTTGTCGGTTTCGATCATGCAGCGATTGTACAGCGCAAGGCGTGCGCGGGCGGGCCGTGCCCGGCGCCCCGCTGCACGCTACGCGCGCCGCCGTTATGCCTTCGACAGCACCTTCAGTGCGAGCTTGATCCCCTCGGATACGCCGGTGCCCGCAGGAACGTTCTTGATCGCGGCGAGCGCTTCCTTCTCCGAATAGCCGAGCGCGAGCAGCGCGTTGAGGATGTCGCTGGCGTGATCGGACGGCGAAGCGGCCGAGGCCATCGCACCGAGATCCGCGCCGAGCTTGCCCTTGAGTTCGAGCAGCAGACGCTCGGCGGTCTTCTTGCCGATGCCGGGCACGCGCGTGAGGCGCGCCGCGTCCTGCAGCGTCACCGCCTGCGAAAGCTCGTGCACGCTCATGCCCGACAGCACCGCGAGCGCCATGCGTGCGCCGATGCCCGTGATCTTGAGCAGCTCGCGAAACGTCGAGCGCTCCTGCGGCGTGCCGAAGCCATAGAGCAGATGGGCGTCCTCGCGCACGATCATCTGCGTGAGCAGCACGATCTTTTCGCCGGTGCCGGGCAGGTTGTAGAACGTGCTCATGGGCACGTCGATTTCGTAGCCGACACCGTTGCAGTCGACGAGCAGGTGCGGCGGATTCTTTTCCAGCAGGACGCCGGCAATGCGACCGATCATGGCGGATTCAGTGATGGGAGAAAGCGTGAGTGTAGCGGAGCGGGGAGCGCAGTCAGCCGTGCAGTCAGCCAATCAACCGCCCGCGCCGCACGCGCATGCCCTTCTTCGCGAGCGTAGGCGCGAGTGTGCCGAGCGCCGCGAGCGCATCGCCGCCATGAGCATGGCAGATGGCCATGCCGAGTGCGTCGGCGGCGTCGGTGCCCGGCGTGCCCGAGAGGTCAAGCAGGCGCACGACCATCTGCTGCATCTGTTCCTTGGTGGCGCGGCCGTAGCCTACGACCGCCTTCTTGAGTTGCAGCGCGGTGTATTCGGCGACCGGCACGCCGCCCGTCACGAGCCCGCAGATTGCAGCGCCACGCGCCTGGCCGAGCAACAGCGTCGATTGCGGATTGATGTTGACGAACACCTTTTCGATCGCGGCATGATCGGGCGCGTGCTGGCGGATCAGCGTGGAAACGCCTTCGTAGATCGTGCCGAGGCGCGTGGGCAGATCGGCGTCGCCCGTGCGGATCACGCCGCTCGCGATATACGTGAGCTGATGGCCGTGACGCTCGATCACGCCGAAGCCGGTAACGCGCAAGCCGGGGTCGATGCCGATGATTCTCATGAAGAGCGGGGAAAAACGAATGTGCCTGCGATGGTACAACGAACGGCAGCGCCGCTGCGAGCGGATCGAGCGCACAAAAAAGCCTGCGGGACGTGCAGTTACGTGCAGTCCGGCAGGCCTTTTGACGGTGCGGCGCGCGCTTCAGCGGGCCAAATGCGGAACGCGCCGCACCTGAACGCCCTGGTGAAACTTAGTGACGGAAGTGGCGGACGCCCGTCACCACCATGGCGATGTTGTGCTCGTCGGCGGCGGCGATCACTTCATCGTCGCGCATCGAGCCGCCCGGCTGGATCACGCAGGTCGCGCCCGCGGCCACGACGACGTCGAGGCCGTCGCGGAACGGGAAGAACGCGTCGGACGCCACGGCCGTTCCCGTGAGCGCGAGGCCCGCGTTCTGCGCCTTGATGCTCGCGATGCGCGCCGAGTCCACGCGGCTCATCTGGCCCGCGCCCACGCCCATCGTCATGCCGTTCGCGCAGAACACGATCGCGTTCGACTTCACGAACTTCGCGACGCGCCAGGCGAACAGCAGATCGTCCATTTCCTTCGGCGTCGGGTGGCGCTTCGTCACGACACGCAGTTCGTGCGGCTGCACGTTCTTCGCGTCGAGCGACTGCACGAGCAGGCCGCCGCCCACGCGCTTCAGGTCGAATGCGTTGTGGCCATCGCCGAGCGCGATTTCCAGCAGACGCACATTCTGCTTCGCGGCAAACACGGCCTTCGCGGCGCTCGTGAACGACGGCGCGATCAGCACTTCGACGAACTGCTTGCTGACGGCCTGCGCCGCTGCTTCATCGACTTCGCGGTTGAACGCGATGATGCCGCCGAACGCCGAGGTCGGATCGGTCTGGAACGCCTTCGCGTACGCTTCGTGCGCATCGGCGCCCACAGCCACGCCGCACGGATTCGCGTGCTTGACGATCACGCAGGCGGGCGTGCTGAACGTCTTCACGCATTCCCATGCCGCGTCCGAATCGGTGATGTTGTTGTACGACAGCTCCTTGCCCTGCAGCTGCGTGTAGTTCGAGAGCGCACCGGCGGGCGCGGCGAGGTCGCGGTAGAACGCGGCGCTCTGGTGCGGGTTTTCGCCGTAGCGCAGGTCCTGCACCTTGTCGAACGCGAGATTCAGCACGGCCGGATACGTATTGCGCGAGCGGTGCTCGAGCGCTTCGGTCAGGCTCGTGAGGTAGTTGGTGATCGCGCCGTCGTATTGCGCCGTGTGCGCGAACACCTTGGTCGCGAGGCGGAAGTTCGTTGCGTAGCTCACGGTGTTGCCGCTTGCGCGCATTTCATCGAGCACGCCCGCGTAGTCGGCGGGATCGACCACGACGGTCACGTCGCGGTGATTCTTCGCCGCCGAGCGCAGCATCGTCGGGCCGCCGATGTCGATATTCTCGATCGCGTCTTCCAGCGTGCACTCTTCCTTCGCAACGGTCTGGACGAACGGATACAGGTTCACCACGAGCAGATCGATGGTGGGGATGTCGTGCTTCGCAAGCGCGGCCATGTGCTCGGGCAGGTCGCGGCGCGCGAGGATCCCGCCGTGAACCTTCGGGTGCAGCGTTTTCACGCGGCCATCGAGCATTTCCGGGAAGCCGGTGTAATCGGCGACCTCGGTGACGGGGAGGCCTGCTTCGGCGAGCAGTTTCGCGGTGCCGCCAGTCGACAGGATCTTGACGCCGAGCGAGGAAAGCGACTTCGCGAAGTCGACGATGCCCGACTTGTCGGAAACGGAGATGAGCGCTTGCTTGATCATGATGGGGGAGGGAGCCGGAAGGATCGAGGGTGCCGCGCGAGGCGCTACAGCAGGCCGTGCTGCTGAAGCTTCTTGCGCAGCGTGTTTCGGTTAATGCCGAGATACTCGGCGGCCAGCGACTGATTGCCGCCGGTTTGCTCGAGCACCACCTCGAGCATCGGTTTTTCGACGATCGAAATCACCATTTCATACACGTCGTGCGGGTTGGAGCCGTCGAGATCCTGGAAATACATGTCGAGGCTCTCGCGGACGCATTGTTCGATGTTGTGCTTGCTCATGCTGCCAGTCGATCGGTTGATTCGCCCTCGCCATCCGGGGCTTCGCTGCTGTCTTCTTCTTCGTAGACGAGACGATCCGAGCGCGCCTTTTGTTCTTCGAAGAACCGGTTGACGGCGAGGAGTTGTTCGCGCGTGGTGTCCAGCGTATTCATACGGTGCCGGAACGCGTTGGCGCCGCAAAGGCCGCGAGTGTACCAGCCGATATGCTTGCGTGCAGTGCGAACGCCCGCATACTCGCCGTAAAACGCGTAGTGATCCTCCAGATGCTCGTTCATGATCGACTGGATTTCTTCGACGAACGGCGGCGGCAGCAGCTCGCCGGTCGCGAAGAAATGGCCGATCTCGCGAAAGAGCCACGGGCGGCCCTGCGCGGCGCGCCCGATCATGATGGCGTCGGCGCCGGTTGCCGCGAGCACGTCGCGCGCGCGCTGCGGCGTCGCGATGTCGCCGTTGGCGACGACCGGGATGCGCGCCGCGGCTTTCACCGCGGCAATCGTTTCGTACTCCGCTTCACCGTGATAGAGGTCGGCGCGCGTGCGCCCGTGCACGGTCAGCATCGCGATGCCGCAATCCTCGGCGATGCGCGCGATGGCCAGCGCGTTGCGGTTTTGCCGGTCCCAGCCCGTGCGGATCTTGAGCGTGACGGGCACGGCGTCGGGGCCCGTGCCCACCGCATCCACGACGGCTTTCACGATGCGCGCGACGAGCGGCTCGTTTTGCAGGAGCGCCGAGCCCGCCGCCACGTTGCACACTTTCTTGGCCGGGCAGCCCATGTTGATGTCGATGATCTGCGCACCGTTCGCCACGTTGTAGCGTGCGGCTTCGGCCATCATGGCCGGATCGGCCCCGGCGATCTGAACGGCGATCGGCTCGACCTCGCCCGTGTGGTTCGCGCGCCGCATGGTCTTTTCGCTCTTCCAGAGCTGCGCGTTCGACGCGACCATCTCCGACACCGCGTAGCCCGCGCCGAGGCGCTTGCACAGCTGACGAAACGGCCGGTCCGTGACGCCCGCCATCGGGGCGACGAACAGGTTGTTGCGCAGAGTGTGACGGCCAATCGTGAGCATGAAGCGCGGGCGAAGCCGCCGCCGCGCGATGGTTCCGATGAATCCGGTGTTTCCGGTGGTTCGGACCCTGGCGCGGCTACGGCCGGGAAAAAATGGGGGAAACGCCTATTTTAGCTTAAGCGACCAGCGCGGTCGCGCCAGGCTGTTCGGGGCGTTGACTCTGTGCCGTCCGTGTGCCAAGCGGGCGCTGTCGTGGGCGCGGCTTGCGTATCGCTATCGCCGTGCCGCGCATCGTGCGTTTGTGAAACGCAATTCGACCCCATGACGACCTTGTCCGCATACGCCGCGCAGATTGCGCAAGCCGCACGCAAGCTGCGCAGCTCAGATCCGCTGGCCGAACATCATCTGCCGGGCGAGCGCCGCCTTGACGGGCGGCACGAATTCGAGCGCGGTGAGCGCGAGGCCGCGCAGCGCCGCCAATGGCCCGAAATCGACGGTGAAGATTCGCGCAAGCGTATCCGTCGCGCCGATCGTCATGCGGCGGTCGAATGCGCGCTGGCGCGAGAAGGTGGCGAGCGCGAGCGGCGACGCGCCGTATTCCGCGAGGGAAACGGCCAGCGCGTGCGCGTCGCGCAGACCCAGATTCAGCCCCTGGCCCGCGACCGGATGCAGCGTCTGCGCCGCGTTGCCCACTGCGGCGATGCGGCCCTGGCCCGTGACGAGCGTATCGAGCGCGTTCAGGCCGAGCGGAAAACTCGCGCGCCCGTGGATTCGCGTGAAGCGGCCCATGCGCGCGCCGAACGTAGCTCCGAGTTCCGCGAGGAAATCCGCGTCCGACAATTGCGTGCGCCGCGCCGATTCGTCGGGCGAGCAGCACCACACGAGCGCGTAGTCCGCGTTGCGCACGCCGCCCATCGGCAGCAGGGCGATCGGGCCTTCGTGCGTGAAGCGCTCCCACGCCACGTGCGGCTGCGGTGCCGAGACGGTCACGACGCCCACCAGTGCTGTCTGGCCGTAGTCGCGCTGTTGCTTCGTTTCGCCCTTGGCTTGCGCTGCGGCTTCCTTCACGGCGGTCGCGCCCGCATCCGGATCGCCAAGCACGGCGCGCTCCGAGGGCGGCCGGAACAGACCGCCTTCGGCATTCACGAGGACGCGCGTGCGCACGCGGCGCTCGACGCCCGCGCACAGGATCGGCAGCGTCACGCCATCGTGATCGACAGCCGGTTCGAGCGCCTTCGTCTGATGCAGCCAGTGGACCGGCGTCGCGCGCACCGCCTGCGCGAGCGACTGCACGATCGCGCCGTAGCGTGCGACGTAGCCGAGCGCGGGCAGACGGTAGTCGTGGCGGTCGATGAGCGTGCGTCCAAAGTGGCCGCGCTGCGAGACGTGGATGCGTTCGATGGTGCTGGCGTCGTGCGGCCACGCGAGCGATTCGAGCAGCGTGCGGCTGCCCTGCGAAATGGCGATGGCGCGCGGGTCGCCGATGCTGTCCTCGGGCTCGCGCGCGTCGATCAGCGCGACCTTCAGCGCGGACGTCGCGCTGCGCCGCGTGAGCCAGCCCGCGAGCGCCATGCCGACCGGCCCCGCGCCGACGATCGTGACGTCGTAGTCGAACGGGGCGGCGGCGTTGGCGGGGGACGTGGCGTCGGGTGTGGCTGAGACTCGGTTCATGGCGGTTCGACTGGTTCGATCGGTTCTTGTCGCTGGGCGATGCGGCGTTATCCGTGCTTGCGCGCGTCCTGCATCAGCGCTTCGATTTCGCCGGCCTCGACCGGCACGTCGCGCGTGATGAGTTCGCAGCCTGCTTCGGTGACGATCGCGTCGTCCTCGATGCGGATGCCGATGTCCCAGTAGCGCTCGGGCACGTCCTCGGCCGCGCGCACATAAAGGCCGGGCTCGATCGTGAGCGTCATGCCGGGCCGCAGCGTGCGCCACGGCGGCGCGATATCGGTTTGCGCCGCGCTTGCGTGGGCGACTTGTTCAGCGCTGTTTTTGCTGCTGCTTTCCCCGTTTCTTTCCCCGCTTCTTTCCCGATAGTCGCCCGCATCGTGCACGTCCATGCCGAGCCAGTGCCCCGTGCGATGCATGTAGAAGCGCGCGTAGGCGCGCTCGGCGATCACGTCGTCGACGCTCACAAAGCGCTGCCGATCGAGGATGCCCGTGTCGAGCAGCCCTTGCGCCAGCACGCGCACAGCCGCGTCGTGCGGCGCCTCGAAGTTCGCGCCGGCGCGCGTCGCATCGATGGCGGCCTGCTGCGCCGCGAGCACGATGTCGTAAAGCTCGCGCTGCGCAGCCGTGTAGTGCCCGCTCGCCGGGAACGTGCGCGTGATGTCCGAGGCGTAGCCGTTCAGTTCGCATGCGGCGTCGATCAGGATCAGGTCGCCCGCGCGCATGACGGCGTTGCCGGCCGGGTAGTGCAGCACGCACGCGTTCGCGCCCGCCGCGACGATCGAACCGTAGGCCGGGCCCGTCGCGCCGTGCTTGCGGAACGTGTAGAGCAGCTCGGCTTCGAGTTCGTATTCGCGCATGCCCGGACGGCACGCGGCCATCGCGCGGCGGTGCGCGAGTGCCGAAATCTTCGCTGCGTGCCGCATCGTGTCGAGTTCGTGGGCATCCTTGAAAACGCGCATGTCGTCGAGCAGCGGCACCAGGTCGTGGGCTGCGCCCGGCGCGGTTACGCCGCTGCGCCCTTGCGCGCGCACGGCATCGATCCAGCGCTTGACCTGCGCATCGATGCGCTCCGAAGCGGCGAGCGCATAGTGCAGCGCCGACCGGTTCGCGATGAGCCGCGGCATGCGCGTGTCGAGTTCGTCGAAGGCGAATGCGGCGTCCAGGCCGAATGCCTCGCGCGCGCCATCCGGGCCGAAGCGATAGCCTTCCCACGTCTCGCGCTCGACGTTCTTGGCGCGGCAGAACAGGATCGACGCGGGCTGGTTCTCGCCCGCGTCGGCGTCGAGCACGAGCAGCGCGTCGGGCTCCGTGAAGCCGGTCAGGTAGTAGAAGTAGCTGTCGTGCCGGTACGGGTAGTCGGCGTCGCGGTTGCGCATGGCTTCCGGCGCCGTCGGCACGAACGCGAGGCCGCCGCCGCGTGCGCGCATCGCGGCGAGCACACGCTCGCGGCGCGCGCGGTAGAGCGCGGCGCCGCCATCGGGGCTGCGGGGCGAGTGCACATCGGCGGGCGCGTCGGCGTGCACGTCGGCATGTACATCAGCGTGCACATCGGCGTGCACATCGGCGTGCACATCGGCGGGCGCGTCGGTGTGCGCATTGGCGTCCGTGTCGGCGGGCGGGACGGAGAGCGGAGCGGCGGGCGTGGGAGTCGGGTCCATCGTGCGATTGTAGCGTTCCATCCGGTGAAGGCGCAGCGCACGCGAGCGCGCCGCAAGCCGCGTACGCCGTGGCACGCGGCGCGGCCCGCAGGCGCTGCGCCGATGTTGCATCCTGCCCACATCGGGTGTCGGATAATGGCGGCCGGGCGCGGCACGCCGCGTCCGCAAGTCGTCATTCCAACGTATCCAACGTATACTTCCGCCGGATTCCCGAAAAGGCAGGTGCGATGAAACTTATCGGTTCGCTCGGCAGCCCGTTCGTGCGCAAGGCGCGGATCATGCTCGCCGAAAAGAAAATCGACTACAAGCTGGTGCTCGAAGACGTGTGGTCCGCCGACTCGGCGATCCACCAGTTCAACCCGCTCGGCAAGGTACCGTGTCTCGTGATGGAGGACGGTGAGGCGGTATTCGATTCGCGCGTGATCTGCGAATACGCCGACACGCTCTCGCCGGTCGGCAAGCTGATTCCGCCATCGGGGCGCGAGCGCCTCGAAGTGCGCTGCTGGGAGGCGCTTGCCGACGGCATTCTCGACGCCGCCGTGGCGATCCGCCTCGAAGCGCTTGCGCGCAAGCCGGAAGAGCGCAGCGAGACGTGGGTCGCGCGCCAGCAGCGCAAGATCCACGAAGGCCTGAATGCGATGAGCAAGGGGCTCGCGGGCAACGCATGGTGCGCGGGCAATCGCTACACGCTCGCCGATATCGCCGTGGGCTGCACGCTCGGCTACCTCGACTTTCGCACGCCCGAACTCGACTGGCGCGACCCGCATCCGAACCTTGCACGCCACTTCGAGAAGCTCTCGCAGCGTCCGTCGTTCGTCGACACTTTCCCGCGCGATTAATACTTGACCGCGTTCTGACTGCGACCTGACTGCGCAAACGTCGGCTTGACGCCACCCGTTTGCGCGGTTTTCAAATCTCATACCGCCTTGCCGCGCCGGGGATCTCAACCCCGCGCGACGATCGTTTACGCCTCGGGCGCAAACGAGTCGCTGCGCGCGGCCGGCCACCACTTTTCGTACAAGTGATAGCGATAGCGGCCTTCGAGCAGATCGCCGGGCGACAGGTATTTGAGCAGATCCGACATCAGCCTGACCTCGTACGACGACACGCGCCGCACGATGTGATGCGCGCGCAGATCGTCGGGGCTCGCTAGACCCGCGGCCTGGATGAGTTCCTTGAGCGCGAGCAGCGTGTTGTGGTGGAAATTGAACACGCGCTCGCCTTTATCGGGCACGTTCAGCGCGCGCTGGCGCACCGGGTCCTGAGTCGCGACGCCGGTCGGGCAGCGGTCCGAGTGACACTTCTGCGCCTGGATGCAGCCCACCGCGAACATGAAGCCGCGCGCGGAGTTCACCCAGTCGGCGCCAGTTGCGAGTGTCTTCGCGATATCGAACGCCGTGATGATCTTGCCGCTCGCGCCGATCCTGATCTTCTCGCGCAGCCCGATGCCGACCAGCGTGTTGTGCACGAGCAGAAGCCCTTCCTGGAGCGGCGTGCCGACGTGATCGGTGAATTCGAGGGGCGCCGCGCCCGTGCCGCCCTCTGCGCCGTCGACGACGATGAAGTCGGGCAGGATGCCGGTTTCGAGCATGGCTTTCGCGATGCCGAAGAATTCCCACGGATGCCCGATGCACAGCTTGAAGCCGGTGGGTTTGCCGCCCGAGAGCTTGCGCAGGCGCTCGACGAATTCGAGCAGGCCGCGCGGCGTCGAGAATTCCGAATGGCGCGCGGGCGAGACGCAGTCTTTGCCCACGGGAATACCGCGCGTCTCGGCGATTTCGGGCGTGACCTTGGCCGCGAGCAGCACGCCACCGTGACCGGGTTTCGCGCCCTGCGAGAGCTTCACCTCGATCATCTTCACCTGCGGCTCGCTCGCCTGGCGCTGGAATTTTTCGGCGTTGAACGTGCCGTCGTCGTTGCGGCAGCCGAAGTAGCCCGACGCGATCTCCCAGATGATGTCGCCGCCATTTTCGCGGTGATACTTCGACATCGAGCCTTCGCCCGTATCGTGCGCGAAGCCGCCTTTTTTCGCACCCATGTTGAGCGCGCGGATCGCGTTCGCCGAGAGCGCGCCGAAGCTCATCGCCGAAACATTGAAGATCGACATCGAATACGGCTGCGCACGATCCGCGCCGACGAGCACGCGGAAGTCGCAGCCGTCGAGTTTCGTCGGCGCGAGCGAATGGCCGATCCACTCGTGGCCCACGGCTTTGACGTCGCGTTCGGTGCCGTACGGGCGGCTGTCGACAGCGTTTTTCGCACGCTGATAGACGAGGCTGCGCTGCGCGAGCGAGAACGGTTTTTCGTCGGTATCGTCTTCGACGAAATACTGGCGGATCTCGGGCCGCACGAACTCGAAGAAGAAACGCAGATGGCCCCAGACCGGATAGTTGCGCAGGATGGCGTGGCGTTCCTGATTGATGTCGTAGAGACCGAGCACGACAACGAGCGCGGGCACGATCGCGTAGAGCCACGACAGGTGATGCAGCGCTGCTGCGGCGATACACGCTGCTGTGACTAGCACGGCGGCCCATATCGCGAGATAACGTCGGGAAAACATGGAAGGCTCCTCGAACTTGTGCGGATGCGCGCGCCCGTACGAGGCGTGCGCGAAGGCGACGATGATGCCGGAAGTTCGTGAAACCGGCCGGGAAGCCGGCAAGGCAGAAGAGGGGTGAAGAGGGGAGAACGCGCGGCGCGTTGCACGCCGCGCGCCAGTGCTTACGCCTCGCTTGCCGCGCCGCTGGTCAGCGCGGGTTTTTTCTGCTCGGCGTTCTTCGTGCTTTTCGTACGCTTGGCACGTTTCGCGCGAACAGGCGCGGGCGGCGGCACATCGGGTACGTGCGGCGCGAGCGTTTCGACCGATTCGATGATCCCGCCGCCGAGGCACACGTCGCCGTCGTAGAGCACCGCCGACTGGCCGGGCGTGACGGCCCATTGCGCGTCGGGGAAATGCAGTGAGAAGTGTGCATCGGCAGATGCATCGCCAGACGCGGCCTCGACGCCGAACGTGCAGCGCGCGTCGGCCTGGCGATAGCGCGTTTTCGCCCCGCACGCGTGGCCGTCGGCTGGCGGTTCGCCGGCCACCCAGCTCACGTTGCCCGCGCGCAGATCGTGCCCGAGGAGCCACGGATGATCGTGGCCCTGCACGACATAGAGCGTGTTCGACGCCATGTCCTTGCCCGCGACGAACCACGGCTCGCCGCTGCCGTCCTTGCTGCCGCCGAGGCCAATGCCCTTCCTCTGCCCGAACGTGTAGAACGCAAGGCCGATATGCTCGCCGACGACCTTGCCTTCAGGCGTCATCATCGGGCCGGGCTGCGTCGGCAGATAGCGGTTCAGGAAGTCGCGGAACGGCCGCTCGCCGATGAAGCAGATGCCCGTCGAGTCCTTCTTCTTCGCGTTCGGCAGGCCGATTTGCGCCGCGATCTCGCGCACTTTCGTCTTCGGGATTTCGCCGAGCGGGAACATCGTCTTCGAAAGCTGCGCCTGGTTCAGGCGATGCAGGAAGTACGACTGATCCTTCGTGTGATCGAAGGCCTTCAGCAATTCGAAGCGGCCATTGTTCTCGCGCACGCGAGCGTAGTGGCCCGTGGCGATCGTTTCCGCGCCGAGCGACATCGCGTGATCGAGGAATGCCTTGAACTTGATTTCGGCGTTGCAGAGCACGTCGGGGTTCGGCGTGCGGCCCGCGGAATATTCGCGCAGGAACTCCGCGAACACGCGGTCCTTGTATTCGGCGGCGAAATTCACGGCTTCGACGTCGATGCCGATCAGGTCCGCCACCGACACCACGTCGATCCAGTCCTGGCGCGTCGAGCAGTACTCGCCGTCGTCGTCGTCTTCCCAGTTCTTCATGAAGAGACCGACGACGTCGAATCCCTGCTCCTTGAGCAGCCACGCCGTCACCGACGAATCGACGCCGCCCGACATGCCTACCACGACCTTACGTTTGCTCATCTCTTACGCTGCCTTCAACCTTGAGGACCCGCACTGGAATCCGCTTCTGGAACTGCTTTTTGCCCCGCTTTTTGCCCCGCTTTCGGACCAATCGCATGCACATGCACGAAATCGAGCGGCACGCGCCCGCCCGCGAGGTAATCGTCGATGCACTTCATGACGAGCGGCGTGCGGTGACGCTCGCTCGCCGCGCGCAGTTCGTCGGCGCTCATCCACAGCGTGCGGACGATATCGGGATCGAGTGCGCGATCCTGTGGTGCGTCCGCAACCGTGCCGCAGTACGTAAAACGCAGATACGTCGCGCCGCTTTCGCCGGGCTGGCCGAAGTGGGTCATGTAGACGCCGACGAGTGCCGATGGCGTGAACGTGTACGCGGTTTCCTCGAGCGTTTCGCGCACCACGGCCTCGATGAGCGTTTCGCCCGCCTCCAGATGCCCGGCGGGCTGGTTCAGCCGCAGCCCGGCCGGCGTGTGCTCTTCGACGACGAGATAGCGCCCGTCGCGCTCGATGATTGCCGCGACGGTAACGTGCGGAGCCCAGGTGTCCTCATTCATGGTCCGCCATTTTACCGGGACACGCCGCGCGCTGCTGGCGTGCGGCGTGCATCGACGTGGTGCATGGTCAGGGGCTGTAATCGCCTGCCGGACGGACGGTTTATCGGTGCGCCTGCTTGAAGAAGGCATACAGACATGCAAACGTGCAAGCGTGCAACACAGGCTTATTACGGGGGTGTTCCGTCCCCGGCTTTCGGTTAAAGTGGTGCGTCCTTATGCCGTTGCATTAGAAAAAAATACTTGCCGGCGAACCTCGTCGGCCCCCCGAATCTTTATAGCGCTGGAAGGTCGAGGAGGATTCAACGATGCATATCGGAGTACCCGCTGAAACGCGGGCAAATGAAAGCCGCGTGGCCGCGACACCGGAGACAGTCAAGAAGTACGTCGCCCAGGGCCACAGCGTGACGATCCAGAGCGGCGCGGGCCTGCCCGCCAGCTTTCCCGACGAAGCCTATGTCGCGGCCGGCGCGCGGATTGCCGACGCGGCCGCTGCCTTTGGCGCAGAGCTCGTGCTGAAGGTCCAGTCGCCGACGGTCAGCGAGTTGCCGTTCATGACGCGCGGCGCCGTGCTGGTCGGCATGCTCGATCCCTTTAACGCAGAGAACGCCGCGAAGCTCGCCGAGGCGGGCGTGACCGCGTTCGCACTCGAAGCCGCGCCGCGCGTCACGCGCGCGCAGAGTCTCGATGTGCTGTCGTCGCAGGCCAACATCGCGGGCTACAAGGCCGTGCTCGTCGCGTCGAACCTCTATCCGCGCTTCGTGCCGATGCTCATGACCGCCGCCGGAACCGTCAAGGCCGCGCGCGTGCTGATTCTCGGCGCGGGCGTGGCGGGCCTGCAGGCGATCGCCACGGCGCGGCGTCTGGGCGCCGTGATCGAGGCCTCCGACGTGCGTCCCGCCGTGAAGGAGCAGATCGAATCGCTCGGCGCGAAGTTTCTCGACGTGCCGTTCGAAACGGACGAAGAACGGGAGGCGGCGCAGGGCGTGGGCGGCTACGCGCGCCCGATGCCGCCGTCGTGGCTCGCGCGCCAGTCCGCGCTGGTTCACGAGCGCGCGAAGCAGGCCGACATCGTGATCTCGACCGCGCTGATCCCGGGCCGCGACGCGCCCACGCTGTTGCCCGCCGAAACCGTGCAGGCGATGAAGCCGGGCTCGGTCGTGATCGACCTCGCGGCAGGGCGCGGCCCGGTTGCCGACGCAGAGACCGGAAGGCGCGGCGGCAACTGCCCGCTGACCGTCGCGGACGAAGTGGTCACGCGCCACGGCGTGCAGATCTGCGGCTATACGAATCTGGCGTCGATGGTCGCCGCCGATGCTTCGTCGCTCTACGCGCGCAACCTGCTCGACTTCCTGAAGCTGATCGTCACGAAGGAAGGCACGCTCAACATCGATCTCGCGGACGACATCGTCGCGGCCACGCTGCTGGCTCGCGACGGCGCCGTCACGAAGAAGTCGTAAACGGAGACCGGCGATGGAAATCATCAACCACACCGTCATCAACCTGATCATCTTCGTGCTGGCCGTGTACGTCGGCTATCACGTGGTCTGGAACGTCACGCCCGCGCTGCATACGCCGCTCATGGCCGTGACCAATGCGATCTCGGCGATCGTGATCGTCGGCGCGATGCTCGCCACCGGGCTCACCGTGGGCGGCGCGGGCAAGTTCTTCGGCACCTTTGCCGTGCTGCTCGCAGCTGTCAACGTGTTCGGCGGATTCCTCGTCACGCGGCGCATGTTGGAGATGTTCCGCAAGAAGGAACCGAAGAAGATCACCGGTGCCAGTGGCAAGGAGGGCGCGTAAATGAGCATGAACGTCGTTACGCTCCTCTACCTGGTGGCGTCGGTCTGCTTCATCCAGGCGCTCAAGGGACTCTCGAATCCGAAAAGCGCGCGCGCCGGCAACGTGTTCGGCATGACCGGCATGGCCATCGCGATCCTCACGACCCTCGCGTTGATCGTGAAAGAGTCCGCGCAATTCGGCTCCGACCTCGGTCTCGGCCTCGTGCTCCTGTTCGCCGCGCTCGTGATCGGCGGCGGGGTTGGCGCGTATGTCGCCGCGCGCGTCGAGATGACGAAGATGCCGGAACTCGTCGCCGCCATGCACTCGCTGATCGGTCTTGCCGCGGTGTGCATCGCGTACGCGGTTGTTTCCGAGCCCGCCGCGTTCGGACTCGTGGCCGCCGATGCGCCGTACCCGGACTTCCTGCCTTACGGCAACCGCGTCGAGCTGTTTATCGGCACATTTGTCGGCGCGATCACGTTCAGCGGCTCGGTGATCGCGTTCGGCAAGCTCTCGGGCAAGTACAAGTTCCGGCTCTTCCAGGGCGCACCGGTGGTGTATGCGGGCCAGCATCTGATCAACCTGATGCTCGCGCTCGGCATGATCGGCTTCGGGATACTGTTCTTCCTCACGCAGTCGTGGCTGCCGTTCATCATCATGACGTTGATCGCGTTCGCGCTCGGCGTGCTCATCATCATTCCGATCGGCGGTGCGGACATGCCCGTCGTCGTGTCGATGCTGAACTCGTACTCGGGCTGGGCGGCGGCGGGCATCGGCTTCTCGCTGAACAACGCGATGCTGATCATCGCCGGGTCGCTCGTCGGCTCTTCCGGTGCGATCCTCTCGTACATCATGTGCCACGCGATGAACCGCTCGTTCTTCAACGTGTTGCTGGGCGGCTTTGGCGCGGAAGCGGGTGGGGCGGCGGCGGCGGGCGGTTCGAAGGAACAGCGTCCGGTGAAGTCGGGTTCCGCCGACGACGCCGCGTTCATGCTCGGCAACGCCGAATCCGTGGTGATCGTGCCGGGCTACGGCCTGGCTGTCGCGCGCGCGCAGCATGCCTTGAAAGAACTGACCGACAAGCTCGTGGATAAGGGCGTGGATGTGCGCTACGCGATTCATCCGGTTGCGGGGCGCATGCCGGGTCACATGAACGTGCTGCTCGCGGAAGCGGAAGTGCCCTACGATCTCGTGTTCGAAATGGATGACATCAACAACGAGTTTGGCAGGACCGATGTCGTGCTCGTGCTCGGCGCGAACGACGTGGTCAATCCGGCGGCGAAGAACGATCCGAAGTCGCCGATTGCGGGCATGCCGATCATCGAAGCGTACAAGGCGCGCACGGTCATCGTGAACAAGCGGTCGATGGCGTCGGGTTATGCGGGCCTCGACAACGAGTTGTTCTATATGGACAAGACGATGATGGTGTTTGGTGATGCGAAGAAAGTGATCGAGGAGATGGTGAAGTCGGTCGAATGATGGCGCTGTGGCGCTATTTTCACGGCAGGGAAAGCGCGCAGCGATGCGCGCTTTTTTTGTTTTTTTGTGGATTGCAGTGGAGGCGGGGGGATATCGGTTGGGGGTGGCCAGGACGCGGTCAATCGACACCCGCGCGTAGATTGTTGACAAATCGTCGAGCTTTGTGAGTGCGGATGCAACAGTTTCGCGCTGTCGATGTCGACG
The DNA here is from genome assembly GCF_024281035.1 of Paraburkholderia sp. Taxonomy (GTDB): domain Bacteria; phylum Pseudomonadota; class Gammaproteobacteria; order Burkholderiales; family Burkholderiaceae; genus Paraburkholderia. The sequence goes on from NZ_JAMXLH010000020.1 coordinate 130,050, forward strand.
CCGGGCGAAGTGGCTGGAATTTCGGCGGTCGGACGCGGTTACGGCCTGGTATTTGAAGCGGACTTCCGGAATAGGAGCGGGCCTGAAGACGCAGGATCATTAGAAATTCTTTTGTTTTCCGATGATTCAGGTCACTTGAGCTATGTCGAAATCGACTACTGTGGAAACGGGTTACTCATGCCCGAACACTTGAGCCTCGAACTCACGCCCTATAACGTCTTTCGCTCTGACGCCCTCATCCAGGTTTAGATCGCCTTGGCCTTATCGATATGCATTGCGGGGGCGGCGCTTTCGGCGACCATGAACGTCGTTTCAGGCGCGCACTGAGTCTTCCAGTTTTAAGCAAGCATGTGGCTCGGCGCACACAAGACTCCCGCCTGTTGCGCATAGTATCTGCTGGTTGACTGTCACATCCGGGAAACTGTCGGATTAACCAGCAGCCGTTTGGCCAAAACGGGGGAAAAGAAGTATGAGAAGAGGGATTACGGCCCCGGCAATTGTCATAGCTTTTATCGGTTTCTGGCTCGCACACGAAGCTGCCGCCAAACCGACTGCGGACTATGCTGTCCCTTCGGCTGGTATTGATAAGAATGGCTTCGCAGATACGCCGTCAACAACAAGGGGAGATACACAATTAACCAGCCCGAGAGTGACTGCTGCTCAGATCGATCGGCTAGTTGCGATCGAGAAAATGCAGGCATCCGATCCCTCGAATAGCGGTTCTGCAGCAAGCGCGAATGCGTGCGTCGAGCGCTATATCCGTGCAGTCGATCCGAACAACCGGGACTGGAACTCCAGCGATCCGCGTTGGGGAAAAATGCGGGACGTCATCTCTGAAGACTGCCAATCGATAGTCGAAGGTTACAAGAGAAAGGTGGCGCCCGCTATTCAAAACGCTTATTCCGAGGCGATCGGCAAGAGCTATAAGAAGCACCTTGGCAGTAAAGATGCCAATACGCTCATTCGCTTCTACGAATCAGATGCGGGACAGCGATACCTGGCGCTTCAGGGGGCGTTGACGGCGGCCAGCAACAGCGGCATGAACCAATTCTTCACAGGGAAAGCGGTCCATGATTCTCAGGCCAGCACACCGGCAGCGATGCGCGCGAGAATCCAGTTACTCCGCCTTTCGAAGACCTTCTCCATATTTATTGTGGCAAGTGAGGATGCGCGAAAAGCCGGAGGTGATACATCCGGCGGCCCCGCGATTGCAATCATGATGCATGTCGTCGCTGAAAGTCAGGGGCAAATCCTGGACCGGTTAGAGGATGAATATTCAGCGGATCTTCCCATCTATACTTCGTTCGCAACATCGCCGCCCGAACTTGACGAACTGCGTGCGCTTTACGAGGCTACCAATGTTGCGAACGCTGCCGCTGGGAAGGTCGCTGCGGAGTTCAGCCCGGAGTTGAATGGAAATCTGAATAAATGGCGGCAGCTCTACCGGTCTCTTTCGAGCGATAAATAGCAGTGCGAGAATCGGAACAGCAGTAGTTTGGGAAGAGTGCGACCGAGGACGTCGGTCCTGTTTACAGACGCTGCCCATGTCGTTCAATGGCCGCTGTTCGCGAAATCGAGTGTCGGTTTCGGGTCGGGAGTACTCATGCCGAGCACATCACTTTTCGTTAGGCGTCCACTTGGGACGTCCACGACCAGCCGCTCCGTGGGGTAAGGTCACTTAGACGCGCCGCAAATACAGGTCCTTATTTAGTACGCAAGCGAACGGGGAAATAATCGCTGGTGCGCAGCCTTCTGGCAGCCAGGTCGCAACTGACAAGAAAAATGCTGCGCAGCCAGCGCGCGGCGCAGACTGGGAGTCACGCCATGAATAGCATCGAGCCAGGTGGGGATCTCATTCCATCGCAGGTCGCGCACGCGGAGGACATCGGCCGGGTAGGGATTGAACTGGAGCTTCCTGTCGCGCTGGGATCGCGATTACGTAAGAGGTGGGGCGAGGTCAGGGCCAGTTCGTTCGAAAACAAAGGCACGGTGCACGTCAATGATCGGGCCGTGACCATCCTGACGTCTGTTTCGCGCCTCTTTCGTTCGCCGCTGCGCCGTGATCTGACCTTGCGGCGGGAAGATATCTTCAACGCGCGCATCAACGGGCGATCCGTTCTGTTCGAGTTGGCCAACGGGGGCGAACTGGAAACTATCGTTGTACGCACACGCAATCGCGACGATGCGAGGCTTTTACGCGAAGCGCTACCGACGCAGATGACGCGTACCTACGCGACCGAAAACCACGAGCAGCTTCAGTTTCTCGAAGGTATCAATGCGCGCACGCCGCACGTTTGGGCGACGTGGTCGATCGTAACGATCGCCGCCCTGGTGTACTTCTGGATGGCTGCACGCGGCCACGGGCGCATCTCGCCGGATATATCGGTTGCCGCAGGCAGCAACTTTGGGCCGTACACGCAGGAAGGGCAGTGGTGGCGTCTGTTAACCTCTCTATTCATCCACGCAAATTTCGTTCACCTGCTCTTCAATATGATTGTGCTCGCGCAAACCGGACGTATCGCCGAGCGGTTGTTCGGCACCGGACGTTTTATTGCGCTCTATCTGCTCGCTGGTCTTACAGGCAGTCTTGTCAGCCTGCTGTGGCATCCGGCCGTGAACAGCATGGGTGCATCGGGTGCCATCTATGGCGTGCTCGGCGCAATTGTCGCGTATCTCCTGAGGCACGGCAGCGTTGTGCCGCGCGCGTTTTACCTGCGGCAGTTGCATGTCGCGGTGGCTTTTATCATCTATACGTTGCCGGGCGGATTCAGACATTCCGGCGTCGACAACGGCGCCCATCTCGGCGGTCTGTTCGGCGGTTTCATCCTCGGGCTGGTGCTTGCACCGACCCCGGATGAATCGACGAGGGCGTCCGATGACTGGATGATGACGTTCGGTGTACCCGCCGCTGTCACCTGTGCTCTGATCGGTGGCATGGTCTGGGCACTCGTCGACTTGGGCAAACGCCCGGATCGTCAGGATGCGATGCAGTTCGCGAAATTCGTCATGCAGATGGTCCGTCCGGAAAGGCAAGCCATCGCAGACGTGATTGCGCTGAAGCGTTACCCTGCAACAGATGAAGGCCGGACGACAGTGGCTGGTCGAATTCGCGGCACTTTGGTGCCGGAATGGCAGCGGCTCTATGACTTGACCGAGGCCTCTCAGGTGCCGCCGAATCCTTCCGCCCAGAAGGTACGCAGGAATCTGCTGACTTACTATGGTGAGACGCTGGATTTACTTAAGCTCGCGGCAAACAGCATTGAGGCGAAGCAGGCCGACGACAAGGTCGTGCCGATGCTGGTACAGAAGGTGGATTACGAACGGACGGAGGTCATCAAACGGGGCACGCCTTCAAAAGCGCGATAGCTACTCAATAGAAGAGCCCCAAAAGGAATGGTGAACGGATCGCCGTGATCTTCCTCCAGGCGTGCGCTTCCGGATTCGAGAGTGATTGGAATGTCGACACGAGGCTATTGGCGACCGTCGCTTCCTGGCCGATTGCGTGAGGTCGCCAACGGCCGCTTAGTGGCACTCCAGTTTGCAAAATCTGGATTTGGCTGACTGACCGGTTTGGAGAAAGTTGTCTGACCGGAGTGGGTCGGCTACGCACGACAGCGTCGGGTGGTAGTCGGCCAACAAGCGACATCGGCATAGCGTTTTGCATTGACCTTCGAGTGGCCCATGTCCGCGAGTGAGGAGACGTCCGCTTTGCAGGTCGGCTTCCTGCGTGCACAACCAATTATGGCCGCAGCCACCCATGGCTAATCGGCCAGGCGAACGTTTTACGGTACGCCGCAATGCATTTCCGTGTAAAAGCCGATCCCCATTTGCTCCAGAGCGCCGAGGTCAGAACGTATGTCATCCAGGCGACGCTGGCCGCGCCGACCATGTCGAACGGAAAGTGCACGCCGACAAACACGCGCGACCACGCCACCGCGATATCGACGGCAAGAATAAACATGCCAAGGAGTCGCTTCCCGCTGTAGAGGAAAGTGAACGACACGGCTGAAAGCAGCGTAACGTGATCGCTTGGAAACGATGAGTCTGACGCATGTGCCAAAAGCGTGTGTCCCAACCCGATTACGAACGGTCGAGGGTGATGCCAGACCATACCGATCAACTGGTTGATGCCAAGCGCGACAAAGCCAACGAGGCTCGCGTGAACGGCTATTTGACGCCTCTCTCCCCCTGCCGCCAGCCACATGCAGGCAAGTGTGACCGGGACTATCCAGATTGCGTAGTTGGCGATTAGCAAACCAGATTCGGCAAGCCAATGCGGCGTAGCTGGCGTGGCGTTGATCCGAAGGAAAATCGCTCGATTGAATGCTTCGATTGTTTGGATCATGGATTTTTACTGTAAAGCCAGGGAGATGTAGCGGCACCGCTTCGCGAAGCAGCACATCATCAATGGGGTGATCTCTGAGCGCTAACCGAAAGATGCTGCACGGTGTGGACGAGGAAGTTGGCCACGAGATCATGGGGATCCTCGGCAAACTCGTCCCTGGTGACCCAAAGCGCCAACGTCAACAAAATTCGAGGGGACGCGAAGTAGGTGGCAACGCCGGATACAGCTTCCGGGAGCGCAAAGATTCCCTTGAGCCACAGGCTCACCTCAAAGGCCACAGAAAGCTTCCGTCCGTCAAAAAGCCTTCGCATGTCGAGCATATGATTTTCGCCGGCTTGCGGTACGGATTGGATGAACCTCATCCACACTTGCCGCGTCGGCGCTGGATGCAAGACAAGAGTACAGCGAGGAAGCTTAAGAGCGGATTAAGGCAACGATAGCGGCATTATCCGGCGAATGACCGAACTCTCCGCGAGGCGCAGCGTGAACGCTCCGCATGGAAAAGCGGTTGATCAAGCAAACCGCGTATTGCGTCACTCGCGCACTGACACCATGACCGATGACCTGCCGACCCACTCGAAGAAATGAGTGACCGTTGTACCTTCGGAAGGGGCCAATCAGGTGGCGCCTGGTCAACTGTCGCTTGTGGGGTGATTCCAGCCAGCGCCATCGGACCACAGTCGACCAGACGCCATATTCCCTCAAGCGCCCGCCTCCAGTCGTTCAGCCGACGCTGGCGACCAGATAGCTTCCTGAACGAAAGAAGCACGTGAAGTTCAGTGTGACGAAACATACGTCGCATCGGCAAACGCCGGCACGGCGAAGTTTTCACGCATGCGCTTCGTCTCCGCCGCTGGCGTCAAACCGAACATGCGCTTGAACTCCCGGCTGAACTGCGAAGGGCTCGTGTAGCCCACGGCGTGACTGGCGGCGTCCGCGCTCACGCTCTCGCGCACCATCAACAGCCGGGCCTGATGCAGACGCGTCGACTTGACGTACTGCATGGGCGATACCTGCGTGATTGCCTTGAAGTGGCTGTGGAAGCTCGGGACGCTCATGCCCGCTTCCTCGGCAAGCAGCGTCACGTCGAGCGGCTGCGCATAGCCTGCGTGGATGAGACGCAGGGATCGGGCGATTCGACCGAACTGCCCGCGCATCGCAAGAGCCTCTCTCAGCGAGCGTCCCTGTGCTCCGGTCAGCACGCGGAAGTACAGTTCGCGCAGCAGGCCCGGGCCCAATACGGCGGCTTCAAGCGGCCGGTGCATCGCTTCGAGGAAGCGCAACACAGACGACTGCATCGCGTCGTCCATCGGCGTCGATATCATGCTCTGAGGCGCCTGGACTGGTTCCGTGATGCCTTCGCGATCGATCTGCGCCGCGAGTTCGGCGGCCATCGTGAAATCGAGGTGCAGGTAGAGGGCAAGCAGCGGGCGCGCTGGCGTTGCGTCGGTTTCCATGGTGAATGGCACGGGCACGGACACAGCGAGGTAGTGACGCTCGTCGTAGAGATAGAGCCGATCACCGAAATAACCTCGCTTGCGGCCCTGACACACGATCACAATGCCGGGGTCATAGAGAACCGGCGTGCGCGACAGCGCACGGTTCGAACGCAGGATGCGCACGCCCGGCAATGCCGTCAAGTTGTAGCCCTCGTCGGGCGCCAACTCGCGCAGAAGGGCAACCATGCGATTGTGGCTTTGACGGGAACGTTCAGGCCGCTCCGTGGAGGCAGGTTTTGCGCTCATAGTTTTGTGCAAGAAATTTAGCGAAATCAGCCTTATCCGGCCTTGGTCGCAAGATTAGCATGCAACTTTCAGTCAACGTGACGGAGGCTGCTTCAATGCAAATCAGCAAAACTCTGCTTATCACCGGCGTCAGTAGCGGGTTCGGCCGGGCGCTCGCTCAAGAGGCGCTCACGGTCGGCCACAAGGTTGTCGGCACGGTGAGAAGTGTGCAGGCCAGGCGCGATTTCGAGTCCCTCGCCCCGCACGGCGCGTTCGGACGAATTCTTGACGTGACGGATTTTGACGCCATCGACAGCGTAGTGTCGGAAATCGAGGCGAACGTGAGCCCCATCGATGTGCTGGTCAACAATGCCGGCTATGGGCACGAAGGCATCATGGAAGAGTCGCCTTTGTCGGAAATGCGTCGACAGTTCGATGTGAATGTCTTTGGCTCAGTCGCGATGATGAAGGCGGTATTGCCGTTTATGCGTACGCGCCGACGCGGGCACATTCTGAACATCACGTCGATGGGCGGCTTCATCACGATGCCCGGAATTGCCTATTACTGCGGAAGCAAGTTCGCGCTTGAAGGTATTTCCGAAGCCCTTTCCAAAGAGGTCAAGCAGTTCGGCATCGCCGTGACAGCCGTGGCGCCCGGTTCTTTCCGGACCGACTGGGCGGGCCGTTCAATGACGCGAACGGCCCGGTCCATCGTGGATTATGACGACGTCTTTGACCCCGTTCGCAAAGCTCGCGAGGAGAAAAGCGGCAAGCAATTGGGGGATCCTCGCAAAGCAGCGCGCGCAATGCTTGCGGCGATCGCTGCAGACAGCCCGCCCGTGCATCTTTTGCTCGGCAGCGATGCACTCGGCCTGGTGCGAGGCAAGTTGTCGGCGCTCGATGACGAGATCCGGGCGTGGGAGTCTGTCACGGTCTCGACGGACGGCTGAGTCACGCGGAACGCAAAGGTATGCCGCCACGCGTCGACGGCACAAAAAACCTGCGGGCTACCGTTATGCGGTAGTCCGCATTTCAATGCACAGAGGGCGCTAAAGGATTGCTTGCTCGCGTCTGAAACCGGTTGCGGATTCAACCGCTCATTCGATACCAGTGGCTGGATCGGGGCCAATCGCGCATGCCTCGCCCCTCATGTATATGCGGGCCCGGAAGCTTCCGAGGTTGAGCCCCGACGTGTTATTCAGGTGATCGTTCGAGCCAGAACGGCAGGATGTGATCTCGCGTCAACGGTGCGAGATTTAAAGGGCCTGGCGTATGCGGATCGGTCCAGACAATTTCCTCGATCTCGGCGGCGGGCTTGACTGTCGCCGTAATAGGGACGTGAAAAACTTCCGCGATCACGGTATGGTCCGGTTCATTTGCGGCGGGCGCAGAGAATTGTCGGAGATAGCTCACCGACGAACGCGCGATGTGTAACCGAAGCTCTTCGTGCAGTTCCCGGCAAAGTGCATCAATGGCTTTCTCGCCCGGCTCCAGTTTGCCCCCCGGCTGCATAAACGCCAGCGTATCGCGCTTTCTGACGAGCAGTATGCTGCCGTCTTCTCGCGTTATCACTGCAGCAGCGATGTAGATTTCTTTGGACAAAGCCATACATTCCCTATGGTATTCGGCGCAGCCGTGCATCACTCGGCCTCACCCGCTTTTCCCGGTTCGTAGAACAGGGCGAACAGTTCGGACTGTGAGCCGATCCCGAGCTTTGCGTAAATGTGTTTTCTGTGTGCGCGCACCGTCTCGAATGAAATAGACAATTTCTCCGCCATCGCGCGCGACGAGAATCCGCTCAACGACAGCATGGCCACTTCGATTTCGCGCGTCGTCAACGCGCCGCGTCCGCTCTTGTCCGTCAACATGCCAAAGCGCGCATGCGGGTCTGGCCCCACACTTTCGGTGGCGCGCGGCTCTTGCGGCGCTTCTTTCCACGCGAATTTTTCGAAGCGCAAGCGCTGCTGCATCAAGGCCCGCACCCAGGGCGAGTACAGCGTGAGCGATGCGATTTCGCGCTCGTCGTACCTGCTCGTTTTGCCGAGCGAAAACCCCATTGTGTGATCTCGATCAATCACGACGTTGAAATGCACCTCGTCGCCGACGATATTTTTCTTGAAGTACCGTTCGTAGTATTCGGTCATCCGGAAGTTGTCCGGTGCGACATCGGCGAGCGTGTAGAAACCCGACTCCTGCGTTTCGAATGCGGTGAGATAGAACGGATCGAGCAGATAAAGCGCAGCCAGATAGTCCTGGAACATCAGATCAATCTTGCCGTCGGGCATCGCCTGCTCGGCGAGTACGAGCGGCGTGGCACCGCGCACGAAACACAGCGCAACCCAGCTGTCGAATTCGATATGTCTTTCGAGCACGCGCGTGAGGCGCGCCCAGAAGTGCGGGCCATCGAGGGCATCGATGACCGAACCGATCTCCCGATGAAACGCGAGATCTCGCCACTCCAGGTCCATCATGTCCTCCGGTGAGGGTAACCCTCGTGGGTAATTCCAGGAAAAAAATAATACCTCGATAATCCATCACATTACGAGGCAGCGGCGCAATCTGTTTCGTGCGACGAAGAGTCGTGCGAACGTGCGTACGCAAGTGACATGCTGCCGAAAGGTGTTTGGAAGGAGACATTTTCATGCAGGTAGAACTGGCACAACTCGCGCTCATCGATGGCGACGTCGCGCACAACACGCGCAAGGTGATCGAGGCGATCGAACGGGTTGATGCGACGGGCGGCACGAAACTGATCGTGTTCCCCGAAACGACGTTGTCGGGCTTCCCGACGCGCGAAAACGTCGCCGATATTGCACAGACGCTCGACGGTCCCGCATTGTCCTCGGTGCGCGACGCGGCACGAAAAAAAGGTGTCGCCGTTGCAGTGGGCCTCGCGGAACGCGACGGCAACGCGTTCTACAACACCTCCGTGCTCATCGATGAAAGTGGCGCCATCGCGTTGCGCTATCGCAAGACGCACCTGTGGGCATCGGATGTCGGCGTATTCACGCCGGGTGATCGCTTCGTGACCGGCAAGTGGCACGGTCTCACGGTAGGTCTCCTGATTTGCTACGACATCGAATTTCCTGAAACGGCGCGCGCGGTCGGCGCGCTCGACGCCGATCTGCTGATCGTCACGAACGGCAACATGGATCCGTTCGGTCCGGTGCATCGCCGCGCGATCGCGGCACGCGCGATGGAAAACCAGATGTTCGCGCTGATGGTGAACCGTTGCGGTTCCGGCGACGACAACCTCACGTTCGCGGGCCTTTCCGCAGTCGTCGATCCGTTTGGCGAGACCCTCGTCGAACTCGGCCGCGACGAGATGGTTACGAAGGCGAAGATCGATTTCACGCGTATCGAAGCCAGCCTCGAACATTACAACTATCTGCGCGACGCACGCGTGCCGCTCGGTCTCGTGCCTGTCGAACAAGCGGATGGGAATCGCACGCTGTTGATCGAAGCGACTCGCCGTCGCGACACGTAAGCCCCTTTTAGCCGTTCTTCCGCGACATCGCGCAAGGCCATGTGCCCTGCGCGTGCCTGCTTACCTTCATTAAATGCCAGCTGTACGACAAAAAGGCATTCGTATCGGCCTCCCAAAGGTCAAGGAGACATAATGCAAACGTCGTCATCTTCTGAACCATCTCGTCTTAAGCGCACGCTCGGCCTGCCGTCCGTGCTGCTTTTCGGTCTTGCCTATATGGCGCCGCTGATCGTCTACGGCACCTACGGCGTGCTCGCCAAGGCCAGCGACGACACGGCCGCGCTCGCCTATCTGCTCGCACTGATTGCGATCGGATTCACCGCACTCAGCTACGGCAAACTCGCGCGGCTATTTCCGGTCGCAGGTTCCGCTTACACGTACACGCGCAAGACGTTCAACCCGCACCTCGGTTTCATGATCGGCTGGGCCACGCTGCTCGATTATTTCTTCCTGCCGATGGTGATCTGGCTGATCGGCGCTGCGTATCTCAACGCGGCGTTTCCGCATGTGCCGACCTGGATCTGGATCGTTGCGTTTATCGTGCTGACGAGCGTTTTGAATATCGTCGGCATCGAACTGGCCGCGCGCTTCAATATCGTGCTGATGATCGTGCAGCTGGCGATCACCGCCATGTTCGTCGTGCTGTGCTGGCATTACGCGTCGGCGGCGGCTGGCCCTGGCGGCATCGCGATGGCCGAGCCGTTCTTCAAGCCGCACGTGCCGTTCGGCGCGACGATGGCGGGCGCAGCGATTGCCGCCTATTCCTATCTCGGCTTCGACGCGGTTTCCACGCTCACGGAGGAAACCATTGATCCGACCAAAAACATGCCGCGCGCGATCCTGCTGATTGCGCTGATCGGCGGCGCGATCTTCGTGATTGCAGCGTACACGATGCAGCTCGCGCACCCGGGCGTCGAATTCAAGGACACGGATTCGGCCGCATTCGAAGTGGCGAAGATGATCGGCGGCGATGTGTTCGTGACCGTGTTCCTCGCAGGCCTGATCCTCGCGCAGTTCGCGTCGGGCATCTCGGCGCAGGCGAGCGTCGGCCGGCTGCTCTACGCGATGGGCCGCGACGAGATCCTGCCCAAGCGCGTGTTCGGTTTCATTCATCCGCGCTTTAAAACGCCCGCGTTCAACATCGCACTCGCAGGCATCGTCGGATTGATCGCACTGAAACTCGATGTCGCCACATCGACCTCGTTCATCAACTTCGGTGCGTTCCTCGCCTTCACGGCTGTCAATCTGTGCGTGGTTCGCGTGTACCTGTCGGGCAATCACGGCGGGCTCAAGATCGGCCTGATCGGCGGCGTGATTTTCCCGCTGATCGGCGCGGTGGCCGATATCTGGCTGCTCGCGAGTCTCGAGAAGACTGCGCTCGTGCTCGGCGCCGTGTGGTTCGTGCTCGGGCTTGCGTATCTGTGCTGGATCACGCGCCTGTTCCGCCAGGCGCCGCCCGAAGTGGCAATCTGATCTGAAATCGCGAATCGCTTCAGCGGATCTCGTGATGTGAGCGCGCCGGGAGCACGTGATACGTGCACCCGGCGCGCGTGCTTCATGTCCAGGCCCTGATGCCAGGACCCTGATGCCCGGACGCTGATGCCTGGACCCTAACGCGTAGGCGCATTCACGCGCCGCAAGTAGTCGGCGAGCCTGCGCCCGCTCATGTCGGGAAACGGTTCGAGCACTTCGACGCCGGTCATGCGCGCGATGTCGAAATTGCGGAAATCCTCGCGCAGTTCGCACCACGCGCCGACCGTCCAGCGCGCCCCCCAGTAGACGAGCCCGAGCGGCCACACGCGCCGTTCTGTGTGCGCGCCGAGCCGGTCGCAATAGGCGAAGCGCACGACGAGCCCCGTGTCGACGGCGCGGTGCAGCGCATCCACTTTCTCCGAAAATGCCCGGTCGACGTGATACGACGGCGCGAACACGGCGAGGCGTTCGAGCACCACGCGCTTGTCCGCAGGCATCGCCGCGGCGATTTTCGCCAGCGCGCCGCGTGCGCCGCCCGCGAGCGCCGCGCCGCCCCACGATTCGGCCATGCGCGCGCCGACGGCGAGCGCGGTGAGTTCGTCGGCGGTAAAGGTGAGCGGCGGCAGGCTCGCGGCGCGCGCAAGACGGTAGCCGATGCCCGCTTCGCCTTCGATCGGCACGCCGGACAACTGCAGGTCGCGCACGTCGCGATAGACGGTGCGCGGCGAGACTTCGAGCCACTCGGCGAGTTGCTGCGCGGTGGTGAGACGCCGTCCGCGCAATAGCTCGGCGATGCGGAACAGCCGGTCGGCACGACGGGACATAAGGGCGCGAGGAGTCGACGGAGAAAGGGATCGATGGCCGTCCGGCCGCCGGGCCGCGGCCATCCGCCCATGGCGCGATCATAGCGCCGCTCGTGCGTTAGCCGAGTTTCGGTGCGTGCAGCCCGACGCGGTTGCCTTCGGTGTCGATGAAGAAGCCGATATAGCCGAAATTGTTCGGCAACTCCTGCGCCGGGCCTTGCTTCTTGCCGCCGGCCTTTTCGATGCGGTCGAGCACCGCTGTCACCGAAGGCTGCGCGTTCAGATACACGAGCACGCCCTTGGGATCCGGCTTCGAGTCGCGCGGATTGAACACGATGCAGCCGCCCGTGTGGGATTCGGCGTGGGCGAACAGCGCCATCGGCACGCCGCCGACCACGTCGCGCTGCAACGGCGTATCGAGCGCCGTTTCGTAGAAGCGGGCGGCGCGCTCCAGATCGTACGCAGGGATTTCGAACCACGAGATGACATGGGACATTTCGGTCGACATGATGCGTTCCTCGATTGCGGACTGCTGACGGTGAGTGATGCGGCTTCGCCAGATGGCGTAAGCGAAGTGTGCGGGGGCGCTGCTGACAACGTAGTGTCAGCAGAGGGGCACAGCATGCTTCGAAACATTTGACCGACAAGCTCGTGGATAAGGGCGTGGATGTGCGCTACGCGATTCATCCGGTTGCGGGGCGCATGCCGGGTCACATGAACGTGCTGCTCGCGGAAGCGGAAGTGCCCTACGATCCCGTGTTTGAAATGGATGACATCAACAACAAGTTCGGCCGCACCGGAGTCGTGCTCATGCTCGTGCTCGGCGCGAACGACGTGGTCAATCCGGCGGCGAAGAACGATCCGAAGCCGCCGATTGCGGGCATGCCGATCATCGAAACGTGCAAGGCGCGCACGGTCATCGTGAACAAGCGCACGATGGTGTCGGATTACGCGGGCCTCGACAACGAATTGTTCTACATGGACCAGTCGATGATGGTGTTCCGCGACGCGAACAAGGTGATCGAGGAATCGACGACGATCTGGCAAACTTCCCGAAACACCGACACATGGAGGGCGCTGGTGTCCATCAATGTCAGCGGCACGGAGGGCTACGCCGAGAATGCGCAATCCCTCATCGAGCAATGGCGACACATATCGTTTGCGGAACACCATGCGCCGATCATCCATCTCGTGCCGGTGTCACCGTCCTGCGTCCTCGACGTCGGAGCCGGTATCGGAACCGACGCCGCTGCGTTCGCGGCGATGGGGCATACGGTCGTGGCCGTCGAACCGGTGGACGCGTTGCGAGTGGCAGGAATCAGGCAGCATCAGTCTCCCCGGATTGAATGGCTGGACGATAGCCTGCCGGATCTCGCGACGCTGCGTTCGAGACGAAAGAAATTCGACTTTGTAATGCTATCCGGTGTCTGGATGCACCTTGACGAGCACGAACGTCGCCGGGCGATGCCGAACATCAGCGCTCTTCTGTGCGAAGGCGCCATGCTGGTCATGTCCTTGCGTCACGGCCCCGTTCCGGAAGGCCGGCGGATGTTCGACGTTTCGGCAATAGAGACGATTCAACTCGCGAAGGCTCACGGCCTGCTAACGGTACTGAACGTCCAGACCGAATCTTTCCAGAGCGGAAATCGGCGCATGGGCGTGACGTGGAGTCGCCTTGCTTTCGTCAAGGACGGTGCGCGGGGCTGCCGGGAAGCTTGAACTTCCCGCACGGGGGACCGCTACCAGGAATGGCGAATGTCGGCTCAGGGGGGCGGATTCAACCGGTCGATGCAACACAGTCGAAGCAGCGCTCAGGCGGGCCAGCGTGCGGCGCACATCCTTTGGGGGTGCGCGCCGCCGTTGAATCAGGCGCTAATCAGGCGCTAATCAGGCGTTCTGGCCCGGGTTCGCATTGTCCTGCGCAGGACGTTGACGCACGCTTCCCGCGATCAGATCGAAGCGGAACAGGCGGCATTCGAGCGCGCCGTTATAGAGCGGCGTCTTCGCCGATTCGCGCAGGCGCAGCTGGCCCGGCAGCTTGCGGTCCGAGGTGAGCACGAACGCGCGCCAGCCGGTGAAGCGCTGCTTGAGCGCATCGCCGAGCGCCTGGAAGAATTCGGCGTCGGGTGCGTCGGCATCGGTCTGGGCGCGGCGAAAACCCTCTTCGGCGTCGTCGCGGTCGCGCGATGGCCGCGCTTCGCCGCGCGCGTTGCGCCCGCGCACTTCGATACGCTCGCCATACGGCGGATTCGCGACGAGGATGCCCGGCGCGTCTTCGGGCGGCGTCATGTTGCGCGCGTCGATCTGCTTGAGCGGCACGTTGCCGAAGCCCGCGCGCGCGAAGTTGGCGCGCGCCCTTTCGAGCATCACGTCCGAAATGTCGCTGCCGTAGATGTGCAGACCGGATGTGCGGTTTTGCGCGGTGTTGCGCGCCGTGTTCGCCTCGCTCTTCAGGTAACGCCAGGCGGCCGTGTCGACTTGCTTGAGGCGCTCGAAGCCGAAGCTGCGGGACAGCCCCGGCGCGATGTCGAGCGCGACCTGCGCCGCTTCGGCGAGGAACGTGCCGCTGCCGCACATCGGATCGTAGAGCGGCGTGCCGGGCGTCCAGCCCGTGAGACGCAGGATGCCGGCTGCGAGGTTCTCGCGCAGCGGCGCCGCGCCCTTGTCGAGACGCCAGCCGCGCTTGAAGAGCGGCTCGCCCGACGTGTCGAGATAGAGCGTGCAGTCGCTGGCGGTCAGGAACGCGAACACGCGCACGTCGGGATACGCGGTGTCGACGCTCGGACGCGCACCCGCTTTCGAGCGCATGCGGTCGCAGATGGCGTCCTTCACGCGCAGCGTGGCGAATTCGAGGCTGCGCAGCGGCGATTTGATCGCGGTGATGTCGACGCGCAGCGTTTCGTTCGGCGTGAACCACTGCTCCCAGCGCTGCTCGGCGGCGAGCGCGTAGATGTCCTGTTCGCTGCGATACGGACGCTGGGCGATCTTCAGGAGCACGCGGCTCGCGATGCGCGAATGCAGATTCGCGGCCATGCCGCCGGCCCAGTTGCCGCGGAAGTGCACGCCGCCAGGCACATCGGCGCCGACCTCGAGCGCACCGGGCGGCAAGCGCCGTTGCGCGGTTTCGGCCAGTTCGGCGGCGAGCGCGGTTTCGAGCCCGCGCGGGCAGGGAGCAAAGAATTCGAAGGACATGAAGAAAGACGGGACGCTGCGGGGAAGGCGCTATTGTACGCGGGTTGCGGCGGCGGGCCGCCCGGATGTCGGGCGGCGCGGCCGGACCGCTTGCCGTGCTCCAAAGCGGTGCGGCACTGCCGTGCTTCCGTGCGTCAGTGTGGCCCCTCAGCGCGGCCCCTCAGTGCCGCCCCGCCTTCGCGCCGTCCCGGCTCTTGCGCATCGGCCAGAAGAGGTCGATCGGGCGGCGCACCACGCGCCGTTGCAGCGCGCGCATGAGCGGCCGCACGTCCTTGTGCCGCAGGCCGCGCGAGCGCAGCGCCATCTGCATCGCGAGCCCGAAGCTCACCGTCACGTTGAGCACCGCCATGCTGGCGACGCCCGCCGCGGCCCACCAGAGTTCGGCGGTTTCGAGCGTCGCGGCGCCCAGCACGCCCATCGCGACGCCGATCGCGCCCGCCGAGAGCGTCACGTGGCGCACCTCGAACTGGAACGCGAACGCGGACACGACGGCCGGAACCAGCCCGAGCAGCATCCCGAGCACGACGTTGCCCCAGACACCTCCGGCGTTCGCGCGGCAGAAGCGGGCGAAGCGCGCCGCGCCCGAGGTGCCGAGCGTGAGACGCAGACGCCGGTTCCACGCGAGCGCGTCCTCGACGCGATGCAGCACGAACCAGTTGTCGGCCCATCCGGCGAACACGCTGGAAGCCCACAGCAGCACGCCGGTCAGCGCGGCGTAGAGCGGTGTCGGGCCCGCGAGCGAGAACGACTGCAGCGTACTGTGCGCTTTCTCGGGCGAGATCAGGCTCGCATCGAACAGCCAGCCGAAGACGAGCTGGATCGCGAGGCACGCCGGAAACACGAGCAGGACGTTGCCGAGCACCGCCGCCGCCTGGGTGCGGATCAGCGCCACCACCGACGAAACGAAGCGTGCGCGCCCCGGCGCCTTGCCGGTGCCGTCGAGTTCGCGTGCGAGCGTCGGCGCCGTCATCGCGGGCTGCTTGGTCGCGAGCGAGAAGTGGCAGAAGTGGATCGCGAGAAAGCTGAGCGCGTAGTTGAGGCCCGCGAATACGCCTTCGACAATCGACGGCAGGTGCGCGCCCGTGATACCGAACTTCACGTACACCGTCACCGCCGTAACGAGCCCGCCGCCCGCGGCCATGCGCAGCATGGTCAGATACTCGGCGCGGTTACGGGCGATGTAGTGTTCGCCGGTGTCGGCGCTCAGCTCGACGACCTTGCGCGAGAGCAGCGCGAAGTTGCTGCGCAACAGGTGCGCGACGCTCTGGCTGGCCTGGTTCGCGCTCACCAGATCGGCGACGAGGCGCGCCTGAAGGCGCACGTCATGCGACGCCATCCATGCGTCGAGCAGTTGCTCGGCGCGCTGCACCCGCATGCGCATGCGGTCGACCTGGAACACCGTGTCGACGCGCACGCCGTGACGGTAGAGGTGGGCGAACACATCGTCGGTGGCCGCCCGGCAGCTATCGAGCAGCAGGCGCAACCAGCGCACTTCCTGGAGCAGCCGCTCCGGCTCGCCCGCGTCGCGGGCGTTCTCCACTGCGAGCATCGCGCGGTTCAGGCGGTAGAACGGCAGGCGTTCGACGTCCGCAGGAGCGTCGTCGTCCAGCAGGCGGCTGCGGACCGTCGACGAAAGGCCCGTCGAGCTGATCTGGCTCGTGAGGTTGTGAAGCGCCGTCAACAAATCGACCGGGAAGTCGCCGCGCTGCCGCCCGCGCGGCGTGGCTGCGGCCGCATCGGGTTCGTCTCCCGCAACGGCGGTGGCGGGAAGCGGCGCGCGCGCTTCCTCCGGTTCGACGATCAACGCGTGCAGCCGGGTCAGCAGATCGAGCGGCAGCGTCGCAATCCAGTCGGGATCGCTTTCGTTCGGAAACATCAGCGTGAAGAGCGCCGCGAGGTCGCGCCGGCTCGGTGCGGGCGGGATCAACTGCGCCTGGATGCGCTCGACGAGCGCGCCGGTCAGGCCCGAATGCACGGGCATGCCTGCGTCGCAGAGCAGCGAAATGCTGTCGCTCTCGCGCAGCAGCTTGCGGATGATCGCGCCGACGTTCGCCCGCCACGCGGGATTGCGTTCGAGCACGTGCAGCAGGTAGCGCACGCGCGCGTGTTCGGGCGGCGCGGAGCGCGGTTCGTCGTCGGACGCCGCGCGCCCGAGGTCCGTGGCGTCGAGCGTGCCGCGCCGGTGAATCCAGTGCATCAGCTCGATCAGCCAGTCGCTGCGTTCGGCGTAAGGGGCGTCGGCATCGGCGGCGGCGAGCAGCGCGTCGAGTTGCTGCACTGTGCCGCGCGATGCGCGCCACTTCTTCCAGAGAGATTTGAACGATTGAATCATGGGGCGTAACGTGCCTGCGTTGCGCCTCGGGTGGAGGCAGGTGGCACCCGCGGCACGGTCTGCGCCGTGCAGCAGGCGTGGTGGGATTAGCCGGGCGTCGTGCCCGGCGCGGCGGAGGAGGTGGACGATCCGGCTGCGGCAGCGGGTGCCGTGGCCGGGCAGGGGATGAGGGCGGCAGGCGGTGCGTGGCGGGTGCGCTTCGCGCCGCCAGACGCCGGTTGCTGTTGTGTCTGCGGTTGCGTCTGCGCTTGCGTTTGGGCTTGAGTCTGGGCCGCGAGCGCGCGCACGCCGCTTGCGATTGCCGTCGACAGTGCCGCAACCGCGCGCCGGTGCCCGGTGACGAGCGCGTCGTAGCCGTCGCCGACCGGTTCGTTGAGCACGCTGCGGCAGGTCATGACCGTCTGCGTCGCGAGTGAGCGCACGCTCCATACGGCGTCGACGAGCGCGTGCGAGCCGGGCCACGATTCGAAGCGCTGCACGTTGACGCTCACGCGGTAGACCGGCACACCTTCGGGATGCGGCGAGCCGTAGACGTCGATGGTGCGGAGCTGCTGCGTGAGGTCGCCCGACAGCGCGCGGCGGATCTCGTCGCCCGGCATCGACGCCCAGCGCTGCTGTTCGAGCACGAGAACCCGGGTCGCGTCGGTCTGCACGACGAACTGCGGTTTCGCGACTTGCGGCGGCACGTTGACCGGCGCGAGTTCGATCAGCCACGCGGGGTTGCCCGTGGTGGCCGATGTTGCCGCAGGCGCGGCGTCGTCGCTCGGGCTCAGCGTGTAGAAGTGGCTCGGCGGCGAGGCGCAACCGGCCAGTAGTGTGGCTACCGCGGTGGCCGCCGCTGCGGTGGCGAGCGCCGCCGCGCGGGCGGCGTGCCTGGTGATTGCGGCGATTGCGGCGATTGTGCCGATTCCGGCGCGGTGGCCGGTCCTGCCGGCGTGCCGGGGAGGGAGCCGGTCGAACG
The DNA here is from genome assembly GCF_024281035.1 of Paraburkholderia sp. Classification (GTDB taxonomy): domain Bacteria; phylum Pseudomonadota; class Gammaproteobacteria; order Burkholderiales; family Burkholderiaceae; genus Paraburkholderia. Next base: position 148,367 of record NZ_JAMXLH010000020.1, read on the forward strand.
TCATGGCTTGTCTCCTGATTTGCCGCGCAGCAGCGATTCGGGATGGCGCTCCAGATAATCCGAGAGCGAGTTGAGCGACTGCAGCGTGCGCGTCAGTTCCTGCATCGCCTGATGCACATCGGACTGCAGCGGCGAATCCTGCTGCAGCGTCGCCTGCGCCGCGCTGAAGGTCTTCTGGGCTTCACCCAGCGTGCCGCGCAACTGCGGCAGCAGTTCGGTGTTCACCTGGGCGAAGAGCTGGTTGGCGCTCTTGAGCGAATCGTTCAGGTTCGAACCGATCTGGTCGAACGGTATCTTGTCGAGCTTCTTCGCGATGTCGGCCACCTGGAGCTGCAGTTCTTCCAGCGAGTTCGGAATGGTCGGCAGTTCGAGCGGGTCGTGATCGAGATCGGTGTGCGACGGCGCAGCCTTCGGGAAGATGTCGAGCGCGACGTAAAGCTGGCCCGTGAGCAGGTTGCCGGTGCGCAACTGCCCGCGCAGTCCGCGCGCGACGAGGCGCTTCATCAGTTCGTGGGCCTGCGGCGTATGCGGCGGGGGCGGCTGGCCGCGGCCGCGGCGCGACAGGCGCAGCGGATACAGATCCATCGCGACCGGCATCGTGAAGTTGTGCTCCTTCGCGTCGTACTCGATGCCGATGTCGGTGACCTGGCCGAGCACGATGCCGCGGAAGTCCACCGGCGCGCCGACCGCGAGCCCGCGCAGCGACTGGTTGAAGTACATGACCACGTGCAGCGGCGCGCCGTCGGGCTCGCGCATCGCCTCGACTTCGTCGGAGGCGAGCGTGAACACGGAACTGTCGGGCGCCTGCGGCCCCGCCGACTGACCCGGCGGCGCCTGGAACGCGAGGCCGCCCACCACGACGGTCGCGAGCGACTGCGTGTTCACCTTGATACCGTTCGAATCGAGTTGCACGTTCACGCCGCTCGCGTGCCACCAGCGCGTGTTGGTGCCGACGTACTGGTCGTACGGCGCGCTCACGAACACGTGCACCGTGACGCCGGTGCCGTCCTTGTCGAGCGAGTAGCCGGTGACCTGGCCCACCTGGATGCGCCGGTAGAAAATCGGCGTGCCGATGTCGAGCGAGCCGAGCGTCTCGCTGTGCAGCGTGTAGCGGTGGCCTTTCTGGTCGATTGTGACGGCGGGCGGCGCTTCGAGCCCGACGAAGTCCGTGGCGGATTCGGTCGAGCGGCCCGCGTCGGCGCCGATGTACGAGCCCGAAAGCAGCGTCGAGAGCCCCGAAACGCCGCTTGCGCCGATGCGCGCGCGCACGACCCAGAAGCGGCTGTCCTTCACGGCGAACGCTTCGGCGTCCTTGGTCAGCTCGACGGTGACGAGCACGTGCGAGAGGTTCGGCGAGAGCTTGATCGCGCGCACCGAGCCGATGTCGACGTCCTTGTACTTCACCTTGGTCTTGCCGGGTTCGAGGCCTTCGGCGTTCGCGAAGCTGATCGTGATGGTCGGACCGCGCATCGCCACCGACTTCACGACGAGCGCCACGCCGATCAGCGCCGCGACGAGCGGCACGATCCAGACGAGCGAGGGCAGCCAGCGCTTCGGTCTGACGATTTCCGGCTCGGGCAGATCGGGCGGGAGCGGGCCGCCCCCGCTGGGTGGGGTCGGTCCTTTCGGGTCACTCATGAGGATGATCCTGAGTAGAGGGCTCGGGTGCTTGCGTGCCGGTTTGCCTGTCTTCGTCGACGGGGTCCCAGATCAGGCGCGGATCGAACTGCATCGACGCCATCATGGTCAGGACCACCACCGAGCCGAACGCAATCGCGCCCGGACGCGCCGTGATCACGGCCAGCGACTGAAAACGCACGAGCGCGACGGTCAGCGTGACGACGAAGACGTCGAGCATCGACCAGCGGCCGATGAACTCCACGAGCCGGAAGAGCTTCGCCCGCTCGACGGGGCGCCACTTCGAGCGGCGTCCGGCGGTGAGCGAGAGGAGCACGAGCACCGAGAGCTTGAGCATCGGCACGAGAATGCTCGCGATGAACACGACGATCGCGAGCGGCCATGAGCCCGAGGTCCAGAAGTAGACGACGCCGCTCATGATCGTGTCGTCTTCTTCGCCGACGAGCGAGGCCGTGTGCATGACCGGCAGCAGGTTGGCGGGAATGTACAGCAACGCGGCGGCGATGAGGAGCGCCCACGTGCGCGTGAGGCTGTCCGGGTGGCGCTCGTGGAGTGTTGCGCCGCAGCGCGCGCAGGGCGACGGGGCGACGCTGCGCGGGCGTGGCTGGACGCGCCCGCAGGAGCGGCACGAGACGAGACCAGCAACGGAAGCGGTCAGGTATTTCATCGGTTGCCTCAGTGCGGGGACGCGCCCGTCGGGTTCGGACCGGGGCGCGGCGGCCTGGGCGCGGCGGGGCCGTGGATCTCGGGCCCTGCTAGCGGCCCGGACGACGGGCCTGAAAGCGGGCCTGAAAGCGGACCTGATAGCGGACCTGATAGCGGACCTGATAGCGGGCCTGATAGCGGGCCTGATAGCGGGCCTGATAGCGGACCGCCCGGACCATCGGGGCCATGCGGTGCGCTTCCGGGTGCGCTACCGCCCGCACCACCGCGCCCGCCTGCGCGCTTTGCCTGCTCACGCGCACGCAGGACGTCGGCGATATCCCAGAGCGTGCGCGCGTCGAATGTGACGACCACGGTGAACATCAGCGTGAGCGCGCCGAATGCGAAGAGCGCCGTTTCCGGAATCACGCGCGCGAGGCTCACCATCTTTACGATCGTGATCAGCACGCCGAGCATGAACACTTCGAGCATGCCCCAGGGCCGCACGAATTCGATCGCGCGCAGCACGCGGTTGAAGCCCGGCGGCACGACGCCGCGCCGCACGGGCAACAGCACGTAGAGCAGGGCGACGAGTTCGGTGAGCGGAAAGAGGATCGTGGCGCAGAACACCATCAGCGCGACGATCTGCATGTCCTCGCTCCACAGCACGAGGAGCGCGCCGAAGAGACTCGATTCGGACGTGATGCCGTTGGCGTCGAGTTCGATGATAGGAAACGATTGGGCGATGATGAACGTGACGAGCGCGGCGAGCGTCATCGCGCAGATGCGGTCGAGCTGCGCGGAGCCGCTGCTATAGAGGGTCGCACCGCAGCGGGAGCAGCGCGCGGTCTGCCGGCCGAGCAGACGCGGCTTGCGATAGAGCGCGTCGCAGTCGTGACACGCGATCAGGTGTTCGTAGGCCATGCTCGCAGATGACGCAAATCGACGTGAACGGGACGAACGGCGCGGGTGCGCGCGAAACAGGTTCGGGGTTCGCCGCAGCTTCGTGCAATGTTACCAAACGCGGGCTGCGGCGTGCCGTGGTGCTCTCCGTCCGCGCCCCGCCTGCAAGGCGTGCCACGAGGCGCTGCTGGAGTAGCATGACGGGCCAGGAGTGTGCCACGTTTAGGCGTTCGACGCTGGCGAGCCGCGCACGAGGTCCGCAACTTGCGAATGCGTGGAATGGTGCAGCCTGCTGTCGCGTTAAATGACAATAACCGATCAACAAGCTGGCTGGAACGGCTAACGATCCCTATGTCGCACGATTTGGCCCCGCCCGAAGACTACACCCGCACCGCGATTGCGCTGCACTGGGTCATGGCGCTCCTGATCGTGTGTGCGTTCGCGCTCGGCTGGGTGATGACGGGTATTCCCGGGATCACGCCCAACAAACTCCGTTACTACGCCTGGCACAAGTGGATCGGCGTCACGATATTCGGCCTCGCCGTGCTGCGCGTGGCCTGGAGCGCGACGCACCGCGCACCCGCGCTGCCGCCGGGCATGTCGCGCTGGCAGCGCGCGGCGGCGCAAGGAGCGCACGTGCTACTGTATTTCCTGATGTTTGCCGTTCCGATCACCGGCTACCTTTTTAGTTGCGCGGCCAACGTACCCGTCGTCTATCTCGAGCTCGTGCGCCTGCCGATGCTGATCGGCCCCGACCCGGTGCTGAAGCCGATCCTGCGCCTCGTGCACGTCGCGCTGAACTACACGCTCGCCGCGCTCGTGGCGGTGCATGTGGCGGCGGCGCTCAAGCATCATTGGCTGGACCGCGACGGATTGCTTGCGCGGATGATTCCTGTGCTCAGACGAGGGCGATCATGAATGCGAGCTTCGGATGGACGAGACACCGTCCTGCGGCCGTGCTGGCGCTCACGGCGGGTTGGGCTGCGGCGCTTGCGTCGGTGGGCGGCGCGCAGGCGCAGATCGATGCGGCGAAGAGTACGTTAGTCGCGGTTTCGCGGCAGATGAGCGTGCCGGTGGAAGGCCGCTTCACGAAGTTCGACGCGCAGATCGCCTTCGATCCCGCGAAGCCGCAAGCAGGCACGGCGCGCATTACGGTCGAAACCGGCAGCTACGATCTCGGCGACGCGAGCTACAACGATTCCATTCGCGGTCCTGAATGGTTCGATGCGAAGGCCTGGCCGCAGGCCACGTTCGTTTCGACTTCGGTTGCGCCGACCGGGCCAAACCAGTTTCGCGTGAACGGCAATCTCACGATCAAGGGGCACACCGAGGCCGTGGCCGTGCCGATTGTGCTCACGCAGCAGGGTGCGACGAAGATCTTCGACGGCACGCTGCCTATCCATCGGCTCGCGTTCAACGTCGGCACCGGCGAGTGGAAAGACACGTCAACCGTCGCCGACGAAGTGTTGATCAAGTTTCACATCGTCGCCGCGCCCAAATAGCGCGGCGGCGCGCCGGGCCTTCGTCGCGGCCTTCACCTCGCCTTGTCCTTGCCTTGACCTTGCCTTTATCGTGTCTTAGCCGTGCAAACAAGGAGGCGTCTTTGAATATATCGTTGCGCGTTACCGCCCGGTCCGTCGCTGCCGCGTGCCTCGCGTGCGTCCTGTCGTGCACCTTGTTGTGGGCCGCTTCGGCACGTGCCGCCGACACCTACCAGCTCGATCCGAAAGTAGTGCAAATAAAGTAGCGCAAATGAAAAAGCCGGTTCGCGAGAACCGGCCTTTTCGTTGATCGAACCGAACGGGCTTAAAACCGAACAGGCTTAAACCTGCGCGCCCGCGTTGGGATCGTTCGGATCGTACTTGTCCTTCTTTTCCTTGATGAGGTCCTCGCGCTTCACGCCGAGCCACATCGCGATTGCCGCCGCGACGAATACCGACGAGTAGATGCCGAAGAGAATACCCACCGTCAGCGCAAGTGCGAAGAAGTGCAGCGTCGGGCCGCCGAAGAAGAACATCGAGAGCACCATCATCTGCGTACAGCCGTGGGTGATGATGGTTCGCGACATCGTGCTCGTGATCGCGTGGTTGATGACCTCCGCAACGGTCATCTTGCGTTCGCGCCGGAAGGTTTCGCGAATCCGGTCGAAGATAACGACCGACTCGTTCACCGAGTAGCCGAGCACCGCGAGCACGGCGGCCAGCACCGAGAGCGAGAACTCCCACTGGAAGAACGCGAAGAAGCCGAGAATGATCACGACGTCGTGCAGGTTTGCGATCACGCCGGCCACGGCGTACTTCCATTCGAAGCGGAACGACAGGTAGATGATGATGCCCGCCACCACGCACGCGAGCGCGAGCAGGCCGTCGGTGGCGAGTTCCTTGCCGACCTGCGGGCCGACGAACTCCACGCGCTGAAGCTGCACCTGCGAATCCGCGGCCTTGAGCGCGCCCATGACCTGGTCGCTCTGTTGCGCGGACGTGAGCCCTTGCTTGAGCGGCAGGCGGATCAGCACGTCGCGCGAGGTGCCGAAGTTCTGCACCTGGGCGTCGCCGTAGCCGAGCTTCGTGAGCGTGCCGCGCACGGGCTCGAGTTCGGCCGCCTGCGGATACTGCACTTCGATGACCGTGCCGCCCGTGAACTCGATCGACAGATGCAGGCCGCGGTGGAACAGGAAGAACACCGCCGCGATGAACGTGATGAGCGAGATCGCGTTGAAGATCAACGCGTGCTTCATGAACGGGATGTCTTTGCGGATGCGGAAAAATTCCATGATCTTGACTCCGTATCAGCGGGACGAGCCCGGGTTGCCTGGGCCGCTCGGCCCGTTTCTGCGGCGCACGACCGGTTTGGCGCGCGCCGTGCCGCTCGCGCTGCCCGCGGCCTTCGCGGCCTTGGCCGCCTTGGCGGTTTCACGGGTTTGGGCGGCGCCGACGATGGCGCGGCCCGTGTCGGTGTCCGCGTCGTCGTCGCTGGTCAGCGCGGCAGCGCCCGCCATCTCCGGCTGCGGACGCCACACCTGGCCCACGGCCAGCGACTTCAGCTTCTTCTTGCCGCCGTACCAGAGGTTCACGAGCCCGCGCGAGAAGAACACGGCCGAGAACATCGACGTGAGAATGCCGATCACGTGCACGATCGCGAAGCCGCGCACCGGGCCCGAGCCGAACGCGAGCAGCGCAAGACCGGCGATGAGCGTGGTCACGTTCGAGTCGAGAATCGTCGCCCAGGCGTGCGCGTAGCCGTTGTGGATCGCAAGCTGCGGCGGCGCGCCGTTACGCAGTTCTTCACGGACACGCTCGTTGATCAGCACGTTCGAGTCGATCGCCATACCGAGCGCGAGCGCGATAGCGGCGATGCCCGGCAGCGTGAGCGTGGCCTGCAGCATCGAGAGCACCGCGACGAGCAGCAGCAGGTTCACCGAGAGACCGATCACCGAGATCATGCCGAACAGCATGTAGTAGCCGATCATGAACACGGAGATCGCGGCGAAGCCGTAGATCACCGAGTCGAAGCCCTTGCGGATGTTATCGGCGCCGAGGCTCGGGCCGACCGTGCGTTCTTCGATGATTTCCATCGGCGCTGCGAGCGAGCCGGCGCGCAGGAGCAGCGCGAGGTCGGCGGCGGCCTGCGGCGTGGGCTGGCCCGTGATCTGGAAGCGGTCGCCCAGTTCCGACTGGATCGTCGCGACCGTCAGCACTTCGCCCTTGCCGCGCTCGAACAGCACCATCGCCATCGGCTTGCCGATGTTGTCGCGCGAGACGCTGCGCACGGCGCGCCCGCCCGCCGAGTCGAGACGGATGTTGACCGACGGACGCTGATGTTCATCGAAGCCCGCTGACGCGTCGATGATGCGGTCGCCGGTGAAGATCACCTGCTTTCTGAGCAGCACGGGCGCCTGGTTGCCCTGCGTGAAGAGTTCGTCGCCCGGCGGAACCGGCGCGTTCGGGTCCGGATGCAGGCCGAGCGGATCGGCGAGGCGCGCTTCGAGCGTCGCCGTGCGGCCGATGATGTCCTTCGCCTTCGCGGTGTCCTGCACGCCCGGCAGCTCGACCACGATGCGGTCGTTGCCCTGCTGCTGGATCACGGGCTCGGACACGCCGAGTTCGTTCACGCGGTTATGCAGCGTCTGGATGTTCTGCTTGAGCGCAGCCTCCTGAACCGCTTGCCTGACCGTGGGCGTGAACGTGCCGACGAGCTGCACGCCGCCTTCCGGCGCGGTTTGCGTGGCCCACTGGAGTTCGCTGACGCCGCCTGCGAGCACCTTGCGCGCGCCTTCGGCGACTGCCGGATCGGCGAAATTGATCACCACCGACTGGCCGACGCGATTCACGCCGCCGTCGCGGATGTTCTTCTCGCGCAGCAGCGTGCGCGCATCCGATGCGTCCGAATCGAGCTTCTTGCTGAGCGCGCCGTTCATGTCGACCTGCAGCAGGAAGTGCACGCCGCCGCGCAGATCGAGGCCGAGGTACATCGGCAGCGCGCGCATGCCGGTCAGCCAGCGCGGCGAGGCGCTTTGCAGGTTCAGCGCGACGATGTACTGCGGATCGGTCGGGTCGGCGTTCAGCGCCTTCGTGAGCACGTCCTTCAGGCGCAGCTGCGTGTCGGTGTCGGCAACGCGCACGCGGATGTTCGCGTTCATCGCCGAGTTGTCGAACGTGACGTCGGCGGCGGCGATGTTGTTCGCGGTGAGCGCGGCTTGCACCTGGGCGAGCGTGCCGCTGTCGAGCTTGACAGTGGCCTTGCCGCTCGACACCTGGACTGCGGGCGCTTCGCCGAAGAAATTGGGCAATGTGTACACGAGGCCGATGGCGAGCGCCACGACCATCACGACATATTTCCAGAGGGGATAACGGTTCATTGGTTGACCCAACGGGGGAGGGGAATTGCGTGCTCGATGCGCGCGCGTCCGGCAGGGTCTTGGCTGGAGGATTTCAGCTGGGACAGTGCCGGACGCTTGAGGCTGCTTTAGGCTATTTTCGCTGGAACGTTGCTGCTTGCGGAGTTCGCGAGCGAGCGCTTACAGCGACTTGATCGTGCCCTTCGGCAGGATCGTCGAAACCGCCGACTTCTGCACAGTGACTTCGGTGCCGTCCGCCACTTCGACGCCCACGTAGGCTTCGCCGACCTTGGTCACCTTGCCGACGATGCCGCCGCTCGTGACGACTTCATCGCCCTTGGCCATGTTCGCGAGCATGTTGCGGTGTTCCTTCTGACGCTTCATCTGCGGACGGATCATGATGAAGTACAGCACCGCGAACATCAGGATCAGCGGCAGGAAGCTCATCAGATTGGATTCCGCGCCACCCGCTGCGGAGCCTTGTGCGAAGGCATTGGAAATGAACGACACGTTGGTCTCTCCGTTTGTACGATCGAAAATCAAGCCGGTTATTCTACCACCGGCGCCCGGCGCGACGGCTAGCCAAAATTGGCTTTCCTATCAAGCTCTTAATGCGACAAATGCGCATTGCGGGCGGTGATGGGAGTGGCCGATCCTGGTTCAGCGTGGTTCGTCGGCGCTTCGCGCTTGTTGCGTTACGTTGCGTCGCGTCGCGCGACGGACCGTGCCGTCCGCCTTGTGTTGGTGAAAGCGAATTGTAATGTACTCCGGGTGCATGCGGTGCGCGGCTAACGGCAACGGGCGCGCGAAACGCCGTGCAGCCGCGCCTCGCGCCCTTATTGCGCCCTTATCGTGCCCTTATGGCTCCACGCCGCGCGCGCGGTTCTCGTGGAAACGCTGACGGAACGCCGCGAACGTCTTCGTCTCGATCGCCTGGCGGATCTCGCTCATCAGCTCGAGGTAGTAGTGCAGATTGTGGATCGTGTTGAGCTGCGCACCGAGAATCTCGCCCACGCGATGCAGGTGATGCAAATAGCCGCGCGTGAAATTGCGGCAGGTGTAGCAGCCGCACTGCTCGTCGAGCGGGCGCAGCGAGTTGCGGTGCGTCGCGTTGCGGATCTTGATGTCGCCGAAACGCGTGAAGATCCAGCCGTTGCGCGCATTGCGCGTCGGCATGACGCAGTCGAACATGTCGATGCCCGACGCCACGCCCGCCACGAGATCCTCCGGCGTGCCGACGCCCATCAGGTAGTGCGGCTTGTCGGCGGGAAGCTTCGGCGCGATGTGTTCGAGCACGCGCATCATGTCTTCCTTCGGCTCGCCGACTGAAAGACCGCCGATCGCAAAGCCGTGAAACGGCATCTCCGAGAGGCCGGCGAGCGATTCGTCGCGCAGGTCCTCGAACATGCCGCCCTGCACGATGCCGAAGAGCGCGTTCGGGTTACCGAGCCGGTTGAACTCGTCGATCGAGCGCTTCGCCCAGCGCATCGACATGCGCATGGAGTCGGCGGCGTCCTTGTGCGTCGTCGGCACGCCGTTGGTCGCGTAGGGCGTGCACTCGTCGAACTGCATGACGATGTCCGAGTTCAGCACCTTCTGGATCTGCATCGACACTTCGGGCGAGAGGAACAGCTTGTCGCCGTTGACGGGCGACGCGAAGCGCACGCCGTCTTCTGAGATCTTGCGCAGGTCGCCGAGCGAGAACACCTGGAAGCCGCCCGAATCGGTGAGGATCGGACGATTCCAGCCCATGAAGCGATGCAGGCCGCCGTGCGCCTCGATCGTTTCGAGCCCCGGGCGCAGCCAGAGGTGGAAGGTGTTGCCGAGGATGATCTGCGCGTTCATCTCGACCAGCTCGCGCGGCTGCGTCGCCTTGACCGTGCCGTAGGTGCCCACGGGCATGAAGATCGGCGTTTCGACGACGCCGTGGTTGAGCGTGACGCGCCCGCGCCGCGCGAGGCCGTCGGTGCCGAGCAGTTCGAATTTCAGGCCACGAGTTTGATCACTGCGCGGGCGTTCGCCCAGATAAGCGCCGTGTTCGGCGCGTGCATCGTTTTGTTGATGACCGTCGGTCATGCGTGAGCTCCTGTGCCACCGGAAAACAGTCCGGCGCAGATGGTGGTGACCGTCGCGTTCGGTTTCGCGTTTGTGTTCGCGTCCGTGCACGGCGGTCGAAGGAAATTTGCTTGGGCGCTTGTTACCCGCTTGTCACCCGTTGGTTACGCGTCGAGCGCGTTCTCGCTCCGGGTGAGCAGCATGGCGTCGCCGTAGCTGAAAAACCGGTAGCGCGCCTCGATTGCGTGACGATACGCCGCGCGGATCGTCTCGATCCCCGCGAACGCCGACACGAGCATGAGCAGCGTCGACTTCGGCAGGTGAAAGTTCGTGACGAGCCGGTCCACCACGCGGAATTTATAGCCCGGCGTGATAAAGATGTCGGTTTCCGCCGAAGTCGCCGCGAGCGCGCGGCCTGCGCGCTCGGCGTCGCGCGCCGCCGCTTCGAGCGCGCGCATCGACGTCGTGCCCACCGCGATCACACGCCCGCCGCGCGCACGCGTGGCCGCAATCTTGTCGACCAGCGACTGCGGCAACTCGTACCACTCGCTGTGCATCTTGTGCTCGGCGATGTTCTCCACGCGCACCGGCTGGAACGTGCCCGCGCCGACGTGCAGCGTGAGTGTCGCGTGGTCGACGCCCATCGCGTCGAATTTTGCGAGCAGCGCGTCGTCGAAGTGCAGCCCCGCCGTGGGTGCGGCCACCGCGCCCGGATTTTGCGCGAACACGGTCTGGTAGCGCGTCTCGTCGGTCGAGTCGGCGGCGTGCGTGATGTAGGGCGGCAACGGCAGGCGGCCGTGCTGCTCGATCAGCGTCAGACAGTCGTCGGGGAAATGCAGCGTGTAGAACGGCTCGACGCGCTCGCCCACCGTCACGTCGAACGCGTCGGCGAGGCGCAGCGTCGTGCCCGGCGCCGGGCTCTTGCTCGCGCGGATCTGTGCGAGCGCCGTGCGCGCGCCCGTGAGGCGCTCGACGAGCACCTCGATCTTGCCGCCGCTCGCCTTCTGGCCGAAGAAGCGCGCCTTGAGCACCTTCGTATCGTTGAAGACGAGCAGGTCGCCGGGCGCGAGGCACTCGGGCAGTTCCGCGAAGTGGCGGTCGGTGAGGCGCGCGGGCTGCACGCGGTTGTCGACTTCCAGCAGACGGCTCGCGCTGCGCTCGGGTAGAGCGGTCTGCGCAATCAGTTCTTCGGGGAGGTCGAAATCGAAATCGGAAAGCTTGAACATGCGGCCTGATGAAACGGAAATGCGGCTGATGGCTTCGGGCGGCGCTTGCGCGAGAGGCGGCTCGCGTGCCGCGATCGGAACCACGATGCCCGCCGCGGTGCGGCGAGCGGCTATGATGGCGGGACCGCTCGCGCTCGCGCTCGCGTTCGTGCTTGTGCAGCACGCGTTGCGTGCCACGCGCTTTCGCGCGAGCGGCAGCGGGTCTTGTCGCACAACGCGCGCCTCACGCCTGCTGCGCCACGCCGGAAAGCCGATATTGTACTTGCGAAGCCGCCTATGCCCTCATCTGTGAGCCGTCCGATGCCCGAAACCGATTCGTCCGGCGATGCGCGTGAGCGCGTCGGCGCGAGCGTTGCGGCGGCGGACGGCAAGCAAGCGGCTGTGGAACGCTCCGCTGAGCGCGGTGGCCGCACCGGCCGCGGCAGTCGCGCGGCAAGCGAGCCGGCAGACAGCGAAGGCAACGACGGCAGCGAAAGCAACGACGGCAGCGAAAGCACCGAAGGCAGCGCGAGCCGCGAGAGCCGCGAGAGCCGCGAAGGCAGCAAAAAACGCGGCACAACGGCCGAGGCGCCGAAGGGCAAAAAGAGCGCGCGCGCGAAAGACGCGAAAGAGAAAGACAAGCCCGCCGTCACGAAAACGGCCGACCGTCTCGCCAAACTCGGCCTCTCGCGCGACATCGACCTCGTCCTGCATCTGCCGATGCGCTACGAGGACGAAACCACGCTCACACCGATTGGCGAGCTGCTGCCCGGCGGCATCGCGCAGACGGAAGGCGTCGTGTTCGATAACGAAATCGCGTACCGTCCGCGCCGCCAGTTGCTGGTGAAACTGCGCGACGAGCGCGGCGACGAACTCGTCCTGCGCTTTCTGAACTTCTACGGGTCGCAGGTCACGCAGATGGCGGCGGGCCGCCGCCTGCGCGTGCGCGGCGACGTGCGCGGCGGGTTCTTCGGCATGGAAATGGTGCATCCGGCGGTGCGCGTCGTCGACGACGACACGCCGCTGCCCCAGGCGCTCACGCCGGTCTATCCGTCGACGGCGGGCGTGAGCCAGGCGTATCTGCGCAAGGCGATCGACAACGCGCTTCATCGCGTGTCGCTGCCCGAGCTGCTGCCCGAGGCCGTGGAGCGCGAATTCATGGCGCCGCTTGGCCTGCCCCCGCTGATGGAAGCCGTGAAGACGCTGCACCATCCGCCCATCGACGCCGACGAGGCCGAACTGATCGACGGCACGCATCCGGCGTGGACGCGCATCAAATTCGAGGAACTGCTCGCGCAGCAACTGTCGCTCAAGCGCGCCCACGAAGAGCGCCGCACGCGCGCCGCACCGGCCATGCCGTTGCGCGAAACCGCGGCGCCGGATGCCGAGGGTGCAGCCAGCGCGCCGCTTGTCGCTCGTCTGCGCACCTCGCTGCCGTTCCAGCTGACGAACGCGCAGCAGCGCGTCGTCGCCGAGATCGCGCGCGAACTCGAACTGCCGCATCCGATGCAGCGTCTCTTGCAGGGCGACGTAGGCAGCGGCAAGACCGTGGTGGCGGCGCTGGCGGCGGCGCAAGCCATCGACGCGGGCTATCAGGCGGCGCTGATGGCGCCCACCGAAATCCTCGCCGAGCAGCACGCGCGCAAGCTGCGCGGCTGGCTCGAACCGCTCGGCGTGCAGGTGGCCTGGCTCGCGGGCAGCCTTAAGGCAAAGGAAAAGCGCGCCGCGATCGAAGCTGCGGCGCTCGGCACCGCGCAGCTCGTGATCGGCACGCACGCGATCATTCAGGACAGCGTCGAATTCGCGCGGCTCGGCCTCGTGATCGTCGACGAACAGCACCGCTTCGGCGTCGAGCAGCGGCTCGCGCTGCGCGCGAAGGCGAAGAACACGAGTGCCGCCGCGCCCGCTGCGCAGGCGTTCCAGCCGCATCAGCTGATGATGTCGGCGACGCCCATTCCGCGCACGCTCGCGATGACTTATTACGCGGACCTCGACGTATCCACCATCGACGAACTGCCGCCTGGCCGCACGCCGATCCTCACGAAGCTCATCTCCGACGCGCGCCGCGAAGAAGTGATCGAGCGCGTACGCGCGGCGGCGCTCACGGGGCGCCAGGTCTACTGGGTTTGCCCGCTGATCGAGGAGAGCGAGACGCTTCAACTGCAAACGGCGGTCGAAACGTACGAGACGCTCGTCGCCGCGCTGCCGGAATTGACGGTCGGGCTCGTGCACGGGCGGCTCTCGTCGACGGAGAAGGCCGCCGTGATGGAAGCCTTCTCGCGCGACGAAGTGCAGTTGCTCGTGGCGACGACCGTGATCGAAGTGGGCGTGGACGTGCCCAACGCGTCGCTGATGGTGATCGAGCACGCCGAGCGCTTCGGCCTCGCGCAGCTGCATCAATTGCGCGGACGCGTGGGGCGGGGCAGCACGGCGTCGGTGTGCGTGCTGCTCTACAGCGGACCGCTTTCGCTCACGGGCCGCGCGCGGCTGCAGACGATGCGCGAAACCACCGACGGCTTCGAGATCGCACGCCGCGATCTGGAGATCCGCGGCCCCGGCGAATTCCTCGGTGCGCGGCAATCGGGCGCGGCGATGCTGCGCTTCGCGAACCTCGAAACCGACGGCTGGCTCATCGAACCCGCGCGCGGCGCCGCCGACTTGCTGCTGCGCGACTGGCCGCACGTCGTTGCGCAGCATTTGAACCGCTGGCTCGGCGCGCGCGAGCAGTATCTGAAGGCCTGACCGCAGGTCTTCAGTCGGGCGCCGATGCGCGATGGAACCCGTGCGCTCCGGCATCGTCTGAGGAATGCCGTTCGTGCCCGACGATGTACGTTGAATATTGGCGAATCGCTGCCATAGGTGTATAAGTACAAACTATCGAATTATCTATTCTGATTGGTCCCAAAAGAAATGACGCTCACTGAATTGAAATACATAGTCGCGGTTGCTCGCGAGCGCCACTTCGGACGGGCCGCAGAAGCGTGTTTCGTGAGCCAGCCGACCTTGTCGGTGGCGATCAAGAAGCTCGAAGACGAGCTCAACGTGCAGATTTTCGAGCGCGGCACGAGCGAGGTGAGCGTTACGCCGATCGGCGAGCAGATCGTCACGCAGGCCCAGCGCGTGCTCGAACAGACGCTGGCCATCAAGGAAATCGCCAAGCAGGGCAAGGATCCGCTGATCGGGCCGCTGCGGCTCGGCGTGATCTACACGATCGGGCCGTACCTGCTGCCGACGCTCGTCAAGCAGATGATCACGCGCTTCCCGCAGATGCCGCTCATGCTGCAGGAAAACTACACGCTCAAGCTCATCGAACTGCTCAAGCAGGGCGAGATCGACGTGGCGATCCTGGCGCTGCCGTTCCCCGAGACCGGCCTCACGCTGCGCCCGCTCTACGACGAGCCGTTCGTCGTCGCGCTGCCGTCCGGCCACGCGTGGGAGAAGCGCGAGAAGATCGACGCGGGCGACCTCAAGCAGGAAACGATGCTGCTGCTCGGCAGCGGGCACTGCTTCCGCGATCACGTTCTTGGCGTGTGTCCCGAACTGATGCGCTTTTCGCAGAACGCGGACGGCATCCAGAAAACCTTCGAAGGCTCGTCGCTCGAAACCATCCGCCATATGGTGGCGAGCGGCGTCGGCATCACGGTGCTGCCGCGCATGTCGGTGCAGGAGGTGAAACCGCACGCGGGCGGCGTCGATTCGGGGCTGCTCTCGTACGTGCCGTTCGACGAGCCTGTGCCGGATCGCCGCGTCGTGCTCGCATGGCGCAAGAGCTTTACGCGCATGCCCGCAATCGAGGCGATCGTCGACGCGGTGCACGCCTGCGATCTGCCGGGCGTCAAAAAGATCGAGGCGTCGGCCGAAGCGGCCTGACGTCTTTTCGGGCTCATTCGCGGCTCTTGCCATTCATTTGCCACTCCGCTGCCGCCCGCTAATGCTGGCGGCGGTGTCCCTCTTTCCTCCGGATTGCCTGCGCTGTGTTCCCGTCTGACGATGGGAACCCGATAGCGAAAGGCTATTTGATAGATTTCATTAATCAAATATCTTGCATCAATAGTCGTTGATATAGTCTCTCCCATGCGCCGCGCCCCGGAACAACGGCGTGCGGTGAAGTCACCGCCACTGCGGCGGCAACGGCGGTGCGTAAGGACGCTCCGCCGTCTTCAGGACCAGTCAAGGAGAACGATCATGACGAGGATTGCAACGATGACGCTCGACGCCATCGGCATCGCACACACAGGCGATGCGGGGCAGCGGTTCGCTCGCGCGACGTTGGCGCTGCGCCGTGCGAGCGGCTTCGCGATCTTCACAGGCGGGCTCATCGTGCTCGTCGGCCAGGCGCTGACGCGTCTGGCCGGCGGTTGAATGCAGGCCGTCGCACGGCGCAGTTTCGGTGCGGTTTCACCTGTCCGACAGACAGGGTCAGATGAGCGTGGCCGTCGTTCCATCTACGCTAAACTGACACCCGTTTGATCATTTGCGGTTCGCCGCCGATGCGGCGCGACCGAACCCGACCCGACTGGCATCGACGGTTCGTCTCACTTCAAACAAGGAGTCGCCATGGCTAAGAAAGCAAACGTGCAGCAACTGAATATCGGCATCAGCGACAAGGATCGCAAGAAGATCGCGGAAGGTCTCTCGCACCTGCTCGCGGACACCTACACGCTGTACCTGAAGACGCACAATTTCCACTGGAACGTCACGGGGCCGATGTTCAACACCCTGCATCTGATGTTCGAGACGCAGTACACGGAACTGGCGCTGGCTGTCGATGCGATCGCCGAGCGTATTCGTGCGCTGGGCGTGAACGCGCCGGGCAGCTACAAGGAATTCGCGAAGCTTTCGTCGATTGCGGAAGCGGACGGCGTGCCGGCGGCGGAAGAGATGATCCGCCAGCTGGTGGAAGGCCAGGAGGCGGTGGTGCGCACGGCCCGCGCGATTTTCCCGGCGACGGAAGCCGCCTCGGACGAGCCGACCGCCGACCTGCTCACGCAGCGCATGCAGACGCATGAAAAGACGGCGTGGATGTTGCGCTCGCTGCTGGCGTAACGGTTGATTTGCGGTTGATGCGCGGTTGATTTGCGGTTGATTTGTGGTTGATTCGCAGCGCGGTGCGCCGCGAAACGATGCTTAAAGGGCCTGCCGGAACCTCCGGCGGGCCTTTGTTTTTGCGGTGTGCGCCGATGTTCTGCCCAGCGCGCCCTTGTTCACGTCGCGGCGGCATGAAGGCCGGGCGGTGGGCGGCGTGCGCGCTGGCCTACAATAGCGGCATTGTTTTTCCCACACCGATCATGTTCGCCCGACTCCCGCTGTATCTGCGGCTCGTCCGCATGGACAAGCCGATCGGCAGCCTGCTGCTGCTCTGGCCGACGCTCAACGCGCTGTGGATTGCCTCGAATGGCCGTCCGTCGCTGTCGCTGCTCGTGATTTTCACGGTTGGCACCGTGCTCATGCGCTCGGCGGGCTGCGCGATCAACGACTACGCGGACCGCGACTTCGACCGTTACGTGAAGCGCACCGCCGAGCGGCCCATCACGTCGGGCCGTATCCGCGCATGGGAGGCGGTGGCGATTGCGGCAGGGCTCGCGCTCGTCTCGTTTCTCCTGATCCTGCCGCTCAACACGCTCACGAAGCAGCTTTCGGTGGTCGCACTTTTCGTTGCGGGCTCGTATCCGTTCACGAAGCGATTCTTCGCGATTCCGCAGGCGTATCTGGGCATCGCGTTCGGGTTCGGCGTTCCGATGGCTTTCGCCGCCGTGCAGGATCATGTGCCGCTGCTTGGCTGGATCATGCTGGCCGCGAACGTATGCTGGTCCGTCGCCTACGACACCGAATACGCCATGGTCGATCGCGACGACGACATCAAGATCGGCATCCGTACCTCCGCGTTGACGTTCGGCCGCTTCGACGTGCTCGCCATCATGCTGTGCTATGCGGCGACGCTCGGAATTTACGTCTGGGTGGGCATCGCGCTCGGCCTCGGGCTGCTTTACTGGATCGGCTGGGCGGCTGCGGCAGGCTGCGCGGTCTATCACTACACACTCATCAAAGACCGCGAGCGGATGCCGTGCTTCGCCGCCTTTCGCCATAACAACTGGCTGGGCGGAGTGCTGTTCGCGGGCATCGCCGCGCATTACGCGTTCGCGGCGGCAATGTAACGGTGCTGGCGGGCGCCGGAGCGCGGCCCGCTACGCCCGTGCGATTCCCTCGGTGAAAGCGGACGCGGTCGCGAAATGTGCGTGACCCGCGTGACGTGGTGCGCACGCGGGAACGCGCGGCGCTTCACGCTGTGTCGGCGGTAACACGTCGCACGACATCGGCCACGCAGCCGGTGCAAAACCGGCGCAAAACCGGCGCGCGCCTTCCGGCTCACTACTGCTTGCCGAACTCTTCGCCCATTTCCTTCGCACGCGCATCGGCGGCCAGGGCGCCGCGCACGATCGCATCCTTCACGCCCGAACCTGCAAACGATGTAAGTGCCGCCGCCGTTGTTCCGCCCTTCGACGTCACGCGCTCGCGCAGCACCGCGGGCGAGTCGTTCGATTGCAGCGCGAGTTGCGCCGCACCCGTGAAGGTAGCGACAGCGAGCGCGCGGCTTTGCTGCTCGTCCATGCCGAGCTGGCGTGCCGCCTCTTCCAGCGCTTCGATGAAATAGAACACGTAGGCCGGGCCGCTGCCCGAAATCGCGGTGACGGCGTCGATCTTCGCTTCGTCGTCGAACCAGACTGTCTGGCCGACTGCGCCGAGCGCGTCGGAGGCGAGCTGCCGGCCCGCCGCATCGACACCGGCGCTCGCGACGAGCCCCGTTGCGCCCATGCCGATCAGCGCGGGCGTGTTGGGCATCGTGCGGACGACGCGCGCGTGGCCGTTGAGCCAGCGCGACAGATCCGCGATCCGGATGCCGGCCATGATGCTGATGACGATCTGATGCGGCGCGAGATGCGGCGCGAGCCCTTCGGCGACGGCCTTGGCAACCTGCGGTTTGACCGCGAGCAGCACGGCGTCGTACTGCGCGAGTGCCGCGTCCGCGCTCGCGCCGGTGCGCACGCCGAATTTCTCGGTGGTGCGCTTGCGGGCGTCCTCGTTCGGATCGACAGCGTACAGATTGGCGGCGGGCACGCCTTTGCGGATCAGTCCGCCGATGAGTGCGGCGGCCATGTTGCCGCCGCCGATGAATGCGATTTTCATGGTGGGGGAGAGCGTGAGTGGATCAGCGGGAATATCAGTGGGAATAATCGCGCGCGCCGAAGACCGCCGTACCGATTCGCACGATGGTCGCGCCTTCCAGCACGGCTGCTTCGAGGTCGGCGGACATGCCCATCGACAGCGTATCGAGCGCAAGACCGCTCGCGCGCAGCGCGTCGAACAACTCGCGCAGCACGCGGTGCGGCGCGCGCTGCGCCTCGAGGGTGGTTTCGGGTTCGGGAATCGACATCAGCCCGCGCAGCCGCAGATTGGGCAGCGCCGCGATTTCATGCGCGATCTGCGCCGCTTCCTGTGGCGCGACGCCGCTCTTGCTGGCTTCGCCGCTCACGTTGATCTGCAGGCACACGTTGAGCGGCGCCATGCTCGCGGGGCGCTGTTCCGAGAGACGCTGGGCGATCTTCAGGCGATCGACCGAATGCACCCAGTCGAAGCGTTCCGCAACGGGCCGCGTCTTGTTCGACTGCAGCGGCCCGATGAAATGCCACTCGAGGCTCGCCCGCAGATCGGCCAGCGCCTCGATTTTCTCGACGGACTCCTGCACGTAGTTCTCGCCGAACGCACGCTGCCCGGCAGCGTGTGCCGCGCGCACGTCCTGCGCGGGGAAGGTTTTGGAGACCGCGAGCAGCGCGACCGATTGCGGATCGCGGCCGGCGTTGCGGGCGGCCGCGGCAATGCGTTGCTGGACGGCTTCGAGGTTGTGGGCGAGATCGGTCATGGGACTTGGAGCGAGCCGCACTGCATTGCAGGCGGCTGTTGAATCGAACCGGAATGAACGAGGGCAATTATACGGACTGCGCCGGACCCGAAACATAGGCCGAACGGCCAGCTATTCTTGCGCCCGGCGTTTCGTTACGCTGGCTCGACGTTCAATCTTTCGCGCTCAGTTCGCCGCCAGCATATGTTCGATCAGCTCGATCCAGTGTGTCACCGGAATCGTCGTGCCGCTTTGCAGGTGCGCGATGCAGCCGATATTCGCCGAAACGATCAGTTGCGGCTCAAGCGCCTTGAGGCGCTCGATTTTCTGGTTGCGCAGCGTATAGGACAGGCGCGGCTGCGTGATCGAATACGTGCCGGCCGAGCCGCAGCACAGGTGGCTGTCGACGGGCAGACGCACGTCGAGGCCGAGTGCGCCCAGCACCTTTTCCACGCCGCCGCGCAATTGCTGTCCATGCTGGAGCGTACAGGGCGGGTGCCATGCGACGGTCTGGATGCCGCGCCGGCGCGTCGCCGCGACGAGCTGTTCTTCGAACGCAGGCAGGATTTCCGAAAGATCGCGCGTGAGCTCGACGATGCGGCGCGCGCGCCCGGCATAGGCCGGATCGTTGCGCAACAGGTGTGCGTATTCCTTCACCGTCGCGCCGCAGCCCGAGGCGTTCATCACGATCGCCTCCACGCCTTGCTCCACATACGGCCACCAGGCGTCGATATTGGCGCGCGCGTCGTCGAGCGCGTCGTCGACGTAGCCCAGGTGCAGGCGGAAGGCGCCGCAACACCCGGCGTCGGGCGCCACGATCGTTTCGATGCCGAGCGCATCCAGCACACGCGCCGTGGCGATGTTGATGTTCGGCATCATCGAAGGCTGCACGCAGCCCGAGAGCATCAGCATCTTGCGTGCGTGCTTAGCGGTCGGCCAGGCGAGCGGGCGCTGGCGCACGGGCACCTTGTCGCGCAGGCGCCGAGGCAGAAGCGGGCGGACCTGCTGGCCGAGCCGCATTACGGGCGAAAACAGCGCGCGGCGCGGCAGGACGGTGGCGAGCACCCGGCGCAGCATGCGCTGGCGCAGCGGCCGCGCGACCTTCTCTTCGGCGTGCTTGCGACCGATCTCGACGAGCCGGCCGTACTGCACGCCGGACGGGCAGGTGGTCTCGCAACTGCGGCAGGTCAGGCAGCGGTCGAGGTGTGTCAGCGTGCTCCTCGTCACGGGCGCGCCTTCCACCATCTGCTTGATCAGATAGATGCGCCCGCGCGGGCCGTCGAGTTCGTCGCCGAGCAGATGATAGGTCGGGCAGGTCGCCGTGCAGAAGCCGCAATGCACGCACTTGCGCAGGATGGCGTCGGCTTCGTCGCCGTCGGCCGTGTTCCGGATGAAGTCCGCGAGGTTCGTCTGCATTGCGGCGTGTCGATGGGTTCAGAAATCGGAATACAGGCGGCCGCGATTGAAGATGCGGGCTGGATCGAATGCGGCCTTCAGGCCGCGATGGATCTTCATGACCGGCGCGGGCAGCGGGGTGAATACGCCCGCGCTGCGGTCGTAGTCGCGGCCGGTGCGGAACATCGTCGCGTGGCCGCCTGCCTGCTTGGCCGTGATGCGCACGGTTTGCGCGTCGGTTTCCGTGATCCACCAGCGTTGCGCGCCGCCCCATTCCATCAACTGGGTGCCGGGCAACTGCAGCGGTTCGGCGATCGAGGGCAGCGCAACGCGCCAGAGCGCCGCATTCGGCGCGATGGCCGAGAAGAACGGATCGGTCTGCTCGCGCAGGCCTGCCCAGAAGCGCTCGGCTTCCACCGCGTCCACGACCTCGCCGCCGAGTGTCGTGCGCGCGGCCTTCACCGCGGCTTCCGCGCCCGCGAGCCTCACCGCGAGTGTGCGGTTGCGCCAGGCACTCGCCGTCATGGGCAGTGGGCGGCCGCCCCATTCGTTGAGCTTGCGAACGGCGTCGCTGCCGCTCATTTCGAACTTGAGCGTCGTTTCGGCTTGCGGCGCGGGCAGCACTTTCACCGAGAGTTCGAGTATCAGCCCGAGCGTGCCGAGCGAACCCGCGAGCAGGCGCGACACGTCGTAGCCCGCCACGTTCTTCACGACCTGGCCGCCGAAGTGCAGCACGTCGCCGTGGCCGTTCATGATTACGGCGCCGAGCACGAAGTCGCGCACGGCGCCTGCGGCTACGCGGCGCGGTCCCGCGATGCCCGCCGCGATGCAGCCGCCGAAAGTGGCCTGCGCGCCGAAGTGCGGCGGCTCGAACGCGAGCATTTGATCGTGTGCGGCGAGCGCCGATTCGATTTCGGACAGCGGTGTGCCCGCGCGTGCGGTGATGACGAGTTCGGCCGGATCGTAGGAAATGACGCCGCGATGCGCGCGCGTGTCGAGCACGTCGCCCTCGAGCGCCTGGCCATACCAGTCCTTCGTGCCGCCGCCGCGTATGCGCAGCGGGCGGCCATCGGCGGTCGCCGCGCGCACGCGCTCCGACCAGACGGCGACGATATCGTCCTCTTTCATGACCTGAGTGTCGTTCTCGCTGACGTTTTCGTTGTGGTTCGTTCGATTGTACTGACCGGACCCGTGCTGGCAACCCGGAGCGGACCCGTAGCTCCGGTTGTACCTGTTGAGCCGGGTGAGCCGGATGCCCCGTCGCGCAGCGGTGGCCGTGCGCAACGGGGCGCCAGATCGTCAGAAACGGGGCAGCTCGGGATGCGGCAGCAGGTTGCCGCGTACGCGCAGCTTGCCGTACTCGGCGCAGCGTGCGCGCGTCGGAATGCCCTTGTCGGGATTGAGCAGCCCGGCGGGATCGAATGCGTGTTTCACGGCGTGGAATGCCTCGCGCTCCTGCGGCGAGAATTGCACGCACATCGAATTGATTTTTTCGATGCCTACGCCATGCTCGCCCGTCACCGTACCGCCCAGCTCGACGCAGGTTTCGAGGATGTCCGCGCCGAACGCTTCGGCGCGGTGCCATTCGTCGAGGTCGTTACCGTTGAAGAGAATCAGCGGGTGCATGTTGCCGTCGCCCGCATGGAATACGTTGATGCAACGCAATCCGTATTGCGCCTCCATCTCGTGGATGCGCGCGAGCAGCGGCCCGATGCTGCGGCGTGGCACGGTGCCGTCCATGCAGTAGTAATCCGGCGAGATGCGGCCTGCCGCCGGGAACGCGTTCTTGCGGCCCGACCAGAAGCGCAGCCGCTCCTCCTCGGTGCGCGAGATCTGGATGCGCGTCGCGCCGTGCTGGCGCAGCACGGCTGTCGTGCGCGACACTTCGTCGGCGACCTCCTCGGGCGTGCCGTCCGACTCGCACAACAGGATCGCCGCCGCGTCGAGGTCGTACCCCGCGTTCACGAATTCTTCCACGGCGCGCGTGGCCGGTTTGTCCATCATCTCAAGACCGGCCGGAATGATGCCCGCCGCAATGATGGCCGCGACGGCCTCGCCGCCCGTCACCACATCGTCGAAGCTCGCCATGACGACCTGTGCGGTCTGCGCGCGAGGGATCAGCTTGACAGTCACTTCGGTGACGATCGCGAACATGCCTTCGCTGCCGATCATCACCGCAAGCAGGTCGAGCCCTGGCGCATCGGGCGCGAGCGAGCCGAACTCGATGATTTCGCCTTCCATCGTCACGGCGCGCACGCGCATCACGTTATGCACGGTGAGGCCGTACTTCAGGCAATGGACGCCGCCCGAATTCTCGGCGACGTTGCCGCCGATCGTGCAGGCGATCTGCGACGACGGATCGGGTGCGTAGTAGAGCCCGTAAGGAGCGGCCGCTTCCGACACCGCAAGGTTGCGCACGCCGGGCTGAACCGTCGCGGTCCGCGCGTAAGGATCGACTTCGAGAATGCGCCGAAAGCGCGCGAGCGAGAGGACGATGCCATGGCGGATCGGCATTGCGCCGCCCGAAAGACCCGTGCCCGCGCCGCGCGGCACAACCGGCACGTCGAGACGGCGGCAGATCTGCACGATGCGCTGCACCTGCGATTCCGTTTCCGGCAAGACGACCGCGAGCGGCAGGCGCCGGTAGGCGGCGAGGCCGTCGCACTCGTACGCGACCGTGTCCTCCTGCCGGTACAACAGGCAGTGCGCGGGCAGTACCGCCATCAAGGCCTGTACCACTTCACGCTGGCGCTGCGCGAGCAATTCCGGCGACATTTCTGCCGGTTCGTCCATGTCTCCTCCCACTGGTCTGTCGTGCCGCTGGGCGGCGGGCCGTGGCTTTCGCTATTCGGACGGTCGGGCCTGTCAGGCCGTCCACGCAAATATTTTGCCCGGGTTCATCAAATTATGCGGATCGAGTGCGTGCTTGATCGCGCGCATCGTGTCGACGGCATCGGCGCCGTGTTCTTCCACGAGGAAGTCCATCTTGTGCAGCCCAACGCCGTGCTCGCCCGTGCAGGTGCCGTCCATGGCGAGCGCGCGCTCCACGATGCGGCGGTTCAGCCGCTCGGCTTCCTCGATCTCCTCGGGCTTGCCCGGGTCGAGCAGCATGGCCACGTGGAAGTTGCCGTCGCCCACATGGCCTACGATCGGGCAGAGCAGCGGCGACGTCTTCAGGTCGGCTTCCGTTTCGATCACGCATTCGGCGAGGCGCGAGATCGGCACACACACGTCGGTCGTCACGGCGCGGCAGCCGGGCCGCAATTGCAGCATCGCGAAGTAAGCATTGTGGCGGGCGTTCCACAGGCGGCTGCGCTCTTCGGGGCGGGTTGCCCATTCGAAGCCCTCGCCGCCGTTGTGCGCGGCGATCTCCTGCACCTGTTGCGCCTGTTCGTCGACGCTCGCGGCCGTGCCATGAAACTCGAAGAAAAGCGTAGGCGCTTCACGCAGCGTCAGATTCGAATAGCGATTGATCGAGCGCACGGCGAGCGAATCGATGAACTCCACGCGCGCAATCGGCACGCCTGTCTGGATCGTCTCGATCACCGCGCGCACGGCATCGGCCATCGAATGAAACGTGCAGACGGCAGCCGATACCGCGTCCGGTTGCGGGTAGAGCCGCAAGGTGATTTCGGTGATGACGCCGAGCGTGCCTTCGGAGCCGACGAAAAGGCGCGTGAGGTCGTATCCCGCCGACGACTTGCGTGCGCGCGTGCCGGTCTTGATGACGCGGCCATCGGCGAGCACGGCAGTGAGGCCGAGCACGTTCTCGCGCATCGTGCCGTAGCGCACGGCGTTGGTGCCGGAGGCGCGCGTCGCGGACATGCCGCCGATGCTCGCATCCGCGCCGGGATCGATCGGGAAGAAGAGGCCGGTGTCGCGCAGCGCTTCGTTGAGCTGCTTGCGCGAGATGCCGGGTTCGACGGTCGCCGTGAGGTCTTCCGCGTTGATCGACAGTACGCGGTTCATTTCCGAGAGGTCGATCGACACGCCGCCCTCAACGGCCAGCAGGTGGCCTTCGAGCGACGATCCGCTGCCGTAGGGGATGATCGGCGCGCCATACTGCGCGCACAGCTTGACTGCGGCCTGGACGTCTTCGGTGCTGCTCGCGAACACGACGGCATCGGGCAGTTGCGGGTCATAGCGCGACTCGTCGCGGCCATGGTGGGCGCGCACGGCTTCGGAAGTGGAGAAGCGGTTGCCGAACGCTTCACGCAGCTTGTCGACGAGTTCGGCGGCGAACGGCCGGCGTGCGGCTACCGGCGGCGCAGGGTGATTCACGCGGAGGTCTCCTTCGTGTGTAGACGTCGTTCTCTGCCCGGGCCATTCTACGCTGAACGATCGCGCCCGACCGTCGCCGCCGTGTGCGAAACGCGGCGAAACGCGGCGAAACGCGGCGAAACCTATAATGTCGGCCACGCGCAGCGGCGCGCTAAAACACGTTTCAGGAGGACCCATCATGGGCAATCGGCTGAGCAAGATCGCGACGCGAACCGGCGACGACGGCACAACCGGGCTTGGCGACGGCAGTCGCGTGCGCAAGGACGACTTGCGCATCGCTGCGATCGGCGACATCGACGAACTCAATTCGCAGATCGGCGTGCTGCTCTGCGAGTCGCTGCCCGACGACGTGCGCGCGGCACTCACGGCGATCCAGCACGATCTCTTCGACCTTGGCGGCGAACTTTGTATTCCCGGTCATACGCTCGTGACCGATGCGCATCTGGCGCGGCTCGATGGCTGGCTGGCCGACTACAACGCGGCGCTGCCGCCGCTCAAGGAATTCATCTTGCCGGGCGGCTCGCGCGCAGCGGCGCTCGCGCATGTGTGCCGAAGCGTGTGCCGGCGCGCCGAACGCGCCGTGGTCGCGCTCGGGGCGCAGGGTGCATCGGCGGGACAGAGTGCGCCCCTTGCCGATACGCCGCGCCGCTACGTGAACCGGCTTTCGGATCTGTTGTTCGTGCTCGCGCGTGTGCTCAATCGCGTGAACGGTGGAGACGACGTGTACTGGCACCACGACCGTGGCGCATCGGCGGGCTGATGAGTTGAAATGCGCAGTTGAAACGCGGCGCCGAAGGCCAGCTCAGGCACCCCGATAAAAAGGGGTGAATCTCTTAGCATAGTCGGGGTCGGAGTGGATACGGGCATGTGCGGCAAAATGCCCTGATATTGAGCCATGTCAAAGAAGTATCCTATTCGCATCTTTCACGCGGAGAAACTGAATGACTGCGCTTACCGCCGACCAGATGGCCCTCGTCAAGGCCACGGCACCTGTATTTGCCGAGCACGGCGCCACGATCACGAAGCATTTCTACAAGCGGATGTTCAATGCGCATCCCGAGCTGAAGAACCTCTTTAACCAGACGCACCAGCAAAGCGGCACTCAGCCCGAGACGCTTGCGCGCGCCGTCTACGCGTACGCGGCGAACATCGACAATCTGGGCGCGCTCGGCGGCGCGGTCACGCATATCGCTCACAAGCACGCGAGCCTGAATATCCGTCCCGAGCACTATCCGATCGTCGGGCGCCATCTGCTGGGCGCCGTCGCCGACGTGCTGGGCGACGCCGTCGATCAACCGACGCTCGACGCCTGGACGCTCGCTTACGAACAACTCGCGCAGATCATGATCGGCACCGAGGCGAAGCTGTACGACGGCGCGTCGTGGAGCGGCTTCCGTCCGTTCAAGGTGATCCGCAAGCACGTGGAAAGCAGCGAGATCACGTCGTTCTATCTCGCCCCCGCCGACGGTTCGTCCGCAGGCGGCTTCCAGCCCGGCCAGTACGTGAGCGTGAAGCGCTTCGTCGACCAGCTCGGCGTCGACCAGCCGCGTCAGTACAGCCTCTCGGATGCGCCGCACGGCCGCTGGCTGCGCATCTCGGTCAAGCGCGAAGCGGGCCGCGCCGACACGCAGCCGGGCCACGTTTCGAACCTCATGCATGACGGTGTCGAGGCCGGTACCGTCGTTCACGTCAGCGCGCCGATGGGCGAATTCACGCTCGACCGCTCGAACGACACGCCGGTCGTGCTGATGAGCGGCGGCGTCGGCATCACGCCGATGGCGTCGATGCTCGCCACGCTCATGATCGAAAGCGACACGCGCCCCGTCACGTTCGTGCACGCCTGCCGCAATGCGAGCGTTCACGCGTTTCGCGACTGGCTGCACGAAGTCGCCGATGGCCATCCGAACTTCCGTCGCGCGGTGTTCTACGAGAACGCGAGCGCGCAGGATCGTGCGGGCGTCGATTACGACTTCGAGGGCCGGCTCGATATCGGCCGCATCGAAGAGGCCGTGCTCGTGCCCAACGCCGACTACTATCTGTGCGGCCCGGTTGCGTTCATGCGCGAGCAGCGTGAAGCGCTCGTCGCGCGCGGCGTCGACGAGCAGCGCATCCATACGGAGATCTTCGGCTCGGGCATGCTCGATTAAACGCCGTTCGTAGCAGCACAAAAAGCGAAAGCCCCGGCGCGAGCCGGGGCTTTTGCACATCTCATTGCCGTGCCGGGCGAGGCACGGGTGAAAAGGATCCGCGGCTCAGTTGCCGCTGCCGCGCGCGACGCGGCGCAGCCTGACGCTTTGCGCGAGCCCTTCGAGCAGCGTCACGCTTTCGTCCCAGGCGATGCACGCATCGGTGATGCTCTGGCCATAGGTGAGCGCGCAACCTTCTTTCAGGTCCTGGCGGCCCGCCACGAGATGCGACTCGACCATCACGCCGATGATGCGCTCGTCGCCTTCCGCGACCTGGCGGCCGATCTCGGCGCACACGGGAATCTGGTTCTCGTGCTTCTTCGAGCTGTTCGCGTGGCTCGCGTCGATCATCAGGCGCGCGGCGAGTCCGGACTTGCCGATGTCGGCGCAGGCGGCGTTCACGCTGTCGGCATCGTAGTTCGGGATCTTGCCGCCGCGCAGAATCACATGGCAATCCTCATTACCGGCCGTCGAGACGATGGCCGAATGGCCGCCCTTCGTGACCGAGAGGAAATGGTGCGGCTGCGAAGCGGCCTTGATGGCATCGACGGCGATCTTCACGTTGCCGTCCGTGCCGTTCTTGAAGCCGACCGGGCACGACAGGCCCGAAGCCAGTTCGCGGTGCACCTGCGACTCGGTCGTGCGCGCGCCGATGGCGCCCCACGAAACCAGATCGGCGAGGTACTGCGGGCTGATCATGTCGAGATATTCGGTGGCGGCGGGCAGGCCCAGGTCGTTCAGACGCACGAGCAGTTCGCGCGCGGTGCGCAGGCCGTCGTTGATCTTGAAGCTGTTGTCGAGGTACGGATCGTTGATGAGGCCCTTCCAGCCCACCGTCGTGCGCGGCTTTTCGAAGTACACGCGCATCACGATTTCCAGCTCGCCCGCGAAGCGCGAGCGCATCGGCAGCAGCTTTTCGGCGTATTCGACCGCGGCCTTCGTGTCGTGGATCGAGCACGGGCCGATTACGACGATCAGGCGGTCGTCCATGCCGTGCAGGATGCGGTGCAGCGCCTCGCGCGTGTCGTGAATCAGGTTCGATGCGGCCTCGGAGCATGGGAACTCGCGGATCAGGTGCGCGGGCGGCGTGAGTTCTTTGAGTTCCCGAATGCGGACGTCATCGGTATTGTGCGGGGGCATGGCGGTTTCTCCTGATCCTGTGCGTAGCGTGCCGGCGGTCGAGCTTTGGCCTGCGGCGAAATCGGTTTAGATGAAAATTGCTGCTCGGTTGCGTGATAGCTAAAAATGCGGGCTAAAAAAAAACCGCCAGGTTCGCTGGCGGTTTTTCGTGTATTCGGGTCTTGCACGTGCAATCAACCCTCTCGATCCGCCAGCGGTCTGAGATGCCAGTAAAAGCTAAAGTAAAACTGGTTGGCGAACATGGCGGACTGCGTTCCGGAACGTAAGGTTCGTCGAAAAGGTTAATCGACTTTATAACCCGATCGAGTTGGCACTGACAAGTGCTGCGGCGCAAAAACGCGGTATTCGTGCGGCAATTGTGAACCAGATGCGGAATTCTCGCATCCGGATGCACAATTTCCGCGTTACCGCGCATGGGATCAAACGGTCAAACGGTGCCGCCGACAGTCATGCGATCGATGCGCAGCGTCGGCTGGCCGACGCCCACCGGCACGCTCTGGCCTTCCTTGCCGCACACGCCCACACCCGAGTCGAGTTTCATGTCGTTGCCGATCATGCTCACGTACTTGAGCGACTCGGGGCCGCTGCCGATCAGCGTCGCGCCCTTCACCGGATACGTGATCTTGCCGTTCTCGATCATGTACGCCTCGGAGGCCGAAAACACGAACTTGCCGTTCGTGATGTCGACCTGACCGCCGCCGAAGTTCACCGCATAGAGGCCGTTCTTCACCGAAGCGATGATCTCCTGCGGGTCCTTGTCGCCGTTGAGCATGTAGGTGTTGGTCATGCGCGGCATCGGCAGCGCGGCGTACGACTCGCGGCGCGCGTTGCCGGTCACCGGCATCTTCATCAGGCGCGCATTGAGCGAATCCTGGATATAGCCCTTCAGGATGCCGTCTTCGATGAGCGTCGTGCACTGCGTCGGGTTGCCCTCGTCGTCGATGTTGAGCGAGCCGCGGCGGTTCGGCAGCGTGCCGTCGTCCACGACTGTCACGCCCTTCGCGGCGACCCGTTCGCCGATGCGTCCCGCGAACGCCGACGAGCCCTTGCGATTGAAATCGCCCTCGAGCCCGTGGCCGATCGCCTCGTGCAGCAGCACGCCGGGCCAGCCCGGCCCGAGCACGACGGTCATCGCGCCCGCGGGCGCCGGGCGCGCCTCAAGATTGACGAGCGCCGCGTGAACGGCGTCGTCCACGTACTTCGAGAGCACGTCGTCGGAGAAGTAGCCGTAGTCGAAGCGTCCGCCGCCGCCGCCGTTGCCGATTTCGCGCCGGCCGTTCTGCTCGGCGATCACGGTCACCGACACGCGCACGAGCGGGCGGATGTCCGCTGCGAGCACACCGTCGCTGCGCGCGACGAGCACCACGTCGTATTCGCCCGCGAGCGCCGCCATCACCTGCGTGATGCGCGGATCGCGGCTGCGAGCCATCTGCTCGACGCGTTCGAGCAGCTTGACCTTTTCGGTGGCTTCGAGCGAGCTGAGCGGATCGGCCGGCAGATACAGATCGCGGCCAGCGATGCCCTTGAGCGACGTCGCGACCTTGATCTTCTGCTTGCCGCCACCCGCCTTCGCGATCGAGCGTGTGGCGATGGCGGCCTGGCGGATCGCTTCGGGCGTGAGGTCGTCCGAATACGCGAATGCGGTGCGCTCGCCGGACACGGCGCGCACGCCGACGCCCTGGTCGATGCTGAAGCTGCCCGATTTGACGATGCCTTCTTCGAGGCTCCACGCTTCGCTGCGCGTGGTCTGGAAGTAGAGGTCGGCGTAGTCGACGCGATGCGTGAAGATCTCGCCGAGCGTGCGCGTGAGCACCGCCTCGTCGAGGCCGTAAGGCGCGAGGAGCAGGTCCTTCGCGGTCGCCAGATTGCGAGCGCCCTGGAGGAAATCCCCTCGGGGGAGGCCGGGTTCGATGATGTTCATGCGTGCGATGCGTGCGGTATGGAAAGTCCGATAAGGTAGATTCGGGCGGGGCGCCGCTTTATCAAGCCGGGCTGCCGGTGCGCCGTTGGTCCGGTCGTTTTTGTCGTTTCAGTGCGCTCAGTTGCAGTCGAGCACGCGATGCCGCCACGCGGGCAGGCTGGCGCGCACGGCGGCGATGCGCTCGAGGTCGATGTCGCCCGCCACGACGCCGCAGCCCTCGTCGAGCACGTCCATCACTTCGCCCCACGGGTCGATCAGCATGCTGTGACCCCAGGTGCGGCGACCGTTCTCGTGCTGCCCGCCTTGCGCGGCGGCCAGCACGTAGCACTGGTTTTCGATGGCGCGGGCGCGCAACAGCGTCTGCCAGTGGGCGCGGCCCGTCGTGTACGTGAACGCCGACGGCACCACCATCAGCGCGCAATCGCCCATGCGGCGGTACAGCTCGGGAAAGCGCAGATCGTAGCAGACGGACAGGCCGACACGGCCAAATGGCGCATCGAATGTGCGCACCTCGTTGCCTGGGCGGATCGTGCGCGCTTCGTCGAACGATTCCGCGCCTCTTTCGAAGCTGAACAGGTGGATCTTGTCGTAGCGCGCGACTTCCTCGCCGCGCGGGTCGAAAACGAGCGTCGTGTTGAGCACGCGGTTTTCGTCCTGGGCCGGGTCGGCCACGCGGAGCGGCAATGTGCCGCCGATCACCCAGACCTGATGTTGCGCCGCCATATCGGCGAGAAAACGCTGGATCGGGCCGTCGCGCCAGGGCTCGCGGACCTTCAGCTTGTCGCTGTCCTTGTAGCCCATGAAGCAGAAATATTCGGGCAGCAACACGAGCTGCGCGCCGTTTGCGGCCGCCTCGGCGATCAGGCGCCCGGCTTCGGCGAGATTGCGCTCGGGCTCGGGCGTGCTGACCATCTGCAGCGCGGCGACGCGAAACGGCGAAATGCGGGAAAGACTCATCGACGGATCTTGAACTGGCTCTGAAACGAGGCCGCGCAAGGCGGCTGGATGGCTGGCGGCGCTGCCGGGCGCCACGTCGGCCGGCACGGCAGGCGAGGCGGCCGCACGGCTTCGGTCACTGACTCGCGCCCGCTTGTGAGCAACACGCGCAAACTCCGCGCCCGCGAGCGCCCTGACCCGAAGCCGCCTGCGACCAGTGCGCCGCGCATGGTGCCGCTTTTCGCGTGGCTCATTGCGTGGATTATTGCGCGGATCACTTCGCGGTGGCGGGCGTCAGCGGGTTCATCTTACCCTGATCGCCGCGCAGCCGCTCGACGTGCGGTTTGGACCACGGCCCCGTAATCGTGTAGTCGAGCGTGAACGCCGTTTCGATCGTCCGGGACAGCGCGAAATCGGCAACCAGGGCGCCGAGGCCGATCAGCGGATTGACCACCGCCGCCGCGATGACCCCCGCGCCCGCGCTGAGCGTCGGCACGACATGCACATGCAGATCCTGGGTCTGGTGCACGAGGTCCACGGTGCCGGTCATCTGGGCGCGGGCCGGCGCGGCGACGAGCTTGAAATCGTCGGTGCGGCCGATGCCGTCCCCGATCCGGCTCGTTCCCGTGACGCTCGTGAAGGGCAGGCCTTCGCCGATCACGTCGCGGAAATCCATGGTTGCGAAGCGCGCGACACTTTGCAGGCTCAGCACACCGAGGAGTTTTGCCAGGCCCGGATCGACGCGCAGGATCTGGCCGTGGCGCAGATCGACCGCGAGGCTGCCGTTGAGTGACGGGTAATCGATCTTCGTCGGCCCGCCGTGCCAGGCCACCTTGCCCGAGAGCGTGCCTTCGCCGCCCTTGAGCGTGCCCGGCATGCCCGCGCGTTCGAGCAGCGCGCCCGCGTCGGTCACGTCGAGGCGGAAGTCGAGCGCGGTGCGGCGCGGCGTCGGCATCTCCATGTCCGGGCCGATGTCGCCGACCGTGCGCCAGTTCCCCGTGGCGCTCAGGTGCGCGGCCGGGTTGGTGATGTCGAGTGCGTCGAGCTGCCAGACCGGCACGCCGTTTTCGTCGAAATTGTGCGCGTTGACCTGCAGGCGGCCGAAGTCGTGGCCGCGCACGATCAGCTGGTTCACGATGAGGTCGACTGCCGGCATGTTCTGCACCGGCGCCGAGATCGCCTGGCCGAGCAGGTCGTTTTCGGTGGCGGCGGGCACGACAAGGCGCGCGAGGCGCGCTTCGAGCGTCCCGGGCGACCCGG
Organism: Paraburkholderia sp.; assembly: GCF_024281035.1. Classification (GTDB taxonomy): domain Bacteria; phylum Pseudomonadota; class Gammaproteobacteria; order Burkholderiales; family Burkholderiaceae; genus Paraburkholderia. Next base: position 180,663 of record NZ_JAMXLH010000020.1, read on the forward strand.
GGACGGCGCCGGGTTTCCACGAGAGGTGGCCGGAGACCTGGTTCGACGCGAGGTTCGCCTGCCAGTCCCGGCCGCTGCGCGTGGCGCCGACGACGACGTTTTCCCAGTGGCGCTTGAGCAGCGTGAGCGTGCCGACGTGGACCGCGAAGCGCGACGGCACGTATTGCGCGAACGCGCCGCCCGGCATGAGCTGGGCGACGGCTGACGAAGCGGCGTCTGCCGGTGCGGCGGCAGCGGCGGTGGCCGGAGACGTCGTGCTTCGTTCTGGTGCTGACGGGCGGCGGGACGCGGCCGGGTTTGTCTGTGGGTTTGCCTGCACTGCGGCGGCGCTTGAGGAAGCGCGGCGCTCAGGCGCTGCGCCGCTCGCCGACTGGCGCGCAGCCGTGGCGCTTGCCGCGGGGAGCCCGTAGGTGCCCGGCGCGCTGGACGTGGCGGCGCTTACGCCCGAAGCACCAGTCGCGACACCAGCAGTACCAGCAGCAGTACCAGCAGCAGTACCAGCATTACCAGCATTACCAGCATTACCAGCAGCATCAGGCCCAGCACCAGTTGCAGCACCCGCACCCGCACCCGCACCCGCACCCGCACCCGCACCCGCACCCGCACCCGCACCCGCACCCGCACCCGACGCCCCGCGAATCTCCAGCACGACGCGCCGCCAGGCATCGGCATCGAAGGCGGGCATGTCGACGGCGGCGATCACGCCTTCCTGAGGCAACTCCAGCGGCCGGTTCATCGCGATCGCCCCGCGCACCACGTCCGGCACATGCCCCGGGACGCGCCGCAGCACGTAGCGCGCGACGAGCGGACCGAGCGTCACGTCCGCGTGCTCGAACGGCGCAGGATTCCCCGCGTCGCTGCCGTCGCCCGCGCCGGGCTGCAGTTCGGCGCGCAGCGGCATCGGCGTTCCGGCGGTCTTGCCGAACGGCGCGGGCAGGTCGAGCGCGAGGTCGGTCAGATCCGAACTCGCCTTCACGTCCGGCAGATGGCCCCGCGCGCCGCGCACGGCGAGCGTATACGGCGCCTGTCCGCTCATGCGGCCGAGCACGGCGGCCGCCGTGCCGTGCAGATCCAGCCTGCGCGCGGCATCGACGGCGACGTTGCCCGCCACATTGAGCGCGTAGCGGCCGTTTTCGCGCAGCCCGCCATTCGCGCTCAGCGTGCCGCCGAGAAAACGTGCTGTCAGCCGGTCGGACTGCGCGCTGCGGTTGGTGAAACGCAGACGCCCGGCGAGGTTCGAAACCGGCGGGATGTTCTCGAACGCAAGCTGGTTGCCCTCGAAACCGATGGCGCCCTGCGCGCGCACCTGCGGCTTCGGTATGCGCGGGATGGTCAGCGTGAGCGCGAGCGTCGCCGGTCCTTGCGCGCGCACCTTCTCGCCCATGTGTTTCGACATGTAGCCCAGCGAGCTCTTGTTCGCGTAGTCGAGCAGGTCCGCGAGCGGCCCGCGGCCATTGCCCGCGATGACGAGATCGGAGCCTTTCGTGCCGAGGTCGTCGATGCGGCCGTTCACGTCGCGCAACACGAAGTTGCGATAGCGGCCGCGCGCGACGTCGAAGCGCAGCTTGTTTTCGTGCAGCTGGAACAGGCCGTCGATGTCGGTGAAGGTGGGCCACACGTTCGGCATGCCGTTGCGCAGCCTGCGCGGCGGGAATGGCGACGGGTCGAAGCTGCCGCCGGTAAACGGCGCGACGATGCGGAACTGGCCCGCGTCCGGTACGCGCGAATAGGGGAACTGGGTCAGGTCGCCGTGGACCTCGATCGTGGCGCCGCGCGAGATGCCCGCCTGCAGGCCATGGCCGAGATAGTTGCGCGTGTGCTCGCTCATGCTCGTCGGCAAGTAGCGCGGAATCGCCTTGACCTGCGCCCGTGCGAAATCGGCCTTCAGGTCGAGCGCGCCGCGTCCGTGGCCGGGATTCGCGTAGCGCGCCGTCATCGTCGCGCTCGCGTCTTCGTTCTCGACGCCGAGCTTCGAGACATCGACTTCGAACGCCTTGTGCGTGTCGCCCGCCTTGCGCTGGTCCGCGACCGTCCAGTTCGCCGCGCCGTAGAGCCGGTCGAAGGTGAGGCGCGGATTGTCGAACACGCCCGGCAGCGTCACGGCGGCGCTGGCCGCGTCGAGCCGGATCGTGCCGTGCTTTTCGTCGGCGTCGATATGGCCCCAGAGATTCTCGAAACCGGGCAGGCCCGCGCGCGGGTGGCCGCGCGGCGTGAGGCCCGGCCCCGGCTCCTGGGCCGCCACGCTGATGCCCTGCAGGTCGCCCTTGAAGCGGTAACGGATCACCGGCTCGACGCCCTTTGCGCGCTGCTCGGCGGCGGCTTCGCCCGATTCCGGCGCGGCGCGCTCGAGCGCCAGGTCGTAGTCGGCGACGAGCCCCTGCGGATTGAAGCGCAGCAGCGCATCGAGCACGCGGCCCGGCAGCGGCAGCGCGCGCATGAATTCGGCGAGGATGCCGAGGTCGATGCGGTCGCCCGACACGCTCAGCAACTGGCCGTGCTGGAGCGATTGCTGGCGAAAGCGTCCGTCGAGGGTCGTGAGCGCGAGCGTGCGCACGAGCGGCGTGCCGTCGTCGAGCGGCGGCTGGCCGAGTTCCGCGTGAAAATCGCGCAGTTGCAGCGTGTAGTCGCCGGGCTCCACGCCCACGCGCCACTGGAAGTGCGCGATGGGCAAATCGAGGCGCGGCTGGGTCGGGCGCACCTGCAGCGCGACGTCGGTGCCGTCGAGCACGCCGTCCGCGAAGAGCAGCCGCCCCGAGCTGAAGTGCGCCCAGATCGCGTTGTCGATGCGGCCCGCGAAGGTGGCGATCGGCAGGTGGACGTAGCGGGCGAGCGTCGGCAGATCGACGGGCCCGGTCGAGAAGTACGCGTTGCCGCTCCAGTCGGCGGGCTTGCCGGCCTGCGAGTAGCGCGCATGGGTGAAGTGCGCGCGGAAGTCGAGCGGACCGTGGAACACCGTGCCCTCGCTCGGCGCCTGGAGCGCGATGCGGTGGTCGTAGCCGTCGTTGAGAATCGCGAGGCGGATGTCGTGCAGTGCGAGTTCGGGCACGTCGCGCGTCGCGTCGTGCCAGCGCAGCGTGCCGCCGCGCAGCACGATCGCCTGCTGGCGCATGAGCCAGGTCGTGAAGGTGGCGTTGCCCGTGTGCGCGGTCGGCACGGGCACGCCCGCCACCGTGAACGCGCCGTCGTCCTCGCGGGCGAGCAGCACGTCGGGACGCTCGACGATGATGCTCGACAGCAGCGGCTCGAAGCTCACGAGCGAGCGCCACGAGACCGTCGCGGTGGCGTGGGGGACGTTGAGTGCGATGGCGCCGTGGCGGTCCCGGATCGTGAGGCCGGTGATGTCGATGCCGGGCTGGAAGCCGAGCCAGTGCGGCCCGAGCTTGCCGATGCGGAAATCGGCGTGGATCTTCTCGGAGACGAGGGCTTCGATGCGCGGCCGGAAATTGTCGACCTGCGGCAGCACGATGTAGCGCAGCCCGAGCAGCAGCGCGGCGACGATGAAATAGAGGACGAGCGCAACCGCCGCGAGCACGCGCAGCGTGTGGCGAAGCACCGGGTGATGGTGCGCGGGCGCATCCGGGGGTGTCCGGCTGGCATGTCCGGTTTGACGCGGACCGGCGGGATCGTTTCGCTCGGACATGCTGCTGCGGGTGCGGTATGGTAGCGTTGCGTTCTAACGACGAAATGTATCACAAGGGGCAGTCGCGCCGACCATCCGGAGATGCCTGGATACCGGTATCGCGACTTGTTTGCAGTCTTGCAGTCGGTCTTTCCAGCACGCTTGCGGGCGCGCACTTGCGCCAGGTTTTGCGGCTCGCGTCGATGAGCCGCGCCATCGGGCCGTGCGCCTGCATCACGCGCGCGCCGCTGCCGCGCGCTTATCGAGCGTTTGCGATATCGAGCGTCAGCGCGCCCCGGCGAGACCTGACCGAGCCCCGAGCGAGCCCCGAGCGAGTCCCCACAAAGCCACGCATCCATGACCGACACGACCCTTCTCAGTGCCAGCTATTCCCGTTACGCGGCGCGCGCGTACGCGGCCCGTCCCGGACTCGCGGAGCAGGTCGCGTCGCTCGCCGCCGAACCGCTTGCGCGCGAACGCATCGTCGCGCGGCTCGACGCGCTTTGTGCGCAGGCGGGCGGCGGGTCCGGCATGCCGCTCACCGACGAGCAATTGAAGAAAGCGCTGCGCCAGTTGCGCGTCGAGGTGATCTGCGCGGTGATGGAGCGCGACCTCGGGCGCGTGGCCGACGTCGGCGAAGTCACCGGCACGATGACCGATCTGGCCGAAGTCGCGATCCAGTGTGCGCTCGCGGTCGTCAGCGCCGATCTCGAAACGCTCTTCGGCGAGCCGCGCGGGCCGAACGGCGAGCGTCTCACGCTCGGCGTGGTCGGCATGGGCAAGCTCGGCGGGCGCGAGCTGAACGTTTCGTCGGACATCGATCTCATCTTCGTCTACGAGGACGACGGCGAGACCACGGGCGGCCAGCGCTCGCCGATCGCGACCCAGGACTTCTTCACGCGCGTGGGCAAGCGCCTGATCGGCGCGCTCAGCGACGTGACGGCTGACGGCTTCGTCTTTCGCGTCGACATGCGGCTGCGGCCGAACGGCGATTCGGGGCCGCTCGTGTGCAGCCTCGGCATGCTTGAAGAGTATTTCTACGTGCAGGGCCGCGAGTGGGAGCGCTACGCGTGGATCAAGGGGCGAATCGTCTCGGAGGAAGAGAGCGAGAGCGCGCTGCGCCTCGTCTCGCAACTCGAAGCGCTCGTGAAGCCGTTCGTCTACCGGCGCTATCTCGACTTCGGCGTGATCGGCGCGATCCGCTCGCTGCATGCGCAGATTCGCCATGAAGCGCAGCGACGCGCGCGTATGCGTCCCGACAAGGCGGACGACATCAAGCTCGGGCGCGGCGGCATCCGCGAGATCGAGTTCAGCGCCCAGGTGTTCCAGTTGATTCGCGGCGGCCAGGACGCGGGCTTTCGCGTGCGGCCGACGCTGGCCGTGCTCGGCTACGCGGCGGCGCGCGGGCTGATCGCCCCGGAAGTCTGCACGGACCTCACGCGTGCGTACAACTTCCTGCGCGAACTGGAGCACCGGCTCCAATACCGCGACGACGCGCAGACTCACGCCATGCCGGTCGACCCGGCCGAGCGCGCGGCACTCGCGGGCGCGACGGGCTCGAGCGACTACGCGGCGCTGATGGAGACGCTCAACGCGTATCGCGACACGGTGGAGCGCCAGTTCGACCAGATCTTTGCCGACAAGCTCAACGGCGAGAACGGGTGTGCCGCGGCCGAAGACGGCGCGGCCGCCTGGGTGTGGAGCAGTGTGCTTGCCGAGGACGGCGCCGACGACGAACTGCTCGAACGCCTGAACGAGCTTGGCATCGACGACGCCGCGCTGCTGCTGGTGCGGCTGCGCGGGCTGTGGCGGTCGTCGCGCTATGCCGGGCTGCCGGAGAAGAGCCGCGAGCGCTTCGACACCGTGGCGCAGCGCACGCTCGAAGCCGCGCGCACGCTGGAGCCGCGCGCGCGGCGCGCCGACACGCTCGCGCGCATGTTCGACCTGCTCGATTCGGTGGGCCGGCGCGGCGCTTATCTGGCGCTCCTCACCGAATACCCGGATGCGCTGAGCCGCGTGCTCAAGGTGCTCGGCGCATCGCGCTGGGCGGCGGGTTATCTGATCCGCCATCCGCAACTGCTCGACGAACTGCTCGACGACGAAGCGATCGCGACGCCGTTCGACTGGCCCGAGTTCTCGCGCCAGTTGCGCGCGCGGCTCGCCGCGGCTGCCGACGTCGAGCAGCAGATGGACCTCTTGCGCCACGCGCACCAGGCCGAAGTGTTCCGCATCCTGTTGAACGATCTGGCGGGCCGGCTTTCGGTGGAGCACGTGAGCGACCGGCTCTCCGAACTCGCCGATGCCGTGCTCGACGTGACCATCGAAACGGTGTGGCAGCAGTTCTCGAAGCGTCACCGCGACGTGCCGCGTTTCGCGGCGATCGCGTATGGGAAGCTGGGCGGCAAGGAGCTCGGCTATGCGTCGGACCTCGACCTGATCTTCCTCTACGACGACGCGGATGAGCGCGCTTCGGAAATCTACGCCATGTTCGCGCGCCGCCTGATTTCGTGGCTGACCACGGCGACGGGCGCGGGCACGCTGTTCGACGTCGATCTGCGCCTGCGCCCGAACGGCGAATCGGGGCTGCTCGTCACCGATCTCGACGCGTTCCGCCGCTACCAGTTGCGCGAGGGCGACGCGGCAAACACGGCGTGGGTGTGGGAACACCAGGCGCTCACGCGGGCGCGCTTTTCGGCGGGCGATGCGGCAATCGGCCAAACGTTCGAGGCGATTCGCGTGCAGGTGCTCACCACGCCGCGCGATGCGGCGCCGCTCGCGAAAGAGATCGTCGAGATGCGTCAGCGCGTGGAGGACGGTCATCCGAACCGCACCGAACTCTTCGACCTGAAGCACGACCGCGGCGGCATGGTCGACATCGAGTTTCTCGTGCAGTACTGGGTGCTGCTGCACGCTGCGCAGGACGCCGAACTGATCCGCAATACGGGCAATATCGCGCTGTTGCGCGAGGTGTCGCGCTTCGGGTTGATGAGTGAGGAAGAGGCCGATACGATCGGCTCGGCGTACCGGCTCTATCGCAAGCTGCAGCACCAGTTGCGGCTCGACGGCATGGAGGTGGCGCGCGTCGAGCCGGAGCGTGTGGAGGCCGAGCGCCATGCGGTGCTCGCGTTGTGGAAGCGGGTGTTTGGCTGATACAGCCGACGACCGTCGACTGAACTCAACTCAACTCCGGCCAGCCACGGCTGACTCCGCACGCGTTGGAGTCGCAAAGGAGCACACGGCTCGCGCGCGCTTACGCCGCGAGCATCTCCTTGGCGTGACGCCGTGTCGTGGCGGTGATTTCGAGTCCGCCGAGCATGCGCGCAACTTCCTCGACGCGCCCGGGCTTGTCGAGCGGCGTGACGAGCGAGAGCGTGCCGCCGTTGCCGTCGCCGGACTTCGAAACCTGGAAGTGGTGATCGCCGCGCGCGGCGACTTGCGGCAGGTGCGTGACGCACAGCACCTGGCGCTCGCGCCCGAGCTGATGAAGGAGCCGTCCGACCACTTCCGCGACGCCGCCGCCGATGCCGGTGTCGACTTCGTCGAAGATCAGCGTCGGCGTGAGGCTCGCGGCGCTCGCGATCACGGCGAGCGCGAGACTGATCCGCGCGAGTTCGCCGCCCGAGGCGATCTTCGCGAGCGGCCGCAGCGGCACACCCGCGTGGCCCGCGACGCGAAATTCGATCTGCTCCAGACCGTGTGCGCCGCCGCCCGCGCTGCGCGTGCCGTCGGCGGCATTCGTCGCATTGGTGATTGGCACGAGCGCGACTTCGAAACTGCCGCCCGCCATCGAGAGTTCCTGCATGCCTTGCGTGACCGCTGCGCCGAGCGCGTGCGCAGCGTGCGCGCGCGCCTTCGATAGCTGCTTCGCTTCGATGAGATACGCCTCGTGGGCGCGCTCCGCTGCCGCGCGCAGGCCGTCGAGGTCGGCGGCGGCGTCGAGCGTCGCGAGTTGCGCGCGCCGCGCGGCGTGTTCCTCGGGCAGCGTCTCGGCCTTGAGACGGAACTTGCGCGCCGCCGAGTGGAGCGCTTCAAGACGCTTTTCCACCTGCGCGAGCCGGTCCGGATCGAGTTCGAGCCGCTGCGCGTAGTGCGAGAGCGAGTAGGCGGCTTCCTGCAACTGGATCGCCGCCGGTTCGAGCGCGGCGAGCGCGTCGCCGAGCGCCGGGTCGATCTCCGCGAGATCGCGCAGCTTCGAGACGACCGAGTTCAGGTGCGAGATCATCGCCTCGTCCGACTCGGAGAGCGCGGCGAGCGCGCCCTGGACGCCATCGATCAGATTGGCCGAATGCGAGAGCCGCCGATGCTCGGCGTTGACTTCCTCCCACTCGCCCGGCTGGGGCGCGAGCTTGTCGAGTTCCGCGAGCTGCCAGGCGAGCCGTTCGCGTTCGAGCTGCAGTTCGCGGTCGCGCGACTGCGCGCTTTCGACGGCCTGGCGCGCGTCGCGCGCGGTGCGCCACGCGCGCATGACGGCGGCGGCGAGGTCGGTGAGGCCCGCGTGCGTATCGAAGAGTTCGCGTTGCGCGTCGGGGCGCATCAGCAACTGGTGCGCGTGCTGGCCGTGAATGTCCACGAGCATCTCGCCCACTTCACGCAACTGCGTGAGCGTGGCCGGCGTGCCGTTGATGAACGCCCGCGAGCGTCCGCCGCTGTCCACCACGCGCCGCAGCATCACGATGTCGTCGCCGTCGGGACTCGCGAGCGCGTGCTCGTCGAGCCAGGCGGCGACCTGCGGCGGCGCGTCGAATTCGGCGGTGATGTCGGCGCGCGTCTCGCCCGTGCGCACGACACCCGCGTCGGCGCGCTCGCCGAGCGTGAGCGCGAGCGCATCGATCAGGATGGATTTGCCCGCGCCGGTCTCGCCGGAAAAGACGGAAAAGCCGTTGTCGAATTCGAGGTCGAGCGCCGCGACGATCACGAAGTCGCGAATCGAGAGATGGCGGAGCATGGGTGCGCTGGATTCCGGCTGCTGGCGGTTTGAGTGGGTTGGGCGGCTTGTCGCGCGCTCAGTCTTCGGCGTCGTCCTGCAGTGACGGATGTTCGTTCCAGTGGAGCTTCTTGCGCAGCGTCGCGTAATAGCTGTAGCCGACCGGATGCAGGAACGGCACGATGTGGCGCGAGCGGCGCACCTCGATCACGTCGCCGAGTTCGAGCGCCGTGAACGATTGCATGTCGAAATTCACGTTGACGTCGCGGCCCGCGACGATCTGGATGCTGACCTTGCAGTCGTCGGGCAGCACGATCGGGCGGTTCGAGAGCGCGTGCGGCGCGATCGGCACGAGCACGATGCCGCGCAGCGTCGGATGCAGGATCGGCCCTTGCGACGAGAGCGCGTAGGCGGTCGAGCCCGTGGGCGTGGCGACGATCAGGCCGTCCGAGCGCTGGTTGTACATGAAGCGGCCGTCGACGTTCACGCGCAGTTCCGCCATGCCCGAGAAGCCGCTGCGGTTCACGACAACGTCGTTGAACGCGAGCGCGTGGTAGATCGGTTCGCCGTCGCGCGTGATGCGCGACTCCAGCAGCGCGCGCTCCTCGCGTTCGTAGTGGCCGGCGAGCAGCTGCGGCACGATCTCCTGCATGTCCGAGAACGGAATGTCGGTGATGAAGCCGAGCCGCCCGTGGTTGATGCCGATGAGCGGCGTGTGAAACGGCGCGAGCTGGCGGCCGATGCCGAGCATCGTGCCGTCGCCGCCCAGCACGACGGCGACGTCCGCGCGCGCGCCGATCTCGGCGGGCTGGAGCGCCGGGTAACCGGTTGCGCCGATCTCGGCGGCTGTCTGGGCTTCGAATACCACCTCGGATCCAAGCTTCGCGATGGTCTGTGCGAGCGCGATCAGCGGCCCGCCGATGCCCTGCGTGTTGCTGCGGCCGACAAGCGCAACGGTCTTGAACTGGCTGTGAATCTTCTGGGTCTGCATGGCGGCATTACACCATAGTCAGGTCACGAAAAGAACATGGCGGCGCGGGTGTCAGACCCGTGTCAGCCCCGGGGCTGACGCGCCAGGGGCGTGCAGGCAGCGGCGCTTCGCGCATTTCCCGATGAAATCGGTGACGCCCTGATGACAGCGCTGCACGCCGCCGCACAGCCGTCGCGTGGGCGACATGCCGGGGAGGGCGCCGCCGGGCGCGCACTCGCCGTCGGAGCGCCATTAGGCTAAAATTTTCCGTCATGCTAGATCCTCGCGCACAAACCCTCCTCAAGACGCTGATCGAGCGCTACATCGCCGAAGGTCAGCCGGTCGGTTCGCGCACGCTTTCGCGCTACTCGGGCCTGGAGTTGAGCCCGGCGACGATCCGCAACGTCATGTCGGATCTGGAGGAGCTGGGGCTGGTGTCGAGCCCGCACACGTCGGCGGGGCGCGTGCCCACGCCGCGCGGCTACCGTTTGTTCGTGGACACGATGCTCACCGTCGAGCATGCCGCAGACGACGAGGCCGTCACGCGCGCGGTCAAGACGACGCTGCGTCCGGGCGAGCCGCAGAAGGTGGTGGCCGCCGCCGCGAGCGTGCTTTCGAATCTTTCGCAGTTTGCGGGCGTCGTGCTGACCCCGCGGCGCAGCCACATATTCAAGCAGATCGAGTTCATGCGCCTGTCCGACAAGCGCATCCTGCTCATCATCGTGACGCCCGAAGGCGACGTGCAGAACCGCATCATGGCGACGCAGCGCGACTTCACGCCGTCCGAGCTCATCGAAGCCTCGAATTACATTAACGCACATTTCGCGGGCCTCTCGTTCGACGAAGTGCGCCAGCGCCTGCGCGAGGAAATCAACGCGCTGCGCGGCGACATGACCACGCTCATGCACGCGGCGGTGACGGCGAGCACCGACATCACCGACACCGGCGAGACCGTGCTGATCTCGGGCGAGCGCAACCTGCTCGAAGTGGCCGACCTGTCCTCGGACATGGCGCGGCTGCGCAAGCTCTTCGACGTGTTCGACCAGAAAACGAGCCTGCTGCAGCTGCTCGACGTGTCGAGCCACGCGCAGGGCGTGCAGATCTTCATTGGCGGCGAGTCGAACCTCGTGCCGATCGAGGAAATGAGCGTCGTCACCGCGCCGTACGAGGTGAACGGCCAGATCGTGGGCACGCTCGGCGTGATCGGCCCGACGCGCATGGCGTATAACCGCGTGATTCCCATTGTCGACATTACCGCGCGCCTCCTTTCGCTCACGCTCAGCCAGAACTGAGCACGCTTTCATCATGCGGCAAGCGCGCGCCGCGCGCCATTGGCCGAATGGCCGGGTGGGCGGGCACGACCCGGCCGCTATAATGTTTGCTTTGTGCAACTGTTGCTGCGCTCGCGCGCGGCGCAACTGATCGCCTATGCGTTTCGATCTGGAACGGCCCCTGCAGTCCGCGCTCGCGCATCGTGTCGCGGTGCTGCTCATCAATCTGGGCACGCCCGATGCGCCCACGCCGCGCGCCGTGCGCCGCTACCTGGCGCAGTTCCTGTCCGATCCGCGCGTGGTCGAGATTCCCGCGCCCGTCTGGCAGGTCATCCTGCGCACGATGATCCTGCCGTTTCGCAGCAGTTCGTCGGCGAAGAAATACGCGACCATCTGGTCGCCCGAGGGCTCGCCGTTGCGCGTGCACACGCAGAAGCAGACCGACGGCCTGCGCCATCTGCTCCACGCGAACGACTACCCGGTGATCGTCGATCACGCGATGCGCTACGGCGCGCCGGATATCCCCGCGATCCTGAACCAGCTCAAGCTCGCAGGCGCGGAGCGCATCCTGCTCGTGCCGATGTATCCGCAGTATTCGTCGTCCACCACGGCCACCGCGTTCGACGCCGTATTCGCCGCGCTGCGCCGCATGCGCAACCAGCCGGAAATCCGCACGGTGCGCGCGTATCACGACCATCCCGCCTATATCGCGGCGCTCGCCGCCCAGGTCCACCAGTACTGGCATGCGCATGGCCGGCCCGATTTCGCGGCCGGCGACCGGCTCGTGCTGAGCTTTCACGGCGTGCCGAGCCGCACGCTCGACCTTGGCGACCCGTATCACGACCAGTGCCAGCAAACCGCCTCGCTGCTCATGCACGCCCTCGAACTGACGCCGGTGGAGTGCCGCGTCACGTTCCAGTCGCGTTTTGGCCGTGCGAAGTGGCTCCAGCCCTATACGGCGCCCACGCTGCGCGAACTCGGCCAGGGCGGCGTGCGCCGCGCGGACGTCTTCTGCCCCGGCTTTACCGCCGACTGCCTCGAAACGATCGAGGAAATCGGCATGGAAGTGCGCGACGAGTTTCTCGGCGGCGGCGGCAAGGAGTTTCACCGTATTCCGTGCCTGAATGCGTCGACGGCCTGGATTGCAGCGCTCGGCGAAATCGTTGCGCAGAACCTCCAGGGCTGGCCGGTTCAGACCGCTTTGCCCGCGGGCGCGGCTGCCTGAGTCATTGCATGAGCGCGCACGATTCTGCTGCGGATTCCTCGTATGAACTACAAGATCTCGACTGACCCGTCCGCCCGGCTGCGCATCGACAAGTGGCTGTGGGCGGCCCGTTTCTTCAAGACGCGCTCGCTCGCGTCGGATGCGCTAGGCAAGGGCCGCGTGCGGATCGGCGGCGAGGTCGTGAAGGCGTCGAAGGACGTGCGCGTGGGCGACCTCGTCGAAATCGAGATCGAGCACGTGGTCTGGGAAGTCGAGGTGCTGGGCCTGTGCGATCTGCGCGGCCCGGCGAGCATCGCGCAGACGCTCTACGCGGAGACGGAAACCGGACGCGCGCGGCGCGCAGCCGAACAGGACCGGCGGCGGCTCTTTCGCGAGCCCGCGTCGGCGCTGCACGGCAGGCCGACGAAGCGCGATCGCCGCACTATCGACAAACTTGGGCGTGGGAGTTGAACAACGCGTCCATCGTGGCGTGAATGGCACCGTATTCCGTCGTGTTGTCGGTCACGGCGCCGGACATGCAGATGGTGGTGGTTCCGGCAATGAGTACCAGTGCGACCACCGCAGTTGCAAAGGTCAGTTTCACGGTACTCCCCCGGGAGATTGCACAGCGAAACGGCTGGATTGCAGCCAACTCGATCGGGTGCCCGGCTCGGCCAAAACGTGCTTTGCGCAGGACCTGTTCCTGAGTTTAGGTCAGTGCTGTCGCCCACTCAATTTCATTCTTGCGGCACTGCGGTAATGGTTGTAACGGTGGGTTTCTGTTGCCTTTCGGCGGCGGAAAAAAACCGCCGAAAGCCCTTGAAATCGGCGATCCGGCATCCACGTGCATCTGCGATGCGCAAAGCGGGTGTCGCGCCGTAGCAACATGGCGCGAGGCGCCGGGCCGGTGGCCCGAGGCTTTGCTCCCTTTTTTAAATTTCAACGACGTTCAGCGACATGGAAAACACGCAAGAGAACCCGACGAGCCAGAACCCCACGCCCGCGGACGATCCGTCGCAAGCCGCCGGGGCGGCTGCTGCGGAAGCAGCGACGCAGGGCGGCGTGGACGCCGAACTCGCACAGGCGCAGGCGAAGGTCGCCGAACTGCAGGATGCGTTCATCCGTGCGAAGGCGGAGACCGAAAACGTGCGCCGCCGTGCGCAGGAAGACGTCCAGAAGGCGCACAAGTTCGCCATCGAGAGCTTCGCCGAGCACCTGCTGCCGGTCGTGGACAGCCTCGAAGCGGCTGTTGCTCACGACTCGGACGACCTGGCGAAGGTGCGCGAGGGCGTCGAGCTGACGCTCAAGCAGCTCACGGGCGCGCTGGAAAAAGGCCGCGTCGTCGCCATCGACCCGGCCGGCGAGAAGTTCGATCCGCACCGCCATCAGGCGATTTCGATGGTGCCGTCCGAGCAGGAGGCGAACACCGTCGTCAACGTGCTGCAAAAGGGCTATGTGATCGCCGACCGCGTGCTGCGTCCGGCGCTCGTCACCGTTTCCCAGCCGAAGTAAGCGTAATGAAAGCGCCCGTGCCCGCCGCGATGGCCGTTGCACGGGCGATTGAAAAAAATTAATGACCGGATAGCGCCCGGGGTCTTGAAAACGCCGCAGTGGCACTTATTTGGGCAGCAGTTCCGGATTGAAGCGGATGGCCGGCGCAGCAGGCGAAAGCCGTAGCGCGAGCGGCGCTCCGCACAGCGACCAAACATTGGAGATTAGATAAACATGGGCAAAATCATCGGTATCGACCTCGGCACCACCAACTCGTGCGTGGCGCTGATGGAAGGCAATCAAGTGAAGGTGATCGAGAACTCGGAAGGCGCCCGCACGACGCCGTCCATCATCGCCTACATGGACGACAACGAAGTGCTGGTCGGCGCGCCGGCCAAGCGCCAGTCGGTCACGAACCCGAAGAACACGCTTTACGCAGTCAAGCGCCTGATCGGCCGCCGCTTCGAAGAAAAAGAAGTGCAGAAGGACATCGGTCTGATGCCCTACAAGATCGTCAAGCACGACAACGGCGACGCGTGGGTCGAAGCGCACGGCGCGAAGCTCGCACCGTCGCAGATTTCGGCTGAAGTGCTGCGCAAGATGAAGAAGACCGCTGAAGACTACCTCGGCGAGCCGGTCACCGAAGCCGTGATCACGGTTCCCGCGTACTTCAACGACAGCCAGCGCCAGGCGACCAAGGACGCGGGCCGCATCGCCGGTCTGGAAGTCAAGCGCATCATCAACGAGCCGACGGCAGCCGCGCTCGCGTTCGGTCTGGACAAGGCCGAAAAGGGCGACCGCAAGATCGCCGTGTTCGACCTCGGCGGCGGCACGTTCGACATCTCGATCATCGAAATCGCGGACGTGGACGGCGAAATGCAGTTCGAAGTGCTCTCGACGAACGGCGACACGTTCCTCGGCGGCGAAGACTTCGACCAGCGCATCATCGATTACATCATCGGCGAGTTCAAGAAGGAGCAGGGCGTCGACCTCTCGAAGGACGTGCTCGCGCTGCAACGCCTGAAGGAAGCCGCTGAAAAGGCCAAGATCGAACTGTCGTCGGGCCAGCAGACCGAAATCAACCTGCCGTACATCACGGCGGACGCCTCGGGTCCGAAGCACCTGAACCTCAAGATCACGCGCGCCAAGCTCGAAGCGCTGGTCGAAGAGCTGATCGCGCGCACCATCGAGCCGTGCCGCGTGGCGATCAAGGACGCGGGCGTGAAGGTCGGGGACATCGACGACGTGATTCTCGTCGGCGGCCAGACGCGCATGCCGAAGGTCCAGGAAACGGTGAAGGAGTTCTTCGGCAAGGAACCGCGCCGCGACGTGAACCCGGACGAAGCCGTGGCCGTGGGCGCCGCGATCCAGGGCCAGGTGCTCTCGGGCGACCGCAAGGACGTGCTGCTTCTCGACGTCACCCCGCTCTCGCTCGGCATCGAGACGCTCGGCGGCGTGATGACGAAGATGATCAACAAGAACACCACGATCCCGACGAAGCACGCGCAGGTGTATTCGACGGCGGACGACAACCAGTCGGCCGTGACGATCAAGGTGTTCCAGGGCGAGCGCGAAATGGCAGCGGGCAACAAGCTGCTCGGCGAGTTCAACCTCGAAGGCATTCCGCCGTCGCCGCGCGGCGTACCGCAGATCGAAGTGACCTTCGACATCGACGCGAACGGCATTCTGCACGTCGGTGCGAAGGACAAGGCGACCGGCAAGGAAAACAAGATCACCATCAAGGCGAACTCGGGCCTGTCGGAAGCCGAGATCGAGAAGATGGTGAAGGACGCCGAAGCGAACGCGGAAGAAGATCACCGTCTGCATGAGCTGGCCGACGCGCGCAACCAGGGCGACGCGCTCGTTCACAGCACGAAGAAAGCCGTGGCCGAGTACGGTGACAAGATCGATGCGAGCGAGAAGGAAAAGATCGAAGCCGCGCTGAAGGACCTCGAAGACACGCTGAAGAGCTCGTCGGCGGACAAGGCGGGGATCGACGCGAAGGTCGAGGCACTGTCGGCAGCGTCGCAGAAGCTCGGCGAGAAGATGTACGCCGACATGCAGGCGCAGCAGGCGGGCGCTGCCGGTGCGGCGGGCGCGGCGGCGGGCGGTGCGCAGGAAAGCGCGCAGCAGGCCGACGACGTGGTCGACGCCGACTTCAAGGAAGTCAAGAAAGACTGACGCCAGAGGTTCCCGACCGCAGCGGCCGCTTGATGCAGAAGAGCGCAGAAGCGATGAAGTGGCTGTGAAGCGCGGCGGGAACCGGCCGCATCGGTTACGATGCGCGCAGTATTTGCACACGCCTGGCGAGCCTCGACGGCTCTCCGGGCACATTTGTTTTTTGGAGCCTGCTCTCGACGGGGGCCGCCGGAGTGCCGCAACACGGTGCCACGGCGATCGACGGGAGTGGCATACGGGTCACGAGACTCCAGCATTCACGAGGAGCCGGTGCGCGCGACCTGACGCGTGACTGGCGTTGAACCGATATGGCGAAACGGGATTACTACGAGGTTCTGGGCGTTGCGAAGAACGCGAGCGACGACGAAATCAAGAAGGCGTATCGCAAGCTGGCGATGAAGTATCACCCGGACCGCAATCCGGACAGCAAGGATGCGGAAGAGCATTTCAAGGAGGTGAAGGAAGCCTATGAAATGCTTTCGGACTCGCAAAAGCGGGGCGCGTACGACCAGTACGGGCACGCGGGCGTCGATCCGAGCATGGGCGGTGCGGGTGCGCAGGGCTTCGGCGGTTTCGCGGATGCATTCGGCGACATCTTCGGCGACATCTTCGGTCAGGCAGCGGGCGGCGCACGCGGCGCGCGCAGCGGCCCGCAGGTGTATCGCGGCGCGGACCTGCGCTACAGCATGGAGATCACGCTCGACCAGGCGGCGCACGGCTACGAAACGCAGATCCGCGTTCCGGGCTGGAGCGGCTGCGAGGTCTGTCACGGCTCGGGCGCGAAGCCCGGCACCAAGCCGGAAAGCTGCCCGACCTGCCACGGCTCGGGTTCGGTGCGCATGTCGCAGGGCTTCTTCAGCATCCAGCAGACCTGCCCGAAGTGCCACGGCACCGGCTCGTACATTCCCGAGCCCTGCACCAACTGCCACGGCGCGGGCAAGGTGAAGGAAACCAAGACACTCGAAGTGAAGATTCCCGCGGGCATCGACGACGGCATGCGGATCCGCTCCGCCGGCAACGGCGAGCCGGGAATCAACGGCGGGCCGTCGGGCGACCTCTACGTCGAGATTCACATCAAGTCGCACCCGGTGTTCGAGCGCGACGGCGACGACCTGCACTGCCAGATGCCGATTCCGTTCACGACGGCGGCGCTCGGCGGCGAGATCGAAGTGCCCACGCTGGCGGGCCGCGCGAGCTTCACGGTGCCCGAGGGCACGCAGTCGGGCAAGACCTTCCGTCTGCGCGGCAAGGGCATCAAGGGGCTGCGTTCGAGTATCGCGGGCGATCTGTACGTGCACGTGCAGGTCGAAACGCCGGTCAAGCTCACCGACCAGCAGCGCGACCTGCTCCAGCAGTTCGAGAAGTCGCTGGTGGAAGGCGGCGCGCGTCACAGCCCGCAGAGCAAGAGCTGGTTCGACCGCGTGAAGAGCTTCTTCGACTGAGTTTCAATCGGGTAAGGCCCTGAACCGGCGGCGCGCAGCAGCGCCGCTGGCCAGGCCTCGCCAGGCTGCGGTTAGCCCGTAGGTAGGCAGCAGGTGCGTCTATGGCAGTGAACGACGGCGGCGCGGTATTCGCGCTGCTCGACGATGGCAATTCCGCTGGCGATTCAGGCGCGGTGCGCCGCACGAGTCGCCTGTACACGGGGTTCGTGCGTGAGCGCGTGTGTGCCCGGGCGCAGGATCTCGACGCGGTGTGCCGCGATGTCGACGACGATCTGCGCGCGGGGCTCCACGCGGTCGTGCTGGGCGATTACGCGTTCGGCCGCGCCCTGCAGTTTGCTGCACCCTCCGATTGCGACTCCGACAAAACGCAGCACGGCGATGCCGTGCTGCGTTTTTTATTGTTCGAACGCTGCGAGCACTTCGCGCGTGAAGATGTCGATGCCTGGCTCGCGGCGCGCGAAGGCGCCGACGCGCCCGCGCCCGCCGGTATCGCGGGCGTTGTGTCCGGCGTCGATCGCGCACGGTTCGAAGCGGACATCGAAGCCGTGCAGGCCGCACTGCGCGCGGGCGAGTCGTATCAGATCAACTACACGTACCGGCTTCAGTTCGAGGCGTTCGGTGCGCCGCTCGCGCTCTATCGGCGCTTGCGCGAGCGCCAGCGCGTGCCGTATGGCGCGCTGATCGCGCTGCCGGGCGACCGCTGGGTGCTTTCGTGTTCGCCGGAATTGTTTGTCGAGAAGCACGGCGACACGCTGCGCGCGAAACCGATGAAGGGCACCGCCGCGCGCCCCGCCGATCCAGCCGCTGATCCCGCCGCCGACCGCGCCGCAGCGCAGTTCCTCGCGAACGACCCGAAGAACCGCGCCGAAAACGTCATGATCGTCGATCTGCTGCGCAACGACCTCTCGCGCATTGCGCAGACGGGCTCGGTGCGCGTGCCGGCGCTCTTTTGCGTGGAGCCGTATGGGGCCGTGTGGCAGATGACTTCCACGGTCGAGGCGAACATGCGCGCGCACACGACGTTCGCCGACATGATGCGCGCGCTCTTTCCGTGCGGATCGATCACGGGTGCGCCGAAGCACCGTACGATGGAACTCATCGACGCGCTGGAGCATGGTCCGCGCGGACTCTACACCGGTACGATCGGCTGGCTGGAGGCTGCGGATGCAGCGGATGCCGCCGCGCACGATGAAGGACGCGCCTCCGCCGTGGATGCATGCGGCGACTTCTGCCTCTCGGTCGCGATCCGCACGCTGACACTCGACGCGCCCGCTGCGCGAGGCGGCATGCGGCGCGGCGCGATGGGCGTCGGCGCGGGCATCGTGCTCGATAGCGTTGCCGCCGACGAATACGAGGAGACCCGTTTGAAAGCACGTTTTCTGACCGGAGCCGATCCCGGCATCGCGTTGTTCGAAACGATGTATGCGACGCGTGCCGACGGCGTGCGCCACGTCGAGCGGCATCTCGCGCGGCTCGCGGGCAGCGCTGCGTGGCTCGGTTTCCCCTGCGATGCCGATGCGTTGCGTGCGCGTCTTGCGGCGACCTGCACCGGTTTGCCCGAGGGTGTGCCGCATCGCATGCGCGTCGCGCTCGGCAAGGACGGCGTGGCGCAACTGACCTTCGCGCCGCTCGCGCCGCTTGCGCCATCGGCCGGGCAGACGGTCGGCGTGATGCTTGCCCCCGATCATGGCTTCGCGCCGGTCGAATCGGCCGATGCGCTGTTGCTGCGCAAGACCACGCGCCGAGCCGAATTCGACCGCGCCTGGCACGAAGCCGAGGCGCACGGTGCATTCGACATGCTGTTCTTCAACGAGCGCGGCGAACTGACCGAAGGCGGGCGCAGCAACGTGTTCTTGAAGCTCGACGGGAAGTGGTGGACGCCGCCGCTGTCATCGGGCGTGCTGCCGGGCGTGATGCGCGGCGTGCTGCTCGACGATGTGTCGGTGGCCGCGAAAGAGCGCGTGCTCACGCGCGAGGATGTGGCGAATGCCGAGGCGCTGATGCTCACCAACGCACTACGCGGTGTGGTGCCGGCGCGGCTTGTCTGATGGTTTGCTGATCGCTTTCTGACGATTCCAGTCGTTAGCCGCAACGGAAGAAGGTGCGCGGTCAACGAAAACGAAAGAGAAAACAAAAAGGACGCGGCGCTTCAGGCGCCGCGCCCTTCTTCAAGGGTGCTTACTGAAAGCCGTGCTCGGCGCCGGGGAATGAGCCGTCCTTCACGGCCTTCACGTACGCGACCACGGCCGATTCGATATTCGGCTGCCCTTGCATGAAATCCTTCACGAAGCGCGGACGCTTGCCGGGGAAAATGCCGAGCATGTCGTGCAGCACGAGCACCTGGCCCGAGCAGCCCGCACCGGCGCCGATCCCGATCGTCGGCACGCGCAACTGGTTCGTGACCATCGCGCCGAGCGATGACGGCACCGCTTCCATCAACACGATCTGCGCGCCCGCGTCCTGCAGCGCCTGCGCGTCGCGCAGCAGCTGCGCCGCGCCGCTCTCGGTCTTGCCCTGCACCTTGAAGCCGCCGAACGCGTGCACCGACTGCGGCGTGAGGCCGATGTGCGCGCACACGGGCACCGCGCGTTCGATCAGCATCGCCACCGTGGGCGCGAGCCATTCGCCGCCCTCGATCTTCACCATCTGCGCGCCCGCGCGCATGAGCTTCACCGAGCTCGCGAACGCTTCTTCGGGGGTGCCGAAGGTGCCGAACGGCAGATCGGCCATGATGAGCGCGGACGGCTGTGCGCGCGCGACGCACGCCGTGTGATACGCGATGTCGTCGAGCGAGACGGGCAGCGTCGTCGTGTGACCCTGGAGCACATTGCCGAGCGAGTCGCCGATCAGCAGCACGTCGACGCCCGCGCGGTCGCACAGCGACGAGAAGCTCGCGTCATAGCAGGTCAGCATGGCGATCTTTTCGCCAGCATCGCGCATGGCCTGGAGTTTGGGCACGGTGACGGCGCTGCGGCTCGTTTCCTGCAGGTAAGTCATGGAGCGGTCCGTTGGAGAGCAAGACAGAAAGGGAAAGGGGACGCCGTCTACAGCAGCGTGCCCTGGACGAAGGACTCCTTGCGGCCGCGCATGGTCTCGATGCGTTCGGCAATGAGCGCAAGGTCCGCGTCGGAGTCGAGCGGATTCAGGTTTTCTACGCCGACGGTCAGCACCGGCGCGTGGTCGTAATGATAGAAAAATTCGTTGTAGCTGTCGCAGAGGGCACGCAAAAACGTGTCGGAAATCGGCAGTTCGGCGGGATTCGCGCGTTTCTGGATGCGCGCGTAGAGCGCCTCGGGGCTCGCCTGCAGATAGACGACGAGATCCGGCGGCGGCGCCTGGGCGACGAGCCGTTCGGCGAGCGCCTCGTAGAGCGGCAGTTCGTCCGGCGCGAGCGTGAGGCGCGCGAACAGATCGTTGCGCCCGGCAAGGAAGTTGGTCACGATCGGCGTGCCCGCCGCCCGGCACGCGGCGATGTCTCTCGACATATGCTCGCGGCGCAGCGCGAAATGCAGCTGCACGGCGAGACCGTGACGCGACGTGTCGCGATAGTAGCGTTCGAGAAACGGATTGGCCGCGCTCGATTCGAGCAGCGTGTGCATGGACCAGCGGTCGGCAAGACGCGCGGCGAGCGCCGACTTGCCCGCGCCGATCGGCCCTTCGATGGCGATGTGGGACAGCGGCGGACGCGCCGTGCGTGCCGTACGTGTCGTCGCGAAGAGCGAAGGCGCGTTCATCGGCCGATGCCGTCCGGCGCCGGGTGGTCCCGCGCGCCGTCGATGGCGTTTGCCGCGCCGAAGCACTGGCACGACGGTTTCACCTTCTCGATGCGCTGGTCGGCCACCGCGGGCAGCAGCGCGCTGGCCGGACCGTGGCCGGGAATCACGAGATCGGGCTCGATTTCGACAGCCGGCACAAGCACGAACGCGCGCGCCGTCATGCGCGGATGCGGCACGGTCAGGTCGGGTGTGTCGATTACGGTGTCGCCGAACAGCAGGATGTCGATGTCGAGCGTGCGCGGGGCGTTGCGAAAGGGGCGCTCCCGGCCGAAGTGATGTTCGATGCGCTGGCACAGCGCCAGCAGTTCCGGCGCGCCGAGGCTCGTGTCGAGCTTGACCACGCAGTTCAGGTAATCGTCGCCGTCCGCGTCGATGGGGGCGGTGCGATAGATGCTCGACTTGGCGAGCACCGCGAGGGTGTGCTGCTGTGCAAGGCACACCACCGCGTCTTTGAGGGTCTGGCGCGCATCCCCCAGATTCGCGCCGATTCCCAGCCAGGCAACCGTCATGGCTTCACTTCCTGCGACTGTCGTTTCCGGTTCGTCAAAATCGCGTCATGCGCGAGGCGCCGCTCAGTGCTCGCCCGGTCCTCGCTCAATCCTTGCTCAGTCCTCGTACTGACCGTCGTGGCCGGCACGCTCCGGCGCACCGGCGCTTTCGCCGCCTGCATCGCCTGCGTCACCTGCATCGCCTGCACCACCTGTGTCGTGTCCGGCCTCCCCGGCGGACTTGCGGTTCTTCGCCCCGCCGCGGCGGCGGCGCTTGCGCGGCGCGCGTTCCTTGCCGCCCGCGGCGAGCAGCGTTTCGCGCGCGGCCGGGTCGCCGCTGATGAAATCCGTCCACCAGCCGCCGACCTCTGCGTCGAGCTCGCCCGACTCGCAGCGCAATAGCAGGAAATCATACCCCGCTCTGAAACGCGGGTGTTCCAGCAGCTTGATCGCGCTGCGGCCGCGCTTTTCGAGGCGCTGCTGCAGGCTCCATATCTCTCGCATGTCCGACGAATAGCGGCGGTGGATCGCGAGCTTCTCGGTTTGCGCCTCGATCACGTCGTCCATCGCGTGATGGATCGCGGGTACGGGGAATTCGCCCTCGGCCGTGTATTGCTGCCAGCGCTGCTGGACGTCGTGCCAGAGCAGGGTCGCGAACAGGAAGCCGGGCGAGACCGGCTTGCCCGCGCGCACGCGCGCGTCGGTGCTCGACAGCGCAAGCGTGATGAAGCGCTCGCCTTGCGGCTGCTCGAGGATCACGTCGAGCAGCGGCAACAGGCCATGATGCAGACCTTCCTTGCGCAGCCACTTGACGCAGTCGAGCGCGTAGCCGGACAGCAGCAGCTTGAGCATCTCGTCGAAGAGACGCGCGGCCGGAACGTTGTTGATGAGGTCGGCGAGTTCCTTGATCGGCTCGCGCGTGCGGTCCTCGATCTCGAAGCCGAGCTTCGCCGCGAAGCGCACCACGCGCATCATGCGCACCGGGTCCTCGCGATAGCGCGTGGCCGGGTCGCCGATCATCCGCAACAGGTGGGCGCGCATGTCGGCCATCCCGTTGTGATAGTCGAGCACGGTCTGCGTCGCCGGATCGTAGTACATCGCGTTGATCGTGAAGTCGCGGCGCGTGGCGTCTTCATGCTGCTCGCCCCAGACGTTGTCGCGCAGCACGCGGCCGCTCGCGTCCACCGCATGGGTGCGGCGGTCGAGTTCGTCGCGGTGCAGGCGCTTCGCGGGCGCGGCGCTCGCCGACGGTGCAGAGGGCGCGGGCGGATCGACCAGCGCGCGGAACGTCGAGACTTCGATGATTTCCTGGCCGAACTGCACGTGCACGATCTGGAAGCGCCGGCCGATGATGCGCGCGCGGCGAAAGAGCTTCTGCACCTGGTCGGGCGTGGCGTCCGTGGCGACGTCAAAGTCCTTCGGCGCGACGCCGAGCAGCAGGTCGCGCACCGCGCCGCCCACGATGAACGCGCGAAAACCGGCTTGCTGGAGCCCTTCGGTCACGCGGACCGCGTTCTTCGAGATCAGTGCGGGGTCGATGCCGTGGATGTCGGCGGGAAGGACGACGGGCACAACCGGACCGGCGTTTCTGCCCGAGCCCTTCGCGGCAGTGCGGGGCCGGGAATGCTTCGGCGCGGCTTCGTCGACGGCGGTGGTGGCGGCAGCGGCCGGTTTGCGGCGGCTGCGGGGAGCGGTGTCGTCGTGCACCGGCGCGGACGCCGCGCCGGTCGATGCATCGTCTGCGGCCGTGGCGGACGTGCTGTCCTGGCCGAATAGCTTGCGGATAAGTTTTTTGATCACGATGCCTGGAACAAATCGAGGATGCGCCAGCCAGCCGACTGTGCGTGCGCGCGCAGGGTTGCGTCGGGATTGGTCGCGATCGGGTCGGTCACTTTTTCGAGCAGCGGGATGTCATTATGCGAGTCGCTGTAGAAATAGCTGTGCTCGAAGTCCGACCACGTCTTGCCGAGCGATGCGAGCCACGCCTCGGTGCGCACGATCTTGCCTTCGCGGTAGCTCGGCGTGCCGGTCGGACGGCCCGTATAAGGCGAGTCCGGATGGCCGTCCACCGTTTCGGCCTCGCAGGCGATCAGCTTGTCGACGCCGAATACCCCGGCAATCGGGCCCGTGATGAATTCGTTGGTCGCCGTCACCATGCAGCAGAGGTCGCCCGCGTCCTTGTGCTGGCGCACGAGTTCGATGGCAGCCGGAACGATCGCCGGCTTGATGACTTCGTGCATGTACTGATCGTGCCACTCCTTGAGCTGGGCGCGCGAATACTTCGAGAGCGGCGTGAGCATGGCGACGAGATACGCGTGGATGTCGAGCACGCCGGCCTTGTAGTCGGCGAAGAAGCGGTCGTTCTGCTCGTTGAAGCGCTCGGCGTCGACAATGCCGAGCTTCACCATGAAGCGGCCCCATTCGTGGTCGCTGTCGGTTGGGATCAGCGTGTGATCGAGATCGAAAAGTGCAAGGTTAGCCATGGGCGCTCATTTTACTTGAAGCGGATAAAGCCGTTGGCCGCCGCCGGTTTGTCCGCCTGCTGTGGGTCAGTGGCAGGTCCGGCTGACGGGCTGTCGCTGACGCGCGCGCGGGGCTCGGAGGGCGCGTGCGGCGTGCTTTGCGCTGCGGCTTCGGTTGCGTCGGTTGCTGCTGCGTTGGGGTTGCCATCGGGTTCCGCGCTCAGGTCACCGCCCGGTTCTCCGCTCAGTTCTCCGCTCGGTTCTCCGCTCGGTTCGCCGCCCGGTTCACCGCTCAGTTCACTGCTTAGGTCACCGCCCGGTTCTCCGCTCGGTTCGCTGCTTGGTTCACCGCTGAGTTCACTGCTCAGTTCACCGCCGAGTTCGCCGTTCAGTTCGCCGCTGACGTCGGCTTCGACTTCGCCCGTGAGCTCGCCGCCCAGTTCGCGCTCGACGACGTCGCGAAAGCTCGCGCCGAGTTCGCCGTCGACGCTGTCGGTGGGCGTGGCAAACGGCGCCGGTTGCGGCGCGCGCGGCTGCGAGGCCGGTGCACGCGCCGGTTCGTAGGGCGCAGCGGGACAGGCGGGAGCGTCGGCTCGCGCGGATAGCGTGCGCTCGCCGCCGATGTCATCGCTCTCAGTACCGCTTCCCGTGCCGCTTCCCGCGCCGCTTCCGGCGTGGATTCCCGCGCCCGGAACCAACGCCGGATCGACAGAGAACAGGTCGAGTTCGTCGTCGATGCCGTCATCGAAATTGCCTGCCGCCGCCGCAGCCGCAGCCGCAGCCGCAGCAACAGCCGCCCCGCCGTCCGTGGGCAGCCCCGCCGCGAGCATCGTGCGCAACAGCGGCAGCGTCACCGCGCGCTTCTGTTCGAGCGAAAAGCGGTCGAGCGCGTCGAGCAGCGCCATCAGGCTCGGCATGTCGCGCCGGAAGTGCGTGAGCAGGTAGGCGGGCACGTCGTCGGCGAGCGCGATGCCGCGCTCGCGCGCCGCGCGCTTCAGCACACTGGATTTGTCGGCGTCGGCGAGCGGCGCGAGGTGGAACACGAGCCCCCAGCCCAGCCGCGTGCGCAGATCCTCGCGCACCGCGAGACCCATCGGCGCCGCGCTGCCGGTCGCGACGAGCGCGCAGGTCGGGTGGGCGCGCACTTCGTTGAACAGGTTGAAGAGCGCGATCTGCTGCGCGCCCGAGAGCGCGTCGCAATCGTCCACGGCGTAGATCGCCACGCGCGGATCGAAGCCGAACGCCGCGAGCGCGCTTTGCGGCCCGAGATACCGTGCCCCGCCCGACGGCGTTTCGTGGACGAGCGCGTGCAGCAGATGGCTGCGCCCGCTGCCGGGCTCGCCCCAGACGTAGAAGGTGCGGTCGGCGACCGGACCGGCTGCGAGCGCGGTGTCGAGCCCGCGCAGGCGCGCGACCAGCTCCGTGTTGGCGCCGGTGTGGAAGTTGTCGAAGGTCGATGGCGGCGGGGTGCCGAGATCGAGCGTTAGCTGTCGCTGCACGGTGGGACGAGGCGTAAATCAGTATCAGTTCTTGTAAAGCGCGCTATCGAGGTAACTGCGGCGCAGCTCGCGCAGCGCGACCGAGAGGATCGCGCTTGCGGGCAGCGCAAGCAGCACACCGAAGAAACCGAAGAGTTGACCGAAGGCGAGCAACGCGAAGATCACCGCGAGCGGATGCAGCCCGATGCGCTCGCCGACGAGGCGCGGCGTGAGGAAAAACCCTTCGAGGATCTGTCCGATGCCGTAGACGAGCGCGACCGCGCCGAAGCCGTACCAGTCGCCGAACTGCAGGAGCGCGGCGATCAGCGCGAGCACGAGGCCGGTCGCGTAGCCGAGATAGGGGATCAGCACGGCGAGGCCCGTGAAGATGCCGACCGGCAGCGCGACTTCGAAGCCCGCGATGGAGAGCGCGATCGCGTAGAACGCCGCGAGAATCGCCATCACGAGCAACTGGCCGCGCAGGTATTGGGCGAGCATGCGGTCCATTTCGCCCGCCAGTTCCAGCGTGCGCGCGAGCCAGCGGCGCGGAATGATGGCCTGGATGCGCGTGAGCATCGCGTTCCAGTCGTAGAGCAGATAGAACAGGACGAGCGGCACCAGCACGAGGTTGCTGACGAGCGAGATCATCACGTCGCTGCTCGTGCGCACCGATGCCCAGGCGTAGAGCGCGATCGACTGCGCGCTGGCTTCGAGCTTGCTCGTCGCGAGATCGCGCAGGCTCTGGAAGTCGAGCGTGTCCTGCATGCCGAGCAGCGCGAGCTTGGGCGTGAGCCAGTCGTGCAGGTGGTTGAGCATCACCGGCACCTGTTGCTTCAACTGTGGCCCTTCTTTCTGGATCACGGCGAGCAGCAGCACGACCAGCATCGTCACGGCGAGCGCGAACAGCAGGATCATGACGAGCGCGGCCAGGCTGCGCGGCACGCGGCGGCGCACGAACCAGGCCACGCCCGGCTGCAGGATGTAGGCGATGATCGCGCCGAGCAGGAACGGCGTGAGGACCGGCCGCAGCAGCCACAGCACGATGCCGAAGGCGAGTGCCAGCCCGGCCCAGATGAGGGCCTGGCGCTGGTACGGCGTCAAAATCGGTGTATTCGGTGACAAAGGATGGCTTTCCGGTCGTTGGGCGGGCCGCGATGGGGCTATTCAGGTCATTCGGACCATTCGGGCCGCGAGTGAGGCTGCCGCGCATGCAATTTGCGGCCAGGCAGCGGCGGCGAGGTGCCGTCAATCGGTTAAAATCGCATTTTACCGACCTTCTGGCACTTCCCCATGAATCAACCGAAATCCGACCAGGCCGCCGGCGCCCAGGGCCTCTCGTACCGCGATGCCGGCGTGGACATCGACGCGGGCGACGCGCTCGTCGATCGCATCAAGCCCTTCGCAAAGAAGACGCTGCGCGAAGGCGTGATGGGCGGCATCGGCGGGTTCGGCGCGCTGTTCGAAGTGCCGAAGAAGTACAAGGAGCCCGTGCTCGTGTCGGGCACCGACGGCGTGGGCACGAAGCTGCGCCTCGCCTTTCATCTGAACAAACACGACACGGTCGGCCAGGATCTCGTCGCGATGAGCGTCAACGACATCCTCGTGCAAGGCGCCGAACCGCTCTTCTTCCTCGACTATTTCGCGTGCGGCAAGCTCGATGTCGACACGGCCGCGACGGTCGTGAAAGGCATCGCGCACGGCTGCGAGCTGTCGGGTTGCGCGCTGATCGGCGGCGAAACCGCCGAAATGCCGGGCATGTACCCGGACGGCGAATACGACCTCGCGGGCTTCGCGGTCGGCGCGGTCGAGAAAAGCAAGATCATCGACGGCAGCACGATCACCCCGGGCGACGTGGTGCTGGGCCTCGCTTCGAGCGGCATCCATTCGAACGGCTTCTCGCTCGTGCGCAAGATCATCGAGCGCGCGAACCCGGATCTCAACGCCGACTTCCACGGCCGCTCGCTCGCCGACGCGCTGATGGCGCCCACGCGCATCTACGTGAAACCGCTGCTCGCGCTGATGCAGCAGGTGACGGTGAAGGGCATGGCGCACATCACGGGCGGCGGGCTTGTCGAGAACATTCCGCGCGTGCTGCGCGAGGGCCTCACCGCCGAACTCGATCACCGCGCCTGGCCGCTGCCGCCGCTCTTCTCGTGGCTGCAGCAGCACGGCGGCGTCGCCGATGCGGAGATGCATCGCGTGTTCAACTGCGGCATCGGCATGGCCGTGGTCGTGTCCGCCGATCAGGCCGATCAGGCCGTCGCACAGCTCGCCGCCGCAGGCGAGCAGGTGTGGAAGATCGGTGTCGTGCGCGAGAGCAAGGCAGGCGAAGCGCAGACCGTGGTGGTCTAAAACAGCCAGGCCGTGGCGCGACCAGGCGCCATCGGCCCGCTGAAATCGCCGAATTCGCTCGATCGGCTTGAAATAATTCGCGCCGGTGAGGTCGGCCCATCAGGGCTTGTCTCACCGGCGCGAAGTCGTTTCAGGGCGTTTTAGAGCGTTTTCAGGGCGCGCTGACTGCGTTACAGCACCGTGCGCACGTGCCAAAGCTCGGGGAACAGCACGATATCGAGCATCTTGCGCAGATAAGGCGCGCCGCTCGTGCCGCCGGTGCCCTGCTTGAAGCCGATGATCCGCTCGACGGTCGTGACATGGCGGAAGCGCCACTGCCGGAACGCGTCTTCGAGATCGACGAGTTCCTCGGCCATCTCATACAAATCCCAGTACTGGGAAGGATTGCGATAGATTTCGAGCCAGGCGGCTTCGACGGACGGATCGTGCGCCGTGGGCAGCGTCCAGTCGCACGTGAGCCGCTCCGGCGAGATGGCGAATCCGCGTCGCGCGAGCAGGCGGATCACTTCGTCGTAGAACGACGGCGCTTCCAGCGTGTCTTTCACCTGCTTCAGAATCTCGGGCCGATGTTCGTGCGGCTTGAGCATCTGCACATTCTTGTTGCCGAGCAGAAATTCGATCTGCCGGTACTGGTACGACTGAAACCCGGAAGAACTGCCGAGGTAAGGCCGCATCGCGGTGTACTCGGACGGCGTGAGCGTCGACAACACGCTCCACGCCTGCACGAGCTGCTCCATGATCCGCGACACGCGCGCCAGCTGCTTGAAGGCCGGCGGCAGTTCATCGCGATGCACGTTCGCGAGCGCCGCGCGCAGTTCGTACAGCGCGAGCTTCATCCATAGCTCGCTCGTCTGATGCTGCACGATGAACAGCATCTCGTTGTGGTCGGGCGAGAGCGGATGCTGTGCGTTCAGCACGGCATCGAGCGCGAGATAGTCGCCGTAGCTCATCGACTTCGAAAAGTCGAGCTTTGCGTCGTGCCAGCCGGCTGCGCCCGCCGTGCCCTCTGCGCCCGCCGTACTCGCTGCGGCGGCCGCTGCCGGTGCGCCCGCGACGGGGCAGGTGCCGTGCGGCGCAGCCGCGGCTTCGATGGCGTCCGGCATACCGGGAATCTGCATGTGATCGGTCAAGTTCGTCTCCTCTCGACGGGATCTGGCGCGTCAGCGCCGCGTCCCATTCCATGTCAATCAGGTCACCGCGCCGCGCGCGGCGAATTCCGGCTTGCGCCAGGATTCGGTCGTGAGCACGTCGCGCAGCGTCTCGACGGCGTCCCACACATCCACGAAGCGCACGTAGAGCGGCGTGAAGCCGAAGCGCAGCACGCGCGGCTCGCGGTAATCGCCGATCACGCCGCGCGCGATCAGCGCCTGCATCACCTCATAGCCATGCGGGTGCTCGAAGCTCACGTGCGAGCCCCGCTGCGCGTGCTCGCGCGGCGTGACGAGCGTGAGATCGAGGCCCGCGCAGCGCGTCTCGACCAGTTCGATGAAGCGATCGGTCAGCGCCAGCGACTTGCGGCGCACCGCTGCCATGTCGGTCTGCAGGAACACGTCGAGGCCGCATTCGACGAGCGCCATCGAAACGATCGGCTGCGTGCCGCACAGGAAGCGGCCAATGCCGTCGTCCGGGCGGTACTCGGGGCTCATTTCGAAGGGTTTCTTGTGGCCCCACCAGCCCGATAGCGGCTGCGAAAACGCGTTCTGGTGCCGCTTGGGCACCCAGACGAATGCGGGCGAGCCCGGGCCGCCGTTGAGGTACTTGTAGGTGCAGCCCACGGCGTAATCGGCGTTCGCGTCGTTCAGCGCGACGCCGACCGCGCCCGCCGAATGCGCGAGGTCCCACAGCGCGAGCGCGCCGCGCGCGTGGATCAGTTCGGTGAGCGCGACCATGTCGTGCATGTAGCCCGTGCGGTAGTTCACGTGCGTAATCATCGCCACGGCGACATCGTCGGTGAGCGCGGCGGGCAGTTCGGCCGGATCGTCGACGAGGCGCAGTTCATAGCCGCGGTCGAGCTGTTCGATGAGGCCCTGCGCGATGTAGAGATCGGTCGGGAAGTTCGCGCGCTCGGAGACGATCACGCGGCGCTTCGGATCGCGCTGGGCCTGCACGCGCAGCGCCGCCGAGAGGACCTTGAAGAGATTCACCGAGATCGTGTCGGTGACGACCACCTCGTCCTCGCCCGCGCCGATCAGCGCGCCCAGCTTGTTGCCGAGCCGGCGCGGCAGCGCGAACCAGCCTGCGGTGTTCCAGCTGCGGATCAGACCGTCGCCCCATTCGGCGCCGATCACGGCCTGCGCACGCGCGGCGGCGGCTTTGGGCGGCACGCCGAGCGAGTTGCCGTCGAGGTAGATCGTGTCGGGCGCGAGCGCGAACTGGTCGCGCAGGGCCGCGAGCGGGTCGGCGCGATCGAGTGCTTCGGCTTCGGTGCGCGTTTCGTTCCTGTTATTCATGGGTGGTTGCGTTTGCGGTTGGACGGTTGGCAATCGTGATGAGAATCGGGATCCGTTCATGCCGTACGAGGCAGCGCGCGCAGCACGGCGCGCACGGGGCTCGCATCGAGCGTGGCGAACTTGAGCGGCAGCGCGATCAGCTCGTAGTCGCCCGGCGCGACGGCGTCGAGCACGATGCCTTCGAGAATCGCCATGCGATGCGCTCGGATCCGGTGGTGCGCATCCATCGTCTTCGAATCCTGCGGATCGAGCGATGGCGTGTCGATGCCGATCAGCCGCACGCCGCGCGCGGCCAGCAGGTCGATCGTCTCGGGTGCGACCGCGCAGAACGCGCTGTCCCAGCGCTCGACGCTCGCCCGCGCATAGGTGCGCAGCAGCACGCGCGGCGGCAGATCGTCGAGTGCATGCGCGATGTGCGCGGGCTGCACGAGCGGTGCGGCGCCGATGCAATGGATCACGCGGCACGCGCCGAGATAGGCGTCGAGCGCGACCGCGCCGATCGGGGCGCCGTCCTGGTCGTAGTGCAGCGGCGCGTCGGTGTGCGCGCCGGTGTGCGGCGAGAGCGTCACGCGTGCGACATTTACCGGCGAACCGGCCTCCATGCGCCAGACGCGTTCCACGCCGACCGGCGTATCGCCGGGCCAGACGGGCGTGCCGGGATGGATCGGCGGGGAAATATCCCAGATATTGTTCATGACATTGATCTATGTGCGCGGACTGTGCTTCGAATGATAGGCAAGCTGGAGTGAAATGTGCTTGCTTAAAAAACGCCGCCGACTATAACTGTTGGCAGATAATTCAAAACAAGTCGGGAATGGGGACCAAATATGAATGCAATCTCGCTCGATGCTACCGATTGCCGTATTCTCGCTGTGCTGCAAAACGAGGGCAGAATCAGCAACCTCGATCTTGCCGAGCGTATTTCGCTCTCGCCGTCGGCGTGCCTGCGCAGGCTGCGGCTACTTGAAGAACAGGGGGTGGTGGAGCGCTATCGCGCGTGCCTGAACCGGGAGATTCTCGGCTTCGAGATGGAGGCGTTCGTGCAGGTATCGATGCGCAACGACCAGGAAAGCTGGCACGAGCGCTTCGTGAGCGCGCTGCGCGACTGGCCCGAGGTGGTGGGCGCGTATGTCGTGACGGGCGAGACGCATTATCTGCTGCGCGTGCTCGCCCACAATCTCAAGCACTATTCCGATTTCGTGCTCAACAAGCTGTACAAGGCGCTGGGCGTGATGGACATCCGCTCGAACATCGTCCTCACGACGCTGAAAGTGGAATCGGGCGTCCCCGTCGATCTGATCCAGCAGCGGGAGCCGAAGAGCGCCGTTGCGTGAGGCGGGCCGAGCCCGCGCGTGCTCAGAGCGGCTCGATCTGGTGGAAGCCGCCGCCGTGGTAGACGAGCGGCGGCGCATGGGCGAGGTCCTCGCGCACGCCGCAGCGCTCGACCTCGCCGACGAAGATCACGTGATCGCCTTCATCGTAGCGGCTGCGGTTGTGGCACTCGAACCAGGCGAGTGCGCCATCGAGCACGGGCATGCCGCTGTCGCCGGCCGCGTGCGCGACGCCTTCGAACCGGTCGCCCTTCACCGTCGCAAAACGCTTGCACAGGTCGAGCTGCGACGCGGCGAGCACATTCACCACATAATGGCTGTTCGCGCGGAACACCGACATCGACGCCGAGCGCGTGGCGAGGCTCCACAGCACGAGCGGCGGATTCATCGACACCGAGTTGAACGAGCTCGCGGTGATGCCGATCAGCGGGCCGTTGGGCACGCGTGTCGTGATCACCGTGACGCCGGTCGCAAACTGGCCGAGCGCGCGGCGAAATGCAGCGTCGTCGAAGTTGGGCGGGCTGGCGCGGCGGGTCATCGGAGCGCGGCTCCGTTTGCGGGGCGCGCACGAGGCGCGAAGAAAGCGAAAGTCGGAATCAACATCATGTGAAAGAGCGGCGAATTGTCGCAATTCTAGCGGAAGCAGCCGATGGCCGCCCGGCTGGCACGACTGTTTCCAGCCCCGGTCGCGGATAGCGGACCGCATTCAAGGAGTGAGCAGCATGAATCAGACAGTCGAAACGGCCACGCTTGGCGGCGGATGTTTCTGGTGCCTCGAAGCCGTGTATCTGCGCGTGGAAGGCGTGCTTGCGGTGGAGTCGGGCTACGCGGGCGGCCACGTCGCCAACCCGAGCTACGAGCAGGTCTGCGACGGCCAGACGGGGCATGCGGAGGTCGTCAACGTGACGTTCGATCCGGTGAAGATCGGCTACCGCGAGATCCTCGACATCTTCTTCGGCATCCACGATCCCACCCAGCTCAACCGGCAGGGCAACGACGTCGGCCAGCAGTACCGGTCGGTGATCTTCACGCACTCCGAGGCGCAGCGCGAGACGGCGCTGCAGGCGATCCGCGAGATCGCGGCGGAAGGCGTGTTCGACGGGCAGATCGTCACCCAGGTGCTGCCGCTCGACGGCAACTATTTCCCTGCCGAGGCGTATCACCAGAATTACTTCGCGCAGCACGCGGATCAGGGCTATTGCGCGGCGGTGGTCGCGCCGAAGGTCGCCAAGTTCCGCCAGAAGTTCGTGCACCGGCTCAAGCCGGAGTGATGTGGTGTGATGTGATTTGGCGCTGTGCTTTGCGCGGCGCTCGCGGGTTCCGAAGGAGCGGGGCGCATGGGCGTTTCCCGCTCTTTTTTTGCGTCGACGGCGGGTGCGGGCGCGGTCGCACTCGTTAGTCGTCGGTCTTCAGTCGTCTGCCGTGTCTGGCTCGTCGTGGCCGGGTTGCGCGGTCGCGTGGTGCTCCTCTTGAGTTGCTTCGGCGTCGCTGTGCTCCTCGTGCGCCATTTCCCCCTGTAACCGCAAAAACTCGTCGGCGATCGATTGCGCCAGCTTCGCACACGACAGCGGCGACGAGCCCTCCGCCTTGTTATTCGTCGTGATCAGCACGCTCTGCCCCGCAAGCGCGTAGCGCGCAGCCAGCTCCGCGAGCGCGTCGCGCGTGTGCGGGTCTTCGTCGACGAGCTTGTCGAACGGTTCGTAACGCGCCTTCGCCTGTTCGTAGCGAAAGCCGCTGTGCAGGCTCCAGCGCACGATCAGCGGACCGGCGGGCGTTTCGCCGTCCATCAGCGCCAGCGCCGCGGCCTGACGCAGCGGGTCCGGCATGCGCGCGTGCAGCCCCACGCAGTAACGCACGCCTGCCGCGCGCAGCGTGCGCACGAAGCGCGGCGTGAGCAGACTCGCATCGCGGATCTCGACGGCGTAGCACGGGCCGTCGGGCGTGGGCGGCAGCGGCGGCAATGCCATCAGGAACGCGTGGAGGCGCTCGACGAATACGGCCGGATCGGCGAGCAGCTGGTCGGGCAGCGGCGGGAACTGGAACACGAGCGCGCCGGCCTTTGCGCCGAGCCCGGCAAGACAGGGCTCGACGAACTCGCTCGCCGCCAGTTGAGCGTTCAGGAAGCACGGGTTTGCCGCGACCGGTTCGCCGCGCTCGCCGCGCACGCTGGCGTCGGTGATCGAGGCGGGCGCCTTCACGATAAAGCGGAAGTGATCGGGCACCTGCTGCGCGTAGCGCAGGTACTCGGCGATGGAGAGCGGCGCGTAGAACGACCGGTCGATGCTGACGGATCGCAGCAGCGGATGCACGGCGTAGGCTGCCAAACCGTCGCGGGCCAGTTTGGCGTTGCTGTAGTCGTCGCCGTAGACGATGCCGCGCCATCCCGGAAACGACCACGACGACGTGCCGAGGCGCACCTGCGGCGGCAATCCGGCGGCGAGGTCGAGCGTGGCCGTGTCGGCCACGACCGGGAGGACGCCGCGGGCGCGGCGCTTCGGGGCGGGCGGCGCGGCCGGGCGGGCTGCGCTCGCTGCGGGGAATTCCGCGAATTCGGCGAATTCAGCGCATTCAGCGGTGGTGGGCGCGGGCTCAGGCTCGCGCTTCACGCGTGGCGGCCGTGGCGCGGGTGTTTTCGGCGCCGGTTCGGGCGCGACGAAGCCGAACAGATCGGCTTGCGGCTCATCGGACCTGGCGGCCGTGGTGGCCTCGGCGGTGATATGTGCCTCGTCCGTCGTGTCGATGGTGGCTGCCGGGGCCGGGGCGTCTCGGTCGTTCATGCGTGTGCGCCTCGAAGTTCTGCGCCCAGACGTCGAGCGTGTGCGCATGGTGAGGTCGCGCGCGCACGGCGTCAACCGCCCGTGGCTCGCAGGACTGCGAAGCCAGCGAAGTCGTGCCCGTGCGGCGGGCGCACGAACCTTTGCACGCCGTATGGCGTGAGCGCATCGAGAGGGCCAACCACGCAGGTCAACCGCACAGGCCAACCGCACAGGCCAACCGCACAGGCCAACCACGCAGACCAACCACGCAGACCAACCACGCAGGCCAACCGCACAGACCAACCACGCCGCAGCGCAGCCGGCCCGCCGATGCCAGGCCCTTACGGCGCGAGGCGCTCGATGCGCCACGCAGCGCTCTCGTTCTCGCGCGAGTAACGAATACGGTCATGCAGGCGCGACGGGCGGCCCTGCCAGAATTCGACGGTATCCGGCACGAGCCGGAAGCCGCCCCAGTGCGGCGGGCGCGGCGGATTCTCGCCGAACTTCGCGCCGAACTCGCGCTCGCGCGCTTCAAGCTCCGCGCGGCTGCCGATCACGGCGCTCTGCTGCGACGCCCACGCGCCGATGCGCGAGCCAAGCGGCCGGGAGTGGAAATACTCGTCGCTTTCGGCGTCGGTGGTCTTCTCGACCTTGCCGTCGATGCGCACCTGGCGCTCCAGCTCGATCCAGTAAAAGAGCAGGCACGCGTGCGGATTGGCGATGAGATCGTGGCCCTTGCGGCTCTCGTAGTTCGTGTAGAACACGAAGCCGCGCTCATCGACGCCCTTGATGAGCAGGATGCGCGCGCTCGGACGGCCTTCGGCGTCGACGGTCGCGACGGTCATCGTGTTGGGCTCGGGCAGCTTCGCGTCGAGCGCCTGGGCAAGCCAGGTCTGGAACTGGCGGATGGGATCGGGATCGACATCGGCGGCGTCGAGCGAGCCGAGCGAATAGGTCTTGCGGAGGTCGGCGAGAGTCGTCATGTTTTAGGCAGGCACTTCCATGCGGACAAATAGGGCGAAGGACGCAACATGCTGCACGCACCGCTGCGGCGTGACACGTATGACACAAGGCGCGGGGCCCGGCGTGCGCCGGTGCTCAGCGAATCGCGTCCGATCAGGCAAAATACGGGTCTCGCATGGACCGCGGCAGTATGCGTGCGGTCCGCTTTTGAACTGCTACCGTCATGTCCAGTACCCCGATTTCGCCGCAAACGGATCTTACCGCGCTCCCGGCGCCCGAAGAAGCCGACCGTGCCCGCCGCTTCGGAGGCGTCGCGCGGCTTTACGGCGCACCGGCGCTTGCAGCGTTCGAGCGCGCGCACGTCGCCGTGATCGGCATCGGCGGGGTCGGGTCGTGGGTTGCCGAGGCGCTCGCGCGCAGCGCGATCGGCACGCTCACGCTGATCGACCTCGACAACGTCGCCGAAAGCAACACCAACCGCCAGATCCACGCGCTCGACGGCAATTACGGCAAGCCGAAGGTCGAGGCCATGGCCGAGCGCATCAAGCTGATCGACCCGGACTGCGACGTGCGGCTCGTCGAGGATTTTGTCGAGCCGTCGAATTTCGATGCGGTGCTCGGCGGCGGTTTCGACTACGTGATCGACGCAATCGACAGCGTGCGCACGAAAACGGCGCTGATCGCATGGTGCGTGGAGCACCGACAGCCGCTCATCACCGTGGGCGGCGCGGGCGGGCAGCTCGATCCGACGCGCATCCGCATCGACGATCTCGCGCTGACGATCCAGGACCCGCTGCTCTCGAAGGTGCGCGGCCAGTTGCGCAAGCACCACGGCTTTCCGCGCGGGCCGAAGGCCAGGTTCAAGGTGAGCGCCGTGTATTCGGACGAGCCGCTCATCTATCCCGAAGCCGCGGTGTGCGACGTCGATCCCGAGGCCGAGCACGTCGTGACGTCGCCTGGGCATCACGCGCCGGTCGGCCTGAACTGCGCGGGCTTTGGATCGAGCGTGTGCGTGACGGCGAGTTTCGGTTTCGCGGCGGCGGCGCACGTGTTGCGCACGATTGCGCACGCTGCGACGGCGCGCTGATCGCGCTGACAATCCACGCCATTTCCTCGCGCGCAAATAAAAACGCACGGCCCGTGCAAGGCCGTGCGCTTTTCGTTTCGACCGCGCGTTGTGCCGTGAGGGCGGCGCTTCAGTTCTTCCGTGCTTCCGGCCTTCCGTTCAGTTGAGCACCGCGCTCAGCTTGCGGCGCCATTCGCTCACGAGCTGCGGCTGATGCGCCGCGAGATCGAACACCGAAAGCATGGTCTTGCGGCCGATGTCGTCGCGGAACGTGCGGTCGCGCTTCACGATCTCCAGTAGCTGCTCGAGCGCGCCCGCAAACTTGTGTCGCGCGATCAGCGCGCTCGCGAGGTCGAAGCGCGCCTCCAGATCCGCCGGATGCGCGGCCACCTGGGCTTCGAGCGCGTCCGTGGGCGGCAGATCCAGCGCGGCGTCGAGCGCGTCGAGGCGCGTCTTGATCGCGTTGAAGCGCGGGTCGATGCCCTGCGTGGTCTTCGGCGAGAGCAGATCGACTTCCACGCGTGCTTCGTCGCCGCGATTGTCGGCGAGCAGCAGCTCGATCAGGTCCATGCGCGCTTCGTCGTGGCCCGGATCGTAGGCGAGCGCGGCTTGCAGCGCTTCGTAGGCTTCGTCGCGGCGGCCCTGCGCGAGCGCCTCTTGCGCCGCGCGGCGCTCGGCTTCGGCGGCGTCCGGAATCAGCCCGTCGATGAACTGGCGCAACTGGCCTTCGGGCAGCACGCCGATGAACTGGTCGACAGGCTGTCCGTCGACGAATGCGACAACGTGCGGAATGCTGCGCACCTGGAAGTGCGTCGCGAGTTCCTGGTTTTCGTCGACGTTGACCTTCGCAAGCTTCCATTTGCCCGCGTATTCGGCTTCGAGCTTTTCGAGCATCGGCCCGAGCGTCTTGCACGGGCCGCACCAGGGCGCCCAGAAGTCGATCAGCACCGGCGCGAGCGTCGATGCCTCGATCACGTCTTTTTCAAAAGTGGCCAGCGTGGTATCCATTGCGTCCTCGTCGGGTTCAATCTGTCTCGCCCTCACTTGGGGACGAAACGTTCGAGTTCAATCGGCACCCTGCACCCTGTACTCTGCTCCCGCCATCCGGCGCGCGCACGCGCCGTTCGTCCGGTGATTGTTCGGCGCTTGTTCGGCCATGGTCCGGCCATTCACCGCGGCTTCTTTTCCGGCAGCGGAATCCATTCGGTTTCGCCGGGGACCTGTCCCATTTCCTGGTGCGTCCACGCGGCCTTCGCGGCCTCGATCTTCTCGCGCGAGCTGGCCACGAAGTTCCATTCGATAAAGCGCTCGCCCTCCAGCCTTTCGCCGCCGAGCAGCATCACGCGTGCCCCGTTCGTGCTCGCGAGCGTGACGGTCTCGTCCGGTTCGAGCACGGCCATCGTCGTGGTTTCGAGCGGTGTGCCGTCGATCGACAGATCGCCCTCGACGAGATAGACGCCGCGCTCTTCGTGCTCCGGTTCGAGCGCGATGGCGCCGCCCGGCGCGAAATCGGCGGCGACGTAGAGCGTGCCCGAAAAAGTCTCGACGGGCGAGGTTTCGCCGAACGCCGTGCCCGCGATCACGCGCAGCGTGACGCCGTTGCGCCGGATTTCGGGCAGCGTGGCCGCGGCGTGATGGAAGAACGACGGATCGGTGTCCTCGTGATCGAGCGGCAGCGCCACCCAGGTCTGGATGCCGTGGATGGTCGAACCCTTCGCGCGATCTTCCTGCGGCGTGCGCTCCGAGTGAACGATGCCGCGCCCGGCGGTCATCCAGTTAACATCGCCGGGGACGATTTTCTGCTGTGAGCCGATGCTGTCGCGATGCATGAACGTGCCGTCGAACAGGTAGGTGACGGTGGCGAGGCCGATGTGCGGGTGCGGCCGCACGTCGACGCCCGCGCCCGCTTCGAGCGTGGCCGGGCCCATGTGATCGAAGAAGATGAACGGCCCGACGAGGCGCGCCGCAAGTGCGGGGAGCACGCGTCGAACGAGCAGGTTGCCGATGTCGCGCGTATGAGGCTTGAGAACCACTTTGATCGATGAGGACATGAAAGCTTCCTTGACGGTCGGACAGCACGGAAAGGGGAGTCGGCGGCTGGCGCGGCTTGCGCGCGGGCGCGGCCATGCGGGCGAGTCCACATTCTAGCGCCCGCCCTTATGGGTTGCTGCGGGGCTGCTGCGGCGATGCTGCGGGGACGCGCCGCTCCCGGTACACTCGCCAATCCGGCTGGAATGACTTGGAGCGCGCGATGTCGCCGAAGGATCTGTTGCTTGCGCTGGTGGTGGTGCTGGCGTGGGGCGTGAATTTCGTGGTGATCAAGGTGGGGCTGCACGGCGTGCCGCCGATGCTGCTCGGCGCGCTGCGCTTCTTGCTGGCGGCATTTCCGGCCGTGCTGTTCGTCAAGCGCCCGAACGTGCCGCTGAAGTGGCTGCTTGCCTATGGCGCGACGATCTCGTTCGGCCAGTTTGCATTTCTGTTCTCGGCGATGTTTGTCGGCATGCCGGCCGGTCTTGCCTCGGTCGTACTCCAGGCGCAGGCGTTCTTTACGCTCGGCTTCGCGGCGCTCTTTTTGCACGAGCGTTTTCACGCGCGCAACGTGGTCGGCCTGCTGATCGCGGCGCTAGGCCTTGCGCTGATCGGCATGCAATCGACGGCGGGCGGCGGCGCGCAGGCCATGACGATCGCGGGCTTCGCCCTCACGCTTTGCGCATCGGTCATGTGGGCGCTCGGCAATATCGTCACGAAGAAAGTAGGGAAGGTCGATCTGGTGGGGCTCGTCGTCTGGGCGAGCCTGATTCCGCCGCTGCCGTTTCTCGTGCTGTCGTACTTCTTCGAGGGGCCGCTGCGCATCGAGCGCGCGCTGGAGGGCATCGGCATGTCTTCCGTGCTCGCGGTCGTCTATCTCGCCTTCGTCGCGACCGTGCTCGGCTACAGCCTCTGGGGCCGCCTGATTTCGAAGTATCCCGCAAGCCAGGTCGCACCGTTCTCGCTGCTCGTGCCGATCATCGGGCTCGCTTCCGCGTCGCTCATGCTCGGTGAGCGCCTCACCGGCGCCGAAATCGGCGGCGCCGCGCTCGTCATGATCGGGCTCTTCGTGAATGTTTTCGGCGGCTGGGTGCGGCAGCGCTTTGCAGCCGCGCGGGAGATGTGAAGTGGGGGTGTGAACTGCGGGTGTGAACTGCAACGCGGGCGCTTCTGTGGACGCTTGCGCGGCAAGGCGGGGCGCGTTGGTTTCGCGCCCCGCGCACCTCAGGTCATGCGGTTTTTCGCAAGCGGCGGATTCGCCGCGAAATAGCGCTTGATGCCCTTGAGAATCGCGTTCGCCATCTTGTCGCGATAGGCGTCGTCGTTGAGCTTCGTCTCTTCTTCCGGGTTGCTGATGAACGCGGTCTCGACAAGGATCGACGGAATGTCGGGCGCCTTGAGCACCGCGAAGCCCGCCTGCTCGACCGAGCCCTTGTGCAGCTTGTTGATGTCGCCGATCTCGTTGAGCACGAAGTTGCCGTAGCGCATCGAATCGCGGATCTGCGCCGTGGTCGACATGTCGAAGAGCGCGCGGTTCACGGCGGCGTCGGCGGTCTGGACGTTGATGCCGCCAATCTGGTCCGACGAGTTTTCCTTGTTCGCCATCCAGCGCGCCGCGGCGCTCGACGCCCCGTGCTCGGACAGCGCGAACACCGACGAGCCGCGCGCGGTCGGCGTCGTGAACGCGTCCGCGTGGATCGACACGAAAAGGTCCGCACCCACGCGCCGCGCCTTTTGCACGCGCACGTTCAAGGGCACGAAGAAGTCGGCGTCGCGCGTCATCATCGAGCGCATGTTGGGCTGCGCGTCGATCTTCGCGCGCAGCCGCTTCGCGACGTCGAGCGCCACATGTTTTTCGTAGGTGCCCGCGCTGCCGATCGCGCCCGGATCTTCGCCGCCGTGGCCCGGATCGATCGCCACCGTCAACAGACGCACCGTGCCGCCCTTGCCGGACTTCGGCGCAACGAAGCCGTAGTTGTCGTCCCCGCTCTCGGCACCGTCCTGGGCGAGCGCGGGCGCCGAGGGTGACGTGGGTGCAGCGGGTGACTTCAGCGCGGACTTCGGCGTGCGTTGCGCGATGACCGGCGGCGCGGACGGTGCAGGGCGCGCCGCGTGTACGCGAGGCGCGGCGGCTGAAGGGTTTGCCCCGTCGTTTTGCGCGTAGCGCTCGAAGAAGGCGTCGCTGTTGTCGGCCGACGGCTCGGTTGGCGCGGCTGAGGGGCCCGCGAGCGTCGAAGGCGGCACGTCGTGCCGCATCGTCTCTCTCGCGTCGAGCTGCTCCTGCTTCTTCTCGGTCTGTGCGAGCAGTTCCATCAGCGGATCGGGCGCGACGGCGGGATACAGGTCGAACACGAGCCGGTAACGGTAGGTGCCGACCGGCTGCAGCGTGAACACCTGCGGCTTCACCGAGCCCTTGAGATCGAACACCATGCGCACGACGTGCGGCTGATATTGGCCGACGCGCACGGACTGGATCTGCGGATCGTTCGGCGCGATCTTCGAGACGAGATTCTTCAGGGCGTCGTCGAG
Organism: Paraburkholderia sp.; assembly: GCF_024281035.1. Lineage (GTDB taxonomy): Bacteria > Pseudomonadota > Gammaproteobacteria > Burkholderiales > Burkholderiaceae > Paraburkholderia. The sequence continues at coordinate 221,441 of NZ_JAMXLH010000020.1, forward strand.
GTCGAGACCGTTGAGGTCCACGACTAGACGGTCCGGGCCGCGCAGCGTCTGCTGCGTGGTCTGGAGCGGCTGATCCGATTCGATCGTGACGCGCGTGTAATCGCGCGCAGGCCACACGCGCACGCCGACCACCGAAGTCGCGAAAGCGAGGCGCGGCGCCGCGAGGCCCAGCACCAGCGTGGACGCGCCCGCCTTCAGGATCTGCCGGCGCCGCCAGTTGTGCGTCGCGGTGGCGGCCGATTCGATCGTGCGGAACGGTTTGATTAACAACTTTCTAGACATGCCTTTCCCGATGCGCTGTATGCATAGGCGGTGAGCACGCGGCCCTCGCCGTAGTTCCCGGGTTCGAGCGAGAACACGAGGTCCGGTACGCCGAGCAGGCCACCCGCGCGTTGCGGCCACTCGACGAGACACACCGCGCCGGCCGCGAAATACTCGCGAAAACCGGCGTCGGCCCATTCGGCCGGATCGCTGAACCGGTACAGATCGAAGTGATAAAGCTGAAGTTCGCCGTTCGCCGTCTCTACCGTGTAGGGCTCGACGAGTGTATAGGTGGGGCTGCGCACGCGTCCGGCGTGGCCGAGTGCGCGCAGCGTTGCGCGCACGAGCGACGTCTTGCCCGCGCCCAGCTCGCCCACCAGTTGCACATGCAGGCCGCCAAAGCGCGGTGTCTGCGCGTCTTGTGCGTCCTGCGCGGCTTGGGCGGTTTGTGAGCGGTGCACTTCGAGCGCATGGGCAAAGCGTGCGCCGAACGCGTCGGTGGCGGCTTCGTCCGCGAGGTCGAAGCGGCGTTCGAGCAGGATGGCGGCGAACGGTTGCTGTGCGTGTTCGAAACCGGACGTGACGGACTTAAGGGACATTCTCGTAAAATGACGTGATGAACCGCAGTCCCCAGCCTTCCTCTTCAGACTCCGCGCCCGGCTTCACGGACGCGGCAGATCCTTCATCCGGCGCGGCAGATGCCGCAGCGTCGTCGTGCGAAGCGCACGCGAGTGCTTTGCCGCATTCGTCGTCTTCGGCGCCGCTCGATTCAGCGGCGCTTGCCGCGCTTGCGACGCGCATCCGGACATGGGGACGAGAACTGGGGTTCGGTGCGATCGGCATCAGCGACACCGATCTGTCGCATGCCGAAGCGGGCCTCGCCGCGTGGCTCGAAGCGGGCTGCCACGGCGAAATGGATTATATGGCCAAACATGACATGAAACGCGCGCGGCCAGCGGAGCTTGTGGCCGGTACGCGACGCGTGATTACCGTGCGCATGTCTTATTTGCCGGCGGCGGCGTTCTCTCCCGACGCAGACAACGCAGGCGCGACGGCGGCTGCAAGCGGGACGCAAGATTCAGTCCAATCCGCGCAAACCGCACAAACCGCGCAAGGCGACTGGCGCGCACGCGAGCGCGCACGGCTCGCCGATCCGCAGGCCGCCGTCGTGTCGGTCTATGCGCGTGGCCGCGATTATCACAAGGTGCTGCGCGCGCGTTTGCAGCAGCTTGCGGAGCGTATCGAGGGCGAGATCGGCTCGTACGGGCATCGCGTGTTCACCGATTCGGCGCCGGTGCTCGAAGTCGAACTCGCGCAAAAGGCGGGCGTGGGCTGGCGCGGCAAGCACACGCTGCTCCTGCAGCGCGACGCGGGCTCGCTCTTTTTCCTCGGCGAACTCTACGTCGACGTGCCGCTGCCTGTGGACGACAAAGCGGACGACGAAGCGGACGACAATGCCGCAACGACACCCGACCCCGCGAAAGAAACGGCGGGCGCGCACTGCGGCAGCTGCACGCGCTGCATCACCGCGTGCCCGACCGGAGCGATTACAGCGCCGTATCGCATGGATGCGCGGCGCTGCATTTCGTATCTGACGATCGAATTGAGGGGCAGTATTCCCCTGGAAATGCGCGAGCTGATCGGCAATCGTGTGTATGGCTGCGACGACTGCCAGCTCGTGTGCCCGTGGAACAAGTTTGCGCAGGCCGCACCCGTCGCCGATTTCGACGTGCGGCACGGACTCGATCGCGCGACACTCGTCGAGCTGTTCGCCTGGAGCGCTAAAGAATTCGACGAGCGCATGCAGGGCAGCCCGATCCGCCGCATCGGCTATGAGTGCTGGTTGCGCAATATCGCGGTCGGGATGGGCAACGCGTTGCGTGCGCCGCGCGTCCCCGCCGGGCAGCACGCGGGCGTGCTGCGCGCGAACAAGCCACTCGACGCCGAAGCACGCGCGGCCATCGTTGCGGCGCTGCGCGCGCGCGAGCACGACGAATCGGAACTCGTGCGCGAGCATGTGCAGTGGGCGCTCGAGGCGGCGTAGATTACAAAACGCAGCGAAAACGAAGTGGCGAACGAGCCGCGCGCTGAAACCGCGCCGCGGCGCAGACGGAGGCAAGCATGTTTAATGCAGTAATCGACGCACCGTTCGGCAAGGTCGGTATCCGCACCGGCGGCGAGACGGTGCGCGAGATCGTCTATCTGCCCGAAACGACCGCGAACTACGCGCCCGACTGCGCGCTCGCGGCGCGCACGGCGGCGCAGATCGTGCGCTATTTCGAGGACGCGTCCGCGGGCTTCGACTTGCCGCTTGCCGCACTCGGCACGCCGTTCCAGCGGCGCGTGTGGCACGGCATCTGCGCGATCGGGCCGGGCGCGGTGCTCACCTATGGCGAACTGGGCAGGCGCATCGGCAGCGAGTCGGCGCGCGCGGTCGGCCAGGCGTGCGGCTCGAATCCGTTTCCGCTCGTGATCCCGTGTCACCGCGTGGTGTCGGCGAGCGGCATCGGCGGCTTCGCGCATCACGGCGGCGACGGGTTTTTCCGCGATGTGAAGCGCTGGCTGCTCGCGCACGAAGGCACGTCGATCCGATGACCGGTGCGAACCCGCAGGCCGACGCGCTGGCAACCGAGGCCGCCGCCGATTCAGCCGACACCCCGACGCCCGAAGCCGCCGCCGCGCTCAACGCGAGCCTCCTGTGCATCGACACGTTTTGCGACGCGCTGTGGCTCGAACACGGCCTCTCGCGCAACACGCTCGATGCGTACCGTCGCGATTTGCGTCTGTTCGCCGAGTGGCTCGCGAGCGCGCGCGCGAGCACGCTCGATACCGCGCGCGAAGACGATCTCTTCGCCTACAGCGCGCGCCGCAAGGAAGACAAATCGACGTCGGCGAACCGGCGGCTTTCGGTATTTCGCCGTTACTACGGCTGGGCGCTGCGCGAGCAGCGCGTGCATGCCGATCCGACCGTGCGCATCCGCTCGGCGAAACAGCCGCCGCGCTTTCCCACGACGCTCAGCGAGGCGCAGGTCGAGGCGCTGCTCGGCGCCCCCGACGTTACGACGCCGCTTGGTCTGCGCGATCGCACGATGCTCGAACTGATGTACGCGAGCGGCCTGCGCGTGACCGAACTCGTGACGCTGAAGACCGTCGAGGTCGGGCTGAACGAAGGCGTCGTGCGCGTGCTCGGCAAGGGTGCGAAAGAGCGGCTGATTCCTTTCGGCGAGGAGGCGCATGCGTGGATCGAGCGCTATCTGCGCGAGGCGCGGCCCGTGCTGCTCGGCGCGCGTATGGCCGACGCGCTGTTCGTGACCGCGCGCGCGCAGGGCATGACGCGCCAGCAGTTCTGGCACATCATCAAGCGCCACGCGGCGGCGGCGGACGTGCATGCGCCGCTCTCGCCGCACACGCTGCGCCACGCGTTCGCGACGCACCTGCTCAATCACGGCGCGGACCTGCGCGTCGTGCAGTTGCTGCTCGGACATAGCGACATCTCGACGACGCAGATCTACACGCACGTCGCGCGCGAGCGCCTCAAGCTGCTGCACGCGAGACACCATCCGCGCGGGTAGGGTGACGCGGCGACGCCTTGTCCCCGCTTTGTCTGCGCTTCGTCCCCGCTTCGTCCCCGCTTGGTCCCCGCTTGGTCCCCGCATCGATGCAGCCCGGCACGCGTGCGCATTACAATGCGCCGATGAGCAAATCGAAACACGTCTCCGAAACGCCCGCCACGCAGATGCTGCGCCGCGCGGGCGTCGCCTTTGGCGAACATCCCTACGAATACGTCGAGCACGGCGGCACATCCGAATCGGCGCGTCAGCTTGGCGTGGACGAGCATCGCGTCGTCAAGACGCTCGTGATGGAAGATGAGCACGCGAAGCCGCTGATCGTGCTGATGCACGGCGACCGCACGGTATCGACGAAGAACCTCGCGCGCCAGATCGGCGCGAAGCGCATCGAGCCCTGCAAGCCCGAAGTCGCGAACCGGCATTCCGGGTATCTCGTCGGCGGCACATCGCCGTTCGGCACGAAGAAGACGATGCCGGTCTACGTCGAGTCGACGATCCTCGAACTCGACGCCATCTGGCTCAACGGCGGACGCCGCGGCTATCTCGTGAGCCTCGCGCCCGCGGTGCTCGTCTCGCTGCTCGGCGCGAAGCCCGTGCAGTGCGCAAGCGTCGAATAACGTTGACTAACGTCGAATAGCGGCGAGTAGCGACGAGTAGCGGCGCGCGGGCGGCGACTGTAGCGCACGCCTCGGCAGGTTCCCGGGTTCGCGCGCACCGCGCGCTTCGGTAGAATGGGCGGCCTCGCGCATCCGGCGAGGCCACGATGGCCGCGCCGCGCGCCATGTTCAACCTCCACCGGGTCTCGTGCATGTACAACTTGTTTGTCGCCGTTCTGGCCTATCTGATCGGCTCGGTTTCGTTTGCCGTGGTCGTGAGCGCCTCGATGGGCCTCGCCGATCCGCGCTCCTACGGCTCCGGCAATCCCGGCGCGACCAATGTCCTGCGCAGCGGCAACAAGAAGGCCGCGATCCTCACGCTGCTCGGCGACGCCTTCAAGGGCTGGCTGGCCGTGTGGCTCGTCGCGCACTACGGTCCGCGCTTCGGTCTCGGCGACCTGGCGATCGCGCTTGCCGCCATCGCCGTGTTCCTCGGCCATCTCTATCCGGTGTTCTTCCGCTTCCAGGGCGGCAAGGGCGTGGCCACCGCCGCGGGCGTGCTGCTCGCGATCCATCCGGTGCTCGGCGGGGCGACGGTGCTCACCTGGCTCATCATCGCGTTCTTCTTCCGCTACTCGTCGCTCGCGGCGCTCGCCGCAGCCGTGTTCGCGCCGCTCTACGACGTCTTCATGTTCGGCCCGAATGTCATCGCGCTCGCGGTTCTCGGGATGAGCGTGCTGCTGTTCTGGCGCCACCGCTCGAATATTTCGAAGCTGATCGCGGGCACCGAAAGCCGCATCGGCGACAAGAAGAAAACCGCCGAAACCGGTCAGTAAGCCGGTCAACAAGCCGGTCAACAAGCCGGTCAACAAGCCGGTCGATAAACCGGTCGATAAACCGGTCGATAAACCGGTCGACAAGCCGGTTTTGCAGCAAGAGCGGGCCTGCGTGCCCGCTTCGTCATTCACAGCGGCACGTGCGCCGCTGCCCGCCGCTTTACACCCCGCCTGTTTCGTCCGCTTCGTCCGTTCGGTCCATGTCGTCCGATTGGTAGATTCGCGCCCCGTTATTGATGCGGCTCAAGTTTGCCGTGGGGGTTGCCGTAAACCCGAGGCATGGCCCCGGACCGTTGCTGGCGGCCAACTCGCTTTTTGCAGGAGCCGACTTCCCCATGCTTTCCACCCTCCGCGCGCGCATCGTCGCGCTCGCCGCCGCCATTGTCGTCGTCGCGCTCGGCGCGAATACGGCCCTCGAATATTTCGTCGCCAGCTCGCACAGCACAGAGGCGGTGAACAGCACGCTCTCGGCTGTCGAGGGCAGCGAGGCGTCCGGCATCGGCGGCTGGGTCGCTTTACACGCGCAGATGATCAACTCGCTGCAGGACGCCGTGCTGGCCGGGGATCCCCTTCCCGCGCTCAAGCAGATCGCGCTGGCGGGCGGCTTCATGAACGTCTACGCCGGCTTCGCGGACAAGACCTCGAAGTTCTCCGATCCGACCGGCATTCCGCCCGATTACGACCCGACCGGGCGCCCCTGGTACAAGCAGGCCGTCGCGGCCGGCAAGGGCATCGTGACGGCACCGTACGTCGATGCCGCCACCGGCAAGCTCGTGGTGACGTTCGCCGTGCCCGTGATTCGCGACGGGGCGGTGAAGGCCGTCGTCGCGGGCGACGTGACGATGGACAGCGTGATTGCAAACGTGCGCTCGATCCGCCCGACGCCGAACAGCTTCGGCATGCTCGTCGACAGCACGGGCCAGATCGTCGCGCACCCGGACGAGAAGCTCACGCTCAAGCCCATCTCGGACGTCGCGTCCGAACTGACCGGCGATCGCCTCGCCGCGCTCTTCGCCTCGCCGGACCCGCTGCCCGTGGACGCGGGCGGCAGCGTCAAGCTGATGCGCGCACAGCCCGTCGCGGGCACCGACTGGCACGTGATCGTCGCGCTCGACCGCTCGGATGCGACAGCGGACATGCGCTCGCTGCTGACCGCTTCGCTGATCGCGCTCGTCGTGATCGCGGCGGTGGCGGCCGGGGTGGTGGTGGCGGCGACGGCGGTGACCTTCAAGCGGCTCTCGAACGTGCGCGATGCGATGGACGGTATCGGCGCGGGCGAGGGCGATCTCACGCATCGCCTGCCCGACGAGGGCAACGATGAAGTCGCGCAGATTGCGCGCTCGTTCAACGCGTTCATGGACAAGATGCGCCAGGTGATGCGCCAGATCCGCGACGCGAGCGAGTCGGTGCGCACGGCGAGCGACGAGATCGCGGCTGGCAACATCGATTTGTCGAGCCGCACCGAATCGGCGGCGTCGAACCTGCAGCAGACCGCTGCGTCGATGGAGGAGATCACCTCGACGCTCGCGCAGTCGGCCAACGCGGCGCGGCAGGCGGACGTGACGGTGGCGTCGGCGTCGCAGGCGGCGTCGCGCGGCGGCGTGGTGATCGGCGACGTCGTGCGCACGATGGACGCCATCGAAGAGGCATCGGTGAAGATCGCCGACATCATCGGCGTGATCGACGGCATCGCGTTCCAGACCAACATCCTCGCGCTCAACGCGGCGGTGGAAGCGGCGCGCGCGGGCGAGCAGGGCCGCGGCTTCGCGGTCGTGGCGGGCGAGGTGCGCAGCCTCGCGCAGCGCAGCGCGCAGGCCGCGCGAGAAATCAAGGAACTGATCGAATCGACGGTGGCGAGCGTGAAGTCGGGCTCGCAACTCGTGCACGACGCGGGCGACACGATGGACGAAATCCTGCGCAATGTCGCGAACGTCACGAGCATCATCTCCGAAGTGACGGGCGCGGCCGCCGAGCAGACGCGCGGCATCGAGGAGGTGAATCGCGCGGTGAACCAGCTCGACGAGATGGTGACGCACAACGCGTCGCTCGTCGAAGAATCGACGGCCGCCGCCGCGGCGCTGCGCGGCCAGGCGGCGAATCTCGCCGATTCGGTGGGGCAGTTCAAGCTCGACTGAGCCGGGCGGCGCAGGCGGAACGGTTCGCGGGACGGTGCACGCAACGGCGCACGAAACGGCGCACGAAACGGCGCACGAAACGGTGGCGCGGCAGGAATGCCGCGCCGTTTTTTTTTCCGGTCCGGCACGTGAAACGCCACGCGCTACGACGATGACTATTATTCCGACATTCGGCCACCCGGAAGTCGGCTTGGTCTGCCGCGCACGTCACCGAATTGTCACCGGCCCCGACTAGTTTCATACGGCAACACTTACAAGACTTTCGAGGAGAGTTTCATGAAAAATCCATCGATCGTGCTTTGCGTGGCCATCAGTGGACTGTTCGGCGCACCGGCCTGGTCAGCCGATATCACCGGTGCGGGCAGCACGTTCGCCGCGCCGATCTACAACAAGTGGGCCGACGCGTACCTGAAATCCGGCGGTGCCCGGGTCAACTATCAAGGCATCGGATCGTCAGGCGGCATCAAGCAGATCCTCGCCAAAACCATCGACTTCGCCGGCTCCGACGCGCCGATGAAAGACGACGAACTCCAGAAGAACGGCCTGTTTCAGTTTCCGACCGTGGTCGGCGGCGTCGTGGCCGCCGTCAACCTTCCGGGTGTGAAGCCGGGCGAACTGACGTTGTCCGGTCCGGTGCTCGCCGATATCTATCTCGGCAAGATCAAGAAATGGAACGCGCCCGCCATTGCGGCGCTCAATCCGAACGTCAAGCTGCCGGATACGGACATCGCCGTTGTCCGGCGCGCGGATGGCTCCGGCACGAGTTTCATCTGGACGCACTTCCTGTCGCAAATGAGCCCGGACTGGAAAACGAAGGTGGGTGAAGGCACGACGGTGAACTGGCCGACCGGAACCGGCGGCAAGGGCAATGACGGCGTGGCGGCATTCGTGCAGCGCCTTCCGGGGGCCATCGGCTACGTGGAATGGGCGTACGTGAAGCAGAACAGGATGGTCTATACCGCGATGAAGAACCAGGCGGGCGCGGTGGTGCAACCGACCATCGAAACGTTCAAAGCGGCGGCGGCCGGCGCGAACTGGTCGAAGAGTTTCTACCAGATCCTCACCGACGAACCCGGGAAGAACGCCTGGCCGGTGGTCGGCGCAACGTTCGTGATGCTGCACACCACGCAGGACAAGCCGGAACAGGGCAAGGCCACGCTCACGTTCTTCGACTGGGCGTTCAAGAACGGTAACCAGGCCGCGCAGGACCTCGACTACATCTCGCTGCCCGATGCCGTCGTCAACGAAATTCGCACGCAATGGCGCGCGAAGGTGAAGGACTCCGGCGGGAAACCGGTCTTCCAGTAATCCGCCGCAGCAACGCGACGCCTTCTTCGCCCTCTTTCATCGTTCTGCCGATGGAAGAGGGCGGCTGAAGCCCGGCCGCATTTCCGCTTCCACGCTCCCTCGTCGTCCAGCCGGTTGCCGTGCCGGACTCCCTCAATGCGCGCCGTGTTATGTGGCATTATGTGGCAGATTGACCGAATTTGGCGCGACGCGTAAAGTGTGCTTTCGGTTGAGTCAGTCGCGGGAATTGCGCGTTCTGGAGACGTTTGAGATGAGCCGTTCAATGCATTCAAAAAGGTTGCGCATGAAACGAACAACGACGCACGATGCGCGGCCTGCATCCTTCTTCATGACTGTACCGGCGGCACACACCGGCGATTCCTGCATTACCCCCTTCGCGACGGTGCGCTCATGAGTGCGCCCGCATTGCCCGCCGGCAGCGTGACTCAGTCGGAAAGCGACACCAATCTCACCGGCCGCCGTCACACATGGCAAGCGCGCTCGCTCGACGCCAACACGCGTGCACTCCTCGCGCGCGACGCCGCGGCGTTCGTCCACCAGTCCGTGTCCACGCCGTGCCTGAACGCGATTGCAAAGGCCGAAGGCATCTGGATCGAGGACCTCGCGGGACGCAGGTACATGGATTTCCACGGCAATAACGTGCACCACATCGGCTACGGCCATCCACGGCTCAAGCAGGCCATCACGGCGCAAATGGACGCACTGTCGTTCGCGCCGCGCCGCTATGCCTGCGAAACGGCGGTGGAACTCGCAGAAAAGCTCGCGGCAATCGCGCCGGGCGATTTATCGAAGGTACTCCTGACAACCGGAGGCTCCGACGCAATCGAAGTCGCGATCAAACTCGCTCGCACGGCCACCGGACGCTTCAAGACGCTGTCGTTCTGGGATGCGTTTCACGGTGCGGGGATCGGCGCATCGGCGTTGTCGGGCGAAGCGCTGTTTCGTGCGGGGCCAGCCGCGCCGCTCGTCGCGGGGGCGCAGCACGTCGCGCCGTTCGCGTGCTATCGGTGCCCGTACGGGCACGCCTGCGACGAGCACGGCGCGGCGAGACTCGACGCATGCAACATGGCGTGCGCGAACATGGTGGATTACGTGTTGGCGCGCGAGGGCGATGTGGCGGCTGTGATCGCCGAGCCCGCGCGCTGCGTGCCTTATCTGCCGCCGCCGGGCTATTGGCGACGCGTGCAGGAGGCGTGTCGCCGCCACGGCGCGCTGCTCATCTTCGACGAGATTCCGACCGGGCTCGGGAAGACCGGGCGAATGTTCGCGTGCGACCACGACGGCGTCGTGCCGGACATCCTCGTGATGGGCAAAGCGCTGGGCGGCGGAATTCTCCCCATCGCCGCGTGCCTCGCGCGCGCGGATCTGGACGTGGCGGGCGGCTGGGCGTTCGGTCACTACACGCACGAAAAGAATCCCGTCACGACGCGCGCGGCGCTCACGACGATTCAGATCATCGAGGATGAAGGTCTCGTGGAGAATGCGGCACGCGTGGGCGCGCTTGCGCTCGAACGGATGGACGAGATGAAGCGCAGGCTCGGTGCGATTGGCGACGTGCGCGGACGCGGTGTGCTGCTCGGGATCGAACTCGTGAAAAGCCGCGCGGATAAGGCACCCGATAACGAACTCGCGGAGGCCGTACTCTATCGCGCACTGAATCGCGGCCTGTCGTTCAAGACGACCATGGGCAACGTGCTGACGCTTACACCGCCGCTGACCGTCACGCCTGAGCAGATGCTGGATGCGCTGGCCGTGATCGAAGAAGCGATTGCGGCCGGGACGTCGGCTGCCTGAAGATACGCGCGGCGAACCGCAGAAAACCGAACGCCCGCACGCGAAACTGCGCAGGAAATATTCGTGGCGTCGCTCCGAATCGCAGCAAGCGCCTGGTATATGATCGCGGCCTAACGTACTGGAATGATCTTCATGCAAGTGCTGGTCGATGCCGACGCCTGTCCTGCCGTCATCAAAGACATGTTGTTCCGGGCCGCGCGGCGTGCCGAAGTGCGCGTGACGCTGGTTGCCAACCAGTTCCTGCGCACGCCGCCGTCTCCGTTTATCAAGTCGATCCAGGTGCCCGCGGGTTTCGATGCAGCCGATGCGCGCATCGTGGAACTCGTCACATCGGGCGACCTGGTGATTACCGCGGATATCCCGCTCGCCGCTGCGGTGATCGAGCGCGGCGGACACGCGCTCGATCCGCGCGGAAACTGGTTCACGCCTGACAATATCCGTGAGCGCCTGACCATGCGCGACGTCATGGAACAACTGCGCAATTCGGGCGTTGAAACGGGCGGGCCGACGCCCTTCAGTGCGCGCGACAGCAAGGCGTTCGCTGGCCAGCTCGACCGGTTTCTCGCACGCCACAGCGCGCCGCCTCGCGGGGCGGCCTAGTTTCCACTCAGTTTTCGCTTAGTCGTTGCTCGGTTGCCACTCAATCGCAGCGAGCAGAAGCAAATGCGTGCGTTCAGGGCCGCAGCACGCTTATCGGCGGTACGTGCCGGTTCGCGGCTGTCCACTCGGCGCGCGCTCGTCCTTGTGGCGGAAGTTGATCCGACCTTTCGTCAGATCGTAGACCGACAACTCCAGCGTGACCCGGTCGCCGGCGAGAATTCGAATGTGATTCTTGCGCATGCGGCCCGATGCATATGCACTGACCACCACGCCGTTTTCGAGCGTGACGCGGTATTTGCTGTCCGGCAGCACTTCGTCGACGACTCCGTCGAGTTCCAGCAGTTCTTCCTTTGCCAAATCAATGCCTCCAAAGAGCGTCGTGTGGCGTCGATGCAAGACGTCGGCGAATACGGCCGGTCACTGCATCGCTTTCGCGCAGGGTGATGTAGAGCGTTGTCCGGCGCAATTTGCCTATACGCGCGAAAGCGAATGAGCGCGAACCGGGCCAGGGAGCAACGATGTTCAGGGCGGCGAACTCCGGCAATCCAGAAGCGCTGCGGATTTTCCGGGGAATACGCCTGAGCGACGCCGTCGATCAGCACCCGGTTCTGAGCCAGCTGGCGCGAACCCGATATCGACCGATAGACGCGAAGACGAGACAAACCACGAACACCACACCTTTCACCTGCCGGTGCGGCACAACCAGGAATGCCAGAAAAGAGGAATGCCTTGCCGTGGCGCGCGAGCGCCACGGCAAGGCAAGAGAATCGCTCCGCCCCAACGGGCGGACGCCATCAGGCAGCTTTACAGCGGCGTGATGTTCGAAGCCTGCAGACCCTTCGGGCCACGCTTCGTTTCGTAGCTGACCTTCTGGCCCTCGGCCAGCGTCTTGAAGCCCGTGCCCTTCACTTCGGAGAAGTGCGCGAACAGGTCGTCGCCGCCCTTGTCCGGGGTGATGAAGCCAAAGCCCTTGCTATCGTTGAACCACTTAACAGTACCGGTTTCCACTAGTAAATCCTTAAACAAACGAACAAAAATTCACGCCCCAGAAAAGAAGGCGAATGAAAAATCAAAAAAGAAGAGGTCAACGAGAGCCGCATAAAGCGGCAAAAGATGAGCGATCAAGCATTTTGGCGATTTTGCCCGGTGACGGTACCCGGTGTCCAGTGGCGCGTCAAGCGCTTTTTTCAGGCAGTAGGGTTACTTTCCCGCTTTTTTCCGCAGCAAGCACGCGTCTTTATGCGCTGCGACCGCCTGGCGATCGGGGCAACATCGGGACAACATTGGGGCAACGATTGCCGGATTCGCACGTCGCGAGCGGTCGCGAGCGGCGAAGGCACGGCAGCCGTGGCGCGTGCCTTCAGCGTATGCATTTCGCCCGTGCGATCAGTCCGGTCAGTCGCGGAAATTGTTGAAGTCGAGCGGAGTGTCGGTGACGTCCTTGCGCAGCATGGCGATCACGCTTTGCAGGTCGTCGCGCTTCGTGCCGGTCACGCGCACGGCGTCGCCCTGGATGCTCGCCTGAACCTTGATCTTGCTGTCCTTGACGAGCCTGACGATCTTCTTGGCGAGGTCGCCCGACACGCCCTTTTTGACGGTGATGACCTGCTTGAGCTTGTCGCCGCCGATCTTCTCGATCTTGCCGTAGTCGAGGAAGCGCACGTCCACGTTGCGCTTGGCCATCTTCGAGATCAGCACGTCCTTCACCTGGCCGAGCTTGAAGTCGTCGTCGGCGAACGCGGTCAGCTCGCGTTCCTTTTGCTCGACACGCGCATCCGAGCCCTTGAAGTCGAAGCGCGTCGAGATCTCCTTGTTGGATTGCTCGATGGCGTTCTTCACTTCGATCATGTTGGCTTCGCTGACGACGTCAAACGATGGCATTGCTTTCTCCCAGTAGTGCGGGTGCTGTAGCTGCGGGCGGCGGCCATCCAGACAGGCGCCGCGCCGCACACTCGCTATAATCACGGACCGACGCCATTCTACCGGCGCCATTGCGTTTGCCCAAGGCCGCGCGGCCGCGGGCGCGTTACCGGGTGTTGGTCCGGTCGGCGGCCTGGTTGTTAGCCTGGTTAGCGGCCTGGTTGTTGTCCCGGTTATAGGCCCGATCTGTCCTGCCGGTGCAGTCCGCTTTTTGTCCTGGGTTGTCCGTTTTTGTCCGTCTTGTCCGCTTCTCCGTTGGCTGCGATGTCCGCCCCTGATCCGATCACCGTCGATTTGTCCACCGTGTGGTTCGCCGCCGGATATGCGCTGCGCGCACACAACACCTTCGGTTTCGACGTGCGCGCGCGCCTTGCCTGCCGCATCGATAGCGAAGCGGACCTGATCGACGCCGTGCGCGACCCGCGCGCGGCGGGGTTGCCGATGCTCGTGCTCGGCGGCGGCAGCAACGTGGTGCTCACGCGCGATTACGACGGCCTCGTGCTGCTCATGGCGCTGCACGGCCGCCGCGTGGTGCGCGAGGACGCCGACGCCTGGTACGTCGAGGCCGCAGCGGGCGAGAGCTGGCACGAATTCGTTTCGTGGACGCTCGAAGCGGGCATGCCGGGCCTCGAAAACCTCGCACTGATTCCGGGGACGGTGGGCGCGGCGCCGATCCAGAACATCGGCGCCTATGGGCTCGAAATGGCCGATCGCTGCGCATCGGTGCGCGCAATCGAGACGGCGACGGGCGCGGTGACCGAATTCGACGCCGAAGACTGCGCGTTCGGCTACCGCGACAGCTTTTTCAAGCGCGAAGGGCGCAATCGCTACGTGATCACGTCGGTGACGTTCCGGCTGCCCAAGGCGTGGCAGCCGAACGCCGGTTACGCGGATCTGTCGCGCGCGCTCGCAGAGCGCGGCGCCGATGGCGCACCCGATGCGCGCGCGATCTACGACGCCGTGGTGGCGGTGCGGCGCGCGAAGCTGCCGGACCCGCTGCTCATCGGCAATGCGGGAAGCTTCTTCAAGAATCCGGTCATCGACGCGCCGCAGTTCGATGCGCTTTTCGCACGCGAGCCGCAAATCGTCTCGTACCGGCAGGCGGACGGGCGCGTGAAGCTGGCCGCGGGCTGGATGATCGACCAGTGCGGCTGGAAAGGCCGCGCGCTGCGCGCGGCAGCCGTTCACGACCGCCAGGCGCTGGTGCTCGTGAACCGCGGCGGCGCGACGGGCGCCGATATTCTCGAACTCGCGCGGGCGATCCAGCGCGACGTCGCGGCGCGCTTCGGCGTGGCGCTCGAGCAGGAGCCGGTGAGCCTCTGAGCCGGTGAGCCTCTGAGCCGCTGCGCCTCTAAACCTCTGAGCCTCCAAGCCCCAAGCCCCAAGCCCCAAGCCCCAAGCCCCAAGCCCCAAGCCCCAAGCCCCAAGCCCC
>NZ_JAMXLH010000021.1 GCF_024281035.1 Paraburkholderia sp.
CACGACGCGCGCGCCCTTGGCGAGCAGCACGCCGGTCAGCTTGATGGCCGGCGACTCGCGAACGTCGTCCGTCTCCGGCTTGAACGCGAGCCCCCAGAGGGCGATCGCCTTGTCCTTCAGGACCCCCACCGTCTGCTCGAGGAGCTGCGCGAGGAAGTGCGCCTGCTCCTCGTTCGCGAGGTGGGTCGCCTCCGCCATGCGCATCGGCACGCCGTGCGCGCGCCCCAGGTGCATGAGCGCCTGCACGTCCTTCGGGAAGCACGAACCGCCGTAGCCGCAGCCCGCATAGAGGAAGTGATAGCCGATACGCGGATCGGAGCCGATGCCGCGCCGCACCGATTCGATGTCGGCGCCCACGCGATCGGCGAGATTCGCCATCTCGTTCATGAACGAGATGCGCGTGGCGAGCATGGCGTTGGCCGCATACTTCGTGAACTCGGCGGAGCGCACATCCATGTAGATCGTGCGCTCGTGATTGCGGTTGAACGGCGCGTAGAGGCGCTTGATCTTCTCGCGCGCAACGTTGCCCTGCTCGTCCTCGTCGATGCCGATGATGATGCGGTCCGGCCGCATGAAATCTTCGACGGCCGCGCCTTCCTTCAGGAACTCGGGATTCGACACGACCGAGAAACCGTGCTGCTCGCTGTCGGCCAGGCCGCGCTTCGCCAGTTCCTCGGCGAGCACGCCGCGCACGCGCTGTGCGGTGCCCACGGGCACCGTCGACTTGTCGACGACCACCTTGAAGCCGTCCATGTAGCGGCCGATGCTGCGCGCCGCTTCGAGGACGTACTGCAGGTCGGCCGAGCCGTCCTCGTCGGGCGGCGTGCCCACGGCGATGAACTGCACGTCGCCATGCGCGACGCTCGCGGCGATATCGGTCGAAAACGTGATGCGGCCTGCGGCACGGTTGCGCGCGATGAGTTCGAGCAGACCCGGCTCGTGGATCGGCACGCCGCCGCTGTTCAGGATATCGATCTTGCGCGGATCGACATCGAGGCAGAACACGTCGTGACCGATTTCAGCGAGGCACGCCCCGGTGACGAGACCGACGTAGCCGGTACCGATAATGGTGATTTTCATACGCGCTCCGGTGACATATTCGGAAATGGGTTTGGCGGCGAGCCGCCCGTTTGCGGGCGGCCAGTCAGGCGCGCAGTGCGCACGAGCGCCGCCCGACGTTCAGTTCGTTCAGTTCGAGGCGGGAACAGGCTCGACGCGGCGCGGTGCATAGGTTTCCCAGCCGCTGCATCCAGGGCACTGCCAGTAGAAGAGGCGCGCCCGGAAACCGCAATTCTGGCACGTGTACCGTGGCAGATTTTTGGTGCGCTGCTGGAGCAGCGAGCGCATCAATTCGATTTCGCTTCGGCGCGGCTCCTCCGCGGCGGCCTGCTGCGCTTCGAGCAGCCGCGACATGCCGGCGAGATTCGGCGACTTCTGCATCTGCGTGCGCGCGAGCACGTGTGCCGCGTCGGCGCCGCGCAGCGCCGCCACGTACTTGTAAGCGACGTCGAGCAGATCGTTCGACGAATACGCGTCGACCCACTCGGTGAGCAGCTGCGCGCCGTCTTCGGCATGGCCGAGCGCCTCGTAGGCCTTCATGACCTTCTCGGCGACGAGCGGCAGGTACGCGGGGTTTTGCTCCTCCACGCGGCGCCACTGCGCGAGCGCGGCTTCGAACGCGCCGCTCGCCGCATCGACGTCGCCGCCGAGGATCGTCGCGCGCACGTTCTGCGGATTCGCTTTCAGCGCCCGGTCGAGCTGGCGCCGCGCCTCGTCGGGCTTTTTCTGCTGCAGCGCTTCTTGCGCGAGTTCGCAGTGGAACTGGGCGATTTCGAGGTCGAGCGAACCGGCGCCCATCGTTTCGAGGTGACGCGCGGTCTCGATCGAGCGGTTCCAGTCTTTCTCGATCTCGTAGATCGTGAGGAGCGCGCGTTGCGCGCCTTGCGCGTAATCGCCCGACTGCAGCGAAACGAAGGTTTCTTCGGCGCGGTCGAGCATGCCCGCCTTCAGGTAATCCTGGCCGAGTTCATAGAGCGCGTGATCGCGTTCGTTCACGGGCAGGTCGGGACGCGAAAGCAGGTTCTGATGCACGCGGATCGCGCGGTCGGTTTCGCCGCGGCGGCGGAACAGATTGCCGAGCGCGAAGTGCAGCTCGACCGTTTCGGGGTCGAGTTTGGCGACCTCGATAAACGCATCGATGGCTTTGTCCGGCTGCTCGTTGAGCAGGAAATTCAGTCCGCGGAAATACGAGCGCGGCAGATTGGCGCTTTCGGATAACAGCGCCTTGAGATCGTAGCGAGACGCCATCCAGCCGAGCGCGAATGCGACGGGAATGACGAGCAGCCACCAGAAATCGAGATCCATGCGAGCGATGGTTTAAGCAGGAGGATGAGCCGCGCGCGTATACGGCGCGCGGTGACACTAGCGATTCAGATGAGCGGCGGCAGCGGCGGTTCGGCGACCGGCGCGGGCGTTTCGCGAGCGGTGCGCAGATCCCGCTTCAGGCGGCCGTTTTCCATGCGCAGCTTGAACAGGGCCGGCAGCGCCGAAAGCAGCCCGGCGAGCAACCCGACCACGAAGAACGCGAGGCCGATCAGGATCAGCGGAGCCTGCCACGCGTACCCGGCAAGAAAGCTCAGCGTTGCGGGTTGCGTGTTGGAGAGCGCGAGCACGAGCAGCAACACGAACACCAGCACACGGATCACCCAGGCAATCAATTTCATGAAAGGGTCTCTCGGCAGTTGCGAAAAAGGCGCCGGCGACGGCCGCCGTGCGGCGTGGCAGCACAAATCGAGCCGAATCGCCCCGTATTGTAAATGAACGCCCTGCCGCAGGGCACCTGCGCGGGAAGCCGCGGTACTGAGGCCGATCATCACGCCTTGCCGCCCTGCGCGCACGAGCCACAGGAAGAAGCACAGGAACAGGCACGGGACCCGGCACGGGACCCGGCACCGGACGCGCACGGCACAGGCGAAAAAAAAGCGCCCTGAGGCGCTTTTTCCGGTCCATGCGGCTGGCCAACTCGATTGAGCGCCGGCGATCCGCAAGGTTGCCGTTGCTGCAGGCAACGCTTACAGATCGTCGTCTGGCTCGTCCGCCTTCAGTGGTTCGCCCGAGCGCTGGTCGACGCGCTCGCGCAACTCCTTGCCGGGCTTGAAGTGAGGCACGAACTTCTCGGGCACCAGCACTTTTTCCCCCGACTTCGGGTTGCGTCCGACGCGCGACGGCCGGCGGTTCAGGCCGAAACTGCCGAAGCCGCGAATTTCGATGCGGTGACCCTTCGCAAGCGCGTCGGACATCGCATCGAGCATCGTCTTGACCGCGAAATCCGCATCCTTGAGGACAAGTTGCGGAAATCGCGTAGCCAGCTGCGCGACCAATTCAGATTTGGTCATACTTCAGCTGCCCCTTGAGGCTTACTGGTTCTGGCCGTCGAGCTTGGCCTTCAGCAGCGCGCCGAGGTTCGTCGTGCCGCTTGCCGCTGCGTTCGAATCAGCCGACATGCTGCGCAGCGCTTCTTGCTGCTCGGCCGAATCCTTCGCCTTGATCGACAGGTTGATGCCACGCGACTTGCGATCGATGTTGATGATCATCGCGTTGACCTTGTCGCCTTCCTTCAGCACGTTGCGGGCGTCTTCCACGCGGTCCTGGGCGATTTCCGAAGCACGCAGGTAGCCTTCGACATCGGCGTTCAGCGTGATCACAGCGCCCTTGGCGTCGACCGACTTGACGATACCGTCGACAGTCGAACCCTTGTCGTTGACAGCAACGAAGTTGCTGAACGGGTCGCCTTCGAGCTGCTTGATGCCGAGCGAAATGCGTTCCTTCTCGACGTCGATACCGAGCACGACTGCCTCGACTTCGTCGCCCTTCTTGTACTTGCGCACGGCTTCTTCGCCGGTTTCGCTCCACGACAGGTCCGACAGGTGGACGAGGCCGTCGATGCCGCCGGGCAGACCGATGAACACGCCGAAGTCGGTGATCGACTTGATTGCGCCCTGGATCTTGTCGCCCTTCTTGAAGTTGCGGCTGAAGTCATCCCACGGATTCGGCTTGCACTGCTTCATGCCGAGGCTGATACGACGGCGGTCTTCGTCGATCTCGAGGACCATGACTTCGACTTCGTCGCCCAGCTGGACAACCTTCGACGGAGCAACGTTCTTGTTGGTCCAGTCCATTTCCGAAACGTGGACGAGGCCTTCGATGCCCGACTCGACTTCGACGAACGCGCCGTAGTCGGTGATGTTCGTGACCTTGCCGAACAGGCGCGTGCCCGACGGGTAGCGGCGCGAGATGCCTTCCCACGGATCGTCGCCCAGTTGCTTGATGCCGAGCGAGACGCGGTTCTTTTCCTGGTCGAACTTGAGGATCTTGGCGGTGACTTCCTGGCCAACCGACAGAACTTCGCTCGGGTGACGCACGCGACGCCATGCGATGTCGGTGATGTGCAGCAGGCCGTCGATGCCGCCGAGGTCGACGAACGCGCCGTAGTCGGTGATGTTCTTGACCACGCCGTTGACGATCGCGCCTTCCTTGAGCGTCTCGAGCAGCTTCGCGCGCTCTTCGCCCTGCGTGGCTTCGATCACTGCGCGGCGCGACAGCACGACGTTGTTACGCTTGCGGTCGAGCTTGATGACGCGGAATTCGAGGGTCTTGCCTTCGTACGGCGTCGTGTCCTTGACCGGACGCGTGTCGACGAGCGAACCCGGCAGGAACGCGCGGATGCCGTTGACCATGACGGTCATGCCGCCCTTGACCTTGCCCGTGATCGTGCCGGTCACGAGTTCGTTGTTGTCGAGAGCCTTTTCCAGCGACAGCCACGAAGCAAGGCGCTTGGCCTTGTCGCGCGACAGGATCGTGTCGCCATAACCGTTTTCCAGCGCGTCGATCGCGACGGAAACGAAATCGCCCGACTGAACCTCAACCTCGCCCTGGTCGTTCAGGAATTCCTCGATGGGAATGTAGGCCTCGGACTTCAGGCCAGCGTTGACGACCACGAAGTTGTGGTCGACGCGCACGACTTCAGCGGAGATGACTTCGCCGGCGCGCATGTCCTGGCGGGTCAGCGACTCTTCGAACAGAGCCGCGAAAGATTCGGTATTCGGGGTAGAGGTTTGCAGGTCGGACATAGAAATCTGAATTTGCATGGATCTTGCCCGGCGTCTTACTGCTCACCGGCCATCCTGACCGGTTTCACGCCGATGCCGGAACACCAGTTCGCGGCACGAATGCAAAAACCATACGGGGTTAAAGGGTTTAACACACGCCCCGCTCACGCGGAGCACCACTACTACTGCAGCTACAACTCAAACTACAACTGAAACTAATCGTGATGACGCGACGCCTGTCCATGTTGGGCTTCATGCGCCCTTTCATGTACTCGCGCATGTACCCGATACCATTGCACAACCTGTTCGACCGCCTGGTCGATGGACAGCGCCGAGGTGTCGAGCAGCATCGCACCCTCCGCGGGCTTAAGCGGCGCGGCAGCGCGGTTGCTGTCGCGTGCATCGCGCTCACGCAAATCCCGGAGTAAGTCATCCATATTAGCAGAAAATCCCTTCTGGATCAATTGCTTATACCGCCGGGCCGCGCGTGCCTCGACGCTGGCTGTCAGAAACACCTTCAGGACGGCGTCCGGGAAGATCACCGTGCCCATGTCGCGGCCGTCCGCGACAAGTCCGGGCAGCTTGCGAAACGCCCGCTGGCGCGCCACCAGCGCCGCGCGCACAGGCGGATGCGCCGCGATCATCGAGGCCCGGTTGCCGATCGCCTCCTCGCGGATTTCGCTCGACACATCCACACCGTCGAGCTGCGCGAGCCCTTCACGGAACGTGATGTGCAGATCGTCGACGAGTTTGGCCAGGCCATCGGCATCGTCGGGCGCAATCGCGTACCGCACGCTCGCGAGCGCCGACAGACGATAGAGCGCGCCGCTGTCGAGCAGGTGAAAGCCGAGATGCGCGGCGACCAGCGTGGCCACCGTGCCCTTGCCGGACGCGGTCGGGCCGTCGATGGCGATGACGGGAACAGGATAAAAGGGGCGGGACGATTTCATGCTGACGTCAGGGCCGGGCTCAGGGTTGTGCGAGCGTGAGAAAACGCTCGAAATAATCGGGGAACGTCTTGCCGACGCACTTCGGATCGTTGATCCGCACCGGCACGCCGCCGAGACTCACGAGCGAGAAGCACATCGCCATGCGGTGGTCGTCGTAGGTGTCGATCGCGGCGTTCGGCGTGAGGCGCGCGGGCGGACGCACGATCAGATAGTCCTCGCCCTCCTGCACGTCGGCGCCGACCTTGCGCAGCTCCTTCGCCATCGCGGCGATGCGGTCGGTTTCCTTCACGCGCCAGCTCGCGATGTTGCGCAGCGTCGTGGCGCCGTCGGCGAAGAGCGCGGCCACGGCAATCGTCATCGCCGCGTCGGGGATCAGGTTGAAGTCCATGTCGACCGGATTGAGCTTGCCGTGGTCGTTGCCGATGCCGCGCACCTCGATCCAGTCGTCGGACATCGTGACGTTGGCGCCCATGCGGCCGAGCGCATCGGCGAAACCGATGTCGCCCTGGATGCTCGTGCGGCCCACGCCCACGACGCGCAAAGGCCCGCCGCCGAGTGCGCCCGCGGCGAGGAAATAGGACGCCGACGACGCATCGCCCTCGACCATGATCTTGCCCGGCGACTGGTAGCGCACGCCCGCCGGCACTTCGAAGCGATGCGTGCCGGGGCGCTCGACCTTCACGCCGAAGCGCTCCATGAGCTTGATGGTGATATCGATGTAGGGCTTCGAGATCAGCTCGCCGTCCACCTCGACGACGCTCACGCCGTCCTTCGCGCGCACGAGCGGCAGCGTCATCAGGAGCGCGGTGAGGAACTGGCTCGACACGTCGCCGCGCACGCGGATCGGCCCGTCGACTGCGACCTGCGCCGGACGGATGCGCAGCGGCGGATAGCCCTCTTTTTCCTCGTAGTCGATCGACGCGCCGATCTGGCGCAGGCCGTCCACGAGGTCCCCGATAGGCCGCTCATGCATGCGCGGCACGCCGAAGATGCGGTAGTCGCCGCCGTTGACCGCGAGCGCCGCCGTCAGCGGGCGCACCGCCGTGCCCGCGTTGCCGAGGAAGAGATCCGCGCGCCGTGCCTGGAAGGCGCCGCGCGTGCCCTGCACGACGCAGGTCTCGCCTTCGCGCCGGAGCTTCACGCCGAGCGTTTCTAGCGCATCGTGCATGACGCGCGTGTCGTCGGAGTCGAGCAGATTCGTGATCGTCGTCTCACCTTCGGCCAGCGCCGCAAGCAGCAGCACGCGGTTCGAGATGCTCTTCGAGCCGGGCAGATAGATCGTGCCGGAGGCACGGGAGAACGGTCCGAGATCGAGGTAGTCCATGAGCTAGTCCTGAGAATTCGGTCGGGCGCTTATTTCGCTTATTTGTCGGGGGATGCGTCGGCGACCCGCTTGCCGCCGCGCTCCTGCCACGCGGTGCGGGCCTCGCGCGAGCGCGCGAACAGTGCTTCGAGCGCGGCGCCGTCACCGGTGTCGATGGCTGCGCGCAGCTTCACAAGCGCTCCAGTGTAGGCGTCGAGCTCCGCGAGCAGCGCGGTGCGGTTCGCGAGGCACACGTCGCGCCACATTTCGGGGCTCGACGCGGCGATGCGGGTGAAATCGCGGAAGCCGCCCGCCGCAAACGAGAATTTGAGTTCGGCATCCGGCGACGCAAGAATCTGATCGACGAGCGCGAACGACAGCACGTGCGGCAGATGGCTCACCGCCGCGAACACGCGGTCGTGCTGCGCGGCACTCATCGTGCCCGTCACGGCGCCGGTCGCACGCCACATTGCAGCGATGCGCTCGACCGCCTGCGGCGCGTTCTCCGGGAGTGGGCACAGCACGACGTTGCGGCCGACGTAGAGGTCGGGCAGCGCGGCCTCGATGCCGCTCGATTCCCGGCCCGCGATCGGATGCCCGGGCACGAACTGCGCGACGCGCGCACCGAGCGCTGCGCGTGCGGCTTCGATCACGTCGCTCTTCGTGCTGCCCGCGTCGGTCACGAGCGTCTGCGCTTCGAGGTGCGGCGCGATGCGTTCGAGCAGCGTGCGCGTCTGCGCAACGGGCGCGGCGAGCAGCACGATATCGGCGCCCGTGAGTGCCTCGGCCAGCGCCGCTTCGTCGGCGAGCGTCGTCGCCACGTCGATCACGCCCAGTTCGAGCGCGCGCTCGACGGCGTGCGCATGCCGCCCGACGCCGATCACACGGCCCGTCGCGCCGCGCTCGCGCAGGCCGAGCGCAAGCGATCCGCCGATCAGGCCGACGCCGAAAATTACCAGTTTGTTAAAGGGAAACGCGCTCACGACATCACCGGAAATTGGGAAACATACGCCGCGATCACATCGTCGCGAGCGAGCCTTCGAGCGCCGCGGCAGACGCCACTACGCCGCCGCGGGCTCTTCAGGCAGAGCGATCGTCACACGCAGCCTTAGCGCAGGCGCGGATACGATCCCAGGATCTTCAGATACGCGGCCTTCTTGCCGAGGTCATCGAGCGCAGCGGCCACGGCGGGATCGTCGCGATGGCCTTCGAAATCGATGTAGAAGTAGTACTCCCACGTGCCGACGCGCGCCGGACGCGACTCGAAGCGCGTCATCGACACGCCGTGGCGCGCGAGCGGCTCAAGCAGCTTGTAGACGGCGCCCGGCTCGTTTTTCACCGAAACGATCATCGACGTCTGGTCGTGCCCCGTCACACCCGCGAGTTGCTTGCCGATGATCACGAAGCGCGTGCGGTTGTGCGGATCGTCCTGAATCAGCGCGCTCGCGATCTGCAGACCGTAGTGCGCGGCCGCGCGCTCGCCCGCAATGGCGGCAACGGACGGATCGGCGGCAGCCAGACGCGCGGCCTCGGCGTTGCTCGCCACGGCCTGGCGCTCGAGCTGCGGCGCGTTCGCGGTGAGCCAGTGCTGGCACTGTGCAAGCGCATGCGGGTGCGCGCACACGCGCGTGACGCCCTTGAGCGTGCCGCTTTGCGTCAGCAGATTGTGCTGGATCGGCAGCGCGATTTCGCCGCCGATGGCGAGTTGCATTTCGAGGAACAGATCGAGCGTGCGCGACACCGCGCCTTCGGCCGAATTCTCGACCGGCACGACGCCGAATTCGGCGGCGCCCGCCTCGACCGAGCGAAACACTTCGTCGATCGACGGGCACGGCAGCCCTTCGATCGTCTGACCGAAGTACGCGTGCATCGCCTCTTCGCTATACGTGCCGACCGGACCGAGATAGGCGGTCGTAATGGTCTTTTCGAGCGAGCGGCTCGCGGCCATGATCTCGCGCCAGATCGCGCTGATGTGATCGTTGCCGAGCGGCCCGTCGCTCATGTCCTGCAGGCGTGCGATGACCTGCAGCTCGCGCTCGGGGCGAAACACCGGTGCGTTGTAGTGCTTCTTGACCTCGCCCACTTCGAGCGCGACCGCCGCACGCTGGTTCAGCAGTGCGATCAGCTGCGCATCGATCGCGTCGATGCGCTCGCGCAGCGGCTTGAGTTTTGAATTGAGTTCGTCGTCCATGCGTGAAACCGGCAATATGAAAGGATGCGCGCACGCTAGCGCCCGATGCAGCCAACCCGGTGGACCACCCGGGGACTCATGCGTGCTTTGCTTCGAATTCCTTCATGTACTCGACCAGTGCTTTCACTGCCTCGAGCGGCACCGCGTTGTAAATCGACGCCCGCATGCCGCCGACGGACTTGTGGCCCTTCAGCTGCAACAGCCCGCGCGCCTTCGCGCCGGCGAGGAAATCTTCGTTACGTGTTTCGTCGGCGAGGAAGAACGGTACGTTCATCCGCGAGCGCGCGCGGCGCTCCACCTTGTTGATGTAGAAGCCGCTCGCGTCGATCGTGTCGTAGAGCAGCTGCGCTTTTTCGATATTGCGCGCTTCCATGGCGGCCAGGCCGCCCTGGCGCTTGAGCCACTTGAACACGAGCCCGGCGATGTAGATCGCGTAGGTGGGCGGCGTGTTGAACATGGAGTTGTTCGCGGCAACCGTCTTCCATTCGAACGCGGACGGGCAGATCGGCATCGCGCGGTCGAGCAGGTCTTCGCGCACGATCACGACCGTGACGCCGGCCATGCCGATGTTCTTCTGCGCACCGCCGTAGAGCACGCCGTATTTGGCGATGTCCATCGGACGCGAAAGGATGTGCGACGAAGCATCCGCCACAAGCGGAATATCGCCGAGGTCGGGGATCTCGAACGTCTCGACGCCATCGATCGTTTCGTTCGTGCACAGATGCACGTAGGCGGGATCGTCGGAGAGCTGCCACTCGCTTTTCGGCGGCGAATGCGTGAAGCCGGCGCCCGTGCGGCCCGTCGCGGCAATGTGGGCCGCGCCGTACTTGAGCGCTTCCTTCTGCGACTTCTGCGACCACGAGCCGGTTACCACGAAGTCCGCGCGCGGCTTCGTGCCGAACAGGTTCAGCGGAACGATGGCGTTCTCGCCGATGCCGCCGCCCTGCAAAAACAGGATGTGGTGGCTCGCCGGAACCTGCAGCAAGTCGCGCAGATCGAGCAGTGCCTCGCTGTGGATCTGCATGAATTCGGGGCCGCGATGGCTCATTTCCATCACGCCCATCCCGCTGCCGTGCCAGTCGAGCATTTCGTCGGCGGCCTGGCGCAGCACCTCTTCGGGCAGCGCCGCAGGTCCGGCGGAGAAGTTGAACACGCGCATCGTAATGAGATCCCCGAGGCGGGCGCTGCGGCAAAAAAGGCCGAAAACCGCGCCCGAAAAAGAAAATGACCGTCTGCGCTCACGCGCAAACGGCCATTATCGCACTGTCACCGGGAACCCGCCAACGCGGCTCCCGGCTACCAAAAGCGCGCGCTTTTCGATCCCTGCCCGATCCCTGAAGCGGTTCGGCCGGGACTCGCGCGCCCTTGTTTGACCGATCGACCGATTACTTGGCCGACTTGACCGCGGCGACTTCCTTGTCGGCCTGGTCGCGCGTTGCCTTGATCGATTGCGGCATGTACTTCTGCATCAGACCGCTCACGACGTCACGGCCGACTTGATCTTGCACCTGGATGAACTTGCGGCCGGTCGGGCTGCGGTAGAACGTGGTCAGGTCCTTGATTTCCTGCGTGCTGTAGTACTTTGCGTAGGCTTCGTACTGAGCCGTCATTGCGTCCTGGCGGAACGCGTCGGTTGCGAAGACCTGGCCTGCCTGGTCAACGAGCTTCGGCACCGCGTTCTTTTGCAGCGCCGGGACGGAAGCCTGCTTTTGCTTGTCCGTCATCGTCTTGTTTTCGGACAGTGCGTCCGACAGGATCGCCGGAACGAGCTGCTTGGCCTGCATCTGTGCGCTGTTACCGATTGCGCCGACGAGCTTCTGTGCGTCGATCGCGTCGAGCAGGTCCTTGATCGCGGCTTGCTTGGCCGAATCGATCGGTGCTGCGGCAGCGGCCGGAGCTTGCGCGGGCGCCGGGGACTGGAGCGCCTGGGCCATTGCAAACGTCGGCACGAGAGCGGCCAGCAACAAAACCTGCTTGAATCGTTTTTGCATCATTACTCCCTTATTAGAGAAATTAGTCGAACTGTCCGCGCTGCGGACCGTGCGGTGCGTCATTCGCCCGCAACCGGTTCTGCCTCGCGCCATTCAGGACTTTCCTGCACTGGCTGGCCCGCTCGCGCGGACCGCCCCTATGATTGACTGCTAGCGAGTTACTACTGACGATTTACTGCTGACGGGTTACACCCCATTCTCGCCCTCGCCCTCACCCGGTTCGACGTCGCCCGCCTCGCCTTCTGCGTCGGCCTCCGCGACCTGTTGCAGACCGGAAAGCTTCGTGCCCTCGTCAAGGCTGATGAGTGTAACACCTTGTGTCGCACGTCCCATTTCGCGGATTTCCGACACACGCGTGCGGATCAGCACACCCGTTGTCGTAATCAGCATGATCTGGGCTTCGGAGTCGACGAGCGTCGCCGCGACAACCTTGCCGTTACGCTCGGACGTCTGGATCGCGATCATCCCCTTCGTACCGCGCCCATGACGCGTGTACTCGGTGATCGGCGTGCGCTTGCCGTATCCGTTCTCGGTTGCGGTGAGCACCGACTGCTGCTCATCGCCGGCAACGAGCAGCGCTATGACCTGCTGCGCATCGTCGAGCTGCATGCCGCGCACGCCGCGTGCCTCGCGGCCCATCGGACGCACATCGTTTTCGTCGAAGCGCACGGCCTTGCCCGCATCGGAGAACAGCATGACGTCGTGCTGGCCGTCCGTGATGGCCGCGCCGATCAGGTAATCGCCGTCGTCGAGACCGACCGCGATAATACCCTTGCGCATCGGGCGGCTGAAGGCTTCAAGCGGCGTCTTTTTGACCGTTCCGAGCGCGGTCGCCATGAAGACGAACTTGTCCGCCGAGAATTCCTTCACCGGCAGCACAACCGTGATCTTTTCGCCGTCCTGCAGCGGGAACATATTGACGATCGGACGGCCGCGCGAGTTGCGCGAACCTTGCGGCACCTCATACACCTTCACCCAGTACACGCGCCCGCGGTTCGAGAAGCACAGGATGTGGTCGTGGGTATTGGCGATGAAGAGCGTGTCGATCCAGTCGTCTTCCTTCATCGACGTCGCCTGTTTGCCGCGACCTCCGCGCTTCTGGGCGCGATATTCGGACAACGGCTGCGATTTCACGTAACCCGAGTGCGACATGGTGACGACCATGTCCTGCGGCGTGATCAGGTCTTCGGTATTCAGTTCGGTCGCGTTCAGCTCGATCTTCGAGCGGCGCTCATCGCCGAATTCGCTCTTGATCGCGGTGAGTTCGCCGGAGATCATCTCCGTTACGCGCTCGGGGCGCGCAAGGATGTCCAGCAGGTCGGCAATCTGCGCCATCACGTCGCGGTACTCGCCGATGATCTTGTCCTGCTCCAGACCGGTCAGGCGCTGCAGACGCATCTGCAGGATTTCCTGTGCCTGGGTGTCGGACAGACGATAGAGGCCGTCGCCCTGCATGCCGAAGAGCGGATTGAGGCCTTCCGGGCGATAGGCTTCGCGGCCGCCGGCGGCCGCGTTCTCGGCTTCGGCGCGCGCGAGCATCTCGCGCACGAGCGACGAATCCCACGCGTGGTTCATCAGCTCCTGCTTCGCGATCGGCGGCGTGGGCGCGGCCTTGATGATCGCGATGAACTCGTCGATGTTCGCGAGCGCAACCGCGAGGCCTTCGAGCACATGCCCGCGTTCGCGCGCCTTGCGCAGTTCGTACACGGTGCGCCGCGTGAGCACCTCGCGGCGATGCGACAGGAAATGGTCGAGCATTTCCTTCAGGTTCAGCAGCTTCGGCTGGTTGTCCACCAGCGCGACCATGTTCATGCCGAACGTGTCCTGCAGCTGCGTCGCCTTATACAGATTGTTGAGGATGACCTCGGGCACTTCGCCGCGCTTGAGCTCGATCACGACGCGCATGCCGCTTTTGTCGGATTCGTCGCGGATGTCGGAAATGCCTTCGAGCTTCTTCTCGTTGACCAGCTCGGCGATGCGCTCGAGCAGCGAACGCTTGTTCACCTGATACGGCAGCTCGTCGACGATGATCGCCATGCGCTGGCCACGGTCGATCTCTTCGAAGTGCGTGGCCGCGCGCATCACGACACGGCCGCGGCCGGTGCGATAGCCGTCGCGCACGCCGGCGACGCCGTAGATGATGCCGGCCGTCGGGAAATCCGGCGCCGGAATGATCTCGATCAGCTCGTCGATGGAAGCGTGCGGATTCTTGAGCAGATGCTGGCAGGCATCGACGACTTCACCGAGGTTGTGGGGCGGGATGTTCGTGGCCATGCCGACCGCGATGCCCGACGAGCCGTTGATCAGCAGGTTCGGGATGCGCGCCGGCAGGATTTGGGGCTCGTTTTCGCTGCCGTCGTAGTTCGGCCCGAAGTCGACGGTTTCCTTGTCGATATCGGCAAGCAGCTCGTGGCCGATCTTCGCCATGCGGATTTCGGTGTATCGCATGGCGGCGGCGTTGTCGCCGTCGATCGAGCCGAAGTTGCCCTGTCCGTCCACCAGCATGTAGCGCAGCGAGAAATCCTGCGCCATGCGGACGATCGTGTCGTAGACAGCGGTGTCGCCGTGGGGGTGGTATTTACCGATGACGTCGCCGACGATACGCGCCGACTTTTTGTAGGCACGGTTCCAGTCGTTGTTCAGCTCGTGCATCGCGTAGAGCACGCGCCGGTGCACGGGCTTCAAACCGTCGCGAACATCCGGAAGCGCCCGCCCGACGATCACGCTCATCGCGTAATCGAGATACGAGCGGCGCATTTCCTCCTCGAGAGAGATAGGCAGAGTCTCTTTGGCGAATTGATCCATTATCGATGTCGTATACAGGCACGCCCGGTGCAGCCGGGAAATCCCGACTGGCACCGCGGCGCGCCCATGCTGTCGCATGGACGCCGCGGACGCAGCGCATCACGCGATTCTACCATGCGCGACACCCCCGGCCGCGACCTACGTATACCTATTAGCAGGCACCGCAAGGAACCGCTCAAAAACGCGCTGAATGGACGCAGAAGGGAAATAGCGGCGCACCGGAGGGACACCAGCGGGACCACAGCGCAGCCGTAGCGAAGACAAGCGGGCGACAGCACACCGTCTATTGCAGGAAACTGTGACCATCGTCGTGCCCAGGGTATGCCGCGGGAACTTTTTGTTGCGGGTGTACCACATTCGACTCACCCCAAAGAAAGGGGCAGATTTTTTTTATCGTCGGACGGGAACGATATGGCAAAATGCGAACGCAAAGTCAGTGTTAGACACGGCTCGAAGTCTACACAACACGTAACCGATAACGCGCCGATGTTATACTTCGAGCAATGTATGACTTGTCTTCGTCACATGGCTCGCAGTAAACCTGCGGTAATCTCAAATTCGAGAGGAGAAATATGAATAAACTTTCAAAGCTCGCGTTCATTGCAGCTACCGCAGTTATGGCTGCATCCGCCTCGGCACAATCGGTGCCGGCGTCGCGACAAGCCGTCAACGACAACTGGGTGAATGGTACCGGCGAATACGTGTGGATGAACGGCACGAACGAGCTTTGCTGGCGCGATGCATTCTGGACGCCGGCCACCGCCAACGCCAAGTGCGATGGCGCACTGGTCGCCCAGGCACCGCAGCCGCCGGTCGCACCGGCACCGGCACCGGCCATCACCAGCCAGAAGATCACGTATCAAGCTGACGCCCTGTTCGATTTCGACAAGGCCATCCTGAAGCCGGCCGGCAAGGAAAAGCTGGACGAACTGGCAGGCAAGATCCAGGCACTGAACCTCGAAGTCGTCGTCGCAACGGGCCACACCGACCGCATCGGTTCGGCTGCCTACAACGACCGTCTGTCGCTGCGTCGTGCACAAGCCGTGAAGGCATACCTGGTCAGCAAGGGCGTTCCGGCCGACCGCATCTACACGGAAGGCAAGGGCAAGCGCCAACCGGTTACGACGGGCTGCAACCAGAAGAACCGCAAGGCTCTCATCTCGTGCCTCGCACCGGATCGCCGCGTGGAAGTCGAAGTCGTCGGCACCCAGAAGCAGTAATTCGCGAGCCGCGACTGAAAGTATCAAAACCCCGCTTCGGCGGGGTTTTTTTTCGCCCTGCTTTTCCCGCTGCGCCGGGACATCGAGAAGTAGCTGGGGGATCGGCGGCAAAGGGCGCCATTTTGCGAGCCTGCCCGGCCCCTATATACTGAAGCTTTCCTCCACCCGCAACCGCGCCTCAGGTCTTACAACATGACGAACGCCGATCCCCATGAACTGCAAAAATTCAGCGATCTCGCTCATCGCTGGTGGGATCCGAACGCAGAATTCAAGCCGCTTCACGAACTGAACCCGACACGCCTGAACTGGATCGACAGCTACGCGCACCTCGCTGGCAAGCGCGTGCTCGACGTGGGCTGCGGCGGCGGCATCCTGTCCGAGTCGATGGCCGGACTCGGCGCGAACGTCAAAGGTATCGACCTGTCGCCCGAAGCGCTCGGCGTCGCCGACCTGCATAGCCTCGAAAGCGGCGTGACCGTCGACTACGAGGAGATTTCCGCCGAACCGCTCGCCGCGCGCGAACCGGCGTCGTTCGACGTCGTGACCTGCATGGAGATGCTCGAACACGTGCCGGATCCGGCCGGTGTCGTCGCTGCGTGCGCCACGCTCGTCAAGCCGGGCGGCTGGGTGTTCTTCTCGACGCTCAACCGCAACGTGAAGTCCTACATGCTCGCGGTGATCGCCGCCGAATACGTCGCGCAGATGCTGCCCAAGGGCACGCACGATTACGCGCGCTTCATCCGCCCGTCCGAGCTGGCCGGGTTCGTTCGCGAGGCCAGGCTGAGCCTCGCCGAGATCAGGGGCGTCACGTACAACCCGCTCACGCGGCGCTATGCGCTCTCGAACGATTCCAGCGTCAATTACATGGTCGCCTGCCAGCGCGAAGCCTGAGGCGCGTGTTGCACGACTTCAGCGCGACTTCACGTCCGACATGAATTCATCCACGAAAGTCCCGGCTGCGGCCGATGACGGCGCAGCGCTTGGCGCATGCGACGCCGTGCTGTTCGATTTTGACGGCACGCTTGCCGACACGGCGCCCGATCTTGCTGCCGCCGTCAACCAGATGCGTCACGCGCGCGGTCTTGCGCCCGCGCCGATTGAGCGGCTGCGTCCGCTCGCTTCGGCAGGTGCACGGGGACTGATCGGCGGCGCGTTCGGGATCGGTCCCGATCATGCCGAATTCGCTGCACTGCGCGAGGAGTTTCTCGCCAACTATGCAGCCAATCTGCGCATCGAGACGGCGCTCTTTCCCGGCATCGACGCCGTCCTCGACGACCTCGACGCACGCGGTGTGCGCTGGGGCATCGTGACGAACAAGGTCGCGCGGCTCACCGATCCGCTCGTCGCGCTCATGCACCTCGACACGCGTGCGGCCTGCGTCGTCAGCGGCGACACCACACCCTACGCGAAGCCGCATCCTGCGCCGCTGCTTCACGCGGCGCAGGTGCTTGGCGTCCATCCGCAGCGCGCGGTGTACGTGGGCGACGACTTGCGCGACGTTCAGGCGGGCGTTGCCGCCGGCATGGCGACGATCGCAGCCGCCTACGGCTACTGCGGCAACGACATACCGCCGTCGCAGTGGAACGCGCACTTCGTGGCGGACACAACGACAACGCTGCTCGCGCTGCTTGGCAACGTCCGCAAAGGGTCGCCAGCGGCGTAATTGCCATCGACGACACGGAACGCGCCCTTGAAACGGGCGCGGTTCGCCTCATCTGGCGTTGTGTGGGATAATTGCCACTTCCTCTGGGGCCGACCTGGTTTCGACAGGGGTTATGAAGCAGTCAGGGCATGCCGAGGACCCGTCACCTCGTTAATCAATGGGAAAAACGTAACTGCAAACGACGATACGTTCGCACTGGCAGCCTAAGGCCGCCGTCCTCTGCCTGGCTCACTGACGGGTCAGCGTCGCAAGACCGGTAGCAATACCGCCAGAGGTCATTTACGTCAGTTAAGCTTTGTCGGCGTCACGACGCCAAAGTCGAAAATTTAGTGAATCGCCATAGCGCAGCGTGTTCGTCCGCGTCGCTACGGTTAAATCAAATGACAGAACTACGCATGTAGAACTGGGTGTGGACTGCCTTTGGACGCGGGTTCGATTCCCGCCGGCTCCACCAACACCTCTTCCGCGAACATCCGAGGAAGTCCCGAAACCCGTGACAGCTAAGGCTTCGCGGGTTTTTCTTTGGCCGTGTTGGTCTATACTTTTCCGCGTGATTCCGGTGGTACCTGGGGGTACAACCGGAGGTACAAGTGGGTATCGAAAATGACGGTACCCCCACTCCCCTGAAATCCAGATTGGGAGAGGCTCGCCATGCCGCTGACCGATATCGAGGTGAGGAAAAGTGGACCGCACGGCAAGATCTACCGGGTCAGGGACGGCGGCGGGATGTTTCTCGAAGTTCGGCCGAATGGCTCGAAATATTGGCGACTGAAATATAGGTTTGGCGGCAAGGAGAAACTTCTTGCTCCCGGCACCTACCCCGCCGTTACTCTGAAAGAGGCGCGCGGGAAACGTGAGGCAGCGAAGAAAAAAATCGCGGACGGTATTGACCCCAGCGCAGCCAAGCAAGCAGAAAAGCGCACCCGGCAACTGAACACCGAAAATTCCTTCGAGGCGATCGCCCGCGAGTGGCATAGGAAATTTTCGACCAGCCTGTCCGACTCACACGCGGCGCGTAACTTACGGCGCCTCGAGGTGCGTGTGTTTCCTCATATCGGCGGCCAACCGATCGGCGATGTCGAACCGCTTGATGTCCTGCCAGTCCTCCAGCGTATCGAAAAAACGGGACACATAGAGACAGCGCATCGGTACGCTCGATCATCGGGCAAGTCATGCGATATGCCGTCGCTACCGGTCGCGCCAAACGCGATGCAACACAAGATTTACGCGGAGCCATCCCGCCGGCACAAGTTCAGCATCTCGCAGCGGTTACCGCTCCGAAACCGCTCCGTGCGTTCTTACGTACGATCCATAGCTATGTCGGATCGCCCACGGTCTGTGCTGCACTCAAGCTCGCACCACTGCTATTCCAACGGCCGACCGAGATGCGATTGAGCAAATGGTCAGAGTTCGACCTGGACCAAGCAACTTGGGAAATACCGTCGGAGCGCATGAAAAGGAGAAAATCGGGCAAGCTGTACGGACCAGCCCATGTCGTCCCTCTTTCGCGGCAAGCGGTAGAAATACTTCTTGAACTTCACAAGTTCACCGGCCACTGCCAACACGTATTTCCAAGTGTGCGCGGCGACGTTCGCCCGATGAGCGACGGCACGCTCAGTGCAGCCTTCCGCTTAATGGGAATCGATTCGGTAGCGGCAGTCCCACATGGCTGGCGGGCAACAGCTCGCACCCTGGCAGTAGAACAGCTTGGATTCCCCGAAGAGATCGTGGAGATGCAACTGGCACACACCGTAAAAGATCCGTTGGGGCGTGCCTATAATCGAACGCAATGGCTTGCTCAGCGACGGGAGCTCATGCAACGCTGGGCGGATTATCTTGACGAACTACGGTTAGATAGCACCGGAGTAATGACGAGTACACTCGAAACTATTCGACCCGATGCACCCTACTAATCCGCAGGCAGAGATTCGAATCCCTGACTTCCACCAAATTGACGCAGAGGCCCATGTTCTCAGGAGCACGGACCTTTTACCAATGCTTACGCCATTCGGGCGCAACGCGGCTCGGAAGACGCCGCGCTACTTATGGGGACGGGCAAAGACTTGATGGAGTTCACTGCGTTTCGCACAAAGCGAAATACAGTGACGCCACCTCAACACGTTTAGGAACGGTCGGCAGGTCGTACCAGGTTCGAAATCGACCGCCGCCGCGTGGGTTCAGCCGCGCACAGCAGCCGTCGCGGGAGCGAAAGCGCCTGGAGCATCGACATTGATCACGGTCTCACCGTGCCCCAGGCGAATGAACATGTAACGGACGTCGTTACCACCTTCGAGAATCTGGCAGCGGTGAATAGCACGGCGCGGAAAGTACGCATAATCGCCCTTTCCGATCTCGAAGGATTGCTCACCATTCTCACCAAAATCGACGCGAATTCTTCCCGACAGCATGTACATCACACTGTCGAACTCTTTATGATGGTGCCATTGACTGGGCGCATCGAGTGCAGTAACGTGGCATTCGCCCACCCACAGATTTCCCACCTCCAGCGCCTTTTTCCGATTCTGTCCGGGAGTGATGGGCCCGTCAGTCAGATCACCCTGCTTGACATACCCGATTTCCTTGAAAAGACCTTCGCTCATATCGTTCCCTTATCTCGATTCATGAAGAAGCATCCGACTTGATGCCGTTAGACTGTAATGCTGCAAAATGGGAACAACCTGCCAATTTCTGTCGCCAACAAGACAAGCTGAAATCCGGCCGTTCGAAACCGCGGCCCGACCTACGGTAGGTTTTGCACGCGATTACCCGAACGGCCTAAGTTCTGGATTTCACGTTCACCCACGCGCGCAGTTGCTGTATGCAATCACCGGCATCATGCGAGTAGAAACGAGGCAGGCTCACTATGTCGTGCCACCAACTACCGCCTTGCTACTACCCGCGGACGTGGAACATTCCGTGACGATGGACGGGCCGGTTGCGATGCGAGAGCTGTTTCTTCGCGACGATGTGGCTGATCGGCTGGGCATCGACCCGAAAGTCATTTCGGTTTCGGGTTTGCTGCGTGAGCTGATTGTTGCGGTATGCAACGAACCGGTAGATTGGGAAACAAATGGACGCGCTTATCACCTGTCCGAGCTCGCCATCGATGAAATAGCGCGTTCTTCGCCGTTGCCGCTTGGATTGCGCGTTCCGCAGGATGCGCGCATTCGCCGGGTGATCAATGCCCTGCTCGATAATCCCGGCGATCAACGCGGACTGGATGCGTGGTGCGATGTCGCCAACGCTTCGAGCCGGACGCTAGCAAGGCTATTCAGGAGCGAAACAGGGTTAACCTTCCGCCAATGGCGGCAGCAGGCCAGACTGACGGAAGCACTGCGTGCATTGACGATGGGCGCGACACCATCGAAAGCCGCCGCCCTTGCAGGGTACGACAGCGCGCCCGCGTTCGGCTGCGCGTTTCGGGAAATTTTTGGCATCACGCCTGGCGAGGCGCAGGCGCGCTATTCGCAAGGCGCATAATGATTCGTCAACGGCCTGCCTTATCGAGGCTCAATCGGTACCGCACAAAATCATCCGCCTCGACAAACGTGTCGTAAAGGCGCCGTGCGGGGTTATCCCGGCGAGTATGCCAATAGAGCCTCGACCAGCCGCGCTGTTCGCCGAGCGCGACTAGGTCCTCGATCAGCGCCCGGCCGATGCCATGACCGCGAGACGCGGGATCGACGAACAAGTCTTCGAGATAACAAATGGGTTCGGCGACCCACGTCCCCTCATGCAGCACGCTCGTGCTGAATCCCACGATCTGCCCATCAGATACAGCCACGCGGCCTAGCAGGGACGAGCTAGAATCGAGCAAACGCTGCCACGTCCGCGCCGTCGTTTCCGGCGGCACATTGGCTTCGTAAAACGCGTTATAGCCGCTCCAGAGCCGGTGCCAGTCAGCCGAGTCGATCGGCGCCACATCACGAATATGCACGGTCTCGGACACTGCGCCCCCTCTCTCCGACCAATCTCCCCGATTCATTCGAAACGCTCAAGTGGCTTGCGCTGCGCGCCCTGCTCGTCGAAATTATCGGCCGCGAGCCATGCCTGAAACGCGCGCTTACGCTCGGGCCATTCGCTGTCGACCATCGAATACCAGGCCGTATCGCGAGAACGTCCCTTGTAAACCACAGCCTGACGAAAAATACCCTCGAAACGAAAGCCGAGCCGCGCAGCGGCCTGACGAGACGGCGCATTCAAGCTATCGCACTTCCATTCGTAGCGCCGGTACCCGAGTACGTCGAACAC
Organism: Paraburkholderia sp.; assembly: GCF_024281035.1. Taxonomy (GTDB): domain Bacteria; phylum Pseudomonadota; class Gammaproteobacteria; order Burkholderiales; family Burkholderiaceae; genus Paraburkholderia. The sequence goes on from NZ_JAMXLH010000021.1 coordinate 21,483, forward strand.
ATAGGACATCAGCAGAAACTGGGCTTCGGTCGAGATTGGCGTGCGTTTGAGCTGCGGCGAAAACATCACGTTTCCGACTTCGATCGCGCCATTAGCCGTATCGATGCGCATCAGCGCCAGTGTACCGACGGCCTTACCTGTCTTGCGATCGATCACAGCGTAATGCGCGGGATCCTTGCTCTGTGCGGCGCCTTCCGCATAACGGCGATAGTCGCCGAGATGGACAAACTGCCCCGCCGCCATATACGTCCAGTCCCGGCTATCCGTCGCGACGCTGTAGGCGCCGTACAGATTCTCGGCGTGACATGCGGCGTCGAGTGGCTCCAGCCGGCAATAGGTGCCCTCCAGCACGATGCGCTCCGGCCCGGGACGAGGCGTCCAGCCGGGAAGCGATTCGCCGATCGGCTGCGCATATTCGTTGACCTGAGTGACCATCTCATCTCCGATTTTGTGTGATGACCGAAAAATTGTAGAATTTTCGTGGTCTTCCCAGAAGATCCACGCAACCCGAAATTGATGGTGCCACGCATGGAAATTAAATCCGCCGGATCGCCAGTGCAATCGTCCGGTAGAGATGAATCGGCGTCTCCAATTCTCGATGCGTTACTCGGCGCTACGCTAAGCAGAGAAAAAGGCAGTGAGTCCTTGCAACGGCAACTGCATCGGCAGATCCGTGGCGCGATACTAGGCGGACAATTTCCGTCGGGTAGCAGGCTTCCCGGGTCGAGAATGCTGGCCGTGGCACTCGGCATTTCGCGCAATAGCGTCACCGCCGTCTATGAACAACTGGGCGCCGAAGGTTACGTCGAGTCGGACCGGCAGGGCACTCGGGTGGCGGCCCTTCAACATCCGAGCGCTCAATCCTCGGCCCGCGCTAAAAGCCGACCACCCGATATTGCAGAGCGCAGCCTTCATATCCGAGAGCGGTCGTACAGTGCGCCCGATACACTTGCGCTCCGGCCCGGTGTCCCGGCTCTTGCACGCTTTCCGATCGGCGCCTGGAAGAACTGCCTCGACCGCGTCATTCAACGCGCAGGCACCGATTTGCTCGGGTACGGCGATCCGCTCGGCGAAATGCCCTTGCGTACGGCAATCATGCGGCATCTCGCGATTTCGCGTGGAGTGCGCTGCGAACCGGAACAGGTTGTCATTACGGAAGGTGCGCAGGAAGCGCTAGCGCTATGCGTCCGACTGGTGACGAATCCGGGCGATATCGCCTGGGTGGAAGACCCGGGCTATCGGGGCGCGCAGGCAGCGCTGGCGTGCGGCGATCTGAAGATGGTTCCCATATCTGTCGATGCGGAGGGTTTGCGGGTTAGCGCGCAAGCCTGGAAACAGCAATGTCCGCGACTTATCTACGCCACGCCGTCCCATCAATATCCGACCGGCGCCGTGCTGTCGGCAGCGCGCCGGTTGAAGCTGATCCGCGAGGCGCAAGCCCACGGCGCATGGATCATTGAAGACGACTACGACAGCGAGTTCCGTCACGCGGGCGCGCCCATCGGCGCCATGCAGGGCATGGTTGCGCAGGCGCCGGTGCTTTATGTCGGGACTTTCAGCAAGACCTTGTTTCCCGCGCTAAGAACCGGTTTTCTCGTGCTTCCGGAAACGCTGATCGATACCGTCGCACCAGTACTGCGGGCGACATTGCGCGGCGGACATCGGCATGAACAGCTTGCCTTGGCCAACTTTATCGAAAGCGGGCAATTCGGGCGGCACCTCGGACGCATGCGCCGACTCTACAGAAAGCGGCAAGCATTGCTGCGGGAAGCACTGCACGACTACCTCGACGTTCCCCACACTGTCATGGGCGGTGAAAGCGGCATGCATCTCACGATCCGCCTTTCGGAGGATTATCCCGATCAGCGCATTGTTGAATCGGCCCAGTCGTTCGGTATAGCGCCTGCACCGTTGTCGCAATTCTTTCTTGGTCCATCACATGCTGATAACGGACTTGTACTTGGTTATGGCAACACGTCGGAATCAACGTTTGTACCATTGATTCAGCGGCTGAATCAGGTCATTTTATGGGGAGCAGACTCGAACAAAACCGACCATAAATCTGTATCCAGGAGGCGCCGAAAAGAGTAATCCGAACACCCGCTGGACGCCGGTGCGATTTCCGCTCCCAGCCGAAAGTTCCGGGGGTACATTTGGGGGTACATTTTTGGCGGAAAACTTCATTTAGGCCTGATATGACGAGCCTTGTCGCTTATTACGATTCCCGCCGGGCCCACCAATTCGTGCCGCAAGTTGTTGCTCCAAAAAACTTGCGGCAGTTGTCGCGGTAGCATCCCCACTGCTACTTCCGCTCAAGCCCCCTTTGTGAATTCCCCTCGGCCATCACCCTGCCGCGGCCGGAATCCGCCTCCCCAAACAAAAAGCTCGCGACGGCCCTTTCGGGCTTCGCGAGCTTTTCGTTCTGCACGCCGGGAACCTCGTTCCCGGTACGCAAGCGCTCAACGCATCATTGGTCCTGCGGGCACTGCAGATTACAGCCGTTCGGATCACCCATATCACCCTGGCGGCGCCGGGCCGAGGGCTTCCCATGCTGGTATTTGTTGTCCGGCGCCGAAGCCGCAAACTGCAGTTGAGGATGTGCCTGAAGTTTGAACTCGTCGTTGAGGATGCCGCCTGGCACGCCCGGCGAATTCTGGGCGAAAGCGATCGAAACGGTGGCAAACAGGGCACCCGCAGTTGCTGCTGCGGCACAAACATTAAGCACGAATTTCATGGTCGATTGGCGCGTTGGACGCGCGTCTGAAACGGAAAGCAAGACTCGCTCGAAGGTATCACAAAATGCGCCGCTCACAGCAGCGCAGACAGATTGCGTCGTATTACAGCGCCAGATGCCGGCCCGCCCACCCGTCGGCGAGTTCCACGACCTCGCCGCATTCAGCCGGATCGTAGCCAGCGAGACGCGCAACGACTTCTTTGAACGCATCGCCGCGCAGCCGATTCAGCACGGAAACCAGCGGCTCCCGTTCGAGCTGCGTGCGATCGCAGGCGAAATAATAATCTTCGTCGGCGATCGGGACAAAATCGAGCCCGAAATGGTGCGCCGCCGGCTCCACGCCAAAACCGACGTCAGCCATCCCGCTCGCGACGAATGCCGCGATCGCCGAGTGCGTCAACTCGGCGCTGGCATAGCCATTCACGCGCTCGGGATCGACGCCGATTCGCGTCAGCAGCAAGTCGATCAACAGCCGCGTGCCCGAGCCCGGCTGCCGGTTCACAAAGCGGATATCGGGGCGCGCGAGGTCCGCGAGCCCGGCAATCCGCTTCGGGTTGCCGCGTCCGACGAACAGCCCCTGCTTGCGGCGCGTCAGGTGAATGAACACATGGCGCTGCGGATCGAGCGAGCTTCGGTACGCATCGGCGCATGCCGACCGGAATTCGCCGAGCGGCAGATGAAAGCCCGCCAGGTCGCACTCGCCGCGTGCGAGCGCCGTAATCGCATCGACACTGTCGCGGTACTTGATCTCCACCGGCACCTGATCGGCGACGAGCGCCGTGACCATCGACGCCACCGCATAACCATGCGACGCATGAATGCGCAGATTCTGCGCGTTCGGCGCAAGCCAGCGGTTGAGATCACTCGCCACCTCGCTCGCAAGCGCCTGGAGATTGCCCTGCAAGCGCTCGCCGCAAAGTCGTTGTGAGCGCAACACGGCTTCGCCGAGTTCCGAGAGCACGGAGCCGCGTCCGCGCGATTTGGCGATCAGCGCGCCCCCTAGCCGAGCTTCGACTTCGCGCAGCAACCCCCATGCATGCCGATAGGACAAACCCCTACGCTGCGCGGCCTGCGCAATGCTGCCCTCCTCGGCGACCAGCGTAAGCAAGGGCACAACGTCCGTCAGGCTTGCCTCGCGGCCATCCGCATCCCGCACGAGCAACTGCGCCTGGCACTCGACTTTGATCATTATGAAATCTCTCTTCCTATTGCGAAACGCATCACACCGGCCTATCGTTCACCGAAACTACGAAGCAACCGCAGGATAAATGCACAGTTTATGAATAACAAGTGCATATATGCCCCAGGAGGATCCCCGCTTTGGACAACTCGACAGTGAACGCACCGGATGATCTCGTGCACCGGCACGCGCAACCAGGACGCACGCTGCTCGCGATCCTGCACGCGATTCAAGACGAAACCGGCTTCGTGCCGCCTGAAACCGTTGTGCCGCTTGCGAAGGCGCTAAACCTCTCGCGCGCGGAAGTGCACGGCGTGCTCAGCTACTACCACCACTTCCGCACTACGCCGCCAGCGGCCGTGACCGTCCAGCTCTGTCGCGCCGAGTCGTGCCGCAGCATGGGCAGCGAGGCGCTCGCGCAGCACATCGAATCGCACACGGGATGCTGTTTCTCGCAACAGCATGGCCACGATCACGAGCACGCTCAGGAAGCATCCGGGCCGCTCGCGCTGGAATCGGTCTATTGCCTCGGCCAGTGCGCCCTCTCGCCTGCCATGACGATCAACGGCACGCTGCACGCGAAAGTGACGCCGCAGAAGTTCGACGCACTGCTCGCCGCCGCCGTGGCCCGAAGTGACGACAACGACAGCACCGAGGAGGCGGCATGACGCGCATCTACGTTCCCCGCGACTCGTCGGCGCTCGCGCTCGGCGCCGACGCCATCGCGCGTGCCATCACCACCGAAGCCGCCGCGCGCAGCATCGACATCGAAGTCGTACGCAACGGCTCGCGCGGCCTGCTCTATCTCGAACCGCTCGTCGAAGTGGAGACGGCCGAAGGCCGCGTCGGCTATGCCAACGTCGAGCCCGAAGACATCGCCAGTCTCTTCGACGCTGGTTTCGTGGAAGGTGCGCCGCACGCGCGCAGCGTCGGGCTCGTCGAACAGATTCCGTATCTGCGCAAGCAGCAGCGGCTCACGTTCGCGCGCATCGGCATCACCGACCCGCTGTCCACCGCCGATTACCTCGCGCACGGCGGCCTCGACGGGCTGCGCAACGCGCTCGCGATGACCGGCGCCGCAGCCTGCGAGGCGCTGATCCACTCCGGCCTGCGCGGCCGCGGCGGCGCGGCGTTCCCCGCCGGCATCAAGTGGCGCACGGTCGCGACCGCGCAAGCCGACCAGAAGTACATCGTCTGCAACGCCGACGAAGGCGACTCGGGCACGTTCTCCGACCGCCTCATCATGGAAAGCGATCCGTACGTGCTGATCGAGGGCATGACGATCGCGGGCATCGCGGTCGGCGCAACCGTCGGCTATATCTACGTGCGCAGCGAGTACCCGCATTCGATTGCGGCGCTCGAAGCCGCGATCCGCCGCGCGCGCGCAGCGGGATGGCTCGGCGACGACGTGCTCGGCAGCGGCAGGCAGTTCGATCTCTTCGTCGCGAAGGGCGCGGGCGCGTACGTGTGCGGCGAGGAAACGGCGCTGCTCGAATCGCTCGAAGGCAAGCGCGGCATCGTGCGCGCGAAGCCGCCGTTGCCCGCGCTCGCCGGTCTCTACGGCAAGCCGACCGTCATCAACAACGTCATCACCCTCGCCACGGTGCCGATCATCTTCGCGAAGGGCGCCTCGTACTACAAGGACTTCGGCATGGGCCGCTCGCGCGGCACGCTGCCGTTCCAGCTCGCGGGCAACATCGCGCGCGGCGGGCTCGTCGAGCTCGCGTTCGGCGTGACGCTGCGCGAACTCATGTACGACTACGGCGGCGGCACCGCGAGCGGACGCCCCGCACGCGCCGTCCAGGTGGGCGGCCCGCTCGGCACCTATCTGCCCGAAAGCCAGTGGGACATTCCGCTCGACTACGAAGCGTATGCCGCAGTCGGCGCCGTGGTGGGCCATGGCGGGCTCGTCGTTCACGACGACACGTCCAGTCTCGCCGAACTCGCGCAATACGCGATGGAGTTCTGCGCGATCGAATCGTGCGGCAAGTGCACGCCGTGCCGCATCGGCTCGACGCGCGGCGTCGAAGTGATCGCGAAGATCCGCAACGGCGACACCTCGGAAAAACAGGTCACGCTGCTGCGCGATCTGTGCGACACGATGGTCTGCGGCTCGCTCTGCGCGATGGGCGGCATGACGCCTTACCCGGTGCTCTCGGCACTGAACCACTTTCCCGAAGATTTCGGTCTCGAACCTGTCCAGCCGTCCGCTCGCGCGGCGACTGCCTGAACGAGGAGCCACTCCATGTCCGACGCGCTCAAATCCAACGCCGGCTGCGGCTCCGGCAATTGCAGCTGCAAATCTCAGGCGATGAAACAACGCCCGCCGTTCGACGACACCGATTACGGCACGCCCGAGCGTCATTCCGACATCGACGTGACGCTCGAAATCGACGGCCAGTGCGTGACGGTGCCCGCGGGCACGTCCGTCATGCGCGCCGCCGTCGAGGCAGGCGTGAATGTGCCGAAGCTCTGCGCCACCGATACGCTCGAACCCTTCGGCTCGTGCCGTCTGTGTCTCGTCGAGATCGAGGGGCGGCGCGGCTATCCGGCTTCGTGCACGACGCCCGTCGAAGCGGGCATGAAAGTGCGCACGCAAAGCGATCGCCTCCAGGATCTGCGCCGCAACGTGATGGAGCTGTATATCTCCGATCACCCGCTCGACTGTCTCACCTGCCCCGCCAACGGCGACTGCGAACTGCAGGACATGGCCGGCGTGACGGGCCTGCGCGAAGTGCGCTACGGCTTCGACGGCGTCAACCACCTCAAGGACAAGAAGGACGAGTCGAATCCGTACTTCACCTACGATCCGTCGAAGTGCATCGTCTGCAACCGCTGCGTGCGCGCATGCGAGGAAACGCAGGGCACGTTCGCGCTGACGATCTCGGGCCGCGGCTTCGATTCGCGCGTCGCGGCGGGCATGAGCGAGCCGTTCATGGATTCGGAATGCGTGTCGTGCGGTGCGTGCGTGGCCGCCTGCCCGACCGCGACGCTGCAGGAAAAGACCGTCGTGATGCTCGGCCAGCCCGAGCACTCGGTCATCACGACCTGCGCCTATTGCGGCGTGGGCTGCGCGTTCAAGGCCGAGATGAAGGGCAACCAGGTCGTGCGCATGGTGCCGCACAGGAACGGCCAGGCGAACGAAGGGCACGCGTGCGTGAAGGGCCGCTTCGCGTGGGGCTACGCGACGCACAAGGACCGCATCAAGAAGCCGATGATTCGCGCGAAGATCACCGATCCGTGGCGCGAAGTGAGCTGGGACGAAGCGATCCAGTACGCCGCGAGCGAGTTCCGCCGCATTCAGGACAAGTACGGCCGCGACTCGATCGGCGGCATTACGTCATCGCGCTGCACGAACGAGGAAACCTATCTCGTGCAGAAGCTCGTGCGCGCCGCGTTCGGCAACAACAACGTCGATACCTGTGCGCGCGTGTGCCACTCGCCGACCGGCTACGGCCTGAAAACGACGATCGGCGAATCGGCCGGCACGCAGACGTTCGCGTCCATCGACCACTCCGACGTCATCGTGGTGATCGGTGCGAATCCGACCGACGGCCATCCGGTATTCGGCTCGCGCCTGAAGCGCCGCGTGCGCGAGGGCGCCAAACTGATCGTCGTGGATCCGCGCCGCATCGACATCGTCGATACCCCGCACGTCAAGGCCACGCATCACCTGCAACTGCGCCCGGGCACCAACGTCGCCATCGTCAACGCACTCGCGCACGTGATCGTCACCGAGGGGCTCGTCAACGAAGCGTTTGTCGCCGAGCGTTGCGAAACGCCCGCCTTCGAGCAATGGCGCGATTTCGTCACGCTGCCCGAAAACGCGCCGGAGGCGACCGAAGCGCTTACCGGCGTGCCCGCGAAAAGCGTGCGCGAAGCGGCGCGTCTGTACGCAAAAGGCGGTAACGCCGCGATCTATTACGGCCTCGGCGTCACGGAACACGCGCAAGGCTCGACGATGGTGATGGGCATCGCGAACCTCGCGATGGTGACCGGCAACATCGGTCGCGAAGGCGTGGGCGTGAATCCGCTGCGCGGCCAGAACAACGTGCAGGGCTCGTGCGACATGGGTTCGTTCCCGCACGAACTGCCGGGCTATCGCCATGTGGGCGACGTCGCCACGCGCAGCCTCTTCGAGGACGCATGGAACGTCGCGCTGCAGGCCGAGCCGGGGCTGCGCCTGCCGAACATGTTCGAAGCGGCGCTCGACGGCACCTTCATGGGCCTTTACTGCCAGGGCGAGGACATCGTCCAGTCGGACCCGAATACGCAGCATGTCACGGCCGCGCTGTCGTCGATGGAATGCATCGTCGTGCAGGACATCTTCCTGAACGAGACGGCCAAGTATGCGCACGTCCTGCTGCCCGGTTCGTCGTTCCTCGAAAAGGACGGCACGTTCACCAACGCCGAACGCCGCATCTCGCGCGTGCGCAAGGTGATGCCGCCGCTCGGCGGTTACGCCGACTGGGAAGTCACGATCCTGCTCTCGCGCGCGCTCGGCTACGAGATGAACTACACGCATCCGTCGCAGATCATGGACGAGATCGCGCGCCTCACGCCGACGTTCCACGGCGTCTCGTACGCGCGGCTCGAGGAACTCGGCAGCATCCAGTGGCCGTGCAACGAAGCCGCACCCGACGGCACGCCGATCATGCACGTCGACGAATTCGTGCGCGGCAAGGGCAAGTTCGTGATCACGAAGTTCATCGCGACGCCGGAGAAGGTCACGCGGCGCTATCCGCTGCTGCTCACCACGGGCCGCATCCTCTCGCAGTACAACGTGGGCGCGCAGACACGGCGCACCGACAACTCGCGCTGGCACGAAGAGGACCGGCTCGAAATCCATCCGGTCGACGCCGAAGATCGCGGCATTCGCGACGGCGACTGGGTCGGCATCGAATCGCGCGCGGGGCACACCGTGCAGCGTGCGAAGGTCAGTACGCGCATGCAGCCGGGCGTGGTCTACACGACGTTCCACTTCCCCGAATCGGGCGCGAACGTCATCACGACCGAGTCGTCCGACTGGGCCACCAACTGCCCCGAGTACAAGGTGACCGCGGTGCAGGTGAGCCACGTGCAGCAGCCGTCGGAGTGGCAGCGCGCGTACGCGCGCTTCAACGCCGAGCAGCTCGAACTGCACCGCTCGCGCGAAAGCAATACTGTTACGACCTCTGGAAAATGAAGCGATGAAAGCAGACCTTCTTGTTGATATGGCCAACCAGATCGGCATGTTCTTCGACTCGCTGCCCGATCGCGAGGAGGCGCTCAAAGGCATTGCGGAGCACATCCGCCGCTTCTGGGAACCGCGCATGCGCCGGGTGCTGCTCGCCGAACTCGACGGCGGCGCGGAGGCAGCCGGGCTCACGGAGATCGTGTTCGTCGCGTTGACGAAGTATCGCGAATCGCTGACACCCGCTGCAGTGGGCTAAAGCGCGGGCTGAAAACACGCGCGGCTGAACTGCCGAAAGCATGACGATGAGTGGCGCGCACGGGCAGTTTGCCGTGCGCGCCATTTGCTATTGGTGTTGTGCTGCGGTTGGTGTTGTGCTGCGGTTCCTGCGCTGCGGTGCAGCGCTCACTCCCGCTCGACGCTTACCGGCTGGACGCCGTTCGCCGCGAACCAGGTCTCGCACAGGCGCAGCACGCCATTGGTATCGGACGACGGCCGCCCGCGCGCGCACAGATATCCATCCGGGCGCACGAGATAGAACGCGGGGCGCGTGCGCCCGTACGACTCGGCGAGCGACGGCGCGCCCTCGCCTTCCGGCGTCGTATCGCCGTTCGGCGCATCGCAGAGCCACCATACGCGCAGCGCCTGCGGCAGGATCCGCTCGATTGCCTCCACGAAGTTCTTCAGCGCCTCGGTCGCACGCGCGGCGCTGCCGTTCTGCGTCGCACCGTTCGCCCCGCCCTCCTCCACGAGCAAAAACAGCGAGAAGCTCGCCGGGTCGTGCAGGTCGAAAATGCGCCCTTTGCCGGGCGCCTTCCCGAGCGGTCCGTCGATCACGCGCGCAAGCGCATCGGGTGCGCGTTCGCCCGCGCGCGGGCCGCCGTCCACCATGTGTTCGAGCGTGAGCGGGCTGCGCCGGTACTGAATCGACAGTTCACTCACGGCCTGGCGCGCGGCATCGCGCAACGGGCCGAGCGCGACGAGCGCCGGCATCACGCGCTCGCGCAGCAGCTTCATCGGACCATGGTCCGCTTCCGCGAGCTGCATCATGAAGCTCGTCTGCTGCAGCACGATGCGCTCGATCGGATAGCGTTCGGCGTGATAGGTGTCGAGCAGGCGCTCGGGCGCGCCGCCCGCGAGCACGCGTGCGAGCTTCCAGCCGAGATTGAACGCTTCCTGAATGCCCGTATTCATGCCCTGCGCGCCGGCCGGGCTGTGCACGTGCGCCGCATCGCCCGCGAAGAACACACGCTCCATGCGCAGCTCGCGCACCATGCGGCTGTTCACGCTGAAATACGACGCCCAGTTCATGTCCGCGAGCGAGACGGGATGATGCACGCGCCGCTCGACGATCGCGCGGCATTCTTCGAGCGTCGGCACCGGAATCGCGCCTTCGGGAGCGGCAGGCACCGCGGCCTTGCAATCGGCGATCAGACGCCAGCGGCCTTTGCCAAAAGGAAACAGCGCCGCCAGGCCGTCACCGGATGCGAACACATGGAATTCGTCGTCGGGCCAGGGCGTCTCTGCGGCGACATCGGCAAGCAGGAACGACTGCGCGAACGTCTCGCCGTCGAACTTCATCGCGAGCTTGTGCCGTATCGTGCTGTGCGCGCCGTCCGCGGCAATCAGATAGGCACTGCGTATCGACTCGTTGCGCCCGTTCGCACGCCGCACTTCGGCATTCACGCCCGCCGAACCCTGCGTGAACGTCAGCAATTCGCTGCCACGCTCGACCTCGACGCCGAGAGTCGCGAGATGATCGGTGAGAATGCGCTCGGTGACGGCCTGGTCCAGAAACAGCAAGTACGGATAACGCGTGAGGAGCGGATCGAAATCGAGCCGCGCGCGGCGCAAGCCGTTCGAATAGAGGTTCGCGACGTGGGCGCGATGGCCGAGTTCGAGAAACGGCTCGACGATGCGGTGCTGTTCGAAGAGTTCGAGTGTGCGCGCCTGAATGCCGATGGCGCGAGAGTGACGTCCTGGCTCAGGCGCGCGATCGATCAGGCGGACCGGAATGCGCGCGCGGGCGAGACTCATCGCAGCGGCGAGACCCGTAGGCCCCGCGCCGACGATGAGCACGGGCGGCAAGGAAGAAGCCACGGTCATGCAGACCTCCATGCGGTCGACATGAACCGTAGTGTACGCCCGCCATCCGCGCGCCCATGCTTGCGGCGCATCAATGGGCGGGATAGCCCTGATCAGTGCGGATCAGGGCGGATCAATGCGGATGGGGCGGGTGGTCGAGCGCGCAGCGGTGTCCGGACGTGCCCATATCGACCTGCAGCGTCACGTGCTTCATGCGGTAGTGCTTGCCGAGCGCATGGACGATGCCGTCGAGCACGTCGTCGCCCGGATGGCCCGCGGGCATCACGAGGTGCGCGCTCAGCGCGTTGCCCGTGGTCGAGAGCGCCCAGACGTGCAGATCGTGGACGTCCGTCACGCCGTCCTGCGCCGCGAGGAAGGCATGGATGCGCTCCATGTCGACGCCCTGGGGCACTGCTGCGAGCGCGAGCCGGACCGACTCGCGCAAGAGGCCCCATGTGCCATAGAGGATCACGAGCACGACCAGGATGCTCATGACCGGGTCGATCCAGGTCATGCCGGTGGCGAGGATCACGAGCCCGCTGACGGCAACGGCCGCCGACACGCCCGCATCGGCGGCCATGTGCAGGAACGCGCCGCGGATGTTCAGATCCTCCTTCTGGCCGCGCATGAAGAGCCAGGCGGAGAAACCGTTGACGACCATGCCGATGGTCGCGACGACGAACACGTCGAAGCCCGCCACGGGTGCGGGCGAGATGAGCCGGTCGACGGCCTCCATGATGATCGCGCCGCACGCGACCAGCAGGAGCGCGGCGTTCGCGAGCGAAGCGAGTATCGACGAGCTGCCGAAGCCGAACGTGTAGCGTGCGGATGGCCGGCGCGTGGCGAGCCACGCGGCGCCCCAGGCGAGCAGCAGGCCGAGGACATCGGAGAGATTGTGGCCGGCGTCGGCGAGAAGCGCAGTCGAATGGGCGATGACGCCGTAAATCGCCTGCACGACGACGATCACGACGTTCAGCACGACGGCCAGCGCGAAGGCGCGGCCGTGGCCTACTGCGGGCGTGTGGTGGTGATGGTGGCCGTGGCCGTGCGCGTGGTCGTGCGCGTGGTCGTGCGCGTGGTCGTGCCCGTGATCGCTGTCGTGATCGCTGTCGTGATTCTCATTGTGATCGTGATGCTGGTCGTGGTCGTGGTCATGGTCATGCGGGTGGCCCGCTTCATGCGCGTGCTCAGCTTCATGCGCGTGCCCATGCTGACCGGTGCGATGGGCGGTCTCGCCCGCCTTGTCGTGGTCGAACCACACGGGCGCGTGCTCGTCCTCGCGCTCCTCGGCCACGCCCTGCTGCTTGCGCTCCCCGCTCATCACGCGTGCTCCTGCCAGTCCGCGACCGGCTCCGCAACGTGCTCGAGCATGCCCGCGAGCATCGCGCTGATGTGCGCGTCGGCGGCGGCATAAAACACCTGCTTGCCCTCACGTTCGGCCCGCACGATGCGCGCCGCGCGCAGCAGCCGCAAATGATGGCTCACGAGCGACGGCGAAAGCCCGAGGGCTTCCGCGATCGCACCTACCGCGAGCCGGTCGTGCGCGCACGCGAGCACGATGCGCAAACGCGTGGGGTCGCCAAGCAGACGAAAGAGGTCCGCAAGCGGCGCCACGCGTTCATCGTCGTAAAACGGGGTCATGCATTCCGCCTAAACATGTGAATATGTGTTCACACGTTATATCAACGCGATTTTACCGTCAAGCGTCGGGACGCTCTCCCGAGTATGGGAAAATGCGCCCTTTGGAGCTTTTCGGGTTTTGCCTTTTCGGCCATGGAACAGGATTTTGTCCGCGCGTACGCCGCGCATCGCGACGGCCGACTGGACGACGCCGAGCGCGGCTATCGCGCGACGCTCGCCGCCGATCCCGTGCACGTCGATGCGCTGCACCTGCTCGGCGTGCTGCGGCACCAGCGGGGGCAGCACGCGGAAGCCGCGGATCTCGTCCGGCGTGCGGTCGATCTGCGCCCGGACGACGCCGCACTCCAGCTGAACCTCGGCAACGCGCTGAAGGCGCTCGGCGAAATCGAGGGTGCGATCGAACGTTTTCGCAACGCCCTCACGCTCGCGCCCACCTTCCCGCTCGCGCACTACAACCTCGGTAATGCCTATGCCGCACTCGGTCGTCACGAGGACGCGATGTTCTCGTTCGGCCACGCGGTGCGCCTGCAGCCGGGCGATGCGTCCGCGCACAACAACCTCGGCAACGCATTTCACGCGCTCGGCCGCTACGACGAAGCGATCGACGCGTTCCACCGCACGCTGAAGATCCGTCCGGGGCATGCGGGCGCGCACAACAACCTCGGGATGTCGCTGAACGCGCTCGGAGACACGGCGGACGCACTCGTGCAGTTCCGCGCGGCCCTCGCGGCGCAGCCGCGTTTCGTCGCCGCGCACTTCAACCTCGCGAATACGCTCGACGCCACCGGCCAGCACCATGAAGCGGTCGCCTCGTTCGAGGCCGCGCTCGCGCTGCAGCCGCGTTTCGCGCCCGCACTGTTTGGCCTCGGCAATGCGCTTGCAGCGCTGGGCCGGCACGACGAAGCGGTCGTGCCGCTCGAACGCACGGTCGGCATCGATCCGAAATTCGCGCTTGCATGGCTCGCGCTCGGCACGACGCACCACGCGCTCGGCAATCATGAAGCCGCCGTGCGCGCATTCGACGAAGCCCTGCGCGTGCGCCCCGAACTCGCGGCGGCGCATCTGAATCGCGCGATTGCGTGGCTCACGACCGGCGACTTCCGGCGCGGCTTGCCCGAGTACGAATGGCGTCTCGATCCGTCCGCGTGCGAACCGGCGCAATTCGATGCGCCCCCGGCGCACGTTGCGCCGCCCATGGCGTTGCCGCGCTGGCGCGGCGAACCGCTCGACGGCCGCACGCTGTTCGTCGAAGCCGAACAGGGCTTCGGCGACACGCTGCAGTTCGTGCGTTTCGTGCCGCTCGTCGCCGCGCGCGGTGCGCGCGTCGTGCTGGAAGTACAGCCGCAACTGGTCCCGCTCATCGCGCCCGCCGCCAAAGCCGCGCAGATCACGCTGATCGCCCAGGGCGCGCCGCGCCCCGCCGCCGACCTGCACTGCCCGCTGCTCTCGCTGCCGCTCGCGCTCGGCACGACCTTCAACGACTTGCCCGCACGCACGCCCTACCTGTCGGCGCCCGCGCCGTATCTGCGCAAATGGCGCGGATCGCTTGGCGGCCAGGCGAAGCGCAAGATCGGCATCGCGTGGTCGGGGCGGATCCAGAAGCATGAAAATCGTTCGCTGCCGCTCCATGCGCTCGAACCGCTTTTCGCACTCGAAGGCATCGACTGGATCGTGCTTCAGCCGCAACTGAGCGACGCGGAACGCGCCGCGCTCGACGCGCATCCGTGCGCGCGCTCGATTCACCGCCTCGACAGCAAGATCGCCGATTTCGCCGACACGGCCGCCGTAATTGAACGCCTCGATGCGGTGGTGTCGGTCGATACGTCGATTGCGCACCTCGCGGGCGCACTCGGCGCGAAGCTCTGGCTCATGCTGCCGTTCGCGGCCGACTGGCGCTGGTTCACCGGCACGGACGAAAGTCCGTGGTATCCGCGCGCGCGGCTCGTGCGCCAGCCGCGGCCGGGCGCGTGGACGGAAGTGGTCGTTGCTGTCGCGAACGATTTGCGCGATTCGTGAGCACTGCGCGTCCTTAGGCCCGCGTTGCACGCACAAAAAATGCCTCGCAAGGTACGTCGTAACCTGCGAGGCATTTCGTATTGCAGCGGCAGCGGCGCGCGCGATTGCGCACGAAGCGCATCAAGCCGTCTTGTACTGATTGCGCGCGGCTTCGGTGCGATAGAGCACGAGCGTCGCGATCAGGCCGCAAATAGCGGCAACGCCCATCCACGCGCCCGGCGCCGCCTTGTTGCCGCTCACGTGAATCAGATACGTCGAAATGGCGGGCGTGAAACCGCCGATCGTCGTCGCCAGGCTGTAGGCAAGCGAGAAGCCTGCTGTACGCACGTCGGCGGGCATGACCTCGGTGAGCGCCACGACCATCGCGCCGTTATAGCAGCCGTAAAGGAACGACAGCCACAACTCGACGCTCAGCAGACGGCCGAACGACGGCTCGGCGACTAGCCACTGCACGGCCGGGTACGCCGTGAGGATCGTGAGGACGGTGAAGGTGATCAGCACCGGACGACGGCCGATGCGATCCGACACGGCACCGGACACCGGCAGCCAGAACAGGTTCGACAGACCGATGCAGACCGTGACGATGAGCGTATCGATATCGCTCAGCTTGAGCACTTCCCTGCCGAACGTCGGCGTATAGGCCGTGATCATGTAGAACGACACGGTCGTCATGATGACCATGCCCATGCCGCCGAGCACGATGCCCCAGTTCTGCAGCATGGAGGTCATGATCTCGCCGGTCGACGGACGATGCTTCTTCTTCGCGAACTCTTCGGTTTCCTGCAGCGAGCGGCGGATGATGAAGAGGAACGGCACGATCAGGCAGCCGATGATGAACGGCACGCGCCAGCCCCACGCGGTCATTTCTTCGACGGGCAGAACACGGTGCAGCACCACGCCGAGCAGCGCCGCGAACACGACGGCCACCTGCTGGCTGCCCGACTGCCACGACACATAGAACCCCTTGTTGCCCCTGGTCGCCATCTCGGACAGATAGACCGAAACGCCGCCAAGCTCCACGCCCGCGGAGAAACCTTGCAGCAGCCGTCCGAGCAGGATGAGGATCGGAGCGACGAGGCCGATCGTCGCGTAGCCAGGCACCACCGCGACGGCGAGCGTGCCGAGCGCCATGAGGCCGAGCGTGAGGATCAGGCCTTTGCGACGGCCGTGATGGTCGATATACGCGCCGAGGACGATGGCGCCGAGCGGCCGCACGAGAAAGCCCGCGCCGAACACCGAAAGCGACAGCATCAGCGAAGCGAATGCGCTGTCACTCGGGAAAAAGGTCTTGGCAATCGCCGAGGCGAAATAGCCATAGACCATGAAGTCGTACATTTCCAGAAAGTTGCCGCTCGTGACGCGGAAAACAGTCCGGAATCTGGATTCTTTAGGAGCGACGGGGGACGCGATAGCCATGGTGTTCTCTGCTCTCTGTTCTCTATTGAGGCTTGAGGCGGTCTGCTGCGCCGTGACCGGTCGGACAGACTGCGGAACATGGACTTCTCCGGGGAATGCGGCGCACGCGGATGCCGCCCGGCGGGAAATCATCATCCTGCCCGGTCACACCGCCAGATATCCGGGTTTCCCCTGAGGGCGAAGCGCAATTCACTTCAATATGGATTTCGTCAGTCTATTTCGATTCGTTTTCTTGTCTTGTCGACAGACGCTCAATGCGCGGGCGGGTTGTCGTAGGTCGTCGCGGTCGTCCTGTGCGGGCGCGCTTATCATGCACAATGTGACGCACACGCGCAGCCTTGCGCATCACTCGTTTCGACGTCCCCAGTCACCGCATGTCCATCGCCTCGTTGACACTGCGTCCGGCCACGACCGCCGACGCCCCGCTGATCGCCGCCATGCACGCTGCCAGCTGGCAGGCCACTTACCGTCACCTGCTGCCTGCGGCATTCCTCGACGATGAAGTCGACGCCGAACGCGCGGCCTGGTGGCGCGCACGCATGGAAGCGCCCGGCGGCGAGCGCCGCCTCGTGCTGATCGCCGAGGTCGACGAGATCACGCCCGCCGGGTTCGTGTGCGTCGAACGCCAGCCCGACTCGCCGTGGGGCGTGCTGCTCGACAATCTGCACACGCTGCCCGCCTGGCAGGGCATCGGCGTGGGCAAGCGGCTGATGCGCGCCGCACAGGACTGGGCCCGCGCGCGCGGCGAAGCGCAACTCTATCTGTATGTGCTCGAAGGCAATACGCCCGCGATTGCGTTCTATGAGCGGCAAGGCTGGCAATACTCGGGCGCCGAACCGGATCGCATGGGCGGCGTCGACATCACCGCATTGCGCTACGTGTATCCGCTCGACGCGGCGTGAAACCAGGCTCGGCGCGCGGCAGGACTGGCACGCAGTCCCAATCAATCGAATCCTTCCCGGCGAGCGGCGCCAGCTCACCGGCGCCTTGCGCCCACGCCGCCGCAACACCACGAACCCGTGTTTTATTCACGGGCAGCGTGACACGGTCGAACCGGGCACGCGGCCTCCCCGCGGCCCATCGAACCCGATACGCGCTGGAAACGCGCTAAAAACGCGTCTCGCGCGCCGAGCGCAGAAAGGTATCGAGCAGCGGTGTGCAGTCGAGCAGTTCCGGCCCGCCCGCGCGATGGAATTCCGGATGCCACTGCACGCCGAGCACGAACGGCGCACGGCGGTAGCGCACCGCTTCGATCAGGCCGTCACCGGCAGACACCGCCTCGACCGTCAGATCGCGGCCCAGCGTTTTCACCGCCTGATGGTGGATCGAGTTGACGATCGCCTCGCGCCGCCCCGGAAACATGCTCGAAAGCGTGGAACCCTCGGGGAACGTAACCGCATGACGGTGCTGGTCGTAGTGCTCGCTCACGTGCACGCCCGCGGTCGGCACATCGGTGGCGATGTCCTGGTAGAGCGTCCCGCCGAATGCCACGTTGATCAGCTGGCAGCCGCGGCAAACGCCCAGCACCGGCTTGCCCGACTCCACGAACTCGTGCAGCAACTCCAGTTCATACATGTCGCGCACGCGGTCGCCCGGCCACTCGGGCCGCGCCGCCGATTCCGCGTAGGTCTGCGGCGAGACGTCGGCGCCGCCCTGAAGCAGCAGGCCGTCGAGATGCTTCGCGTAATCGCGCAGGCGGATATTGCTCGGATGCAGCATGCCCTGGTGGCCGACCGTCGGGATCATGAACACGATCACGTCGCGCGACATAACCCAGTGCGCAATCGACTCTTCGAGATATTGCAGCGTCTTGCCGCGCAGGCCCCGCGCGCCCGGCTCCGGATGGAAGATCCGCGCCGATACGCCGATGCGCAGCGTGCGCTGCGTGATGCGCTGCCCCGCGCGGTCGAACAATTGCCGCGCGCGCGCAGCGACGATGCGGCCAAACACGGACCACGCCGAATCGTTCGGCTGCAGATAGCGCGGCGGATTGGGCGGCAGCGCGCCGGGCGGCGGCGGATTCTGCTTGCCGAAGTCCGGCGCCTGGCCGAAACCCGCGGGCGCTGCGCCCGGACGCGGAGTCTCCGCTGGGGCGGGCGCGGTCTTGCCTGCGTCCGTCGTCTGCGGGAGGGGAATTTCAGGCACGTGCGCTGCCGCCTCTTGCTGCGCGAGCGCGGGCTCGCGTGCTGTTCCGCCCGGCCCTGTGGTCGGCCCTGTGGTCGACCCTGTCGTCGATCCTGTAATCGGCGCGCTCACGGGCGCATCGGCCGGGGCTGCGGGCGATGTGGAAGGCGGAGCAGATGGTGAACCGGAAGAAGCGCCGGACGAACCGGCTGAGGCGGTGGATTGGGCGGTGCCGGACGATCCGGCATCGGGGGGACGGCCAGCGCCGTCGGGAATCTCGGAGTGGTCGGAGTTGTTGTCGCTCATGACGTGGGGTCAGGCGCGCGGCGCGCGAACGATTAACACGGGACGATTATGCGTCGCCCCGCCTGGAGCCGCCAGTCCCGTGCACAGTTCCCGCCAGCGGCCACCAGCGCGCCATCGCCGGAGCGCCGGCAAAACCGGGCGTTCACGCGTCGGGCCGCTCGTCGAACGTCTCGCGCAACGCGATCTGCATCGACGCGTGGATCTTCACGCACCAGCGCCACAGCAGCATCGTGAGCCCCGCCGCACCCGCCAGCAGGCCGATCAGATAGCCGGTCGGCGGCAGGATCGTCCGCGAAAGTCCCGCGACGAGGAGGAAAACGCCCACCATCGCGAGCACCGGCACGATTTCGGCGATCGTATGGCGCAGCGCGCGCGTCAAGCGCCCCGCATGCTCGGGATTCACGCTCACCTCGGCCAGCAGCAGCGCGAGCGACTGCATCTTGCGCCACACGGCCACGAGAAACGGCATCGCGATCAGCAGCGCCCCGCCCCACAGCACGACGCGCTGAATGTGCGCATCGGGCAGCCACGCCGACAACGCCGGCGCCGCGTAGTACGCGCCATAGGACACGCCGATGAAAATCGCCGACACGAGCGCGAGATTCACGGCCACCTGCACCACGATGCGCCGCACGAGCGTGAAGAAGGTCGGCCCCGACGAGCGCGGCATGAGGCTGCTCAGCCACTGGCCGTAAAGCGCGAACACGTTCGAGACGGCGGACGGCATGGCGCGCGCGAGCTTTTGCGAAAGCGGATCGGCGAAGCGGATCAGGTACGGCGTCGTGAGCGTCGTGATGGCCGAGACGGCGACGGCAATCGGATAGAGGAAGCCGCTCGTCACCTTGAGCGTGAGGCCGAGCGACGCGATGATGAACGAGAACTCGCCGATCTGCGAGACGGTCATGCCCACGCGCATCGACGTGCGTCCGTCGCTGCCCGCGAGGAAGGTGCCGAGCCCGCACGAGACGAGCTTGCCGAGCACCACCGCCAGCGAAATCACGGCGATCGGCCACGCGTATTCCACCATCACGTGCGGATTGAGCATGAGCCCGACCGTCACGAAAAAGATCGCGGAAAAAGCGTCGCGCAACGGCGCGATCAGGTGCTCGATGCGATGCAGATGCCGCGACTCGGCCATGATCGCGCCGATGAGGAACGCACCGAGCGCGATCGAATAATCGAGCTTCACGACCAGCAGGCAGAATCCGAAGCAAAAGCCCAGCACGGAAATGAGCAGCATCTCGTCGCTCCCCACGCGCGCGACGTAGCCGAGCAGACGCGGCACGACCATGATGCCCGCGAGCAGCGACACCACCATAAACAGCAGCAGCTTGCTGAGCGTGATGAACGCGATGCCGGGCGAGAGTTCGCCGGTCTGCGCGAGGCCGCCGAGCAGCACAAGCATCGCGATGCCGAGAATGTCCTCGACAATCAGGATGCCGAACACGAGCTGCGCAAACTTCTCGCGCTTGAGGCCGAGGTCGGAGAGCGCCTTGACAATGATCGTGGTCGAGGAAATGGCGAGAATCGCACCGAGAAAGAGCGCATCCATGGCGCTCCAGCCGAACGCGCGGCCGATCTCGTAGCCGATCCACATCATCAGCGCGATTTCGGAGACTGCCGCGATGATCGCGGTCACGCCGACCTGGAAGAGCTTCTTCAGGCTGAATTCGAGCCCGAGCGAAAACATCAGGAATACGACGCCGAGCTCGCCCATCGTCTGGATGGTCTGCTCGCCGTGAATGAGCGGAAACGGCGGCGTGTACGGCCCGATGATGACGCCCGCGGCGATATAGCCGAGCACCACCGGCTGCTTCAGGCGATGAAACAGCACCGTGACGACGCCGGCCAGCGCCATCACGACAGCCAGATCCTGAATGAAGCCGATTTCCTGATGCATGCGGGATAGACCTTACAAATTGCTGACGAAGAACGAAATCTTAACCGATGGACGTGCCAATCCCAACTACGCTACGGTGAAAATACGGCCCTACAATAACGAGCCCCTGGCCGCAGTCCGCACGCCGCTGCCGGGCTGGGCAGCTCACTCTTTCATGACGCCATGACGACCGATTTCACCCCGTTTGCCCCGCTTGCCCGGCTTGCCGCCGATCTCGGCGCCGGCCGCACGACGAGCCGCGCGCTCGTCGAAACCGCGCTTGCGCGCATCGCCGACCCGTCGGGCCAGGGCGCAACCGTCTTCACGCACGTCGATGCCGCGCGCGCACGCGCCGTCGCCGACGCGCACGACCGCCTGCGCGCCTCGGGCACCGTGCTCTCGCCGCTCGCGGGCATTCCTGTCTCGGTGAAGGATCTGTTCGACATCGAAGGCGAAGTTACGCGGGCGGGCTCCACCGCGCTGCGCGACGCGCCGCCCGCGCAGGCCGACGCCGCCGCCGTCGCGCGCCTGCGCCACGCGGGCGCCGTGCTGATCGGGCGGACCAACATGAGCGAGTTCGCGTTCTCGGGACTCGGGCTGAATCCGCACTACGGCACCCCGCTCTCGCCGTACCGGCGGGGCATCGCGGGCAAGGCGGGCAAGGCGGGTGATGAGCGCGTGGCGGGCGGCTCGTCGTCCGGGGCGGCGGCCTCCGTGGCCGACGGCATGGCCGCCGTCGCGCTCGGCACGGACACGGGCGGCTCGATCCGCATCCCGGCAGCGTTCTGCGGCCTGACGGGCTTCAAGCCGACTGCCGCACGCGTCCCGAAGACCGGCGCCGTCCCGCTTTCGCCGACGCTCGACTCGTTCGGCCCGATCGGCAACAGCGTCGCGTGCTGCGCGCTCGTCGACCGCATCCTCGCCGGGCTCGCGCCGCACGTGCCGGCCGCGCGCCATCTCGAAGGCGTGCGGCTCGGCGTGCTGACCAACTACGTGAACGACGGCATCGAGCCAGAAGTTGCCGACGCAATCGACACCGCGCTCAGGCACCTCGACGCCGCGGGCGCGATCGTCTCGGAAGTGCGCTTCGCCGCACTCGACCGGCTGCCGGAGATCAACCGCTACGGCTTCTCGCCGATCGAAGCCTACGCGTGGCATCGCGAGCTGATCGCGCAGCACCGCGACGAATACGATCCGCGCGTGCTGACCCGCATCCTGAAGGGCGAGCCGGCCCGCGCCTGCGACTACCTCGACCTGATCGCCGCGCGCGCGGCCGTGCTCGAAGAGGCGCAGGCGACGCTCTGGTCGCGCTTCGACGCCGTGATCGCGCCCACCGTGCCGATCGCGCCGCCGCCGCTTGCGCCGCTCGCCGCCGACAACGACGTCTTCGCGCAGACCAACGCCCTCGTGTTGCGCAACCCGAGTGCGTTCAATTTCCTCGATGCGTGCGCACTCTCGCTGCCGTGCCACCACCATGGCGCGGCGCCGGTCGGGCTCATGCTCGTCGGTGCGCCTTACGCCGACGACGCGCTGCTCGCCATCGGGCGCGGCGTCGAAGCCGTGCTCGCGCCGTTACGCTGAGGTGTGCTGACGGGCACTGATGCACGCTTGAAGTGTGGCGTGAAGCGCGCTGAATGACGCTGAAATCCGGGGATACGGCCCGCCTCGCGCGGGCCGCGTTGTTCGCGAACTCTGCACACGATCAAGTCCGCCAAGCGCGCGGGGCGCATCCTTCGCGCTAGAATCGCGGACACGCCGTCGCAGCCCACACACGCTGCGCCATTCAAATCGCCATCCGACACACATGAACGACGATAACGCGCTGTTGCGCCGCGAGCGCGGCCTCCTGGTCCTCCTCGCTCTGATTTCCCTCGCGCTAGTGGGCGGCGCCCTCTACATGCAGCACTACAGGAGCGAAGATCCCTGTCCGCTGTGCATTATCCAGCGCTACTTCTTCCTGCTGGTTGCCGTGTTCGCGTTCCTCGGCGCGCGTCTGTCGAGCTGGCGCGGCGTGCGCGTACTCGAAGCCCTGGTCGTGCTGTCGGCACTGGGCGGCATCATCGCCTCGGCGCGGCTCGTCTGGGTGCAGGCGTTCCCGAACATGAGCTGCGGCTTCGACGTGCTGCAGCCCGTCGTCGACAGCCTGCCGCCCGCGAAGTGGCTCCCGGGCGTCTTCAAGGTCCAGGGCCTGTGCGAGACGATCTATCCGCCGATCCTCGGCGTATCGATGCCCGCGTGGTCGCTGATCGCGTTCGTCTGCATGTTCGTGACCGTGCTCTCGAGCCTGTGGCGCAACCGTCGCCGCCAGGTGTCGTGGCCCGGCATCCGCCGCTGATCCACCGCCAGTCAGCCAGGCGGCTCATCGCACTCGTTGCATCTGCCGCACCGCTTGCACCGGCTGCGCCCGTGGCGCATGCGGCATATCCGGCACCCGTGGCGCCCATCGCGGCGCCACCGCCGCGCCGTCTTCCCATGGCATCCACCGCCAAAGGGCGGGATCGCACCCGCCCGCCGTCATGACGGCCGCCTGATAACCCCCATCCTCGGCGGGGAATACTTTCCTCGCCCGAGCAGTGCTATCTTGCAAAAAGGATGGCGATCTACGTGCGCGAGGCCGGCTCCGGCAAGCCCCCTGCGTAACGCGCGCCCGATCCGCAATGTCTTCCGGATCCATCATGACAAAGCAAACCATCCGATTCTTGCGCCGGGGCGCCGTGCACGAAGTCAGCGACGTTCCGGTCACGCGCACGGTACTGCAATACCTGCGTGAAGACCTGCATGCCTGCGGCACCAAGGAAGGCTGTGCAGAGGGCGATTGCGGCGCATGCACGGTGGTCGTCGGCGAACTCGACGCCAACGGGCGTCTCGTCCTCAAAGCCGTCAACGCCTGCATCCAGTTCCTGCCCACGCTCGACGGCCGCGCCCTCTTCACCGTCGAAGACCTGCGCGCGCCCGATGGCGCACTGCATCCGGTCCAGCAAGCACTCGTCGACTGTCATGGCTCGCAGTGCGGCTTCTGCACGCCCGGCTTCACGATGTCGCTGTGGGCGCTCTACGAACGCCAGAGCGTCGATGCGGGCGTGCCCTCGCGCGACGAAATCAACCGGACCCTTTCGGGCAACCTGTGCCGCTGCACCGGCTACCGGCCCATCGTCGACGCCGCCCGCAGCATGTTCGACTACACGCGCCACGCACGCGCCGCGCTCGATCGCACGGCCATCGAAGACGCCCTGCACAAGCTCCAGCGCCCCGCCACATTCGAATACCGCGGCCCCGATGCGCGCGGCGCCGGGTACGCCGAAGCCACCTTCTTCGCGCCGCGCACGCTCGCCGAGTTCGCCGCGCTGCGCGCCGCACGCCCCGAAGCGCGCGTGCTCGCCGGCAGCACCGACATCGGCCTGTGGGTCACGAAGCAGTTTCGCGATCTGGGCGATTTGATCTACACCGGCAACGTCGCCGAGCTGCGCGCGCTCACGCACGAGGCACACGCAATCGCGATCGGCGCCGCCGTGCCGCTCGAAGAGGCCTACGCCGCGCTGACCGTCGACTATCCCGAACTCGCGGAACTGTGGGCGCGCTTCGCGTCGCCGCCGATCCGCAATGCGGGGACGCTCGGCGGCAACATCGCGAACGGCTCGCCGATCGGCGATTCGATGCCCGCGCTGCTCGCGCTCGACACGCAACTCGTGCTGCGCCGCGCCGACGACGTGCGCATGCTGCCGCTCGCCGCGTTCTACACGGGCTATCAGAAGAATGCGCTCGCACCGGGCGAGTTCATCGAGGCGCTTCGCGTGCCGCGCCGCGCACCTGCTCTGCGCTTTCGCACCTACAAGATCTCGAAGCGCTACGACCAGGACATCTCCGCGGTATGTGCGGCGTTCGCACTCGACATCGGCGAGGACGGCGTAATCGCGCTCGCACGCGTCGCGTTCGGCGGCATGGCCGCCACGCCGCTGCGCGCCGCCCATGCCGAGGCCGCGCTGAGCGGCGCGCGCTGGGACGAAGCGGCCGTGCTGCGCGCGATGGACGCGCTCGCCGCCGACTACACGCCGCTCACGGATCTGCGTGCGAGCGCCGCGTATCGCATGAAGGTCGCGCGCAACCTGTTGTGGCGCTGCTGGCTGGAAACGCGCGACGACGCTCCGCTCGCGCCGCACGAGGTCAACGCGTTCGCCTTCGAAGGCGAGGACGCGGACAAGGGCAGCGTGGCGCTCGCAGGAGACACGCGATGAACCATCAGTCCGATCCGGTGGTTGCACACACAACGCACACGGGCCGCTCGGCGGCGGGCGCGCCGTTGCCGCATGAATCCGCCGAGCTGCACGTGAGCGGCGAAGCGCGCTACACCGACGACATTCCCGAACTGCACGGCACGCTGCATGCGGCGCTCGGCCTCTCGCGCCATGCGCATGCGCGTATCGTGTCGCTCGATCTGCGCCGCGTGCGTGAAGCGCCGGGCGTCGTTGCGGTGCTCTGCGCCGCCGACATCCCCGGCGAAAACAACTGCGGCCCGGTGGTGCACGACGACCCGGTGCTCGCGAGTAGCGAAGTGCAGTACCTCGGGCAGCCCGTGTTCGCCGTGATCGCGACGAGCCACGAACTCGCGAGGCGCGCCGCCGCGCTCGCCGCCAGCGACAACGTCGTCCGTTACGAACCGCTCGAAGCGGTGCTCTCGATCGCGCAGGCGAAAGCGATGCAGCACTACGTGCTGCCGCCGCTGCGCCTGTCGCGCGGCGAGCCCGCCGCGCGCATCGTCGCGGCCCCGCATCGCATCGCGGGCACCTTCGAAGCAGGCGGCCAGGAACAGTTCTACCTCGAAGGCCAGGTCGCCTATGCGCTGCCACAGGAACAGGACGGCATGCTCGTCTACAGTTCGACGCAGCATCCATCCGAAATGCAGCAGGTCGTCGCGCATCTGCTCGGCTGGCCCGCGCACCGCGTCGCGTGCGAGTGCCGCCGCATGGGCGGCGGCTTCGGCGGCAAGGAATCGCAATCGGCGCTGTTCGCGTGCGTCGCGGCGCTCGCGGCGCACAAGACGGGCCGCCCCGTGAAGCTGCGCGCCGACCGCGACGACGACTTCATGATCACCGGCAAGCGCCACGATGCGCTGTACACCTACGAAGCAGGCTTCGACGATGCAGGCCGCCTGCTCGGCACACGCGTGGAAATCGCGCTGCGCGCGGGCTATTCCGCCGATCTGTCCGGCGCCGTGGCCACCCGCGCGGTGTGCCACTTCGACAACGCGTATTACCTCTCCGATGTCGAGATCGTCGCGCTGTGCTGCAAGACGAACACGCAGTCGAACACCGCGTTTCGCGGTTTCGGCGGACCGCAGGGCGCGCTCGTGATGGAAGTCATGCTCGACGCCATCGCGAAGCAGCTCAACCGCGATCCGCTCGACGTACGGCTCGCGAACTACTACGGCATCGGCGAGCGCGATATCACGCCTTATGGCCAGCGCGTCGAGGACAACGTGCTCGCCCCGCTCACGGGCGAACTGCTCGCGTCGAGCCGTTACGCCGAACGACGCGCCGCGCTCGCCGCGTACAACCGTACGAGCGCGGTGCTCAAGCGCGGCATCGCGATCACGCCGGTCAAGTTCGGCATCTCGTTCAATGTGCCGCACCTGAACCAGGCGGGCGCGCTCGTGCATGTCTACCGCGACGGCTCGGTGCTCGTGAACCACGGCGGCACCGAAATGGGCCAGGGGCTCAACACGAAGGTCGCGCAGGTGGTGGCGGGCACATTGGGGCTGCCGCTCGCGCGCGTGCGCGTGAGCGCCGCCGATACCGCTAAAGTGGCGAATACGTCGGCTACCGCCGCCTCGACGGGCAGCGACCTCAACGGCAAGGCCGCCGAAGATGCCGCGCTCACGATCCGCGCCCGCCTCGCCACGCTCGCCGCCGCCGAATACGGCGGCACGCCCGATGCCGTCATGTTCGAGGACGGCGCGGTGCGGGCGAACGGCGTGTCGATCGCGTTCGCGCAGTTCGTCGAACTCGCGTATATGAAGCGCGTGCAGCTCTGGTCGGACGGCTTCTACGCGACGCCGAAGGTCCACTGGGACGCACGCACGCTGACCGGCCATCCGTTCTACTACTTCGCGTATGGCGCGGCAGTATCGGAGGTGGTGGTCGATACGCTCACCGGCGAATGGAAGCTCGTGCGCGCCGACGTGCTGCACGATGCGGGCCGTTCGATCAATCCGGCCATCGACATGGGCCAGGTGGAAGGCGCATTCATCCA
Organism: Paraburkholderia sp.; assembly: GCF_024281035.1. Lineage (GTDB taxonomy): Bacteria > Pseudomonadota > Gammaproteobacteria > Burkholderiales > Burkholderiaceae > Paraburkholderia. The sequence goes on from NZ_JAMXLH010000021.1 coordinate 48,283, forward strand.
GGGTATGGGCTGGCTCACGACCGAAGAGCTCTGGTGGGACAGCAATGGCCGTCTGATGACGCACTCGCCGTCCACGTACAAGATTCCGGCGGTCAGCGATACGCCCGCCGTATTCGACGTGCGGCTCTATCGCAACGAAAATGCCGAGCCGACCATCTTCAGCTCGAAGGCCGTGGGCGAGCCGCCGCTGTTGCTGCCGTTCTCGGTATTTCTCGCGATTCGCGACGCGATTGGCGCGGCGGTGCCCGAGGCGCGCGAAGCCGCGCCGCTTCGTGCACCCGCGACGCCCGAGGCGATTCTCGATGCACTCGATGCGCTGCGCGCCGGCGTAGCCGCGAGCGCTCAGTCGCCAGCGCTTGCACCCGCGGCCGGAAACGCGGCGCCCGGCCACGCCGCCGTGCCCGCGGCGGCGCGCAACGTGAAGATGGACTGAAAGCGCGAACCAGTTGACGGCTCGCACGCTCGAACGGAGAAGCGACGCACAGGCAACGCACGGGCAACGAACAGGCGCGGCGCGAAAGGCGAGCCAGGCACACCCCGTCGGCGCCTGGCCACGAAGATTAACCGGTATCGAGCAGAATCAAGCGGTACCAACCGGTACAAGCAGTACCAACCGGCGGCACGCCTTGCGCGCCGCCCGACGAGGGAGAAGCGCCAGATGCACGCCTGGCTCACCGATCTGCAACACCTGCTCGCGCGCGGCGACGCCGCCGTGCTCGTGACGGTCGCGCGCGTCGAGGGATCGGCGCCGCGCGACGTTGGCACGAAGATGATCGTGACGCGCGACGCCGCGCGCCACACCATCGGCGGCGGCCATCTCGAATGGAAAGCCATCGAGATCGCACGCCAGGTGCTGCGCGACGGCATGCGCACGCCGCACATGCGGCGGCTCGAACGCCTCGCGCTCGGACCGAGCCTCGGCCAGTGCTGCGGCGGCGCCGTCGTGCTCGCGTTCGAGCGGCTCGATGTGGGCGATCTCGGCTGGCTCGCGACGCTTGCGCGCCGCCTCGCGGCGGGCGAATCGACCGTGCGCAGCGTCTCGTTTCGCGCCGCGCGCAACAGCGGTCCGGGTGCAAGCCAGGAAGCCCAGGGCGGCGCCGCGGCGGCAGCCGATGCCGTAATGCTCTCGCAGCCGGAGCCGGGCGTCGAAGCGCCCGACTGCCTGCTCTGGGAGTCGGGCGAGCACGCGGGCGACGCGCTTCTCACCGAAACCATCGCACCCAACGACTTCCCCGTCGTGGTGTTCGGCGCGGGACATGTCGGCGCGGCACTGGTGCGCGTGCTCGGCACGCTGCCGTGCCGGGTGCGCTGGGTGGACGAGCGCGACGCCGCGTTCCCGCCACCGGAAGCGCTCGCGGCGCTCGGCGCGCCCAACGTCGAGATCGACGCGAACGACGCCCCCGACGAAGCCGTCGACACCGCCGCACCCGGCACGAGCTTCATCGTGATGACGCACGATCATTCGCGCGACCTCGCGCTCGCCGAACGCATCCTGCGGCGCGGCGATTATGCGTTCTTCGGCATGATCGGCTCGCACACGAAGCGCAAGCAGTTCGAGCACCGGCTCGCGGCGCGCGGCATCGATCCATTGCAGATCGCGCGGATGAAGTGTCCGCTCGGCGTCGAAGGCATCGCCGACAAATCGCCCGAAGCCATCGCGATCTCGGCTGCCGCACAACTCTTGCAAGTTATCGGGGCACGCGCGGGCAGTCATTGCGCGTGACATCACCTTTTTACCGACCGACCAGATCATGGCAAACACAAACCAGGCAATCTCCCTCACAGAAAGGGCCGTTCGCGCGCCGAAGTCCGAACTGCACATCCATATCGAAGGCTCGCTCGAACCCGAGCTGATCTTCAAGCTTGCGCAGCGCAATGGCGTCAAGCTGGCGTACGACTCGATCGAGTCGTTGCGCGAGGCGTATGCGTTCACCGATCTGCAGTCCTTCCTCGACATCTACTACGCGGGTGCGAGCGTGCTGCTCACGGAAGACGACTTCTACGACATGACGATGGCCTACTGCGAGCGCGCGCTCGCGGACAACGTCGTGCATGCCGAGATTTTCTTCGACCCGCAGACGCACACCGAACGCGGCGTGGCCATCGAAACGGTTGTCGCGGGCATCGACCGCGCGCTGGCCGATGCCGAAAAGCGCGGGCTCACGAGCAGGCTGATCCTGTGTTTCCTGCGCCACCTGAGCGAAGCCGATGCGCTCGCAACCTTCGACGCCGCGCTGCCGCTGTTCGACCGCTACGCGCGCCTCATCGGCGTGGGGCTCGATTCGTCCGAGCGCGGACACCCGCCCTCGAAATTCGAGCGCGTGTTCGAACGGGCGCGTGCCAAGGGCCTGAAACTCGTTGCGCACGCAGGCGAGGAAGGTCCGCCGTCGTACATCTACGAAGCCCTCGACCTGCTCAAGGTGGACCGCGTCGATCACGGCGTGCGCAGCATCGAAGATGCGGCGCTCGTCACGCGTCTTGCCGACTCGCGCGTGGCGCTCACGGTCTGCCCGCTGTCGAACATCAAGCTCTGCGTATTCGACGACATGACGAAGCACACGCTGAAGGATCTGCTCGACCGCGGCGTGGCGGTGACCGTCAATTCAGACGATCCGGCCTACTTCGGCGGCTACGTGAACGAGAACTACACGGCCATCATCGACGCGCTCAAGCTCGATGGGAGCGAGGTGTACGCGATCCTGCGCAATGGCTTCGAGGCGTCGTTCGTGACGCCGCAGGAACGCGACGCGCTGATCGCAAAACTCGACGCGTACTGGCACGGCGCGAGCGCCTAAGCACATAAGCGCGCAGGCAACCGCGGCCCGATAACGCCGACGCGCGCCGTCGCTTCAGGCACGGCGCGCGCCGACGAATACCCGGCCGCATGTCATGCCCGCATCAACCGGAGACGCTGTTCCCATGACTCAATCGGCTTACCGGGCGAAGCTTCTGACGTTCACGGGCGATCCTGCGCAATCGCCCGACGCCGCGGTCTTTCACGAAGACGGCGTCGTGATCGTCGAAGACGGCCATGTGGCGGCAGCGGGTGCGTGGACGACGCTCGCCGGGCTCGTCTCGGGCGATGCGGGCGTCCATGACCTGCGCGACAAGCTGATCGTGCCCGGCTTCATCGATACGCATATCCACTATCCGCAGACCGACATGATTGCGTCGCCCGCGCCGGGCCTGCTTCCGTGGCTCGAAACCTGGACGTTCCCCACCGAGCGCCGCTTCGAAGACGAAGCCGTCGCGCACGATACGGCGCGCTTTTTCGTCGATGAACTGCTGGCGAACGGCACGACCACGGCGCTCGTCTATTGCACGGTGCACAAGCAGTCCGCCGATGCGCTTTTCCGTGCGAGCGAGGCGAAGAACCTGCGCATGATCGCGGGCAAGGTGCTCATGGACCGTCACTGCCCCGCGTTCCTGCGCGATACGCCGCAATCGGGCTACGACGACAGCGCCGAACTGATCGGCCGCTGGCACAAGCGCGGCCGCCAGCTTTACGCACTCACGCCGCGCTTCGCGCCCACCTCGACCGAGGCGCAGCTCGAAGCCTGCGCGGCGCTCGCGAAGGCGCATCCGGACATCTTCATCCAGAGCCACGCCGCCGAGAGTCGCGAGGAGGTGAACTGGGTGAGCACGCTCTTTGCGCACCGCCGCAGCTACATCGACGTCTACGATCACTACGGGCTGATGCGACCCCGTGCCGTGTATGGCCACTGCATCTGGCTCGACGACGAGGACCGCCGCCGCATGGCGCAAACGCGCTCGGTCGCCGCGCACTGCCCGACGTCGAACCTGTTCCTCGGCAGCGGCCTGTTCGATTTCGATCGCGCCAGCGAATCGGCCATGCTCGTGACGCTCGCGACGGACGTCGGCGGCGGTACGTCGTTTTCGATGCTGCAGACGATGAACGAAGCGCACAAGGTCGCGCGCATGGGCGGTCATCACCTCAGTGCGACGCGCATGTTCTGGCTCGCCACGACGGGCGCGGCCGAGGCGCTCGATCTCGGCGACATGATCGGCACGCTCGCGCCGCATAGCGAAGCGGACTTCGCCGTGCTCGATCCGCAAGCGACGCCGCTGCTCGCACGGCGCACGGCGCGCGCGCAATCGCTCGAAGAACTGCTCTTCGCGTTCGCCATGCTCGGCGACGATCGCGCCGTGTACGAAACATATGCAGCGGGAAAGCGCGTGCATCGGCGCGGCGAGCGCACGAAGCGAAGGAATGTTTAACCTCGGACGCTCACTGACGAATCATCCGTACGGATCCTGCATTTTTTTGTCAGAAATTATCCCCGCCGCGTAGACGCTCTCCAGAGGGTTTTACCCCCTGATTCAAGACGGAAACTGCGCGCCGCATTTCATAGGACTGCTTCAGACCAGATACTTTTTTCTGGTGGTAAGGTCGCGCTTGAGAAAGTTGCCAACCGCCCAGCCCGGGTCTCTGGAGAACGTCAGAAATGGACAAATACGCCGCCCCTGCCTCATCAATGCTTCCGCCGTCGGACATGGCTCTTGTTCTGCCGCGTACCGCTCTCGTTGTCATTGACCCCCAAATCGATTTTCTGAGCCCGAAGGGTGTCGTCTGGGGCGCAGTTGGTGAGAGCGTCACGGAACTGAATACCGTTGCGAATCTCGGCAAGTTGTTTGCCGCAGCGAAGAAAGCCAATATTGTTGTGGCGATCTCGCCGCACTACTACTACCCATGGGATAACAACTGGAAATTCGAAGGCGCACTTGAAAAACTCATGCACAAAGTGGGCATGTTCAAACGGCCGAGTCCGTATTCCGTGGATGGCTTCGAGAATTCCGGAGCCGATTTCATGCCCGAATACAAGCCGTACATCCTCGACAATAAAACCATTATTGCTTCGCCTCACAAGGTCTACGGACCGCAGCAGAACGATCTCATCCTGCAATTACGAAAGCACCGTGTCGATCAGGTGATTCTGGCGGGCATGTCCGCGAACCTGTGTGTCGAATCGCATCTGCGCGAATTGCTGGAGCAGGGTTTCGAGGTGGCGGTCGTCCGCGACGCAACGGCTGCGGCAATTCTTCCGGACGGCGATGGCTACCAGGCCGCAATAACGAACTTCCGCTTCATGGCGAATGCCGTGTGGACGACCGAAGAGACAGTCAAGCGGCTTTCGTAACGATTTTGCGTAGATGTACGTTTCAAATATGTTTCGTTAATCAGGGTATTGCGCAAACACGCAATACCCTGATTTTTTGTGTGAGCCGCAGTTTGTCACGCCGTCGTCGCGCCGACACCCTCCAGCGGAATCGTAGCGGCACAAAGCGGTGCGGTTCGGCGCAATTTGGCGCCATTCACGACGAGTTCGCGCCACGCTGCGTGCTATAATCCGCCGCTCATTGGGGAGTAGCCGCCCCGCATCGTGCCGCGCCACGAGCCTGTGACCAGGTTTGACGCGATCCGCGCACGACCCGCGGGGGCACCTGTCAACAGACTTGGCCGAAACGGCCATGGCAGGTGCAGCCTCTGGCCTGGCGAGACCGATGACCCACGCGCGCCGCTAACAGGGCCCGGCGCGTCGCGGGTCGTCGCTCGCACACATCCGGCCCGAGGATCCATCAAAACGTGAACCAGGCATTTCTCGTCTCCGCAGGCGCCGTTGCGCTCGCTGAAATCGGCGACAAGACCCAGTTGCTTTCGCTCGTCCTCGCCGCACGCTATCGCAAGCCGGTGCCGATCATCCTCGGCGTGCTGGCCGCCACGCTCATCAACCACGCGGGCGCCGGAGCGCTCGGCGCGTGGCTCGGCGCGCTCGTCACCCCTTCGGTGATGCGCTGGGCACTCGCCGCCTCATTCGTCGCGATGGGCCTGTGGATACTCGTGCCCGACAAGCTCAGCGAAGGCGAAACCGACGTCAACCGCACGCAACTCGGCGTGTTCGGCGCGACTGTCGTGACCTTTTTCCTCGCCGAGATGGGCGACAAGACGCAGATCGCCACCGTCGCGCTCGCGGCGCGCTTTCACGATTTCTTCGGTGTGGTGGCCGGCACGACGCTCGGCATGATGATCGCCAACGTGCCCGCGATCCTGCTCGGCGACCGCTTTGCCCACAAGCTGCCGACCCGGCTCGTGCACGGCATCGCCGCGGTTCTCTTCGTCGTGCTGGGCGTGCTCGCGGTGATGGGCGTAGGCGTTTAAAGCCAGGCAAGCGCGGTTTTTGCCAGCTTGCCGCTGGCGGTAACCGCTTGCGTGCGCCCGCTACTTCGCCGTAGCGGCGGCAGCCGAAGCCGGATCCGGCGCACGCACCGCGCTCACTTCGTTCAGCACCCCGGCGTTCTTGACGACCGGCAGCTTGACCTCGCGCACCGAACCATTCGCCATCGGAAAATCCGCAAGCGCGCTGCGCACCAGATACGGCATCGTGCGCATGAGCGACGGCTCGTCGCCCTCAGTGCGCGCCGTCACGTTATAGCGCTCCGCGCCCGTCGCGCGGTCGGTGATGCGGATGCCGAGCATGTGCGAATACACCGGATACACCTGGTCCACGTAAGCAGGCGGGAACGCGCCCCACGGCGACCACGGACCGAACCGCCTCCGGTACGGTCCCGGCCACGGCTGGAAGAACATCGGCTGCTCGACGACCATCTGATCCATGTGGCTGCCATAAGCGAGCGCCACCAGATAACGCGCCTGCGGAACGGCCGCCTGGTGGAACGCGTGCGAGGCCAGAGCATCGGCGACGAACACCTCATAGGTCGCCTGCTCAATGGTCTGTTTCTGGCTCGCAGTGCGCGTGAAGGCGTAAGTGCGCGTGGCGTCGCTGCCGCCGTCCCACGCGGAGAGCGCCGTCACCTGGCTCGTCACGTAAGTCGTGCAGCCGGACAGCGTCACGGCGAGCGCCGCCAGCAGCATCGGTGCGCGGCGCGTCCATCGGTGGTGCTTCATTGTTTTCTCGTACCCATAAGTCCAGAGTGCTGTCGCCGCGGCCACCGCCGCGCAGTTTGCCCGGCGTTCACCCCGCGTTCGGTGCGCGTTCGACACGCGTTCGATGCGAGTTCGACGCGCGTTTGACACGACTGCGCGGCCGCACCCATTCCAGTTCCCTGCCAGATCAAAACGGCCGCGCCGGGTTGGCAGGCCGGGTCTGCAGGCGCAGCAGTGCGATCATACTGACTTGCCCGCACGATCGGGAAGAAGTTCGCGCCGCAGCCCAGCACCGGACAACCGGTCCGCGCCTTTGTACAATGGGGCGATCTGCGGCGCCTGCCGGCCGGAACCCGCTGCGGGACCACGCGCGCTGCACCACTCGACGAAACCGCAACCCAGACCATGTCCGATACCGCCACGCCCAACGTGATCCGCCGCGCCGACTACGCCCCTCCTGCCTTTCTGATCGACACCGTCGATCTCGAGTTCGACCTCGTCCCCGACCGCACGATCGTCAAGAACACGATGCGCGTGCGCCGCAATCCCGCCGCTGTACACACCACCGCGAGCACCGCCGATCTCGAACTGATGGGCGAGCAACTGGAATTCGTGAGCGCGGCGATCGACGGGAAGCCGTACGCGCGCGCGCGCGCCCACGAGCACGGACTCACGCTCGAGAATGTGCCCGATGCATTCGAACTCGTGCTCACGGGCGCCTGTGCCCCGGCCGACAACACGACGCTGTCGGGCCTCTATGTATCGAGCGGCAACTTCTTCACGCAGTGCGAGGCCGAGGGCTTTCGCCGCATTACCTGGTTTCTCGACCGCCCCGACGTGATGGCGACCTACACGGTCACGCTGCGCGCCGACAAGACCGCGTATCCGGTGCTGCTCTCGAACGGCAACCTGATCGCCGAAGGCACCCTGCCCGATGGCCGTCACTATGCGAAGTGGGAAGACCCGTTCCGCAAGCCGAGCTATCTGTTCGCACTGGTCGCGGGCAAGCTCGTCGCGCTCGAAGAGCGCATCAAAAGCGGCTCGGGCAAGGAAAAACTGCTGCAGGTCTGGGTAGAACCGCAAGACCTCGACAAGACGCGCCACGCGATGGATTCGCTGATCCACTCGATCCGCTGGGACGAAAAGCGCTTCGGGCTCGAACTCGATCTCGACCGCTTCATGATCGTCGCGGTCAGCGACTTCAATATGGGCGCGATGGAGAACAAAGGGCTCAACATCTTCAACACGAAGTACGTGCTGGCCAATCCCGAAACGGCCACCGACACCGACTTCGCCAACATCGAAGCCGTGGTCGGCCATGAGTACTTCCACAACTGGACCGGCAACCGCGTGACCTGCCGCGACTGGTTCCAGCTGAGCCTCAAGGAAGGGCTCACGGTGTTTCGCGACCAGGAGTTCTCGGCGGCGATGTCGGGCGGCGACGAAAACGGCGCCGCGCGCGCGACCAAACGCATCGAAGACGTGCGCGTGCTGCGCCAGGTGCAGTTCGCGGAGGATGCGGGCCCGATGGCGCATCCGGTGCGTCCCGAGAGCTACGTCGAAATCAACAACTTCTACACGATGACCGTCTACGAGAAAGGCGCGGAAGTCGTGCGGATGTATCAGACGCTCTTTGGCCGCGACGGCTTTCGCAAGGGCATGGACCTGTACTTCCAGCGCCACGACGGCCAGGCCGTCGCCTGCGACGACTTTCGCGCGGCCATGGCCGACGCCAACGGCCGCGACCTCGCGCAATACGAGCGCTGGTACAGCCAGGCGGGCACGCCGCGCGTGACGGTCACGACGCACTACGACGAAGCGCACAGGCGCTACAGCGTGACGCTCGCGCAGGATTACGCCAACGGTTCGCCCGCCGCACGCGAAACGCAGAAGGGACCGTTGCTGATTCCGTTCGCGATCGGCCTGATCGGGCCGGACGGCGCGGACCTGCCGCTGCGTCTCGAAGAGGAAAGCGCCGTGAGCGGCACGACGCGCGTGCTCGAATTCACCGAGGCGCAGCAAACCTTCACGTTCGTCGACGTACCCGTGAAGCCGCTGCCTTCGTTACTGCGCAATTTCTCGGCGCCCGTGATCGTCGAGTACGACTACAGCAGCACTGAACTGGCATTCCTGCTCGCCCACGACAGCGATCCGTTCAACCGCTGGGAAGCGGGACAGCGCCTCGCAACGCGCGAACTGCTCGCACTCGCGGCGCGCGCGGCTCGCTCGGAACCGCTCGAAGTCGACAACGCGCTCGTCGACGCCTTCCGCCGCGTGCTCAACGACGAAACGCTGTCGCCGTCGTTTCGCGAACTCGCGCTGATGCTGCCGTCGGAAACCTATCTCGCCGAGCAGATGGCCGAATCGAATCCGGCCGCCGTGCACGCCGCGCGCCTGTTCGTGCGCAAGCGCCTCGGCGCGGCGCTCAAGGCCGACTGGCTCGCGAGCTACGACAAGCACCTCACGCCGGGCGCCTACGAACCGACGCCCGAGGCCGCGAGCCGCCGCGCGCTCAAGAATCTCGCACTGTCGTATCTTGCGGAACTGGACGACCCGGCCGATGCCGTACGCCTCGCCACCGCGCAATACGATGCTGCCGACAACATGACCGATCGCGCGGCGGCGCTCCAGGCGCTGCTGAACGCGGCGGCGGGCACGGGCCGCGACGTCGCTCGGCACGCACTGGAAGACTTCTACGTGCGCTTCGAGCGCGAGCCGCTTGTCATCGACAAATGGTTCGCCCTGCAGGCCGCGCAGCGCGGCAGCGCACAGCATCCGGTGATCGAAACCGTGCGCGCGCTGATGACGCATCCGGCGTTCAACCTGAAGAACCCGAACCGCGCACGCTCGCTGATCTTCAGTTTCTGCGCGGCGAACCCGGCGCAATTCCACGCCGCCGACGGCTCGGGCTACGCGTTCTGGGCGGAGCAGGTGCTGGCGCTCGACGCGTTCAACCCGCAGGTCGCGGCGCGTCTCGCACGCAATCTCGAACTGTGGCGCCGCTTCACGCCCGCTCTGCGCGAGCCGATGCGCGCGGCGCTGGAGAAAGTTGCGGCAGAAGCGAAGTCGCGCGACGTGCGCGAGATCGTCGAGAAGGCGCTCGCCTGACGCGGCAGCACGTCTAAAGCCCTCCCCCGAAAGCTGGCCATGCAGGCCAGCTTTTTTATTGCCAATATTGTTGGCATTTTTGTCGGGATTTTTTGCCGGATGATTTTTGCCGGAAACAAAAGAAAGGCCGCTGTCCCCCAAGGACAGCGGCCTTTCTTGCGACGGGCGGAAAAATATTCGTCCGCTGCGACACGCGCCAGGCCAGTCGATGTTTCGCTCTGCCGGGGCTTGAGCGGCTCACGCCCTCGTCGGCATTTGCGCATCCACGACGCGTGCTTCGTCGCGAAGTTTTGATTCCCGGCGACGCTCGACTGCATCGAACCGTGCAGGCCGGTCGTATCAGGTCATATCAGGTCGTATTGAGTCGCGCCTGGTTGTCGTCCTCGATCGCGCTTATTTACCGGCGGGCGACGCGGTGGTCGGTGTCGCCAGCGTGTTGTTGACCCCGTAAGCGGGCGTGCCGGGCATCGAACTGCTGTTCATGCCCGTCTGCGAAACCGAGTTCGGCGCCCCGCCCATGCCGCTGTCCGTATTGGCAGCGCCTGGCGTGCCGTAGCCGCTCGTTGCATGGGGGGCGGCCGGCGAGACGGTGGTCGGGGTCGCCAGCGTGTTGTTGGCCTGAGCGTAAGCGCCGCCCGACAATGCGAGTGCTGCGGCGGCCGCGACTAACGTGCTGATTGCCTTATCCATAGCTCGTATCTCCTTGATTGGGCTGAAATATCGACGCAGCCGATCGCCGCCTGCCTGACGATGCACTGAGCAGTCACCGTGGCCAGTGCACTCATCCGCACCAAGACGACGCACATCGCAGGGATGCGCCATCTATACCAGGGAGATCCGCCGCCTAGTTCAGCCGCACCCATCGCGTGCGATTTCATCGCGGGCCAGATGCGGAAGACGCCGCATGGCCGGAATCGACGCGAACGGGCTCATGCGGCCCGCACGCACAGTCGAATTGCACGAGATCGCGATGACTGGCGGCTACGGCGACATGACTGCTCAATACCCAGGACGATGGAAAAATAAAGGGACCGATTTCCTGAAGCATTTCCTACAGTATAGGCCGCGCTATAAGTGTGCGCTGTCAGCGAACCAGAACGCCGACAATCTGCACATCCGCCCCGGCCCGCCGTTGCCTCGTTTCCCGGAATTCCGCGCTGAACCTTATTTTTTCCGTCCGCCACTGTCAGGCCCGGCGGGGCCGAGCGGGTAGAATCGGGCTATTCCTTAGCGCATCCGGAGTTTTCCATGGCTTTGCAACGTCGAACCACCCTCACGAAGTATCTGATCGAGCAGCAGCGCGAAAATCACAACCTGCCTGCCGATCTGCGCCTGTTGATCGAAGTCGTTGCGCGCGCATGCAAGGCGATCAGCTACAACGTCAGCAAGGGCGCGCTCGGCGATGCGCTCGGCACCGCCGGCAGCGAGAACGTCCAGGGCGAAGTGCAGAAGAACCTCGACATTCTGTCGAACGAAATCCTGCTCGACGCCAACGAATGGGGCGGCAACCTCGCCGCGATGGCGTCGGAGGAAATGGAAACCTTCTTCCCGATTCCGGCCAACTACCCGAAGGGCGAATACCTGCTGGTGTTCGATCCGCTCGACGGCTCGTCGAACATCGACGTCAATGTGTCGATCGGCACGATTTTCTCGGTGCTGCGCTGCCCGGACGGCCAGCAGGCCAGCGAAGAGTCGTTCCTGCAGCCGGGCATGCAGCAGGTCGCCGCGGGCTACGCCGTGTATGGCCCGCAGACCGTATTCGTGCTCACGACCGGCCACGGCGTGAACTGCTTCACGCTCGATCGCGAACTGGGTTCGTGGGTGCTCACGCAGAGCAACATGCGCATCCCGGAAGAGACGCGCGAGTACGCGATCAACGCGTCGAACGCGCGCCACTGGTACGAGCCGGTGCAGAAGTACATCGGCGAGCTGAACGCAGGCAAGGAGGGTCCGCGCGGCGAGAACTTCAATATGCGCTGGATCGCCTCGATGGTCGCCGACGTTCACCGGATCCTGAACCGCGGCGGCATTTTCATGTATCCGGCCGACCGTCGCGATCCGTCGCGGCCCGGCAAGCTGCGTCTCATGTACGAAGCCAACCCGATGGCGTTTATCGTCGAGCAGGCGGGCGGCGCGGCGACCAACGGCAACGAGCGCATCCTCGACATCAAGCCCAAGGGCCTGCACGAACGTGTGGCGGTGTTCCTCGGCTCGAAGAACGAAGTCGAGCGCGTAACGCGCTATCACCACGAAGCAAAAGAATAGAAAAGATGGGAGGAATACTTGCACATCTGCGAAATTCTTCCTATAATCTTCCTTCTCTGATGCCGGAATAGCTCAGACGGTAGAGCAGCGCATTCGTAATGCGAAGGTCGGGGGTTCGATTCCTCTTTCCGGCACCAAAAGAATTTCCAAGCAGTTCCGAGATGTTCCTGAAACCCGCGACAGCCAAGGCTTCGCGGGTTTTTTGTTGTCTGTTGGTGTTTGTTATGTCGCGCCTAAATCCGGGTAATCCGGGGGTAAGCTTGGGGGTATAGTAAAGCGGGGGGGGGGTACGCTCCCTGGGCGGGAGAAGCACCATGGGCAAGTCTTCAGGCTTATCTGACATGCGCTGCCGGCAGGCTCGGCACGATCCGTCTGGCGGCAACAAGCTATTTGACGGCGGCGGACTGTATCTGGCGTTGATGCCAAGCGGTGCGAAGAAATGGCGCCTCAAATACCGCTTCAATGGCAAGGAAAACCTGCTGACGTTTGGTGACTACCCTTCTGTCACGTTAGCGGAAGCACGCGAGCGGCGCGAACGAGCCAAACGGCTATTGACCGATGGCATCGACCCGGCCTTGCAGCGTGACATCGACCGCCAGACTGCATCACTGGCAGCCAATATGACGTTTCGGACACTTGCCGATGAATGGCTCAACATCAAGCGCCCTGGATGGAGTGCTGGTCACGACAAACGCGTTACCGCGATCCTCAAGAACGATCTTTATCCGCACATCGGTAAGCTGCCGATAACGGGAATAACCGGCCCCGCTATTCTCGCGACGATCCGGAAGATCGAAGCGCGGGGTGCCCATGAAATAGCCGTCAAGGCACTGGAAATTTGCAGCGGTACCTTCCGGCACGCATGCGCCTGCGGAGCAACCGACCGCGACGCTACCATCGGATTGCGTGCGGCGCTTGCGCCGCGCCCGCCAGTCAAACATTACCCTCACGTCACGGAAACCGAGCTTCCGACCCTACTCGAACGTATTGACGGGTATTCGGGCAATCCAGAAACGAAGATCGCCCTCAAGCTCATCATCCTGACTTTCTTGCGCACGACTGAACTGCGCTGGGCACGATGGGATGAATTTGATCTTGAAGCCAAGGAGTGGCGTGTCCCCGCAGAGCGCATGAAGGGTAACAAGGCGCAGAAAGCATCCGGCATTCCTCATATCGTGCCGCTGGCGGACCAGACACTGGAGTTGCTCGAAGAATTGCGGCAATTTACCGGGCGCTATCCACTACTCTTCCCCGGCACGAAGAACCACTTTACCCAGGCTATATCAGCCGAAACGATTAACAAGGCGCTGAAAATTCTCGGCTTCGAAGGCAGGCAAACTGGACACGGCTTCCGGGACCTTGCTTCGACCATCATGAATGATCGAAGCGGCATAAATCCCGACGTTATAGAACGTCAGCTCGCACATACTATCGGCAGCCCTGTCCGACGTGCATACAACCATGCGCAGTACATGGCTGAACGTCATCGGCTTATGCAATGGTGGGCCGATTATATCGACCAGAAATCAAGCATCTCGACCACCACGAGCGCACATCAGCACGCAGCAGAAACTGAATCTGCGCCCTGAGAAATCTGCGGTGCTGGTTTGTCCACCCAACTTCAAAGCATCGCGCGTCGCACTTTCCGACGACTGGCCGCTAGAGATTTTCTGTATCCGGTCGGATAGGAAATCCCTGATAACCTCGGATTGCTCCGCCACCCTGCTGATCGAAGGCCTCCTTCGACAAGGCACTCCTCGCCGAGTCAACCCAGCCAGAATTTGAGCTTGATCGAGTGTTTGGCGAGTGCAAAGTCGTCGCCCCACCTTTTCTTTTAGCCGATTTCCGGACCGTCGCGGCCTTCTTCGGACTGTACAGCGCGTACTTGACGGCCCCGATGCCAACATCGAGACCCTGACGCTTGGCTTCTTCGACGATCTCGTCCAACGAGTAACCCTTTTCCTGCGCCGCGCGTATCTTGGCCTTGATTTCCCTCATCCCGTTACTGATCGTGACACGCTGGTTGTCTCTCGGCTTTTCGGGGAGTGCATCAAGAGCCTGCGCAAAGACATCCCACTGAACCCGAGTATAGCTTTTCGAAACGGGCATGATGGCCTCCAAGCAATCAACATGAAGCCATCATGCTAATCAGAAAAGGAGGCGTCAATACCCAGATATACGATCAATCCGATTATTTGGAAGCCGTAGGACAACGTAGGAATATGTCGGAAAGCGAAATTTTTTTCATCGATTGATCAAGACCTCAGACTCCGTTTCGTCACTCTTCAAACTCCCGATACTCCCCGGCAACATCAAGTCATTCCACCTACAAGAAATTCACGGGCAACACATCGACGTGGATATCGAGCACACTGCACCGCTTGTAGCGCGTGCCCTCAGACTACTCTGCGCATCCGAACAAATTCCAGATGAATCGCCGGCAACCGAAGACAGTCAAGCTGGTTGACTCTACACCATCGTGGCCAAACTATGGCACGTGAACGTGCCCAGTTTGCTCGCGGAACGGATGAAACTTCCCGTCAATAGCGCGTCACCTCGGTGGAACAAGCTCACCGACTGGACGAACATGTGACGCAAACTCAGTCGGGCAATCTCGCTAACCACCGTAGGCAAGCACATTCCCAGTCTCAGACTTTAAGTGCCCAAAAACATCTAAAAACCAAGTACTGCAGGATAGGCAAGCGCCGGTTTTTGGCACCACGCACGAATTTGACGCGAGCGAGACTCCCGAACTCACAGCGTAGTGTTCGTTCGTAATTGGCGACTAGGCCGTCCAGGTTGATGCACGTAACACGGACAACGTATTCGGCAAAGAACTCGCCCGACTTCCCGAAGATGGACGAGAAGCGCTGCCTAGCCATGGCCTACCATGCCAGTGGCCAAAACAGAGCTCCACCCGCCGCGAGACGGTCCGCTGCATATTGATTTGCACGTGCGAATCCGCCGATGATCACTGCACACCTTCCGACAGCTTTGGTATGCGCAGCAATGCGGCATAGGCTGTCAACAGAGACTTACGTTCGTCATAGCTCTTTCCCATGCCGATCAACGCAGCATCACGTACCTGCAGGCGGCTCAGGACGCGTAGATCGGACGCGTTCAGGGCATCCCGGTAGAGTGGCCCGAACACGCCGGAGAAAGCCTGATTCACAAGGCGCGCTTCGTTCGCATAGTGATGCCCCCGTGTCACCTTACCTTCAGCTTCGCGGGTCAGTGCCAGCATTTCGGAAAGCAGCGCGTAGCTAGTCGCGGCGTCGCGACGTGCAGCAAGCCGATCCGGTGCGGTACGTGCCGACAGCTCGCGACGCATGGCGAGGAACGAATCGACCAGACGGGATTGGCCGATGCGGGAATTGCGTCCACCGATAAACGGCATCGCTATCAGCGCACCACGCTCGTCCAGCTCGATCATGCGCTGCTGGCGGTTCATCTCGTCGGTGTCCGAGATCTCCCCAAAATTGGGGCGATCTATCGAGCCGTCCGCGATCAGACTGTCGAGCTTGCGCAGTACGTGATCGTGTCGCCGCCCGAATTCGCGGGCAATCGTCCGCGAGTTCGTGACCAGTTCACCTCCACGGACATGCACCAGCAAGGTATGGCCATGACTGGGAGTCTGGGCAACGTCCGTGCGAGCGGCGCGTCCCGTTTGTTTTTGGAGAATCGCCATCGCTTAGCCCTCCACGCGATAGCCGGCAGGATCGACCAGCCATGCGTCGATGTCAGCGCACCGCCATGCAAGGGAACGCGCGCCAATACGGGCAGCTCGTGGAAACATCTTCTCACGCATCCGCCGATGGATCGTCGTGCGACTCGGGCCGGATTCAATCTCTATCTGACGACGACGGATTAACGTCTGCTGAATTTGCACCACCATGCTCGCTCCTTGCGATTAAGGAGCGCCCCAGCCTATCCGGGGCGCATGGCATCCCATTATTAACATCCGATGCAGGAAGTTAAGCCGTACGCCAGTAGGCTTTATCGTGTACCAGTACGCATTACAGTACGCCAGTGGGCTGTTTTTTTTGCTTGCGATATCCAGTGATGTGAGTGCGAATTGTTCGCCAATCTAGCGGTACGAGATTAATCCTTTCCATTTCGTCGGCAGCGCCATCCAAGTTTTTATCTTGCTCATATTGAGCAAGGTTGTCTCTGCACCAAGCGAAGATAGTTTCCTTATGTTTCCGATTCTCTTCGTTTGTTTTATCACCCCCCTTCTTGGCGACCGACGATTTAGCCCGTTGAGACGCAGCCTCCTCAATTTCATCCATACTGCGTACCGATGCTGCGCCAATTTGCTTTAGAGCAGCGGCCGTGTGAAGCATTGCATCATGAAACCGCCCTTCCAATACAAATCTCTCAGCGACTAACAGATTAAAGCCCGCCAGGTAATAACACCATCCGCGTCTAACTTGCCAATAAGTCAAGCCGACATCTTTGCTCGCTTCGTAGAATTTCTGGGCGGTTCCCGAGTGGCCGGTAGCGCCATCGATCCGCACACCGCGAAATTCACCCTGTATGAAGCTGGGCACATAGTCTTCAGACATTTCTACCGTAGATTGATTGGAACCCTCGATTGGTATAAACCGCATAAGTCCACGTGTAGCTTCAGATTTCCCTTCTCCCGTATAGAGTGAAAAACAGCGAAGCACCTCATCTTCAGGGATTAGTGCCAACACGCGCTCAAGGTCTCTGCCGGTATTACACAGCAATGCCACTACCGAGGCCTCCGGGCCTTCATAGCTTTCTGGCGACAGGCTAACCCGCATCCGCTGTCTGAGTTCCTTCGCTCCTTCCAGAGCATTGGACAGCGACACGGACTCCACCGTTGAACAAGTTTTCAGATCCAGAGATAAAGCAAGCGGTACTGCACTTGCATTAGCGTGCTCGGAAATAAGAGCGTGCAAGTCTTCGGCTGCAATCCAGATTTTTTCGCGCGGGGCCTTTGTATGATCGGGAACGAAGTCAAACCAAAAACGGCTGCCTTTATTCGCTTCAGGCTTACGGCGCACGACTTGTACAAGGGATCCACCATCATGATCAATGAGCAGAAGTCCGCCATTCCATCGCGCTTCAGCCATCGTTTCATCAATGGGAACGAAAATCACTATTCCGCTTCCAGGGCCGTTATATATCTTGTAATAGCCCATTAATCCCATAACCTGAACATCGTCATCGCATCTGTAATCTACAGGCCCGCGCCTTGCATGCGTAGAGTCATTGGGATCTGGGTTGTAATGACATGCAGGATAAACATATCTAGCATAACGGCCAGTGGCATCGAACCACGCTGGTAACTCGTCATAGTTGATCTTGTCGAGTATGTCGCTGACGGTAATCGGCTCGCCAAGCTTAGCGGCCGCTACTTGCGCGGCTTCTTCGAGGGTGTACCAGTTCTTGAACGATCCGATTTCCATTGCGCTCCCCTTAACGCATAACCCTTGAGAAGAAGTCGCGCCAGCCCGGCAAGGGAACCGGGAATTCAGGGATCAACCTAGACACGACCCCTCAAGCATACTGTGTTTTTGTACAGGTCGGAATATTGTGGACATGGTGGCTCCCTGCGGACATCGGAATCGATGCCCCAGTGCCAACTACGCATCAGCTCGTACCCCTACGAATCCGTATGGTCAGCTTGAAGGCGGCCACGCGATAGACCATCAGAGCGTTTCCATCACGACGGCCGGCGACTGCCGGTCGGCCTCCGCCGCCAGCATCAGACAGTAGTCGGCCACGAGCCGCCAGTCGAGGTCGAGGTCGAGGTCGAGGTCGAGGTCGACATCCATTTTGAATAGCCGGGGGCTCGTCCGCCCCCGCTCAATGGCCGGTTTCCGCCGAGCAAATTGCCGGTGGCACTGCCTCAACCCGGCCAGTATGAGACACTCGACAGCGCTCTAAAGAGCGTCGACAATCCCCGAAGTGCCGCGATAATGATTCGAATTCAGGCTTCGCGCCGGAAAATTCGGGTTGAAAGCGCCAAAAAATTGAACCGGCTAGCCGAGACCTGCGTTCAACATCGAACAAAGAATAATCAAATGAGAAGAAGACTTTCTACCGCATTGATCGTCACAGCCCCTTTCATTTTCTTTTCGATCATCCTTTCTGGCTGTGCTACGTATGCAGCCGACGACTACGAAGCGATATTTATAGGCGACTTCAAAGTCGTCAAACAGGATGAACACCGCCCCCTACAGACAGCGACAATCAAGTTCGACAAAGATCGCAACGGATACATCGCACTTCAAGCTCCGGGACAGGACAGTTACACATCGGTTCATCTTTGGGCATGTAGGTCTTTCGACGCTCATCGGGACGGTCATAACGTTCAGCAAGTCAGGTGCGGGGGCGACGATGGCCAGTCTTACTTTTTCAATAAAGAAGCGGATTCAAATGGAAGTCCAATGGATAGCGCAAAAATCGATTTGTCAATCGGACGAGCAAATTGGTATTGGCATCATTACGCTCTAACCCGCGTCGTTCCAACATCCTGAACGTCGCTTGCTGCGGGCGGTTCAGCATCCGACGGATTTCCGGGTACGGCCAGGAACGGACGGCCGACACCACTGGCTAGATAGTCGACAAATGCAGTGCCGCCCCTAATTTGCGCTATCCGCTACCAGGACCGTCATCTCCGATTGGCGGGGGCGAACGCGCGGCTTGAACCGCAGTGCCGGCTTTTCGATCAAGTGCCATGACACAACGGATATTCAGACCGCCCAGGACGTCCGCTCAGTTTCACGTTGAATATCAGTATGATCTCCGGTTGTTAATTCAGACGGAGCTTCTAGCCATGCACATGCAATTGACAAAAGCCCAGAGATTTCGTGAGCTTCACACCAAATCCGAGACTTTCCTGATGCCGAACGCCTGGGATCCAGGAAGCGCTCGAATGCTTGCGTCAAGCGGTTTTTCAGCAATCGCCACTACGAGCGCAGGCATCGCTTTTTCGCTTGGACTACCTGACTACGAAGGTGCCGTTTCGCAGAGGGTAATGGTTGACTGCATCCATCGCATTACCCGCTCGGTGGAGTTACCAGTGAGCGCCGATCTGGAAGCTGGATATGGAACGGAGCCAGTCGACGTAGCCAAGACCATAGAACTTGCGGTTTCGGCGGGAATAGTCGGCGGGAATATCGAGGATTTCACAGGAAATTCGGCTGCACCACTGTTCGACTCGTTGCTGGCGGTAGAGAGAATTCGAGCGGCCCGCGCCACCGCCGACGCTAGTGGCATTCCGTTTACGCTGACAGCACGCACGGATTGCTATCTCGCGAAAATGGAGAACGCGTTCTCGGAGGCCGTCCGTAGGGCAAATCTATACAGGGAAGCCGGTGCGGATTGCCTATTCGTCCCTGGTGCTTCTGATCCGGGAACAATTGCAGAACTTGTGAAGGAGATCGACGGCCCGCTGACCGTCGTCATGGGCCTGACTGGATTATCCATCACGGTCGCTCAACTCCAAGACATCGGCGTGCGGCGCGTCACTATCGGCGGAAGCCTCGCACGAGCAACCTATCACCTCATCCGAAAGGCGGCGCAAGAGATGGCTCTCCATGGCACCTTTGACTATGCAAGCCAGCAGATTCCAGATGCTGAACTCTGCGCATTCTTTTCCGCGGCTGAGGCTGCATCCCCTGCTATTTGATTAGGCAGATTTCCAAAGGGCTGCACTCCGATGATTGTTCGTCTGACTTGCAGTTGCATACTGGCGCCGGTTGGCGGTGCGCCTGGGCGACCGCTCTTGGGAAGCGACAACTTCCGCTTTGGGTCGGGTTGCGTCAGTCCACTCCTCAAATTCATCACCGGAAAACAGCCAGTGGAATTCTGCTTCCCGGAGGCGGCCAGTCGGCAGTGCGTGCTCCCGACCCTGAGCGGTCCTTCGAATGCGCCGATAGCGGTCATTCGTTATTGGGTTTCGGCGTTGGTATGATTCGCATCTGATTGAGAGGAATCGGGATAGATCAACTATGAAACTCGAAATCGAGGGCGGACCGGTAAACACCGCGCCGACTCCCGCACAGATCACACGTGGGCTCAAGTCGCTGCGAAGCTACGGCAAGTCATCTCATGCGTCATTGACTGACGACGCGGGCAACTACGTGCAAGTTGCCGACGGTGGCGTCAGCTGTATGATTGAGCGCTTTGAATTCGGCGCGCAACGATGGAGAGCCTTCCATAACAAACCTTCGCCTGTACGCCCTGACGGCACGATCCTGGTCTTCAGAGCGGGCAACATTCCGATGTGCTCAGATGAATGGTTCATGGCCGACCAGGTCGTGGAAGTATTTCTGGCCTTCCTCGGCGGAACACAGTATCCGCCATTTGTTCACTGGCGGTTAGCGCCGGGCTTCTGAGCTTGAGACCCTAATCGAGAGTCTCGAAGCAAGTACGCCATCTGGCGCTCGTACGCAGCGGGAGAATAGGGTTGCCGATCGAGATCGCCCTGCACGTTATATTCCCCGTAGCCTACAAATTCATAGTAGACGGCCATAGTCTCTGCATGTGAACGCGTCCAAAATGTCCAGACCCATTCACTTCCAGACTCATTAAGCGCACGTGCTGCGTCGCCATCTGGTCCATATGGAACGCATGTAGGAAGCGATTGTCCGTGCCCGTCGGGACATAGCCAAACCTCATGCAGATACCCAAGGCAGTATCTCATCTCCGTGTGTCCTGGATTGGTGATTCGGTCGTCGTGCACGAGCGCGTGACAATCGAACTCTTGAGCGAGGCATTGTCAGCTATCTTCGTGCTTGGGTCGAGTGTCCCTTCCTGGCCGGTCAGCGTCCCCTCGCTAACAGGCCTGCCAAGCTAGACCTCTGTCTGCTCCGCCAGTTCAAGTGCGTCATCTACCTCGATGCCAAGGTAGCGGACCGTACTTTCAAGTTTCGTGTGGCCGAGCAGCAACTGGACAGCCCGGAGGTTCTTCGTGCGACGATAGATCAACGACGCCTTGGTCCGGCGCATCGTGTGGGTGCCGTAAGCGGTGTCGTCCAGGCCGATTGACGCAATCCACCGATGGACCAGCCGAGCATATTGGCGCGTCGACAGGTGTGGGGAGTCGTGAATTCTGCTCGGGAACAGGAAGTCAGTCGTGTGCAGCCTTGCATGCCCTATCCATGCCGCCACGCTGTCGCGGGTCTGTTCAGTGATCTCGAACTGTACCGGCCGTTGCGTCTTCTGCTGCATGATTGTCGCGCGGCTGGCGACGTGCTCCCCATGACAGACATCCCACACCCGCAGCTTCGTCAGATCGCATGCGCGAAGCTTGCTGTCGATGGCGAGATTAAACATGGCTAGATCCCGCACGCGGGACGAAAGCTGCAGGCGCACACGGATCGCCCAAATCTCTTTGAGCTTCAGCGGTGGCTTCTGCCCGGTCAGTTTCCCCTTGTTCCACGGCACCCGCGACCGACCGGTGTTGGTTAGTGTGCTCATGACGATCTCCTTTCGATTGAAGGGAGATCCAGTCTGACTAATGGGCGCTACCCCGGCTAGGAAGCGACGGTCACCGGAAGCCTCGCGGCGACTCGAACATCAGCAGCACACCCCAAAGCGACCATCCAATCGATATCTCAAGTTGCAGTGTCGGGCTGCCGTTAAGCCGAATTGGCTCCAGAATGTGCTGCGGGCAACCGAAGATGAAACGACAAAACTGGCTTCTCAGCGCCCGAATTTATCTAAGTGACTGGAGCCGCCCATTCTTGGTCGGTATCGGGTTTATTGTGTTTGGTATCGCTATTTACCTGTACCTAACGCATCACTTTGCGAAAGAATTTTCGGACCGGACGATGTACCACGCCGCAGCAATCATCGAGCGCGTCGAACCGCTACGCACAACGGCACGACAAGGGTTTCGACAAGGGACGGTGGTGACCCTCAAAATACGCGGGCAGGACGTTGAACACACTGTGGAATTCGACGCTCATCCAGGAGAGTTAGTAGATGTTGACTACTCGCTAGGCACTAGTGGAACGGTATACGTCTGGGGCGTCCAACAGGCCAAGGACAATAATGGATGGACTCAGTAGCTAACGACAGTGCATCGTCCTCGTCCGCCAGACGAACGTGAGCGTTACGGTTCCTGAGGTGCCGGTTTGGGTCGGGATATGCCTTCCGCATAGATGCATCCGGTGACGACTGCGGGTGCGGTCAGTCGGTCGGGGTGCGGCCAGAAGCGGTCAGTCGACATCGGTGCCTAGATCATTGACAATCTCGACGCGTATCCAAATGCGCCTTCACAAATAGCTGCAAGGTGGCAACAGATGAAATTTCACATCATAGAGGATGGTAACTTTTCAGGATGGATGCGCTCCACGCTTGTCATCGGCGGGGTCGGCGCAATTATCCTTGCCCTCGACGCGACCCGGCTCTTATCCGCGGTGAGACTATTTCTCTTTCTGATCGGGTTCCTTTTAGCCGGAATAGGCGGTTATGCTTCTAAGGCCCATTCGCTTCGCAACAAGCCGTTCGATAACTCGTACAGGAGAGCTCGTAAAACCTATGAGACGACGGGCGATTCCGATGGCCCAAACCTGAATAGTTGAGTTTTTCGGAAGATCTTAGGTGGGGATTGGGTTATTAATGGCCCTTCGCCATCGGGCCGCATTCGGCCGAGGCTGTGTAAAAACTCGAAATTGCCCGGTTTTCAGGTGTCGCTTTACCCTTCCCGAAGTGCCACGGAGCCAATACAGAGCATTCTGGTGGGTCAATCTTCGAACCCGATGTCGAAGTCGCACGTTTTTGCACAGCCTCGGCCATCAGACACCATTCGACTGCGCGGGAAGTCGGACATCTGAGCGACCGCATCATCCGAAATCCCGCCCATGGTGCAAGAGGATAAAGTCAGAACCTGATCGCATTCAGCTTTTGAGCAGTTTCACCGTGATACCGCCAATCAGCGTATTGAAAGCAAACAACTTGCCTCTCAAAATCACATGAAAACGTTCATATCGGCCGTTCTGTTGTGCTTGTCTGCGGCAATCGCACACGCCGCGGGAATAAAGTTCGCGCAGATTCCGGCCGATGCCGGCGGTCCGGCGTTAAAGGCGATAGTGTGGACGCCGTGCGCAGAGCCTGCCCAAGAGGTACCGATCGGGCCATATGTCCTGAAAGGGCTGCGCGACTGCCCGACCGTTGGCGAAAAGCTTCCCCTCGTTGTCATTTCACACGGCTATGGCGGATCGTACCTTGGCCACCGAGACCTTGCCGAGACGCTTGCCGACGCGGGCTTTGTCGTGGCGGCAATCAATCATCCAGGCGATACATTCTCTGACATGACTCGCGCCGCCGATATGTCTGTGTTCGTCGAGCGACCGACTGACATCAAGCGTCTTGTCGATTACATGTTGAGCGCCGCCCCCGACGCGGCCAGACTCGACCCTCAACGGATAGGCTTTTTTGGCTTTTCGCGCGGCGGCTACACGGGCCTGGTGTTGGCCGGCGGTAACCCGGATTTCCCGCACGCCGATATTACGTGCCCGGACCCGAGAGCCCCGATTTGCAAACAGGTCCGAAGTGGAGAGGTACCCACCGATCACCTGACTCATGATGCGCGGATCAAAGCCTTTGTGCTGGCGGACCCGTTAAATGCATTCCCAACCACGGAGAGCCTGAAGAACGCGCAAGCGCCAGTCCAGCTTTGGGCTTCCCAGTTCGGGGGCGACGGCGTGCTGCCGCGCAACGCTGACGCACTCGCCAGGACCCTTCCTCACAGGCCTGAATATCACATTGTTTCCAACGCGGCGCATTTTGCCTTTCTTGCTCCATGTCCTGCGGCAATGAAGCACAATGAGCCGGGGCTCTGCGTCGATGCGAACGGCTTCGATCGCATAGTCTTTCACAAGCAGTTTGACGAAATGGCGCTTACGTTTTTTCAAGCGAATCTTCGGTAGATCCCAGCGTGATCCGCCAGACCGCACGTGCCAGATGAGTCGGATCGGGAAGCGGCCATTGCACCTTGAAAGCTGCCGTTCATGCGTCTTTGGGTCGAGGGTCCGCTTCGGGTCGATGTGACTCGTTCGTTTTCTCCCGAAGGCGACGCTCGTTCGAACTGACGACCATCTCCTCCATGGATATGGATTCACCCCTGCACCGCGCGGGCTTTTTCTTCGACTACTGACTCTCTCCCTGTTGCAGCACTCGGTGTTATAGTCGGTCGCTCATCCAGCGACGCTCTGACCACCATGTCCTGCGAAGCCTGCGAAAGAATGCAACTGGGCGACAGCGTCCAGCCACACAACGGGCTGCGGATAACCGACAGGCAGACCCGGCTACGCCCGCTCGGCCGCCGTCCCGTTTTCCTGCAACGTTTCTGTTGCTGCGTATGCAGCACAAACTGGTTACTGGAACTCGATCCGCGTGATCCGGATCACCCAGATTGGGTTTGCCTGTATCAGGCCTCAAGTATTCTCGACCCTGTCTCGGTGATTCATCAGGGCACCCGTTCTTCGCTTCCTCCTTCTGCCACCGGACGGGCCGAAGTCGTACGCGGCGCGACTCCTGAACGACTCCTCCACAGCCTTCCTTGACCCGACGCCCCCCCTAATCAGCTAACGACGTCCGTGGCGTGCCACCCTGTGAGTTGACCAGCGGCTACAAGTTCTTCATTCTGGCCACTGCAATACGGATGCTCGAACGAAACCCCAGCCTTGACGCGATTCATCTGAACAGTGGCCATTTTGTCGAAGCGTATCGCTGAACACTTAGGCCCATGAGTTGTGAGCCACGAGAATGTAGGGCTTCTCGTAGGAGTGACAGTCTGCGTTCGCCGCCAACAGATGACCGATAGGCGCTGTGGGTTCAACCGGTCGATGCAACACACTAGAACCTGCGTGAGCAGCGGAGGTGTTGCAAATGGAACAGAGACCCCGGATCTACACGCTAAGCCAAATGTTTTCCGGGATCTCCGCATGGTCACATTCAAATTTTATAGGTCGCAACGATGTATATCGTAGAACTCTCGTATCTGAAGCCGCTTGACGCCATCGAAGTTCAGCTGGAAGCACATCGTAGCTTTCTCGATGCGCAATATGCCAATGAAGTGTTCCTCGCGTCCGGGCCAAAAAATCCGCGCAATGGAGGTGTGATCCTTGTGAGCGGCCGTATCGCCCGCGCAGAATTGGATGCGATCCTTGCATGCGACCCGTTCCATCAACACGGGCTAGCGGCTTACCACGTGACCGAATTCGCACCGGTGAAATTTCATCCCACGCTGAAAGGCATTCTGTAAAGAGCCCTCTCTTGGTCAATGAAACATTAGGGATCGACCGGAGGCCGCTCGCGGAATGCCTTAGGCGTCCGAATGTCGGGCAGGCGCCTCGGGCGACCGTCTCATGCTGGCCGCACTCCGACCCATGGTTGGATCGTGGGAGGCCGCGAGCGATAGATCTATGCGAGAGGCATAAGGCGACCCGTTCCGGCCGTCGCCCACTTCCTGGCGAATGACCGCTACTGATCGGCAAGAGGTCAACGGTTCCTACAGGTTGCGCAGAAACTCAATCACGGCGATGTTGACCCGGTCCGGGGCTTCCTGTTGCAGCCAGTGGCCCGCTCGTGGAATGATTTGAGAATCGCGTAGATTGGGCACCAGCTTCGGCATCGC
>NZ_JAMXLH010000022.1 GCF_024281035.1 Paraburkholderia sp.
GTGGGGCAGGATTCGGTGGCGATCGGCATGGGCGCGGTGGCGAACAACGCCAACGATGTGGCACTGGGTGCGAACTCGGTGACAGGCGCGGCCAACCCGACGGCGAGCGGCACGATCGACGGCACGAACTACAGCTTCGCGGGCGCAGCACCGACGAGCGTAGTGAGCGTAGGCAGTGCCGGTGCCGAACGTCAGATCACGAACGTAGCGGCGGGGCAACTGAGCGCGGCCAGTACAGATGCGGTGAACGGTTCGCAGCTGTACGCGACCAACCAGGCGGTCGATTCGCTGAACACGGCACAGCAGCAACTGAACGACCAGGCGGTGAAGTACGGCACGAACCCGGACGGCTCGGTGAACGACAGCAGCGTGACGCTGGGCGGCGCGACGTCGACCGATGGCGGCGTGACCGGTGGCACGAAGATCACGAACGTGGCGCAGGGCGATCTGTCGTCGACGAGTACGGATGCGGTGAACGGATCGCAACTGAACGCGACGAACCAGAACGTCGCGCAGAACACCGCCGACATCACCGGTCTGGGCGATCAGGTGGATAACCTCTACGCGACGGGTGCGAAGTATTTTCACGCGAACAGCACGGGCACGGACTCGCAGGCGGTCGGTCAGGACTCGGTGGCGATCGGCATGGGCGCGGTGGCGAACAACGCCGGCGATGTGGCGCTGGGTGCGAACTCGGTGACAGGCACGGCCAACCCGACGGCGAGCGGGACGATCGACGGCACGACGTACACCTACGCGGGCGCAGCGCCGATGAGCGTGGTGAGCATAGGCAGTGTTGGTGCCGAACGTCAGATCACGAACGTAGCGGCGGGTCAACTGAGCGCGGCGAGTACCGATGCGGTGAACGGTTCGCAGCTTTACGCAACGAATCAGGCATTGAGCTCGCTGGATGCTGCGATCAATAACCTGGGCGACACCGTGTCGAAAAACCTCGGCGGCGGATCGACCCACAACAGCGCGGATGGCACCGTCGGGGCGCCGAGCTACGTCGTCAACAACCATACGTACGACAACGTGGGCGATGCGCTGGCCGCAGCCGCCAACGGATCCGGCGCGTACTACTACGGCGTGAACGACGGCGGCACGCAGGGCGGCAACTATAACAACGACGGCGCGACGGGCAGTAACTCGATCGCAATGGGCGTCAACACGGTGTCCTCGGGAACGAATAGCACCGCGGTGGGTAACGGCGCTTCCGCAAACGGCACGGGCAGCACTGCGCTCGGCAATGGCGCAATCGCGTCCGGCACGAACTCGGTGGCACTGGGTGCGAACTCGGTGGCGTCGGCGCCCAACACGGTATCGGTAGGCGCGCCTGGTTCGGAACGAACGATCTCGAACGTCGCGCCGGGGGTCAACGGTACCGACGCGGTCGACGTCAACCAGCTCGGTGCGGTTGCGATGCAGTCCAACCAGCAGTTCAACAACCTCCAGGAGGGCGTTAGCCGCTTGAGAGACGACATGTACGGCGGCGTCGCGTCTGCAATGGCGGTTGCCGGCCTGCCTCAACCAACGGGCCCCGGCAAGAGCATGGTTTCCGTTGCGGGCTCAACATTCCACGGTGAAGAAGGGATCGCGATGGGGGTATCCACGATCACCGAAAACGGCAAATGGGTGCTCAAGGGTGCGCTGACTACCAATTCCCGTAGCGACGTTGCCGTTGTGCTCGGCGGCGGCTACCAGTGGTAGGCCGGCACAGGGCGCAAAACAGTACAAATGCGCGATGGCAATGATGACGCACGTTATCAAATAACCATAAATGCGTCAGCCCGATTAACTCCGTTCGATATCTGAGATATATTCGATGGCTCCACTCTGTCGCACACGCTGTGAAGTTAGCGCCGCCTCGATTTCCTTGTTGATCGGTAGCAGTGCAACGCCATGACCAATAAATACCGGGATGGTGGTGATAAATGGCTGGTTAAGCTCGCTCGCATCGGCGAAGTAAGCCGCTGTCTTTCCCCCTCCGACTAGAGAATGAAAGGGACTTCCCCTCTCGCTGGTGTCGATGAGCGTTCGCAACTTCAGCCGGGCACACTGATGCCGACTCGCGGCTTCCGCCGCAGCCTCGGGACGGGAAAGTCCCTTTCATTCTCCACGCCATGCCAGACGCGATTGCCGACGAAACCCGCCTTGCCGCCGAAATCGAGCGGTTGAAGGCCGAGTTCCCGAAAACCCGCGAGCTCTATCGCGAAGTGTGTGCGCTCATGTTTTTCCGCTTCGGCATCACGCCTACGGCCAACCGGCTCTATCAGCTGGTGCGGCGCGGCAGCATGGGCACGCCCACTACCGTGCTGGCCGAATTCTGGTCCGATTTGCGCGAAAAGAGCCGTGTGCGAATCGAGCATGCGGATTTGCCCGAGGACCTGCAAGGCGCCGCGGGCGAATTCATCGGTGCGCTTTGGACGCGCGCGAATGCGGCAGCGCAGGCGTCGCTGGCCGCGTTGCGCGAAGAGGTCGAGCAAGTGCGCGAGGCGGCTCAAGTGTCGGTCGCCGCGCGCGAGGCCGATCTCGTGCGCACGGAACTCGCGCTGGAGCAGCGTACGGGTGCGTTGCTCGCCGCGCAGGTTCGCATTCACGAACTGGAGCAGGCGCAAGGCGCGACCGAGGCTGAGAACGGCGCGCTAAAGAGCGAACTTGCGCGCCTGCAGCAGGAAGTCCGCGAGCGCGATGCGGCGCTCGCGCAAGCGCGCGCCGGGTTTGCCGCGCAACTCGATACGCAGCGGGCGAGCACGGAACTCGCTCAGACGCGTCTTGAGGCGTCGGAAAAGCGCGTGCTGCTGGAAATCGAGCGCGAGCGCACCGCCAACGCACAACTGCAACGCGTTGCCCGCGCCGAGGAAAATGCACGCGCCGAGATCCAGTCTTTGCAGTCGCAATTGGGCGATTTGCGCCATCGGGCGGGCGTGCTCGAAGGTCACCTGGATGCTTTGCGGGCAACGCAGGGTGTGCGCGCGCAGGAACGCGACGCTGTTACGCAGAAGCCACTGGATACGGATGCCGCCGTGCAGCGCACGGGGCGCGGCGCGACATCCACGCGTACGGCCACGAAGGCGGCTGCAAAGACGGCCACGAAGACGGCCACGAATACGGCCGCAAAACAAGGATCGGCCAAATCGTGATGACCGCGAGATGGCGGCGTGAATCCTTTGCGCTACGGTGACAGGGGGAACCGGGCCGACCTTGCGGCACGGCTTCTGTAACACGCAATACGCGCGAGCGATATCAACCCACCTCGCCCCGGTTTCTCCCGGCCCGGTCTCCTTCGCACGATACAAGGCCGGATCGGCGCGCTTCACGAGCGCCGTCACGTCTCGCTCGCCGGGATGTCGCCCGGTCACGCCGATGCGAAAAACCTCCGCTTTGAAAGGCGATTTCCGCGCAGGCGGCTCGCTTCGCAATCGTGTCGATCAATTCATTCATTGCGCGTCAAAACACGCGACCTGCCGCATTGAACGCACTCACCTCGCGTCGACGCTGGTTCTACAATGAACGCAGGTCTCGCGGGCCGTACTGGTTTGAAGTTGGCTAACGTTGCGTCGGGCTCTACCAGAAAGGGTGAGGTCATCATGCCTGGTGTTCATAAGGCAGTGTTCCCGGCAGCGGGAATCGACACGCGCTTTCTACCGGCGACCAAAGCGAGTCCGAAGGAAATGCTGCCGGTGATCGACAAGCCACTCATCCAGTTGGCGGCGCACACGCGGGCCAGGGCGCGGCAGGCGCCGTGCCCGGCCAATCCGCTCGCGGCGCGCGGGGCTCGTTGCGCCATTGACTCGCGGAGGTTCGCATGAGCAGTGATACAGCAAGTGAAAACGGTCCCGACCTGGCCCAGGGCGTGCCCATCGAATCTTTCGACACAACCGGCCTGTTGGCGGGACATGTCGGTGACGACGCGGTCATGATCGCGCGGGTTGGCGATGAATTCCTCGCGGTCGATGCGGCCTGTACGCACTATCACGGGCCGCTTTCCGAAGGGTTGATCGTCGGGGACACGGTACGGTGCCCATGGCATCACGCGTGCTTCAACCTGCGTACGGGCGAGGCGGTGCGCGCGCCTGCGCTGAGTCCTGTCTCGTGCTGGTCCACGGCCATTCGCGGCGACAAGGTGTTTGTGCTGCACAAGCTTGCTCCAGCCGCCAGTTCCGTGTCCGTGCCGGCTGGCGCGCCGCAGAAGATCGTCATCGTCGGCGCAGGGGCGGCGGGTTTTGCCGCTGCCGAGCGTCTACGGCGGCTCGGTTACGCAGGCAGTCTGACGATGCTGAGCGACGACGACGCAGCGCCCGTGGACCGTCCGAATCTCTCCAAAGACTACCTGGCCGGCAGCGCGCCCGAGGACTGGGTCTGGCTTCGCGACGATGCCTTCTACGCGGATCAACGCATCGATTTGCGGCTGAAGGCCAACGCTGTGCGCCTCGACATCGCCGCGCAGGAAGTGGAACTCGGCGATGGCAGCAAGGTGCCCTACGATCGCCTGTTGCTGGCGACCGGCGCGGAAGCGATTCGCTTGCCGATCCCAGGCATGGATTTGCCGCACGTTTATACGCTTCGCTCGCTGGCCGACAGTCGCGCCATCATCGCTCGCGCGGCGAGTGCGCGGCGCGTGGTCGTGATCGGAGCCAGCTTCATCGGACTGGAAGTGGCGGCGTCATTGCGCACGCGTGGACTCGAGGTACACGTCGTGGCGCCCGAGCGGCGTCCGATGGAGCGCGTGCTGGGGCCGGAGATGGGTGATTTCGTGCGGCAGCTGCATGAGGAACACGGTGTCGTGTTTCATCTGGAGAACACCGTCGACGCCATCGACGCGCAGCGGGTATCGCTCAAAGCGGGCGGCAGCGTGGAGGCGGACCTGGTCGTGGCCGGTGTCGGCGTGCGGCCGCGACTGACGCTGGCCGAGCAAGCCGGCCTTGCGGTCAACCGGGGCGTGGTGGTCGATGCCTGCTTGCAGACGAGCGTGCCCGGCATATTCGCCGCGGGCGATATCGCTCGCTGGCCCGATCCGTACAGCGGCGCGGATATTCGTGTCGAGCATTGGGTCGTCGCGCAACGTCAGGGGCAAACCGCAGCGATGAACCTGATCGGCGGACACGAGAAATTCGATGTCGTGCCGTTCTTCTGGAGCCAGCACTACGACGTTCCGATCAACTACGTCGGGCACGCGGAAAGCTGGGATGAACTCCTGATTGAAGGCAGTATTGCGGCGCGCGACTGCGTGCTGCGCTACAAGCGAGCCGGACGTGTGATCGCTGTCGCGTCGATTTACCGCGACGTGGAGAGTCTGCGGGCCGAAGTCGAGATGGAGCGCGATTCACCTTGATTCGCCCTGGTTCACCCTGGTTCGCCTCGATTCGCCTTGCGGCCGCCGCGATGCCGGTTGGTGCGCTATGTGGTGCGTTATTTGGAGTCGTGCTTGTGGAATGCGTCCTTGACGGCGTGATAGCCGTGTTTCGACGCATCCGCAATGCCGTGGCCGACGGTTTTGGCGGCGTGGGCCGTCGCGTGGCCGGCGTCGCGCGCGGCATGGCCCACCTTCCGCCCCGCGTCGACGGTGGTGGTCTTGATATCGTGGCCGACTTCGTGGAGATCGGCGTGCGCGACCTGGCTCATCGATGCGAGGACCGCGGCCGCCAGCAGGATTTTCCGGATTTTCATGCAGTGGTTCCTTTCGGGTTTGCATTCGCATCGAGCATCACGGCGGCACGGCCCGCCAGGATAAGGCGTGCGCCGCAGTGGATCGCGAAGCGATAAAGAATCGTATGCGTGTCGCCGCTCACGCGCTCGGCCTCGATCGTCAACGGGGCGTCGAGGTCATCCAGACGCTCGACGTAGGCCTCGACGCTGCGCACGCTGGCAAGGTAGCCCACGCGCGGACGCTCGCGCACCGCGCCAGGCACCGCGCCAGGTCCGGCGCCAGGCACGGCATCAAGTACGGCATCAACTACGGCATCAAGCACGGCGCCGTGCACCGCCATGGCCTGAGCCGCGTATTCGATCCCGCATACCGCCGCAAGCCGCCCGTTCGCGCGCAGCGGATTGTCTGCATCCAGGTGACTCGTGGCGGTGCAGCGAATCCGTTCGTCATCGAAGGCGACAACTGCGTCGAGCAGACACATCGCGCCCGCATGGGGGATGTGCGCGGCAATCCATTCGCGGCCGAGCGGCGCGGGTGGCGTCGTGAGTGGCGTATCGGGCGAGTTCATGACGCGAGCGCGCTGTGTCCTGCCAGGTCCGAAGGAACGACATCGACCTGCAAGCGCGTGTCGGACAGGTAATCGAGCACCACGCTCGCCCGACGCTGCGTCGCCAGCGCTTCGAGCAGCGGCAATGCGCGCGCGGCAGGAATGTCCCGGCGCAACTGCTCCAGTGCCTGGCTTGCGAGGACGGTGGACGGCGCATCGGTGAGCCGCGCCTCGATTCGCGCGAGCGCACGTGGACTGGCTTGCGGCGCCAGCACCATGGCGACGCCGAATATCCCCGGAATCGGTCGCACGGCGCGCATCGGCTCCGGGTAGTCGGTATCGAAGGCGACCAGCAGCGTGGGTGTCGCATCCACCGCGACCTGGCACAGGCTGTCGAGCAGGCCCGCGGCGAAGCTGCCGTCGTGCGCGCACAGCACAGTGGACGCCGCCATCGCGCCCGATGCGATGCCCCAGTAACCGGCGGGCGCGTTGTGCACCGAGTTATGAAAACGGGTCGGCGAGAATTGCCGGTCGTGGCCCGCGAGCGCTTCGCAGATGGCGTGGCAGTTGTAGCTGTCGCCGCCCGATGAGGTGAACACGCTCGCCAGCGTGGCGGGGTCGCGCGCGCTTGCCGCCGCGGCTTCCTGGCAGACCGCGAGGGCGACGCGCACGGCCGCGCCGGTGCGGCGCCGCTCGGCGCTCGGCAGGCAGGCGGGTGTCGGCACTGTCGTGGGGGCGCTCGCGTAGGTCGCGCGTTGCGCGAGTACCTGCGCCGCGTGCGGCCAGTCGTGCAGTCCGGGCCCGAGCAGCCCGACGCTTTCGATGAATGCGCTAAGCCGGGTCATGGCGAACCCGGAAGTGAGCGTGCCCGGCACGGCCAAGCACGAGACTGCAATTCGTGCCGCCAAAGCCGAACGAGTTGCTGAGCACGACGCCCACGCGCGCGGCGCGGCTCGTCAACACGTAGTCGAGTGGCGCAAGCATCGGATCGACCTGCGTCGTGTTGATGCCGGCGGGCAGTTGCTGATCGCGCAAGGCGAGCGCCGAAATCACCGCTTCGAGCGCACCTGCCGCGCCGAGCGTATGGCCGGTCGCGCCCTTGGTGGAGCTGCACGGCGTGCCGTCGAACAGCGCGGTGACGGCGCGGCTTTCGGCAGCATCGTTGCTCGGCGTGGCCGTGCCGTGCAGGTTGATGTAGTCGATGGCGTTCGCGTCGAGGCCCGCCGACGCCAGCGCCTGTTCGATCGCCATGCGCGCGCCCAGCCCTTGCGGATGCGGCGACGACATGTGATGTGCGTCGCTCGACTCGCCGACGCCGAGCAGCAGGATGGTGTCGTCGGCGAGCGGCGCATCGCTCGTGCGTTCGAGCAGCGCGAATGCCGCCGCTTCACCGATCGAAATGCCGTCGCGTGCGGTGTCGAATGGCCGGCACGGCTGCCGCGAGAGCAGTTCGAGCGAATTGAATCCGTACAGCGTGGTCAGGCACAGCGAATCGACGCCGCCGACGACGGCCGCATCGATGAGGCCCGCTTCGATCATCCGGCGCGCCGTCGCGAAGACCTTCGCGCCCGATGAGCAGGCGGTCGAAATGGCCATCGCGGGGCCGCGCAGCCCGAAATACGCGCGCACGAAAGCGGCCGCCGAGTACGTGTTGTGCGTCTCGGCATAGTGAAAGCCGGCGGGCAGCGCGCCCGTCGCCGGGTCGCGCCGCTGGTAGGCGCGTTCCGTTTCGAGGATGCCCGACGTGCTCGTGCCGATGAATACGCCGATGCGCTCGACGCCATGGCGCGCGACGGCGCGCTCGACGTGGCCCGCGAAATCGTCCTGCGTGAGGCCGATCTGCGCGAGGCGGTTGTTGCGGCACTCGTAGTCGGCGAGATCGGCGCGAACCGGATGTGCATCGACGTCCCCAACCGCGCCGACCCAGGTGTCGAGAGTCACGTCCTCGAAGTCGCAGCGTGCAAGGCCGCCGTGCCCGGCGCGCAGCGCGGCGCGCGTGGCGTCGAGGCCCCGTCCGAGGCAACTTGTGGCCGTGAAGTGCGTGAGCAGGAGAGGTTTCAACGTGGTCGATTCCCGTGGCTGATGTGAGGCGTCGGGCACGCGGTTGTGCGGGTGCCGTCGCTGTGAATATTAGCAAGCTGGCCCGGCGCGGCGCGTGTTCCGGCGGGGACGGCCGCCAGTGCAGCGGGCGTGGCGGGCGCAGGGGGTGTGAGCGCAGCGCGCAGCGTCGTGCAGCGCAAGTCCGCTTTGGCGGCGGCTTCGAGCACTGCGGGCAGTACGCCGAGCACCACCGGTTCGCCGCGCGCGTCGCGCGCCGCGTTGGCGTCGTGGAGGAGCAGGATGTCGCGCGGCGCGAGTCCGCGCAGCAGACGTTCGGTCACGACGGCGGGCTCGCGTGTGCGGGTGTCGAAGCCGCGCCGGGTCCAGCTCACCAGCGTGAGACCGAGTTCGCACAGCACCGGCTCGAGGAACGGATTGCGCAGCCCGGCCGGGGCGCGGAATAACAGCGGACGGACCCCGCTGATTTCGGCCAGCGTGTTCTGCGCGGTCTGGATTTCGCGCCGCAGCGCGCCGGGGCCGAGCAGCGAGAAATTGTGGCGGTGCTGCTGGCTGTGGTTTTCCACGGCGTGGCCGCGCGCGACGATCGCTTCGATCCACTGCGGGTAGCGGCGCGCCGCGTCGCCGATGCAGAAGAACGTCGCCTGAGCGCCGTGGCGGTCGAGCAGATCCAGCACCCGGGGCGTCACTTCGGGATGCGGGCCGTCATCGATGGTGACTGCGATCTGGCCGTCGGCGTGTTCGGGCAGTACGGTCCAGTTCGGTCCCAGCAACGCGCTGCGCGGCCACAGTCCCGCCGCGACCAGGACGAGATGCGACGCGATCACGCTGCCCGCCGCCCACGGCCACGTCGCCGGGGCGAGTGCCACGGCTGACGCTGCGCCGACGTGCAGCGCCGAGGCGCCCGCGATCAGCGGCGTGGGCCGCCAGCGCCGCGCGATATCGCGCGTTGTTGCGGCGACGGCGGCTTCGGTCGGCGACGGGTTGTTCATGTCGCCTCTCCGCTGCGGGCTGCTTTTTGCACGGCGGTTTGCACGCCCGGTGGCGCGAGAATCGCCGAGAACAGCAGCGCGAGGATCGCGCCGGGGCCGACGGTCAGCCCGAAGCTCGCGAGCATCGGCACGTGGGACAGCGACAGCAGCCCGAAGCCCGCCACCGTGGCGAGATTCGCGATCAGCAG
Source organism: Paraburkholderia sp. (assembly GCF_024281035.1). GTDB lineage: Bacteria > Pseudomonadota > Gammaproteobacteria > Burkholderiales > Burkholderiaceae > Paraburkholderia. The sequence continues at coordinate 9,436 of NZ_JAMXLH010000022.1, forward strand.
CGAGACGAGCGTTTGCGGTGCGATCGTCGGTGCGCCATCGGCTGCGTGGGCGGGCTTGTTGAAGAACAGTGCGTAGTTCGAACCGACGGCTACGATCAGCAACATGCCGATCAGGTGCAGCAGCGTCAACGGCGTGCCCGCGAGCGTGATGCCGGCGCTGACGACCAGCGCGGCGGCGACGAGTGGCGCCAGCGTCCGGACGACGCGCTGCGGCGAGCGCAGCGCGACCAGCAGCAGGGCGGCGATGGCCACGAAGCCCGCGAGCGCGAGACGCCGGTCTTCGCGCAGGTAGTTGACATAGAGGCGGTCGGCTTCGGCCTTCAGGTCGACGAACAGCGCACCGGGCACCCCGGCGCGCGCGACGGCGGCGCGAATCCGCGCGGCGTCGAGGCTCGGCTGTTGCGCGGCGTTCGCGACATTGGTTGCGCGCGCGTCCGTTTGTGCGTCTGTCTGCGCGGGCGTGCGCAGCGAGAGCATCGCGTTCCAGTGCCCGTCGCGCTCGCTCAAGAGGGCATCGACGGCGAGCGCCATCGAGGTGCCTTGCAGATCGGCGCGGCGCAACAGCGGTTGCGCGCGCGCGCGGCTCACGTCGGCGATGAATGGCGCGAACAGATCCGGCTTCACGTCGATCGTCTGGTTCGCGACAGCCGTGCGCATGCGCGCGGTCAGCACGTCGGCGTCCGGCAGGCTCGCCTGGCGCGCGCGCTGCGCTGCGTCGCTCGGCAGGAAGCGCGCGGGGCTTTCAAAGCCCGCGAGCACACCGGCATCGACCAGCGGCTGCAATTGCGCCGACACTTTCTCCGCGCCTTCGAGCGCCGCCTGTTCGCTCGCACCGGGGACCACCACCAGAAAACGCACATCGGGCGCGCCGACGTCGGCGCGCAGGCTCGTATCGAGCGCCAGGCTCTGCGCGGGCACCGGGCTCAGCGCGGCGAGTTCGTGGCTCCACAGGTTGCCGCGATGCACCGCGAGCACCGCGATGGCCGCCACGAGCAGCGCGCCGAACGGCCAGCGCAGCCGCGGCGCGAACCGCAACGCGCGCGCGAGCACCGCGCCTGCACGCGACGTGTCGCGTACGGCGCGGCGGTGGCTGCCGAGCGACGGCAGCACGAAACGGGTGACGACCGCCGCCGCCGTCAACCCGGCGAGCGAATAGAGCCCGAGCTGGACGAGGCCTGGGAAGCCGGAAAACAGCATCGACGCGAAGCCGCAAATCGAGGTCAGCACGCCGAGCCGGATGGTGGGCCAGTAGCGTTCGATCCATACGCGTGTCGAAGCCGCACTGGCGACATTCGCCGCACGCGCGGGCGAGGACTGCACGAACAGATAGATCGAGTAATCGACCGCCTCGCCGATCAGCGTGGTGCCGAAGCCGAGCGTCAATCCGTGCACGGTGCCGAACGCAAGGCTTACCGCCGCGAGCCCGGCCGCGATGCCGGACAGCACCGGCAGCAGCCCGAGCGCGAGCGTAAGCGGCGAGCGGTAGACGGTCAGCAGCAGCGCGACCACCAGCACGAGACTCATCGACGACAGCCGCTCGACGTCATGCCGGATCGCGTCGCGCGTCTGGACCGAGAACACGCCGGGGCCCGTCATCAGCAGCCTGTAGTCGGACGCATTCGGCTGCGCTCGCGTCGCCGCCTCGAACGCGTGCCGCACGGCGGCTATCGCACGGGCCTGCGCATCGGTGTCCGAACCGGCGCTGGCCGTCTGCACGACGAGCACGGCGCGCTGCCCGTCGCGCGACGCCCACACGCCATGGCTCGACGCGGGCAGCGCGCCGCTGTCGAGCTGGCTCACGAGCGCGGCGACTTCGCCGGTGGGATCGTGCGGCAGCAACGCCTTTTCGACGAGCCCCGCCGACGACGCGAGCAGATCGAGGCTCTCGCCGAGCGCGGCGTGCAGTCCGGCGGCGGAAAAGCGTGCGGGCGCGACTGCCGGGCTCAGCAGGTAGCGGTGATCGAAGATGAACTGCTGATCGCGCGCGTTGCTCACGGGCTCGCCGTTGTTGACCGACACGAACTGCGGATCGCGGCGCAGCGCGGCTGCCAGCTCGCGTGACAGCGTTGCGCGCGCGGCGCTGGCGGCGCTGTCGTTGGGTGCGCCGCCAACGATCGCAACGAGGATCAGCCGCGAGGGCAGACCGTCGCGCAACTGATCGACGAGCACCTGCTGGCGGGCATCCGGCGAGCGCGGCAGGAATGCGGACAGGTCCGCCGTGAAGCGCGCGTGAGCGATCGCGATGCCGCACGCGGCGAGGAACAATAGCCACAGCAGCACGGCGCGCCGCTCCAGCAACGCCCGCAGGCGTCGATGCGCGGTGAGACGTGGCGGGCTCTGCAGCATCATGATCGGCGGGTCTGAGCGTGACTAATAAGCGTGACTAAGTGTGACCAAGCGGGTTCTGACCGGCTCTAACGGGCCGATGCGTCTCGCAGACGCATCACCGAATGGTCGCCGTCGGCCTGCCGGATCGTGACCGTCTGCAACTGGTCGCGCGTGCCGTCGAGCGTGATCGTGCTGACGACCTTCAGCATGCGCGCGTCGAGCGGCGTGAGCGTCAGCGTCCAGCCGTCGCCCTGGCCCGCAATCGCAACCTTGTACAGCTGTTCGAGCGTGTAGCGATTGCCGTCGAGCGTCGCGCGGATGCTCTCGATGAACGCGGCCACTTCCGGATATTGATCGAGCGCCAGCGTGTAGCGATGGCCGCCGCGCGCGACGGTCACGCGGTCGCCCTCGACCACCAGATCTTCGGGCGTCGGGCTGACGGTGCGCTTTTCCAGATGATCCGGCGCGGCGAACATCAGCTCGCCTGACGATTCCACCGGACGCGATGCGATCGACAGGTACTTGGTTTCGGTGAACGTCGCGTGTCCCGAGCGGTTTTGCGCGAGCGTGGCCATCAGCCGGTCGAGCGTCCAGGCGTCCGGGGCAGCAGTTGTGGCCGCTGCGGCGGCGCCGCATGGGAGGGCGAGCGAAAAGGCCGCGGCAATGGTGGACAGCGCAACCGCCGCGGTGGCGAAGCGTGCGCGCACAGGGAGAGGGCGTTGCATCGTCGTCATGTGTCGGAGGTCACGCGTGGCATGACGGTTCGCGTGCGCGGGGCTTCGCGCGTGATTTCACGTGTGATTTCGCGCGCGATCTCCTCATGGCGGCGCGCGTCGGCCTCCTGCCAGAAATCGAAGAAGTTGAACCAGTTATAGGGCGCGGAGACGCAGCACTGCTCGACCAGCGCGACATAGCGCGTCAGTGCCGCCTGCACCTCGCTTGCGCGACGCTCGCGCGGCACGTCCGTGAAATCGGCGAGCTTCTCGAAGTGGATGTCGTAGCGATTGTCGTCGCGGTACAGCGCGGTCATGAAGATCACCGGGCGCCTGAGCATGGCCGCCATGTGCAGCGGGCCGAGCGGGAAGGCGGCCGGCGCGCCGAGAAAAGGCATCGTCTGCGTCGACGAGCCGCTGTCGCGCAGCAGCGAGCGGTCCGCGAGCATGCCGACCATCGTGTTGGAATCGAGCGCCTCGCTCACTTTCAGCATCGCGTCGACGCGCCCGAGGCCGATCACCTCCGGCTTCGCGTCGGGATTCACGGTCGCGAGGATCGCGTTGATGTTGCGCGCGTTGTCCTCGTACATCGTGACGGCGACGCGCAGGTCCGGCTGCGTGCGGCCGACCGCGCGGATCGCTTCGAAGCTGCCGAGATGCGCGCCGACCAGGAACGCGCCGCGTCCGCCAGCGAGTGCGTCAATGACGTGTGTTTCGCCGCGCACGCGGATATCGAACAAGTCGAAACGGTCGTTCAGCAGATAGATGCGGTCGTGAATCGTCGACGCGAACGTGAACACGTGCCGGTATACATCGCGCCATCTTGCCGGGCGGCCGAGCGCGCGGCGCAGATAACAGCGCGACGCCCCGCGCGACGGCGGCGAGAACAGGAAGAAATACGCGGCGATTGCGTGCAGCACGATCCGGCCCGCCCGCCGCCCGAAGTGCAGCGAGAGCCACGTCATCACGCGCAGCAGCGTGAGATTGCTGCGCTCCTTGTGTTGAGCCCATCTGTTGAGCTTCATACGCTTGCCGCTCCGTGGGCCTGGGTTGCGTCCGGTGCGGACAGTACGCCGCTTGCGACCTCGCGCTGACCGGCGCTCACCGTGAAGCGGATCGCACCGCTCGCCGTGCTTTCGAACCCGACATCGAGCGTTTCGCCGGGCGCCGCAGGGCTCAGAAACTTTGCCGAGTTGATGCGGCACCTGTCGAACGAGCGGTTCAACGCCGCGCCGAGCGCCATGAGCGCGTGATCGAGCAACACCACGCCGGGGACGATCGGTTGTCCGGGGAAGTGGCCAGGCAAGGCCGGGTGGCCGGCGGGAATCGTGAACGTGAGCGGCGCGGTGCGACCGGCAGCGTGTTGCAGCGCAGGCTCTGTCTCATACGACGGTTGCGCCTCGTTCGGGCGCTGCGCGACGAGCGTTGCAAGCACGTCGCGCGGCAGCTTGCCGGTCGCGTTGCGCGGCAGCGTGTCGACGAACCGCAGCGGGCGCGGCATGAACGCCGCATCGATGCGCTCGCGCAGCGCGTGCAACAGGTCGGCGGCGCTCAGTTGCGGGGCGACGACCAGCGCGGCCAGGCGCGCGACCGGGCCGCCGCACGCGGGGTTGTCCACGTTGTTGCCGGTGCAGTTGCCCAACTTCGCCGCAGCGTCCGTATCTGCCGCCGCACCGGCTTGCGAAGGCGCTTCGTCCGGCATGTAGAACACGCCGTCCTCGACGCCGGGGATCGCGTTCAGTTGATAGTTCAGGTACGCGAGCGACGTCCGCTTGCCCGCGATATTCACGAGGTCCGTCTTGCGACCGTGCAACAGGAAATGGCTGTCGTCCAGCAGTTCGATGGCGTCGCCCATCGGCACCGGTTCTTCGATGTGGCCGCCCGACGCCCAGGCGCACGGGCCGCCGTCGTTGCCCGCTTCGTTGCCCGCTGCGTTGCCAGCTTCGTCGCTCGCGCCGTTGTCCTGCCCGTCGCCGGGTGCCTGCGGAGTCGTGTCGAGGCGCACGCCCGCCAGCAGGTGCCACGGATCGCCCTGTGCGGTCCGGCGCGTGGCGATCTGGCCGGTTTCGGTGCTGCCGTAGATCTCGATCAGCGGTGCGGCGAGCCGCGCCTCGGCCTCGCGGGCGAGCGTCGGCGGCAGCGGCGCCGTGGCCGAGAGCACCAGCGACGCGCCCGGCAGCGCCCGGTCGGCGGCGAGCAGCGCGCGCAGATGCACGGGCGTCGTCACCAACACGCGCGGCGCGGGCACCGCTTCGAGTTCGGCGCGCACGTCGGCCGGGTAGAACGGCTGGCGATTGCTGAACGCGAGGCCGCCGATCAGCGCGAGCAGCACCGTCGATTCGAAGCCGTACATGTGCTGCGCGGGCACCGTGCCGATCAGCGTGTACCCTCCGGCATCCGAACCGCCATCCGAATCCGGGTCGGCAGCCAGGCCGAGCCGTTCGGCTGCGGCCCGCACGCAGCGCACGAGCAGTCCCCACGTTTTGCGATGCGGCACCGGCGTACCGGTCGAGCCCGATGTGAAGACGTAGGCGACGACCTGCGCAGCGTCGATCTGCGGCACGGCGATGTCGTCGTGCATATCGTGCGCACCGGGCGCGCCAGGCTCCGGAAACCGGAAGCGCGGCAAGTCGATCGTGCAGTCGGCCGCATCGTGCAGGCAGAACGTGTCCGGGGCGAACGACGCCAGCTGGCGCACCATTTCCGTCGTTTGCGTCGACGGCAGCAGGCTGATCTTGCCGGCTACGAGCGCCGCGCACAGGCCGACCGCGAACCGGTAGCGGTCGATACAGACGTTGAATACATGGCCGCCGGACGGGAGCGCGGCGGCGACCCGGGCGACATCCGCGAGGAACGTGCGCACGGAAACCGGCGCGCCGTCGCGCCAGGCGATGGTCCGGCCGGGTGCCGGGTGAAATAGCAGCGGATAACTCGACATGACGTCAGCAAAAACGGTTGCGAGGAGGGCGCGGCGACATCATGGCGCCCGGCCCGCGCGTAGCGCCATCGTCTGCCGATATGCCCTCACAGCATCCAGCATGCCCGCGCCGCGCGTGTCCGGCAGCGCGAAGCGGCGCCAGACGTGCTCGGCCACGAACATGACGCCGACGAGCGGCAACGCGAAGTAATTGGCGAACGTCGACCATTCGACGATTGGCGCCGTCGCAAACAGCACCGTCGAAATTGCGGCGATCGCAACGAAAAAGAGCGTCCACGCCACGGTGATCTGTCGCGTATAGCGCTTGACGGGCGGCGTGAGCGAGCCGTCCATCAGCGCGGCAAACTGCGTGCACAGCGGTTCGCGGCCGGGCAGCAGCGTGCTGCCGAACAGCAGCGCGAGCGCCAGGTTGAAACCGGCGTGCTCGAGATACAGGCCCCACGCGAAGTGCTGCGCGAGCGGCCCGCGCGCAATCCACAGCGCGGCGCAGGCCAGCGCCCACAGCGGCAGCAACCAGCCTCGCCGCTTCGAGCGCGCCGCAGCCGACAACGCGATCGCGAACAGCGGCGCAAGCACGAGCGCGAGCCCGAAGCCATGTTCGCCCGGTGTTGCGGCCGCGTGGTGCGCGCCGGCCTCGTAGGCCAGCAATCCCGCGAACGCAGCGCCGCCGCGCGCGATGGGCTTCAGCGCGCGCACCGGCTTGCCTCGGCGCGCGTCGGCGCCGGTCGCACAGGGTCCTTCCAGCCGCAGCGCGACGGGCTGCGGCAGGGGGAAGGGCTCACCAGCAGGAAAAGGGATAAATTGTGCTGCATGTCTGGAAACGTCAGGGCGGGACCTCGAAACCGGTTGGAATCGGTTGGTATGGGTTAGACCGATCCGCGAGCCATCGGGTCAAACCATCGAGCCATACGAAAGGCTTTCGGCGGGGGATTTGCCGGTGCGTGTCAGCGGCCACATTTTAGAGTGCCGCGAGGGGGGAGACCACCGGGTGGGCACGGATTTTGTAACGTTTTGTATGGGATATCGCCGGAAAGACAACGGCGCCGCATGCCGGATCAGCCGGTATTTGCCGCTATCGGATGAGGCGTTTCGTACATTTACGCGAGCAAGTCCGGCACACAAGAGGGTCGAACTGTCTGTAACCATTCTCGCTATACGGGCCATATCCCTTCAGCTAGAATGCACGCAAATTTAGCGTTCCCAAAATATACTATTCAAGTGGGGGCTGAATGCCGGGTTAGCTGCGCAGCCCACGCGCCCTCGCACAAAATCCCCGTCTGAAAGCATCATGAATGAACTGGAAAAGGAACTCGCTACGTTAATGATCGGCGAGTTGAACCTGGAAGACATCCAGCCGGAATCCGTATCGGCCGACACGCCGTTGTACGGTGACGGATTCGGACTCGACTCCATCGACATTCTGGAAATTGCACTGCTGATCTCGAAGAAGTATGGCTTCGAATTGCGTTCAGATAATCCGGACAACGAAAAGATTTTCGCGACGCTCGGCGCATTGAGCGCGTATATCGCCGCGCATCGCACGCGCTGAGCACACTGCACGTCGTTCACACGGGGAGCACCTCAAATGGGAGTGATGAGTCGATGCGCGCGCTCGTGACGGGTGGCAGCGGCGCGCTGGGGCAGGCCATCGGCGAGGCGCTCGCCCACGCCGGTCATGAGGTCTGGCTCCACGCAAACCACAATCTCGCCCAGGCCGAAGCGTGCGCGCAGCGCATCGTCGCGGCGGGCGGCGTCGCCCATGCGATTGCGTTCGACGTGACCGACGCCGGCGCGGCGCAAGCCGCGCTCGCGCAACTGGCCGACGAGGCGCCGGTGCAGATTCTCGTCAATAACGCGGGCATTCACGACGACGCCCCGATGGCCGGAATGACACAACAGCAGTGGCGTCGCGTGATCGATGTCTCGCTCAACGGTTTTTTCAACGTCACGCAGCCGCTGTTGCTGCCGATGATCCGCACGCGCTGGGGGCGCATCGTCAATATTGCGTCGGTGGCGGGCGTGATGGGCAATCGCGGCCAGACGAACTACGCGGCCGCGAAAGCCGGCCTGATCGGCGCGACGAAGTCGCTTGCGCTCGAACTGGCGTCGCGCGGCATCACGGTGAATGCCGTTGCGCCCGGCATCGTCGCCTCGCCGATGGCCGCGCAGGCCTTCCCATCCGAGCGCATCAAGCAACTGGTTCCGGTGCGGCGCGCGGGCCAGCCCGAAGAGGTCGCGGCGATGGTCGCCTACCTGGTGTCCGATGCCGCCGCCTATGTCACGGGCCAGGTCCTGCAGATCAATGGCGGTATCGCATGAATCGTGGCGCGGGTGGTTCCACGGCTGGCGCCGACGTTTCATCCACTCACCTCGTCCTCATTCCCAGTTACAACCCTGGAATGAAAGTGGACGAAACGGTGCGCATGGCGCGCGAACAGTGGAACCCGGTCTGGGTGATCGTGGACGGCAGCACCGACGGCAGTGCCGAGCGTCTTTTGGCGATGGCCGGGCGCGATCCGGGGCTGCGCGTCATCGTGCTGCCGCGCAATCAGGGCAAGGGCGCGGCCGTGCTCGCGGGAATCGACGCCGCCGCCGCGCGCGGCTTCACGCACGTGCTCGTGATGGACTCCGATGGTCAGCATCCCGCCGATTTGATTCACGCGTTCATGGCGGCATCGAAGGCCGACCTCGATGCGATGGTGCTCGGCAGGCCGAAATTCGATGCGAGTGCGCCGCGCGTGCGCGTGCAGGGGCGGCGTCTTTCGAACCTGTGGGCGAACGTCGAAACGTTATGGGCGGGCATCGGCGATTCGCTGTATGGCTTTCGCGTGTACCCGATCGCGCCGCTGGCGACGATCATGCATAAACACGGGTGGATGCGCCGTTTCGATTTCGACCCGGAAGTTGCCGTGCGGCTGTGCTGGCGCGGCGTGCGCCCGATCAACATCGACGCCCCGGTGCGTTATTACAAGGCTCACGAAGGCGGCGTGTCGCATTTCAATTACGTACGCGACAACGTGCTGTTGACGTGGATGCATCTGCGGCTCGTCGCCGGGTTTCTGTTGCGATTGCCGTTGCTGATCGTGCGCCGGTTAACGCGCAAAACGCGCGGCGTGTAATTCGCGCCTCGCGCAAGGACCTGTTCACATACGGCGTCGCAATTGAGCGCCTGTGGCTGAACCAGAAAGCTATCAATCTGAGGCGTGTTTTTACCACTGCCCAGGCGTGCAACTGGTTGCGCGCGCACAAGCACATCGACAAAAACGGCTGTGAAATTGGGTTAGAATCGGCGGCAGAACAACTGGCCGCCATGAAGATTCTTCGGACATTCCTCGTTTTGCTGCTGTGCGCGATGCTGCCCATGAGCGGGCTGGCAGCCACGGGCCTGGCAGGACAATGTCCGATGCAGGAGTCGATGCCGATGCACGATCACGGCGTCAGCCCGGCCGCCCCGGCCGGTTGCGACATGATGATGAAGTCGTCGACGTCATCGAAGTCGGGCAAGGCCAGGCACGCCGTGTGCAGCGCCATGGCCCAGTGCCAGTTCGGCAGCATCTTCTATCCGCCCGTGCGGCCAACCGTCACGCATCCCATGCCTGCCGGCAATCAGGTCGTCTTCCACTACGCAGCGTCGCTTTCCGTCCGTGAGCCGGGCGGCTTCTGGCGTCCCCCTCGATCCATCTGATCCCAACCTGACTGGTTCGCCGCGTTCGCGGCGAGGTCGTCCTGTATCCAGGACGTGGAGTCCCTTTGGATTCCGCTCTGTGGGGTTAGAGCATGTCACTCACTTTTGGCACGCTGCTGTCGCGGCGTGCGACGCAGCGCGCGCGTACGTTCGGCGCGGCGCTGATATGGGCGAGCGCCTGCGCGCACGCCCAGCAAGCACCCGTCACGCTTGATGCGGCATTACAGGCCGCAACCGACCGCTCCACGGCCATCCAGGCGGCGCAGGCATCCGTGAGCGCCAGCTCCGAGGCGGCCGTCAAGGCCGGCCAGCTACCGGAACCGGCGCTATCGGCCGGCGTCGACAATCTGCCCATCAACGGACCGCAAGGATTCACGATCGGCCAGAACGAACTGACGATGCGCCGTGTCGGCATCGAGCAGGAATGGGTCTCCGGCGCAAAGCGGCGGCTGCGCTCGGCGCTCGCCGACGAGGTCGTGGGCCGCGAACGGGCCGGGTACCTCGGACAGCTTGCGAACGTTCGCCAGCAGACGGCGGACGCATGGCTGAACGCCATCTACGTGAAGCAGGCTGTCTCGCTGCAGCAGGCACTGCTGGAGCAGATGAACCACGAACTCGCGGCAACGCAGGCGTCGTATCGCGGCGCGAAAGCCACGGCCGCCGACGTCGTGCAGGCGAAGGCGATCCTCGCGCAGACGCAAGACCAGTTGCTCAAGGCCACACAGACCTTCCAGACCGCGCTGATCACGCTGTCTCGCTGGACTGCGGCCCCCGTTGCCGATGTGGCGGGCGAGCCGCCTGCGCCCGAATCCTACGTTTCCACGCTGGCGCCGGAAGAACTGCGGCGCGTCCAGCCGACGCTCGTGGCCGCGCAGAGAGACATCGACGTGGCCGATGCCGACCGCGCCGCGGCCAGCAGCGACCGCACGCCGAACTGGACGTGGAACGTCTCCTACCTGCAGGGCGGCGGCAATTCGCGGTTTGCCTCGATCGGCGTGCGTATTCCGCTTCCGGTCAACCGCAAAAACATCGAGGACCGCGACGTCGCCGAAAAAGCTGAGCTCGCAACCAAAGCGCGTCTGATGTACGAAGACGTGCTTCGACAGGTGCAGACGGATATCCGCATCGAAACCTCGACGCTCGCGAGCGGCCGCGAACGCATCGCCAATCTCACGCGATCGCTGCTGCCTGCATCCGGCCAGCGCGTCGAACTGGCGAGCGCCGCCTACAAGGCCGGAACCGGCTCGCTGGCGGACACGTTCGCCGCGCGTCGCGCACAAATCGACGCGCAGCTTCAGGTGCTCGATCTCAAACGCGAGGTCTCGCAGACCTGGGCGCAGCTTGAGTATCAAGTCGTGCCGCAGACGATGACGCCGGCCCAATGAAGGAGAAGAACATGACGAAGAACATTCCGGTGCGCGCGATCGTGGCGCTGCTGGTGGCTGCGGCGCTGGTGGGAATCGGCTATTTCGCGGGCGCGCGGCACGCCGCGACCAGGGGAGCAACAGCGGGCGCGAGCGCGGGTGCAGCGGTCAATCCCGCTGACAAAATCGACCCGAAAACAGGCAGGAAAGTGCTGTACTGGCGCGATCCGATGTCGCCCAACCAGCATTTCGACAAGCCCGGCAAGTCGCCTTTCATGGACATGCAGCTCGAGCCGGTCTTCGCGGACGAAGGTGACGACGCGAGTGGCAACACAAGCGGCATCAAGATCGACCCCGGCCTGCAGCAGAACCTCGGCATCCGTTACGCGAGCGTGCGCCGCGAAGAAACGACGGAAGGGTTCGATGCCGTCGGCACCACGCAGTTCGACGAATCGCAGGCCGATGTCGTGCAGTCGCGCGTCACCGGGTACATCGACCGGCTGTTCGCCCGAGCCCCGATGCAGCGCATTGCGAAGGGCGCGCCCATCGCGTCCCTGTTCGTCCCCGACTGGCTTGCGCCGCAAGAAGAGTATCTTGCGCTCAGGCGCGCAAGCCCGGATAACGGCGTGGATAACAGCCTGCTGGAAGCATCGCGGGCGCGCATGCGGGCGATGTCGATTCCCGAGGGCGTGATCGCCAGCCTCGACCGCACCGGCCAGGCGCAGACCCACATCGTCCTGGCGTCGCCGGAAACCGGCGTCGTGAGCGAGCTGAATGTTCGTGACGGCGCACAGGTGACGCCCGGCCAGACCCTGGCGAAGGTCGCGGGCCTTTCGAAGCTGTGGCTCATCGTGGAAATACCGGAAGCGCTGGCGTTGGCCGTGCAGCCCGGCATGGTGGTGGACGCAACCTTCTCCGGCGATCCGTCCCGGCACTTCAAAGGGCAGATCCGCGAAATCCTTCCGGGCATCAACACCACGAGCCGCACGCTGCAGGCGCGCCTCGAAATCGACAACACCGCGCAGAAGCTCACGCCCGGCATGCTGATGCGCGTGCACGTCGGCGCGCACAAACCGGTTTTGCGCCTGCTCGTGCCGTCCGAAGCCGTCATCACCACCGGCAGGCGGTCGGTCGTCATCGTCAAGGACGCGAGCGGTCGGCTGCTGCCCGTCGAAGTCACCGTCGGGCGCGATGTCGGCAACGAGACGGAAGTCACCGGCGGACTCGATGAGGGCGCAACGGTCGTGGCATCCGGCCAGTTCCTGATCGACTCGGAAGCCAGCCTGAAATCGGTCCTGCCGAGACTGGAGGGCGCTGCGGGCGCGAGTGCAGCCGCGCCGACGTCCGCACCGGCCGCCGCCGCGCAGACGTATGAGACCACCGGCAAGGTCGAAAAGGTGACGGCCGCCGACATCACGCTCTCGCATCAGGCGGTGCAGGCGCTGGGTTGGAGCGCGATGACGATGTCGTTCGGCAAGCCCGCGCCCGACGCATTCCCGGGCATCGAACCCGGCCAGACGGTCCACTTCGTGTTCCGCGAGTCGGACGACGGATACCTGCTGACGAAGGTCGAACCCGTGGGAGACGCCAGATGATCGCCCGTCTTATCCGCTGGTCCATTCAGAACCGGTTTCTCGTGCTGCTCGCGACGGTGCTTGTCGCCGCGTGGGGCGTGTACTCGCTCAGGGAAACGCCGCTCGACGCGTTGCCGGACCTGTCCGACACGCAGGTCATCATCAAGGCATCGTATCCGGGCAAGGCCCCGCAGGTCGTCGAAGACCAGGTGACGTATCCGCTCACGACGACACTGCTGGGCGTGCCGGGCGCGAAGACCATCCGGGCGTATTCGTCGTTCGGCGACGCGTTCGTCTACGTGCTGTTCGACGACAAGACCGATCAGTACTGGGCCCGCTCGCGCGTGCTCGAATATCTGAACCAGGTGCAGAGCCGACTGCCGCAAGGCGCGACGGTTTCGCTCGGGCCGGACGCAACCGGCGTGGGCTGGGTGTACGAGTACGCGCTGGTCGACCGCACCGGCCAGCACGACCTGGGAGAACTGCGCGCACTCAACGACTGGTTCCTCAAGTTCGAGCTGAAGTCCGTGCCGGACGTATCGGAAGTGGCCAGCATCGGCGGCATGGTGCGCCAGTATCAGGTCGTGCTCGACCCCGACAGGCTGCGCGCATACGGCATCACCCAGTCGATGGTGACCGATGCTTTGAGCAAGGCCAACCAGGAATCGGGCGGCTCGGTGATCGAACTGGCCGAATCGGACTACATGGTCCGCTCGTCGGGTTATCTGCACTCGCTCGACGATTTTCGCAACGTCGTGCTCCGGACCAACGAAGCCGGTACGCCCGTTGTGCTCGGTGACGTCGCGCGCATCCAGGTCGGGCCGGAGATGCGCCGGGGGATTGCCGAACTGAATGGCGAAGGCGAAGTCGCGGGCGGTGTCGTCGTCATGCGCTCAGGCAAAAACGCGCTGACGACCATCGACGCAGTCAAGGCAAAGCTCGCCGACCTGAAGCGGTCGTTGCCGCCCGGCGTCGAGGTTGTGACGACGTATGACCGCTCCCGGCTCATCGAGCGCGCCGTGGACAACCTGAAGGACAAGCTCATCGAGGAGTTCATCATCGTCGGGCTGGTCTGCGCGGTCTTTCTCTTTCACCTGCGCAGCGCATTCGTTGCCATCCTGGCGCTGCCGCTCGGCGTGCTGACCGCTTTTGTCGTCATGCGCTATCAGGGGGTGAACGCGAATCTGATGTCGCTGGGCGGCATTGCCATCGCCATCGGCGCGATGATCGACGCGGCCATCGTGATGATCGAGAACGCGCACAAGCATATCGAGGCGTACGATCACGCGCATCCCGGCAGGTCCATGACGACGGCGCAGCGCTGGGATCTCATCGCGACATCGGCAGCGGAAGTCGGGCCCGCCCTGTTCTTTTCGCTGCTGATCATCACGCTGTCGTTCATCCCGGTGTTTTCGCTGGAGGGGCAGGAAGGCAAGCTGTTTTCGCCGCTTGCGTTCACGAAGACCTACACGATTGCCGCGGCAGCCGGTCTTTCCGTGACGCTCGTGCCGGTTCTGATGGGATATCTGATTCGCGGGCGCATTCCGCACGAGAACGCCAACCCCATCAATCGCGTGCTCATTCGCCTGTACCGGCCGATGCTCGAAGCGACGCTGCGCCGCCCGTGGTTCACCATCGGGCTTGCCGTGCTTGCGCTGGTGCTGACCGCCATTCCCGTCTCGCGCCTCGGCGGCGAATTCCTGCCGCCGCTCGACGAGGGTGACTTGCTGTACATGCCGACTGCACTCCCAGGCATTTCGGCCGACAAGGCATCCGAACTGCTGCAGCAGACCGACCGGCTCATCAAAACGGTCCCCGAGGTTGCGAGCGTGTTCGGCAAATCGGGGCGTGCCGATACGGCAACCGACCCGGCGCCGCTCGAAATGTTCGAGACCACCATCCAGTTGAAGCCGCGCAGCCAGTGGCGTCCGGGCATGACGCCGGAAAAGCTCGTCGATGAACTCGACAAGACCGTCAAGGTGCCCGGACTCTCGAACGTGTGGGTGCCGCCCATTCGCAACCGCCTCGACATGTTGTCGACAGGCATCAAGACGCCGGTGGGGATCAAGATTTCCGGGCCGGACCTCGCCCGGATCAACGAAATCGCGACGCACGTGGAGGCGGCGGTGAAGGATGTGCCGGGGGTGACCTCGGCGCTCGCGGAGCGCCTCAACGGCGGCCGCTACATCGACGTGGACATCAACCGGCAGGCGGCCGCGCGCTACGGTCTTTCGATCGGCGATATTCAGTCGGTCGTCTCGACGGCCGTGGGCGGCGAAGATGTTGGCGAAGTGATTGCCGGGCGCGAGCGCTTTCCCATCAATATCCGCTATCCACGCGAGGTTCGCGACTCGCTTGAAAAACTGCGGCGGTTGCCGGTTCTGACTGACCGGGGCGCACAGATCCAGCTTGGTGACGTCGCCGATATCCGGATCGCCGACGGGCCGCCCATGATTCGCAGCGAAAACGCGCGGCTCTCCGGCTATGTCTACGTCGATATCCGCAACGTGGATCTTCAGTCTGCAGTGAAGGCGATGCAACACGCCGTTGCCGAAAAGGTCGTGCTGCCGCCCGGCTATTCGATTGCGTGGTCCGGGCAGTTCGAGTACCTCGAACGTGCCTCGGCCAGACTGCGCACCGTCATTCCGGTCACGCTCGCCGTCATCTTCGTGCTGCTGTTCCTCACGTTTAATTCGGCCGCCGATGCGCTTTTGCTGATGTCGACCGTGCCGTTCGCGCTGGTGGGCGGCTTCTGGCTCATCTGGATACTGGGGCATGCGGTTTCCGTGGCAACCGCGGTCGGCTTCATCGCGCTCGCGGGTGTCGCCGCCGAATTCGGCGTCGTCATGCTCCTGTACTTAAAGGGGGCGCTGAACAGGCGGCTCGAACACGGGGAGCCGCTGACCGAAGCCACGCTGCTCGACGCAATCCGCGAGGGCGCAGTGTTACGCGTGCGGCCCAAGGCGATGACGGTTGCGGTCGTGCTGGCGGGCCTGATCCCCATCATGATCGGCCATGGCGCGGGTTCGGAAGTCATGCAGCGCATCGCCGCGCCGATGGTGGGCGGCATGGTTACTGCACCGCTCCTTTCGATGTTCGTTATTCCCGCCGCCTGGCTCCTGTTGCAGCGCCGTCGCGTCAGGCAAAGACACGACGCACAGTCACTTGATGCAGTTCCTTCCGGCACAGAAGTGCCCACTACCGAAACCGGAGAGATTCAATGAAAAGGACGATTGTTGCTGTCGCAACGCTTTCAGCCGCGTTTGCAGCCACGCTTGCAGCCACGGCAGCGGCCCCTGCATTCGCGGCTGACGCCATGGCCGGCATGAACATGTCGGCGAAGCCTTCCGCCATGCACCCGGCGATGAACAACGCGCTGGCAAGCGCCGAAGTCAGGAAGGTGAATGCAGCAAACGGAATGATTACGCTGAAACACGGCGCGCTGGAAAACATCGGCATGCCGCCGATGATCATGGCCTATAAGGCGAAGGACGCCGATATGGTCAAACAGGTTCATGAAGGCGACAAGGTCAAGGTGCGCATAGAAAACATTGGCGGCACGCCGGTTATCGTGAAACTGGAAAAGCAGTCGTGACGAGTCGGTGATACGGTGCTCGCAGGGCGGCCACTGATGGTCGGCCTGCGGCTGATGAGAATGACAACCGGTTGCTGGCGTTCGAGCGAAAATTCGGGTCGTGCAGCCAATCGGAAAGTGGACCCTGCGCAGATGGCAAAGGAGTATCACGATGAGCGGTCAACGTAGCGAAGACAGGTCATATCAACAACGGATTTCCGGGCAATCATCCTCGGTCACGCATCATGCGCACGACATGGATGAGCACCCTGCGGGCGCCGGGCACGAGCACGACGGACATGCCCATCACAGTGAAGATCACGCCGTGCACAGGCGTGTTGAGGAACCGCTTCATGACCCCGTCTGCGGCATGAAAGTTACGGATCAATCGCGCTTTCACAGCGAGTACGGCGCAAGGCAATACTACTTCTGCAGCGATGCGTGTCTGACAAAGTTTCAGTCGGACCCGGGGAAGTACGTCGAAGCCACGCCCGCCGAGTCTTTATCAACTGCGCCTGCGGGCACCCTCTACACGTGCCCGATGCACCCGGAGATACGCCAGGACCACCCCGGTCAGTGTCCTAAGTGCGGCATGACCCTGGAACCGGTTCTGCCCAGCATCGATGAAGGCGAGAATCCGGAACTCGTCGATTTTCGGCGGCGCTTCTGGTGGACGCTGCCGCTCACTGCGATTGTTTTCGTCCTCGCGATGTTCGGCCATGGACTCGAACTGATGTCCACGTCGGCCGGGAACTGGATTGAATTCGTCCTGGCCACTCCCGTTACGTTATGGGCCGGCTTTCCATTCTTCAAGCGATGCGTTCGCTCGTTTCTCAACCGCAGTCCGAACATGTGGACGCTCATCGGGCTCGGAACGGGCGCAGCCTATTTCTACAGCGTCGTCGCCACCGTCTTTCCGGGGATATTTCCCGAGACGTACAGCGCTCACGGGCGAGTCGGTGTCTATTTTGAAGCCGCAGCAGTCATCATTTCCCTCACGTTGCTTGGGCAACTACTCGAACTGAAGGCCCGTTCGCAAACGTCCGCCGCCATCAAGGCGCTTCTTGGTCTCGCGCCCAAGACCGCGCGGCGCATCAACGCGGACGGCTCGGAGGAAGATGTCCCGTTATCGCACGTGCATGTGGGCGACCTGCTTCGCGTGCGGCCAGGCGAGAAAGTCCCCGTGGATGGCGTCGTGACCGAGGGCGCGAGTTCACTCGACGAATCGATGATTACCGGCGAGCCCATTCCCGTGACGAAGCGCGTTGGCGACCATGTTGTTGGCGCAACGATGAATGCGACCGGCAGTCTCGTGATCCGCTCCGAAAAGGTCGGCTCGCAGACCGTGCTGTCGCAGATCGTACAGATGGTCGCGCAGGCGCAGCGCTCGAGAGCGCCGATGCAGCGCATGGCCGACAAGGTTGCGGGCGTGTTCGTGGTGGTGGTGGTCGGTGTCGCGCTGCTGACGTTCATCGTGTGGGGCCTGTTCGGACCCGCGCCTGGTTGGGTGTTTGGATTCATCAACGCAGTGGCGGTGCTGATTATCGCGTGCCCTTGTGCGCTCGGACTTGCCACGCCGATGTCCATCATGGTTGCCAGTGGCAAAGGCGCCTCAAACGGCGTGCTCTTTCGCGACGCGGCCGCCATTGAAAATCTGCGCAAAGTCGACGTCCTCATTGTCGACAAGACAGGAACGCTGACCGAAGGACGTCCGGCCTTCGAGCGGGCAGTGGGGACGAATGGTTACACCGCTGACGACGTACTTCGCCTTGCGGCGAGTATCGATCAGGGAAGCGAGCATCCGCTTGCCGCAGCGATTGTCGCGGCTGCGCGCGCAAAGAACCTGGCGCTGGAGCGCGCCGAGGACTTCGAATCTGCAACCGGCATCGGCGTGCGCGCGCGTGTTGACGGCAAAAAGGCGGCCTTGGGCAACACGGCCCTGATGCAGACCGATGCCGTCTCTGTCGAGTTGCTGGCCACGGAAGCGGACCGCATGCGCTCACAGGGCGCGAGCGTCATGTACCTCGCGGTCGATGGCAGTCTGGCCGGTTTGTTGTCCGTGGCCGACCCGATCAAGGCGACGACGCCGGAAGCCCTCGCGACGTTGAAGGAAAACGGAATTCGTGTCGTGATGGCGACCGGCGACGGTGTGGCGACGGCGAAGGCCGTTGCCGAGAAGCTCGGCGTCGACGAGTTTCATGGTGAGGTCAAACCCGCCGACAAACTCGATCTGGTGACGAAGCTTCAGCAAGGCGGGCACGTTGTGGCGATGGCGGGAGACGGCATCAACGACGCACCGGCGCTCGCGAAGGCCGATGTCGGGGTTGCCATGGGAACGGGCACGGACGTGGCAATGAGCAGCGCGCAGGTGACCCTCGTGAAGGGCGATCTGCGCGGTATCGCGCGTGCGCGGGAATTGTCGGCGGCGACCGTCGCAAACATGAAGCAGAACCTCGGCTTCGCGTTTGTGTACAACGCGCTCGGCATTCCGCTGGCTGCCGGGGTGCTTTACCCGTTCACGGGTTTGCTGCTCTCGCCAATGATCGCTGCGCTCGCAATGAGCCTGAGTTCCGCTTCAGTCGTTTCAAACGCGCTGAGGCTCCGTAATGCACGAATCCAGGCCCGAATCCAGATTTGATGTTGCCTGGGAGTGGAGGCGCAATGTTACTCCACGCGTTTTTCGCCGATGTCGTTCATCGTCTTTCCGCTTTCGCTACGACGATGCTCTACGACAAGCGGCGGCAGCGGGCAGTCGAGCGCATCGCAAATGGCGCGGAGCAGCTCCGCTTCACGGATGTCGACCTGCTCGTTTGCCAGGATACAGCTTGCGCAGGCCGCGACGATCCGGCGCTTGATGGCCGGGACGGATTGACTGAGCGTTTGCAGGGCCGCGTCGAACCCGGCGAGTGAGCATGCCTCGTAGGGCGGCAAGTGGAAGGTGTGATCGCCGCCGATGTAGCCGCGCATGCCCGTATCGAAAGCCAGGGCGGCCAGGGCGGCCTGGTCGGGTTCCGGCTGGCCTTCCCAGGCCAGCAGCGCCAGCACCGTTGCCAGCGGATGCGCCAGTTGTTGCGGCGATTTTTGCACGGGACGCGTTTGACGCTGAGGCATGAACTGGGTGTCGAGATGGCGATGCAGCACGCAGCGCAGCGTGTATTCGAACAGGCTCAGCCGCTGGTCGGCGAGCATGAGCATCTCGACCTGGGCGCGGAAAGTCCGGTGCTGTTGAGGCGACATCTGTCGCAGCGCGGGCAGGGCGAGGTCGAGGAGGGGCAGCCGATGCGTGTCCGGCAGCGCCAGGGCGGGGGCAACCAGCCGCACGGTTTCCGCGAAATCCTGCGGCTCAGCGCCGGCCTTCAGCTGCGTCAACTGGCGTTCCTGCAGGTCTGCTCGCGGGTCCATGAGAAGGGCGTACACCAGAGCGCGAGCACTGAACGGCTCCTGAGCGGCGTGCCGGAGCACATCGGGCATGCCGTCGTGCAGCGCCTGGGCGTAGCCGATCAATTCAGGATTGACTTGGCCGACGCGGGACGCCGCTTCGTCGGCGAACCCCAGGACCGGCAGCGGAACCTGCGGCAGCCCGGGCAACGTCGGCGCGCCGCCGAACGGCGGGACACGGCCAGGGCGACGGCCTTCGCGTTCTTCCTGATCGACGCCGACCGGTCGCACCGCCGGGAACTGGCCGTCGAACGCGGGATCGATCCGGCGGATGCGCTCGACGAGAGGCGGGTGGGTCGCCAGCAGTCCGGCGAATCCCCCACCGGCGAAGGCATTGGCGAAAAACATGTGACCGGCCTCGGCGGCCTGGGGGTTTTCGATGCGCGATCCCTCGGTCAGTCCGCCGATCTTTTTGAGCGCTCCGGCAATGCCGTCGGGGTTGCGCGTGAACTGGACGGCGCTGGCGTCGGCCAGGTACTCGCGCTGCCGGGACACTGCCGCCATGATCAGCCGCCCGAAAAACGCGCCCACCAGGCCCAGCACGAACACGCCGAGACCCAGCATCGCCACGCCGGCCTGGGAATCCCGCCTTCCCCCCGAGCGTCTGCCGGACGCGAACATGAGGCTGCGGCCGATGATGGACAACACCATGATTCCGAAGATCAGGCCGATCAGGCGGATATTGAGCCGCATGTCGCCGTTGAGGATGTGGCTGAATTCATGGGCCACCACGCCCTGCAGCTCGTCGCGGCTCAGGTAGTCGAGGCTGCCCTGGGAGACGGCGACCACGGCATCGCCGGGCGCGTAGCCCGCCGCGAAGGCATTGATGCCCGGCTCGTCCAGCACATAAACGGGGGGCACCGGCACGCCCGCGGCGAGGGCCATTTCCTCGACGACGTTGAGCAGGCGCTTTTGCCGCGCGTCGGTCGTCGTGCGGGGCACCGCCACACCGCCCAACATCAGGGCGACGGCCTCGCCGCCCGAAGAGAGCTGGGACACCTTGAACGCGCTGGCGCCGCCGACCACGAGGCCTACTCCGGGCGCTGCGAGCAGGAGCAGCTCCGGCTGCCACCAGGACACCGGCTCATGCGTGCCATACATGCTGAACACGACCAGCAGCGCGTACACAAGGACGATCAGAATCAGGATCGCCAGGACGAAATAGACGACCAGTTCGAAGGTCTTGCGTCGCGCCAGATCCTGCTGCTGAAAAAAATTGATGGCCATGGTCAGCCCGGCTTTGGGAGCATGAAGCGCACAGAGCCGTCGCGGCTCCGGGTCACCGGAACGACACCTTGGGCGCTGCGCGCTCGGCCTCCGCGGTTTCGAGCAGCGCCGCCTCCCTGAAGCCGAACATGCCGGCCACCATGACAGCCGGGAAGACCTCGCGCCGGATGTTGTAGTCGGTCGCGGCGTCGTTGAACGCTTGCCGGGCGAAGCCGATCTTGTTCTCGGTCGAGGTGAGCTCCTCTTGCAGGGAGAGCATGTTCTGGTTGGCCTTGAGGTCCGGGTACGCCTCGGACAGCGCAAACAGCCGCCCCAGGGTGCCGCCCAGCTGCGCCTCGGCCTGGTTAAACGCCCTCATGGCTTCCGGGTCGCTGGGGTTGGCCGCGACTTTCTGCTCGGCCGCCAATGCGCCGTTGCGGGCCTTGATGACGGCTTCGAGCGTCTCCCGCTCGTAGCCCATATAGCCCTTGACCGCTTCGACCAGGTTCGGAATCAGGTCGTAGCGGCGTTTGAGCTGCACGTCGATCTGCGCGAAAGCGTTCGCGAAGCGGTTCCGGGCGACCACCAGCCCGTTGTAGATGCCCATGAGCCAAAGCGCGAACAGCAACGCGATGCCCAGGAGCACGAGCAGGGTGACAATGACGGGACTCATTGGCCGCGACCTCCGAGGAGCGTACTGTTGGTCTGGACTATCGCACGACGATTGAAACAGGATAAGTGAAATGGCGCTTAATTCAATCGATTCGTGAACGTGATCGAAGAGAAATTGCGCACAGTTAAGCGCGCTGCATCGACTGCTTTCATTCCCGGATGAGTGGTGCCGATCCGGCGGGCCGAGAAGGTCATTCCACACGGCCTGCGATGCTGATCAAACTGAAACGGAATGCCTTTGTTTTTGATCTTTCTGTGGCCGGCAATGTTGGATAACGTTGCGCGCGGAACGTGTTCGGATTGTCGAAGCACGTGTCGCTACACGGCAGCCTTACGCTTGCGCTTCGGCTTTTCGGCTGGCATCTCCGGGTCGCTCAGCAAGTCGATTATCTTGCTTCGCAGCCATATGCTCGCCTGATCCTGCGCCTTGCTGCGATGCCAGTACAAATGCCATTCCAGCCTCGCCAGCGAAAACGGCAATTCGAAAATACGCGCGTCATGGCGTTGCAGAAGCTGCATCGGCGCGGTGAGCGCAAGGTCGGTGCGCAAGGCGACGAGCGGTGCAACCATGTAATGTTGCACGCGCATGCGTATCTGCCGCTGTTTGCCGAGCTTTTTCATTTCCGCGTCGACGAAGCCGCTTCCCTGGCGGCGGCTCGACACCTGGATATGGCCGAGCGCGAGGTAGTCGTCCATGCTCAGCGTGTCGCCCTTGAACGGGTGATCGTGACGCAGCATGCAAGCGTAGCGGTCGCTGCCGAGCGGCGCCTGGCGCAGATGCGGGTCGTCCAGAAAGGGCACGTCGATTGCAAAGTCTATCTTGCCCGTTTCCAGCGCCGCGGCCACTTCGCTGCGCGGCGTGAAGTAGCATTCGATGTTCATGCCGGGCGCCTGTTGCTGAAGCAGCTCGCCGAGCGTCGGCAAGAGAATCGCCTCCGTCAAATCGGGCATGCTCAGACGGAAAGTGCGTTGCGATGTTGAAGGGACGAATACGTCGCCCGCCGTTGCGCTCGCTTCGAGCAGCTGCAGTGCCTCGCGCACGCGCCCGACAATATTTTCGGCGAGCGGTGTGGGCACCATTCCGGACGGCGAGCTTACGAAGAGCGGATCGTTCAACGCCTTGCGCATGCGCGCGAGCGCATTGCTCACGGCGGGTTGCGTAATGAAAAGCGCTTCGGCCGCGCGCGTTAGATTGCGCTTTTCATAAATCGACGCGAATACGACGAACAGATTCAGATCCAGCTTCAGTGGACGCATTCAGACTCTCCGTTTGCCGACATCATAAACGAGCGGGAGTGTGAGGATGCGTCCGTGCCGATCCGGTGAATCGAAGTAGCGTTTCAGTTGCGCCGCAGTTGTACTTTAGTGACGCTTTAATCGCGCGGCGCAATGTTCAGGTAGGCCGCCGACGCGCCGAGCCGTTCCTTGCTGGCGCCGACTTCCATGCGCGCGATAGCCTGGAGATGCACCTCGTCCGGGCCATCCGCATAACGCAATGCGCGCGCCCAGGTCCAGTGATCGGCAAGCGGCGTGTCGGGACTCAGCCCCATCGCACCGAATACCTGCATCGCGCGGTCGCACACGGTCGAATACACCTGCGGGACCAGCGCCTTGATCATGGAGATCTCTTTGCGCGCCGCTTTCGCGCCCACGGTATCGAGGAGCCAGGCGGTTTTCAGCACGAGGAGCCGCGCCTGATCGATTTCAATCCGCGATTTCGCAATCCACTCGCTCACGCTACCGTGCTGATGCAGATATTTACCGAAGGTCTTGCGCTCCTGCGCGCGCTCGGTCATCAGTTCGAGCGCCAGTTCCGACGCACCGATCGAACGCATGCAATGGTGAATACGTCCGGGCCCGAGCCGGGCCTGCGCAAGCGCGAAACCGCTGCCTTCCTCGCCGAGCAGATTCGACGCCGGTACACGGACATTCCTGAACGTGACCTCGCAATGTCCTTCCGGCGAGACGTGATTCATGACCGGGATGTTCCGGACGATCGTCACGCCCGCGGTTTCCGCGGGCACCAGGATCATGCTTTGCTGACGATGGCTTTCGGCGTCCGGGTCGGTCTTGCCCATGACGATGAACAGCTTGCAGTTGGGATGCGCCGCGTTCGTGATGAACCACTTGCGGCCGTTGATCACGTAGTCGTCGCCGTCGCGGCGAATGGACGTCGTGATGTTCGTGGCGTCGGAGGAGGGCACGTCGGGCTCCGTCATGGCGAACGCGGAACGGATCTTGCCTTCGAGCAGCGGTGCGAGCCACGCCTCGCGTTGTGCAGGCGTCGCGAACATGTGCAGCAGCTCCATGTTGCCGGTGTCGGGCGCGTTGCAGTTAAAGACCTCCGAAGCCCACGACACGCGACCCATGACCTCCGCGAGCGGTGCGTATTCGAGGTTGGTGAGGCGCGTGCCCGGCTCGTCGTCCTTCAAATGCGGCAGAAACAGATTCCACAACCCTTCGGCTTTGGCGATGGCCTTCAGGTCCTCCATGAACGACACGGGATACTGGCCCGCATGCACTTCGTCCAGCCACTGGCGCTGGCGCGGCACGATGTATTCGTCCATGAAGCTGTGCAAGCGGCGCAGCAGATCTTCGACCTTGGTGCTGTAAGCGAAATTCATGATGGGTTCCTTACGTATGCTCGAGTACGGTGGTGTGCGCTTATGTGACGGTGCGTCAGATCGTCAGCCCGCCGTCGACGACAATGCATTCGCCGTTCGTATAGCTCGCCGCGTCCGATACGAGATAGAGCACGGTGCCCGCCATTTCGTGCGGTTCGCCGTGGCGGCGCAATGGAATCTCGCTGATCCAGCGGTCGTAGATTTCCCGGTTCTCGAACAGCGCGCCGGCAAACTTCGTTTTTGTGAGGCCCGGCAACAGCGCATTCACGCGAATGCCAAACGGGCCGCACTCCTTGGCGAATGCGCGCGTCATGTTGACGACCGCCGCCTTCGTGATCGAGTAGATGCCCTGCATGTCGCCGGGTTGCAGCGCATTGACCGAGGCGGTGTTGACGATGGCGCCGCGTCCTTGCGCGCGCATCATCTTTCCGGCCTCGACCGACATGAAGAAATATCCGCGGATATTGACTTCGACGGTCTTGTTGTACGCGCCGAGGTCGGTGTCGAGGATATGGCCGAAATACGGGTTGGCCGCCGCATTGTTGACAAGGATGTCGAGGCGGCCGTGCTTTTCGCGGATATGCGCGAATGTCGCGGCAATGTCCTCCATGCGGCCGACGTGACAGGCGAAAGCCTCGGCGCTGCCCCCGGTCGCGCGGATGGACGCCGCGACCGACTCGCAGTCTTCGAGCTTGCGGCTCGATACGATCACATGGGCGCCCTGTTCGGCGAGCAACCTGGCGATCGCCTCGCCGATGCCGCGGCTTGCGCCCGTCACGAGAGCGATCCGGCCGGTGAGGTCAAAGAGATTCGTGCTCAATGTCGTTTCCTTTCTTTCGGGTCAATGGCGTGGCGCTTCAGTCGATCAACTCCACGGCGAGTGCTGCGAGCGGTCCGGCCATCCCGCCCACTTCGTGCGCATTCGCATTCGAGGCGTTGCCGTGCAGGGCGCGCGCCTTGACGCCCTGTGCAATCGAGGCCAGGCGGAAAAAGCTGAATGCCAGATAAAAATTCCAGTTCTCGATACGGG
This sequence comes from Paraburkholderia sp., assembly GCF_024281035.1. Taxonomy (GTDB): domain Bacteria; phylum Pseudomonadota; class Gammaproteobacteria; order Burkholderiales; family Burkholderiaceae; genus Paraburkholderia. The sequence continues at coordinate 34,582 of NZ_JAMXLH010000022.1, forward strand.
GCAGGCTGCGAAGCGCGCAGTACTGCGCCACCATCTCTTCTTCCTCGGGAATGCCGAGCGCCGAGCGATCCAGGCCGCGCAGGCCCGCGATATTGCCCTTCGACGGCAGGCGCAGGCACATGCAGAAGTAAGCGAGATCGGCGAGCGGATTGCCGAGTGTCGAGAGTTCCCAATCGAGAATGGCGCGCACGCGTGGCGCGTCGTGCGCAAAGATGAGGTTGTCGATGCGGAAGTCGCCGTGCACGAGCGACACGCGTTGCGCGTCGGTCGGGCAATGCGCAGGGAGCCACTCGATCAGCGCATCCATGGCGGCGATCGGTTCGGTCTCGGCGGCGCGGTATTGCCTGGTCCAAAGCTCGACCTGTCGCTGGAAATAGTTGCCTGCGCGTCCATAGTCACCCAGACCCACAGCGTCGACGTCAACGTCGTGAAGCGCGGCGAGCGTCGTCATGATCGACGCGTAATAGTCGCGACGCGCGTCGCGCTCGATCTCGGGCAGGGCGGGGTTCCAGAAGATGCGCCCGTCCTCGTAGCTCATCAGATAGAACATGCTGCCAATGACTTCGCGGTCTTCGCACAGATGCCAGGTGCGCGCGACGGGCACGGCGGTGTCGGCGAGCGCGCGCAGCACGCGGTACTCGCGATCGACTGCGTGCGCGGACTTGAGCAGTTGCCCCGGCGGTTGGCGGCGCAGAACGTAGCGCTGCTCAGGCGTGTCGAGCATGTACGTTGGGTTGGACTGGCCGCCCGTGAATTTACTGGCCTTCACGGGCCCGAGAAAGCCCGGGATGTGCTGCTGCAGGTAAGCGGCAAGCCGATCGAGGTCGAGAGAGGTTGCGGTGGAGTCGCGGTTCATGGCTCTGGGTGCGTATCTGTTGGCATTCAACCGTAGGTCTGAAACGCGTGGCGCAGCGGGTCGTCGAGATGCGAGATCGAATTGAAACTCGACAGTTGAAACGTTTCGCGATTGAAAAAGCAATCGGTGACGCTGCTATTGCGGATCTGCAGGTTGAGGTCGATGGCCATCGCTGCGGGCGCCTGCAACGCCTGTTGGGTCAACGCGCCAATCACGCCGCCCGAGGTGACGGCCAGCACGTGTTTCGCACCGCTGCGCTGGATGGTCTCGCGCACGCCCGCGACGCGCCGTTGAAATGCGTTCCATGTTTCGGGCACGCGTGCATCGAGGGCGCCTTCGACCCACAAAAGCAGCACCTGTCGAAGCGCCTTGAAGAACTCGCGCGGATTGCTTTTGGACGTTTCGGCGAGATCGCGATGTTCGTCGCCCAGTGCACGAAAGAGCGCGTGGAAATCGTATTCGTCGAGTCCGGGGTGAACTTCGTGTGCGAGGGGAACGCCCGGCAGTGCGCGGCGAATCGCGTCGAGCGATTGCGCGTGACGCCGCAGCGTGCCGCTGAAGACGCAATCAAAGTGCAGGCCGTTGCGTGCGAAATGTTCGCCGAGCCAGCTGCATTGCTGCTCGCCTTTAGCCGAAAGATGGTCGTAATCCTCCGCGCCGAGCGATGCTTGGCCGTGCCGCACCAGATAGAGTTTCGCCATTGCACGCTTCGCCGAAAAAAGAGAGGAAGCGTCAGATTAGCGGCGGCGACGGCATTGATGAAGTTTATTTTGTTTATACGACTCCATTCACGATGGTGATGGTGATTCTTGAGACGAAGAGTTTTCAGTTTTCACACCGCGCTCGGCGCGTCGCCAGTTTGTCCTCGTCCCGCGAAGTTCGTATTGCCCCCGTCACGCTGTCACCCTGCGGGCGTGCGTGCAGATAGTCATACGGACTCACTCCGGGGGAGGCTACCTATGTGCAATCTCCCTGCACGCCGTCCGTCGAGGAAATGCGTGACAGCACGTTTGCCACCACGCGGTCGCAGTGCGCTCCGCCGAACTCAAAAAGATCGCGCTCGACCAGTTCGATCTCTTGCGCGAGGGCCTCGCGAAGCAAGGCCCTCGCCCGGAAGTACCGGCTGCGCACCGTGGCCCCCGGAATGTCGAGACATTGTGCGACCTCTTCGACGCTCATCTCCTCCACCGAGCGCAACACGAAAACAATCCGGAACGCCTCCGGCATCGCATCGAGCTTGCGCTCGATCAGTGCCCGCATTTGTGCCCGTGCGACGGCTCTATCGGGTGCGTCGGATTCGAATGAAGGCACGGCGTCGATCTCTTCGTTTTCAAGGGTGTCCATGCTCACAATCGGTACGACGTTTTGCCGCCGCGCGTGACGCCGCATACGAGCGAGACACGCATTGATCACCAGCCGGCTCAGCCACGTGGACAGCGCAGCGTCGCCGCGAAATCCGGCGATCGAGCGCCAGGCGTTCAAGTACGCGTCTTGCAACGCATCCTCGGCTTCGGTGTCGTCGCGCAGCGTGGCCCGCGCCAGGCGGTACAGCCGCTGGTTGTAACGACGCATCAGCCGTACAAATGCGGTGTGGTCGCCAGCGGCCACACGGCGTGCGATCGACAGATCATCGTCGAGCGGTGCGTCCACCCAGGCGGCAGGTTCCGTCATTGCGGCTCTCTCATTGCACAATCAATACGCCGTGCATCGTCGGATGAAGACTGCATCCATACGGGTAACGGCCTTTCTTGCTCGCGTCATAGGACCACGATCCGTTCGCTGCAATGTTTCCCGAATCGAAAGTCTTCGCATCGGCCGTTGCGGTGTGGAAAAAGAGGTCGTTGTTTCGCCACGTAACGCGGTCGCCGCGGTGCACGGTCAGTGTGGGCGGGTTGAATTGCATATTTTCGATCGTCACCACCTTCGTTTCGGCGCGCGCCTGGGCGCTCGGCACGAAACCGGCGAGCGCCGTCGCAATGAGCGCGCATGACGGCAGCAGCGCGAACCACCGGCCGCCCGTATCGGCGTTGTTGCGATTGCCTTGCATCGCTCAGCCACCGCTCTTGCCGAGTTCCGCCTGCAGATGTTTCGCGTGTTCGAGGTGATCCACGAACGCCGGCCGCACCTTCACCAGCAGCGCCTTCAATTCTGCGTTATGGGCGCTCGGTATCAAGGTTTTGTCCATCGCATCGATCACGCTTTGATGATATGTCACCTCATGATCGACGTAGGCCCGATCGAAGGACGCACCGCTGAGCGTCTTGAGGTTGGCGAGGTTCGCATCGCCGCCCTGCTGCAAGCTCTGGCTAGTCGGGTTGCTCTCCGGCTTGACGTTGAGCCTGGTGACGAGATCGGTTGCGGCCTTGTTGACGCCGGTATGGTCCGTCACCATGCGCTCGGCAAACGCCTTCACATCCTTCGACCCGGACTTCGATTCGGCAAGTTTTCCGGCATCGATATCGACCTGGTTTGCAGTCACGACGATGGCCGCAATTTGCGGGTCGGTCGGTCCTGCGCTTTGTGCCCAGCCCGTCGTTGCGGTGAGGGCGATTGCAGCCAGAAATCCTGCCTGGGTGATGTTCATAAGAATTCTCCGTATGGTTCTCGTGACACCCGCGGGCAATTCGCGCCCGCGAGCCTCATACCCCAATAGATGTCACGTCGAGCCGCGACGTTCCCACGCCTTATCGCGTCCTCGATACGGAAGGCCGGCGGAGCACGTTCTTCGAAGATGAAGAAACCTCCCGGCAAATAGAAAATAATTCGAAAGGATTGCCGGGCCAAAATAGGCGCGTACTTCCCCGATCGGCGCATTTCCAGCAGATGTTGCGCCATCTACTGTTGGATGCACTGCACAATACGGCGACTTGCATCCGTGAAATTGTCATGATAGTTTTTCATGAAATTGAGACAATAATTTTTCACGGACATCGCGATGTTTGTCGAATCGACTCAGCATGTGGAGAGCTATTACGCGCGTGCGTATCCGGGCACATTGCCCGTGCGCGCCGCGCTGGAAGGCGATTGCAGCGTCGACGTTCTGGTCGTGGGCGGCGGGTTCAGCGGACTGCATTCGGCGCTGCGGCTCGCCCGCGCAGGCAAGCGCGTCGCGCTGCTCGAAGCGAGCCGCGTGGCCTGGGCCGCATCGGGACGTAATGGCGGGCAGGCGTTGCTCGGCTGGTCGTGCGACATGGGTCCGCTCGAACGCTCGTTAGGTGTCGAACGCACGCGTGAACTGTGGGGCAGCATGTGCTGGGCCGCCGCGGAATTGCGTGAATTACCGGCCCGGCACGGTTTCGATGTCGACTACCGGCCAGGCAGCCTGTGGGCGGCCGTGAAGCCAAACCGCATCGGCATGCTGGAGGAAGCGCGCGAAGAAGCCGTGCAGAAATGGGGTTACGACAAGCTGCGTTTCATTCCCGAAGCAGAGATGCCCGAATGGATCGGCAGTCGCCGCTATCGCGCTGCGCTTTACGACCCTGAGGGCGGGCATCTGAATCCGCTCAAACTGGCGCTTGGTCTTGCCAGTGCCATCGAGCAGGCGGGCGGGCAAATCTTCGAACAAAGCCGCGTGCTCACGTGGCACGAAACCGATTCCGGTTTTGTCGCGAACACGAATCGCGGCACCGTGCGTGCGGGCACGCTCGTGCTTGCGTGCAACGCCTATATCGACAAGCTCGACCCGAAAATGGCGAGTCGCGTGTTGCCGGTCGGCACTTATCAGATTGCGACGCGGCGACTCGATCCGCAACTTGCGAAATCGCTGCTGCCGCGCGATAGCTGTGTCATCGACAACCAGTTCGTGCCCGATTATTTCCGCCTGAGCCCCGATCATCGCTTGCTGTTTGGTGGTGCGTGCACCTATCTCGGCGGCATTCCGAACGACATTTCCGCGGCAATCCGGCCGAATCTCGAACGCGCGTTTCCGCAGTTGCGCGGCGTCGAATTCGACTATGCGTGGGGCGGCCACATCGACATCAGCATTCGCCGCACACCCGATGTCGGGTGCGAAGGGCAGCGGTACTGGCTGCAGGGATTTTCCGGTCACGGCGTGTTGCCGACACTCGCGGCGGCGCGCGCCGTGACGGATGCGATTCTCGGCGATAACCGCCTGATAACGCTCTACCAGAGCATTCATAATCCGCGCTTTCCGGGCGGCGAACGGTTTGCCGCGCCGCTGGAGGCGCTCGGCAAGCTGTGGTATCGCCTGCGCGACGTTGTGTGACAGAGCAAGCAAGCATGGACAAGCAGGAAGAGATAGAGGGCCTCGCGATCCTGATTCGCGATCTGCGCAAGCACAAGAAGGTGACCCTGAGCGAACTGGCGAGAAGCATCGGCCGCTCGGTGGGGTTTCTCTCGCAGGTCGAGCGCGGTCTGTCGCGACCTACGGTGGCGGATCTGACCGCGATCGGCGAGGCGCTGCAGACGCCCACCACGTACTTCTACAGCGTGAGCAAGCCGCGCGCGCTGCCCTGGGTCACGCGTCCGGGCGAGCGGCGCATCCTGTACTACGCGGGCGGCATTACCGACGTGCTGGTGTCGCCCAGCATGTCGTCGCGGTTTTCGATGTTGGAGAGTCTGCTGGAACCGGGCGCGACGAGCGGCGAACGTCCGGTGGACGACAGCGACGAGCAGGGCGGTTTCGTGCTCGAAGGCGAACTGACTGTCTGGATCGACGGTGAAGACGATCCCGTAACGCTCAAGCCGAACGACAGCTTCCAGTTGCCGGCGCGCTGCCGGTTCAGCTATGCGAATCTGGGTGACAAGCCCGCACGGGTGCTCTGGGTGTTCACCTGATACGATGTGCGCCGCTCCGGCGGCGCGCGTCGGTAAGACGCAATTGAACAATAAGCAGTGCATATAACAACGAAGAAAAACCGTTATCCATTGAGGAACCGAGGACACAACCGTGACATCTCTCGCAACCGGTCTTGTCGACGAAGTGCGCGCGTTTCGTTTGGCGCACCCCGATATACGCTATGTCGATCTAATCTGCCTCGATATTCCCGGACATTTCTATGGCAAGCGTTACCCCATCGAAATGCTCGCAAAGGTCGCGGCCGGCTCGCTGCTGAAGCTGCCGCAGAACGCCGTGCTGCTCGGCACGCAGGGCGGCGTGTATCCGATTGGCGATTACTGCCTTCGCGACGGCGATCCCGATGCGACGCGCCGTCTCGTACCCGGCACGCTCAAGCGCGTGGGTTGGGAAAAGCAGCCGCTCGCGCAAATGCTGATCACATCCGATGGCACCGATACGCCCATTGGTTTCGAGCCACGCGAGGTGCTTGCGCGCGTGCTCAAGCGTTTTACCCGGCGCGGCCTGCGCCCGGTCGTGGCATTCGAACTGGAGTTTTATCTGTTCGATCGCAAGCTGAAGGACGGCCTGCCGCAACACGCTCGCGATCCGCTGTGCGACGACGAGGACGATCAGGCGAATTTGCATATCGAGCGTGTTTCGCGTTTCTCGGATGTGCTGCACGAGATGGTGGATACGGCGCGCGAGCAGGGCGTGGACGCGACCGTCATCACGGCAGAACTCGGCCCGGGTCAATTCGAAATCAACTTCGGCCATTGCAACGACGCGCTTCGCGCCGCGGACTGGTCGGCGCTTTTCTGCCGAAGCACACGCGGCGTGGCGACGAAGCACGGCTATCGTGCGAGCTTTATGTCGAAGCCGTGGCTCGATGCGCCGGGCAGCGGCATGCACGTACACGTGAGTCTTTACGACGAGGCGGGCCGCAATGTGTTTGCACCGAACGATAAGCGTGAACTGCGTCACGCAGTGGCCGGATGCCTGGCGCTGCTGCCGCACTGCATGCCGATCTTCGCACCCAATCACAACGCGTTCCGGCGCTACGGCGCCATGGTGAATGCCGCGAGCCGGGCAAGCTGGGGTTTCGAGGATCGCGATGCCTGCATCCGCATTCCGGAATCGGACGATGCGAATCTGCGTATCGAGCACCGCCTCGCGGGCGCGGATGCGAATCCCTACCTCGTGCTGGCGGCAATTCTCACGGGCATCGAACACGGGCTCGATGCGGGCCGCGAACCGATTGCGCCGCTCAACGTCGACCGGTCGAGCGGCGTGGATTTTCCTGGCGACATGCTGTCCGCCGTCGCGGCGATGCGCCACGATCCGGCGGTGTGCGAGGGGCTCGGTGACGATTTCGTGATGGTCTACTGCGAAAACAAGCGCCAGGATCACCTCGACTTCATGAATGTGATCAACAGCCGTGAATATCGCTGGTTCCTGTAGCGGCGCCCGCGGTGCCTGAATGTGCATGGGCGTGGCGGAGCGTGCATGGGCGGGCATAAATCGTTCCTGGCCATGTAGTTAGCACGTTTGATCCGGCAACGGCATACTGCGGTGAAGTTGCGTCATGCAACGGGTACCTTCCGGAAACGTAAGGTAAAACGCATGCCGGACAGGCGAAATACGTGTATCCACATACAACGTAATTTGCCTGTTTCGCCCGTGTGCTGTAGGGTATGCAGGTTTTCTCAACTCAATACAGGTAGCAGATGAACAAACAGGAACTGATTGACGCAGTCGCCGCAAGCACGGGCGAGACCAAGGCAGCCACCGGCGCAGCCATCGACGCGATCCTCGACGTCGTCACGCGCGCGGTCACGTCGGGCGATTCCGTGCAACTCGTCGGCTTCGGCTCGTTCTCGACCGGCCAGCGCGCTGCTCGTGTGGGCCGCAACCCGGCGACGGGCGCGGAAATCCAGATCGCTGCGGCCAAGACGGTGAAGTTCACGGCTGGCAAGGCATTCAAGGACGCTGTTAACGCGTCGTAATGCATGCCGTCAAGGCGGATGACGTGCGCGATGCGCAGGATGATGGCTGCGCCTTCCGGCGCGGTTCACGATCTCCTTCGGCGCGGCCGCTGTCTTGACAGGTGAGTGCCGGTGCGCCTGCCGCGATATTGCGGCGGGGTTCCGGCCGGGCGAGCAACGAGTGGCTGCGGCCATGCGTTGCTCGTTTTTTTTGTCGATTTAAAACGCAGTACTGATTTATCCGCGCATTTATCCGCTCACGATTCGAATCTGAACGATCTAATTCAAATTCTTCCTGGCGAATCGCACGATTCATCAGCTTAAATCGAGCCGCGTATTCCAGCGCCGAATGGCGCGATCTTCATGGTCGAAGCCGAGCACGCTGACCGACGCGGTGTCGAGATACAGATGCGCGCCGAGTGCCGCTTCACCACTCATCCAGTAACCGGCCAGCGCACGCAGGAAGTGAGCGTGCGAAAACACGGCCACGCGTCCCGTCATCGTCAATAGCCGTTCGACCACCGATTGCGCGCGCACCTGAATCTGTTCGAGATTTTCGCCGTCGGGAATGGGCGAATGCCATACGCTCCAGTCCGGCGTAGTGGCGTGGATTTCCGCGGTGGTTCGTCCTTCATAGATGCCGTAGTCCCATTCATGCAGATCGCGCATTTCAATCATGCGCTCGCCAAGTCCGGCGAGACGGCAGGTGTCGGTGGCGCGAATCATCGGACTGGACAGCACCGAGTCGAACGGTTGCGCGGCGAGTACAGGCGCGAGCGCGCGTGCCTGCTCGCGGCCGTGATCGGTCAATGCGATATCGGTGCGGCCGGTGTGCTGGCCCGAGAGACTCCACGCGGTTTCGCCGTGACGGATCAGCCAGACTTCACGCAGCGCGTATGTTTCCTTCGCGGTTTGGGTTGACATGAGCGATTCCAGAAACGTGCGGGAGGCGGGAGGCAGTTCAGCGCGATGGCGTCGAACCATTCGATCATGAGCGGGATGGTAACCGAGGTCTCGATGACGTTGCGCACAGCAAGTCCGCACAATGGACGTGTTGCGGGGAATTTCACCTGAAGTGAATGCGGGCCGTGTTCGTGAACGCTTCGGAAAACGCGATCGATATTCACGCGCACGAATGGCGTTGACGATGCTTCAGGCATGGCTCGCCACGAGCAGCACCGCCCACGTCAACAATGCGACGCCGAGCGGTGCACTGAGCCGTGGCCCCCAGGGCGTGTTTTTCTCGATGGCCATCACAGCGGCGAGCAGCAGCATCCAGCCGAGGCTGCCCGCGCCGACGAGGAACATCAGCAGCATCAGCGCCCAGCAACACCCGACGCAAAATAGCCCGTGACGCGCGCCCAGCGCGAATGCCTGACGCTTGCGCGCCTGGCCGCGCCAATGGCTGATTACAAAACCGAGCGGCGTACGGCATTTTTCGAGGCAGTGGTACTTGAGCTTGCTGAACTGAAACGCGCCCGCGCAGGCGAGCGTGGCTGCGCCGATCAGCCAGCTGTATGCGCTCATCGCAGGCACGCGCGCAACGCCGCTCAACAGCAGTGCGTGCAGGCCGTGCGCGAGCAATCCAAACGCACTCCATGCCGCAACGTAGCCGAGGCACAGCAGCGACAACAGGCGCAACCGGTCGGGCCGTCCCGCCACCACACGCTCGAATGTGTTGAAGAGAGGCAGTGTGGTAGGGAGCATCATGGCCGTGATCATGAGTGTCCATGACAGCGCGTAGAGCGCGGCCTGCACGACTGGCGAGCCGCCGGGAACGGCCTGGCACAAAAATGCCGCCGGTCCCGAGGCTGCCCAGTCGCCGTGGTCCATATAGCGTCCATAGGGGCTGCGTGCCCAGAGCCATAAGGTGATCCACGCAAGCGCGATCACGCCGCCCAGCACGGGCAGGAAAATGCGTCGATGTTGCGAGGCGGCGCGCATATTCGGCTCGTGCTTCGCACACGGCGGCGTAGAGACAGATGTCCCGAGACGCGCTCAGGCTTCGAACATGAAGGTGCTCTGCAGGGCGTTATGATTTTTGAGGTCGACGTCGATGCCCATCGCCGCGTTCTTCGAGCGATAGACCGGCGCTCTTCCGACAAATACCGGCGCGCCGGGCACGGTCGAGAACACGGTTTCCGACAAGGTCGTATTCGCGCCGGTCGGACCGGTATAGGGCTCGAGATCGGCGTAATAGTCGGTGCCGATTCTGAGGTTGCCCTTTGCGCCGACGACGTCGAAACCGATTGGCGCGCGCTCGACCGATACCACCGTACCGATCAATTTCGCGACTTCCGCAATCGGACCGCCGGCCTGGCCGGTGAATACTTTCATCAGCGCCGCCTCCTGTTCCTTCGAGGCCTGGTCGCTGATATAGATCGCGGCTGTCCAGTTGCCCTCCATGATGTTGCCGGGAATGTGGCACACGGCGGCAAACGTATTGCCCGCGACATCGACCCCGTCGACGGCGCCTTGATCGACGTGCCACGCGACAATGGAGTCGCATGTTCCGGAATCGGCGTCTTCGCCGATCCAGCAAGGACACAGCACCCGGCAGGTGCAAACCTCAAGCAGACGACCTTCAAGGTGATAGCTCATCATGGCCTCCTCTGCTACGAATGGCGCGCTTCAGGACCGTAATCTGTCCAGCGCGCCATTTTTAGAATTGTAGAAAACCGAACCCTGTACTCAAAGTCATTGCTCGCGAAAAGGGCCTTGAAATGGGCCATTGGCAGGAAAACTTCATGCGTCAATGTGCAGTCGATTCGACGTTTGCCTACGTCGGAAAGTACGACGTTTATTCCTGGGGAGTCTTCATCAAATCAACTTGCCTGGCGCGACTGCGGTATGCCGGCATTCATCGTTTGCCGCAGGAATATCGGCATCGTTATGTCTGACCGATGGGGCTGATTGCATCGTCGAAGGTGTGCCGCGTGTGTCGTGTGCGATGCTGAGGCGATAGCAACATCGCGCCATGGTTGAATACGTTCTTCAGTGGAAAAGTTTTGCGGCGCGGGTTGCGTCTTGATCGAATGTTCCGGATGCACGCGATGAACGTGCCGGGTCGCAGGAGGGAAGTGCGCCGCGTGAGACGAATTCGCGGATCTCGCGGATCCATTGCGCAGACGATTTTTTCGCGCGACCACGCAAGTCCAGCTTTATGCCTGTCGATGATATTCCGAATTTATTCATGTGAGTGATATTGGCAAATTATCGGTAACAGACATATAATCGATTTATGCGTCACAGGAATATTTCATGAAGATCATCGTCCAAACGCCTGCGGGGCTGGGTGAAATTCTGCAGTCGGCACGCAAGGCCGGCGGGATGACCCAGGCCCAGGCCGCGGCGCGCATCGGTATCGGTCAGCCGCGGCTTTCCGCACTGGAGACGACCGGCACGGCCAGCATCTCGCTCGACCAGATGCTGGCGTTGCTCGCGCTCTACGGCCTCGAACTTTGCGTGCAGTCGCGCGGCACGGCCAATTCCGGCCGCGCCGAACAGCCCGAGTGGTAGCCGATGGGGCGCAAATCGCATTCGCGCGCACTGTCGATCTGGGCCAACGGAGAACGGGTCGGCACCTGGGTCGTGACGCCCTCGGGCGACATGGAGCTGCGCTACGACGCCGCCTGGAAGCAGTCCGCCGCCGGGCGGCCGTTGTCGCTCTCGCTGCCGTTCGGCGTGGGCGAGCGCCCGCTGCGCGGCGAACGCGTTCACAACTACTTCGACAATCTGTTGCCCGATAGCCCGCAGATCCGCCGCCGTATTGCGACCCGCTTCAGCACGCAGACTGTGGAAGCGTTCGATTTGCTCAAGGCGATTGGGCGCGACTGCGTGGGCGCCGTGCAGTTGCTCGACGAGGACGAAGTGCCGGGGAACGTCGGCGCGGTCGAAGGCACGCCGATGACCGATGCCGCTATCGAGCGCCTGCTGCTCGAAACGTCCGGCGCCGTGTCGGGTGCGGGCGACGAGAGCGATGAGCTGCGCATCTCGCTCGCGGGCGCGCAGGAAAAAACCGCGTTGCTTCATCGCGAGGGCCAGTGGTGCCTGCCGCGCGGTGCGACGCCCACCACGCACATCCTCAAGTTGCCGCTCGGCCTGATCGGGCGCCGCAAGGTGGACTTCCAGACGTCCGTCGAAAACGAATGGCTCTGTCTCGCGGTACTGAAGGCGTATGGGTTGCCGGTGTCGTCGGCGCAGATTCTGCGCTTTCGCGAGCAGAAGGTGCTCTGTGTCGAGCGCTTCGATCGCGCATGGTCGCGCAGCGGCGCACTGCTGCGTCTGCCGCAGGAAGATTTTTGTCAGGCGCTCGGCGTGCCGCCGCATCTCAAGTACGAATCGCAGGGCGGGCCCGGCATGCGCGAGATCGCCGGTATCCTGCGGCAATCGCAGCGCCCGCAAGAAGATATCGAAACGTTTCTCGGCGCGCAGATCGCGTTCTGGATGCTCGCGGCGCCGGACGGCCACGCGAAGAATTTCAGCATCCGCCTGCTGCCGGGCGGACGTTTTCAGCTTGCACCGCTCTATGACGTGATGTCGATCTGGCCCGTCGAGGGCGATGGCGGCAGCCAATGGTCATGGCACAAGACGACGCTCGCCATGGCTGTGTGGGGACGAACGCGCCACTATCGGATGCGCGACGTGAAGCGCGCTCATTTCGATACGACCGCGCAGCTGTGTCACTACGGCGCGGACGCCGGGCTGCTCGTCGATCGCTTCATTGAACGTACGCCGGACGTGATCGAGCAGGTTGCGTCGGCGCTGCCCGAAGGATTTCCGGAGCGCGTCGCTGAGCGTCTGTTCGATGGGTTGCGGCTCTCGGCGCAACGGTTGGATGCCTGAGGCGGCATGAGGCACGACGTAAAGCGGCACGAAGCAAAGCGGCGCGTAGAACACGCGCCGCTTTGCTTCGAGACCGGCCCGCGATGCGCGGCTAAAAAACCGCCCGGACCGGCATGACTGGCGTGAGCTTTACGCCTTCTTCGACGATGCCAGTTTCCAGACCCAGTTCGATGGATCGGCGACCTTGCCGCGCTGGATGCCGGTGAGCAGCGTGCGGATACGGCGCGTGACTTCGCCTTCGCCGCCATCGCCAATCGGGAATTCGCCGTTGGCATGCCGCACCTGGCCGATGGCCGTGACGACTGCTGCGGTGCCGCACGCAAAAGTTTCCTTCACGCGGCCGCTTGCAGCGTCTTCGCGCCACGAGTCGAATGCATAGGGCGTTTCATTGACCGTGATGCCTTCCTTGCGTGCGAGTGCGATGATCGACGCGCGCGTGATACCCGGCAAGATCGTGCCGGACAGCGGCGGCGTGACGAGCGAGCCGTCGTCCATCACGAAGAACACGTTCATGCCGCCGAGTTCCTCGATCCAGCGGTGCTGGGCTGCGTCGAGGAAGACCACCTGGTCGCAGCCCTTCGCCGAGGCTTCGGTCTGGGCGATCAGGCTGGCGGCGTAATTGCCGCCGCACTTGGCTGCACCCGTGCCGCCGGGCGCGGCGCGCGTGTACTGATCCGACACCCACACGGTGACAGCCGACTTGCCCGACTTGAAGTACGGGCCGACCGGGCACGCGATCACGCAGAACACATACTCCGCCGAGGAGCGCACGCCGAGGAAGCTCTCGGTCGCGAACATGAACGGGCGAATGTAAAGGCTGCCGTCGCCGCCGGGCACCCAGGCCTGGTCGATCTCGACGAGCGCCTCGATGGCTTGCATGAACAGTTCTTCGGGCAGATCGGCCATCGACATGCGGGCTGCCGACGTGCGGAAACGCTTCGCGTTCTCCTGCGGACGGAACAGCGCGATCGAGCCGTCTTCGTGGCGATAGGCCTTCATGCCTTCGAAGATTTCCTGCGCGTAATGGAGCACGGCGCAGGCCGGATCGATCTGGAACGGACGGCGCGCTTCGACCTTGGCGTCATGCCAGCCGCGCGATTCGCTCCAGCGGATCGTGACCATGTGGTCGGTGAAGACACGACCGAAGACGGGGCTCTCCAGACGGGCGGCGATCTGGTCCGCGGGCGTGGGATTGGGGTGTTGTTCGGTGACAAACTGCATGCGACTGCTCGTGCTCATGTTTCGCTGTCTCACGGTTGTTGATTGCGGCTATCGCGCTATTTTCAGCTTTTTTTGGAGTTTGGTGCAGACTTTCCGGCAAGGCGCGCGAGCGAATCTTGTGCGAAGGGCAGGAAATGCGGGTGCGCCGGGGCGTAAATGAGAATCGTGCGCGCACGGCCTCGCTTGCCGGATGGCGTTTCCCGCGTGTCCCGATCATGTTTTTCGCATGCTTTGCGTCGTCCCTGCGGCGCCGTGTTATTGGGGGAATGTGGGGCGATATGGGCAGTTGGCCGACGATCCCGACAATGTATTTCGCCGCGATTGCGCCAAAGCCGAAGACCGCTTCGTTCAGGGTCGAATCCTGCAGATGCGCAAACAGGGAGCGCCCGAGCCCGGATCACCGTCGCAGCCGCAATGTGCACCAGGGAATCCACGGAGATGTGCGCATGCTACGCGTATCGCGAGTGCATATGTGAGGACGGCTCCCGCTCGAACCGGGCGAACAAAAAAAACGACCTTCGCCGCCTGCCCGTTCGGCATATCGTTGAAATTTTCAACTAATCCTCTATACTCGCGGCCAACCGGCCGAGGCTCAATCACGGAGGCGTGCATTTGGATCCGGTATTCCTCACTTTCAGACTCGATCTCGCGAGCGCGTTGCTGACCGAGCGGGCCAATAACGTTTATCGCGAACGATGGGACCTGGACGTGCGCGCCCTGCGCGTATTGCGTCTCGTCTGCGCGGAGCCGGGCATCACGCCGAAAGCCGTGTCGCGACGCGCGCTCGTCGAAAAAACCCTGCTCTCGAAGATCCTCGCGGATCTCGAAGCGCGCGGCCTGATCCATCGCGAGACGCATGCGCAGGATGGCCGCAGCGTCGCGCTGCGGGCCTCGCGCGAGGGCACGAAGGTCGCGAAGGAATCGGAGCGATTGGGCCGGGCGCTGGAAGCGGAAATGGCCGCGGCGCTCAGCGACCGGGAGCGCACTACGCTCGACCGTCTGCTGGCGAAACTCGCGACCAGTCTGATGGCACCCGCCGACAACGAGGCCCTGTGAACGTTCATACCGCCTATACCGTGCTCGACCTCGTCGGCACCTTCGCATTCGCAATCAGCGGCGCCGTGGCCGCCCGTCAAAAGCGGCTCGACCTGTTCGGTATCGCAACCGTGACGTTCATGGTCGCCTGCGGCGGCGGCATCCTCCGCGACATCTGCATCGGCGCCGTGCCGCCTGCCGGATTGTCGAACTGGCGCTATCTCGCCGTGTCGCTGGTTGCGTCCGCAGTCACTATCGTTGCGTACGGGACGGTGCGCCGCCTGCGTCACCCCGTGCTCTTCTTCGATGCGATCGGCCTCGGGCTCTTTGCCGTCACGGGCGCCGAAAAAGCGCTTTCGTACAGCCAAAGCGCCGAACTCGCGATTCTGATGGGGATGGTGAGCGCAGTCGGCGGCGGTGTATTGCGCGACATGCTGCTCTCGCGCGTGCCCGCCATTCTGGAGCGCGAGATTTACGCTTCGGCGGCGCTGCTCGGCGCGACGCTCGAAGTGGGGCTGACCGAGGCCGGATGGTCGTCGAGCTGGACCGCCTGGATAGCAGTTATTGCCTGCGTGCTGCTGCGCCTCGCGTCACTCTATTTCGGCTGGCGTTTGCCGGTGTTTCATGCGCGCGAGGACGGCCGGCGCGGCGAGCGCTGACCGGCGCGTACGCTTCATCTGGCGTCGCGTTACGACTCGCCGGATCGCAAGTCGCGCAAGAAAGTTGCGTGCGAAACCGTTTCGGTGCTACTCCTCAGGAACCTGGCGCGCCTTGTGTTGTGCCGCCAGTTTTTCCTGCTGGATTGACGGCACCACATCGTAGTGGCTCAACTGGATGCTGTAGTTGCCGTGCCCGCCCGCCAGTGCATTCAGACGCGACTGGTAGTCGTCGAGTTCTGCAAGCGGAACCTTGCCCGCAATTACCATCGCATTGCCGCCCAGCGCGCGCGTGCCATTGACTTGTCCTCGACGCGACGACAGGTCGCCGATAATGTCGCCCATCGCCGCTTCCGGTGTCATCACCTCGATGTCGACAATCGGTTCGAGCACGATCGGCTGCGCCTTGAGCACGGCATCGATAAACGCCTTGCGGCCCGCCGTGACGAACGCCACTTCCTTCGAATCGACCGGATGGCTCTTGCCGTCGAATACGGTCACGCGCACGTCCTGCATCGGAAAGCCTGCCAGCGGTCCGTTCTCGATGATCTGCAAAATGCCTTTTTCCACGGCGGGAATGAACTGCGAAGGAATGGCGCCGCCCTTGACGGCATCGACGAACTCGAACCCCGCGCCGCGCGGCAGCGGCTCCACGCGCAACATGACTTCGCCGAACTGTCCGGCGCCGCCCGTCTGCTTCTTGTGCCGGCAATGTCCCTCCGCCTTGCCGCCAATGGTCTCGCGCCACGCGATTGTCGGCGGCCTGGTCGTGACCTCGAGCTTGTACTGCTCGGTCAGGCGCTCGAGCATGTAGCGCAGATGCAGCTCGCCGAGTCCGCGCACGACCGTCTCGTTGGTGCCTGCCGGGTGTTCGATCAACAGGCAGGGATCTTCGGCGGCGAGTTTTTGCAGGATTTCCCACAGGCGCTGTTCATTGCCGCGACGCGCCGCCTCGATTGCAAGACCGTAGATCGGCGTGGGGAACTTGAGCGGCGTGAGGTGGATGTTGCCGTCTTCGGGCGCGTCGTGCAGCACGGCGTCAAAGCCGATGTCCTCGGCCTTCGATACCGCGCAGAGGTTGCCGGGGCCCGCGCGCTGAATTTCCGCATGCTCCTTTCCCTGCAGCGTCAGCAGATGCGTGACCTTGAACGGCTGGCGGCCATCGCCGATATAGAGCTGGCTGTCCCGCACGACCGTGCCCTGGTGGATGCGAAACACGGCCATTCTGCCGATATACGGATCCATCACGATCTTGAACACGTGCGCGAGCACGTGTTTATCGGCCGCCGGTTCCGCATGCACGGGTTCTATCTTGCCGCCCGCCTCGCGATAGAAAAGCGGCGGATTACCCTCGGTGACATTCGGCAGAAGGCTGACGAAAACGTCGAGCAATTGCGCAATGCCCGCGCCCGTTGCGGCGGAAGTGAAGCAGACCGGCACGAGGTGACCCTCACGCAATGCGCGCTCGAAAGGCTCGTGCAGTTGCTCCGGGCGAATCGCTTCGCCTTGCTCCAGGTACAGCTCCATGAGCGCGGGGTCCAGTTCGATCACCTGATCGACGAGCGCGTTGTGCGCGGACTCCACGGAAAGAAAATCGGCGTCGCCTGCCGGGTTGAAGAAGCAGTCCACCACGTCTTGTCCGCCATGCGCGGGCAGATTGATGGGCAGGCAGTTCTTGCCGAACATCTCCTGGATTTGCGCGAGCAGTCCGGGCAGGTCGACCTTTTCGCCGTCGATGCCGTTGACGACGATCATCCGGCACAGCTTGCGGTCCTGCGCATACGACATCATCCGGCGCGTGGTCATTTCGATGCCGGTGCGCGCATTGATGACGATGGCAGCGGTTTCGACCGCGGGCAGCGCGCCGATCGACAACCCCGCGAAGTCGGGATAGCCTGGCGTGTCGACGAGATAGATGCGGGTGTCGCGGTGATGCAGATGAGCGATGGAGGAACTGAGCGAGTGGTGATACTTGCGCTCGAGGGGATCGAAATCGCACAGGGATGTGCCGCGATCCACACTGCCTGCTGCCCGTAACGTGCCGCCCTGGTACAGCAGCGCTTCCGCGAGCGATGTCTTGCCGCAGCCAGCGTGGCCGACGAGAGCAATGGTTCGGATGGCTTCGGGAGTGAAATCCATTTGTCGATCCCTTGTTTTAGAGATTCATCCGGTGTGATCCACAAGCTTCTCTAAGTTTCTTTTTATAATCAATAGGTTGTCAATATGTTTTGCCTGGCTCGATCCATTTTGGTCCGACTGCTGCCATGTGTCTAGTGGTGGGCTGGATGGCGGGTCAAAATCCTGGGGAAATACCCTATGCCCATGCTGACCGACCGCGCTGGCGATGCGCAACCAGGTCGATAGCGGCCATGACCCCATCCAGGAACGCAGACGCGAGCAGGTGATCACCGAGCGGGATGCGAAGGTGCCCACGTTCTTGCTCGTGCGCCCGCATGCTGTCAAGCGGTATTAAAGTGCAGCACGTCGTGAAAGGACGGATAGGGGGAGCGCTACGCACACCCCATTCATCCGGCTGAGTTGTTCCAGTCTCAAGAAATAAGCATTACTTTGCATATAAGTAGCGGCTTGCCCCTTGATCCTTTCAGGGGCAATGCCGATTAAAGCCGCTCAGTGCGGCGACGACCAGCCCTTGTAGCTGCTGACGTTGTCGCGCGTGATGAGCTGGGGCGCCATCTCGATCATCGGATTGGCGGGATTCTTGCCGTTCATGATGTCGTAGCCGACCTGCACGGCCGTTTGCGCCATCTTCCACGGATCCTGGCTTGCCGAGGCCTGCACCAGCGTGTCGCTCTTCAGCGCCGTTTCGATGTCGGGTGCGCCGTCCACCGACGTGATCACGATGTTGCTGCGATGCAGTTGTTTCGCGGTCAGGTCGCTGCCCACGGCCTGCGGGTCGTTGATCGTAAACACGCCGGCGAGTTGCGGGAAGCGCGTGAGATAGCCCTGCATGGTGTTCATACCGCCTTCACGCGAGCCCTTGCCGTCCTGGTCGTCGGAGAGGATCTTGATGCCAGGCGACTTCGCGAGCACCTGCTTGCAGCCGTTCACTCGGTCGATCACGGCGGAAACCTGCGGGCCGTTCTCGATGATCACGTTACCCTTACCGTTGATCTTCTTCGAGAGGTACTCGCACGAGATCTCGCCTGCCTTAACGTTGTCGGTCTGCACGGTGGCGTTGGCGCCAGCCGCGGCCACGTCCACGGCCACCACCGCGATGCCCGCGGCGCGCGCCTAGCGTACAGCCGGCTCGATCGCTTTCGGATCGGAGGCGTTCAGCAGGATCATGTCGACGTGCGCCGAGATGAAGTTGTCGATCTGCGTAAACTGCCTGTTCAGGTCGTAGTCGGCGGACACAGCCGTGATTTTCGCGTTCGGGTTGATCTGCCTGGCCTTCGCTTCCGCACCTTTCACGATGGTCACGAAGTAAGGATTGCCAAGCGAACCAACGGTGATGCCGATCGACTTCAGTTGCTTGTCGGCGGCATGTACACCTTGGAGGGCGAAGCCGAGCACCGTACGGCGCAGCACGAACCACGAGATGCCTACCACCGCGAGCGCGATGATCACGAGCCAGGGCACGCCGAACACCGTGCCGTTACCGATGAAGGCGAACGACAGTTGGGGGTTGAAGATGGTGGTGTCGTGGCCCATCAGGCGCGCGATGCCGCGTACCGCCGTGAGCGAGCCGAGCGTCACGATGAAGGGCGGCAGGCGCAGGAGCGAGATCAGCGAGCCGTTGATGACGCCGAATCCAAGGCCCACGCCGAGCGCGGCGGGGATGCCGAGCCAGCCCCAGCCCCCGATTGTCGAGCAGAGCATGGCCGCGACCGCCGATGCGGCGAGAATCGAACCTGCCGAAAGGTCGATGCCGCCCGTGAGAATCACGAAGGTCATGCCGGCGGCGAGTACGATGTTGATTGATGCCTGCTGCGTGACGATTGAGAGAATCTGCAGCGTGGCGAAGCCATCGGTCAGGAATCCGAAGCCGGCCTGCTGCCTGAAGACGCGAAGGATCGACCGTCAAAATATCTCAACAATCTGATCGAGCGGGACCACCGCAACATCAAGTGTCGGACCGGTAACCACACTTACCACGACCAACTGATGTGCGCCGCCAGACGCTCCTGTTTCAAGCCGCGATCGGCCGATTGTAGGTTTCGAGACTGGCGGTGCGAAGCGCGTCGATCATCAGCTCTGCAGCAGGCGAAAGGAGTTTTTCGGTGGGTGTAATCAGGCCGAAATCGTCCATTTTGCATTCCATTGCCAGAGGCAGGATCTCGACCAGCCCGTGCTCTGCATAGTAATGCGCGACGTCTTCGGCAAGGACGGCAATCATGTCGCTTTTCTCAACCGCACGCGTGATGAAGAGAAGCGCTGCTGTTTCCACCACGTTGGAGGGCGGCGCAAGGCTTGCGCGTTGGAACATGAGTTCGAACCGGTGACGCAGTACGCTGCCCGCCGGCGGTACGATCCACGCGCTGCGCTGGACTTCGGGCAGCACAATCTCGCCCTTCTCCAGAAGGGGGTGCCCCCGCCGCACGACCGCCTTGACTGGCTCACCGGCCAGGGGTTCGTAGCGCAACTGCAGCTTGTCGTGCTCTGCCGACAGTCGTCCGACCACTACATCGAGCTTGTCCTGCGCCAGCCGCTCGATTAGCGCATTGCTCGTGTCGATTTCGACCGTGATGCGTACGTTCGAATGCCTGCGTTTGACGGCGGCAATGGCAGCTGGCAGCACACGGACGCCCGGGGAGGTGATCGCCCCCACCGCCACATGGCCGAGCCGGCCTGCCTTCAGTGCAATCAGCTCTTCCTGCGCCTGATCCAGGCTGCCGAGCACAGTGCGTGCGTGGCGGACCAGTGCATCACCGTAGAGCGTAGGCCGCACACCGCGCGGCAGACGCTCGAAAAGGATCACCTCCAGCATTTCCTCCAGCTCGCGCAGCATCTTGGATGCTGCGGGTTGCGTCATGTTGAGCGCCGCCGCGGCGCGGTGAATGTTGCCCTCCTCAGCGAGGGCTACGGCGAGCAAAAGCTGCCTGGTTCTCAGACGTGTGCGGAGGTATCCGGGAGTCGTGTCCAGCATGGTGCGGATCGGTATTTATACCAATACGAAAATGTGTATGAGATGCAGCCGATATTTCATTGGAAGGTTATCAGGTTTGTCCATAGACTGCACGAAAACTCAACTCACCTGAAGACTGGCAATGTCGGATACCAAACTTAAACTGCGCTCCCGAGAGTGGTTCGGCACCATGGACAAGAACGGCTTCATGTATCGAAGCTGGATGAAGAACCAAGGCATCCCCGATCACGAATTCGATGGCCGGCCGATCATCGGCATCTGCAATACCTGGTCGGAACTGACGCCCTGCAACGCGCACTTCCGCCTGCTCGCGGAACACGTCAAGCGCGGCATCTATGAGGCGGGCGGCTTCCCGGTCGAGTTCCCGGTGTTCTCGAACGGCGAATCGAACCTGCGTCCCTCGGCGATGCTCACGCGCAATCTCGCCTCGATGGACGTCGAGGAAGCGGTCCGCGGCAATCCGATCGACGCCGTCGTGCTGCTGTGCGGCTGCGACAAGACCACGCCCGCGCTGCTGATGGGCGCGGCGAGCGTGGACGTGCCCGCCATCGTCGTCACCGGCGGTCCGATGCTCAACGGCAAGCTCGAAGGCAAGGACATCGGTTCGGGCACGGCCGTGTGGCGTCTGCACGAATCGCTCAAGGCGGGCGAGATCGACCTGCATCATTTCCTCTCGGCCGAAGCGGGCATGTCGCGCTCGGCGGGCACCTGCAACACGATGGGCACGGCCTCGACGATGGCCTGCATGGCCGAGTCGCTGGGCGTCTCGCTGCCGCACAACGCCGCGATTCCGGCCGTGGATGCGCGCCGCTACGTGCTCGCGCACATGTCGGGCATCCGCATCGTGCAGATGGCGCTCGAAGACCTGAAGCTCTCGAAGGTGCTCACGCGCGAAGCGTTCGAAAACGCGATCCGCACGAATGCGGCCATCGGCGGCTCGACCAACGCGGTGATCCACCTGAAGGCGATCGCGGGCCGCATCGGCGTGCCGCTCGAACTGGAAGACTGGCAGCGCATCGGCCGCGACACGCCCACCATCGTCGACCTGCAACCCTCGGGCCGCTTCCTGATGGAAGAGTTCTATTACGCGGGCGGTCTGCCGGCGGTGCTGCGCCGTCTGGGCGAAGCGAACCTGCTGCCGCATCCGGATGCGCTCACTGTGAACGGAAAGTCCATCTGGGACAACGTGCGCGAAGCGCCGAACTACAACGACGAAGTGATCCGCCAGATCGACAATCCGCTGATCGCGGACGGCGGCATCTGCATCCTGCGCGGCAATCTCGCGCCGCGCGGCGCCGTGCTGAAGCCGTCGGCGGCGACGCCCGAACTGCTCAAGCATCGCGGCCGCGCCGTGGTGTTCGAGAATTTCGATCACTACAAGGCGACCATCGCCGACGAATCGCTCGACGTCGACAAGGACTCGATCCTCGTCATGAAGAATTGCGGCCCGAAGGGTTATCCGGGCATGGCCGAAGTGGGCAACATGGGCCTGCCGCCCAAGCTGCTGCGCCAGGGCGTGAAGGACATGGTGCGCATCTCGGACGCGCGCATGAGCGGCACGGCTTACGGCACGGTGGTGCTGCACGTCGCGCCGGAAGCGGCGGCGGGCGGCCCGCTCGCGGCGGTGCGCAACGGCGACTGGATCGAGCTCGACTGCGAGAACGGCCGTCTGCATCTGGACATCGGCGACGAGGAACTGCAGCGCCGCCTGAGCGACGTCGATCCGGCCGCCGCGCCGGGCGTCGCCGGGCAACTGGGCAAGGGCGGCTATGCGCGCCTCTATGTCAATCACGTCCTGCAAGCCGACGAAGGCTGCGACTTCGACTTCCTCGTGGGCAAGCGCGGCTCGGCCGTGCCGCGCCACTCGCACTGACGCACGCGCAAGGACTGCCATCATGACGACGACTCTCACCGGCGAGCTGCTGATCGGCGCGCGCGCGAAGCGCGGCGAAGGCGCGGCGTTCCAGGCGATCGACGCCGCGAGCAACACGCCCCTCGCGCAACCGGTTTTCCACGGCGCGCTGCGAGGCGATGTCGAACAGGCCTGCGAACTCGCGGACGCCGCCTTCGACTCCTATCGCACGCTGCCCGCTGAACAACGCGCGCAATTCCTCGACGATTGCGCCGCGCGCATCGAAGCGCTCGGCGAACAACTGATCGAACGGGCAATGGCCGAAAGCGGCCTGCCGCGCGCGCGCCTCGAAGGCGAACGCGCACGCACTGCGAATCAATTGCGCATGTTCGCCACGCTCGTGCGCAGCGGCGATGCGCTCGACGTGCGGATCGAACCGGCGCTGCCCGAACGTCAGCCGCCGCGTACCGACCTGCGTTTCTGGCGCATCGGCGTCGGCCCGGTCGCGGTGTTCGGCGCGGGCAATTTCCCGCTGGCGTTTTCGGTGGCGGGGGGCGACACGGCGTCGGCGCTGGCCGCGGGCTGTCCCGTGGTCGTGAAGGCGCATCCGGCGCATCCGGGCACCTCGGAACTCGTCGGCCGCGCGATCCAGCAGGCGGTCGCGGCGGCGGGCCTGCCCGAAGGCGTGTTCTCGCTGCTGTTCGACGCGGGCCACGAAGTGGGCAGCGCGCTCGTGCAGCATCCGGCGATCCGCGCGGTCGGCTTCACCGGCTCGCGTGCGGGCGGTCTTGCGCTCGTGAAGCTGGCGGCGGCGCGTACCGAGCCGATTCCCGTCTACGCCGAAATGAGCAGCGTGAATCCGAACCTGCTGCTGCCGGGCGCGCTCGCCGCGCGCGGCGAGACGCTGGCGCGTGAATACGCGGCATCGACGACGCTCGGCTGCGGCCAGTTCTGCACCAATCCGGGCCTGATGCTCGGTCTCGCAGGCGCGGACTTCGAGGCCTTCGCCACGAACGCCGCGCGCGAATTTAGCGCGGCGGCGGCGGGCGTGATGCTTACGCCGGGCATTCTGCGCGCGTATGAGCACGGCATCGGCCGTCTCGTCGAGCATCCGAAGGTCACGACGCTCGCGCGCGGCGCGGCGGCACCCGGCCGCGCGCAGGCGGCGCTGCTGCGCGTGAGCGCAAGCGATCTGCTGGCCGACGCATCGCTCGGCGAAGAAGTGTTCGGCCCGAGCAGCGTGCTGGTCGAATGCGCGGACGAAGCCGAACTGCGCCGCGTGCTGCGCCATATCGAAGGCCAGTTGACGATCACGCTGCACGCGGACGCCGCCGACGGCGATCTCGTGCGCGCGCTCCTGCCGCTCATCGAGCGCAAGGCGGGCCGTCTGCTGGCCAACGGCTTTCCTACGGGTGTCGAGGTTTGCGATGCGATGGTGCACGGCGGCCCGTTCCCGTCCACCTCGGATGGCCGCAGCACCTCGGTGGGCACGGCGGCGATCGAGCGTTTCCTGCGCCCGGTCTGCTACCAGAATCTCGCCGATAGCTGGTTGCCCGACGCGTTGCGCGACGCGAATCCGCTGCACGTGAAGCGGCGTTTCGCGGGTCAGCCCGAGAGCGCCTGAAGCGCACCGCCGCCAAAATTCGAAGCAGGACAGACAACATGACTGCAAGCCGTACGCCCCGTTACACGGGCATTTTTCCCGTCGTGCCGACCACCTTCACCGAAACCGGCGAACTGGATCTGGCGAGCCAGAAGCGCGCCGTCGATTTCATGATCGACGCGGGCTCGGACGGCCTGTGCATTCTGGCGAACTTCTCCGAGCAGTTCTCGGTCACCGACGACGAGCGCGAAATCATCACGCGCACCGTGCTCGAACACGTGGCGGGCCGCGTGCCCGTGATCGTGACGACCACGCACTACGGCACGATCGCGTGCGCGGCGCGCAGCAGGCGCGCGCAGGATCTGGGCGCGGCGATGGTGATGGTGATGCCGCCGTATCACGGCGCGACGTTGCGCGTGCCCGAGCAGCAAATCTACGCGTTCTACCAGGGCGTCTCGGACGCCATCGATATTCCCATCATGATTCAGGACGCACCCGCGAGTGGCACGGTGCTGTCCGCGCCGTTCCTCGCGCGCATGGCGCGCGAGATCGAGCAGGTCTCGTACTTCAAGATCGAAACGCCAGGCGCGGCCAACAAGCTGCGCGAGGTGATCCGCCTTGGCGGCGAAGCGGTCGAGGGTCCGTGGGACGGCGAGGAAGGCATCACGCTGCTGGCCGACCTGAACGCGGGCGCGACCGGCGCGATGACGGGCGGCGGATTCCCGGACGGCATTCGCCCGATCATCGTGGCGCACCGCGAAGGCCGTCTCGACGACGCCTTCACGCTCTACCAGAAGTGGCTGCCGCTCATCAATCACGAAAACCGCCAGGCGGGCCTGCTCGCCTGCAAGGCGCTGATGAAGGAGGGCGGCGTGATCGACTGCGAGCTGCCGCGCCATCCGCTGCCCGCGATGCATCCGCAGACACGCAAGGAGCTGGTCGATATCGCGCGTCGTCTCGATCCGCTGGTGCTGCGCTGGGGCAAGTGACCCATCGATTCGCGATGCGAAATAAAACAAGATTTGGAGATCGGTATGAATGCCTCGTACAGGCTGGGTATCGTGGGCGTGGGCAAGATCGCGCGCGACCAGCATCTGCCCGCCATCGCGGGTAACGCGGGCTTCGAGTTCGTGGCCGCCGCGAGTCGCAACGCGCAGGTGGACGGCGTGCGCAATTACGCCGATATCGGCGCGCTGCTGGCCGCCGAGCGCGACCTCGACGCCGTGTCGCTGTGCGCGCCGCCGCAGGTGCGCTACGAGCAGGCGCGCGCCGCGCTGGAAGCGGGCAAGCACGTGATGCTCGAAAAGCCGCCGGGCGCGAGCGTGAGCGAAGTGGAAGCGCTGCGCGAACTCGCGAAGCAGCACAAGCGCACGCTGTTCGCCACATGGCATTCGCGCTGCGCGCGCGCCGTCGAACCGGCGCGCGCGTGGCTGGCCGGGCGCACGATCCGCGCCGTGCACGTGCGGTGGAAGGAAGATGTGCGCCGCTGGCATCCGGGCCAGCAATGGATCTGGGAACCGGGCGGCCTCGGCGTGTTCGATCCGGGCATCAACGCGCTGTCGATCGTCACGCGCATTCTGCCGCGCGAGGTGCTGCTGCGCAGCGCGGCGCTGCATGTACCGTCCGACTGTTCGACGCCCATCGCCGCCGAACTCGAGTGCATCGACACCGACGGCGTGCCGGTGCGTGCCGAATTCGACTGGCGCCACGGCCCGGTCGAGCAATGGGAAATCGACGTGGAGACCACCGAGGGCCTGCTCTCGATCTCCGAAGGCGGCAAGCGCCTCGCCATCGCAGGCGAGCCGGTCGAAGCTGGCGCCGAACGGGAATATTCGGCGCTCTACGAGCGCTTTCACTGGTTGATCGCGCATGGCGCCGACGACGTGGACGTGCGTCCGCTGCGCCTTGTGGCCGACGCATTCCTGCTCGGGCGCCATATCGAAGTCGAGGCGTTTGGCCATTGAGCATTCCGTCACAGAGCGTAACCGTTTCACCCCACGCAAAAGCGTCATCAGAGGAGACACAGCATGACCAGCAACATCCGCCGGTTCACCCTTCGCGCCGTGTTCGCGGCCCTGTGCGTCGCGCCGCTCGGCATGAGTATGGCGGCACACGCCGACTCGCCCACCAAGATCGGATTTCTTGTGAAGATGCCCGAGCAGGCGTGGTTCATCAACGAGCAGAAGGCTGCCACGGCGCTCGGCCAGAAGGAGAACTTCTCGGTGGTGAACATCGGCACGCCGGACGGCGAAAAGGTGCTGGCCGCGATCGACAATCTCGGTGCGCAAGGCGCGCAGGGCTTCGTGATCTGCGCACCCGACGTGCGTCTTGGACCGGCCATTCAGGCGCGCGCCAAACGTTACAACATGAAGTTCGTGACGGTGGACGATCAACTGGTCGACTCGTCGGGCAAGCCGCTCGCGGGTGTGCCGCATCTGGGCATGTCGGCTTTCAAGATCGGCAACCAGGTGGGACAGGCGATCAGCGACGAGATGAAGAAGCGGGGCTGGAAGCCGGAGGAAGTGGGCGCGCTGCGTATCACCGACTATGAACTGCCCACGGCGAAGTTGCGCACCGACGGTGCTACCCAAACGCTGCTGGCCGGTGGCTTCAAGAAGGAAAACATCTTCGATGCCCCGCAAAAGACCACCGACGACGAAGGCGGTTTCAACGCGGCCTCCCCGGTGCTCGCACAGCATCCGAACATCAAGAAGTGGGTGGTATTCGCACTCAACGAGGAAAGCGTGCTGGGTGCGGTGCGCGCAACGGAACAGCTGCACATTCCGGCCGCTGATGTGATCGGCGTGGGCATCAATGGCGCGGGCGAGGCGTTCGCCGAATTCCAGAAGAAGGAACCCACCGGCTTTTACGGCACGATCGCCGTGAGCTCGACGAACCACGGCAAGGACAGCGCGCAGAATCTTGTCGACTGGATCCACACCGGCAAGCAGCCGCCCGCCGACACTCAGACCACCGGCAAGCTGATGACGCGCGGCAACTGGACGGCTGTGCGCAGCGAACTTGGTATCTAAGTACCCCGTAGCAATACGGAGGCGACGGCAAGGGCAGGGATGCAATGACTGAAACCATGACACATGCAGATGCAACGAACGCCGCAGGTACGCACCACGCGGGGGCTCGACAGGGGCAGCGCGCGTATCTGGAGCTCGACGGCATCACCGTGAGCTTCCCGGGCGTGAAGGCGCTCGACCGCGTCGCGCTCGACGTGCGCGCGGCCGAGGTGCACGGCCTGATGGGCGAGAATGGCGCGGGCAAGTCCACGCTGCTCAAGGTGCTCTCGGGCGTGAACCAGCCGCAGGCCGGCACGTTGAGCCTGAACGGCGTGGAGCAGCGCTTCACGACCACGCGGGCGGCGCTCGACGCAGGCATCGCGATCATCTATCAGGAACTGCATCTCGTGCCCGAGCTGACCGTGGCGGACAACCTGATGCTCGGGCAGTTGCCCAACCGCCTCGGCGTGCTCGACGAGCAGACGCTCGTCAAACGCGCGATGGACGAATTGCAGCGGCTGGGCGAGCGTATCGATCCGCGCACGCCTGTGAAGAATCTCTCCATTGGCCAGCGTCAGATGATCGAGATCGGCAAGGCGCTGATGCGCGACGCGCGCGTGATCGCCTTCGACGAACCGACGAGCTCGCTTTCGGCACGCGAGACCGAGAACCTCTTTCGCATCATCAACGCACTGCGCGCCGATGGTCGCGCAATCATTTACGTCACGCATCGCATGGACGAAGTCTATGAGCTTTGCGACCGCGTGACGGTGTTCCGCGACGGCAAGCGTATCGAAACCTTCGATTCGGTGGCCGACCTCGACCGCAACCGCCTGATTGCAGCGATGGTGGGTCGCTCGATCGAGGACGTGTACGGCTATCGCGTGCGCGAAGCCGGTTCCGTGCTGCTCGAAGCAAAAGGGCTGCTCGGGCCGGGCCTCGCCGAACCCGTGTCGTTCCGGGCGCGGCGCGGCGAGATCGTCGGCTTCTTCGGGCTGGTGGGCGCGGGTCGGTCGGAACTCATGAAGCTGATTTACGGCGCGACGCGCTCAAGTGCAGGTTATGTCGAACTGGACGGCAAGCGCGTGAATTTCGCGAGCCCGCGCGACGCCGTGCGCGCGGGTCTCGCGCTATGCCCCGAGGACCGCAAGCAGGAAGGCATCGTGGCAATCGCCTCGGTGGCCGACAACCTCAATATCAGCGCGCGCCGCCATTTCAGTCCCGCGCGTTTCCTGCTGGACGCGAAGCGCGAACGCTCGCTTACACAGGACTACATCAGGAAACTCGCGATCAAGACGCGCAACGGCGACACTGCCATCGGCACGCTCTCGGGAGGCAACCAGCAGAAGGTGATTCTTTCGCGCTGGCTCGCCGAACGCATCGAAGTGTTCCTGATGGACGAGCCCACGCGCGGCATCGACGTGGGGGCGCGCGCCGAGATCTACAACCTGCTGTACGACCTCGCGGAAGCGGGCAAGACCGTGATCATGGTGTCGAGCGATCTCGCCGAAGTTATCGGCGTGTCGGACCGCATCATCGTCATGCGCGAAGGCCGCATTGCCGGCAGTGTACCGAAAGCCGAAGCCTCGCCTGACGAACTGATCAGGATGGCGCTGCCACGATAAATGTTTTTACCTTACCGGTCGCGCGCACCGTGAGCTCCAGCCCGAAGGGCGCCGCCGATTCGTAACGATGAACCCGAGATGAGTGAAGCCATGCAGCCACAAGGCACCCCTACCGTCAACGAGGCCACCGCGCCCATTACGCCCCAGCGCGCGCGCGCGTGGGACATGATCAACAAGTCGGGCATCGTGGTGGTGTTCGTGGTGCTGTTCGCGGTGCTTTCCGCGACGGTGCCCGACTTCCTCACGACCCGCAACATTCAGGGCCTGCTGCTCTCCGTCACGCTGATCGGCTCGATTGCCGTCACGATGATGTTCGTGCTCGCGCTCGGCGAGGTCGATCTATCCGTGGCGTCCATCGTGGCATTCTCGGGCGTGGTGGCTTCGACCGTCATCACGCAGTCACATAGCGTGCTGCTCGGCATTGTCGCGGGCGTGCTCGCGGGCGGCGCGGTGGGGCTCGTGAATGGCGTGCTCATCGCGCGCTTCAGGATCAATTCGCTGATCGCCACGCTCGCGATGATGGAAGCGGTGCGCGGTCTCGCGTTTCTCACCTCGAACGGCGACGCCGTCATGATCTCGGAAGAGCGCTTCTTCGACCTGGGCGGTGGCTCGTTCCTCGGCATCTCGTTCCCGATCTGGAGCAACATCATCGGTTTCGTGGTGTTCGGCTTCCTGCTGAAGAAAACCGTGTTCGGCAAGAACGTGCTCGCGGTGGGCGGCAATAGCGAAGCGGCGCGGCTTGCGGGTCTGCCGGTTACGCGCATCAAGATCACAGTGTTCGTGCTGCAAGGGCTCATTACGGGCTTTGCGGGTGTGATGCTGGCCTCGCGTATGAGCCTCGGCGACCCGAAGACATCGGTGGGTCTCGAACTCGGCGTGATCTCGGCGTGCGTGCTGGGTGGCGTGTCGCTCACGGGCGGCGTGGCGACGATTTCGGGCGTGCTGGTTGGCGTGCTCATCATGGGCGCGGTGCAGGACGCCATGAGCCTCATGAATGTGCCGACGTTCTATCAGTACCTGATTCGCGGCGGCATCCTGCTGCTTGCGGTGCTGTTCGACCAGTTCCGTCGCAGCAAGCGCGCAGTCTGATCCTGTCTCTGTCTGCTTCAGCGGGTCATCGAGCGGCATGCCGGACGCCGTCGTACCGGTGGCGCGGGATTGGGGCCGAAAACCGGGAAGCCGTCGCATGACGGCCAGCGCGGGCAGGACGGGCGCGGCGGTGGTGAACTCGTCACGACGACCTGAACCATCCCGGGTTGCCATCCAGACTGTCTGATGGAGGAGAGGGACGTGCTCGATACACGGGAAGCGGATTCACGAAAGCTGGTCTTCGCGAAGGCGCGTCGACCTGGCGAGCCTGAATGTGGCGAAGCAGAGAGCGCGCTTCGCCAAACGACGTTGACGCTGTCCAATGCGCATCTGAGGCTCGGTGTCAAGGCCGGAACGCATGGCGGAATTGTACAGATGGACTGGAATGACCGCGGTATGTGGACGCCCGTCTTTCGGCGGCCAGATAAGCGGAGCCATCTTCCGGTTTCCCGTGAGCTCTCGTGTGAACCCGTGATCCGGATTCCAGATGTGGCGCAGGTCGTCCAGAGTCGGGCAATGTCATCCGGAGTGTGGGCAACTGGTGCAGGTAGACCGCTTCCGGTGTCCAGTGCGGCACTCGTGGATGACTGGGAAGTCGACTTTGCCGAAGAGACATCACTTCGCCTGCGGACCGGCGTTGCGGAATGCTGTCGGGCGGTCCAGACCTACGAGCTTGACGGTCCCACGCTCGAAATAACCGTCGAGCTCGAGAATAGCGGCTGTACGCCGTTACGGTGCGGAATCGATATTGAGGCTGTCCTGGTGCGGGACCCGCATGCACGCATCAGTGCACCCGCTGGTGGCATCTGGATTGCAGGAGGGGCCGGCAGCGCTCCACGACTCGTTCCCACGCCATTCGCCTGGCAGTTTGGGGTGACCCACCGTCTGTCAGCGACGAAAATCGACCATGCCTTCACTCGCTGGGGCGGAAAGGCGCTGGTCGAATGGCCAGCGCGGCAGTTTTCCCTCGCGATTGTGGGAAATACCGACTGCTACAGACTCTGCGCTCATCGCGAAGACGACTCGTTTTCGTTTCAGGTAGTGAATGAGCAATCGGAGCAAAGCTATATCGGGCAGGGAGAGGATGTGCATGGGCTGACGGTTCTCGCCGCAGGAAAGACACTCGGTCGCCGCGTCAGTTTCACAGTCGAACGGCTTGCGTCTTTGACCAGGACCACACGTCAGCCATCGGAGTAGGGGCCTGGTTCTATTGCGCGGGGCAGCCGCTGCAAAGTGCCCGGTCGATGCCGCCTCGCGTGACCGGAGACCAGGCCTGCGGAGCCCGGCATGCAGACCGGGCCGCGCCTGATCGTCTATCGCTTCGGCGCCGACCTGTTCTATGCGAACGACCACCTGTTCGTCGATGAGGTGCGCCGCCTGATCGACGGTGCGCCGACACCGGTGCACTGCGTGGTCGTCGCTTCGGCGGCGATCGCCGATCTCGACTATTCGGCTGGCCGCTCGATCGAAACGTTGTGCGGGATGCTCGCCCAGCGCGGCGTGAGGCTCGTGTTCGGCCGTGTGAATCGCTATCTGCGCTCGGATATGGACCGGCACGGCATCACGCCGGTCATCGGCACGGAAAACATCTACATGACACTGCACGCGGCGCTGGCCGCCGTGCGGCCCGATCTCCCGATGCCGGGAGAAAGCTGAGCGGGCCGCGCGGTGCCGTGTCTTTGCGCGAGTGACCGTGCCAGGCTCTTGCAGGCGTGCTCGCGGGCGTTTGCCCGCCATCGCAATCCGGGTAGCGCGTAGTGCTCCGTGACCGCGCGTCGACCGCGGTAGCCGGGCGAATCATCACAGCCGCCGAATCCCACATATTGGGGAAACTCCTGGACAACACAGACTAATAGCGAGGATTTAACAAAGTTAGAATGATGCCTCTAGATTGATCGGCGGGCCTGGCACAGATTCGCTGGTGCCAGCATGTCGACGATCGGCCGCAGTGGCGGCGGCCATGCCTGTTGGTGACTACCTGGAGCCATCGTGACCGGTTCTGACCAGAGAACATTTGCCACGACCGCAGCCTGTGCGGCTGCGTTCCCCTTCCTGGCCGGCCATATGGTTGCCGGCTTCAGTGAACTCGCGCGGTTGAACCTCTCGATGTACGCAGCGGTCCTCGTTGGCGTGCAGAACAACCGGGAGAGCCTGCTGCCGTTGCAGACGCCGGTGCCGCATGCCTGGAGCCAGACCGGCGGGTTGCCGCCGTTTGCTGCGCAGTTCGCCGTGCCCACCAGCACCGTAATCGAGATGACGTTGCAGACTTCGGCGGCGCTGAACCGGTTCGCCCTCGATGGTTATGTCGAAACGGTCCGGCACGCGACAGCGGCAATCGCTGCGATGGCCAGGAGCGTCAGGATCGTCGACGTCATGATGAAGTCCGCCATTCCGGTTTCCGATGATTCGGATTGCGCCGTCGCTGCGATACCCCCTGCGACCTTGCAGGACAGTGCACGCAAGGATGTGGATTCTGTCGCCGGCGCGGCGCCGACTGCGCGCAGGCGACGAAGGCCGTAGTGCTAGCGTTGCACGCCATCCGGATCGCCGCTCGATACCGGTTTTTTTCCCAACGCCCCGACGCCAGGGAATGCCATGCTGAGTCCCCACGAACTTGCCACGTTGATGCTGGTGAAGGATGCGCCTGAGTGGATGGAGGCGGACCGCCTGGAGCTTGGCGTGCTTCGTGAGCTCGATCTGATTGCGATCGAGCCGCCCGAAGCGGGTCTGCCTATACCTCGCTTGACCCCGCGAGGCGACGCAGTCCTGCGTGCGATTGCCCGCGCGCGCTGAACGGTGGCACATGGCCGATTGCCTGTTACCGGGGAGGGCTATATTCCCGATGCGAACTGTCGGCATCACGAGGCGATGATCCGGGGTGTAACCGGGGAGACGGATTTGGCACAAACCTGGCTGGGTATGGCTGTTGGCACGATCGTGCTTGTTATCGCTATGGCCGGTGTGACTGCGCACTACCTCCGTGAGCGGCGTCGTGCTGATCTTCTGCGCAATCTTGATCACCATGAATGGTGGCAACGGACCCGCTCAAGACGTTGAGTGCCGGCGGCAGCCGCGCGGTGCGTGCCTGCCGTTCACGCGGCTCCGATTCCGGAAGCAGGGTCGTGCAAACAAGAACGAGGCGGACATAAAGAACGGGGAATCAATCGTGACACCTTTTCGAAGCATCACTCCCATTGCGTGAATAACATCGTGAAAATGCCGACCCCGGAATACCTGGATCATCCGCTACGCGCCACGCTGGCCGCAGAACTGCATGCACGTCCGTTTCTTAAACTGACGGAATCCGTCTCGCTCGTACACTATGCAGTCTTTGCTGAACAAAAACCATGGTTACATGAAGCTCTATTGCAGACGTTGTGCTGTGACGCAGGAATCCCGATGCCAGCGCAAGGTGCCACACACTATTCCGTTCAATCTCCGTACGGGTGGCGTCTCAAATGGGAGCGTCACACTGAATTTTCGACGTTTACGTTCGTCCAGTCTCGCTGCGATAAAGACTTTTTCAACGATGTCGCCATCCAGGGTGTTCCAGCCAACTGGTTTGCGCAGCTCGCCGGTAGCCGTCTCGTCGCGTCACGCATGGAACTTCTCACGGGTGAAGAGGCGCGCGCGGCACGGGGCGCGGTACGGCAATGGATCGATGGGCCGATACTCGTTGGTAGTAACGTGCTCGGCGGAGGTCAGGTGTTTTGTGACTGGTGTGTGCGGCCCGATGGCTTCACGCGATTTCTTGTCATCGACGACGGTTTTCGAGACGAGCAAGGTGGCCGGCTGCTGCAGCGACTGTACGAAATTGAAACGTACCGGATGATGGCGCTCCTGGCGCTGCCTGGCGCGCGTCAAATGAGCCGTGACCTGGATGAGATTCACGCCTTGCTTCATGCGTTGATGCAACGCATGGAGGCGGATGGTGCGGAGGGGGACGACTCACAGCTGCTTGTCAAGCTGACGCACCTTGCGGTTCGCGTCGAGTCACTTTCAGGCTTGGGCGGACGCTTTAGCGCATCATGCGCCTACGAGAAACTGGTGCTGGGGCGAATTCAGGAGCTGCGTGAAGAGCGCATCGAAGGTATGCCGACGCTTCAGGAGTTTATGGAACGCCGCTTCGCGCCTGCTATGGAGACTTGTCGCAGTGTCTGGGCGCGGCACGAACTGCTCGCTTCCCGTATTGCGCGCGCCGTCGATTTGTTACGCACGCGAGTCAATCTCGCGCAGGAAAAGGACGTCACCCATTTGCTCGCTGGCATGGAGCGCACGGCACGGAACCAGTTGCATTTGCAACATGCTGTCGAAGGCCTGTCGGTTGCCGCGATATC
Source organism: Paraburkholderia sp. (assembly GCF_024281035.1). Classification (GTDB taxonomy): domain Bacteria; phylum Pseudomonadota; class Gammaproteobacteria; order Burkholderiales; family Burkholderiaceae; genus Paraburkholderia. The sequence continues at coordinate 68,599 of NZ_JAMXLH010000022.1, forward strand.
CTACTACGTACTTTCGTTGGCGGCGGCTGCATTCAAGGCTTTGCACGTGCTCAGTCTGCCCATCCAGCCAGAGCTGGCTGAAGGCCTGGCAGTTGCGCCAGTCGTTCTGGCAGTGATCGCAATCACGAGACGCACTCGAAACCGGTCATTGGCGCAAAGCGGCGATCACGATGTAAATGGACATTCATCGGTCGGGGAAATCGGTTTTAACTCAGTTCCCATTCAGGAAAAGCATTAGGAGGTAACCCAGCTGTCCGATGGTCGCGGTGAAGTCGCCTTCCGCAAAAAGTCGTTGAAGCTTGGCGAGGAACGCTAGCCGAACGGTCTGATCTGCGACCCTGGCACGTCGATGCGCAGGTCCTCCATCAGCACCGTTTCGATCGGCTTACGTGACGCACCCTCGCTCGCGACCTTGACGGGCAGCCCATGGCTCACATCGAACCACAACTCATAGCGGAACACGCCGGTCACTACGTGTCCGGGCCTGCCTGTCACGATCAAACGCGACGCTCGGCGCACGCCGATAGTCTCAGCGCCGACGACCTGCGTGTCGCCATGCTGTTGGAGTTCACGGACATTGACGAGCAATGCGCCGATGTCGGACCGGTCGACGCGATGACCCTGCGGGCTCTGGATGATGCGACTGTCGGGGCTCAGCATGAGGAGCGGAAACGTGTCGAAACCGAATGGCCAAAGCTTGACCTTCCCCGTCTCAGGGTTGTAGGTGAGTGTCGCGCCGGCATGCGGACGAATGAAGTCAATCCGAACGAAGCCCGGCTTGCGGTAGCAATAGCGTACCTCCACCGGTTCTGCTCCCGCCGATGTCGATTTCAGCGTGACCTGATAGTTTGAGAGCGCATCGAAGCGTGCCTGCGCATCGGAAACGAAATCCCGGTCCGGAAGCGGCGTGTCCGTCATCGCACAGGTTTGCGCTACTGCGGACTCAACGCGGCCGACACTACCTGGCCGGTGATGTCTTCCACCACGCACTTCCGGTACGCCTGCGCGACGACGGCGGCCGGCACCCCTTCATCCGGATCACGTCCCATCGCCTGCAAGGTCTCGGATACCCAGCCTGGGCTCACCGCATTCACGCGGAGTTTGCCGGCAAGTTCGAGCGCCGCGGCGCGCACGAACGCGTCGATGCCGGCATTGACGGCGCTCACCGCCGCGCTGCCCGGAATCGGATGCTGCGCGAGCACACCGCTCGTCAGCGTGATAGAGCCGCCCGGCTTGACGGCCAGGGGCGCGCAGCGCACCAGGTTGATCTGCCCCATTAACTTGTTGGCCAGGCTGAATGCGAAGTCCTCGTCCGCCAGCACGTCGAGCGGCGCGAATTTCGCGGTGCCGGCCACGCAGATCACCGCATCGGGTGCGCCGGCCTGACGGTACATCGCGACGATCGACGCCTTATCGGAAATGTCCACCGTGAGCGCAGGCCCCTTCCGGCTCGCGCCGATTACCTCGTGGTCGCGGGACAGGAGCCGCACGATTTCCGTGCCCAGAAGCCCTGTGGCCCCGATTACCAGTATGCGCATCGCCGCCTCCTATACTCGGACGTGGATGATGGGTGATTCTGGAGCACTACTTTGCACCTTGCAATGCTCGCGCAAATACACGTGAATGCGCGGAGCCGGCCTGTATGCATGCGTAGCCGTATCGCAAACAAGGAGGAAGAGAACGATGGCGGAATTCCGTTTGACCACCTTGTGGTGCATCGAGGCGCCAGTGCAGCCGGTTTGGGACGCGATCCACGATTCACCTGATTGGCCGAGGTGGTGGAGGAATGTCGAGGCGGTGCGCGAACTGCAGGCGGGCGGGACCGACGGTTTGGGCGCCGTGCATCGTTACACGTGGAAGGGTGCGTTGCCCTATCGTGTGATCATCGACGTGCGCGTCACGCGCGTCGCGCCGCTCGTTGCGCTGGAGGGAGAGGCAAGCGGCGCGCTGGAGGGCGTGGGACGCTGGCATTTCACAGCCGACGGCAGCCGCACTGTAGTGCGCTACGACTGGCACGTCAGGACTGCCAGTACCTGGATGAACGCGGTCGCGCTCGCGCCGCTCGCGCGGCTGGCGTTCCGCTGGAATCACGATTCAATCATGCGAGAAGGCGGCCTGGCGCTCGCGCGCCTGCTTGAGGCACGTCTTATCGATATCGAGTAGCGGTCCTGTCGAGCGTTATCGCCCTGCCATGTCGTTGACCGGGATTTCCCGGCCGGCCGGCACGGACTGATCGATGGCGGGTACGGCGATACAGCCATCGTATCGCCTCGAAATCGCGATCCAGGGACACATTCCGGAGTTCATCGGGGCAGGCGACGTTATCGCGAAGGGCCGTTCTGTGTGCTGCTGGTCGACAGCGTCAGGGCCGCTCGCGGTCGCTGCCCGCAATCGCGTAGTCGCCGGGCGGCCGCGGAGAGCAGGATGAACAGCGGCAAACCGTGATAAGTGCAACAATCGAACTCGTCAGCGCGCTTGCAAGCGCTTTCTGCGAGACGGAGGGGTTATGAACTACCGCCACCGCTCACTTGCCTTGCATTGGAGGCAACATGACTGAGATCGAGAAGGAGCCGGTCGTTGCAGTGCTGAACAAGATCCTCGAATCCGATCTGGCCGGCGTGGTGCGGTACACGCATTATCCGTTTCTGGTGTTCGGATTCGGCCGCATTCCGAGGCGCACGCGCAGCAGACACCACTTTTCGACAGCTTCAAGCTGGCGCACCAGCACGCGAACGTGCGCCAGATGATGGGCTGCCCGGGCGAAGGCTGACTTACTGAATCGGGCACCGATCATCTGCTGCGCTACCGGTCCGGCGCAGCGAATCAGAACGGCGATTGAGGGGTTGACGACCCATGATGCTGACGCTCGCCAACGTGTCGAAGCACTACAACGGCACCACGCCGCGCAACGTGCTGCGCGGCGTGAATCTCGAACTGCGGGCAGGTGAACGCGTCGCGATCATGGGCGAATCGGGTGTCGGCAAATCGACGCTGCTCAATCTCGCGGCCGGACTCGACCGGCCGGATGCGGGACAAATCGTCTTCGACGGACAGGATCTCGCCACGCTCGACGACGACGCTACCACCCTGCAGCGCCGCCAGAAAATGGGTTTCGTGTTCCAGGCGTTCCATGTGCTGCCGAACCTCTCCGCCGCGCAGAACATCGCGCTGCCGCTGCTCTTGAACGGCATGCGCGCGAAAGACGTGCCGGTGCGCGTGTCGTTCGTGCTGCTCGCGGTCGGGCTCGGCGGGCGCGAACACGCGTTGCCGCGCGAATTGTCGGGCGGCGAATTGCAGCGCGTAGCGATCGCGCGTGCGCTCGTGCATCAGCCGCGTCTTGTGCTGGCCGACGAGCCCACCGGCAATCTCGATCACGACACGACGATGCGCATCCTCGCGCTGCTGCGCGAGCTGGCGCAAAAGAACGGCGCGGGCGTGCTGCTCGCGACGCACTCGGCGGCAGTGGCGGCTAGCGCCGACCGCGTGCTGCGGCTCACGCCCGACGGGCTCGAGCCGTACGCGCCGGGCGCAGGCCGAGTGTAGTCGGCGATGCGCTGGCCCGGCGCCGTGCGGCCATCGCGCGACTGCGCTTCATCGCGGTCATCGCGCCGCCCGGGCAATTGCATGCCCGCTGGCGGGGTCGGCGCGGCGCTCATCGCCGGCGAAATGCGCGGGCATCCGCTGCGCACGTTGATCGGCATTCTCGCGATCGCAGCGGGCGTCGCGATGGGCTATGCCGTGCAGTTGATCAATCGCGCGGCGCTGGGTGAGCTGTCGGCCACCGTCAACTCGCTGATGGGTAATGCCGATATCGAGCTGCGCGGCCCGCGCGCGGGCTTCGACGAAGCGCTGTACCCGCGCATTGCCCGCCTGGCTGACGTCGCGGCGGCAAGCCCGGTGGTCGAGGTCGATGCGCGCGTCGTGGGACGCGACGAGTCATTGAAGCTGCTCGGCGTCGATGTGTTTCGCGCGGGCTACGTCACGCCGAATCTCGTCGGACGCGTGGAGCAAACGGATCGCACGAATGGCACGAATGGCACAAAAGGCACCGGCCTCGATCTGCTCGACCCCGACACCGTGCTTCTCTCGCCGGCCGCGCTGACGTGGCTCGCGCTCAAGCCCGGCGACTCGCTGACGGTGCAGGTTGGGCTCGCTTCGGTCGCGCTGCGCGTGGCGGGCGTGCTGCCTGCATCAGGCGATGCGGTGCGCGTTGGCGTAATGGACATCGGCGCCGCGCAATGGCGCTTGCAGCGCCTCGGCACGCTTGAGCGCATCGACGTCAAGCTCAAGCCGGGCGTCGACGCTGAAGTGTTCGCGCGTTCGATCGCGTCGCTCTTGCCTGCGGGCGTCACCGCCGTCACGCCGGGCGACAACGCACACCGCACGTCAATGCTGTCGCGTGCGTATCGCGCGAATCTAAACGTGCTCGCGCTCGTCGCGCTGTTCACGGGTGCGTTCCTCGTCTTCACGATGCAGGCCCTCGCCGTGCTGCGGCGCCGCGCGCAGTTTGCGCTGCTGCGCGCGATAGGCGTGACGCGCCGTGGCGTGCTGCGGCTCGTCGTCTCGGAGGGCGCAATCCTCGGGGTGCTCGGCGCCGCCACGGGTCTCGCCGTCGGCTTCGCGCTCGCGGCCGCCGTGCTCCGTTATGCGGGCGGCGATCTGGGCAGCGGCTATTTCGAAGGGGTTCAACCACATGTGCATTTCGATGCGATGCCCGCGGCGACATTTTTTGCGCTGGGGGTGGCCGCGTCGGTGCTCGGCAGTCTCGCGCCGGCGCTCGAAGCGGCGCGGGCACGACCCGCACGGGCGCTGAAAGCGGGCGACGAGGAAGCGCCGACTGCACTGCTCACGACGAAGCGGACCGTTACGGCGGCGCTGCTCGCGATCGGCGCCGGGCTCGTAGCAGCGCTACTACCGCCCGTGGCCGGCTTGCCGGTGTTCGGCTATCTCGCCATCGCGCTGTTGCTCCTGGGCGGCGTGCTCGCGATGCCGGCCGTCGCGCGCGCCGTGTTCGCCGTGCTGCCCCGCTCGAGCCATGTGTTGCCGCAGCTCGTGCTGTCGCAGCTCGCCAATGCCCCCGGCCGCGCGACGATCGGCCTGGCGGGCATCGTCACGAGCTTCAGCCTGATGACGGCAATGGCGATCATGGTGTCGAGCTTTCGCGTCGCGGTCGACGACTGGCTGCAGCTGTTGCTGCCCGCGCCGCTCTATCTGCGCGCTTCGCCTGGTGGCGACAGCGCATTCCTGTCGCCAGGCGACCAGGCGGCCATTGCCGCCACGCCAGGTGTTGCACGCGCCGAGTTTCTTCGCGCGACGCAAATCTCGCTCGACGCTCGTCTGCCGCCCGTCAGCCTGCTCGCGCGCCCCATCGATCCACGCCATCCCGCCGCGCGCCTGCCGCTGACGACTGCGCCGCTTGTGCCGCAAACCGGCGACCCGCCTCCGGTGTGGATCAGCGAGGCGGTCGCCGATCTGTATGGGATGCGCCCCGGCCAGCGCATCACGCTGCCGCTGGCGGGACAGCGCTTTCCGTTCACGGTGGCAGGTGTTTGGCGCGACTATGCACGCCAGTTCGGCGCCATCGTGATCGACGCGAGCGACTATCGCCGGCTGACTCGCGACACCCGGGTGACCGATGCCGCCTTATGGCTCGACGTGGGCGTGGCGCCGGCGCAGGCGATCGCACGCTTGCGCGCCAGCCTGCCCGGTGGGCAGCATCTCGAGTTCGCGCAGCCTCGCGAGATCCGCGCTGCGAGCCTGCGAATCTTTGACCGCAGCTTTGCCGTGACGTATCTGCTGGAAGCGGTGGCGGTGATCATCGGACTGTTCGGCATCGGCGCGAGCTTCGGCGCGCAAGCGCTCGCCCGCACGCGCGAGTTCGGCATGCTGCGGCACATCGGCGTAATGCGTCGCCAGATCGCGGTCATGCTCGCGATGGAAGGCGCGCTCGTTGCGCTGCTCGGCGTGCTCGTCGGCCTGACGCTGGGCTCGAGTCTCGCGATGGTGCTCGTGCATGTCGTCAACCCGCAATCGTTTCATTGGACGATGAGCGTGCACATGCCGTGGGGGTTGCTGGCCGCTCTGGCGTCGGCGGTCGTCGTTGCCGCTGCGCTCACGGCGCTCTTGAGTTCGCGCGCGGCGATGTCGTTCGATGCGGTGCGCGCCGTGCGCGACGACTGGTGACGCGATGAGACGACGCACGTTCCTGCGCAGTTTTCTGTTATGGCCGCTAGCCGCCCAGGCGCCAAGTGCTGCGTGGGCGCGCATGCCGGAATTTCCAGCGGTGGCGAGCGGACAGCCGCTTGTGTTCCCGCGCGACTATGGCGCGCATTCGAGCTTTCGCAACGAATGGTGGTACGTGACCGGCTGGCTGCAAACGCATGCCAACGCGGCAACGGATGCCTCGCCGAGCGCCGCTGCCGATGCATCACTGGGCTTCGAAGCGACGTTCTTCCGCTCGCGCCCGGCCCTCGACGACGCGAATCCGAGCCGCTTCGCGCCGAATCAATTGCTGCTCGCCAACATGGCGCTGAGCGATCCACACGTGGGCAGCCTGCAGTACGACCAGCGCGTTGCGCGCCGCGGCTTCGGCCTGGCCGACGCGAGGGAGACGGACACTGCCGTACACATTGACGAGTGGTCGCTCGAGCGCCACATGGACGGCCGCTACCACCTGAACGTCGCCACGCCCGGCTTTGCATTTGCCTTCACTTTGGAGCCGACGCAGCCGGTGCTCGTGAACGGCGCAAGCGGGTATAGCCGCAAAGGTCCGCTTCCGGACGAGGCCAGCTACTACTACAGCGAGCCGTGGCTGCGCGTCGACGGCGTGCTCAAGCGCAGCGGTCATTCGCCCGGCAGTGGTGAGCGCGTGCGCGGGCAGGCATGGCTCGATCACGAATGGTCGTCGGCGCCGCTCGCGGACGGCGCGGTCGGCTGGGACTGGATCGGCATCGATCTCGATGACGGCGGCGCGCTGATGGCCATTCAGATCCGCGACAAGGCAGGCCGCAAGTTCTGGGCAGGCGGCACGCTGCGCGCCGCCGATGGAAGCACGCATGCGCTATCCCCCGGGAGCGTGAGCTTCACGCCGCTGCGCCGGTGGCGTTCACCGCATACCGGCGCACATTATCCGGTAGCGATGCGCGTCGACGCGCAGGACCTGCATCTGACGCTCGTGCCGCTAATGGACGATCAGGAATTCGACAGCCGCGCGAGCACCGGCGCGGTGTATTGGGAGGGAGCGGTGACGGCGTTTCAGGCTGGTGCGGCAACCGGCAGGCCGGTTTCGGAGAGCACAAGCGCCGCAAAACCGATAGGACGCGGCTATCTCGAACTCACGGGATATGTTCAGCGGCTTGAGCTTTAGAAGCTGACCGGTAACGCCCAGACCCGTCCGCCCCATCACCCCAGCTCAAACGACGTCACCCCAAACACGCAATCGATCGCAATTGCGGGCGCGTTTTCCGTGTACATCCGCGCGGTTTCGAAGACGCTCGCTGTGCTGTGCTGTGCTGTGCTGTGCTGTGCTGTGCTGTGCTGTGCTGTGCTGTGCTGTGCCGTGCCGCGCCGTGCCGCCAGCGCGACGGCCGCAGGATTCGTTTCCGGCACGTCGAGCACGATGGCCTTGCCGGGCATGCTCGCCGCCAGCGCGCGAAACAGCCCAGTGGCGACGCCCGCGTCGTCGGCGAAGAGCGGGCCGATCTTGCGGCCCACCTTGCAGCGGCGCACGACGCCGTATCCGGGGTCACGGCCCGAGTCGACTGTCGCGAGCGCAACCGCATCCGGCTGCGCGATCCAGGCGGAGACGAAACGCTCGTGCGCGGCGGGAAAGCACCGGCGATCGTAGGCGAGCAACTGCTCGAACGGCACGTCGGCCGCTGCCGCCACGTGTGCGCACCCGACTCTGTCCACGCGCCCCTGATAGCGGATGTTGCGGTACGCGAGCCGGAACCCGGACTTCCTGTAGTTCGCCTGCCGGGCAATGACGCCATCGAGACGGACGTTGCGTTCTCCAAGGTAACGCAGGCCGTACTGCCAGATTCGCATGCCGAAGCCTTTGCCGCGAAACCCGGGTTTCACGATGAAGAGACCGACAAAGCCAAAGCGTTCGTCATAGGCAACGGCGGCGAGGCACGCGACCGGCTCGCCGCGCCAAACGCCGACGAAGAAACTTTGCGTCTGCGTTCGCGCATGAATTTGCGTACGAAATGCTCCCGCCCCGCACAAAAAATTCAGGGGCTGGCGTTTTCGACGATGCGGCCTTCCGCACGCCAGCGCAGCATTCCGCCCGCCAGATTGGCGACGGCCGGAAAACCGGCCTTGCGCAAGATCGTCGTTGCCTGTGCCGAACGGCCTCCCGCGCGGCAGACGGTCACGACCGGGCGATCAAGCTGAATTTCTCCGGCACGTTGCGCAAGATCGCCCAGCGGAATCAGCGTCGCATGGGGAATGCGCCCCAGCGGGCCTTCATATTCGTCGGGCTCGCGGACATCGATGATCTGCACGGCCGCGAGCTGCTCTTCGAGCGACTGCGGGCTGATTTCCCATATGCCTGCGAAGGTGTAGGTCAGCACGGCCCAATCGGGTTCCGCGATCTGGGTCGGGTCGCACGCCGCAGCGCCGCATTTCAGGTTTGCAGGCACGGCGACGGCAATCTGCCGTGGATGCGGCAGATTCAGATTGTGCATAAAACCCGTGAAATCGTCCTCGCACAGATCGCCGCCAAGGCGCGGATTGAAGCGCTGCTCTTCGCCGACGCTCGTCACCGTCAACCCGCGGTAGTCGTGACCGGGGAACAGCAGGGTGGACGCAGGCAGCGTGAACAGCTGTTTATGGATTGATCTGAACATCACGCGGGAATCGCCTTGCTGAAAGTCGGTTCGGCCCGTTCCCCTGATGAGCAGGCAATCGCCCGTAAAGGCCATGCTTTCGCTATCGAGCACGAGACTGATGCAGCCGCGCGTATGCCCCGGCGTCGCGCGCACGGCGAGGTGGCGTGCGCCGAAATGGCAGCGATCGCCATGGTCCAGGTAGCGGTCGGCGCCTTGTGCGCCGCTCGCGGCGGAAACGGCGATCTGGCTGCCCGTAAGCCGCTTGAGCAACCACGCGCCGGTGACGTGATCGGCATGAACGTGCGTATCGATCGTGTAGAGCAGGTGCACGCCGAGTTCCTCGATCAGGGCGGCGTCGCGTCGCGCTTGCTCGAACACCGGGTCGATCAGCACCGCCTCGGCCGATTCGCTGTCGGCAAGCAGATAGGTATACGTGGACGACTGCGGGTCGATCAACTGTCGAAAAATCAGCATGGTTGAGTGCATTTCGGCGCCTTTTTCTTCAAGCGTTGACAGCCATTTAAGCGTATCAGTATGCGCACTGTCTAATGCAAAGTCTAACGGCTGTCTAATAAATATCTGGCGTGACGGCGCGCTAGGCTGACTTCATGACCGGGATTGACAGCCGCACATCAGCAACCGGAACGTCTTTTTGCTTGAGGTAAATCTCGGTCGTCTTTGTATCAGTATGCGCTGCAGCCTCCTTCAGCGCCTCGATGCCGTAGCCAGCACGCGCGGCGTCAGTGAGCGCCTTCGCCCGGATAGTCTTGACGGTATAACCCAAACCGTCCAGGTCGGCGCGTTCGGTTGCGCGCTTCCACGCGGAGCGCATCGCCGTGTTGTCGTACTGGCCACCGTCGAGCGCGTGTATCACGTTCGCGTCGCCGATGCGCTGCATGCCGCCATCGATCTCGCGCACACGATCGAGCACCGCGGCAATCTCTGGCGAAATCACAAAGTCGACTGCGGCGCCGCTTGAGTCTTCGGTCTTTGTCGGCAGAAAGTGAATCACACCGCGCTCTTGGTCGACATCCTTCCATTTCAGCAGTCGGATTTCCGTCGAGCGCTGCGCAGTCAGGTAGCACAGATCCACGAAACACTGCATCATCGGGCCGGTGGAAACTGGCGAGACGATACTCCGTCCATCCTTCGTGGTGTAGCTGTACGACAGCATCATCGAGCGAATCTTTGCGAAATGTTCGTCGGTGATGTAAACCGTGCTCGCCTTGGGCTTCTTGATTTTCACCTCCCGGCATGGGTTAGAGTCGATCTTTCCCGCATCGACGCACCACTGAAAGAATCCAGAGAGAAACGCGCGCATCGTGCGTTGCATGTGGAGCTTTCCCTCATATTTCACTTTCAGCCAGCTCGACACATGCGTCGGCCTAATGTCGGCCAAATTGGCATTCCGAAAGCCGTTACCGGCGTACTTACCATACCTCGGCCACGCCTTTTCCTTGTGCAGCGCTGTGTGCTTTCTCACATACTCATCGATCAGCGGTCGCATGTCGCCAGTACCATCCGGCCTCTCGAATCGCTTGCGCTCAACAGCGAGACGCTCGACAAGCAGTGTCTCGCTGTCAGTTTGCGCGCACAGTCTGATCCATTTTCCGGTGCGTGGCTCGACCCAATACCAGGCGCCATGCTTCGGATAAACGCGTGGATACTTCGCTTTCTTGCGCTCGGTTGCCATCAGTCGAAACACAACTCAACGGGTGCGGGCCCATGGGAAGAGGTGGGCATGATGCCAACGCGCCTCGCGCTTAGCGACTCGTAAGTCGCCCACGTCATCACGATACTACCGTCGTCGCGACGCACCACATCCACACTGAACATGCGCTTGAACCATTCGACCTGTTTCGAGTAGCGCTTTTTGCCGGTGATGTGCACAAGGTCCACCTGTTTCATCAGTTGTTCGCTCATGCAGCACCTCCTTTCTGGTTACCATCTATGGGAGAGCGGTTACCTCTCGTGCACGCTAACGTAATGAATGCCCACGTTGACTGGAAAACGGACATTGCAGAGAACCACGAGGTAACGAGCATGAGATCAGCGAACATCGGCGGCTCCGTCGCGGGCGGCACTCAGTGCGTGCAGCGTGTCATGGATGCCGAGGCTGGAGAAGAACGCCGCAGTAGCGGCGACCATCGCGTCGGTCAGCGGCTTGTGTCCAAACTCGACGGCCGAGAGCGTTGCCGGTGTACTGGATAGGCTCTTCGCCATGTCGAGCAACGTTGTGTTCGCGACGATACGGAGTGCCCGCACGAGCATCCCGTAAGGCGCAAGGGGATTCGTCAGGCCCGGCTCATCCAGCATCGCCCCAGTTTGCGGTGCTGTCGCGCCGAACGCTTCGCGGAAGGCGATCACGGAGATACCGATATGGCCACCATCGATCTTCGTTGCGGCCGCAATGGCGTTGAACGTCTGTTGATACGGGAACGCCTCCTGATCGTCGCCCTTCGTGGCTTGCGATACTGCCGCGCGAGCCTCATCCAAAGCGGCCTGCAACCCGCGAACGATCGAGAGAGTTGCTGACGGGTTATTGCGAATGGCCCGCTCTGCCTTTACTACGGCCTTGCGATCTTCCGTCACGGCGCGCATATCCGTCTCGCTGCCATTCACCGTGGATTGCGATACTGCCGATCTGCAAATCTCGATAGCTGCGTCAGCGATTCTTCGGTACGTTCCCTCGCTTACAAGCCCTTCCAGAAAATAAAACTTGTCGTAGATTTGCTGGTCAGTCAACGCCGCGCGCTCGTCGTGCCGCGCCGCCTCTGCCTGACAAACGCCAGCCGGGCACGCGCAGCACTCGCATCCCGGATGCGTGAAACGGGTGTCACGCGTCGCGCGCTGTTCATCCGACAGTGCTACGACTTGCGGCGTCGCGTCGGTGCAGCGCTGTTGAGACAGGTTTCGCTCGATCTCCGCAAGGCAATCGTTCCAGCCATGCGCATATTGACTGGTTATAGTTTGGCTGGCGGTGAGGCGCCCCGGGATAAATCCTTGCGTATCACCCTTCACTGTGGCTCGCGCCGCCGCGGAAGCGAACGCCTCGTGCAAGCGATCGGCCGTCTCGTGCTCCCAGTTCTCGCACAGCACGCGCTCGGCGTCGGCGATGACCTCACTCTGCTCCTTTGTCAGTGGCGCTACCGCAGCAGGAGCGACGGGAGCGGCGAGAAGCGCGCGCAGCGCGTCGCGTGCGGCCTTCAAGTCACGGCGAAGGCCTGCATCGCTCAGTTCGTCGCCGTCGTCGCCGCCGGCGCACAGAACGCGATGCGCTGTGTCTGCGGCCTGCTGAATCGTGCCGCGCTGTTCGTCGGTCAGCTTCATTGATTCTCTCCTTCGGAATGGGATTGCAGGGCGGCGTCGGTTCGCTTCATAAACACGAGCCAATGTGTGAGGCCACGACGGCCGGATACATGCCCGAACAAGGGTTTCTCGGGCGTCAGCGCGAGGACTTCTGCGACCTTCACCTGCGTCTCGTTCCATTTGAAAACGAGCGTCCCGTGCTCCGCTAAGACACGGAAGCACTCTGCGAAGCCCTTGCGAATGTCTTCGCGCCAGTCCTCGCCGAGCTTTCCGTACTTCGCCGCGAGCCAGCTTTTCGGGCCAGCACGCACCAGATGAGGCGGATCGAACGAAACCAGCTTGAACGAACCATCCGGATAAGGCAGATCGCGAAAGTCCATCAGGACATCAGGCTCGATATGCAGCGTGCGAGTGCCGTCGTCGCGGTGTGATCGGTCCGTCACCGTTATCGTCTCGCGACGCTGATCCCCGAAAATCACGCTGGGGTGCTGACGATCAAACCAGAACATGCGGCTTCCGCAGCACGGGTCGAGCACAAGTTTTTGTTCAACCACGTCGCTCACTGGGTGCCTCCCTGTGCCAATGCAAAGGCTTCCACCGCGGCATCCCATCCATGAACAAACGTCTGCTGCGCGTCCATGTCGAGCCATTCGCTCGATTCGAGGTCGTAACCTGCCGTGAAGTCTTCAAACGCCTGTTCGCGCGCAGCGTCCGGCAGCGTTACCGCCTGCTGCGCGGGAGCGGCGGCGAGCGCACGCAGCGCATCACGTGCGGCCTTCAAGTCACGGCGAAGTCCAGCGTCGCTCAGTTCGTCACCGTAGTCGCCGCCTGCGCACAGAACGCGATGCGCCGTATCGGCTGCGGTCTGGATTGTGGTGCGCTGCTCGTTGGTAAGCAGCGCTTGCGCTGCTACGGGAGCTGCGTAGAGCGGCTCCGGAACAGCACGGAAATTCTCGGCCTCGCCGAGCGCTTCTCCTTCATCCGCGAACAGATCGAATTGACCATTGGGCCAGCGGACAAGCCACGCTACCGGCGCTTGCGCTACATCGGAAGGGAGAGCAGCGCTCAGCTTGCGTAGCAGGCGGAATGCGTCGAAGCGGTCATCGGTGGCCACCCAGCGGTCAGAGTCAGCTTCGAGTCGTGCGGCGAGCTTTTCAGCGTCTGCGATCAGTTGTTTCGTATCCATCGTTTCCTCGATTCGTTATGCGTTCAAAGAGCGGACTTCGCATGCTCGCGAACTTCGTCGCGGCGGTCATTACGTTCGCGTCGCACCTCGTCGTCCGTTTTCGGCGCCTCGGCCGGCTTCGGCTGCGCCGCTTCGTATCGTCGAAGCAGCCATTGCCGGTTTTCTTCAAGCTGTGCACGCTGCTCGTCGGTGGGCTCATCGGACGCCTCGGGAATCAGGCGCACGATCCCGCGCTGCTGCATATCGCGAAGCTTCGCCTCGACGCGAACGAGGTCTTCTTTTGCAAATCCAATCGCGCCGTAATAGCGCTGTTCGGGTGTCTTGTCGGTGGGGTCAAGCAACTCTCGATTGATGGCGCGCGTTACCCGGTCCATGTACGTCCAGTGCGGATCGTTGTGCGTGGAGCAGTTGCAGTCCTTCGGCAGGGTGACGATCTCGCCCGTGGTCAGTTCGGCTTTCATCGTTTCCTCGTTTCAGGCGGTCATTGCTTCGGTGACTCGGCAGCGCAGCGCCAACTCGACGAGCCATTTCGCCAACTCGATAGGCGTGTGCTCGCGCTCGTCTTTTTTTATTTCGGGGCGCCGGTGACTGCGCGACCCGTCAGCGCGTCGGCCGGACGTACTCACGACCATCGGAGCTTCGCCGAGGGTCATAGGCATCTCCGGCACTTCCGCCGGCGGGCAGCCGACGATATAGAGCAGCGTCGATTTTTCGGCGTTATGGCCGAACCAATGCTGATGAATTGGCAGCGTCCAACCGCCCCACGCGTCGGGCTGGGCGACTGTGCCGAGCTGCTGGTCTACCCACAGGCGAGACGCCGACGGGTGTTCGAGCACGCCGCCGTATTTTCGAATCATGGCCACCGCGAAGCGTGCGAGGTCCTTTTCATCGGGCCGGGGCTTTGCCATATGTGCGAGCCGTCCCCATGCGCGGCATGGAGGGTGCGCTACCACAGGCGATCCACCGGGCCAGTTGCGCGCGTCGCGGTCGATGTCCCACACATCGCAGTTGGGCAGCGTCTTGTAGATGCTGTCGGGGCGCGCAAATAGGACGGCGATGGTTTGGCTCATATCTCTCTGCCGTTACGTGGTGGGGATCACTTGATGGAGATGTCCGGCACGATCACGGACGGCTTGAACACCACCTTGTAGTGGTAGGTGCTCGCGGCGGCGGGATCGAGCTGCTCGATGAAGTACGTCACGTTGTTCGACAGCCCGAGGAAATGCTTCTTGTATTCGTTGGGCCCGGTCTTGCAGATGATCGCCAGCTTCGTGTCCGTGCTGGAGTTGTCCTTCGAACACAAGCCCTCGATGGTCAGCATGTATTCGCCGGTGAAGCCGTTGTAGAACACGATGCGGCGGTTGATCTGGAAGTTGTCGGCGGCCGTCGACAGGTTCTGCGATGCCACATCGGCATCGTTGTTGCAGCCAGAGAGGCCGACGATAGCGATGAGAACGGCGGCGATGATTGCGGTCTTTTTCATGATTCAGCCCATTCAGATGGTTGAGGGTTCGATCTGCTTGCGGACTGCTGCGGCGCGTGCCTGAGAGCAGCCCAGGAATTTCCGGATCTCGGTCACCGTCGCGCGCAGCTGGCCGGCTGCTACTGCGGTAATGACTCGGGTCACGTCGTCTGCCTGCTCGACTACTGGCAGGCGAAGCACCGGGGCGGCCTCGACTGCGACCGGCTCCGCGACCGGCGCAACGGCGTTACTCGCGGACGTGACTGCCGTTACTGACTCGGCGTGACTGCCTTTAGTGGCGGGCGTTACCGCGATTTCAGTCAGGTCAGTAGGGCGAAGTGCGAGCAGCCAGCAGAAGCACGCGACGGCTTCCAGTACGGCGGCGAAGGCGAGGCCGGTCACGAGTTCGGCGCGCGGCGCGGCCACGCCAAATTCGGTCAGGGCGCCGGTAACCGGATCAGCCAGGGCGGAGGCTCGGGCTGCGGTGGCGCGGTCCTGTGCGGCCTCAGCGCGGCGCGCTTCGGCTTGCTCGATGTTCAGTGCGCCGACGCGAGCAGCAGCAGCGGTGCGCTCGGCGGTCAGGCTTGGGCATGGCTCGACGCAGCGACGCGCATTGGTGCGGGCCAGTCGCGTTACTGCGTCTGCACGGTCACGTGCGATCTCGGCCAGACCGCGTCCCTGTGCCGTGACTACCAGCACCGCGGCGGCGCGCAGTTCACCCGCATGCTTCTGCGCCATAAGGAAAAAGACGGCATGTCCGTAGCAGGTAGCGGCCATGCAGCTGACCCACAGCACCGCGCCGATCACCCGAACGGACCAGCCGTGCGGCCGGCAGAGGGCGGGCAGCAGGTGAGCCGCGACGACGAGCACGACGCCTACGGCGACCCACAGAGCGCGCTCAGCCAAAAAGCCGCCACGCTGCCAGCCAGCCATGATTGAGAGGCACGCCGCGGTCACGGTAGCCGCGACTGCGAGTAATGCTGGGTAAGCGCGCATGGGCATGGCGGTCACGCTGCGTCGGCCAGCTCTCCAGTCTCAACCTCCTCGAAAACGCCAGACTCGGTAACGCGATACCAGGTATCGGCTTTGATGTTCTCGCCGACGTACCCGACCGCGAAGCGGGCGCGCTCATTGGAGTCGAGATAGGCGACTGATACGGATGCATTGGGGCCGACCTTGAATTGCGCGCCAAACCCAGCAACCGCGATGACGGCGTTTTCGCCAGCGGCCACGATCTGCGCGTAGTTGCCGCTGGAGCCGATCCGCGCGTAGTAGCCGCTGGAGCCGATCTGCGCGTAGTCGCCGCTGGAGCCGATCCGCGCGTAGTCGCCGCTGGAGCCGATCTGCGCGGAGTTGCCGCTGGAGCCGATCTGCGCGTAGTCGCCGCTGGAGCCGATCTGCGCGTAGTTGCCGCTGGAGCCGATCTGCGCGTAGTTGCCGCTGGAGCCGATCTGCGCGGAGTAGCCGCTGGAGCCGATCCGCGCGTAGTCGCCGCTGTTATCGCTCTCGGCCGGTACGCCCACCTTCTCGACCTCAACCTTGAGCGCCGTCGTGTCGGCGATGAGCTTGTCGCTCGCGGCCTTCGCGTCGGCAGTGATGTCTCCTACAGCCGCCGGCTCGACCAGTAGATGACCGAAGGCGTGATCGGTGAGCCACGACGAATCGTCGAATCGGCTGTCATCGCGCAGCGCCTGCTGCACGACGCCGTAATCGGCACCCTGCGGAAACTTACGGATGAACCAGCCATAGCCATCCGTACAGGCTTCCCATTGGCGCAGCAGGTCGGTGGTGATCTTCATTTGGTATCCTTATCGAGAATTGCGTTTCGCTCTATTCCGCGTGATGTTCAACTTGAGATCTGAGGAGGTCCGAAACATCCTTGAGACGGTCTACAGACACGCGCATCAACTCTGCGACGCCAGTGGCCTTGTCGAGAGCGGCTTTCCACGCGTGAACTGTCTGCACCCCCCCCTGACGCACGTGTTCGGGGATGTGGCTGGCGAGCGAGGTAATCTGTTCTCGCAACGCAGCCTTAGCGGCTTCGCGCTCAGCGACCCTCTTTTCGGCCCGAGCGCGCTGCTTCGCGGCGCGCGCTTCGTCACTCATCTTCGTTCGGGGCATGATTTCCTCCAATTGGATTATTCGTACCGGCGCGGGTATTGCTCATCGTCACGCGTGCTGAGCGGCTCATCGAACGGGTGCGATTCGCGCTCGATCCTCGGGCGCTTTCCAACGAAAACGCCGGCCGCTGCGCCTACAGCCAATCCGATAAGAACTGCGATGCAAACAACTTCGACTATGTCCATTGGTGAGCCTCTACGGGGTCAGGTGCAACGAGCTGCGGTGCAGACCGTGAAAATGGCGGCGCTGGAGTCGAAATGCGAATTGCTGAACAACCAAATCGCGACCGCGACGCCAGCGCCGATCCAGACGCGATAGTTAGTCATTGCGCGGCCTCTTCGCATCACGGAAGCCCTGCAGATAGAAAAATGAGAACGATTCGGGACGACCGCCGCGCATTGCGCAATTCCATCCAGCGCGATAGAGGCCGATGTCCCCCTGAGCTACCGTTTTGCGTGCCATCTCAACTCTCCAGTCCTCTCGGCGCGACGAGCTTGCCGCCCGAGAAGGCCAAATGGATACGTGCCGTTGGGTAACGAGCCAGATCACTGAGAGTGAGGACAACTACATAGCAGCCGACATGAGCAACGAATCGGCAATGTCCATCGAGAGACTTTGTAGCTGCACGGCGAAGGGCTTTGCGGGCATTCATCTCTCACTCCAGCGATCTGGCGGGGTGGTGAGAGGTGGGCTAAGTACAGAGCACTGTGCGGCAATGCTCTCCGCTTAGCCCACTTCTGACGCTGGGCGCTCTTGGGGAGCGCTTGAGATGAATTCTACAAATACGTTTGTAGATTGGCAAGAGGTTTCTACAATTTAATTTGTAGATGCCAGCGTAGCGCGAAGCGGAGGCCGTACGCGAGATGAGGAAAGGGGAGGAAGCGCCCCGACCGGGGCGCTTGAGGAATGGGTGCTTAGAAGGCGGTGATGTTCTTAATCTTCACGCTGTCCGCGCCCTCCTGGATGATGGGTGTCTCGAATTTCCAGCGCGCATGCGGCTCAAGGTTGTTGACGTTTGCCAGATCGCTACCGAGCTGCGTGCCGTCCTTGTCGTAGACATTAAGTTCAATCTGAACATAAGAGTATTCCTTGCCAGTATTGTTCTGCAGAACACCTCCGACGCTTACGCCACCATATTCATTCCGATGCAGGGTGAAACTTGAGACGGTAAAGCGTGAAGCATCATCATCAGCAGCAACTGCAGGCGTGGGTGCGGCAGCCACCGGAGCTGGTGTGTTGGATGCGGTTGCTTCAACTTGCCGGGAAGGCGATGTCGACCGCTCTCCAAGGTCACTTCCCGCGATGATGACGAAGAAAATGACGGTGAGCGCAATGCCAGCTCCAAGTAGATCTTTACTGGACTTAGGCGGCTGATCGGCAGCCGCGCCGCTTGGCTTGAGGAAGAATAAGATGAGTGCTGCCACGAAGGGGCTGATTAAGATGGAGATGATAAACCAAACAAATTTATTCTTTCCTTTTCGGCCCGAATAAGCGGATACAACAAAATTCAGTGCAAGAATCGCTAAATATCCCCAGATATTCATCATTACCTCGGTTAATGAGTTTTAATTCACTTCGCATAATTTTTCTTCGAACGCGCGATGACAGAAGCGGACTCAGGAGCGCTCAGAGACGATTATCATTCCAAACGGCGCGGCCCGCTATCATCGTTCGATCATCTGGCGGTAAAACCTTGTCTGGATGCGATATTTTGTCGGGATTGTCGCTGCGCATAATCCACGCTTGACCACCCAACGCTGGGTGGTAGTCACGGATCAGCCGCTTAAGCACAAGGCCGCCATCCGGCTTGCATATCAGGTACACCTTTCCCTCAACCGGGCTGGTGTCCGCCGTATTGATCAACACAACGCAGCCGTCCTGAATCGTAGGCATCATGCTCCCACCGGACGCGTAAATAATGCGCGCTGCATTTTCTGGGACGCCGAAATCCCTGAGACTAGAACGTTTGAAGGCCAAGCCACCCTTAACAACAATATGGTCTTGGAACCGGCCTTCACCGCATGCGGCTGATACGTCAAGTTGAGGCACGTACGCAAACTCTTCTTCGGTTGGTCTTTGTAGTTCGCTTGCGAGCCTACCTGAATTCGCTTTTTCATGCGATCCCGTCACCAGGCCTTCTTGATTGCCAGTCAGTGATTTGGTTGACGGAAGAGTTGGGGTTGGCCCGCGATTGTAAGCGAGCCAGTTCACGTCGACTCGGAGCACTTCTGCGAGGCGGGGCGTGTATTTGCTCGATTTGGCGTTCTTGTTTCGATCTAGCAAGTATTGGATGTTCTGCGGCTGGCAGCCATCCCCAACCCGCCGCGCGAGTTCACTCTGATCAGATTGTGGGTCAAGCCCAGCCAATTTCATCGCCCATTCCAGGCGGTCTGCGAAGGTATTCATACAAAGGATTTTGTATAAGTATGTTGCAAAAGTGTTTGTAACGTGCTACAAATTCGCTTGTAGAAACAGGCCTGCAAAAAATGAGCGAACCCACGAACCCCACAACGACTGGAATCGACGACGCAATAAGCCGCGCCGGGTCCCAGAAGGCGCTCGCCGCGCTTATCGGCTCCACCCAGCAGATGGTCTCCTACTGGAAGAGATCGGGCGTTGTAACTGACGCGAGCATGTGCGCAGCCATCGAGAGTGCGACAGGGGTTGCGTGCGAACGCCTCAATCCGAATGAGAATTGGGCAAGCCTTCGTTCCGTTTTGTGCGTCCCCAATCGCGAGGGGTTGGACGCCTCCGATGACGTTCAGCCTCCTGTTGGCGGAATCAACAAAGGTTCGAAGTTGGCGGCGGTTGCGCGAGCTTCGTGACGTGTCGCGATAACAGGCTCGCACCAGATCAGTAGTTTCAATTGGAGAAATGGAGGGAGTTATGTCACGTCGCACGGAATACCGCAATGAGGTGAAGACGCGGTTGTCTGACCGCGCGTACGAGGGAATGCAGGCGTTCAAGGCATTGCATGGGATCGAAAGCGATTCGGCGGCGCTGGCTCGCATCACAGACCTTTTGTTGTTTGGCACGGTTGGCAATTTGCCAGCGAATCTTCTCGACCGCAGTGCCGAAGCGGCCCACTTTGGGACGCGGGTGGCCGTATGACACATTGCAAGACCAGCTTGACGGTGGAGCTTCCGGAACCGGAGGCGGCTGATCTGGCAGTGCGAGCGGCAGCAAAGGGTGTCTCGACGCCCGAATTGCTCGGAAATTACGTACTGAGGGGCGCGTACGGGGCGCTTCACCCCCTCGTGGTTGCCTTTGATTCACGGCCTAAACAGGGACAGATAGGGGAGGAGTAGGCCGCCACGGCGGCCCGACAAGCTGGAATCAAAGCTGATCCGTAACAAGAGGTGGTTGGCAATCCAGCCGCCTCCTGCCTCAGATTAGCAGTCCTATGCGGCACCGCGCCGCGGGAGATCTCCAGATTGAACACCCACGTTCTGAATGCTGGCGCGATCACCATGTCGAGCCGGGAGATTGCTGAGCTTGTCGAATCCCGGCACGACACGGTCAAGCTCACGATGGATCGCCTGCGTGACCGCGCCCTGATCACTTTTACGTCATTGGCGGAAAAGTCCAATGGCGGCCGCCCGGGCATCGTCTATTGCGTCGGCAAGCGCGACAGCTACGTAATCGTCGCGCAGCTCTCGCCCGAATTCACTGCGCGCCTGGTGGATCGCTGGCAGGAACTCGAATCGCAGGCGGCAGGCGCCGCGCCGGCCGTACCCCAGACGTTCGCCGACGCGCTACGCCTTGCGGCGGATCAGGCGGAGCAGATCGAGGTCCAGCGCCTTCAGCTTGAGCATCAGCAGCCGGCTGTTGATTTCGCGCGAGCGGTGCGCAACACGTCTGACGCTATCAGCGTCGGCGATATGGCGCGCGTGCTCGGCATTGGCCAGAACCGGCTCTTCCGGCAACTGCGCGCCGATCACATCCTGATGGCCGAAAACCAGCCTTACCAGAACTACATCGACCGGGGCTATTTCCGCCTGGTCGAGAACGTCTGGCTCGACGCGGCCAAGGAGCCGCATCCCACCTTCAAAACGCTGGTTACTGGACGCGGGCAGGTCTATCTGCAGCGCAAGTATGGCCGGCAAACGGAGCAAGCAGCATGAGCAACGAAGCCTTCCTGACCGCGGGCACCGATGCGGCGGATAACCGCATTGAACACGAAATCGAGTGGGCGGCACTCGATTGTGAGCGGAAGACGTGCCTGTCATGTGGCGCGCAGCAGCACGACGACGGTTCCATTCCCTGCGGCCACTAAGGAAGACATGAGCCTCGATGCAACCACATGGGCGCGCCATCAGAAGGTCGGCAAGGGGCCGGCGAAGTCAATTCTCATGGCCCTGTGCGACTACGCCAATGAGCAATTCATCGCCTATCCGAGCGTTGACCGCCTGGTCGAATGGACGGAGCAGGACCGTAAAACTGTGCTGGCGAACCTCGATCGCCTGAAGGCTGACGGCTGGATCAGCGACACGGGCGAGCGCACTGGCCGCACGCGACAGGTCATCGTGTACCAGATCAACCTTGCTCGCGGCGTTGAGGTGCGCATCGGCGCGATGGAATCGACAACAGTGCCGAAAACGGGACAGTTCCAAAAGCGGAACAGTTCCAAAAGCGGAACAGTTCCGAATTTAACCGGAAAGAGTCCCAATTCCGACGCCAAACAGTCCCAAATTCCACCTGAAACAGTCCCAAAAACGGGACACGGAACGATTAGTAACAATGAGGAACAGGAAGGGAACAATCAACCTGCGCGGCGTGCGCCGCGAGTTGCGTTGAATGCCGAACTGCGATCGATCGAACTTCCCGACTGGCTCACCGCGGACGAATGGTCGATGTGGTGCGAGCACCGCGAGGCGAAAGCGAAGGATGCGCCGTGGACACGCGTCGCAGCTCTAGTCTCCATCCGCAAGCTGACGAAGCTGCGCGAGCAGGGCCACAACCCAAGGGCATGCATCGAAGAAGCGGTACTGCGCGGCTGGACGGGTCTGTTCCCCGTGAAGGATGAGCAGCAGGCTGGCGCGAGCGGAGCGATGGCGGCGCCGTCCGACTGGTGGAAAACGGAAAGCGGCTATCTCGCTCGCGGTGCTCAGCTCGGCGTCGACCGCTCGAAATTCCAGTTCTTTGAGCAGTTCAAGGCGAAGGTCTGCAAGCTGGCTGGCCCGGGCGAATGGATGGAAGAGCTTCTGCGCGCGGTGAGCCGCGAGAGCGAAGAGCGCTACGAAGCCCTGTACGCCTACTTCAACGACATTCCGCGCGAGAAGCCCGCGCTTGCGGAGGCGGCATGAATGCCTGCCACGACTGCAAGCACGCGACCACGGCGCCCGGCTACGAAAAGATGTACCGCCTTGGCTACCGCAATTGCGAGCACAAGCCGGAATACGTGTTCGTGCCAGGGCACCAGCAATGCACCCTCAACCCGCCGAAATGGAGCCAAAGGCAATGAGCATCGACAACGCAACGCCGGAAGAGTGGAACGCGGCGGCGCGCGAGGCGCGTGACGAGCCGATCGAGTGCAGCAAGACGCGCAAATGCGGCTGGAAGGGTATGCATTCGGATCTCGTCAGCGCGCCACACAAGCGCTTTGCTAACGCGCAGCAGCACGTCTGCCCGTGCTGTGGCTGCGACTCGTACTACCGGCGCGAGGCGAGGAAATGACGAGGCGCGCTACATCGTGGCCGATGGTTGTCCCGGCCGGCACAAAGATGGTTGGCACTGCGCGCGTGCGCGACGACGCGCCGAGCACGGGCTACGCGCAGAAGAAGCTGGCCGAGAAGTTCGGCGTGCAGCCCGCGCACGGCTTTGACGAGATCGCTGATGGGGATGGCGCGGGCCACGCGCTGACGCCCGCGTATCGCCGCGACGCCGCGCCGACTCTCGGCATGTCGAAGCCGAGGAGAGCGCTGAAGTACGGCAATCGGAAGTGTGAGCACGAGGGCATCAAGTTCGACAGCGAGAAAGAGCGCTCGCACTGGTTCCACCTGATCCAGTTGCAGGCGGCGGGCAAGATCCGCGATCTGCAGCTGCAGGTGGCGTTTGAACTCACGCCGCGCAAGCGCCGAGACGACGGCACGTGGGAGCGCGCATCGAAGTACGTCGCCGACTTCGTCTACGTCGACGCGGAGACGGGCAGGCGGGTTGTCGAGGATGTGAAATCGATCGCCACGCGCAAGAACCGGACATACGTGCAAAAGCGTAAGCAAATGCTGGCCGTGCACGACATCACGATCAAGGAAATCTGATGGCAAGGAACGACACGCCGCGCAAGGTGCGCACGCCGAGCTGGACTGACGAGGAAGTTGCGGCGTTACGCCTGATAGGCGCGAGCGAAAAGCCGCTCGCCACCCAGATGCATCTCCTTCCGGGGCGCACATTCTCGGCGGCGAAGACCAAGGCATCGAATCTCGGCATTTCGCTTTCCGCTCACTGCGACTGGACTGAGATGGAGCGCGCCACGCTGCGCAAGATCTACCGCAGCAAGGAATCCGTGAAAGCGGCTGTCGACCGGTTGCTTCCGCATCGCGGCTACATCGCGGCCCGCGCCGAGGCGTTTCGTCTCGGGATCACGGGCAAAGCCCGGTGCGGCACGAAGGGGCGTACTGGCTACTCGTGGATCCTGCGCGCCATCGAAGTGTGCCTTGGTCGCGATGTGCCGATGACGGTGCAGCAGCTTGCGGAGGAGATCGGCGCCGATGAGTCATCTGTCGGCGACGCCATTAGGAAATACCACGGCAAGAAGTTCCGCATAGCGGGCTGGGCACGCGGATACCACCGCTGGGTAATGCGCTGGGATATGGCGGATCTACCGGACGTCTCGAAGCCAGCGCCCAGGACCAAAACTGAGGCGTCTCGTGCGTGGCGTGCCCGGAAGAGTATTCGCGCAGGCGCCGCGCAGAACCCTTTTGCAACCCTCATTCAGCAAGTGGCCGTATGACCGAGCGCGAAGAGTACGACGCGTGGTTCGCGCGTGAGTTTGCTGGTGCTGACGTGTCCGACGCGCTGTGCGCAGTCGGGTTTCTCTTCTGGCGCGCTGGTCGGCAATCGCTCATTGCGGCGAGCGGTGCGCCGGTCGAGCTGCGCGTACTTCCGGAGGATCAATGAAGCGGAGTGGCTTCGCGCGTAAGGCGAGCTCGTCGTTCAGCAGCTTTGCGAATCGCGCCACAGTGCTGCGGCGCAAGGCGATGAAACGTCGAGTGAATAAGCCGACCGTGGCGGACGGCGCGAAGTATCTGGCGGCGTGCCGCGGTGAGCCGTGCTATCTGCGCGTTCCCGGTGTATGCCTGCATTCGACGGCGACGGTTGTGCCGTGTCACTCAAATCAATCGAGACACGGTAAGGGCATGGGGATAAAGGCGAAGCACGAATACACCGTGCCGGGCTGTGCGTCATGTCACCAATGGATCGATCAGGGCCCGGCGACCCGCGCGGCGAAATTTGCCGTATGGGATCAAGGTTACGAGCAGTGGTTTCCGGTACGTGCCGAAAAGATGAGGGTGGATTGATCGAACGACGAATCAATGGAATTCGCCTGATGGAGCCGGTGCGCGTCGAGGTTATGTGGCCCGGATCTCGGGCCACGGTGCATCTAGTCGGGCTGCGTTCGGAAACTGTGCGGGTCGCGCGAAGCACTGTTCTGCTCGCACTCGGGCTCCAGAGGTGCAAAGCGCGCGACTCTCGTGGCGACGTACAGGAGGTCGCCGCGCTGGTTGAGGTTCCTGGTATGTACAAGTGCGACGTAAGGCCGAATCAGTGGGCGACGGAAAAACTGGCATGGATGCCGATCAGCACGCACCTATCGAGGAATAACGAGGCGACGCGTGAGTTTAGGCAATCGGGCGAATGGCGATGGCTGTCGGAATCGCTCAAGGGGGAATCCGCATGAAGCCAATTTCCTTGTTGGTTCAGATGCCGGCAATCGGTGTGTTCAGCATCGGCCGCCGTTCGGGAATCGGAGAGATTGAGCAGCCGACGCAGACGTTGGTTCACGGCTTGCGGCGCCACGAATTCAAGGGCGTCCTTAGCGAGAGCTGCGTTTGGGCAAAAGCGTTCGTGAAGGAAGAATTTAGGCAGCACCTTCGCGCAACCGGAAAGCTGATCGATGGCGAATACGTCTGGTGTCTGGCGTTGCTCAAGGACAACAGGAAGTCGTTGGCGGCTTTCTTTGCTAGCAGCGATCGTGAATGGACGGCCAACGAGTGAGTGCACACGCTTACATCCAATACGCCGACGTGCCGGAATCTCTGCTTGAAACGGCGCGCCGAACGGTCGACGGGGAATCGAGTGCAGCGCTGATCCAGTTTGACGGCTATCCGCACTCGGGTGAGATTGTCGATGGCACGGGCGATTTGCAGATTGAGTTTGTATGGCCGCGCGATCCTGCCTTGCGCCATGCGCTCGGTGACTGGCTCACGCATCACGGCATCTCGTTTGTCGTTATCCAATGACGGCATCAATTCTTGGTGCCATCGACCCCAAAAGAACAGCCCCGCCCACGAACCGCCTTTCATGATTGGACCGACGAGTGAGTAAATCCGAACGAGTGACCACGGGCGAATTGCCCAAAAGCGTACAAGAAATCGCGGACGTGATCGGCGCTGAAAAGGCGCTGTATCTGGTGCGCAATCTGCCCACGTGTTATTCGGGCAATCCCGGCAAGAAAGCGCATCGGCCAATGCTCTACGTGCCGAAGCGAATCACGCATGACCATCTGCTGGTGCATCTTTTGGGCTTCGAAGATGCCGCGAAGATGGTCCATCACTTCGGCGGCGAATGCCTCCAGCCTGCGGGGTGTTCGGGCAACAAAGGTGGTCGACCGAAGAAAAACCCTGCAGTGGAAACACGGGAATGCGAAGCACAAAATCCTGACGTGATCCACGACGGGGTTTCTACTATGCAAAAAACGACGCACGGGGCTGCCTGTGCTTGAGTTCATCCACAAGTATTTCCCAGGTGCGGAGTGGGCGATTGCGGCACTGTTCGGTGCGGTAGTCGCGGTGCCATTCCACGACGACCTGAAAACGAAGCGCGGCTTTGCCATGTTCGTTTTCACGGGCGTCACGTGCGGCTACTTCCTCACAGTGCCCGTGATGCGCTACTTCCATATCAATCCCGAATCCGCTGGTGGCGTTGGCTTTCTCGTCGGCGCGTTCGGCGGTTCGATGCTGTCCGCTGTGATTCGAGCCATCAAGGAAGCCGACCTGTGGCAACTGGTGCGCAGCCGGTTCGGGGGTGGTGGCCAATGAACACGCTAACCGTGATAGCCGCTTTCACTTTGATCGTGTGGGCGTGCTGGTGTGGTTTTTCGCGAAGCGTGAACGACGGCATCGTGGGCAAGCTGGTGTATGCAGCTATCGCGGTGCTGTCGCTTGCCATCGTCGTACATAGCGCAACGATGTGGACGTATCAGGCGCTGGTGGTGTGTTTCGCGGCGCTGGGCGTCCGGCATTACTACCTGCGCACGTTGAAAAAGCGTGTGCTTGATTTCATCGCATTCGCAAGGAACCCGAGGTAATGGCACGAATCTGTATTCAACAGGCCGGCGGCGCAAACCGTGTGGCGTTTCTCGACATGATCGCAGTGAGCGAAATCGACGCGTGGACGCTCGCGAATAGCGATGACGGTTACAACGTGCTGGTGGGTTCGCATGGTCCGATCCCGAGTAAGGGCATTGCCGCATCGCTACTTACGTTCCCGAGCTACGCGACGCATCCGAATATCTATAACGCTGCGCTGAATTCGACGGCTGCGGGGCGTTATCAGGATTTGTACAAGTTCGCCACGGCGTACATCGCGCAATTGAATCTGCCCGACTTCGGGCCTGTATCGCAGGATTTGATCGCGCTGCAGATGATCCGTGAATGCAGGGCGCTGCCGTTGATCGACGCGGGGAAGTTTGCTGATGCGGTTTATGCGTGTACGTCGCGCTGGGCGTCGCTTCCGGGGAATAACTACGGCCAGCGGCAGAACACGATGGCCGCGCTGACGATGGCGTATCAGCAAGCGGGCGGGGTGCTGGCATGAACACCTTCGGGCTGTGGCTGATTTGCATTTCCGCGTTCATTGGCGGTTACGTGTGCGGCCATCTGGACGCTAATCAGTCGGCGTGTACGCCGGCGCATTTCATGAGGGTGGAGCAGGTATGAGCCTCTTGGGCGATGTTGAGGAAGTGAGCGCAGCCAATCCGTTCAGCCTGTACTTGAAGCTGGCGATTGTGGCCATTGTTGTGCTGGCGATAGCCGCTTTCGCTGGCTTCATCTACAGCAAAGGCCATACGGCTGGCATGGCCGAAGTGCAGGACAAGTGGGACAAGCAAACGGCAGCGGTGAGCCAAGCGCAAACCGCGACCATTGCAGCAGCGGCCAGCGATGCGCTGGCGAACTATCACGCGGCAGGGGTGGTATCAGCAGCCGCAGACCAGCACCAGGCCGATGTTGCCACGGTGCACGATCAATTGACCAAGCGAGTTCAAGACTATGCGAAGAATGCCCCTGTATCGGTTCAGCGCAACGGCGATGCTGACGTGGCTGGCAGTGGCAGTGCTGCTGATGCTGTCCTGTCTGCTGATGGGCTGCGCATCTGGAACGACGCAAACGCAGGCATCGGTAATTCCGGTGGACAAACACCCGACGATTCGCCAGTCGCTGCTGGTGGAGTGCCCGGCAACACTTCCGGCGGCAAGTGACGCGAGGCTGGTGACGCTACTGCAGAACCATGTGGACAGCGCTACTCAATACCATTCGTGCCAGAAGCGTGACGCGGATTTGATTGATGCAATCAAATCGCAGAATGGTATTGACATTGTTCCGTAACCATGGTTCGCACTGCGTAGTTATCCACAGGTGAGGATGGTGGGGCTGTGGATAAGTGGGCCTGTGGATAACTGTGGGTCCTTCCTGGGCCGGCATGGGTGCGGGGCCCAAGACACCGCGAGATTAAATTTCTGAGAGGATTTTTTGATCGCGGACTACAACTATATCGCGACGCGTAGGTTTTTGAGTGTAAACGCGAAAGTGATTTTCGAGAAGTAGTAAACATATGGCGCCAAAGGGGCGAGGGAAAGTCGTGAATCGCAGCGAGCTTGCCGAGATTCACGGCGTTGCGCTGACGACCATCGACACCTGGGTGCGGGGTAATTGCCCCGTCCTGCAGCGCGGCGCGCGGGGCATCGAATGGTCATTCAACACCGCCGACGTGGCCCGTTGGCGCGAGGATGAACGCGCACGCCAAGCCGCAGCCACCACGCCGACCACGCGCGAAGAACTGGACCTACGTCGCGCCACCGCCGACACCGTGCGCGCCGAGCTGGAGCTATCGAAGGCGAAAGACGAAGTGGCGCCCGTGGCCGAATTCGAGAAAGCCACCGCGCGCCTTATGGCCGCCATCCGCACAAACATGCTGAACATTCCCCAGCGCGCCGTCCTGCGGCTGCTGGGCGAAACGAACGAAACCGCCTTCAAAAAAGTGCTGCGCGAGGAAATAGCGTTGGCGCTTGAAACGTCTGCGGACGTGGAAGCGATCCTGGAAGCCGACGAACAAGAACCGGACGACGACGAAGAATGAAAACGTGGCTGAAAGCATACCGGCGTTACCTAGAGAAATCGGCCAAGGCCATTCCTGTCTGCCTTTTCACGTGGGAGGGGTGGCGCGACTTGCTGGACGAAGCGCACGCGCTGCTTGGTAGCTTGCTGTGCGTCGTGTTTTGCCTGTTCATTACGATCACGTTTCCCGTGTCCGTGTTCGTCGTTGCCGCTTGGGCATGCGAGGCAGACCGGCGCCTCACGAAACGCCACGATGCACGCATGCGCGCCGCTTCGCGCAATGAATGCATTAACTGGAGCGACGACGAATGACGACGAAGAAAAAGGTTTTCAATTTTTTCCGGTGGCGCCTTAGCGTGTCATTCTCGAATGAGCTTTGGTACAACACATTCGCGGACGGGAACCGCTACACGTATTTTTTCGGCATTGGGAAATACGATATTCGCGATGGCGATTTTATCGGCACCGTATACACGCTGCACCTGCCATGCGTGGCTATTCGAACCGTCGCACGCGTGAAGCGCGCCCAAGCCCCCAGCGTCTGATTGCCATTTCGTGTGCCACCAGTTCAGCAACATTCCAGCCATCGCGCGCGCCATGCGTCGCGCCGCGCGCAACCTTGTGCCGGCGCCCCCCATGCTGCCGTCGCAGTGGGGCGAAGCTAACCTGAAAATCCCCGCCGGTAATGCCGTGCCGGGGTTTATCCGCTTCGACAATGCGCCGTACCAGCGCGGCATGCTGGACGTGATTGTGGAGCCGGGGATTCAGCGCGTGTCATACATGACGGGCGCGCAGCTTGGGAAAACCACCGTCCAGCAGGTGATTAGCGGCTTTTTCATCGAACACGATCCGCGCTCGCAGATTTTCATCCAGCCGACGCAGGGCGACGTGCAGACGTTCCAGGAAACGAAGCTGCGCCCGATGCTGGACGCGAACCCTAAGATTACCGCCCGCATGGCGAAGGCGCGAGGGCGCGAGGGCGCGAACAACAGCCGCATCATTTCGTATATCGGCGGCTGGCTTATGTTCGGCTGGGCGGGCTCGCCACGCACGCTGCGCGGCCGCTCTGCGCCAGTCACCCAGGCGGACGAAGTGGACGGCATGCTGGCCGACACGGGCGAAGGCGATCCGCTCGAACTGCTAGCCCAGCGCGCGGCCACGTTCGGTGATTTGCAGCTGCGCACCGAGAGCAGCACGCCGACCATCAAAGGCGCTTCGCGTATCGAGACTTCCTATCTCGCTGGCGACCAGCGACGCTATTACGTGCCGTGCCCGCACTGCGGCGAACAGCAATACCTGAAGTGGCCGCAGGTTATCTGGAATGGCCGCGACAATCTGGAAGGCGAGCAGGAACCGGAAACCGCGCGCTACACGTGCGAGCATTGCGGCAGCCTGTGGGACGATGGCCAGCGCGTCGCAGCGATCCGCGCGGCAGAGCAGAACGGCGGCGGCTGGAAGGCGTCGAAGCCGTTCAAGGGCCATGCATCGTTCCACGCTCCCGAAATGCTTTCAACGTTCCGCCGGCTGCGCGATATCGTCCAGTCCTACCTGAACAAGCTGGCCGCAGGCGACTTGCAATCGTTCGTCAACGTGTCGTTGGCCGAAACATTCGAAGAAACCGCCGAGAAGGCCGACCCGGATTCGCTCTACAACCGGCGCGAAGTGTACGCGGCAGCCGTGCCGATGCATGCCCTTTACCTGACTGCCGGGGTTGACATGCAAACCGATCGCCTGGAAGTCGAAATCGTGGCGTGGGGGCTGTTTGAACGTTCGTGGTCTGTAGCGTATCGCGTGCTGTGGGGCGATCCGCTGGCGAACGACGTATGGAACGACCTGGACGACCTTCTGGCCGAAGAATGGCAGCACGAAAGCGGCGTAGCGCTTACGGTGCAGGCCACATGCGTGGACACGGGCGGCACGACGGGTTACACGCAGGCCGCATACGACTACATTCGCGCCCGAAAGGGGCGCCGCATCTTCGCAGTGAAGGGCATCCCCGGCTGGGGCCGCGCGGTGGTCGAGAAGCCGCAGCGCAAGCAATCCGGCAAACGCAGCCGCAAGGTTGACCTGTTCAATGTGGGCGTGGACGAAGGGAAGCTGGTAGTAATGCGCCGCCTCGCGCTGCAGAAGGACGGCCCCGGCTTCTGCCGTTTCCCTGTGGATGAAGACCACGAAAGCGACTATTTCAAGCAACTTACCGCCGAAAAGCTGGTAACGAATTTCGTGCGCGGCTTTCCTGTCCGCACGTGGCAGAAGCCCGACAAGGCGCGCAATGAAGCACTGGACTGCCGCGTGTACGCGTTCGCTGCGCTACGCATCATGAACCCCAGCATGAAATCGCTGGCAAAGCGGCTGATTTTGGACTCCGAAACAGGGGTTTTTGCGCCAGAAACGGCGAAAACGGCTGAAAACACCGAAAAAGAGCCGATTACAGCCGGTGAAGTCGCAGTGAAGCTGGCCAAGCTGCTTACCGACGCGCGCGACGCAACGCAGGCGAAAGCGCGAAACCCTCATGTGGAACCGGACAAGCCGCAAGGGGAAACTAAGCCCATTAAACGGGCGAAATCGCTTACCGCTGGCCGACGCCGTGGAGGGTTCGCCACAAACTGGTAAGACATGAGCGGCCAATTCCCCGGAACCATTCGAGCGGGCGTCACGTTCGATTTGACCGTAAAGCTGGACCTGTACCAAGCCCCCACGTGGCAGGTGCAGGCGCTGTTGTGTGGGCCGAAGGCGATTGGCTTCAGCAGCACGGACAGCGGCAGCCAGCACCAGTTACTGGTGGACGCCGCAACCACCGCCGCGTGGCCCGCAGGCCAGTATCTGTTCTCCCTTCGCGCCGTGTCGAGCGGCACCGTGCTGGAAATCGAAAGCGGGATGGTTACGGTCGAGGCTGACCTGTCCACGATGGCAGACGGAACCGACGCCCGCGTGCACGCCCAGCGCGTCCTGGCTGCCATTGAAGCTGTGATCGAGAAGCGCGCCACGATGGACCAGGAGCGCTACACGATCAACAATCGCGAGCTTCACCGAACGCCGATTGGCGATCTTCTCAAGCTGCGCAGCTACTATCGCGCAGAGCTGCAGCGCCTTAAGGCCGCGCAACGTGGCGCACTGTTCGGGCGCCAGGTGAAGGTGACCTTCTGATGGCGATATTCGATTTCATCCGCTCGCGTGGGCTGTTGCCCGCCACGCCGCTGCCTGCAGCGTCGCCCAATACGACCTTGCGCAGCAGCATGCGCGTCGCGCAGCGCGCTATCCGTTCGGCGTTCTCGTTTCAGGCTGCGGACAATGATCGCCTGAACGGAAGCTGGGCGGCATTCTCCGTTCCGGCGGATTGGATCATCACGCGCAACCTGCGCACGCTCGTCGCACGCTCGCGCGAGCAGTGCATGAACAACGACTACGCCAAGGCGTTTTTGAGGCTGTGTCGCCAGAACGTCGTGGGGCCGAATGGCGTTGTTCTCAAGGTATCCGTAAAAAAGCCCCGTGGCGGTGCGGATGCAGACACAAGCGCTGCGCTGAAGGCCGCATGGGAAGAGTGGGGCCACAAGAAAAACGCGAGTGTTACGGGTAAGCGTTCGTGGAACGCGATCCAGCGCCAATGCGTGCAAAGCGCTGCGCAGGACGGCGAATTTTTCGTGCGCATCGTCATGGGCGCCGAGGCTGGCCCGTGGGGTTTCGCGCTGCAGGTTATCGACCCGCTGCGCATCCCTATCGACTACAACGTGGACAAATACAACGGCAAGAATTTCATTCGCCACGGTATCGAGTTCACGCAGTACGGGCGCCCCGTCGCGTACCACCTGACGACGGTTGACGACGGCGAGGCCGAATATCAATACGGCGGTGTCGGGCACGTCCGCATCCCCGCCGAGGAAATGATTCACGGCTATCTAGAAGATTTGGTGGGGCAAAAGCGCGGGCTGCCGTGGATGGCCACAGCCCTGTTCCGCATGCGCCACATGAAGGGCTTCGAAGATGCCGCCGTTATCAATGCGCGCGTGGGCGCATCGAAAATGGGTTTCGTCCAGTGGAAGGACGGCGAAGCGCCTGCGTGGGAAGAAGGCGAAGAACCCACGCTGGAGATTGACGCAGAACCCGGCACGTTTCCCGTGCTTCCGGATGGCGCCGAATTGCAGGAATGGCTTCCGCAATACCCGGTTGGCGAATTCCTGCCCACATACAAAACCCTTCTGCGCGGCGCGACCGCCGGTATGGGCGTGGCGTACAACAATCTCGCGAACGACCTGGAAGGCGTCAATTTCTCCAGCATTCGGCAGGGGACGCTTGACGAGCGCGAACACTGGAAGGAACTGCAGGAGTGGTTGATTGAAGACCTGGTGCAGCCGGTGTTCGAAGCGTGGCTGAAATACAGCCTGCTGAAAGGCCGCATCGTATCGGGCACCGGCGTTCCCCTCGCTGCCTCGCTGTACGCGAAGCTGCTGAAGGCTTGCGGCTGGCAGCCGCGCCGCTGGCAGTGGATCGACCCGACCGCCGACGTTGACGCGGCAGTGAATTCGAAAAACGCACTGCTGAAAAGCCCCGGAGAAATCATCCGCGAATGGGGCGGTGACCCGGTGGAAGTGTGGGCCGAGTTCGCGGCGGATATCGAAGCCATGAAGGCGGCCGGCATTCCAGAAATCTTCATCATGGCAACCCTTGGCCAAAAGCTGGCGACCCCGACCGACAGCGAAGGCGCAAAACCGAACAGCTAACGACGATGGCACAAACGATCAAACAAGCCCTGTCCGTCCGCGAAATCAATGGCCGCGGTGACTTCGTGCGCCAGATGGAAGTGGGCGCAATCGACGCGGAGGCGCGCACCGTGCAGGTGGCGTTTTCGTCGGAAACGCCTGTGCGCCAGTGGTACGGGATGGAAATCCTGTCTCACGCTGACGGCGCGGTGGATATGTCGCGCCTGAACAACTTCGGTGCCAATCTGATGGACCACGATTGGACCGATCAAGTCGGCGTGATCGAGTCGGCCACCATCGACGCAGACGGCATGGGCCGCGCCCTGATCCGCTTCAGCCGCAGCGCGCGTGCGCAGGAAATTTTCCAGGACGTTATCGACGGCATCCGAAAGCATGTTTCGGTGGGATACCGCGTGCTGGAAATCGTGCTGACGGAGCAAAGCGAAGATGGCCCCGACGTGTACACCGTCACGTCTTGGCTGCCTTACGAAATTAGTTGGGTCGCCGTTCCCGCCGATACCACCGTTGGCGTTGGCCGCTCCCTCGCGCCCGGAAACCCTCATGTGGAACCCGTGCAAGCACAACCGCAAAATCCGCAGCAACACACTCCAACTGAAGGCAGCCGCCACATGGACCCGAACACGCAGAACCAGCCGGCGCACGCAGCGCCGCAGCAAATCGACACCAGCGCGGTGCGCCGTGAGGGAGGCGACGCTGAGCGCACCCGCGTAAGCGAAATCCTCACGATGGGCGAAACCTACGGCGCGCATGACCTCGCGCGCTCGTTCATCAAGGATGGCAAGAGCGTGGCCGAATTCCAGCGCGCGCTGCTGGATCACGTCGAAAAGCGCCAGTCGCGCCCCGTCACCGAGCAGACGCGCGACGCGTCGGTGGGCCTCACCGATGACGAAATCCGCAGTTACAGCTTCATGCGGGCGCTGCGCTCGCTGGCGAATCCGGGCGATGCGAAGCTGCGCAATGAGGCTGCTTTCGAGTTCGACGCGAGCCGCGCCGCAGCGGATCGGCTGGGCAAACAGGCGCAGGGCATCATGGTGCCGCCGGAAGTGCTGGCGCGCTCGCTGCGCTCCCTGAACATGGGTTCGAACGGCCAAGTGGGCGCTGGCAACACGGGTGCCGCATCGGTGGCAACGAACCTGATGGCGTCGGCGTTCATCGACATGCTTATCAATGCCACGACCATCATGAGGCTGGGCCGCACGCTGGGCGGCCTGGTCGGCAACGTGGACATTCCGAAGAAAACGGCGCGCTCGCAGGGCTATTGGGTGGGCGAAGAAGCGGACGCCACTGCGCAGGAACCGGACCTGGGCCAGATTTCGCTGTCGCCCAAGACCGTTGCGGCGTACACCGATATTTCGCGCAAGCTGATGCAGCAATCGAGTCTGGACGTGGAAGCGCTGGTGCGCGCCGACCTCGCGGAAGCGATTGGCCTGGCGATCGACTACGCCGGTTACTACGGCACGGGAAACAACTTCCAGCCGCTGGGCATCGCGAACACGGCAGGAATCAGTGCTGTGCCGTTCGTCGGCGAGTTCCCGGCATACGCCGAAATCGTGGCGATGGAAACGGCCATCGCCAGCAAAAACGCGGCAATCGGCAATCTGTCGTATGTCCTGGACGCGGCGACCAAGGGCGCAGCCAAAACTACGCAGAAATTCCCCGGCACGCCGACCGGCGCCACGCTGTGGGAGCCGGGCGACACGATGAACGGCTACCGCACGGAAGTCACGAACCAGCTCGCGGCCGGTGATGTGTTCTTCGGCAACTTCGCCGACCTCATCATCGCCATGTGGGGCGGTCTGGACCTGATGGTTGACCCGTACAGTCTCTCGAAGTCGGGCGGCGTGCGTGTCGTGGTCCACCAGGACGTGGATTTCGCGGTGCGCCGCGTCGAATCGTTCGCGCTGGGCCGCAAACCGGCGGTGTAACGAGAGCGCTACCGATACGGCAGCAGTAGATTGAAACGACAGGCCGCGAAAGCGGCCTGTTTCACAGGTGAGCAAGGAAAATGGCTTTCGAGCGTAGCGAAGTGGTGGAAATCCTTCGCCCTGTATGGGTGGGCGGCGAACTGATGGAAACCGGCGACCGCCTGGAACTGCCCGAGCGTGAGGCGCGCGACCTGAAGGCGTGCAAGGCCGCGCGTACGCTCACGGACAAGCCCGCGCGCCCCGTGTCGAAGGGTAAGGGCGCCTGATGCCTGCGCAGCCGTCCTGGGACGATTTAAACGCGTTCCTGAACCCCGATGAATTCGCGAGTCTCGGAACCTTCACGCTGGCCGATGGCACGGTGCTGGAGGACATCGCGGGCGTGTTCGAGGAACCGGGCGAGTCTGCCGCGCTGGGCACGTTCGAACAGGACACCACGCGCCCCACGTTCACGTGCAAATGGTCGGACGTGTCGCGCGTTCGGCGCGGCGACGCGCTGGTGGTCGAGGGTGGCAACTACGAGGCGCACAAGACGCCGAGGCGTACCGGCGACGGTTTCGCCGTGGTGATTCTGGAGCCGTCTCTGTGATTGATATCGCCGTCAACGAAAGCGGTCTGGAGAATATCGAAGCGTTTCTGGCGGCGACGCCCAAGCAGGTGGACGCGGCGCTGGCGTCCACGTGTGTGAAGGTTGCGCGTTGGCTTACCACGCGATCCGTCCGCGGACTGGCGCAGCACCTGATGCTGCCGCAGAAGGAAGTACGGCGCCGCCTTCGAACGTTCCGGCTGGCCCGCGTGGCGGGCGGCAAGGGCGTACGCGTGTGGTACGGACTGGACCCCATGGGAATGATCCACCTGAACGCGAGGCAAACAAGGCAGGGCGTAACGGCCTATGGCGGCCGCTTCGTGAAAAGCGCCTTCATCGCGAACGGGCGAGCGGGCGTCAACGGCCCCGCGTCGAGCAATCGGCAGGTGTTCATCCGAAAGGGCAAGTCACGCTTGCCAATCAAGAAAGTCACGGTCGAGCTTGGCGACCCCGCGCAGACCTATATCGAAGATCACCTGCTGGGTGGCTCCGACTTCACGACGCAGCTTTACAAGACATTCGAACACGAACTGGCATGGCGACAGAAACGGTAGTGGACATTTCGGCCTATCAGGACGCCGTGGTGGCACAGATACAGGCTACGTTCCCTGACTTCAAGACGGTTGAATTCGACCGCGAGGAAACCGACCGCGACGAGCTGGAGGGCGTCGATCTTCCGGCGATCCTTCTTGACCTGACTGAATTCGAAAACGAAGGCGTGGAAGATCGTGGCACGGGGCAGCTTTCGATGCGCGGCAGGCTGGAGGCTCGCGTAATCATCGGCTACCGCACGACGAAGGCAAAGACCGCCGCGCGCACGGCAGCCGGTGCGCTCGCCGCGTGGCTTCGCTTGAAGCGATTCACGGGCGCCAATGTGTGGACTGAGGCGGCGCAGGTGATCGGCGCTTACCGTGACGACTTCGCGCCGGGGTGCGACCGCTATGTGGTTTGGCGTGTGGAGTGGACGCAGGTGCTACAACTTGGGCAGGACATATGGGCTGCGGACTTCGACGGCACGACGCCAGCCAATCCCACGTATAGCTTTTCGCCCGATATCGGCGCCGGCAACGAATCGGCCTATCAGCCCGTCATGCCGCCGGGTGCGCCATCATGATGCAGGACATTGGCGAGCTGCAGCGCCAGATATCGCAGCTTCTGCGCATCGGCACCGTGGTGCAGCTCGTGGCGGGAACAGATACGGCCGTCGTAGAGATAGGCGGCGTGCAGTCGGACCCGATGCAATGGGCCACGATTCGCGCCGGCACTGATGCGGACTGGTGGGCACCCTCTCCGGGCGAACAGGTGCTGGTATTCGCGCCGTATGGCGACATGGCGCAGGCCATCATCCTGTTTTCACTGTATCAGGACGCCTACGCCGCACCGACGACGGACCCGAACGTAAGGCGTCGCACGTACAGCGACGGGGCGGTGGAGCAGTACGACAAGAGCGCGCACGCGTATCTGTTGCAGATACCCAGCGGCGGCAGCTTCACGGTGGAGGTGGGCGGCTCGTCCATGACGCTTACGGACGGCAAACTGGCGCTCAAGGTTTCGCAGATCGAGCATGACGGCGACCAGGCCACATTCATGGGCGCGGCGACCGTCACCAAGCTGCTTACCTGGATGGCTGGTGTTTCGGGGGCAGCGGGCAACAGCGGGGGCGCCAATGCTATTGTGGGCGGTGTCAACGTGACCGGCGGCGACGTGAACGTGGACGGTATCGGCGTGAAGTCGCACCACCACACTGAACACGACGGGCCGCCGACAAGCGCCGCCGAGGCGTAAAGCGAAACCCTCATGTGGAACGGGATGCTGGCGAAAGCCAGAATTCCGCCCATGAACGGGACCAGCGCGACCACGGGAAAGCCGCTTTCAGGTATCGAACACCTGAGGCAGTCTATTACCGATATCCTCAATACTCCGAAAGGTAGCCGCGTGATGCGTCGCGACTACGGCAGCGACTTGCCCGAGCTTGTGGATGCGCCCATGAATCTGGCCGTGCTTTCGCGCATCTATGCAGCGACGGCAGACGCGATCCGCAAGTGGGAGCCGCGTTTTCAGGTAAAGCAGGTTGTCGCCAGTAGCGCGCAGCCTGGGCAAGTTGTGCTGGACCTGTACGGCATTTATAAGCCGGATGGCCAGGCCATCACGCTCGACGGAATCAGGGTGTCGTAATGTCGGGCGCCTACATTGCCGTTGATCTTTCGACGCTGCCGCCGCCGCAGATCATTGATCCGCTGGATTTCGACACGATTTTCGCAGACATGCTGACTGATCTCATGTCGCGCGACACCACGTTTTCCGCGCTGGTGGAGTCCGATCCGACATACAAAGTTCTGCAGGTGGCCGCGTATCGCGAAACGCTGCTGCGCCAGCGCGTGAACGAAGCCGCGCAGGCGCTGTTGCTCGCCTACGCGCAGGACGGCGACCTGGACCAGCTTGCGGCTGGGTTCGACGTGGAGCGCCTGACGGTTACGTCGGCAGACAACACCACTGTTCCGCCCACGGCTGCCGTCATGGAATCGAACGACGCTCTGCGCTCGCGCACGCAGCAATCGTTCGAAGGCTTCACCAGTGCTGGCCCCGTGGGCGCATACGAGTTCTATGCGCTGTCGGCGTCCGGTTTGGTGCTGGACGTGAGCGTGACAAGCCCGACGCCTGGCACGGTGCTGGTAACGATCCTGCATGCGAACGGCGACGGTGGCGCGGACAACGATCCGAACGAAACGCTGCTGGCCGCAGTCACTGCGGCACTGAGCGCTGAGAACGTGCGCCCGCTGTGCGATACGGTAATTGTGCAATTCGCCACGATCCTGCCGTATACGATCAATGCGACGCTGGACATTTACGCGAACGTCGACCAGGCAGCGGTGCTGGCACTCGCGCAGCAGAACGCGCAGGCCTACGCAGACAGCGTGCATAAGTGCGGTGGTGCGCCGACGCTTGCGGGCGTGTATGCAGCGCTGTGGGCCACGGGCGTGCAAAATGTCGTGTTGAATGCCGGAGGCATTCAGGCCGACATGGCAGCGGACAAAACGCATGCATCGTATTGCACTGGCATAACGGTTAGCGGGGCTGCAGTCTGATGGCCGATCCTAGCCTTCTGCCGCCGAGTGCGACGAATCAAGAGCGCGCGATTGCGAACAGCCTCGCACGCCTGTCTGACGTGCCGGTGCCAATTCGATCCCTCTACAACGCGGAAACGTGCCCCGTAGAACTGCTGCCGTGGCTCGCATGGGCCTATTCGGTTGGCGAGTGGGACAGCAACTGGCCCGAGTCGACTAAGCGCGCCGTGATCGCGTCCAGCGTTGCCGTGCATCGAATCAAGGGCACGCCAGCGTCCATAAAGATGGCGCTGGCCGCTGCAGGTTATCCGAACGCGGAAGTGGTCGAAGGCGCTGGCGCGTGGATGCTGGACGGCTCGCGCAATCTCGACGGCACCAGTTACCTGGGCGACTCGGACGGCACGAAGTGGGCGTGGTATCGCGTGAAGCTTGCCAATCCGATTGCGAATAGCCAGGTGGAGCAGGTGAAGCGGATTCTAGCGAACACCGCGCCAGCGCGCTGCTATCTCGAAGCGCTGGATTTCACGGAAGCGGCTTTCATCTTAAACGGGACCGTGAAGCTGGACGGAACCTATAACCTTGGCACTGTTGACTAATGGCGAACCTGCCCGAAGTAGACCAATTCGACACTGGCGTCTACCAGTGGGAAACCAACGATAACGCGCTGGGTGGCGTAAACGGCGTTATGAACACGCCGCCCAAATCGCTGGCGAATCGCACGCGCTTCCTGCTGAATCGCATTCTGGACGGCGTGCTGAATTTCATTGGCGACAGCGGCGCGAAAAACGCTATCACGCTTGTCTACCCGCTGCCCGTTCCAGCGCTGAAAGACGGGATGGAAATCAATTTCCGCGTGGCCGTCACGAACGACAACGCGGTAAATGTCGCGCTGACGAACGCGGGCGGCAATGCGTTGGCCACGCTGCCGCTGTACGGCGGCGACCATGCGGCGCTGTCGGGCGGCGAGCTGCCTGCAGGTGCGGGCGTGCGTGCGCGTCTGAATACCGCGCTGAACGCTGCGAATGGCGGTGCGTGGGTAATCATGGCAGTGTCGGGCGGCTATGCTCGCGTGCCGACTGCGCCCACTGGCGATATGTCCACGAAGGTGGCCAATATGGCCGCGCTGTTTCAGGCGTTCAACGGCCTCAAAAACGTGGACGTGTCGGCGGCCGGCGATACCGCCCTGACAGCGGCGCAGTATGGCGTGGGCATGCTGAAGCTTACCGGCGCGCTGCCAGCTTCGAAAAATCTGCTGTTCCCGGCGCAGACGGGGCAGTGGATTATCGACAACGAAGCCACGGGCAATTACAACATCACGGCAGAAGTAACCGGCGGCGTCGGCGCAGGCGTCGTGCTGCCGGTTGGCTCGCCGGTTATTGTCCAGTCGGACGGAACGAATATCAAATTCGCCAGCGCAGGCGGGCAGGCGGGTTTCCGTGCCGTGCCGATTAGTGGCCAGGCAGGTCCGTCCATCACGATCACGGGCGGCTACACGCCAGGCGCTCTCATGATCGAGAAGAACG
This sequence comes from Paraburkholderia sp., assembly GCF_024281035.1. Taxonomy (GTDB): domain Bacteria; phylum Pseudomonadota; class Gammaproteobacteria; order Burkholderiales; family Burkholderiaceae; genus Paraburkholderia. Next base: position 108,877 of record NZ_JAMXLH010000022.1, read on the forward strand.
GTTCCATGCTGGAGCCGGGCACCGCGGCTGCGCCCGACTTCACGGCGACGGACGGTAAGACGATCAATTTCACGCAGGCGCTGGTGGCAGCGGACACGCTGACAATCTATCTGTTCTCGACGTTCAACGTGGCCAACGCCGTGCAGAAGTCGGGCGACACGATGGGCGGCCCCCTTGCCCTGTATGCCGGTTCTACGGTGTCGGCGCCAGCGGCGGGCGACAACAGCCAGAACGTTCCCAGCACGTCGTGGTTCAAGGGCGAGGCGGCGACGGAAACGAATGTGGGCACGCTGAAGGTGGCCACGCAGGCATTGACGAATGCAGGCGCCGACGATGCCACGGCGGTTACGCCGAAGAAGCTGCGCGCGGGGTTTTCGATTTCGTTGGCGGCAAACGGCTATGTGGCTTTCCCGTCATGGCTGGGCGCCCTGATTATCCAGTGGGGGATTACAGGGGCATCCCCTGGGGGAACTGGCGTTGCCTTCCCCACTACTTTCCCGACTGCCGTTCGGGCTGTCGCCATTGGCGGTATCGGCGGGGTGGTGGCGGCTGTCTCCGCGAGCAGTAATTCCGCGTTCATATGCACCTCCAGCGCCGCTACGGGCGGACAAACGTGGTGGATGGCGATAGGTAACTAAGGGAGGGAAAACAATATGTCACTCGCATCCAATCTCGCTGCGCTTGCGCGGCTGCTGACGGCGGCCGCCAACGGCATCATTAACGGCACCACGCCCGCGTCGGGCGACAACAGCACGGCGCTGGCCACCACGGCGTGGATGAAGGCCGAGCAGGCCCAGGAAACCGTGCAGGGCACATCGAAGGTGGCTACGCAGGCGATCACGAACGCAGGCACCGACGACACCACTATCGTCACGCCGAAGAAACTGCGCGCGGGGTTTTCGATTTCGCTGGGCGCGAATGGCTATATCGCGTTCCCGACGTGGTTAGGCGGTCTGATTATCCAGTGGATGACGCTCGGGTCGATCGGAGCGCAGGGGAGCGTGTCGGTTACGCTGCCAATAGCGTTCCCTACGATGGGATTTGTTGCGTTTGCAAACTCCGTGGACGGCGGCTTTACGGCTACGTATCGGGTGAACCCGACCACCCCATCCAAGACTGCCGTCACTGTGGGTAACACATACAACGCTGCAATTCCCGGCGCAATGCTTCTCGTACTCGGATATTAATCATGAGCCAGAAATACGCATCCTATGACGCTACCGGGGCAATCACCGGCTTCTACGATGACGCCATCGGCATGCCGCCCGCTGGCACGCTGAAATTGGCGATCACGAACGACCAGTGGCAGGCATGCCTGGCCAGCCCTGGTGCGTACGTCGTGGACACTGTGGCAATTGCCGTTATGGCTGCGCCGCCGGTTGATCCGACCGTGGTTCTCGCAAGCGCGAAGGCCGTCAAGATTTCGGCGCTGCAGGCCGCGTGCGGTGCGGCGCTTGTCGCGGGCTTCGCGTCGTCGGCGCTGGGCGCCCCGCACACTTACCCGTCGCAGAAGAACGACCAGGACAACCTGCAAAGCGCGGTGGCCGCGTCGGGAGGGCAGGCGGGCGCATGGGCCACGCCGCTGTGGTGCGAGGATCAAACCGGCACCTGGGCGTACACCGCGCACACGGCGGCACAGGTGGCGCAGGTGAATGTGGATTGGGTGGCGTTCCGCACGGCGGCACAGTCGAAGTACGCGGCAGCCGTCGCGCAGGTGAATGCAGCGACCACGGCGGACGCCGTCGCGGCGGTGTCTGCATAACATTCAGGCGGGAGCAGCCACTGGGCGCCTTCGGGCGCCCTTTTTTATGCCGAAACCCTCATGTGGAACGTGTGCGGCCGCAAAGCGATCATGGCGCCAATCTGAAACCAGACCGCCACAAAAGGCCATATGTCCACTGACTTTCTGCATGGTGTCGAAGTTCTCGACATTGACGACGGCTCGCGAAGCATTAGCATCGCGTCCAGTTCGGTGATCGGCATTATCGGCACTGCGCCGAATGCGGACCCGACCGCCTTCCCCCTCAATACGCCCGTCCTGATTGCAGGCTCGCGCAGCGACGCAGCGAAGCTTGTCGCGCTCACCACGTCCGCCGATAACGGCACGCTGCCGGATGCAATCGACAGCATTCTGAACCAGGCGAAAGCCGTTATCGTCGTGATCCGCGTAGACGTGGCCCAGGACGTGAACGCGCAGCGCGCGCTGGTGATCGGCGGCACCGACGTGAACGGCAACTATACGGGCCTGCAGGCTCTCATGGCTGCCGAGCACGTCCTGGGCTTCAAGCCGCGCATTATCGTTGCGCCTGGCTTCACGCACCAGCGCGTTGCCGATGGCGTATCCACGCTGTCCATCGAAGAAGGGGGCGCCGGCTACACGGACGGCACCTATGCACTGGTTCCGTCCGGGGGCGGTGGTGGTTCCGGCGTGGTCGCAACGGCCACTGTCGTGGGCGGCATCGTGAAGTCCACGGAAATCGTCCAGAACGGCTACCAGTTCACGGCGGCGCCCGCGTTCGCAATGCCCGCATCCGCCGGCGCGCCGACCCAGGCGGCAACGTTCGCATCGACCGTGGGCACCGTGGCCAACGCAGTGGTTAGCGTGCTGCAGGGAACCATCCTGAATTCGCTGCGCGCCGTCGTGATTGCGGACGGCCCCGGCACGACCGATGCAGACGCCATTGCCTACGCAGGCGACTTCGGCAGCAAGCGCATCTTCCTGGTTGATCCGCCGATTACGAAAACCGATTCGAGCGGCAACAACGTGGTTTCCTACGTCAGCTCGTGCGTTGCGGGCCTTATTGCGCAGGTGGACAACGCGCTGGGCTTCTGGTGGTCGCCGTCCAACCAGACTATCAGCGGCATTACCGGCACCGCTCGCCCGATCGATTTCGTGCTGGGGGATACCACCAGCCGCGCGAACCTGCTGAACAGCAAGAACGTGGCCACGGTGATTCGGCAGAACGGCTTCCGGCTGTGGGGGAACCGCACGCTGTCCAGTGATCCGAAATGGACGTTCCTGTGTGTCGTGCGTACCGCCGACATTATCGCGGACAGCCTGCAGGCGGCACACTTGTGGGCGGTGGATCGCGGCATCACGAAGAACTACGTCAACGACGTGGTGGACGGCGTGAAGGCGTTCCTTTCGAGTCTGCAGGCGAAGGGCGCAATCCTGGGCGGTGACTGCTGGGCCGATCCTGACGTGAACAGCGCCGCGCAAGTCGCAGAAGGCCAGATCGCGTTCGATTTCGACTTCACGCCGGCATACCCGGCAGAGCGCGTGACGTTCCGCAGCCATCTGGTGAATGACTATATCGCCAGCATCTTCAGCAACAGCGCAGGGAGCTAATCGCCATGGCGATCCAGGACATTCGCAAGTATTTCAATGTCTTCTACAACGGCTACGGCATGGCGGGCAAGTGCGAGGAATTCAACCCGCCGAAGCTCGTCGCCAAGATGGAAGATTACATCGGCGGCGGCATGTTCGCGCCGGCCGAAATCACGATGGGGCTGGAAAAGCTCGAAACCGATTTCACGCTGAAGTCCTTCGACAAAAACGTGCTTTCGACGTTCGGCGTGGTGGAGGGCACGCCGCTTACCGCATCCCTGCGTGAAGTGCTGGAGGACGACGACGGCACGCAAACGGGCGTCGTCCACACGTTGCGCGGCAAGGTGAAGGAAATCGACCAGGGCACCGTCAAGACGGGCGAGGCCGCGAAGCTGAAAACCACCATGGCGCTGACGTATTACCGGCTGGACCATGGCGGCACGACGGTGTGGGAGATCGACGTGGCCAACATGATCTTCAAGCAGAACGGCACCGATGTGCTGGCCAATGTCCGCAACCTGCTGGGCATCTAAGCGGTAGCGGCTGGCGCAATGCCAGCCCGAAATTCACTTTCAACGAAGGAAGCAGCAACGTGAAAAGCGACAACGAAAGCGCGGAAAAGAAGCCGGAAGATTTCGTGAAATATGGCGACGGCTTCGCGGATATCACGCTGTCCCGCCCGCTGAACATCGGTGGCCCGGCGCTGACGAAATTGCGCATGCGCGAGCCGACCGTGGGCGACCAGATTACGCACGACGCGCGCAAGGGCAGCGACGCAGAAAAAGAGATGGAGACGTTCGCGGCGCTTATGGAGATGGCGCCCGAACACGTTCGCAAACTCCCTCTGCGCGACTACAGGCGCCTGACGGCGGCCTACCTGGGTTTTCTCGAATAGAGCGCAGCACCATCCGACGCTGCGCTCTGGCCCTGGCCAGTCATACGGGCTGGGGTGAATCGGAAATACTGGCCATGCCCGCTTCGCGGTTTCTGTGGTGGCTGGATGGGCTGGACGAACTGACGAAACCCACGACGTAAATGGCAAACAAGCGGCTAAATGCCACCATCGTAATCGGCGGAACGATTACAGGCGCACTCAAAGGTGCCCTGAAATCTTCCGCCGATGGCGTTAAAAGAATCGGCAGCGAAATGCAGGCGCTTCAAAAGCGCCAGGCTCTGCTGGGGAAGTCCATCCAAACGTTCGCCCGTATGGGTAGGGACGTGGATGGCTTGCGCTCCAGCTACGCCCGCACCGTCGAGCAGGTGGACCGCCTGCGCCACGCACAGGAGCGGCTTAACAAGGCGCAAAGCCAGTACAAGGCGATGAAGGGCGTAAGCGGCAAGCTGGTGGCTGCTGGTGCCAGCGCGGCCGTGGCAGGAGCGTCAATCGGTGGCGTTCTTTCGATGGGAGTTCACGCGGCTATCCAGCGTGAAAATGCGGTGGCCGTGATCCGCAATTCTGGCGTATCGAAAGAAGATGCGGACGCCATGATTGGCGCTGCGAAGAATTCAAGGCAGTTCGGTGTATCGGTTACGAAAGCAACCGACACAGTTAGCGAGCTGCGCACCGCGCTGGGCGACGCGCACCACGCTATCCAGGCGCTACCTTCGGCGCTTAAAGCTATTTCCGGGCTTCAGCTATACGACCGCCTGCACCACACTGATATGGCATCCGGCGATTCGGCTTATCAGATGGCGAAGGTATCCGAAGAACGCGGCGGCGCTACCGACCCCAAGGCCATGCGGGAGAAGTACAACTGGGCATTTAAAGCGCTGACGGGGTCGAATGGCAAGGTAACAATCGGTGACCTTCTCACGTCGGTGCGTTCGGGTAAGGGCGCCGTGCAGGCCATGTCCGACGAAGCGTTTTTTGGCGACACGTTTTTGCAGCAGAGCATGGGCGCAGACCGTTATGGCACGTCCAGCAGCTCGCTGGTAAATGCATGGATCGGCGGCCATCAAACGCATAGCGCGTTCGATCACATGCTGCAAATGGGCCTGCTGAATCGGAAGGGCGTCAGGTTCGATAAAAACGGCCGCGTCAAGACGGTTTCGCCTGACGCGCTGGTGGACGCTCAAACGTTCCTGAAAGACCCGCAAAAGTGGGTTGATGAACACCTGGTGCCGCTGGCGAAAAAGCAGGGCGTGGATGTTAACGACCCCGCGCAGGTAATGAAATTCGTGGGCGCTATCGCGTCGAATCCGAATGCGGCAAATATGCTTTTGAGCCGCATTCGTTTCGGTGCGAGCATCTGGAAAGACCGCCATAACGTTATCCAGGCGAATGGTGTGGACGACTCGGACAACGCCAACAGGAATTCGACGGCGGGCAAGGTAGATAACGCCCGTGCGCGCCTGGATGATGCACAGGCCCGTGTTGGCAATGTACTTATCCCTGCGTTCGCGACGGCGATGGAGCGCACGGCCACAATCCTGGAGTCGGTAAATCGGTTCGCGGACGAAAACCCCCGCCTGATGAAAGGTGTGGTGATGGGGTTAGGTGGGCTGGCCGTTGGCCTGACGGTGGCCGCGCCCGTACTGGTGACGGCGGCCGGCGCACTGCATCTCTTTTCCACCATCAAGCTGGCGCGCACTGTCGCTTCGCTGCGGGAGCTTGAGACGGCATCGAGCGGGGTTAGCAAGGCTGCGAGCAGCGCGGGCGGCGGTGTGATGGGATTCATCGGCAAGCTGGGCATGATTGCCGCGCTGGCAGAAGTCGCGCTGGGCGTCGCGAAGGCTGCGGGGCTGCCGGACGTAGACAAGTCGCAGGGCCAAAAGGACGTGGCAAATGGGAATTGGTGGGCCGCGTCCGCGCACCTGTCGGCTGGCGATTTCATCAAAGCCGGATGGGCGCACCTCACGGGAGGCGACAAGGCACCGGCCGCCGTCACGCCCACGGTTCCACCGATGGCCACAGCCCCCGCCAAGGCCGCGCCGCAGGTTGCCGACAACCGGCAGTTTCACGTGACAATCCACCAGCAACCTGGGCAGTCCAGTGAATCGCTGGCGAATGACGTAACGCGCAAGCTGGGGGCGCCGAAACAGAGCGCCCTTGGCTCCGGCCTGTATGACACTGGATTCTAAATGGGCGTACTCGATAACCTGACTGGCATGGCTGCCGGCGGCAACATGCCAGCATTGATGGTGCTGGGCACGTTCCAGTTTTCCCTTAACACGATCGTTTTCCAGGAATGGGCGCGAAAGAATAAGTGGAAGTGGGGCGCGCTGGAGCGCGTGGGGCAATTCGATGCCCTGCAATACCTTGGGCCTGAGAACGACACGCTGGACCTTCCTGGCGTTCTCTATCCGAAGTGGAAGGGCGACATAAACAGCCTGGACACGCTGCGAAGCATGGGGGACGCTGGCCAGCCTTACCAGCTCGTAGACAGCATGGGCTATACGCAGGGGCGGTGGATCATCGAGGGGCTGGACGAAAAGCAGTCATTTCACGACGCGGACGGCACGCCGAAGAAAGTCGAGTTCACGCTATCGCTAAAGCTGCACGACACAGGCGACGACACCGACGACGGAAGCGCGATCCTGTCTCAAGCGTCCAGCGCCACTGCCGCCGCGTCCAGCGCGGACGCCAGCGCGGTATCTGGATTCTCCAGCCTGGTTAGCACCGTCCAGAAGAACGCGTCGGCAGCGCTGGGCACGCTAAAAAGCGCAGTGCAGCAAGTCCAGATCGCCGTGGCGCCCGTGATTAACGAGGCGGCCAGCGTCGTCGGCGCGGTGAACCGCAGCATCGCGATGGTGAACGACGTGCGCAATGCTGCAACAAACATTGAGCAGCAGGTTAAGGCCGCTGGCAATATCGCGGGCGCCCTGAGCGGCGCAAAAACTCTGCTTGGCAAGGTGTCGGCGCTGGGAGTGCAGGGAACGTCTGCAACCGCTGTAATCGGTAACGTGTCGTCTATCGTCGGCGGCATTCCGCAGGCTGCGCAATCGGCCCTGCAGACTGCGAACGCGGCGACGGTCGGCGCCACGGCCATGCTGAATAGCACACAATCCGACGTCAAATCATTTATTTCTACGTACACCTGATGAGCCAAGTCTATATCGCGCGCGACGGTGACACGCTGGATTATGTCGCATGGGCGCAATACGGCGCCGTGACGCCCGAGATTCTGAACGCCGTGCTGGCAGTGAATCCCGGCCTGTCTGACCTTGGGCCACTGTTGCCGCTTGGCACCGCGGTGGTTCTTCCTGCGATCAACGTGGCCGCCGAAACGGCCATAAAAAATGAAGTCTCGCTTTGGTCATGAACATTGCCCCGTCCTACTCCCTGACGGCGAACGATAGCGACATAACTGCAATCATTTCAGATCGCTTTGTGTCGCTGTCGTTGCGCGACGAATCCGGCGAAAACACCGATACGCTGGAAATCACCCTTGCGGACAACGACCCTGACGCGCCTATCGCATTTCCACCGACGGGCGCAGAGCTGGCATTGTCGCTTGGCTATGACGGGAAGCTGACGCCCAAAGGCGTGTTCGTGTGCGATGAAATTACGTGCCGTGGTTGGCCGGCGCAATTGATTATCAGCGCAAAGGCTGCTCCGTGGGACCAAACGCCAAAGGGGAAAATCGACTTCCAATCGCACAAAACGCGATCATGGAAAGCAGGGACGACAATTGGCGCGATGGTTAGGACTATCGCGAGTGAGCATGGGATGACCTCCGTGGTTGCTCCCAGCCTGGCTGGTATTGCGTTACCCCATATCGACCAGTCCGAAGAATCCGACATGAATCTGTTGCTGCGCGTCGCGAAAAAATACGACGCAATCGCAAAGCCTGCGGGCGGAAAGATGATTTTCGCCGCGCGCGGGGCGTCGCAAACGGCGAGCGGTGCGGATCTTCCACGCATTCCGATAACTGCTTCCGATGACTCCACTTTCGAGATGCGTAGGGCTACGCGCGAATCCGCGGGAACCGTTGTGGCCTACTGGCACGACAAGCGCGCCGCAAAGCGCCAACCGATAACCGCCGGAAGTGGCGAGCCAGTGAAACGCCTAAAGCAATATTTCCCGACCGCTGACATGGCGATGGCTGCCGCGAAAGCGGAGCTGGCGAAGCGATCACGGCATGAATACAGGATATCGCTGAACATTCCCGGTGACCCTCGCATTACAGCGGAGGCAATCCTGGACTTGTCCGGCTTTCGCCAATACGTGAACGGTGCGTGGCTTATTACGCGCGCGGAGCACTTGCTAGACAAGGGCGCTTATCGGTGCGTTATCGAGGGCGAGCGGCCAAATGATGATGTGGTGATGAAGGTAGTGGCCGCGAGAAAAGCCGCTTCAGCGGCGCCCAATGGAAACGCCAATGATGCCGTTGCAGGCATCCGAAACCAGGCGGGCGCGCTGATGCAACAGGCGAACGACCTCAAGGCCAAGGGTGACGCGGCGGACGCTGCAGGTGATTCGGCGGCCGCCACGGAATACTGGCGGCAATCACTGTCGGCCAGCACGCAATCCGTCAATCTGACTGCGCAAGCCGACAAACTGGACGCGACGCAGACGATAGGTTAGTGCCGGATGAATATAGGGTGATTAATCTTACTGATTCGTAATCCTTAGTTTTGGTAAAATGTCAACTCCCTACATATAGGGCTTCACGATGGGTATTCTGTCGAAAATCATCGCGCGTCTTTTCGGGCGCGCTACCACGCAAACCGAGGAACCGCATATGGAAAACGCACAACCGGCAGCCGCCGCATTCGCGGGTGTCGCGCCCGCGCCCGCTGCCCCCGTTCAAGGCGTCGCCGCCGCAACCGATCCGACGCCCGCAGCACCGGCAGCCGCCGTAATCGTTGCGCCCGCGACCGCAGTGGCCAGCAACGCGCCCGCACGCCTCTCGCTGGGCATCCGCCTTGCTACGCGCCTGTCGGCGCTCGTCCCCACGGCCACCGAGGCGCAGGTGGAAGCCGCGGCATCCGCCGCGCTCGACGCGCTTCTGCCGTCCAGCTGACGTGCGGCTACTGGGCGTGAGTGATCGTCCGCCGGAGTGATGGCAGCGCCGGGGTGAGTTTGCGGCGCCCTCGGCGCGCACGGAGGCAGCCGAGACGATGCAAATGGGGTGCCGAAACTGTCTAATAATTGCTTTCCAATAGTCAGGAAACCCGCGTAGATTGATGCCTATTTATTGAGCAACGCATTAGACATGAGCAGCGCAGAGCGCTAGTGCGAAGCGTGTTTGAGTGTTATCAAACCATCTGTCGAAAAATCAGCATGATCCCACTCCCTCGCTGCGGCACGCGGGCCGGATATGAGCACGCGCGGCCAGAAGGCCGCGCGTTCGATGTCAGGTGAGGCGAACCAGATTTGGGAAATGCGGTGAAAGCCGTGCGACCGTACCGTTGACGTCCGTCAAAACCGGGCCGAACGCACGGTGGCCGCACGGGGAGCGTACTCCCTAACGGAGAAATTGTCGCCCAGGGTCTGCCGTCTTCGCGAGGCGAGCGTGACGCGATAAGGATTGGAGGCCGGTGCCGAGGCTACCCGCGCTAGTGCCGGTATAGATCGTCCATTTGATTGGTCGAGGCAGCGTGCCTGAAGAAACCATATCGGATTAACGTAGCTCGTAAGGAGTGCTTGTGAATATGCCTTGTGTATCGCGCTGGCCGCACGTTGCCGATCGCGCCGGGCCGTGCGTTGTGCGGGTTGCTCGCGAGAACCGGCGCGTTTGGGGCGGGCGGTGCCGCATTTCCGCCATTCATTGCCTGTTGCAGGAGCGCGAGCGTTTCCGGGGTTGCCCCGCGCAGCGCCATGACGCTGATCGTCGCGTCGAATACGCAATCCCATTGGCCTGACGACGCGCAGTGATGCGCGCGTGCAAGCATGTGAGCCGGCGACTCGGCTGCCGTGGCGGGTAACGTGGTGGACGATGCGGCGGTTGTGGCGGTCGGACCGCTTGAACTGTCTGCCGCGCTTGCGGTAAAAGTCTGCACTGCACCACTCGTCTGGCTGCTCAAATGGTTTCCGACGTCGAATTCCGCGTCGGCTGCCAGGACGAGAACATAGAACGTCACAGTCAGCGCCACGCTCAAGCCGGAGCCCCACGTCAGCGACGCAGGCGTGTTGTCCTGCACGGATTGGCCCTTACCGTGCCGGGCCATATCCGTGGGACGATGTCGAAATCGCTGGAGTATCGTCATCGCGCGAACTTCCCTGTATCAGTGGGCGTCACGCCGTGAAAAAAACAGCCTGTGAAGCGTCGACGTGACGCCGCGAACCACGCAATCGCCGTACCTGGCTGGCGCTTACCATTTGATCTGCGCGTTCATGTTGCCGGTCTGAACGATTTCGAATTTCATTTCGCCGCGGTACGTGCCTTCAACCCGGTAGTCGGCTTCCGGGACCGAGAAGAGACAGTACGGGCCAGCCGCGACGAAATCCATCAGCACGCGGCCATGCCGTCGCAACTTGACAGAGACTTCGTTGAGCGGTGCGCCGGTCGAAGCCGATACGAACGATACGCCAAGGTTGAACGGGTGTTGAGGGTCCGGTGACGTGACGTGCGTATCGAGCCCGCGGCTGCCGCACACGTAATAAAGCATCTCCTGGGGCAACGCCGGATTTGCGGATGGCCGCGACGGCGCCTGCGGTGCGGCGGTCTGCAGGTTTTGCGCTGCAACGGGCATAGCGGGTGTTGTGATTGGCGACGGCGTGGTCGATGGTCTTGCGATTTGTGCATGTGCGGGTAGCGCGCAAGTCCCGGCGATCAGCAGCATGCCTGTGACCATACACAGACCTCGTTTGCTCAAGGTCCCCATGATCTTCTCCCTCGCTGGTGTGCAACAAGGATAGGAATCGCGATGATGAAATGCAACCTTCAGGAAACAGCCGACGAATGGGCTCCTGAGGGACGGGTTCCATGTAACAAAGTGATACGCACGTTAAATTCCGATAGCAGCGCATTGATAAATTTATTGCGTGCCTAGAATGATGTATCGGCAAGTAAGCAGGAGTGCCCGGTTCGTCTGATGATGCAAGCGACGCCGCCGCCCGATATTGACGACGAGCGGTACATGTCGGCGCCTGCTGTCGCAGGCGGGCACGCCGCCCGTGCGCGATAGCTGCTTCGTCTCTACTCGAAGTCGCGAGTGTTCCTCTCGTGAACGAGCGCCGATTTCATACGATTTGCCCATCGATCGCGTGACGGGTCACGCTTGTAACAGCACTCGCTGTTGATCACGCTCAGACGCATTCACGCGTCGTATACAGCACTGCAGAACGCAGACCGTGCTCCGGCGCAGCTGCGATCGTACAAAACACGCGCACCTGTGAGCGCGCCTTGAATTTTTGTCTGCCGGCGTGGCAACGCCTTCGCGTTCGAGGACGCATTAACGCTTCACGGTGACGGGATTCCGGCCGCGGGTCATGACCGGAACGACGCAATGGCGAGGGTGTTTCGTCAAGCACAAGAAAGGGCGGTGTCATTCTCGACCGCTATCCATTGCAGCACGCATCAACACTTGAGGGCGCGGCCCTTTTGTCGGGAGCGCCAGGAAACAGAAAACCGTTTTATTGGATTCGCAAGCGTTTTACGTCGTGGTTCATTTATTTGATTGCTTACTGTTGTTGAAAAAACAGGAGGATTCGTCTGCCATTTCCGGCATGGCGCTTGCGCCAGACGCGTTCACACTCGAATCAACGTTAGGCGAGCAGGGGCATACGACAATGAACAAGAGAAAGCGTTTGTATATATCGCCTCGCAGACGTCCACTCGGCGCATGCGCGCCTGCGGCCGTGCTGCTGTTGTCCGCTTATGCGGCGCTCGAAAGCAAGGACACCATTGCGCGGGAAGAGGATGTCGCTAAGCCTGTCATTTTCGTGGTTGCCGTGGTCGACCAGCCCGCGGATGAAACGCCGGTTTCTCGCCCCGTCGTTACGAGCGACATCGGCGCGACGATCTATGCGGTGGACACAGCGCAGTCTGCGCCGGAGCCGGTAACGCGCGATGCGCAGACTCATTCGTCCGCTGCGCCGGACAGCGGCAGCGCTACACAGGTTGCCGAAAATAGCGCTGATACGGCGACGGCAACGCCGCCCGCGATACCCGTGATACCCGCGACGCCTGAAGTGGCCCAGAACACGCAACCCATGACGGAACCCACGACCGGACCCACGCCGCCGAATCCTCCGCCGGATAGCAGCACCACGCCAGGCATGCCGCCTGTGGGCGCGCCCGGACAAACGCCGCCGGCGCAGACGGCCGAGCAGCCCAATGACACGCTTCGACGCGAAGTGTTCGGACTCGCGACGAGTGGCGGCGCAATCCGCGCGCTTGACGAGGCGAAGGCGCGACCCGATGTGTTTACGCCTGTCGATATCGCACAGATCGAGGAACTCAGCATCCGGCAGGAGGTGCGCGGCGGTCGCGACAAGGTGCGCGCGATGTCGAGCCACGATCGCTTCGACGCGCTCGATTCCGCGATCCATTCGGCACACGACTTTGAAGCGCGTTTGCCCGAAACGCCGGAGTACGCGGAAGTGCGAGCTTCGCTTGCCGGCGACATGACGGTCGCCTATGCCGCGCGCGGCAGGATGAAGGACGCGGTTGCGGCGTTCGAATCGATTCCGCCTCGGTCGGGTATTTCAGTCGAAGCGCTCGCCGCCGTGGGCGAAGCGTATAGCTACCTCCAGGAACCCGGTAAGTCGGAACAGGTTTATCGCCGCGCCATCGAGCAGGAGACATCGTCGACGACCGATGAAGCGACGCGCGGATTCCAGTACGGCACGCACACGCGCCCCATCGATCTGCGCGAGGGCCTCTTCTACGCGCTCACCGACCAGGACAAGTACACGCAGGCGAGGCAGGTGCTCGAAGACATCCGCACCGCGCTGCCGCCAGCCGACCAGGTGCACCCGTGGGATCTCGCGAACGATGACTACATGCGCTATTACCGGCTGTACGCGCAGTACCAGATCTACATCGGACAGACGAGCGCAGGCATGGCGGGACTCGATCGACTGAGGGAGCAGGTGCCGTTCAGCGCGGAAGTGCGCAACGCGCAGGCTGACGCAACGCTTGGCGCGTCCAGTACGCGCCGCGCGCGCGACATGTACAGCGCAACCTTGACCGATCACCCGGAAAACCTCGAGGCGCTCGCGGGTCTCGGCCGCACATCGCTCATGCTGGACGACTATGCGAATGCGCGTCTCATCAACAATGCATTCAACGATACGTTCCCCGAGAACGGTTCCGTGCGCAGCTTCAAGCGCGACTATGCGGCCTACCGCGCGCCGGTGCTATCGGTCGAATTCAACGGCGAGCACGGCAACTCCGCGCTGGCGGACAATTCGTTCAGTATCGATACGACGCTGTATTCGCCGCCGATCTACGACAACTGGCGTGTATTCGCACACAACTTCTTCGGCCACGCGAATACGGATATCGGCAACGTGAGCCGCACGCGGACCGGCGTTGGCGGCGATTTCCGCAAGGGACCGCTCTCCGTGACGGCGGAGGCCACCCGCTCGATTGGTCCGGCTGCGCGCACCGGCGGCAACGGCAGTGTCGCGTATACCTTCAACGACTACGTTTCAGCGAATGTCTCGGTCGACAGCGACGTCAATACGCTGCCGTGGAAGGCCTATGTCCAGCACATCTGGGGGAAGAATGCCCAGGTCGCCATCAATTTAACGGACACGGACCGTCGCTCGGCGGAGCTGTCTTATTCGGCTACGCGCTTCAGCGATTCGAACTTCAACCAGGAAATTTCGGGAAGCGCCACGCAGCGCGTATTTACCGCGGCAAACCAGTTCGTGAATCTCTCGCTGAACCTGAACACCAGCAGCAACACGCGCGCCAATACGGCGTATTTCGCGCCTGCGCGCGACTACACGGCGGAACTCGTCGCCATGCATCAATGGGCAATCTGGCGCGCGGGCGAAAAATCGTTGGTGCAGCGCATCTATCTGAGCGCGGGCGCGTATAACGAACGCGGCTTCGGCACGAGCGCCGAGGGCGGCGTGCGTCTCGAACACGCGTGGACGTTCAGTCACGACATCAGGCTCACGTATGGCATCGGCGGGCTTAGCCACGCGTACGACGGTGCACGCGAAACGTCCGGCATTGCCTACGCCACGCTCACGGTTCCATTCTGACGACGGCGGCTCGCAAGGAGGCCGGCAATGCATTCTCGTAGACGTTTTATCTGTGGCTGTCTTGGAGCGATGGCAGGTTGCACGATGTTTTCATCGCTCGTGCCGGCGAAGCTGATCGACATCCTGCCGCCGGCCGATCCTGCCGACGGCAAGACGTTTCGTGTGATCTGCTTTCACGATGTCCGCGACCATCTGCGAGCCGAATTCAATACGAACAACGTAATCGACCCGTATGCGATCGATACGGGCACGCTGACATCGATTTTTTCCTGGCTTGAAGCCAATGGCTATCACGCGATCACTTTCAGTTCCATTGCGGCCTCGCGCAACGGCGGAAAACCATTGCCGCCGCGCTCGGTGCTGATCACCTTCGACGACGGCTTCATGAGTCATTACACCAAGGTGCTGCCGCTGCTCAAGCGCTTCAACTATCCGGCCGTGATGGGCATCGTGACGTCATGGATCGACACGCCGGCGGACACCGGCATTCGCCTTTCCGACACGCTGGTGGTGCCGCGCAATACGTTCATGTCGTGGAACGAGGTGCGCGAAGTGGCGCGTTCCGGCCTCGTCGAACTGGCATCGCATACGCACGACATGCACCACGGCGCGGTCGCCAATCCGCAGGGCAACGAGCTGCCGGCAGCGACCTCGCACCTGTATCTGAAGGATGAATCGCGCTACGAAACGGATACGGAATTCGAATCGCGCGTGCATGGCGACCTCGGTACGAGCATCCAGCAGCTCAAGGCGCAGACGAGTTTGCCCGTTCGCGCGATGGTGTGGCCATACGGTGCGGAAAATCTTCCGGTGCGCCGCATCTCGTCGAAGCTCGGCATGCCGGTGCAGTTCACGCTCGAATCCGGGCCGAATACGAGCGATGTGCCGCTCGACCGTCTGCGCCGCATCCTCATCATGTACGACATCGACGTCGGCGGCTTCGAGCGTTCGATGCGCGAGCCCGCGGAGAATCGCGGCGAAGTCAATCCGGTGGAGCGCGTCGTGGTGGTTTCGCTCGACGATGTCTACGATCCGTCGCCTGACATGCAGGAAAAGAAGCTCGGTCAACTGATCGACCGTATCTACCGCCTGAAGCCGAGCTCGGTGTACCTGCAGGCATTTTCGGATCCCAACAGATCGGGCTTTGCGCAGGCACTGTACTTTCCGAACCGGCATTTACCGGTTCGCTCGGATCTTTTCTGCCGCGCCGCATGGCAACTGAATACGCGTGCGGATGTTGCGGTGTATGCATGGATGCCGACACTCGCGTTTGCAGTGCCCGCCCAGCTCGAAGGCCGCCTCGAATTCGTGAGGCCCGCTGCGGGCAGCAAGCTCCCGCCCGGTGCATCGGCGGTGCGGCGGCTCAGTCCGTTCGATCCGGGTGTCCGCGCGTATGTGCGCGACCTTTATGAAGACCTCGGTAAATACTCGGCGATTACGGGCCTGTTGTTTGGCGAAGACGCGATGCTGACCGATTTCGAGGACGACAGCCATCAAGGCCACCAGATGCTGGCGCGCTGGAACCTGCCGCCCGACATCGGCCAGATTCGCGCGAATCCCGACTTGATGAAACGATGGGGGGATCTGAAAACGCGGCATTTGCTCGATTTCACGAAGGAACTCGAGCGGATCGTGCTCGACAGCCAGAACAGTGCGGACGTGCTGAGCGTGCGCACGATTTTCCCGGATGTGCTGACCGATCCGGACGCCGGGCAACGCTACGCGCAAAACTACCCGGCATTCGTGCATGCGTATGACTTCGTCGGCCTGCTTGCGATGCCGTCGCGGCAGGGTATTTCATCGGTGGACAGCTGGCTCGATTCCCTGTCGACGACGGTGCGCACGGTGCCGGATGGCCCGCGCCGAACCGTCTTCCTGCTCGAAGCTACCAATTCCAGAACGGGCGACAGCGTGCCGGCGAAACGCCTGACCGATCAGATGCGCCATCTGCGGCAGTCCGGCATGGTGAGTTACGGGTACTACCCCGACAACTTCGCGCACGATCTGCCGACCGTGGCCGCGCTGACCGACGTCATGTCGATGCGCTCGCGGCTCGATCCTGCCTCGATCAGTGCGCTGCTCAAGGGCAACAGCGAAAGGATGCGACCGCAATGATGCACATCGTCATCGACAAGCTGCAGGACTTTATCTTCTTCTATCCGTTCTTCATGTCGTACTTGTGGATGATCGGTGGAATTGTCCATTTCTTCGCGCTGGAGCACGGACGGACCCGCTCGTCGCTCGCCATCGTGAGGGCCGGGACGCCAAAGGTTGCCATCATCGTGCCGTGCTACAACGAAGAAATGAATGCGCGCCGCGTGTTGGGCCACCTTGCGAGGCTCGAATATCCGAACTACGAGATCATCGCCGTCAACGACGGCAGCCGCGATCACACCGGCGAGATCCTGAATCAGCTGGTGGTCGAAATTCCGGGTCTCACCGTGATTCACCACGCGAAGAACGAAGGCAAGGCGATTGGTCTCACGACGGCAGCGGCCGTGACCAATGCGCCGTACCTCATGTGCATCGATGGCGATTCGCTGCTTGGCGAGGACGCGATCGAATGGATGCTCGAGCACCTGATTTCCGATCCGAACGTGGGTGCGGTGACGGGCAATCCGCGTATTCGCACACGCACGTCGCTGCTTGGGCGAATGCAGGTTGGCGAATTCTCGTCGATCGTCGGGCTGATCAAGCGCACGCAACAGGTTTATGGGCGTATCTTCACCGTGTCCGGCGTGATCACGATGTTCCGCAAGAGCGCGCTCGCGGATGTTGGCTTCTGGAGCGCCGACATGCTCACCGAAGATATCGACATCAGCTGGAAGCTTCAGTGCAACGACTGGCGCGTCGCGTACGAGCCGCATGCGCTGAGCTGGATCCTGATGCCTGAGACGCTCAAAGGACTGTATCGCCAGCGCCTGCGCTGGGCCAAGGGCGGCATTCAGGTGCTGTTCAAGTACGCGCGGCCGCTGTTGTTCACGCCCCGGATCATGATGTGGCCGCTCTTTGTCGAGTACGCGCTCGGCATTGCCTGGGCGTATTCGATGGCGTTCATCTTGCTGCTTGCGCTCGTCGATGCGTTCTATACCTTGCCGCCCGACTGGAACGTTTCGCTGCTGCCGCACTGGCACGGAATGCTGCTGGTGGCGACCTGTGTGCTGCAGATCGTCATTGGTTGCCTGATCGACCGCCGTTACGACGAAAAACTGCTGCTTTATCTTCTCGACACTGTCTGGTATCCGCTCGCGTTCTGGTTGATCAACATGGTCACGACTGTCGTTGCACTGCCGTCCATCGTATTCGGGCGGCGGGGCAAGCGGGCCGTCTGGACCAGCCCTGATAGAGGTATCCAGCATGAACAACAAGCCCGTCATTGATCTTTCCTTGCGCCATCCGCAACTGATCATCAAGGACAAAGGCATCGCGCACGGCCTGCTGCTCGTCCTGTGGTTCCGGTTGCTCCGTCCGGCCTGCGTCGGTTCGATGTGGGCGGGGATCACCATCTACGCTTACCGCTACCTGCTGCCTTTTGCACAGGGCGATCTCTCCATTCCGGAACTGCTGTCCTATATCGCCGCCATCAGTGCGATCGCGTCGGCGCTCACGACATGGCTGATTCTCGCGCGCGTGGCTCACCCGTTCGCATCGAAATCCCGTACTCAGCGGCTGCTTCGGCGCAAGGCCGGTCTTACGGTCGAGCCTGGACCGATTGTCGGGCCGACGCGGCGCGACTGGCGTACGGTGCCGCGGGTGTTTGTCGCTTCGCATGACGCGAATGGCTTGATTGCCGCCTTGCGTGCGCAGTCCGATGTGCAGCCTGCCGAAAAGACCGCCGAGTCGCGCAAGACCGCGCGGCTCGGGTACGGCCAGACACCGGCGACGCAGTATTCGCTGCAGCAATTGATGGACAGACCGTTACACCATGTGCCGGTGAGCGGCTTGCGTGGCCGCAGACGGCACTGATGCCGTCCATGTGTTGCCAATGGACCGTGCATCTGAGACTTCGCAACGCAACCGCCTACGCAGACCGCTGGTCCTCATCGCGCCGTCTGCGCTGGTGGTTGTGCTCCTGGCCGCGATGGGCATGTTCTCGCCGCCCGGCCGCGGCGCACAAATCGAGGTCGTCAGTGAACGACACGCGCAGGCGGGGTCGATCGTCGCACTGCCTGCGCCGGGCGTCGGCGACGAGCGGCGCTTCATGCATGGCATCGGGTGGGCACATCGCGCGGGCGATAAAGACTGGGTCTTCTTCAGCAGTTCCGGGCTGCCGCCGCGCGGCGCAAATTCGAACGGCAGCTGGCCACATGACGTGTACGTGGGCGAATGGTCGCCGCAGCGCGCGCGTCTCGCGAATGTGCGTGTTTTTATCTCCCGTCCCGAAGCGCAGGAGCCGGTGTCCGTCGCGCAGAATACCTCGGGCAACATCTTCGTCAGCTTCGAAGACGGCTGGAATGCACCGCGCACGGTGAGCCAGCGGTACGGCGTCTATGGCGCCAACCTCGCGCCGATCAAGCCCTATCCGAACGACGTCGAGTCGGGTGGCCACTCCGGTCACGTGGCCGCCGTGGGCGAGCAATTTGTCGTGTTCTATTCGCAAGACTGGGTGGACGGCGGCGGCGTCGACAATCTCGGCACGGGCGGCGGGGTGTACGCGAAGGTCTACAACGGTCGTGGCGTGCTTCTAAGGCATGTCGACGTAGCCGCGCATGTGCGCGAGTGGTGGCCCATGATCGCAGGCTCGCCGACGCGCGCGCTGCTCGTGTGGCAGAAGTACATACCAGGCGAAATCGTTGCGCAGCTCGAATATGCGATGCTCGATCCCGCCACTGGAAAGCTGGTGCACCCGGAGGGCGGATCCGGTGGAGCGCGCGTGCAGTACTACACCTATGCCGCCGCGTGGGTGCCCGCAGTGGAGCGCTTCGTGATCGAAGCCACGCTCGATAATGGACGCTCATCTGTACTGCTGATCGATGAAGAAGGGCACGTGACGGCGAAACTCGACTGCCTGCCGGCATCGGTTCGCGAAGCGAGCATCGCGGTGAACGGCACCACGGCTTACGTGCCCACGCGCGATGGACGGCTAATGGCGCTCGCTCTCACAGGGAACACGATCGAATTGCATGGCCTGTTGCGCGCACCATTCGCGTGGGGCAACACGGGGGCAATCGGCATTCCGCATGGTGCCCGATCGGTTCATTTCGTGTCGCTATCGCCAACAGGCCTGCGCGAGGCGGACTTCAACGAGCGCGATGAAACGGCGCCATCGGCATCGGATCAATGTGGCATAAAAACCGCACCGGAATAGGGCAAACAATCGACGGACAAAAAGTCGTTGCGGTTCTGTGCGCCATCGGGAGACGACTGCGATGGACATGCATTGAAGCGTATTTTTCACGGCCATTGCCTGTTTGCGCTACATCATGAAAGCGCCTGAAGCGCCGTAACGGAATTCAAAAGATTCAACCGAATGCGTAATAATCCCGCTCCGCGTTAATGCCCTCCCCGAGAGGGTTGGATTTAGCCCGCACCTGTGCGGGTTTTTTTTTGTCCCGGCGAAAATCGCGCTGTGCGTGCTCCATTGCGAGTCCGGAACCGACGCGCGAAACGGGACCATTCAGCGGTAGAAATATGCCGCATGATTCGGCCCTGAGGCGATTGCCACGGCGCAATCGACGCCCGGGAAATTGCCGGACAAAACAGGCGGCCGGTTGCGGTTACAGGTATGCTGCGAGGCAGGCTTGCGCACGCTGGCCGCGGGTTTGTGAGTAACCTTGTTCGCGAGGCAACGACCGGAGATGGCGAAGTCGAGAATGAAAGCATTCGTTATCCGATGGACCCGGCGGGTGGGACTCATCGTGCTGCTGGCGCTCGTGACCATCGCCGGTGTGCGGATGTACGACGCGCAGCGCAAGCCGCCTTTGGGTCCGTGGCACACCTATGTCCCGGAAGAAATGCATGCGCACGCGCTCGATCAGGCTACGTGGGACGATTACATCGCCCACGAGAACCGACTTTTCGATTCGGTCAGGAGGAATGTCACCGATAAATTGACGCCGGACGAACGCGTGGCCGCCAATCGCTATTTCGACGGCAGTCCCGTCTATCCGGGGCATTTCAGGACCGACTGGAATCGCTCCTATACGCTCGCCCCGGAGGGCACGCCGCGCGGCGTGGCCGTCATGCTGCATGGATTGACCGATTCGCCGTACAGCTTGCGCCACATCGCGCAACGCTATCAGCGTGACGGGTTTGTCGTCGTGGCTATCCGTCTGCCGGGGCACGGCACCGTTCCGTCCAGTCTTGCCGATGTGACAGCGGACGACTGGGAGGCCGCCACGCGGCTCGCCGTACGCGAAGCGCGCCGCCGCGTGCCCGCGCCCGCACCGCTGCATATCGTGGGTTTTTCCAACGGCGGCGCGCTCGCGCTCGAATATTCGCTCGAAGCCTTGCAAGACCCGCGTCTTCCGCAGGCGGATCACCTCATTCTGCTTTCGCCGATGATCGGCATTACGCGATTCGCGCGTTTTGCGGGTTTTGCCGCCTTGCCATCGGTATTGCCGACGTTTGAAAAGGCGGCGTGGCTCGATGTCGTTCCCGAATTCAATCCGTTCAAGTACAACTCGTTTCCGGTGAACGGTGCGCGCCAGTCGTGGCGGGTAACACAACTCGTGCAGCAGGAAGTGGGGCAGGCCGCACGGCGCGGGCAACTCGCATCGCTGCCTCCCGTGCTGACCTTTCAGTCGGTGCTCGATTTCACGGTGAGCACGAGCGCGATTATCGGCTCGTTGTATGCGCAATTACCGGCCAACGGCAGCGAACTCGTTCTCTTCGACATCAATCGCACGACGCAATTGAGCCCGCTCGTGCGTGCGTCGATGCGCGATGCATTGCGCCGTCTCACGCCCGCACCGCCGTTGCACTACCGCTTTACGGTTCTCACCAACGCTTCGTCCACGTCGCCGCTGGTCGTCGAGAAAACGACGCCGGCTGAGTCGACGGCTGCGGAAGTCAAGTCAACCGGTCTCGACTATCCGGCCGATGTCTATTCGCTCTCGCATGTGGCGCTTCCGTTTCCGGAAAGCGATGCGCTTTACGGCCGCACGCCCAATCCCGATGACGATTTCGGCGTGCATCTTGGCGCACAGTCGATTCGCGGCGAGACGGGCGGGCTCATTGTGGGCGCGGGCCTCTTGACGCGCCTGTCGTGGAACCCGTTTTATCCGTACGTGGTGACGCGTATCGATCAAATGGCGGGCGCGGCGCCTTGATCGTTGCGAAGCACGATCGACCGGCGCGCGCGGTTGAATTACGTCTCGGGTGTCAATTGCCGGAAGCCGCGGTCGACGCGAACTCGATGCAATCTGCGCGGCGCCGGATTCCGGTTCAGTGCCAGCGACGAGGCGAGCCTCTCCAGCCCGGGTGCGGAGCGTGCCGTGGGCCGACGAAACGTGGGTGCGGGTGCCACCTCGGATCGAAGCGGCTATACATGACCGGAGGGGGCCAGTAGTGCACCGGGCGCGCGACGATGAGCGGCGGAGGCGGCGCGTAAAAGACGCCAGGAAATCCAATGCCCAGATGTACGTTGACGCGGGCCTGAGCAGCCTGCATGGCGGCCAGCATCACGAGAGCAGGGATGAAACCTGACCTGAGCAGGCGGTGCTTCATCATTGTGACTCCCCTCCATTGAGCGACGCCGTGTTTGCGAATGCACCGATTGCGCGGATTGTGACAATTGCGCTGCGCATTCGCGGGGGATTATTTCGCGTGGGACTCCGCTGGCCGGAATGCATCGTCCGCGATTTTCTTCTGCGCGTCCGGCATGTCGGTATAAAGCGCATCGAACGCTGTGAGGAGCGCCTTGCTGCCGTCGGCATGGGCCTGGGCGATGTCGCTCCATGAACGCAGATTCTCGACGGCGGTTTCTTTCATCGCGTCTTCGTGCCGCTTCTCGATGAGCGCGTCGACGGTTTGAGCGTTGCTACGCATGGCATCGGCCACTTTGCTCCACTTCTCCTCTTCGGCCGGAGTAATCTTGAGTTCCGCGTGGAGTGTCTTGATCCGGTCTTCCACGGATTCAGTGTGTCGCGACGAGGGAGCCGAAGCGCCTGCTTGTGCCCAGCATGCAGACGTAAAAAGCAGCATCGCGGCAA
Organism: Paraburkholderia sp.; assembly: GCF_024281035.1. Lineage (GTDB taxonomy): Bacteria > Pseudomonadota > Gammaproteobacteria > Burkholderiales > Burkholderiaceae > Paraburkholderia. Next base: position 131,465 of record NZ_JAMXLH010000022.1, read on the forward strand.
CCAGGATAAATTTCATGTCGGTCCTCGTGAAAAGCGGTCATAAAAAGCGATCCGCAGGTCCAGGGAGTACTGCTCTGATCATAGCAGCCCTGGCGGACAAATCAATTTCGGAGGCCCGCACGCAGCAAAGCTTTAACCGCTGATATTGAACGCACAACGCACCAAGCGCGCCGGCATTCGAACGGGATCGCCGTTCTGCAAGCCTTCCAACTGAAAAAGGAGGCCACGTGTCGAATCGATCGTTAGTTCGCAGGGGAGACCATTACAAATTATTTCCGCTGCCCCACGTGGGTTGGCGCGGATCAGTCTCAGCTTCAGCTTTTGTTGTGCTCGCATTGGCCGCTGGGTGCCCCGTGGCGGCAGACGCCGCAATCTCCGTTTTGCGGCCCCCGCGCGAAGCGCGATCGGACGAACCGCTTGCGGTGACGATCGTGTTCTCCGGCGATGCGCCTTCGGGTAGTGCGTTTGACGTCCCGCGCACGGTGACGATTGCGCTGACGAACGGCGAGGCGTTGCCGCGCGACGTGGTGCTCACGCGTGAAGCCGGGGCGCCCGAGAATCTGCGGTTGCGTGCGGGTGAAATGAAGGCTGTGAGTTACAGCGGGGCGTGGCCGGATTGGGCCCGCGGGGCGCTTCGTATCGATGTCCCCGGTATCGATGTTTCGCCCTCTGTCGTGCTGCTCACGCGCATACCGGCGGGCACGGCCGCGGCGACCGCCGCAGCGCCTGTGCCGGCATCGGCGCCGCCAACCACGCAAGCAGCAGGGCCGACGACGGGTAACGCATCGCTCGCTGCCGCGATGCCGGCCACCACTGCACCGCTGCCCGGAAATTCATTGATTCCGGACCTCGGCGCTTATCTCGCCGGACGGTTGTCGACGTACGAGCCCAACTATTTTGCAGACGGTGTGGGTACGGAAGGCAATATCGCGAGGTTCCAGGTCAGTATCAAGTATCGCTTCATCCTGCCGAATGACCCGCGCTCGCGCGGCTTTTTTGACAACCTGTATTTCGCCTACACGCAGACCTCGTTGTGGAACCTCCGATCCTATTCCGCGGCGTTCCGCGATACGAGCTACAAACCCGCGCTTTTCTATTACTTGCCGGACACCGGGTGGAGAAGCCGGTGGTTCAGCAGGATGGGTGTGATGGCCGGCTACGAGCATGAGTCGAACGGCATGGGCGGTGCGGGATCGCGCGGTATCGATTTTGTATTCGTGACGCCGATCTGGGATTTCGGCGATGTGAATGCGTACCACCTGACCGTGGCGCCGAAAGCCTACTGGTACGAACACATCGCGAATGAGAATGCGAATATCAGGGACTATCGCGGGTACGTGGACTTGCTGGTGAAATACGGCAGTCCGGACGGCTGGCAGCTTGCGGCGACCTTCAGAAAGGGCATCAAATCGCACTATGGCAGCGTCGATACCCAATTGACTTACCCACTGGCCAAAATATTCAGCAGCGCGTCGGGCGCGTATCTGTGGATCGGTTATTTCAATGGGTATGGCGAAGATATTCTCGATTACAACAAGCACCGCTGGGTTGCGCGCATGGGTGTCGCCGTGTCGCGCTGAGCCATGCCGTGCGGGATGGCACATAAACAGTGCGCCTCGCAGCATGGTTGCGATCTCCACCATCGACGGATGAGTGAGCCAACTCGTTCGCCGGATTGGGAGATTGCCGCGGAATAGGGTGTGGATGGTCGTGATGGCCGCTGTTGTGATGCTGCGTGCGGCGTGAAAGCCGCGGCTTTTTGTTTGGCATTCTCAGTTTCGCAAGCATGGATGCGCTCGCCGTCAGTGGATTCAGCCGTTCGCATGCAGTCGCCGGTGCAGCGGCCCGAGCGCAGCCGAAAGCAGGGCGCACGGCAGCAGGATTGCGACGAGCGCGAACATCGAAGTCCTGAACGCATGCACGTAATCGACGACATCGGGAGCCGCGCCGAGTCGTGCGAAAAATACGCCGCCCAGCGTGGCCGCGCCGACGGCGGCGCCAATTTGCAGCGTTGCCGTAACCATGCCGGACGCCGCGCCTGCGCGTTCGGGTTCCACTTCGGCAAGCACAATCCGCACGACGGAGGGCAGGACGAGGCCCTGGCCCATGCCAATCGCCGCGAGCCCCAGATAGAAGCCGGCGCCGGGTGCGCGCACGTCAGCGAGCGCGGCAGCAACGGCGAGTCCTCCTGCCAGCAGCAGGAAGCCAAGCGTCAGCACGCGATAGCTGCCGAATCGGTGCACGAGGCGCGGCATCAACAGCGGACTGGAAAGAAACCCGGCACCGAACGGCAGGATTGCGAGTCCCGAAGCAAGCGGCGACCACTGCAAGCCCCCTTGCAGATAAATACCGTAGGTCAGGAAAAACGCGCTCAACGTATAGAACAGGAATGCCAGCACGAGGCCCAGCGCAACGACCGGATTGCGGAAAAGACGCACGTCGAGCAGCGGATCCTTGCCGTTGACCAGGCGGCGCCACTCCACGCGTAACAGCAGGCCCAACATCGGCAGCGAGCCGATCAGGCAGACGAGCATCCACACGGGCCAGCCGGACTCGCGCCCGCGTGTAAGCGGATAGACGAGCATCAGCAGAAACAGCGAAAGCAGGATCGTGCCCGGCACGTCGATGCGCTGACCGCTCGGGCGACGGCTTTCGGGAATGAAGCGCCAACTGCCAATGAGCGCGAGAACGCCGATCGGCAAATTGACGAGAAAAATCGCGCGCCAGCCAAGACCGAACGGATGCAGGCTGATCAACGCGCCGCTGCCGAGCTGACCGATGACCGCCGCCACGCCAAAGACGAACCCGTAAAGCCCCATCACGCGCAACTGTTCCTGCGGTGTGAACACGCTGCGGATAGTGGCGAGCACCTGCGGCGCGAGGATCGCCGCGAACAAACCCTGGAGAATGCGCCCGCCGACGAGTATCGTGCCGCTGGTCGCGAGACCGCATAGCGTGGAGGCGACGACGAACCCTGTCATGCCCGCCATGAACATGCGTTTGCGGCCATACAGGTCGCCGAGGCGTCCACCGGTGATCTGCATCACGGCGTTCGCGCACGCGTAGGCCGAAACGACCAGTTGCAGTTCGGTTGCCTGCGCACCGAGTCCGTCGCGGATGGCGGGTAACGCGAGGTTCACGATGAAATAGTCGAGCGGCGGCAGGATGGCGCCGACCAGCAGCACGACCAGCGCCCAGCCGTGATGATCATGCTGGGTATGAGCGGCCGCGCAGGGCGCCACGGCGCGGGCGGTGAACGTATTGTCAGACATGAATGTGCTCAGTGAAAAAAACCGGGGTTGCCCCGGCTGCGTTGCGCTGCGCGGCATGCGCGCAACCTGCCCGGGGAGTCCACATTCTGACCACGCTTCATAATTCGGAAAAGCGGGAATTACTGTTAATATCCATCGATTAAACCGATGGATTGAGGGCGCCATGCGCGGTTTCGATTTCGACCAGTTGAGGACGTTCGCGGCCGTGGCGAACGTAGGCAGCCTTTCTGCAGCGGCACCGCTTTTGCATCTTTCGCAATCCACGATCAGCGAACAGGTGCGCAAGCTCGAAGTGCGCGCGGGTGTGCCGCTCTTCACGCGCAGCAAGCGCGGCGTCGAACTCACTGCCGCGGGCACGCGGCTACTCGAACATGCGCGGCGCCTCGTGGCGCTCAACGAAGCGGCATTCGACGAGTTGCGCGGGCAGGCGATCAAGGGTGAGTTGCGCCTCGCGATCACCGAATATTTCCGGACCAACGAAGTCGCGGGCATGCTCGTGCGGCTGCGCGAATGCTATCCGCAACTCAGCCTGCATGTGAGCGCCATGAAGAGCGCCGATATCGAACTCGCTTATGTGAAAGGGCAGATCGATCTTGGCGTGGTCATGCACATGTCGGCGGGGCCGTTCAGGCCCGCTGCCGCCGAAGTCGACACACGCTGGGTGTTGCGAAAGGAACCGCTTTGTTGGGTCGCATCGCCTTCGCTCGCTGAGCAATTGCCGGAACCGCTGCCGCTCGTATTGCTGCCGGGCGACTGCATGATGCACCAGGTTGCGGTGCGTTCTCTCGAAGAAAACGCCCGGCCCTATGAGCTCGTTCATAGCGCGTCCGGTGTGGCCGGACTGCAATCGATGCTCTCAGCCGGGCTCGGCGTGGGCTGCCTGTGCGCGTCGGCGATGGTGGACGGCCTTGCGCGGCTCGGTACGAAACATCGGTTGCCGGCGTTGCCGGAAGCCGTGTTCTCGTTGACTCCGCCTCAAACGGGCGAACGCGAGACGGTGACGCAGGCAAGGGAACTGCTCGCGCGGCAACTGCTGGTTTGATGGCGGGATGGGTTCGTGCGCGTTATTTCGATTGCGATGCCTCATCGTGCGACATTCATTGCTCGATGTTCTTAACATCCCGTAATTCGGTTTCAGTCACATGCTTGGTCATCTGAGTTAATAGCTTAAAAATACAGAAGCCGAGGTCAGCGACTAACTTGCCGTCAAACTGTCCGCCTGATGCGAAGCGCGATTCTTGCCGAGCCACACCGCGAGTTCACCCGCCGGCATCGCCTTCGCGTAATACCAGCCTTGCGCATACTGCACGCCTTTCTCGCGTAGCCACGTCGCCTGCAAACCCGTCTCCACGCCCTCTGCGACGATTTCCAGGCGTAGTTCATGGGCCATCGCGATGATATGTGGTGCGACGATGCTTGAGGCGGTATCCTGCCCGATCGTGTCGACGAATGATTTGTCGATTTTCAGAACGTCGATCTCAAAGGTTTGCAAATAGGAAAGGCTTGAGTAGCCGGTGCCAAAGTCGTCGATATAGACCGGATGTCCCGCTGCCCTGAATGCGGCAATGATGCTGCGCGTGGCGTCCGTATTCATGAAGCTCCGCTCGGTGGCTTCGATCCGGATCTGCCGGGGAGCAATACCCGTTCCTTTGAGCGACGCCGTGAGTCGATTCAGGAAACGGACGCTGCTCAGATCGTCGCCGCTCACATTGATCGAGACATAAAATGCGGGCGCCGCGGCGAGCAATCTGGCGAGCTGCGCGATAGTCTTCTCGAGGACAAGATCGGTCAATGCATGGATTAGGTGATTCTCCTCTGCAACCCTGACAAATACATCGGGCGAAATGGCGTGACCGTTCAATTCCCACCGCACCAGCGCCTCCACGCCCACGCATTCGTTATCGGCGAGCCGCACGATGGGCTGGTACATCACGTCAATATTGCGTCGTGAAATGGCCCATTGAAGGGTGGCAGCAAACGAAAGCTGGCGCGTGACGCGTTTGTAAGTCAGCCAGCCGAGCGCGGCCCCTGCGACGACACCGATTGAAAGCCATGCGGCCAGCAGCTTCGGCCAGTCGCCCGCGACGCTGCTACGCGGCGACATCACGACAACGGCGAGTGGCCTTGTCGACGACTGGGCGACCGCATAGTTCCACTGGTTGCTGCTCACCTTGCCACCGCGCTTCCACGCGTTGAGCATGTCGTCCGGGTCGGCGCCGCTGGAAATCGCGAGGAGCGTTCCCGTTGCGATCTGGATCACCGCTACGGGACGTCTGGCCGGATCGATCAGATCCACATAGGAGCCGGGGTCAATAGAAACATAGTGGCCATTGCGGCCGATCTGAATGTCCTTGCGTACGTCACTTAATGGACTCTTTTGCCGGAACCACTCGAGATAGCCGTCGTTGCTGCGGTAGTCCGGCGGCGGCAATGTGAGATCTTTTGTTCGCACGTCGCCAAGCAGCGGCGAGCAGAGGTACTGCCCCTCGGCGTAGGCACCGGCATCCTGTACGTACCGGTAGTTGTAGATGACCCGCGCGGCCAGTTCGAGGTTCGCCGGAGAGCAGGGCGCACCCGGTTCACGGTCCAGGTCGGAAAGCGCGGCAAACGCCTGATACGTCACGAGCTCGGTGCGCATGACGGCCTTGCGCGCGAACTCGCGAAGCTCGGTCCGATCCCGCCTTTCAGCATCTTTATTCGCAACGTAGATGCTGGTCAGCACTGGCGCGATGGTCGCGAGGCACCCCAGAGCAATCGAAGCCGAAATCAGCGTGATGCGTTTGCTCAATTCGTACTCCGGGCGTCGATGAAAGGAAACGTACGACTGGTGGGACACATGCGCCTAGCAGGCCTGCGGTGTTCGTGGCCCATGCAACTTCCGACTGAAGAACAGGCTTGCGGACGGTATTTTCAACCGTGCGCGGGTCTCGACGCGCGAGTGCTACCAATGGAATACGAACGAGTAACGGTTTGTGCAACGCATCGCCGGGAGCGGACCTTTAAAGCGTAAATCAAGCCACGCCGCAAAGCGTCGGCTTGAATCAATTATTTGGCTTCTTTCTCATGTAGCCACGGCGCATAACTTAAACCGACCAGCACGCCTTCGGGGCTCATGAACCTTGCGGACGTTTGTCCCCACGGCTCGGTTCTTGCGTCGTGAATAAAATCCTGGCCCTTTGATTTCATTTCCTGAACCGCTGACTCCACTGCCGCAGCGTCCTCAAGTTCAAACTCAATGGTTGCCGTTGGCACGGGTAGATGAGCAGGCCACTCATCCTGTCCGAAGCAGGACTGGGCAGCCATTTTCAGAGGCCATATGCCGAAGTGATTGGATCCGGCAAACCTGTCCATGTAGAGATAGCTGTCCTGTTGCTTGAATGGCAAGCCTAGCGCGTCCCGATACAACGATGCACTTGCATCAGGCTGCTTCGTTATTACCGCAAATCCAGCGATGCAGTTGATTTTCATCGAAGCTCCCGTGTCCCTGTGACGAGGTCAAACTTCAAACCCAGGCTTTGCAATCGTGGCAGGCATTACAGGTTGCGCACCGAGGAAGATGACGTTTACTGATGGTATATCCGGTTTCAAAAAATGAAACGCTCGATGGACATGCGTATCGCCGGGATCAAGACGAGCGGCCAAGGCATTGATGAAATGAGGCAGGCGCGATTCGGCCTTTGAAGGATCGCCGGCGGCTTGAAGCTCGACGCCGGTCTGCCAACTTCAGTACGCTCGGCCTGTCTTCAGTGGGTACGCAGGAACTCAGACGCCATATCCGGAATGGCGCATCAGCTGCCGCGAGACCTCGCTGCCTGGGCCTTCTGCCTCAAACTGCGCGCGAAGTTTAGCGTCTGCCTTGCGGCTCACGCCGCGGTGCATAGCCGAAATCGTTGCGAAAAGGGCGACGAAAAAGAGAAGCGTGGGTACGGTGAGCGTCAGCATCATGTTGCTCCTGGCTGGTCAGACCGGATATGTGTCGTGCGACTCGCGACGGTCGAACGCGATCGCATCGAATTCACCCTGTCTGTCTCCATCGATTGAAAGATGCGCAAAATCCGTGCCCGGAAACCGGCAACGGTATTTAAACCGGATATCGCCCGCCGGTTCGAAACTTCTCGACAGACCATCATGCGAATATGCGCCGCTTCGTGCGCTGTCGCGGCGGCTGGCGAGCGCAGCGGATAAACCCGGCGCACAGTGCATCGGAATCGCAGTGGATCTGGCGTCCAGCGCCGCAGCGTGTGTTCGTAACGGCTTAAATATACGGACGGCACGCTCCCGATAGAAAGGCTTTACGGTTTCAGCGAGGCTGGTGCGAAAGGCGGCTCGACGAATACCGTGAGGATGTGCCCGATGGGAAAGTATTCTTTCGTTGACTGTGCGGGGCGCACGCACCGGGGCACGCGGTGTGCTTGCGATGCGTCGTGCGCGCCGACCAGTGGCACAGAGGCGCGGAAACGCAGAATCCATAACGCTGCCGCTGACGTGCCCTCGCGATGAACACGACCGAAATCACCGATATCGTTGAAACCGACTTGCCTGCGCGCCTCGACCGTCTGCCGTGGGGCCGCTTTCACGTGCTGATTGTGGCGGCGCTCGGCATCACCTGGCTGCTGGACGGGCTCGAAGTGACGCTCGCGGGCGCGGTTGCGAGCGCGCTGAAGACGAGTCCGGCGCTGCATTTCGACAATGCCCAGGTGGGTCTTGCCGGTAGCGCCTACATTGCGGGCGCGGTTTTCGGCGCGCTCGGGTTCGGCTGGCTTACCGACCGGCTGGGGCGACGCAAGCTGTTCTTCGCCACGCTCTCGGTCTATCTGCTTGCCACGGCGGCTACCGCGTTTTCGTGGAATTTTGCGAGCTTCATGGCGTTTCGCGCATTAACCGGCGCGGGCATCGGCGGCGAGTATGCGGCCATCAATTCGACGATCCAGGAGTTCACGCCTGCACGCGTGCGTGGCTGGACCGATCTCAGCATCAACGGCACTTTCTGGGTGGGCGCGGGCATTGGCGCGGCTGGCTCGCTGGTGCTGCTCGATCCGCACCTGCTGCCGCAGGACTGGGGCTGGCGAGCATGCTTCTTCATTGGAGCCGTGCTCGCCCTGATCATCCTGCCCATGCGGAGCTGGATACCCGAAAGCCCGCGCTGGCTGCTCACACATGGCGGGCACGACGAAGCGCGTGCCATCGTCGAAGCCATCGAAGCGCGCTTTCACAAGGCGGGCCATAGCCTCGATGCTCCGGCAACCAGGCCGCTGCGGCTGCGCGCGCATGGCCGGACCTCGATGCGCACCGTCTTGCAGGCAATATTTGTTCGGCACCGCAGGCGCGCACTCGTCGGCCTTTCGCTCATGACGGCGCAAGCCTTCTTCTACAACGCGATTTTCTTTACCTATGCACTCGTGCTCACGGACTTCTACCGCGTGCCGGGCGACGAAGTGGGCCTCTATCTCCTGCCGTTCGCACTCGGCAATTTTCTCGGTCCGCTGGTTTTAGGGCGCCTGTTCGACACGCTCGGCCGCCGCACCATGATTGCCGCAACCTACGCCCTGGCGGGCGTGCTGCTTACGGCGAGCGGCTATCTGTTCGAGCAGGGCTGGCTTACCGTGACGACGCAAACCATCGCGTGGATGGTGATCTTCTTTTTCGCTTCGGCGGCGGCGAGTTCGGCTTACCTGACGGTCAGCGAGTCTTTCCCGCTTGAGATCCGTGCGCTCGCGATCGCGGTGTTCTACGCGTTCGGCACCGGGCTCGGCGGCATTGCCGGTCCCGCGTTCTTTGGCCGGCTGGTCGATACGCACCAGCGCAGCGAAGTGTTCAGCGGTTACCTCGTCGGGTCCGCGTTGATGATCGTCGCCGCGCTGATTGCCGCAATCTGGGGCGTGGACGCTGAGCGCAAGCCGCTCGAGCATGTCGCCGCGCCGCTTTCCGCGGTACCTGACGAATAGTGGATGACGATGTCGTTCAGTCGAGCGTCGGAAAATAGTCGTCGTTGCTGCCGGTTTCGAAAATCGCGTCGCCGAGTGCGATTTCGATCGCACACTCGCCGCTCCCGTGCGGCCGGTTTCGGCTTGCGTCGAAACGCTCGTGCACGAGCGCGCCAATGCGTTGCTGGATCACGCGTCGCTGTGCGGTGTCCAGACGTGCGTAGCGTTCGAGTTGCGTGCGCGTCGCCTCGATGGTCGCCGCGCAACGCGTATCGAGCGTCGAATCGCGACTCGACTCCACCACCCAGGTCAGATGCAGAAAGACTCTGTCGCCGACGTCAATCACGCTCACGGAAGGCGTCTTGAGTGACTCGACGAGGTGCGCGAGCGAAAGCTGGATCTCTTCGACCCGTTGCTCGAAATTGAAAGACTTCATGATCGCCTCATCCACAAACGCCGGATATTTACCCTGCTGGCACGGCCTGTACCACGCGAATCGCCGCCGGGGGAAACGAGTCGGCGAAGCGCCATGCGCAAAGGCGGTGTGAATGAGAGTGCAGTCTCCACAGCGAGGAGGTTGGACGTGATTACCGGACCGTTATTTCCCGTCTGTTAGTAACGGTCATCGTAGTAGCGATGGTGATGATATCCATCGCCGTCGGGAACGATGATGCAGCCGCTCAAGGCGCTGCCAAGGCATAGCCCCATAAGCGTCAACACGATAATTCTCTTCATACGATGCTCCCACTTGCCGTTGTTTAATTCACCCTATCGAGAAAGGGAGTGATCGATGTGTTTGTGTGTAACGAATCGTGTCGAAGGATTCAGGCGGTGTGCCTTGCGGTAAGACGCAATCCCGGCGTGTGGCCTGGCGGACGAGGTGAAGTGCCCACGGGCGCTGTTCACGCAGAATGCGGCAGCTCACTGCAACGGATCTATCGCGAATTGCGAGGTCGTATCCCGCCTGAACCTGAAACAGTCGGTTTCACAACTCACGGACGCCGCGTTCAAGCGCGTGCACAACGTCGCTGCCCTGCAGCAAGGAAGTTGTAGGCCATTGGTCGGATTCGACGACGCGGTTCGCGAGAGCATGCAGATGTGCGGAGAAAAAAGCGGGAGACACGCTCCCGCTTGCGAAGTTGGATCCAAACCGGCAGCGGTCCTGTATTGCGCTGGTCGCTGCCGCGAAAGAACGTGTTTGCGGCCTCTAAAACTCACTGGGGTATGATGTTTGCCGCCTGTTTTCCCTTGGGGCCCTGCTTGACTTCAAAAGTTACCTTCTGGCCTTCCTGAAGAGATTTGAAGCCAGCACCCTGAACCTCGGAGAAGTGCGCGAAGAGGTCATCGCCGCCTTCGTCTGGCGTGATAAACCCAAATCCCTTTGAATCGTTAAACCACTTGACGGTACCGGTTGCCATGTTCTGAAAGTTCCTGCGAAGATGGGTTCTAGACGATGCCGCTGGCGTGCGCCAGACGTGCGGCCATGTTCCAGCACAGTTGAGCCGTCACCGGCAATCACGATTTTACGACCAGCTACGGGCAACTGCGTATGGGCTTGCGCACGATGCGTGCCTGGTGAAATTTGCACGTCGAAACCGTTGCGTTTGCGTTCACGTTTTTTGTAAGTTGCGACTGCAGATTAGCGATTTTGTGATCGCCGCTGGCGCGCAGTTGCGTGCCGAAATAGCCGGATCGCTACGCGTCACTGCAAGGGGTTGTACGGATCCGCATGCACTCGTTCGCTGTAGCCGCGCGTACTCTCCCTCTGCGACGCGCGCCGCATTGCTCACGGCATCGTTTTGCGCTCCGACTCGTGGAGTCGGCATCAGGAGGGACTCCACATGAACGAGTGATGCGTGGTCGTCACTGTGCGGCGAGAGGACCCTCGCACGCCGGATGCGACCGTACTGCTTGAAGAGTCTGGCGCCATGATCGCGCTTTATCGTGCGGACGACCGGAAAGCGCGGTTCGCTTTCGATAACCTGTGCACGGTGCGGTCCGCGTCCTCGGAGCCTCGCCAGGCCGCAGGCAGGGCGCGTCAACGCTCAATCAGAGAAAACCCGGACATCGCGCTCCATTTAAGAAAAAACGTCCCATAACAGCTATAACAAGACGGAGTCGTGCGTTCGCTGAACCACCATGGCTGCATGGTTCGTCGAACAAGATTCAGGTTTTTTCATATGATTGTGGCAACTGCCTTCCTGTTCTCTAGCAGGCGTTCGTGAGTTAGCTTCGACGCACCATCTACGTGTTCCGCTTTGCTTTTCTCGTATTCAACTATCGGAAGAGAGCGACGGAAATGGTCGAGAACAAACGTCTTTGCGCCTCGCCGTGCCAACGGCAACTCAATGTGTACGCACGCGCAGCCATCCTGCTGCTGTATGCCTGCGCAGCAGTCGAAAGCGAAAACGGTGCGGCGCAGACATTGGGCCGTGCGGGGCCAGCGGTGTACGTCGTTGCGCAGCAGCAATCCGCTGAAACAGTTGCGCAAGCACCCAAAGAAGAATTGAACGTACAGCCGTCCACTCCGCAGAACGGGGCGAGCGCGGCACCAGCGCCAGCCGGGTCTGAGCCGGGAAGCAATCCGTCGCAGCCTCAACCGGTGCCGGGCCCAGCGCCGGGTACGCCAGTTTTGTCGGGAACCGGCCCTCAGCCGGGCCAGGACTTGCGCACACAGGTCTTTTCGCTCGCAACGAGCGGCGGTGCGGTACGCGCGCTCGAAGAGGCCAAGGCGAGGCCGGATGTATTCTCGCCGATCGACATCGCACAGATCGAGGAACTCAGCATTCGCCAGGAGGTGCGTGGCGGCCGCGCCAAGGTGCGTGCGATGAGCAGCCCGGACCGTTTCGATGCGCTAGACAAGGCTATTGGAGAGGCGGTCGAATTCGAAAAACGCTTGCCGCAGTCGCCGGAATACGCACAGGTGCGCGCGTCGCTCGCGGGTGACATGACGGTCGCGTATGCGGCGCGCGGGCGGATGAAAGATGCCGTCGCCGCGTTCGAGACCATTCCACAACAGTCCGAAATATCGGTCGAGGCGCTCGCGGCCGTGGGAGACGCCTATTCGTACCTCCAGCAGCCGGCGAAGGCGGAGCAGGCTTACCGCCGTGCGATTGCGCAGCAGGCCCAGGCTCCAACGGATGCCGCGACGCTCGGGTATCAGTACGGTACGCATACGCGCCTGATCGATCTGCGCGAAGGCCTGTTTTATGCGCTTACGGATCAGAACAAATATTCTCAGGCGAGCCAGGTGCTTGACGACATTCACAAGGATCTGCCCCCGGCCGAGCAGGTTCATCCGTGGGATGCCGCGAACGACGACTATATGCGCTATTACCGCCTGCACGCGCAGTACCAGATCTACATCGGGCAGACAGGCGCTGGCCTCGCTGAACTAAAGCGTCTCGAAGAGCAGGTGCCGTTCAGTGCCGAGGTGCGCAATGCGCAGGCCGACGCGATACTGGGCAGCGGCCAGACGCGGCGTGCGCGCGACATGTACTCCGCGACGTTGACGGATCACCCGGATAGCGTCGACACGCTGGCCGGACTGGGCAGGGCGTCGCTGCAACTGGAAGATTACGGCACGGCTCGCCGCATCTACGACGCATTCGACGACACGTTTCCGGAGAACAGTTCCGTGCGCGCGTTCAAGCGCGACTATGCGGCGTTTCGCGCGCCGCTGCTGTCCGTGTCGGTCAATGGCGAGCATGGCAACTCGGTACTGGCCGACAACGAATTCAGCAGCGATACGTTCCTGTATTCGCCGCCGATCTACGATAACTGGCGCGTGTTCGCCCATACATTCTTCGGCCACGCCAATACGGACATCGGCAATATCAGCCGCACCCGCGTGGGCGTTGGCGGCGACTACCGCAACGGCCCGCTGAGCGTCACTGGCGAGGCCACGCGCTCGATGGGCGGCGAAGGACGTACCGGCGGCAACGGCGAAGTCACCTATGCGTTCAACGACTATGTGTCAGCCACCGCGGGCGTCGACAGCGATAGCAATGCGCTGCCATGGAAAGCATACGTCGAGCATCTGTGGGGAAAGTCGGCACAATTCGCTTTGAACTTCACCGATACGGATCGACGTTCAGGGTCGGTGTCTTACTCCGCGACGCGCTACAGCGACTCGAACTTTAATCAGGAAATCGCGCTATCCGGCACACAGCGGGTTTTCACGGCGGCGAATCAGAAGCTGAATCTGACGCTGAATCTCAACACGAGCAGCAACACGATCGACAACGCGGCTTATTTCGCACCCTCGCGCGACTACACAGCGGAGGTGCAGGCCATGCACGAATGGGCAATCTGGCGCGCCGGAGAAAAGGTCCTGTTGCAGCGTATCTTTCTGACCGCGGGCGCCTATAACCAGCGCGGCTTCGGTACGAGTGCGGAGCTTGGCGCGCGCATCGAACATGCGTGGACATTCAGTCACGACATCGCACTGACTTACGGCTTCGGAGTGCTTAGTCATGCCTATGACGGCTCGCGTGAATTCTCCGAGCTGGCCTACGCTACGCTTACGGTTCCGTTCTGATGTTGTTTTTTCGTCGTTTATACAACACGTGCGTTACTGCACACGTTGCTAACGTTCGAATCTGATAGCCTTTTCGCAGCTTCAACTCGAGTCAATCAGCGTGCTGACGCACGCGATTGCGGATTCGAAGACAGGAGGGCGCATCCATGTTGCACTGGCTTTCAAACCTGATCGCTCACAATGCTGCAACACCCGAGAAGCAAGCTGAGCGCGCGCTAGGTGAATTACGTATGGCGCTATACCAGTCCGAACAGCGGGTTCTGGATGCGCAACTGCAGGCCGAGTATTACCGTTCACGAATTGCGTTCTGCGAAGCGGTCTTTGAGGCCGGGATCGAGCAGGTGTTCGATAAGCGCAAGGGGCAAGGCGAAGCGGCCATGCATGAATTGCCGCGGAACTTGAAGCTCACGAGATCGCAATAGGCTGCGACTGGATGCTGCCCGCTGCCCGCTGCCCGCTGTGAAAATTGGGCAGCGGGGACTCAATTCACGCGTGCGGATAGCCAGTTCATCGCGTCGATTTACGCTGTCTTTCGTTCGCGTTTTCCGCGCGACGGCCCTCAAGCCCGCCTGAAAAAACGCCTCACGTCAGAATGCCGTGCATGGGTTTACGGATCGGCACGTTGGTTGTGGGTGAGCGCCAGGTCGTGCGGCGTCTGTTCTGGTCGTTTACGCCGATCGCAGGGCAGCTATGTGCTCGAAACGTGACGGTGGGCGGCAACTTCGGACTGGGCGAACGCCGCCTGCAGCACCGGATGCACGTCCTCATTCCAGTGCTTCCCTGTGAACAGGCCGTAATGGTCGCAGTCGTCGACATCGAGACACCGCCTTTCGTGCGGCGCGATACCGCTGCACAACGCGTGCGCCGCATGTGTCTGTCCGGCTCCGGTAACGGCGTCACGCGTGCCTTCCACGGTGATCAGTACGACATCGCGCAGTGCCGCCGGATCGACGAGCGTGCCATTGATACGCCATGCGCGGTTCGCGAGCAGCGCGCGCTGGAACACGATGTCAACGATATCGAGGAAGTATTCGGCTGGCATGTCGAGCAGCGCAGCGTACTCGCGCAGCGCCCGGCCGGCCGTGGCAAGCGCTTCGGCGTCGCCCTGCGACGCGGCCTGTGCATAACGCTCGACCAGAGACACATAGCGATGCGGGTAAACGAACGCGATCTCGGCTTGCTGCAGCCAGGCCGGAAACACACGGCGGCCATGGCCCGCGAACCCGGCGGGCACGACATCGATCAGGTTTCGGCTGCACCACTCGAGCGAATGCGAAGTGGCGGCGCGCCCCAGCGTGCTCGGGTTGATGCGTGCATCGAGTGGCCCGCCGATCAGCGTAATGCTCGCGGGCGGCGCGAGCGCACGCTGCGCGCGTAGCGTGAGCGCTCCAAGCGCGGGAAGCGTTGCCTGGCAGACCGCGAGCACATGTAGCGGGCGGCCGCCGCGCACCAGCGTATCGATAAAGCCGTCGAGCATCGCCACGTAATCGGCGAGGCCGAAGCGTCCCGCAGCGAGCGGCACCTCGCGTGCATTGATCCAGTCGATGATGTAGACGTCGCCATCGGCGAGCAACGCTTCCACAGTCTCGCGCATCATCACGGCTGCGTGCCCGGCAAGCGGGGCGCACAGAAGAATGGCGCGCTGCGCGTTGGGACGCGCGAAGCACCGCAAATTGCAGAACGGCGTGCGCGCGGCGATCCGTTCGGCGACGCCTCTGCGGTGGCCATCGAATGCGATGGCGTCGATTGCAAACTGCGGCGCTTCCCCGGCGAGACCGAGCAGGGGGCCGAACAGATCGGCGAAGCAGGACGACGCGGTTTGCCCCATCGCTGGCACTGGCCACGCGCCGTATGCAAACCAGGCCCCTGCACCCAATGTTCGCAACCACTGACGCTGCTGTTCAATCAGGGCATACCACATTGTGTTGACCTCGATGGCCCGCAGCAAGCGGCAGCAAGCGGCGGCAAGCGGCGGCAAACCACAGCAAGCGCGACGTGCATGCGGGACGGAATCGAGTTAGTGATTCTCCGCCGTTTCGTCCGCAGACGCACGCACCGCGTGCTGCGACACTGGACTCGGACTGGTAGCACTATCGCCCCCCGAATCTCCATGGTTTGCTGCGATGATCGAAAAAATAGCCCATCAGACATGATGGGCCGACGCGATCCCGTGATCGCTCCGAACACAGACGGAATTGTTGGCTACGCGATATTTAACGGGGCGCTTGACGTGCTCACGGCGCGTTAGCCAGCGTGAGTTGTGTGTGATGGCATTGCGAAACGAACCGGGGCGGGATTGCACGCTGGCGATCTGCCTTCGCGCTCGTCGATCCACGTCATTGCCCACTGGTGCGCACACCGGATCGCCGGTTCCTCGCTTTCAAACCAGGCGATATCGTGCTCGATGTGCATTTCAGGCTCCTCGCCGCCATTCGACGAATTCGACGAGGCGCGAATGAGGCGCGCGTGTGCGAAGTAAATTCCAGCGGAGCGATCCGGCGTCGCATCAATGATCCAGCCACCGTACTCGTACAGCATGATGACCTCCGATACTGCGGTTCAAACGGGACGTAATTTTCAGTCTCGCGCGTTGAACTCGCCGGGTTGGGCGTCCTCGGCGAGCGGGCGACACACGAGAACTGTGCCGCCACTATTGTTATAGCCGCTGGCACGCGGTCGCGTGGGCCGCACTGTGATGGATGTCCGAATCGCATCGTGGATTCAACCAGTCGATGCAACACTGGACGCTGCGCGAGATGCGCCGTTCGAGGGTGTATCGACGCTTACGCATCGTCGGTGCCGGGTAACGTGACGAACTTGCCGGCATGATTGTTCTTTGAGGGGGTTGTCATCGTGTCGCCGAGTTTCGCCACGAGAAATTCGGCGAAAACCGCTACGGCGGGCGGCACCGGCGGGCGGCTCGTATATACGAGCTGGAGGCCGGACTCAGCGCTGGCGCGCCGCCACGTCGACAGAACGCGTGCCAGCTTTCCCTGCGCGATGGCGGGTTCAACGATGAGCTGCGGCAGCAGTGCAATGCCCAGTTCGGCCACACAAGCCTGCGCCAGCACGCGCATGTCGTTGACCGCAAACCGGCTGTTGATCGTCACGTCCTGACTACCGCGAGGACCTTGCAGACGCCACGTGCTGCGACCCTGGCGCGTGGAAATCGTCAGGCAATCGTGTTCGGCGAGTTCCCGCAGCGTGCGTGGTGGCGGGCGCCGCTCCAGGTAGGCCGGACTTGCCGCGAGAATCATTGCGCTCGGAGCCAGCCGGCGCACCCTGAAGCCGCTACCGGTCTCGACGCCCATGCGCAGCGCCAGATCGACGCGTTCGGCGATCAGATCGGACGGCGTATCGTCAAGCAGGAAATCGACGCTGATGTGTGGATAGAGCGCGTAGAACTCGACCAGCCATTCCATGCGAAAGAATTCGAACAGGCCGGCCATCGCAGTGATGCGAACCGAGCCCGATGGTGCGTGTTCGTCTGCATGGAGCCGCCCGATTTCGAGGATCTGGTCGATCGCCGGGGCATAGCGCTCGAACAGCGTCTGACCTTCCGTGCTCGTCGCGAGCTTGCGTGTGGAGCGATGCAGCAGACGTGTGCCGAGTTGTCCTTCGAGTTGATCGATGCGTCGGCTCAGCGTGTTGGCCGGCATGTGCAGACGCCGCGCCGCCTCGGAGAAGCTGCCCGCGCGGACGACCTGGACAAACATCGCGAGATCATTCAGGTCGAGCACGATATCTCTCCAAAAATGGATCAATACGATCCGACTTTACCGTCTAGTGTGAAGCCATTTTAATCACCATACTGCAGATGTCAGCAGTCGGTGTTTCATCTAATACGCCCTCACGCACACCAGGTTCGTTCGCGCGAGAGGCGGCGCCGCCGCAGCCAGACCATTATTGGAGAGTCATCATGTCGAACACCCCGAAGCTTATCGCCGTCGTCGGCGCAACGGGTCAGCAAGGCGGCGCCGTCGTGCGTGCGCTGCAGGCGAGCGGTCAATTCAAAGTGCGTGCGTTGACGCGCAAGCCGGAGAGATATCCGGAACCTGGCGTTGAAGTGGCGCTGGCGGATTTCAATCGTCCTGAAACGCTTGAAGCCGCATTCGCCGGAGCGTACGGCGCTTTCCTCGTGACCGATGCCTGGGAGGCGGGTGCGGACGAACCGCGGCAGGCGCTTGCCGCCGTCAAGGCGGCGAAAGATGCGGGCGTGCAGCACCTGATCTGGTCGACGCTTCCGAACGTGGAAACGATCAGCCACGGCAAGATCAATGTCCCGCATTTCACGGGTAAAGCAAAGATTGAGCGTGCCGTGAGCGAGGCCGGATTTGTCCACCATACCTTTGTGATTGCATCGTTCTATTATCAAAATCTGATCGGTGCAATGGCTCCGCAGAAGCAGGAGGATGGAACCGCGGTCTGGGCGCTGCCACTCGATCCCGAGCGGCGCGTCATCCACATGGGCGACATCAATGAACTCGGTCGCATCGTGGCGGGGGCGTTCGCCCAGCCGGAGCTCGCGGGGCACGGTGAACACTTGCCACTGGTCGGCGATTTCCTGAGCTTCAACGAGATTGTCGATACCTTGAATCGTCAAGGAAACAACTTCTCGTTCAAGCAAGTTCCCGCTGAGGTTTTTGCTGGCTGGTTCCCGGGCGCCGACGGCATCGCGGCGATGCTCGCGTACTTCGAAGCGCACACGTATCTCGGCTCGGATTCGCATGACGCGATCGCGCTCGCCAATAGAGTCGCCGGTCAACAGCCGACGAAGTTTGCCACATGGGCGAAAGCGAATTTCGCGCTTCCGGCGGCCGTCTGAATACGTCCCACGCGAACGAGCTAATACGAGCCAATGCCATGAGCCGGATTCCTGCGCACACTGTCGAGGACGCGCCGCATGCGTCGCGTCCGCTCCTGCAACAGATTGCCCAATCTTCGCCGACTGGACGTCCCCTGAATGTGCATGCCCAGATGGCGCACGCCCCCGCAGTGCTGGCAGCGTATGCATCGCTGCGTGCAGTGATTTCCGGGCATGGCACGTTCGATTCAAAAGTGGGTTGGGCGCTCAATCTCGCAACTGCGGGCGTAGTCGGGAACGAGTACATGATTGGCATCGCCAGTCGATTCTCCCGCGCAAGCGGTTGGACCGAAGCACAGATCACCGCGCTAAGAACGGGTGCGGCGTCAGGCGACGTCCGCATCGACGCGCTGACCCGCGTGGTCAGGGAAGCGACGGCGAATTCGGGAAACGTTAGCGAGGCCGCATGGGAGGCCGCTAAACAGGCAGGCTGGAGCGATGAGCAACTGACCGAGGCATTTGCGTTCCTGGGGCTCACGGTGTTCAGCGGATATTTCCTCAACTTTGCGCAGACGGATGCAGATATCTGATCCGCTCCCTCATTTACGGCACGTCAAATACCTGGAGAACACCTCATGAATACCGCTTTCCAATCTCCGCCTATTCACGATGTCAGTGCTGGCCGACATGTCGTCTTTCGCACGCGTGGACATGCGCACGGGCCGATCGTACGGCTGGTGAGTCCCGCGGACATCGGCGAGATGATCAAGCCATTCGTATTTCTCGATCTTCTCGATACACGAGATGAAATTGGCCAACCCGGTTTTGGCTGGCATCCGCATTCGGGCATCGCTACCTTGACCCTGGCGATGGAAGGTCAAGGCCACTATGTCGAATCCACCGGCCACGAAGGGACGATGTCTGCGGGAGACATCGAATGGATGAGCGCCGGTCGCGGCGTCTGGCATTCTGGTTCCGTGGCTCCCCCGATCAAGGCCTTTCAACTCTGGGTCGCGTTGCCGCCAGAGCGTGAACTGGCGAGCGCGTTTAGCCAACATCTTCCGGTTAGCGAAATCCCGTTGGATGGTCCGGCGCGCGTTCTGCTCGGCAGCAACGGCGAGGCGGTCAGCCCGATCGATGCGCCTCCGGGCTTGAACTATTTCGTTGTGGAACTCAAGAGCGGCCAGCGCTGGACCTATCAGCCGCCGCAAGGCTATCGGGTCGGCTGGATCGCAGTGATGGACGGCAGCCTTTCTACGCCTGATCCGGTCAATCAAGGTGAGCTGGCCGTATTCGATCCGTCCGATGCGGCGATCGAATTCGAAGCGGTGACCGATGCTCGCTTTGTTCTCGGTACGGCAATCCCGCATCCGCACGAACTCCACCTCGGCAATTACTCGGTGCACACCAGCCCGGCAGCGCTGATCGAGGGCGAGCACGAAATCGCGCGAATCGGTCGCGAGCTGCGCGCGAAGGGCGTGATGCGTTGATCCGCGGTATCGTACTTTGATGCTGTTCCACTCAATCGGAGTGTATCGTGACTGTCATTTCCGTCATCATTGGCAGCGTTCGTCAGGGGCGATTCGCCGAGAAACCCGCGCGCTGGATTTTCGATCATCTGACGAAGCGTGAAGGCATCGATGCGCACCTGCTCGACCTCAGGGACTATCCGATGCCGTTCTTCGATGCCCCCGCTCCGCCCGCGATGCCGGGTCGCCCGGCATACGAGCACGAGGTCGTGAAACGCTGGACGCAGGCGATCGAAGCGTCCGATGGTTTTATCGTCGTTTCACCGGAATACAATCACGGGCCATCTGCGGTTCTGAAAAACGCTATCGACTGGGTCTATCCGGAATGGAACCGTAAGGCGATTACCTTTATCGGCTACGGAAGTGTCGGCGGCGCGCGCGCCATCGAGCAATTGCGTGAAATTGCGGTTGAAATGCAGCTTGCGCCGATCCGGTCGGCGGTCCACATTCCGGCTGCGACGCTATACGCGCATTTTCGCGGCCAGAACGTTACGGCGCAGCTGGCCGAACTGGATTCGGCGGCCGAACGAATGATCGACGATCTGCTGTGGTGGGCGAATGCGCTGAAGATCGCGCGGGCAGGTCGATGAACTCGGCACGCCGCGCGTATTGTCAGGTCGATAGACGCGGCTACTCATCAGCGTGCTACCGGCTTCGACCATTCAGAGCATTGAGCAGAAAATCTGCCGCCGAAATGCCGCTGTGTGCCGCGCCTTCCGTTGTCGGTACGCTCAGATAGTCACCGGCAAGCACGACGCGTTGCATGGATGTGCATGATGCGCGGTAAGCGGCAATGGCGCGGCTGCGGCCGACGGGAGAAAGCGGTTCAGCCTGCGGCCATCGGTTGATGTGCACGAAGCTGAGATACTGACGCGCAGCCGGAACGTAGCGTTCCAGCTCAGGCAGCACTTCGCTCAGGACGGCATCCTCGCTGGCGTTTACAAGCCGCTTCCCCGCCTCGCCATCGAGCATCACATTCAGCAATTCGCCTTGTGGAACCAGAGACGGCGACTTATGGGATTCGATACCGATGGCGGCAATCCGCTTGCGCTCGTTGCGCGGAATCAGAACGCCGTAGATGTCATCGGGTATTTTGTTTTCTCCGAGCCCATCACGAAAAGCAATGCCAAGATTGAGGGTCGAGCTGTAATGGGTATCGAGGAGCGCTTTCAGGAGCGGCGTTTCGGGAGGGCAGAGTTGCCGGGCAACGGGCGCAGTCGTGGCAATAATGACGCGGTCGGCTTCGAGCAAACCACGAGAGGTTTCGATGATCGCCCGATCGGCCTTGTGGTGTACCGATAGCGCCTGAGTGTTCAGCCGGACATCAAGCCTCGCAGCGAGGGCACCGGTCAGGCTGCCCATTCCTTGATTGAGTGCGATGGTTCGACAGCGCCGTGCGCCAAAGGAATTCATCCACGCCGGCAGGGCTCGGGAATTCTCTTCCGGCGCCTGAAAATAGAAGCCCTGCAGCATCGGCTCAAGCAGGTATTCCACCACCTCGCGTCCGTAGCGTTTTATCAGCCAGCTCGCAGCCTCGGCGTCATCCCACTCGTGCCATGCGGAGTAATCGTTGAGTGGCAGTGCCTTTGATCGACGAGCGTCCAACCCGGAATGCCAGCCAAGACGTAACAGATCGCGCCATTTCAGCAGGCCGCTACTTGCGAGCGTGGCGGGCGCGCGACTGTGAACGCGGCGGATCTTCCCATCACGCACGATTCCCGACCACGGCGAGCAAGTCTTCAGGGAATCGAACAGATCGACATCGCGTAGCAGTTCAGGAATGATTTCATAACCGGTGGAAAGAAACTGCGCACCACGGTCGATGCGGTAGCCTTCACGGACCGCAGTGCTCATGCGTCCTCCTGCATGATCGCAGGCTTCGAGCACCGTCACAGCGACACCAGCACGCGACAGCCGATGCGCTGCGGCCAGTCCGGCGATACCGGCTCCAATAACAACTACGGAAGGGCTCACGTATGGCGTCTCACTTGTTTTTGTGACCGATCATCGTCGGATGGGTGCGCCAATTGTCGACGAAGTGGACGTTGACGTCGACTGACCGTTCATGTCTGCGGCACGCCTTATGATTGAGCGCAGTGATCGGAGCGGCCGCTTATGCGAAGAACATGGAATCGCATGCGAAGCTCTCGCTTCGCTCCGAACGTGTTGCTATTGGCGAATACAACGCGCGCTCCAGGCGGCCGACCGATCACAGCGCCGAGCGCTTGCGCTGCAGGAAACGGCGCACGGCCGGATCGCGCTCAAGGCCAATCGCGAGATCGTACGCGTGAAGCGCTTCGACCGTCGCACCGGCACGCGCTAGCAGATCGGCACGCGCGGCCCAATAGGGCTGATAATCCGCCAGACGCGGATCGTCCGCATAAGGCGCAAGCGCCTCGAGCGCCGCCTGCGCGCCGTCCCGTTCCGCCAGCGCGAGCGCGCGGTTCACGGCAACGACCGGTGACGCCGCTATCGTGAGCAGCGCATCGTAGAGCTGCACGATTTCGTCCCAGTTCGGGCGACGCGTCCGGCAGCGGTATATATGTGCCGACTGCAGCGCAGCCTCCAGTTGAAAGCGTCCGATTGCGTTGAGCGCGTTCGCGCGCCGCAGCAGTGCGTCGGCTGCGTCGATCATTGCTGCGTTCCAGCTTGCCGGATCCTGCGCGGACAACGGCACGTATTCACCGGCCGCATCACGCCGCGCATTGCGCCGTGACTGCGCATACAGCATGAGCGCGAGCAGACCAAGCGTCTCTGGTTCCTCGGGTAGCAATTCGACAAGCAGTTGCGCGAGAAACAATGCCTCGTCGGCGAGGTCGCGACGCTCGGCATCGCCGCCGACCGGGTCGGTCCACCCTTCCGCATACGCTGCATAGACCGCTTCCAGCACAGCATCGAGGCGCTCGGGCAACGCCTCGCGCTCGGGAACGCTAAACGGAATGCCCGCCTCGCGGATCTTGTTCTTCGCGCGCACAAGGCGCTTGCTCATGGCGGCGGGTGACATCAGGAAAGCGGACGCAATTGCCTTTGCTTCGAGGCCCAGCACCACCTGCAGCATCAACGGCGTGCGAATCGTCGCGTCGAGCGCCGGGTGCGTGCATGCGAACAGCAACGCAAGCCGCCGGTCGGGCAATGCGCCTGGCTCGTGCGAATCGATCTCGTCGGCAAGGATCGCAAGCTGGTTTGCCACTTCGTCGCCGATACGACGATGCCGCGCGCCGTCGATTGCCCGGCGGCGCGCCACCGTCATCAGCCACGCTTCAGGATTCGCAGGGCAGCCGCGGACGGGCCAATCCGCGAGCGCGGCCGAAAACGCATCGGACAACGCGTCCTCGGCCGCGGCGACGTCGCGCGTGCGCATGGCCAGCAGCGCGACGAGCTTGCCGTAACTGCGGCGAGCGACCGCCTCGGCAACCGAATGCGCGGCGTCACCGCCGGACGTATTCATGCAACGGACGGTGCCTCGCCCGGGGCCGTCCACACCGGGCGCACCTCCAGCACGCCGTGCCCGGCGCCTGGACAACGCGAGGCCCACGTGATCGCCGCGTCGAGGTTGGGCACGTCGATCAGGTAATAGCCAGCGAGTTGCTCCTTCGAATCGGAATACGGTCCGTCGAGCACTTGCGGCTTGCCGTCGACGAGACGCACCGTGGTGGCCGCACTCGTGTGCTGCAGCCGGTTGGCGCCGACCAGCGCCTGCGCTTTTTGCAACGACTCGGTGTACGCCTGATACGCCGCGACGCCTTGCTGGCGCTCGCTATCGGTCATCTGATTCCAGCGGTCTTCTTGCGAGTAGATCATCAGCAGGTATTGCATGTGAACCTCCGTCATGGGGATGAGGCGGCTGAAAAACATCGGGGCCGCCATCACAATGACGCGCGGGCCGCCTGTTGATGGACAGGCCGCGCCGAAAAATTTCTCGGAAGAGGGGGCGCGCCTTGTTCGCTTTCCGCCGTTTTCCACGATGCAGGAATGTGCCGAAGCAGGAAGCTGCGCATGGAATACGAGCGAACATCTTATGCCCACATGTGTAATGGCGTCCGCGAGCGTTCACTCATGTAAGCGCTTCGCTATTACCCGGTTTATCGCAAGGAGAACCGGCATTCATTACGGGAAGGTTGTGAGCGACGAAGTAAAGACGACCCATCGGAAGACGATAGCGGCGCTCGATGTAAATATCATGCCCTCACGCAAGGCTCATCAGTAACTCGGTGCTGTCCCTGGCTGAGGGCGCAGCATCAGATAGAAGGCGGTAACGTGCGTAATGGTGAGCAAAGGCACGTAGATGACTGGAATCGCGTACGTGGCGCCCAACTCGCCTGCCATGGCCGGAAGACCGGCCTGTATCGCATGGTAGTAGTCCAGGATGAGGTCGGTCGCTCCCACGACATTGAACGCTACGACGAACAGCCAGAAGAGCGGACGTATGCGTGCCGTAAGCAGCGCGAGTATTGCCAGCACGCCAGTCAGGAAATCGCCGTATGCAGCGAACACGGCGAAACTTGCAGGAAGCTGGGGACTGACGACGCCCGGCATGATGAAGGCGAGTCCGAAGAAGCGGAAGCTGTGCAACGTGGCGATTGCGCGTTGCGCGTCGAACGGGTCCATCGCCTTGAGCCTTGGCCAGACGTATACGTTGAAGCACAGCAGCCAGGCGACGTAGCCCAGAACGAGATGCAACTGGAAAATGCGCTCCGGTGACATGTTGCCTCCTTTCGGCTGGTGTCGCGCGTATGGAAGAAAAGGGAAGGAATCATCGGGCGCGTAGCCTGATCAGTTGCCGCAGTGACAGTGCGTGCAACAGGATCGAGCCTGGCACCACGAAAGCGGGCGTCAGCACGTACGGATAAGCGCCGGCGTTTATGCCGGGCACAGCCGGAACGATCAACTGGAATCGTCCGGGCGCGGTGACCAGTCCCAACGTAATCGCGACGGCGAAATCGGCGAGGCCGAAGAGGTTCCAGGCAATCGCCGCCTTGCGCCCTTGCGCTGTCCCGCTCGCCACGGCAATGGCCGCAGGCAGGGCGAAGAGGCCGGTCAGCACATCGCCCGTTCCCGCCGGTAATGCGAACACGCCGGGCAATCCGCCATGCAGCCAAGCAGCGAGCGCCCAACCGCCGAACACGCGATAAAGCTGAATCGCCACGAGCCAGGCTGGAGGCATCGCGTCGAGCAATTTGCCCACTCGCTTTGAACGCAGCAACAACGGCGCGCCTATAAGCACCGGCAGGAAGATCGCCAGCGGCAGCAACGGTAACGGTGGCGGTGTGACGTCAAGGTGAAAGGCGCCCTGAATCGCCGCGCTCCAGACGATTGCGAACCAGAGCGTGTGGGGAATGACGATTGCAAGCCAGGTCGTGCGGCGTTGGCCTGTCGTCAGGTCCGTGTTGGCGAGGCCGAGCCACAATCCCAGCGCGATGAACACCTGGGCCACCAACTGGTGCGCAGTGGTTTGAAAACCGCTGGCCGGAATAATCGGTTGCCAGTAGATCAGTGCAATCCACAGTAACGTCAGCGGAGCGAACCAATACAGGCTGCGCCAGGCGGGGCGCGGAAAAGCGATGCCAGCAGAGATCGGCGAGGCGTTCATCAGCGGTTCTCCTCATTGAGGTGCCAGGTGTAACATCGATTCCCGCGAGCGACTATTCCTCACAATGTTGACGGGCCATGAAGCAGAACTTCACAGTCAGACAGGGTGCGCTCGACGGCGTGGAGGTGTTTCTGAGCGTTGCCCGGCATCGCAGTTTTCGCAAGGCAGCCGCGGAACTCGGGGTGACGCCGTCCGCGGTCAGTCAGGCGGTGCACGCCCTCGAAGCGCGCATTGGCGCCGCGTTGTTCATCCGCACCACGCGCAGCGTCGGCCTGAGTGAAGCGGGCGAGCGCTTTCTTTCGCGCGCCAAACCCGCATTCGAGGAACTCGTCGCCGCCAGCGAAGTGGCGCGCGGGCTCGGCCAGCGGCCGGCCGGATTGCTGCGTCTCGCAGTGCCGCGCGCGATCGTCCCGATCCTGCTGGAGCCGCTGATCGCATCGTTTTGCAAGGCCAATCCCGAGATCGAGGTGGAGATCGCAGCAAGCGAGAAGCTGGTCGATCTCGCGGCGGAAGGATTCGACGCAGGCATCCGGCTCGGTCAGTTCATTTCGCCCGACATGGTTGCTGTACCGTTGACGCCGCCGTTTCGTTTAATCGTTATCGGCAGTCCTGCTTATTTCGCAGAGCACAGCCAGCCGATGCACACAGACGATTTACGTCAGCACGCATGCTTGCGATGGCGGCGCTCTACCGGCGTGCTCGCTCCGTGGTCATTCGACGACCACGGAAACACGATCGAGATCGCAGTATCGGGACCATTCATCGCCAGCGATTTCCCGACGTTGCTGGGTGCGGCAATGGAGGGCATGGGACTTGCGCAATTACCCGAGCCGATGGTCGCAGAGAGGGTGAAGGCGGGAAAGCTGCTGCACGTACTGGACGCGTATGCGCCTGTGATGCCGGGCGTGTCGCTCTACTATCCGGGTCACCGGCAGATCATGCCGAAGCTGCGTGCGTTCATCGATCATGTGAAGAGCCGTCGTGCAGCCGATGGCAAGCTCCGCGTGCGAGATGATGCGAAGCGGTCCGAGTAGCAGGACAAGCGTGATTTGTGCGAATTCCCGGCGCGATGGAATAAGTGTTCTGTCACCTCGACAGCAAACGTTCGGGCACGCGATGTGCGGCACCTCTGCATCGCAATGCGTGCAAGGAGCCCGCCGACATGATGTTGTGGAAGAACTGCCTCGCTGCGGCGCTGTCCGTAGCTGCTGCCGCGTTCGTGGCCGCGAACGCGCAGACGCAGGTGCAGGGTGTGGTGCAGCCCGCGATTCCGGCCTCGCAACCGGTGGTGCACGCCGTTCCTCTGAATCCCC
Organism: Paraburkholderia sp.; assembly: GCF_024281035.1. Taxonomy (GTDB): domain Bacteria; phylum Pseudomonadota; class Gammaproteobacteria; order Burkholderiales; family Burkholderiaceae; genus Paraburkholderia. Next base: position 158,437 of record NZ_JAMXLH010000022.1, read on the forward strand.
CCGAGTCGGCTCGACGGCCAGCTCCGCAGTCAGCTCAAAGAGCGGCGCCACAGTCTGCTCAAAAGCCTGCAATAGCGTCAGTTGAAAAGCGCGCTGAAAAACCGGTTCATAAGCCTGCGCGCAGGCGTGTCCATGGACCCGCTTATAAGGCCGCTCCGGTGCGCACGGTGCAGGAAACACCGCCGATACTCCCGGCGCCGCTGCCCTATGCGCAGCCAGCGCCAACACCGCAGCCGTACGCAGCATCAGCGCCATCGCCGCAGCCGTATGCGCAGCCAGCGCCAATGCCGCAGCCGTACGCAGCGTCCGCGCCTACACCGCAGCCGTATGCAGAACCAGCGCCAGAACCAACGCTAACACCGCAGCCGTACGCACAACCCGCCGCGCAGCCTGTCGTCAACTGGACGCTGCAGGTGATCCGCGACGGTCAGCAAGTCGACTCGTTTGGCGGCACGACCACGGTTGGCCAGGCGAGGACCAACGAGCATCACAACGTCGTCACGCATAACGTCGGCTGCAAGAACCAGCCCGCGGGCGATATCGACCTGCAGCGCACGATAACTGTCGCACCGCTGCGTGCAGGCCCGGCAGTGACCGTTCTCGCAATCCAGGCGCGGGAAACGGTCGAAAGCGACACCACGCTTAAAACCCCGGGAGGCTGTGCGCTGCCGCCGCAGCCGAGCGAGGTGCACGCGAACCATCCAGGACTGGTCGTGCCCGCTGGTCAATGGGTCGACTGGCAGATCGTCAGCCAGGATCCTTCACTGCAGTACCGGGTGCGCGCGAGCCTCGAGCCGTCGTCCGCGCAGCCTTGAGATGTTTATAAGCGTTCGGAATTTCTGCCGCGGAACCAGTTAAATCTGTTGAACGCGGCATCCAGTTTGCTCGCACCTCGCGAAAATGCGCGCAACACTTTATCGCGCGCATCGGTGCGTTATGAAACTCGATCAAGCGCGTTCGGCGCCGCCCGTGCGGTCGAAAATCTCCAGACCCCAGCAAATCGGAAGACAAACTCGTGCACTCGCCCCGCACCGTGTGCGAGGCGCCATGGAAAAAGGTGGAGTACGCAATCTTGTGAACGCCAACGGATCACGTTGATCGCTGGTCCTTCGCGGCTGCATCGGATGCGTTAGCGCCCGGCAGCGAGCCGAACATGTGCTGGCTGCATTTCGCTTCGTGCCATGCCGCTTTGAGCTTGATCCCCGATAGCATGCGGCGCACGACGGGAACAATCTGTTCACCGGCCAGAATGCCGAGCAGGCCCGCGAGCGCAACGATGGGCGGGGCCGGCGACTGCACGCCGACCGCGAAGTAAACAATGCCCGCAAGCAGGCCGGCGAGAAACGAAGAAATATACGCTTTCATGTTGCGAGTCCCGTGGACCGCCAACCGGCGACTGACACTGCGCAGCGAATTTGTTGGAAGCGTATCGGGTTTTCCGAAATAAGGAAAGCGTAATTGAGACGCCGAGGCAATGCAATTTTCAGAATCGAATAAATTCCATGTCCTGGGTGTTCTTTCGCCAGTTTTCCGTATTAAATGTCTATGGCTGGATAGCCCTTTTCCCCCGCACGAAGGACGTCGAGATCCTCACGGTCATGCCGGCGAGGCGGGATCTTTTTCGTCGTATCAAAAGGAGATGTACGTCATGAGCAATCCGAAGCTTGAAGTACTCACTCCACAGAACAGCCAGCTCATCATCATCGATCAGCAGCCTCAGATGGCCTTCGGTGTTCAGTCGATAGACCGTCAGGTGCTCAAGAATAATGTCGTTGCGCTCGCCAAGGCCGCGAAGGTGTTCAAGATTCCGACCACCATCACGACGGTCGAATCGGAAAGCTTCTCAGGGTTCACGTATCCAGAACTGCTTGACGTGTTCCCGGGCCAGAAGCTGCTCGAACGCACCTCGATGAACTCGTGGGACGATCAAAAGGTGCGTGATGCGCTCGCTGCGAATGGCCGCAAAAAAGTGGTCGTATCGGGCTTGTGGACGGAAGTCTGCAATACGACGTTTGCGCTCTGCGCGATGCTGGAAGGCGGCTACGAAATTTACATGGTTGCGGACGCATCGGGTGGCACGTCGAAGGACGCGCATGACTTCGCGATGCAGCGCATGACCCAGGCGGGCGTCGTGCCGGTTACGTGGCAGCAGGTCATGCTCGAATGGCAGCGCGACTGGGCGCGCCGCGACACCTACGACGAAATCATGGCAATTGCGAAGGAGCACTCGGGCGCCTATGGCATGGGCATCGACTACGCGTACACCATGGTCCACAAGGCTGCACAGCGCACGGCCACGCCGCATGAGGCGCTGCCGGCCGTGCCGGCGAAGTGAGCGCGCCGTGCGGCGTGTCCTGCGGATCCGGCCCGGCCTGGACAAATGCTCTGCACGGGTGAACGTGTCTGCATGCGGTCTGCCGTTCGGCGCTCAGCCCTCGGACTTTGCCCACGGCGCGTTCGCGAGATGCTCTACGAGAATCTCGAGCAGCGCGGTGACGCGTGCGCTGCGCAAGGCGCCCGGTGGCGTAATGAGGTTGACATTGATGTCGGCAATCTGCCAGCCGCACATGACGAGTTCGAGTTCGCCGCGCTGCAGGGCGTCCCATACCAGGAACTCGGGCTGAAGGGCGAGGCCATGACCGGCGATCAGCGACGGAAGAAGCATGTCGGCGTTATTCGAGCGCACGCGCCCGCGCACGGGCACCGCATATTCTTCGTCCGATGTCATGCTGCGAAAGCGCCAGAATTCCGGGTTCGGCAGGCCCGTGTCGGTCAGGTTCGTATGCCGTTCGAGATCGTGCGGATGGGTCGGCCGCCCGTGCCGATTGAGGTAGGCAGGCGACGCGACAAGACGCCGGCGCACGGCGCACAGGCGGCGCGAACACAGCGAGGAGTCGCTCAGGTCGTCCACGCGAATCGCCACATCGAAGCCGCCTGTCACGATATCGATCGGATGGTCGGTGAGCACGAGATCGACGTCGACACTCGGGTAGCGCTCGAGAAACGCGGGAAGCAGCGGTGCGAGGTGCTGCAAACCGAACGACGTGGAGGCGTTCACGCGCACGACGCCGTGCGGTTCGAGCGCGAGAGCGGATGCCTCGCTTTCGAAGACTTCTGCGTCGGCAAGCAGTTGCACCGCCCGGTCGCGCAGCAACTCGCCGGTCGGCGTGAGCGAGAGCTTTCGCGTCGTACGGTACAGCAGCATCGTGCCGAGGCGTTGTTCGAGATGGGCAATCGCCTTGGAGACCGTGGGCTGCGATATACCGAGCAGGTCCGCCGCTTTCGCAAACGAGCCGGTCTCGGTGACACGTGCAAAGATGGCCCAGGCTTCGAGATCAGGAAGGTTTCGTATTTCGGAAATGGAATCGACGAACGTCTCGTATACCAGCTCAGGCGATGAAGGCGGACCCAATGCGACCGCGGGAGGTGCGGAAAAACCCGGGGCGCGAACCGGGATGCAATGACCTGCATTCTAATCTTTCGGAGCGATCGACCACATGGAGCCGTATCTCGTTTCACTGGGTGCAGGCGTGCTGATCGGCGTGATTTACAGCGTGATCAAGGTCCGCTCGCCCGCACCGCCGCTCGTTGCCCTCATCGGCTTGCTGGGCATGGTGATTGGCGTAGAGGTCGTCCCGGCCCTGCGGCAGTGGCTTGGGCTTTGATCGTGCCGGGCGTCGTGAGCAGACAGAGAGAGCAAACGCAGTGATCGAAGTCAGCGAAGCAAGGAGCGCACATGAGCACAACCGGCAATCAGCCCGACCTGATTCTTCGTAATGGAAGGTTTACGACACTGGATCCTTCGAAACCGGCCGCTACGGCAGTGGCGATCGCGTATGGCCGCTTCGTCGCGGTCGGCAGCGACGCCGAGGTCATGCCGCTCGCGGGCGGCGCCACCAAGGTCGTCGATCTCGGCGGCCGCCCTGTGTTGCCCGGTCTGATCGACAACCACTTGCATCTGATTCGCGGCGGACTTAACTACAACATGGAGTTGCGCTGGGACGGCGTGCGCTCGCTTGCCGTTGCCATGGAGATGCTCAAGCAGCAGGTCGCAATCACGCCCGCGCCGCAATGGGTGCGGGTGGTCGGCGGTTTCACCGAACACCAGTTCGTCGAGAAACGGCTGCCGACCATCGAAGAGCTCAACGCAGCGGCGCCCGATACGCCGGTCTTTATCCTGCACCTGTATGACCGCGCGCTGCTCAACGCGGCCGCGCTGCGCGTGGTGGGCTATACGAAGGACACGCCGGAGCCGCCGGGAGGCAAGATCCTGCGCGACGACGCGGGCGAACCCACCGGCCTGCTGCTCGCGAACCCCAATGCTGCGATTCTCTACGCCACGCTCGCGAAAGGTCCGAAGCTGCCGCCCGAGTATCAATACAACTCGACGCGCCATTTCATGCGCGAACTCAACCGGTTGGGCGTGACCGGCGCAATCGACGCGGGCGGCGGCTCGCAGAATTTCCCGGAGGACTATGAGGTCATTCGCAAGTTGCACGACGCGGGCGAAATGACGATCCGCATTGCGTACAACCTTTTCACACAGAAGCCGAAGGCCGAGAAGGAAGACTTTCTGAACTGGACTCGCGCGGTCAAATATCACGACGGCACGGATTACTTCCGCCATAACGGCGGCGGTGAGATGCTCGTGTTCTCGGCAGCAGACTTTGAGGACTTCCGTGTGGCGCGTCCGGAACTTCCGCCCGGAATGGAGGGCGAACTCGAAGAGGTGGTGCGCGTGCTCGCGCAGAACCGCTGGCCGTGGCGGCTGCACGCTACGTATGACGAAACCATCGCCCGTGCGCTCGATGTGTTCGAGAAGATCGACAAGGACATCCCGCTTGCAGGACTCAACTGGTTCTTCGATCACGCGGAAACGGTTTCCGAACGTTCGATGGATCGCATTGCGGCGCTGGGCGGCGGCATCGCGGTGCAGCATCGCATGGCCTACCAGGGCGAGTACTTCGTCGAGCGTTACGGAGCTCAGGCTGCGGAAGCCACACCGCCTGTGGCGAAGATGCTCGCGAAAGGCATCAAGGTTTCTGCAGGCACCGACGCGACCCGCGTGGCGTCATACAACCCGTGGGTATCGCTCGCTTGGCTCGTGAGCGGAAAGACGGTTGCAGGCTTGCGGATGTATCCGCAGCGCAATCTGCTCGATCGCGAGACGGCCTTGCGCATGTGGACGGAATACGTGACGTGGTTCTCGAACGAGGAGGGCAAGAAAGGCCGCATCGCGGTGGGGCAGCTTGCGGACCTGATGGTGCCGGACCGCGATTACTTCGCCTGCGCCGAGGACGATATCGCCGACACGACAGCGTTGCTGACCGTGGTTGGCGGCCGCATCGTGTGGGGTGCGGGCCCGTTCTCGCAGTACGACGCGCCGATTCCGCCAGCGATGCCGGACTGGTCGCCGGTGCGCCGCTATGGCGGCTTCGGCGCCTGGGGGGCGAAGCAACGCGAGGGCGCGCCGTTGCAGCGCGTCGCGACGGCGGCATGCGGCTGCGCCCGCGCGTGCGGCGTGCATGGCCATGCGCACGCGTGGAGCAGCACATCGCCGGTAGCGGATGCGAAGGCGTTCTGGGGCGTGTTCGGTTGCTCCTGCTGGGCGATCTGAGATGTCGGCGCTGAGCGGCGGCAGCAACCCTGCGTGGATCCGGGCGTTCCTTGCGCAGCCGTGGGTTGCGCCGCTCGCGCGCCTCGCGCTCGTATCGGCCTTCCTGATCGGTGGCGTGTACAAGGCGTTGAACTTCGGGAGCGCGATCGCGGAGCAGGCGCATTTCGGCCTGCATCCACCTGCGCTCTGGGCGGCGCTGGCGGTCGTCGTCGAGATCGGCGGGTCGCTGTGTGTGGTATTTCGTCGTTTTACGTGGATCGGCGCGGGCGGGCTCGGTTTGCTGACCCTTGTCGCGATGCTGGTGGCCAACGATTTCTGGAATCAGACCGGCACGGCGCGCTTCATGGCGCTCAACAGCTTTTTCGAGCACCTCGGGCTGATCGCGGCACTCGTGCTCGCAACCATGCTAGGCGATGCGGATAGTGGGGCTCGCAACAATCGCGGCCGATCGATCGGACCGTAAGTTCAAACAACAGGGACATCCCGTCATGAGAACAATTCGCACTGTATTGCTCGCCCTGACGATCGCAGGCGCTCTGGGTGGCGCGCCGGTTTCGTTTGCGAAACCGCCGGTAGCAGCCGCCGTTCTTGCGCCGACGCTCGCAGTCGGTCCGCAATACGACACGACGCATGTGTACGTCGCACCCGAAGATTTCGACCGCTTCACCGACAGCTTCGTCGCGACGTTTGGCGGCAGCAAGTCGAAACAGGGCGTATTTCAGGTTACGCCCACGCCGAGTCAGACGATGTCGCAACTCGTCTTCACGCCCTCGGGAACGATTTCCGTGTTTGGCTTCAAGACGCCCATTCCCTGGCCCTTCGGCGCCGAGCGCACGGGCTATCTCGTGACCGACATGGACACGGCCATGAAGGTGGCGCGCCAGCACGGCGCGGATGTGATCGTCGACACGTTTCCCGATCCGATTGGTCGCGACGCGGTCGTCTCGTGGGCCGGCGGCGTCAAGATGCAGCTCTACTGGCATACGCAGGCACCGCATTACGATCCGTTGGAGAGGATTCCAGAGAATCGCGTCTACGTTTCGCCGTCCAGCTTGCATAAATTCGTTCACGACTTCGTGAAATTCTCGAATGGCAAGGTGGTGTCCGATGTGCCCAATGCACCCGGTATCGAAGTCGGACAGCCGGATGGCACCTATCGGCGCGTGCGCATCGAGTCCGGATTCGGCAAGATCACCGTGCTCGTGACGAATGGCCATCTGCCTTACCCGTTCGGGCGGGAGATGACCGGCTATGAAGTCGCGGATCTGGCGGCGACGCTGGATAAGGCGAAGGCCGCGGGTGTGACCGTGCTCGTGCCGCCGTTTACTTCAGACGGACGCAATGCCGCGATCGTTCAGTTCCCGGGCGGCTACATCGCCGAGATCCACGGCAACGTCGCGAAATGAAGTCCGAGGACACCATTCTTTCCGCGATTGCGGGCTTCGTCGATACGCTGAGTTTCGTTGCGCTGTTCGGGCTTTTCACCGCCCACGTAACGGGCAACTTCGTGTTGATCGGCGCGGGCGTGGCAGGCTTCGGACGCGGCGTGCTGCTCAAGCTCATCGTGTTTCCCGCGTTCGTCGGCGGGGTGGTCGTCAGCAGTCTGCTGATCCGATCGTTGTCTGAACAACATGAGCGCCAGGGCGCGCGCCTGCTTCACGCGGTGCAGGCCGTGCTCATGTTCGGCTATTGCTTCGCCGGCGTTTGGGCAACGCCCGTCACCCAGCCAGAAAGCCTGGCGGTCACGGTGGCGGGGATCGTCGGCGCGTTCGCAATGGGCGTGCAGAATGCGCATCCGAAGCTCATCAAACGACCCGGTGTGCCGAATACCGTGATGACCGGCAACGTCACACAAGCGATTCTCGACGCGGTCGACATGCTTTCGCCCGACACGGCCGAGACCGTGCGTGAAGCCGCACGTGCACGATTCGCGATGATGATGCCCGCCATCGTTGCATTTGCGATCGGAGCGATCGCCGGGGCACTCGGCTACCGCTATGCGGGATTCTGGGCGCTGCTCGCGCCAGCGTGCGCACTCGTTGCGCTTGCATTGACCACGGGAGAGCACGAGCGCGCGGCCACGCCTGGGCACGCATGACGGTATGGAAGACGGGGGAACGGACTCGATCCCGCCCGCCGCATGAAGATGCGGGCGCACATAACCACAAGCGGACAATGGCGAGGAACACCATGGTGCCGACTGCAATGCGTGGGCGTCCGCTGGGAAGGGCCGCGGGCGTCACGGCTTTCGCGGGGTTGTTGCTGTCCGGCGCCGATGCGGCGTTCGCGCAGATGCTCGCGCAGCCGGCGGCTGGCGTGAGCGTCGCGGCCGATGCGACCTCAGGCGCAACGGCGGCCGCCACGACGTCGAGCGCCACGTGCGATGCCAAACGGCCCGCCGTGCTGTTCAATCGCTGGCAGGAAGACTGGTCGGTGCTCGCGAATCCATGCGTTCCGCGCCAGCCCCTCGACAGCCTCAAGTACATTCCGCTCGGCGGCGACCCTGCGTCGTATCTGTCGCTCGGTGTGAACCTGCGCGAGCGCCTCGAAAGCAGTAACGCGCCGCTGTTCGGCATCGGCACCCAGTCGGATACGTATCTGATCCAGCGCATCGAGGTTCATGCGGATGCGCACCTTGCCAAACACTGGCAGTTCTTCGTGCAATTCGCGGATGCGCGTGCGTTCGGCAAGAATATGGTCACGCCGGTCGACAAGAACCCGCTCGATCTGGAGCAGGCGTTTGTCACGTACACGGGTGCGCTGGGTGGCGGTACGTTCAAGTTCCGCGTGGGCCGCCAGGAAATGGCATTCGACCTCCAGCGCTTCATTTCCGTGCGCGACGGCCCGAATGTGCGCCAGGCCTATGACGCGATCTGGGCCGACTACGAATACCGGAAGTGGCGCTTTATCGCCTATGCGACGCAGCCGGTCCAGAACCGCTTCGCGACCGTGTTCGACG
>NZ_JAMXLH010000023.1 GCF_024281035.1 Paraburkholderia sp.
GATCGCCGTCACATCCACGCCGAGGTCGAACAGGCCGAGTTCCGCGAGCGTGCGACCTACGGCGTCGGCGCGCTCGTCGATCGGTACGGATTGTAGCCGCACCTGCTCGTGACCGTCCTCGCCTACATCGTCGGTGCCGTGGAAGTAGCCGCGCAAGAGGCTGTAGCGCTCGTCGCGCATCTCCTCCACGCGCCGCACCACGCGGCGCATCGGCACGCCCATCACCACGAGCATGTGCGAGGCCAGCATCAGGCTGCCCTCCACGATCTCGGGAATCACCTCGGTCGCGCCCGCCGCGAGCAGGCGTTCGAGATCGGCATCGTCCACGGTGCGCACGATGATGGGCAGCGTGGGTTCGAGCTCGTGAATATGGTGCAGCACGCGCAGCGCCGACTGCGTGTTCGCATAGGTGATCGCCACCGCCGCCGCGCGATGGATGCCGGCCGCCACGAGTGATTCGCGCCGCGCCGCGTCGCCGAACACCACCGATTCGCCCGCCGCCGCCGCCGCACTCACGCGGTCGGGGTCGAGGTCGAGCGCCACGTACGAGAGCCCCTCGTATTCGAGCATGCGCGCGAGGTTCTGTCCCGCACGGCCATAGCCGCACACGATCACGTGGCCGGTCTGCTTGATGCTCTGCGTGGCGATGCGTGTCATCATCAGCGACTGCTGCATCCATTCCGTGGACGACAGGCGCAGCACGATGCGGTCGGCGTTCTGGATCAGGAACGGCGCGGCGAGCATGGAGAGCAGCATCGAGGCGAGGATCGCCTGGAGCAGCGTCGGATCGACGAGATGCTTGTCGAGGATGAGGTTCAACAGCACGAAGCCGAATTCGCCCGCCTGCGCGAGACCGAGGCCCGTGCGCATCGCGACGCCGGGCGACGCGCCGGAGAGCCGCGCGAGCGCCGTGATCATGACGGCCTTGAGCACGACCGGCCCGATCAGGAACGCGGCCACCAGCAGCGGGTGCTGCACGATCACGTGCGGATTGAGCAGCATGCCGGTGGTCACGAAGAAGAGGCCGAGCAGCACGTCGCGAAACGGCTTGATGTCCTCTTCCACCTGATGCCGGTACGGCGTTTCGGCGATGAGCATGCCCGCGATGAAGGCGCCGAGCGCGAGCGAGAGGCCGAATTTATCGGTGATGAACGCGGCGCCGAGCGTGACGAGCAGCACGTTCAGCACGAACAGTTCCTGCGAACGGCGCCGCGCGACGACGTTGAACCAGCGCGTCATGAACTTCTGGCCGACGATCAGCAGGAGCGCGAGCGCGAGCACGATCTTGATCCCGGCAAGCCCGAGCGACTCCATGAGCGACTTCGGATCGCCGCCGAACGCGGCGATCACGATGAGCAGCGGCACGACGGCCAGATCCTGGAACAGCAGCACGCCGAGGATGTTGCGGCCGTGCGCCGATTCGATTTCGAGCCGCTCGGCGAGCATCTTGCTGACGATGGCCGTCGACGACATGGCGAGCGCGCCGCCGAGCGCGACGCACGCCTGCCAGGTGATATGCACCCACGGCTCCAGCATGAGCCCGAGCAGGAGCGCGACGGCGATCGTCCCGAGCACCTGCAACAGCCCGAGCCCGAACACGGCGTAGCGCATCGCGCGCAGCTTGGACAGCGAAAATTCGAGGCCGATCGAGAACATCAGGAACACGACGCCGAACTCGGCGAGGTTCTGCGCACCGTGAATGTCCGGCACGATGCCGAGCGAGCGCGGCCCGACGAGGATGCCGACGCTCAGATAGCCGAGCATCGGCGGCAGGTTCAGGTAACGGAACAGCACGACGCCGACTACCGAGGCAAGCAGCAGAAACAGCGTCATTTCCAGCGGGGAGATCATCGTGTGAAGCGTCCTCGTGTAGCGTTGCGTCTGCGGCTTTTTGTCTTTGGCCCCTTATTGGCCCCTCAATGGCCCCTCAAAGGAAACGGATGTTTGCATCGGGCACGCGCCGGCTGCGTCAATGATCGGCGCAAAGCGGGCCAAAAGGGAAGTGCTTTCGGGAAGCAACGCAGAAGCACGACGGGGGTGAAAAGCTTCGCGCGGACGCCCGGCTCGATCGCCTGCCGACTGCCCGCCAACAGCGCGCCAACGGGGGCTTTCAGGCCTGGCGCGCCGGCACGGCGAACAGGCGCCTTTGCTATACTCCGCGGATGATAGCGAAAATCAATGGCGATCGGGCGCTGAAGCTCGCTCGCGACGTGCTCGACACCGAAGCTGACGCCGTACGCGCGCTTCGCGAACGACTCGACGACAGCTTCGTCGGCGCAGTCGATCTCATCCTTGGCTGCCGTGGCCGCGTGGTCGTTTCCGGCATCGGCAAATCGGGCCACATTGCCCGCAAGCTGGCCGCCACGCTCGCCTCGACCGGCACGCCCGCGTTCTTCGTCCACCCTGCCGAAGCCAGTCACGGCGACCTCGGCATGGTCACCGCCGACGACGTCTTCGTGGCGCTCTCGAACTCCGGCGAATCCGAAGAACTCGTCGCGATCCTACCGCTCGTGAAGCGCATCGGCGCGAAACTCGTGGCCATGACGGGCCGCCCGCAATCGACGCTCGGCCAGCTCGCCGACGTGCATCTGAATTCCGGTGTGGAAAAGGAAGCCTGCCCGCTGAACCTCGCGCCCACCGCCAGCACGACGGCGGCGCTTGCGCTCGGCGACGCACTCGCGCTCGCGGTGCTCGACGCGCGCGGCTTCGGCGCCGACGACTTCGCGCGCTCGCATCCGGGCGGCGCGCTCGGCCGGCGCCTGCTCACTTATGTGCGCGACGTGATGCGCACGGGCGAGCAGATCCCGTCGGTGCGCGAGGGCGCCACCGTGAGCGACGCCCTCTTCCAGCTCACGGCGATGCGCATGGGCATGACGGCGGTCGTCGACACGGAGGACCGCGTGAGCGGCATCTTCACCGACGGCGACCTGCGCCGCGTGCTGGAGCGCGTGGGCGATTTCCGCAATCTGCCGATCGAAACGGTCATGACGAAGGGCCCGCGCACGATCGGACCCGACAATCTTGCCGTCGAAGCCGTGGAACTGATGGAGCGCCACCGCATCAATCAGATGCTGGTCGTCGACGGCGCAGGCAAGCTGATCGGCGCGCTCAACATGCACGACCTGTTTGCGAAAAAGGTGATCTGAACATGACGGCCCTCCCACTCGACGCCACCGCACGCGCCGCACGCGTGCGCCTGATGATTTTCGACGTCGACGGCGTGCTGACCGACGGCGGCCTGATGTTCACCGGCGCGGGCGACACGATGAAGGCGTTCAACTCGCTCGACGGCCACGGCGCGAAGCTGCTGCGCGAAGCCGGCATCGACACGGCCATCATCACCGGGCGACGCTCGGAGATCGTGGCCGTGCGCGCGAAGGAGCTACGCATCACGCATCTGTACCAGGGCGTGGAAGACAAACGCGTCGCGTTCGCGCAACTGCTCGCCGAAACGGGCGTGACGGCGCAGGAATGCGGCTACATGGGCGATGACTGGCCCGACCTCGCGGTGATGCTCCAGTGCGGCTTCGCGGCCGCACCGGCGAACGCGCACGCCGACGTGCTCGCGCGCGCCCATTGGGTCGCCGCCGCGCACGGCGGCCACGGCGCGGTGCGCGAAGTCACCGACATGATCCTGCGCGCGCAGAACCGCTACGAGGCGCTGCTTGCCGCCGCCTGCGCGCCGCATGCGGCGAAGCCGTGATGAGTGCACAGAAATTCCGCCTCACATCGCTTGTTCCGCTCGTCTGCGTGGCGGCGCTGGCAGGCTTTACGTGGTGGCTGCTGCAGGCGGTCCAGCCGCACGAAAAGGAAGCGGCGCCGCGCCCGCTTACGCACACGCCGGATTACTTCGCCGATAACTTCTCGGTGTCCGAGCTCGACCAGTCCGGCGCCACGCAGTACCGTCTCACCGCGACGCACCTCACCCACTACGAGGACGACGACGAGAGCGAGCTCACGATGCCCGCCGTGCGGGCGTTCCAGCCCGGCAAGCCGATCGTGACGGCCACGGGCCAGCGCGGCAAGGTGAACGCCGACGCCTCGATCGTCGATCTTTACGACAACGCGCACATCCTGCGCGCGGCGGGCGAGGGCGACCCGGATATGCAGGCCGATTCCGAGCATTTCCGCGTGCTCGTCAATGACGATGTGATCCAGACGGAAAAGCCGGTTAAACTTCGTCGCGGCCAGTCGGTCATGACGGCCAGCAGCGGCATGAATTACAACAACGTCACCCGGGTCATCCAGCTTCACGGCAACGTCCGCGGCGCGATCGCCCCGGCAGATTCCGGCGGCTCGTCCTGACCCGCGGGCCGTCCACCCCAGGCACGATTGCATGAACGAATCGCTTCCCCGTCCTCCGTCCGGCGCCTCGCGCGCATATCGCACCATGGCAGGCAGCATGGCTCGCACCATGGCTGGCGCACTGGCTGCGCTCGCAGCCGCACTGTCGCTTGTCGCCTTCGCACCCGCAGCACACGCCGAGCGCGCCGACAAGGACAAGCCGCTCAACATCGAAGCGGACAACATGACCTATGACGATCTGAAGCAGCAGACCATCTTCACCGGCCACGTCGTCGCGACGAAGGGCACGATCCTGATCAAGGCCGACAAGCTCGTCGTCACCCAGGATCCGCAGGGCTACCAGTACGCGACCGGCACGGTGCCGCCGGGCAGCACGACGCTCGCGTTCTTCCGCCAGAAGCGCGAAGCCGTCGACGAGTACGTCGACGGCACTGCCGAGCGCATCGACTACGATGGCCGCCAGGATCTCACCACGCTCACGACGCGCGCAACGGTGCGCCGCCTGCAGGGGCTCTCGACCGTGATGGATCAGGTTCACGGCAGCATCATCACCTATGACGGCCAGAACGACTTCTACACTGCGAAGTCGGGCAAGGACGTCGCAGGCCCGGGCAACCCGACCGGCCGCGTGCGCGCGACGCTCTCGCCGCGCAACACCGGCGGGCAAGAGCTCACCGGCGCGCCGGCCACGCTCGCGCCGTCGACCACGCTGAAGGAAGCGCCGCAACAATGAACACCGTGACCGCTCCCCTCAGCCACGGACGGCAGCTCGAAGGCAAGACGAGCTCGCTCGTCGTGCGCAACCTGAAAAAGCGCTACGGCTCGCGCACGGTCGTCAAGGATGTCTCGCTCGACGTGAAGAGCGGCGAAGTCGTCGGCCTGCTCGGCCCGAACGGCGCGGGCAAGACCACGTCCTTCTACATGATCGTCGGCCTCGTGCCGCTCGACGCCGGCGAGATCGATCTCGACGGCCAGTCGATCAGCCTCCTGCCGATCCACAAGCGCGCCGCGCTCGGGCTTTCGTATCTGCCGCAGGAAGCGTCGGTGTTTCGCAAGCTCACCGTCGAAGAGAACATCTGCGCGGTGCTCGAACTGCAGGTGGACAGCGACGGCAAGCGCCTGTCGAAAGACATCATCGCGCAACGCGCCGAAGCGCTGCTCGACGAACTGCAGATTGCGCATCTGCGTGAAAACCCGGCGCTGTCGCTTTCGGGCGGCGAGCGTCGGCGCGTGGAAATCGCACGCGCCCTCGCCACCGATCCGAGCTTCATCCTGCTCGACGAACCATTCGCCGGCGTCGATCCGATCGCCGTGCTGGAAATCCAGAAGATCGTAAAGTTCCTGAAGCAGCGCAACATCGGCGTGCTGATCACGGACCACAACGTGCGCGAGACGCTCGGCATCTGCGACCACGCGTACATCATCAGCGACGGCACCGTGCTCGCAGCCGGCGCGCCCGGCGACATCATCGAAAACGAAAGCGTGCGCCGCGTGTATCTCGGCGAACACTTCCGCATGTAATTCCCGCACGCGCGCCCCGGCCGTGCCGCCGGGCGCCGCGCGCGCAAGCCTTCCCTCAGCAGTGTTTTCCCTTGCCGCGTCGCTCGCCTCGCGCGGGCGGTGTGCCGCCGCGCGCGCGAAAAGGATTGAAACAAGAGGATTGAAACGTGTGCGCAGCGCCGCTAGCTGCAAAGTAATCGCGGCCGCATTTGCCGATCTGTTCGCCGACGCTGAACAGAACGAAAGCAGATCGAAAAGCGAGCCGAAGAGCCGAACCATTTGAGGGCCGCACCAACGCGGGGCGCACGCGTTTTTGTGGGCGCTGCGTGGTATCGCGGGCGTGGCAAACTCTTTACAATGAATCGCAGACCGCCATGAAAGCCAGCCTCCAACTCCGCCTCTCGCAGCATCTTGCGCTGACCCCACAACTGCAACAGTCCATCCGGCTGCTACAGCTGTCGACGCTCGAACTGCAGCAGGAGGTGTCCACGGCGATCGCACAGAATCCGCTGCTCGAAAACGACGACGACTGGATCGCGAGCCCGCTGCGCGTTGCCGCCGACGGCTCGCTCATCGCGCAGCCGCCCATGCCTTCGGGCGAGGCGATCTCCACGGCGGGCGCACCTGCGGCATCGACATCGACCTCTTCGGCGAACGGCAGCGAAAACAGCGAAGGCGAACCGCAGGGCGTCGACGAATACGATGGCCTCGGAGCCGACGCGGCCGGCGACGCCACCCAGTGGAACCTCGACGACTACGGCCGCTCCGGTTCCGCTTCCGACGACGACGATCTGCCGCCGCTACAGATCCACGAATCGACCACGACGCTGCGCGATCACCTGATGGCGCAATTACGCGTGACGCAGGCGAGCCCGCGCGATCGCGCACTCATCACGTTCCTGATCGAATCGCTCGACGACGATGGCTATCTGTGCGCGACGTGCGATGAAATTCTTGCCGATATTCCCGACGAACTCGAAGTCGACGCCGACGAGCTGAACGCCGCGCTCGCGCTGCTGCACAGCTTCGATCCGGCGGGCGTGGGCGCACGCTCGGCATCGGAATGTCTGAAGCTGCAGTTGATGCGCGTCAATACGTCGCCCACGCGCACGCTCGCGCTGGAGATCGTGTCCAACTATCTGGAACTGCTCGCCGCACGCGATTTCACACGGTTGCGCAAGCAACTGAAGACCGGCGACGACGAGCTGCGCGAGGCGCATGCGCTGATCCGCTCGCTCGAACCGTTCCCGGGCGCCGCCTACGGCAAGGCCGAGGCGGACTATGTGGTGCCGGACATCATCGTCCGGAAGACGGGCCAGAGCTGGCATGCGGAACTCAACCCGGAAGTCGTGCCGAAGCTGCGCATCAACCATCTGTACGCCAATATCCTGCGCAACAACCGCGGGGATCCGGGCAGTGGATCGCTGCGCCAGCAACTGCAGGAAGCGCGCTGGCTAATCAAGAACATCCAGCAACGTTTCGAAACGATCCTGCGCGTGGCGCAGGCCATCGTCGAGCGTCAGAAGAATTTTTTTGCGCATGGTGAAATCGCCATGCGCCCCTTGGTTTTGAGAGAGATTGCTGATACGCTGGGCCTACACGAATCAACTGTCTCGCGTGTGACAACCGGTAAATACATGCTGACTCCATTCGGTACACTTGAATTTAAGTACTTCTTTGGATCGCATGTCTCGACCGACACAGGAGGCGCGGCGTCATCAACGGCCATCCGCGCACTCATCAAACAATTGATAGGAGCCGAGAACCCTAAAACTCCTCTTTCAGACAGCCGCATAGCCGAACTGCTGGCCGAACAGGGTTTCGTGGTCGCGCGACGCACCGTCGCCAAGTACCGCGAGGCGCTGAAGATTCCGGCAGTCAATCTGCGCAAGTCTCTTTAGCCTTTTGCCGGGATTCCGGCATGGGCGTTTTCCGGCCGCCGCGCCAGTTGGCGGATATGGCCGGCCGAGGTAGTCCGCCGCGCAGGCCTTTCGGGGAAACCGCGCGCGGCCGCACCAGTCGACCGGCATAGCCGCGTTTCACGCGCCAAGCGGCCAATAGCCTGGAGAAGCACTATGAATCTCAAGATCAGTGGACACCATCTCGAAGTAACGCCAGCTTTGCGAGAATACGTGATCACCAAGCTAGACAGGGTGCTAAGACATTTCGATCAGGTAATCGATGGCAATGTGGTCCTCTCGGTCGACAACTACAAGGAAAAGGATAAGAGACAGAAGGTTGAAGTGAGCCTTCATCTGAAGGGCAAGGACATTTTTGTGGAAAGCGCGAACGGCGACATGTACGCGGCCATCGATCTGCTCGTCGACAAGCTCGACCGCCAGGTCGTCCGCCACAAGGACCGTCTGCAAGGTCACCAGCACGATGCACTGAAGTACCAGGAAGCCACGCCGGCCGCCGAAGCTCCGCCGCAATGATCGCGGCGCTTTTCATCGGCGAGTTTCAGCTGTGATGCGCACCGGTGAGCGATGCTCACCAGCAGCCGGAGAACCGGCCGCAAGCACGAGCCGCCCCGAAACGGGCGGCTTTTTCGTGTAGGCAGCACATCGAATGATTGGATCAGGTGCAACCCTGCGCAAGGGGTTGCACGTATGCGAGGCGCATCGCACCATCGGCCCGTATGCTTGCTCTATAATGATCCAGTCGCATTTGGGGCGTACCGCCCTACGGTCCCGGCACCGGCTTCGTCGCGAAAATCACATGCACTACGGAGACGCGGGGCTCGGCGCCGGATTTCGGGCCGCATGCCAGGGTAAAGGGCATCCAGGCCACGTTTTCGCCTGCCAATATGAATCGTTTAGCCAAAATACTGCCTGTCGAGAACGTCGTCGTCGGCCTGTCCGTCACCAGCAAGAAGCGCGTCTTTGAACAAGCCGGCCTGATCTTCGAAAACCAGAACGGCATTGCCCGCAGCACCGTCACCGACAATCTCTTCGCGCGCGAGCGCCTGGGTTCCACGGGACTTGGCGAAGGCGTCGCCATTCCGCACGGCCGCATCAAGGGCTTGAAGCATCCGCTCGCCGCGTTCGTGCGCCTCGCCGAGCCCATCCCGTTCGAAGCGCCCGACGGCCAGCCCGTCTCGCTCCTCATCTTCCTGCTTGTGCCCGAACAGGCCACGCAGCAGCACCTTGAAATCCTGTCCGAGATCGCACAATTGCTGTCGGACCGCGAGGCGCGCGAGCGTCTGAATACGGAACAGGAACGCGAAACGTTGCATCGTCTGCTCACCCAGTGGCAACCTTGAGGTAACGCACCGCATCGCGTGCCGGTCCCGCGGGCGAAACGCCCCGGGCAACGGACACGCGCGGGCCCTTGCGGGCACGGCAGCCAGCCATGGCGCCGGGCCCGGCCAGCGGCAACGCCCGGCTCAGGCCGGGCGCGGATCATAACGGTGTCACTCGCGGAGTCATGGATTCATGGATACTTCCAGCATCAACGCCCAAAGCATCTTCGACGACAACGCCACCACGCTGAAGCTCAGCTGGCTGACGGGGCACGAAGGCTGGGAACGCGGTTTTTCCACCGAGACGGTGGCGACGGCCACGGCGAGCGCGGACCTCGTCGGCCACCTGAACCTGATCCACCCGAACCGCATCCAGGTGCTGGGCGAAGCCGAAATCCAGTACTACCAGCGCCAGACCGACGAAGACCGCTCACGCCACATGGCCGAGCTGATCGCGCTCGAGCCGCCGTTCCTCGTCGTCGCCGACGGCATGACGGCGCCGCCCGAGCTGGTCCTGCGCTGCACGCGCTCGTCGACGCCGCTCTTCACGACGCCGATGTCGGCGGCAACGGTCATCGACAGCCTGCGCCTTTACATGTCGCGCATCCTCGCGCCGCGCGCGACATTGCACGGCGTGTTCCTCGACATTCTCGGCATGGGCGTGCTGCTCACCGGCGATTCGGGCCTCGGCAAGAGCGAACTGGGCCTCGAACTGATCAGCCGCGGCCACGGCCTCGTCGCCGACGATGCAGTCGATTTCGTGCGCCTCGGTCCGGATTTCGTCGAGGGCCGCTGCCCGCCGCTCTTGCAGAACCTGCTGGAAGTGCGCGGCCTCGGTCTGCTCGACATCAAGACGATCTTCGGCGAAACCGCCGTGCGCCGGAAGATGAAGCTCAAGCTCATCGTGCAACTGGTGCGCCGCCCGGACGGCGAATTCCAGCGGCTGCCGCTCGAAAGCCAGACGGTGGACGTGCTGGGCCTGCCCATCAGCAAGGTCACGATCCAGGTGGCGGCGGGTCGCAACCTCGCCGTGCTCGTCGAGGCCGCCGTGCGAAACACGATCCTGCAACTGCGCGGCATCGATACGCTGCGCGACTTCATGGACCGCCAGCGCCTCGCGATGCAGGACCCCGACAGCCAGTTCGCGGGCAAGCTGATCTGACGCGCGAACACCCGCGAGGCCCGCGAGGCCTGCTTCTCGCGGGTGTTCGCGGGTGTTCGCGGGTTTTCGTGGGCGTTCGCGGGTTTTCGTATCACGTACTGCCCGCCCGCCCTGTCATCACGGCCGTGCGGGTCCAATGCTATGATGGGCCAATCGGGTCCTTCTGCTTTTCCATGCGAATCATCCTGATCACCGGTATCTCAGGCTCCGGCAAGTCGGTGGCGCTCAATGCGCTCGAAGACGTCGGCTACTTCTGCGTCGACAACCTGCCGCCGCGCCTTCTGCCGCAGCTCGCGCATTATCTGACCGACGACGGTTACGATCGCCTCGCCGTCGCGATCGATGCGCGCTCGAGTTCGTCGCTCGACGACATGCCCCAGATGATCCGCGACCTCTCGCACGAGCACGACGTGCGCGTCGTGTTTCTCAACGCGAGCACGCAATCGCTGATTCAGCGCTTTTCGGAAACGCGCCGCCGTCACCCGCTTTCCGGCTCTGCGGCGCACGACGCAAACGTTGGCATGCTGAAATCGCTCGAAGAGGCCATCGAGCACGAACGTGAACTCGTCGCGAATCTCGCCGAGTTCGGCCACCAGATCGACACGAGCAACCTGAGCGCCAACGCGCTGCGCGCGTGGGTCAAAGCGTTCGTCGAGAGCACGCGCGGCTCGCTCATGCTCACCTTCGAATCGTTCGGCTTCAAGCGCGGCGTGCCGCTCGACGCGGACCTCGTGTTCGACGTGCGCACACTGCCCAATCCGCACTACGACGCCCGTCTGCGTCCGCTCACGGGCCTCGACCAGCCCGTGATCGACTTTCTTCGCGCGCAGCCGGCAGTCCACGAAATGATCGACGATATCTATGGATTCGTCGCCAGGTGGCTGCCGCATTTTCGTGCGGACAACCGCAGCTATCTCACCGTGGCGATCGGCTGCACGGGCGGCCAGCATCGCTCGGTTCACATCGCCCAGACGCTCGCCACGCGCTTCGCGGGCGAATCGAACGTCATCGTGCGTCACCGCGATGCACCACTCGATGTTGGAGAATCGTCCCGGCTGATTGCCTAACCGGCCCGCGTGCGGGCCTTGACCGAAAGCGCTGCGCCATGTCCTCGTCCCCTGCCGTGCTCGCCGAATTGCCGTTGTTTCCACTTCATACGGTGCTCTTTCCAGGCGGCCTGCTGCCGCTGAAGATCTTCGAGGCGCGCTACCTGGACATGGCAAGCGAGTGCCTGCGCGAGAAGACGCCGTTCGGCGTGTGCCTGCTCAAGAGCGGCGCCGAAGTCGCGCAACCCGACGAAACCGCGGTGCCCGAAACGGTCGGCTGTCTCGCCGAAATCGAGCAGTTCGACGTCGAGGCATTCGGCATGCTGCTGATCCGCGCGCACGGCACGCGGCGGTTTCGCTTGCTGTCGCATCACGTCGAAACCGACGGCCTGCTCGTCGGCGCCGCCGAGCTGCTGCCCGACGACATTCCGATGGAAGGCAGCGATCGGCTCGCGCGTTTCGGCGCATGTGCCGAGGTGCTCGAACGCATCATCGCGACGATGCGCGAGCGCGATCCGGACAGCGTGCCGTTCGCGCAGCCGTTGTGCCTGAACGATCCCTCGTGGGTCTCCAATCGCCTTGCCGAAGTGCTGCCGATCGCGCTGCGTGCGCGCCAAAAGCTCATGGAACTGCCCGACGCCGGCGCGCGCATCGACGTCGTGCATCACTACATGCAACAACATCAGCTGCTATAACGCATTCGATCCAAGCGTCGATCCGCGCGCGTCAGATCAGCGAACCGCGCAGCCCGTCGAGCAGCTTGCGCACCGGCGCAGGCACGCCGAATGCGTCGATCTCGCCCAGCGCGACCCACACGGTTTCTTCATCGGAAAGTTCAAGCGCGGATGACACGCCGCCATCGCGAGCCAGCTCGATCACGCGCGGCTCGATTTCAAGCTTGAAGTGCGTGAACGTATGCGAGAACGGCGCGAGCGGCGACACTGCGCCCGCCGCGCCGAGCGACTGTGCTCGCGCGGCGACCGCCGCTTCGCCGTCCGCTTCGGGCAGGCTCCAGAGGCCGCCCCAGATGCCGCTCGGCGGACGCTTTTGCAGCATCACCGCATCGCCATCGAGTAGCACGAGCATCCACGTGCGGCGCGTGGGCACCGTCTTCTTCGGGCGCGCCGCAGGCAGTTCGCGCTGGCGCCCCGTCGTATTCGCGACGCAATCCGCGGCGAACGGGCAGCGTGCGCAATCGGGCTTGCCGCGCACGCACAGCGTCGCGCCAAGATCCATCAGTCCCTGCGTATAGGCGCTCACGTCCGCATTGCTCGCGCCGTCGTTCGGTACGAGCGAATCGGCGAGCGTCCACATCGCGTTCTCCACGCGCTTGTCGCCCGGAAAACCCTCCACGCCGAACACGCGCGCAAGCACGCGCTTCACGTTGCCGTCGAGGATCGTTGCACGCGCACCGAATGCGAACGATGCGATGGCCGCCGCCGTCGAACGGCCGATGCCGGGAAGCTCGGCCAGCCCCTCAACCGTGGACGGGAATTGCCCGCCATGCTCGTCAGCAACCGCCTGCGCGCATCGATGGAGATTGCGCGCGCGCGTGTAGTAGCCGAGCCCGGCCCACCGCGCCATTACGTCATCGAGTGGCGCGCGCGCAAGCGCCTCGACGGTGGGAAAGCGCTCGAGAAATCGTGCGTAGTACGGAATCACGGTGCCGACCTGGGTCTGCTGCAACATGATTTCCGAAAGCCAGATGCGATACGCATCGCGCGTGTTCTGCCACGGCAGGTCGTGGCGGCCGTGCTCGCGCTGCCACGCGATGAGGCGCGGCGCGAAGTTCGCGCGCAGTTCCGCAGGATAGTCGGCGAGCAGTTCGGTGAGATGCGTGCCGGATGGCGGCGAAGAAACGTACATGAAATAGCCGGTGAATCAGCGCTGGCAGCGCGGACAGAAATAAGTGGACCGCTGGCCCTGCACGATCTGCCGGATCGGCGTGCCGCACACGCGGCACGGCTGGCCCGCGCGGTCGTAGACGAAATATTCGAGCTGGAAATAGCCGCTTTCGCCGTTGCTGCCGACGAAGTCGCGCAATGTGCTGCCGCCTTTTTCTATCGCCGAAGCGAGCACGGCGCGCACGGCATCCGCAAGCAGTTCGTAACGTGCGAGCGATACGCGGCCCGCGGGCGTGGTCGGACGAATACCCGCGCGAAACAGGCTCTCCGACGCGTAGATATTGCCGACACCCACCACGATGTCGCCCGCGAGCAGCGCCTGCTTGACGGAAACCTTGCGCCCGCGCGTTTCGCGATAGAGCAGCGCGCCGTCGAACGCCGGCGTGAACGGCTCGATGCCGAGCTTCGCCAGCAACGGATGGCCGAGCACGTCGCCCGCCTCGCGCGGATGCCAGAGCACCGCGCCGAAGCGGCGCGGATCGCGAAAGCGAAGCGTAAAGTCGTCGAAGAGCCAGTCGACGTGATCGTGCTTTTCCGCTGCGTGCAGCTTCGCACCCGGCGCCCCATTCCGGAGCACGCGCAACGTCCCGGTCATGCCGAGGTGGACGATGAACCAGCCCTCCTCCACTTCGAACAGCAGATATTTTCCCCGGCGGCCCACGGAACGGATCGTGCGGCCGCGCAGCGTGCGTGCGAGCGCAGGCGGAACCGGCCAGCGCAGCGCCGGATTGCGCACGTCCACGCGCTCGATGCGACGGCCCGTGACCCAGGGCTCGATTCCGCGGCGCGTAACCTCAACTTCCGGCAATTCGGGCATGTCTAAGGTCTTGACCTGGTGATGTTCGGAGTTGGTCTGCAACTTGCGTCGTCGTTGTGCGCGTATTGTAGCCAGCGCGTTACAATCGACCGAAACATTCGACCGAAATCCATGGAACTGTCTTTCGTAAAACTGTTTGCGAAGCGCCCGGCCCCTCACGCGCCACGCCTGCCTTCCACCATCGGCGTCCGCCTGATCGGCGCGGCGGTGGTCGCGGCCTGGGCGTTGACCACGTCGAGCGCATATGCACAGGATCCGGCCCCCGACACGGACGACACGTCCGTTTCGATCCCGGACGCATTCGGCCCGGAAACGCCCGATGAGATGAAAGATCTGCCCGACACGCCGCTGTCGAGCCAGATACTGTTCCAGGTTCTCGCCGCGGAAATCGCGCTCCAGCGCGACCAGCCGGCGCCCGCTTATCAAACGTACCTCGCACTCGCGCGCGACACGCACGATCCGCGCATGGCGCAGCGCGCGACGGAAATCGCGCTTGCCGCGCAGAGCCCGTCCGACGCGCTGAACGCCGTCCAGCTCTGGCAGCAGTACGCACCCGATTCGGAGCGCGCCGCGCAACTCGACGCGTCGCTGCTCGTGCTGTCCGGCCGTCCCGAAGACGCCGCACCGCTGCTCGCGCGCGAACTGGCGCATGTGCCCGCGGAGAATCGCGGGCCGGCGCTCGTCTCGCTGCAGCTCCTGATCTCGCGCGGACCGAACCGCATCGGCGGTCTGGCGGTGCTGAAAGATCTGCTGAAGGACGACATCAACCGTCCCGAGGCGCAACTTGCGATCGGACGTCAGCAATTGCTCGCCGACGATCTGCCCGGCGCGCGCAAGTCGTTCGAGCAGGCGCTCACGCTCAAGCCCGGCTACCTGCCCGCGGCCTTGATGCTGTCGCAGATGGGGCCTGAAGAGCGCAGCGAGGGCATCGCGGCCATCGAGAAATTCGTGCAGCAGAACCCGAAGTCGCGCGAAGGACGGCTCGCACTCGCACAGACCTACCTGGCCGCCGACCGCCTCGACGACGCGCAAAAGCAGTTCGAAATCTTGCGCAAGGACGGTCCGAAAGACCTGATGCCGCTGATGGCGCTCGCGCTGATCAACGTGCAGCAGAAGAAGTTCGAGCCCGCGCAAAAGTATCTGACGCAATACGTGCAGCTTGCGGAAAAGACGCCGAATGCGGACCCGGGCCAGGGCTACATCTACCTCGCGCAACTTGCCGTCGAACAGAAGGACGACGCCGCGGCGCAGAAGTGGCTCGACAGGATCAGCACGACGAGCCAGCAGTATGTTCCGGGGCAGATCGCCCGCGCGCAGCTGCTCGACAAGGAAGGCAAGACCGACGACGCGCGGCGCCAGCTCGCGAGCATTCACTCCGACGATCCGCACGACCAGGCGCTGATCGCACGCACGGACGCGACGATCCTGTTCGACGCGAAGCGCTATCCGGAAGCGGAAGAGCGGCTCGCGAAGGCCGTGGGCGACTTCCCGGACGACGCCGATCTCGTCTACGACTACGCGATGACGGCCGAAAAAACCGGCCATTACGACGTGATGGAAGCGCAGTTGCGCAAGCTCATCAAGGCGCAGCCCGACAACCCGCAGGCGTACAACGCGCTCGGCTACTCGCTTGCGGATCGCAATCTGCGCCTGCAGGAAGCCGACAAGCTGGTCGAGAAGGCTTCGGCGCTCGCACCCGACGACGCGTTCATCATGGACAGCGTGGGCTGGGTGAAATACCGCCTCGGCGACAACGCCGACGCCATCAAGCTATTGCGCAAGGCGTACAGCATGCAGCCGAACGCCGAGATCGGCGCGCACCTCGGCGAAGTGCTGTGGAAAAACGGCGACCAGGACGGCGCGCGTGCCGCATGGCGCGAGGCGCACAAGCTCGAACCCGATAACGACACGCTCCTGAAGACGCTCAAGCGCTTCCAGGTGAACGATCTCTGATATACCGCCGATGTCCCGCTGATGCCTGTGTTGAAACCCGCGTTGAAACCCGATACCCGACCGACTTCCGGCTCCGCCGTACTGCATTCGATCTACACCCGCCTCGTGCGGCGCCCGGCGCTCGGCGTAGCGGCGTCGGCGCTGCTCGCGCTCGCAGGTTGCGCCACGCAACCGCCGCATCAGCCGTCCACTTCGAACGCCACTACGTCGCTCACGACGCAGACGAACCGCGCCTGGCACGGCCGCTTCGCCGTGCAGTACGTCGACCAGTACGGCCGCCCGAACAACGCCTACGGCAACTTCGAAATGCGCGAAGCCGACTCGACGGTGACGCTGCAACTGCGCAATCCGCTTGGACAGACGATGGCGATCGTCACGTCGTCGCCGGCGCAAGCGACGCTCGAATTGCCGAACCGGCAGCCGCTCACCGCCGACAACGTGTCGACCCTGATGCGCCAGGCACTCGGTTTCGCACTGCCGGTCGAGGGCCTGCGTTACTGGCTGCAGCCCTCTGTCGCGCCGACTTCCCACGCGTACACGAAGGCCGATCCACAGGATCCGTCGCGCCTCGCACAAATCGAGCAGGACGGCTGGACCATCGACTACATGGCCTATGCCGATGCGCCCGCCACCGGCGTGAAGCGCCTTAACCTCACACGCGACAACCCGCCGCTCGCGATCAAGCTGGTGCTCGACCAATAAACCGGGCGGCCCCGTCCGTCACACGCATCATGACCGAAACTCAAGACTCGCTGCGCGATTGCCTCGCGCCCGCGAAACTCAATCTGTTCCTGCACATCACCGGCCGCCGCGCGGACGGCTATCACAACCTGCAGACGGTGTTCCAGTTGCTCGACTGGGGCGACACGCTGCACTTCAAGCGCCGCCAGGACGGCCGCATCACGCGCACGACCGAAGTGGACGGCGTTCCCGCCGAGCAGGACCTCACCGTGCGCGCGGCGATGCTGCTCAAGGAGCACACGGGCACGCCGGACGGCGTCGAGATCGACATCGAAAAGCGTCTGCCGATGGGCGCCGGACTCGGCGGCGGCAGCTCGGACGCGGCGACGACGCTGCTCGCACTGAACCGCCTGTGGAAACTTCGTCTGACGCGCGCCGAACTCCAGACGCTCGCACTGAAACTCGGCGCCGACGTGCCGTTCTTCGTGTTCGGCAAAAACGCGTTTGCCGAGGGTGTTGGCGAAGCACTGGAAACTGTACAATTGCCCCCGCGTCATTTTTTGGTTGTGACGCCGCAGGTACACGTTCCGACTGCCGCGATTTTTTCGGAAAAATCGTTGACACGAGATACGAAGCCCTGCACAATAGCAGTCTTTCTTGCACAGCATGCAACGCAAAACGGATGGCCAGACAGTTTCGGCCAAAACGATATGCAAGCGGTTGTCGCAGGGAAATACGCGGAAGTAGCGCAGGTGTTGAAGTGGTTTAGCGGCATCGAAACCAGCATCACGCCAGCGCGGATGACCGGATCGGGCGCGAGCGTTTTTGCAGCGTTTTCCAGCCGGGCCGAAGCAGAAGCGGTGCAAACCAAACTGCGTGAAGCTCAACCGGCGTGGAGAAGCGCGGTGACATCGAGTCTTGATACCCATCCTCTCTTCGCTTTCGCGGCATAGATTTAGCCTCGCTGAACGGCCCTGCCCTCCCAGCGAAGCGCAGAGTTAAGTGTAGGGGAGTCGCCAAGTTGGTTAAGGCACCGGATTTTGATTCCGGCATGCGAGGGTTCGAGTCCTTCCTCCCCTGCCAAGTATTCCTGCAGCAACGCCTGCAGATATCTAGTAGTTCCTCTCGCCCCAAGTCCGCAGCAGGTGCATGATGAGCAGCCATGACGGCCTGATGGTTTTTACTGGCAACGCAAATCCCGCGCTTGCACAGGAAGTCGTCAAGATCCTCGGTATTCCCCTCGGTAAGGCTATGGTTAGCCGCTTCTCCGACGGTGAAATCCAGGTCGAAATCCAGGAAAACGTACGCGGCAAGGACGTCTTCGTCCTGCAGTCCACCTGCGCGCCGACGAACGACAACCTGATGGAATTGATGATCATGGTCGATGCGCTCAAGCGCGCATCCGCAGGCCGGATCACCGCAGCGATCCCCTACTTCGGCTATGCCCGTCAAGACCGCCGCCCGCGTTCGGCGCGCGTCGCCATCTCGGCGAAGGTCGTGGCGAACATGCTGGAAATCGCCGGCGTCGAGCGGATCATCACGATGGATCTGCACGCCGACCAGATTCAGGGCTTCTTCGATATCCCGGTCGACAACATCTACGCCACGCCCGTGCTGCTCGGCGATCTGCGCAAGCAGAACTACGAGAACCTGCTGGTCGTGTCGCCGGACGTCGGCGGCGTGGTGCGCGCCCGTGCGCTCGCCAAGCAGCTCAACTGCGACCTCGCGATCATCGACAAGCGCCGCCCGAAGGCGAACGTCGCCGAAGTGATGAACATCATCGGTGAAGTCGACGGCCGCACCTGCGTGATCATGGACGACATGGTCGACACCGCCGGCACGCTCTGCAAGGCCGCGCAAGTGCTCAAGGAGCGCGGCGCGAAGAAGGTGTTCGCTTACGCCACGCACCCGGTTCTCTCGGGTGGCGCAGGCGAGCGTATCGCCGCCTCGGCACTCGACGAACTCGTTGTTACCGACACCATTCCGCTTGGCGCCGAAGCACGTTCGTGCGCGAAGATTCGCGCGCTTTCGAGCGCCGGTCTGCTGGCGGAAACCTTCTCGCGTATCCGTCGCGGCGACTCGGTGATGTCGCTGTTCGCGGAAGGTTAAGAGATTCGCGTCAAGGCGCGGCGTTCGCAAGAAAGCCGCGCTTTTGACGTAATCAGCGCAAACGGACGAAGGTTTGCGCTGTATTGTTTGGGGCCTTCAGGCAGCTAATTTGCCGGAAAGGCCCCGTTTTACTGCCTGGTCGCGGGCAGTGCATAGGAGAAAAACATGAAAGTCGTCGCTTTCGAGCGCAACCTGCAAGGTACGGGTGCGAGCCGCCGCCTGCGCAATGCTGGCAAGACCCCTGGCATCGTTTACGGTGTCGGCGTCGAGCCGCAGATGATCGAACTCGATCACAACGCGCTGTGGCACGCCCTGAAGAAGGAAGCTTTCCACTCGTCGATTCTCGAACTCGAAGTGGCCGGCAAGTCGCAGCAAGTCCTGCTGCGCGACGTGCAATACCACCCGTTCCGTCAGCTCGTGCTGCACGTGGACTTCCAGCGCGTCGACCCGAACAAGAAGCTGCACACGAAGGTGCCGCTGCACTTCATGAACCAGGAAGAAAATCCTGCCGTGAAGCTGTCGGGCGCGATCATCTCGCACGTCGTGAACGAAATCGAAGTGATCTGCCTGCCGACGTCGCTGCCTGAGTTCGTCGAAGTCGACCTCGCCAAGATCGAAGCTGGCCAGACGCTGCACGCCAAGGACATCGCACTGCCCGCAGGCGTGACGCTCGTCGCGCACGTCGAAGCGGAAAACCCGGTGATCGTCTCGGCGACGGTTCCGGCCGGTGCCGTGGCGGCAGCCGAAGGCGAAGAAGCAGCAGCCGAGTAAGCTGCGGCGACAAGCCGATATCCTCTCGATCCGTTTCAATGAAACGGTCGACGTAACCCGCCGCGGTTTGCCCCGGCGGGTTTTTTTTCGCGCTTTTTCTCGCGTTTTTTTCATTCTTTCGCGCATTTGATCGCATTGGGCAATAGCACATGATCAGGTTGATCGTCGGACTCGGCAATCCGGGCGCCGAATACACCGCGACGCGCCACAACGCCGGTTTCTGGTTCGTGGACCAGCTCGCACGCGAAGCAGGCACATCGCTGCGCGACGAGCGGCGCTTTCACGGCCACTACGCACGCGCGCGGCTGTTCGGCGAGGAAGTGCATCTGCTCGAGCCGCAAACCTACATGAACCGCTCCGGACAGTCGGTCGTCGCGCTCGCGCACTTCTTCAAGATCCTGCCGGACGAGATCCTCGTCGCGCACGACGAACTCGACCTGCCGCCCGGCGCCGTCAAGCTCAAGCTCGGCGGCGGCAGCGGCGGGCACAACGGCCTGAAGGACATTTCCGCGCATCTGTCGACCCAGCAGTACTGGCGCCTTCGTATCGGCATCGGGCATCCGCGCGATCTGATTCCGGAAAGTGCACGCGCCGGCGCCAAGCCCGATGTCGCGAACTTCGTGCTCAAACCGCCGCGTAAGGAAGAGCAGGATGTGATCGATCGGTCGATCGAGCGCGCGCTCGTTGTGATGCCAACTTTCGTGAAAGGCGAAACGGAGCGTGCAGTCATGCTGCTGCATCGCAATGGTAGTTGAGCGTGTTGTTTGGGATCCGGGCAAGCGCTAAAGCGCTAACCCGGATTGACTGCTGTGCATGGGACCAGAGTAAGGGCTGAAGCGCTAACTCTGGTCGACAGGAGAGTGTCTTGAGTCGTTACTGGAGTGACATCGTCCACCGTCTCGTGCCCTACGTGCCGGGCGAACAGCCCGCACTCGCGAAGCCGGTGAAGCTCAACACCAATGAGAATCCGTATCCGCCGTCGCCGCGCGTGCTTGAGGCAATCCGCGCAGAACTCGGCGAGCACGCAGAATCACTGCGCCGCTATCCCGATCCGGTCGCGAGGCGCCTGCGCGCCGTCGTCGCCGCGCATCACGGGCTGAACGCCGATCAGGTGTTCGTCGGCAACGGCTCCGATGAAGTGCTCGCGCACGCGTTCCAGGCGCTGCTCAAGCATGACTTGCCGATCCTCTTTCCCGACATCACCTACAGCTTCTACCCGACTTACGCACGGCTCTACGACGTGCAATACCGCACGGTGCCGCTCGACGAAGCCTTCGCGATCCGGATCGAGGATTACGCCCAACCCAACGGCGGCGTGATCTTTCCGAATCCGAATGCGCCGACCGGCCACGCACTGCCGCTCGCGCAAATCGAAAAACTCGTCGCGGCGAACACGGAATCGGCGGTGGTGATCGACGAGGCCTACGTCGATTTCGGCGCCGAATCGGCAATCGCGCTCATCGACCGCTATCCGAACCTGCTCGTCGTGCACACGACGTCGAAGTCGCGATCGCTCGCCGGCATGCGCGTCGGTTTCGCGTTCGGCCATCCCGATCTGATCGACGCGCTCAACCGGGTGAAGGACAGCTTCAACTCGTATCCGCTGGACCGTCTGGCGCAAGCGGCCGCTGCCGCCGCCTACGAAGACACCGAGTGGCTGCACACGACAAGCGCCCGCGTGATGGCAAGCCGGGAAAGACTCACCGCGGCGCTCGCGGAACTAGGTTTCGACGTTGTGCCGTCGGCGGCGAACTTCGTGTTTGCGCGCCATCCTTCGCACGATGCGGCAGCCATCAGCGCGAAGCTGCGCGAGCAGGAAATCTTCGTGCGCCACTTCAACGCGCCGCGCGTGAACCAGCATCTGCGCATCTCGATCGGCACCGACGCCGAATGCGAGAAGCTCGTCGCCGCGCTAAAAGGCATCGTGAAGTAACGCCTGAGTTCAGGCCCGGAAAAAGAAAACGCGCCTATAAAGCGCGTTTTTTCATGTCGCAAGCAGAAACAGCGCTCAGCCTTTCTTCGCCGCCATCAGCGCGTGGTACTTCTGCATCAACTGCTCGGGCGACTCGACATGCGCAGGGTCGCGCGGAATGCAGTCGACCGGGCACACCTGCTGACACTGCGGCTCGTCGAAGTGGCCGACGCACTCCGTGCACTTGTTCGGGTCGATCACGTAAATTTCCGGGCCCATCGAAATCGCGTCGTTCGGGCACTCGGGCTCGCAAACGTCGCAGTTGATGCACTCGTCGGTAATCATCAGGGCCATACTTCCACCAACTTCACGTTTAAAAACAGTGCATTATAGCGCTCAAGCCATCTGTGCCGCCGGACAACATTACCCGGCATACGTGCTTACGCGCTGCGCGCCGAGTTGCGCTCACGCGCCTTCTCTTGCCTGAACTGCTTACTCCGGTTATTTGCTTATAACGAAACTTGTACTGCGCACTTTCATTTGTTATGCTTTTTATACCAAAAGGAGGTGGTATGCATACTGCCCAACATGGCCAGATGGGATTAATTCCTTCCCGGAATCAATCAGTCGCCCAGCCGGCCAGCGCATGGCTTCTAGGCTATGCCGCGTTTCATGATGCATTGCAACGCGAAGAGACAGATTTTGGAGCGTTACCCCCATACGTGAAACTCCCTGTGCTCCGGCGGTTGGCCGGATGCGCATTTGCGCCATCTTCTGTCTGGGTCGCGCTAAATGAAGTACGCGCCGCTTATATCGAAGTCAGCACGCCTTCTGTCGCAGAGGTTGTACGGCATTATTTCTCGTCGGAAGCCAACAATGTGGATTCATCAGACGAGACAGCGGACGTCCTCGAAACGCTTGCCGCAACTTTTCCACCGGCAGTCGTCCCTCTCGTTGCCAGACCACCCTGTTTGCTCAGCCCCGGCAAAGGCATCTTCCTTGAAGGCTGGCAACGCTTCGTCACGTATTGGGCCCGTAACGACGGGACAATTCCGCTGCTGGCAGTCGATTGGCCCACCTTGTATGACCGCCTCACGGACAACCGAACGACAAATGGCGGCACAACGACAGATACGCCACATTGAGACGCCGCCTGGCGCCTCCTGGTATATGGCTCACCTGCCATCCGGTTTTTGAAGACCCGCTGCGTTGCGGCGAGACAGGGTTTGCCCTCGCCGCAGGTTCCAGCTGTAAATAACCGCTTGAATGAGAAGCCGCCCTGGCTGCCAAACCACAGCGACTGCACGTTTTAGCAATCGCGCATTACCTTAATATATATTGCACTGCTAATGTTGTTTCGCTCGAATCACGAAACTACAAAGGATTGAAAGCACTCCCTTCATGACATAAAGCACGATCAGCGCTCCAAGCAAATCGCCTATGTACATCATGCAGAAGCGTTCGATGAAGTTTTGCGTATCCCCGGTCAACGCAAACCAGAGATGATGTAGCACGGCATTCGTCGTTGCCACGGCGAACGCCAGAACGAGGAGCCGCCTGGGTGTCAGGTTCGCCAATGACGCTTTTAGTTGGTACCGCTCAAGCGCCAGACGATAGACCGCATAGGGCCCCGCTGCGCTGATGATCGCCCCCACAATGGCTCGCACCGGATCGTGCGGAAAGTAATAAGCAAAATCGACGATTAGCGCGGCAATCAATAAGCCAATCGCACCATCCGCGCCGAGCAGCAGCGTACTCAGCAACCGGATGCCGGTAGGCAGATAGATCCAGTTAACGCCGTTCAGAAACTCCGTGTATCTGAAAAGCGCCTCATTCAGCCACAACGACAGTATGTACACGAGCACGGTGCCGGTGATCGACCAGCAATGTAAACGTAAGCTTTGCATGCGATATAATTCTCATTACGTTTTTAAATAGCTGCATCAAAGTCAAAGCTCGCGCGTCGTTAAGCGGGCGTCCATCCGGTTGGTACGCAAGCAATGAAACGTCCTGCTGATATCTATCTTCGATTTTTGCAACTGACCGAAGCGTTGCGTGGCCTGCCCGCACTGCCTGCACTCGATCCGCTCGAAGAGAAAATCCTTGAATTCGTCGCGCGCACGAACCAAAAGAACGATCGGCTTTCGGTGCGGGACATGATGGCGCGTAGCGAACTTGGCTCCCCCGCAACGCTTCACGCGCGCATCACGTCGATGCGTGAAAAAGGCTGGCTCGCACTAAGCGACACGGAAGACACACGCCGCAAACAAATCGAACTGACACCTGCCGCACTCAAGCATTTCGACAAACTCGCCGAAGCGTTCGCGAAGGCTGCTAAAGGCTCCTGACTGACTCAATCTGCCGATGTCACCAACAGGCCCGCGTTTCGGACCTGCTCTCCCATCTATTCACGATCAGGTAATCAGCACAACCAATAAACAAAGCCATCGAGAATCGCAAAAATCACGCGTTTCTCACTCATTTCTCACTGCATTGCGGTGCGAGGGCCTGCGTCGTCGCCAGGCCCTCCGGTTTGCGTCCGTTCTTGCCGCTTGCTCAAGCCTTCGTGACCGGGCCGCCCAGCGTGGCGACCTTGTGCTGCAGGCGCTTTTCCACCGACGGGAACACAAACTTGCTCACGTCGCCTCCGAGCTGGGCAATCTCCCGCACGATCGTGCCGGAGATGAACTGATATTGATCGGACGGCGTCATGAACATCGTTTCGACGTCGGGCAGCAAATAGCGGTTCATGCCCGCCATCTGAAACTCGTATTCGAAGTCCGACACGGCGCGCAGGCCGCGCACGATCACGCGCGCGTTATTGACGCGCACGAAATCCTTCAGCAGCCCCTTGAAGCTCATCACCTGCACGTTCGGATAATGGCCGAGGACCTCGTGGGCGATTTCGAGCCGCTCGTCGAGCGAGAAGAACGGTTGTTTGTTGCGGCTGTCGGCAACGCCAACCACCAGCGTGTCGAAAATGCTCGACGCGCGCCGCACGAGATCTTCGTGGCCGCGCGTAAGGGGGTCGAAGGTACCGGGGTACACGGCGACTACCATGAGGCTTCTCCTCTCATCAGAAATGGGGCGCGATACACTGCCCGGCCAGTTCGATCGTGGCCGTCGCGGTGCAGGCGCAAGTGCGAGCCTGGCGATGAGGCTGCCCGCCACTTGTTATCGAACGCGCATTATTCCTCATTTTCGCGCTGCAGCAAATGATAGAAGACCACGCCCGCCTTGCCCTCGCGGACGACGCTCCAACCCGCCAGTTCGGGTCGCGCGGCGGGATCGAGCCGCTCGCCGGATTCGACGTACAGCCAGCCGCCGGCGGCAACGAGCGGCGTGGAAACCGCGAGCGCGCGCGTGAGGAGCGCGGTGTCGCCGAACGGCGGATCGAGGAACACCACGTCGAACGAACCCGGCGCAAGACTGGCCGCGAGCCGCAGCGCATCGGCTTCGGCGATTTCGATCGTACGCGCCGACAAGCGCGACTGGTTCGCGCGCAGTTGCGCGGCGACGCGCGCATTACGCTCGATCATCACGACGCGCGCGGCGCCGCGCGACGCCGCTTCGAATCCGAGCGCGCCGCTGCCGGCGAAAAGGTCGAGACAGCGCTGGCCGTCGAGCTGCTGCCCGAGCCAGTTGAAGAGCGTCTCGCGCACGCGGTCGGGCGTGGGCCGCAGGCCATCGAGATCGATGACCGGCAAAGGCGTGCGCTTCCAGTCGCCGCCGATGATACGGATCGTATGCGCGCCACCGCCGCGCACGGCCTTGCCCGGCGCAGCAGACTGAACGGAGCGGGCACCCTGCGGGCGCGAAGATGAGGAACGGGACATGCGTTTTTCTATACCGCTTTAGAGTGTCTGGGCGACGCGCCGCGCGCGCCGGCCCCCTGATGCGCGAACGTTACCACAGCCCCGCGTGCGCGCCGCCCGGTTACCGCAACGACGCGGCCGGGGGCGCCTGATAAAATGCCGTGTTTTCCGTGCGTTGCCTCCATTTCCACGACGTCGGCGACCACTCCGCGGTCCGACCCGCAACGCGCCTTCACGAACCAGATCATGTTCAGTTTCTTCAAACGACTCCGCGGCTCCAAGGCCGAAGAGACCGCGCAGGCCGAAGCCGCGCAGACGCCCGAGGCTCAAGCCGCGGATTCAGCACCGGCCGGATCCGAAACCCGCACGCCCTCGCCCGCAGCCGAGCCTGCGCAGGCACGCCAGCCCGCCGCGGCGTCCTCGCCCTCGCCCGCGCGATCCGCCCCTGAAACCGCCGTGGCCGTCGAGGCCGTCGACATCGTTCCGCCGCCCGTGCCTGAAACGGCCGCGAAGCAATCCTGGCTCGCGCGCCTGAAATCGGGCCTCTCGAAGACAAGTTCGAACCTCGCGAGCATCTTCGTCAATGCGAAGATCGACGACGATCTTTACGAGGAACTCGAAACGGCGCTCCTGATGTCCGATGCGGGCGTCGACGCCACCGAATTCCTGCTGGAAACGCTGCGCCAGAAAGTGCGCAGCGAGCGCCTCACCGAAGCTCAGCAGGTGAAGGATGCGCTGCGCCAGTTGCTCATCGACCTGCTCAAGCCGCTCGAAAAATCGCTCATGCTCGGCCGCGCGCAGCCGCTCGTCATGATGATTGCGGGCGTAAACGGCGCGGGCAAGACGACCAGCATCGGCAAGCTCGCGAAGCATTTGCAGCGCTTCGACCAGTCCGTGCTGCTCGCCGCCGGCGACACGTTCCGCGCCGCCGCGCGCGAACAGCTCGCGGTCTGGGGCGAGCGCAACAACGTGACGGTCGTTTCGCAGGAAAGCGGCGACCCGGCCGCGGTGATCTTCGATGCGGTGAGCGCCGCGCGTGCGCGCGGCATCGACGTGCTGATGGCCGACACGGCCGGCCGCCTGCCGACGCAGCTTCATCTGATGGACGAACTGAAGAAGGTCAAGCGCGTGATCGGCAAGGCGCTCGACGGCGCACCGCACGAAGTGCTGCTCGTGATCGACGCGAACACGGGCCAGAACGCGCTCGCGCAGGTGAAGGCATTCGACGACGCGCTCGGCCTGACCGGTCTCATCGTCACGAAGCTCGACGGCACGGCGAAGGGCGGCATCCTCGCGGCCATCGCGCGTCAGCGTCCGGTGCCGGTGTATTTCATCGGCGTGGGCGAGAAGGTCGAGGATTTGCAGCCGTTCAGCGCAGAAGAATTCACCGACGCGCTGCTCGGCAACTAGGCGCAATCAGCGCGCAGTGCCCAAAACAAAGGGCGTCGTTCCGAAGAACGACGCCCTTTTTTCTTGTGCGCCGCTCACTGGCACGGCGCCTCGCCGCACCTCGCTCACTCGGCGTCCGGTTGCACGCCCGGCGCGGCACGCGCGAACGCCTCGAGTTGCGACGCGTAGTCGTAAATGCGCTGGATCGTCGCGTAGCACGACGTCTCGATGTCGAAGCG
Organism: Paraburkholderia sp.; assembly: GCF_024281035.1. Lineage (GTDB taxonomy): Bacteria > Pseudomonadota > Gammaproteobacteria > Burkholderiales > Burkholderiaceae > Paraburkholderia. Next base: position 26,845 of record NZ_JAMXLH010000023.1, read on the forward strand.
GTTCGCGTTGAACACCTGCGGCACGAGACACAGATCGGCAAGCGTCGGCGTATCGCCGTAACAGAGCTTGCCCGTGCGCGGATCGTCCGCAAGACGGCGCTCCAGCGTCTCGAACCCCGATTCGATCCAGTGGCGGTACCACGCATCCTTCGCGGCGCCATCGACGCGGAGCGTGTGCTTCAAATACTTCAGCACGCGCAGGTTGTTCAACGGATGAATCTCGCACGCCACCTGAAGCGCCAGCGCGCGCACGTGGGCGCGGTCGACGGGCAGCTTCGGCAACAGCGGCGGCTCGGGGTGCGTCTCGTCCAGATACTCGATGATCGCGAGCGACTGCTGGATGGCGTGCTGTTCGTCGTCGATCAGCGTCGGCACGATACCGTCTTCGTTGATCTGCCGGTAGGCCGGTTTCAGTTGCTCGCCGCCGTCGCGCAAGAGATGCACCGGCACGTACTCGTACGGCAGGCCCTTCAGATTCAGCGCGATGCGCACACGGTACGCTGCCGAGCTGCGGAAATAGCTGTAGAGCTTCATGTCCGTCTCACTCCCGTTCAGAAGCGCGAATCGTTGTCCAATTGTGACCTTATGGTTGTGACCTTATGCGCGCTTCAGACCACGCGCACGGCGAACTCGCCGAGCCCCTCGACGCCGCCGCGCATCAGATCGCCCTTCACCACCGCGCCGACGCCCTCAGGCGTGCCCGTGTAGATCAGATCGCCCGCCTTCAGCTCGACAAACGTCGACAAAAACGCGATGGTGTCGGCTACCGGCCAGATCATCGTCGAGACGTCCGCGCGCTGCTTTTCCTCACCGTTGACCGATAGCCAGATCGCGCCGCGTGCGACCTGACCGACTTGCGTAACGGGATGGATCGGGCCGATCGGCGCCGAATGATCGAAGCCCTTGGCGGTATCCCACGGGCGGCCAAGCTTCTTCGCTTCGGCCTGCAGGTCGCGGCGCGTCATGTCGAGGCCAAGCGCGTAGCCCCAGACATGTTCGAGTGCGCGCGCAACCGGAATGTCCTTTCCGCCCTTGCCAATCGCCGCGACGAGTTCCATCTCGAAGTGGACGTTCTTCGACTGCGCGGGATACGGGAATTCGGCGGTCGCGCCGGGGGCGACATAGAGAATCGCGTCGGCAGGCTTCGAGAAAAAGAACGGCGGCTCGCGATCCGGATCGTGGCCCATCTCGCGCGCGTGCGCTTCGTAGTTGCGTCCGACGCAATAGATGCGGCGCACCGGAAAACGCTGGTCGCTTCCTGCAACCGGCACCGATACCGGCGGTGCCGGCTCAAAAGCGTACGTCATGAAATTCTCCCAATGCTTGAAGGTCAGTGCAGGCAGTGTAACGCCCGGCGCAGGCACTGCGTGACCGTGGGATTACGCGTTGGCGCCAGGCATCGCTTGCGCGCCTCATGCGATACTTTGCGCATCCGCCCTTCCATGACCGCTGCGATCACCACAGCGATAAACACCGCGCACCGCACGCGTACCGGCACCCAGGAATTCCGCTCCCCATGAATGCCCCCGACGCCCCCGACACTTTTTCCTGCGCCCGCTTCATCAAGGAGATCGGCCGCGGGCCGAACGGCGCACGCGCGCTGTCGCCGGAGGACACGCACGCGCTCTACGCCGCCATGCTCGACGGCCGCGTGCCCGATCTCGAACTCGGCGCGGTGCTGCTCGCGTACCGGCTGAAAGGCGAATCCGCCGACGAACTCGCCGCGATGCTGGCTGCCGCGCACGCTTCGTTCGCGCCGCTTGCGTCCCCGGCGGGCGACTATCGCGCGGTCGCGATCCCGAGCTACAACGGTGCGCGCAAGCAGCCGAACCTCGTGCCGCTGCTTGCGTTGCTGCTCGCGCGCGAAGGCGTGCCGGTGCTGGTCCACGGCGTGAGCAGCGATCCTGGCCGGGTCACGAGCGCCGAAATCTTCGCGGCGCTGAATCTGCCCGACGCGCGCGATCACGCCGATATCGAACATCAGCTTCAAGAGCGCCGCGTCGCGTTCGCTTCAATCGAAGCGCTCGCGCCGAAGCTCGCGCGCCTGCTCGCACTGCGCCGCCGCATGGGCGTGCGCAATTCGACGCACACGCTCGTCAAGCTGCTGCAGCCTTTCGCACAACCCGGCCTGCGGCTCGTGAACTACACGCACCCGCCGTATCGCGAGAGCATGCGCACACTGTTTGCGGCGCATCCGGATGCCGCTGCGGGCGGCGCATTGCTCGCGCGCGGCACGGAAGGCGAAGCAGTCGCCGATACGCGCCGCCAGGTCCAGGTCGACTGGCTGCACGACGGCATCTGCGAGACGCTGATCGAGCCGGAGCATTCGTCGCCCGATACGCCCGACGTCGCGCTGCCCGAAGGCCGCGATGCACCCACCACGGCCGCATGGATCGAAGCGGTGCTGCGCGGCGATGCGCCGGTGCCGCACGCGCTTGCGCGCCAGGTCGAGACGATCCGGCGCATCGCGAAACGCTGAGCACGGCGCGCGACGCGAGGCGCACCACATGACGCTCGCCCGCCATCGCGGCAGAATGCACCATCGGCGTGCTTCTGCGCGCATCCTGCCGCATCTGCCCGGCGCGTCTGAAAACGCGCCAGCTCAAAATTCCTCGTTGACACGCGCATCCAGCCTGCCTTACATTGTGCAGATGCGTTCCTTCCAGAACACCCTCCGAATTACCTCCGGCCGCCTAGCGGCCCTATCGCTACGTCTAGCGTAAGCCAGGCTTAGCGCTGCGCGACCACCTCCTCGGTAGCGCAGTCCTCCCAAGCAGTTTCAGCAGTACCTCCAAACCGTAGTTCCTTTTACAACCTGTCTGTCGTTTGCATTCGTCCGTCTACCGTTCGGACGAGTTGCGAGGGTCAAAATGCACGTTGCATGGGCTTCCGTCACGTTTGCTTCCGGTTCGGCCACCGCCGCTGCCGCGCTTGCATGCGCCGTCATCGCCCGCTCGCTCGAAGTTTCGCGCACCGTGCTTCGCCAGCAGTCCGCCAGCCGCCCGCTGCCGGCCACCTTCGCAGACGACAAATCGAACGAGGCTCGCCATGTTGCGTAACCCTGCCGAGAAGTACCGCCCGTTTCCCGCCTTCCGCCTCAATGGCCGCCGATGGCCCACCCGCACCATCGAACGCGCGCCGGTCTGGATGAGCACCGATCTGCGCGACGGCAACCAGTCGCTGATCGAGCCGATGAGCATCGAGCAGAAGACGGAATTTTTCGACATGCTGGTGGCGATCGGTTTCAAGGAAATCGAAGTCGGCTTTCCGTCGGCATCGCAGACCGACTTCGATTTCGTGCGCAAGCTGATCGAGGAGAAGCGCATCCCCGACGACGTGACGATCGAAGTGCTCGTGCAATCGCGTGAAGCGCTGATTGCACGCACGTTCGAGGCGCTCGAAGGCGCGCCGCGTGCGATCGTGCACCTCTACAACGCGATCTGCCCGTCGTTTCGCGAGATCGTGTTCGGTCAGTCGAAGGACGAAACGAAAGCCCTCGCCGTGGAAGGCACGCGCATCATCCGCGAATACGCCGATGCGCGCCCGCAGACGCAGTGGACCTACGAGTACTCGCCCGAAACGTTCAGCATGACCGAACTGACGTTCGCGCGCGAAGTGTGCGACGCCGTCGCGCAAACCTGGCGCCCGACGCGCGATCACAAGATGATCGTGAACCTTCCGGCGACGGTCGAAGCGGCGATGCCGAACGTTTTTGCCGACCAGATCGAATGGATGGACCGCAACCTCGCGTACCGCGACAGCATCGTGCTCTCCGTGCATCCGCATAACGATCGCGGGACAGCGGTGGCCGCCGCCGAAATGGCGCTGCTCGCGGGTGCGGACCGCATCGAGGGCTGCCTGTTCGGCAACGGCGAGCGCACCGGCAACGTCGACCTCGTGACGCTCGCGATGAACCTCTACACGCAGGGCATCGATCCGGGCCTCGATTTTTCCGATATCGACGCCGTACGCCGCGTGGTCGAGCGCTGCAACCAGATGCCGGTGCATCCGCGCCATCCGTATGCGGGCGACCTCGTGTTCACGGCATTCTCGGGCTCGCATCAGGATGCGATTCGCAAGGGTTTCGCGCAGCAGCGTCCGGATGCGGTCTGGGAAGTGCCCTATCTCCCGATCGATCCCGCCGACCTCGGGCGCAGCTACGACGCCGTGATCCGCGTGAATAGCCAGTCCGGTAAAGGCGGCGCGACCTGGCTGCTCGAGCACGGCATGGGCTTCACGCCGCCGCGCCGCGTGCAGATCGAGTTCAGCCATGCGGTGCAGACGCTCGCCGACACGTCCGGCGAAGAAATCACGGGCGACGCGATCTGCGCGCTCTTCGCGCGCGAATACTTCAAGACGCGCGGTCCGGCCGCGCACACGGGCGCGGGGCGCGTGCGCTGGGAGGGCTGCGATGTCGGTGCGCCTGCGTCGGCCAGCAGTCTCGATGAGCAGGCACGGGCCGTCGTGGCCGCGATTGCGGCGGCATCGGGTGAAGACGTCGAGCTTACGTCGTTCGAAACCGCACGCACATCCGTTGGCTGCACGGCGGTGTTCGTCGGATGCCGCGTGGGATCGCAGGGAATCCGCCACGGCGTGGCCATCGCCGAGGACGCAGCGCACGCGGCAATCGAAGCCGTGGTGAGCAGCGTGAATCGCGCGTCGTGGCCGCAGGTCGACCGTCGCGCCGCGGCTTGACGTAACGGGGCAACGGCAGAGGGAGCCAGGAAGGCAGCCGAGCCGCACGGCACAGTCCAGCGGCGCGGACCAGGTGAAGGCGTTCAGCGGAAGAGATTCAGCCGCAGGGACTCAGCGGCAGGAATTCGGCAACGGAAATTCTGAAAGACGAGAAGCAGCAGGCAGCGCCGTTGGGCGCCGGCGGTCGGACAGACTGCTGGCGCGAGCCCGGAGCGTTCAGAAGACGCGCCGGAAGAAGAGATTCACCGATCTCATTCGAGCGCGCAACGCGTTGCCTGCCAGGCAAGCAGACGCCAGCGTCCGTCTTCCTGGGTCTGGATGGCCGTATAGGCAATCGGAAACAGCAGCGCGCCGTTGTTGGCCTCCATTTCGACCAGCGCGCGACCGGAAACGACACAGGTTTCGCGCCCCACGGGCAGCACGTCCTGCGACTGGATCTCGATCTGCCGGTAGCGACGGCGGCCTGCCGTGATGGCATCGATGAACTGCTGCTTGGTTTCGCGTTTGCCGTTCGTGTGCACGTAGATCACGTTGTCCGACAGCAGTTCGTCCAGCGACGTGCCATCGCCGTCCACCATCGCGCGAAACCGCTCGCGCTCCAGTCCGCGAATCGCTTCGATTACTTTTGCAGCCATTGCTCAAGCCCCTTGCGCACGAGTCCGGGCCAATGCCTCGAACCTGCGCCGAAGATGTACCGCACGCGCCTGGCTGAAATTTATACCAGGATTTGACGCGTGGATATGTGCAATCGAATTACCGCGTGACTCAGCACGCATAGCGCTCACGAGACGAATCTGGCCCTCTGAACGACACCCGAAACGGCCGGTCGGCGCGACGCGCCTGATCGTCGCAGCGCAGCACTTTCCGGCCGGTGCGGCGTCTATGCTTCGTATATCGAAGTTGGGCACCTTGCCCGCGCTTCGCCTGGTTTGGCCGCAGCCCCGGTGGCGCGGCATCTGCAATGCCAACCCTGATTCGGTTCCATTCTGTGGGCCTTCGTGCTCACGACTAGAGGGTTTACTCGACGCGATCCTGCGCGAGCGACCCACGCAGGCTGTCAGCCCCGCCCAGCTTGGTTCACGCATAAATCTATCGAAACACAATCTCGATAGCTATTGCGGAACCTTCAATCCACTACAGACTCCAAGGGTTAGCACTCGGTGGATCAGAGTGCTAACATCCACCGTGGAGTCGCAGTCCGACTTTTGCAGATATAGAGGAGTTCACTACGTGAGCAACGCACTGACAATGACCCTTCCTGGTACGCTGAGCCCGACGCCGGCCAAGGCGGCGCGGTCAGGCGCGCTGGCGCTCGCGAATCAATCGATGCTGCCCGGCCAGTTGGGCAACATCGACGCGTACATCCAGGCCGTCAACCGGATCCCGATGTTGACGCCGCAAGAGGAGCGCCAGTTCGCGACCGAATATCGCGAGCAAAACAGTCTCGAAGGCGCACGGCGCCTCGTGCTGTCGCACCTGCGCCTCGTCGTGTCGATCGCGCGCAATTACCTCGGCTACGGCCTGCCGCACGCCGACCTGATCCAGGAAGGCAACATCGGCCTGATGAAGGCGGTGAAGCGCTTCGACCCGGAGCAGAACGTCCGCCTCGTGTCGTACGCCATGCACTGGATCAAGGCCGAGATCCACGAATACATCCTGCGCAACTGGCGCATGGTCAAGGTCGCCACGACCAAGGCGCAGCGCAAGCTGTTCTTCAACCTGCGCAGCCACAAGCAGGGCCTGCAGTCGTTCACGCCGGAGGAAATCGACGGCCTGGCGCAGGAACTGAACGTGAAGCGCGAGGAAGTCGTCGAGATGGAAACGCGGCTGTCGGGCGCCGATATTGCGCTCGAGGGTCAATCCGACGACGGCGAAGAATCCTTCGCACCGATCGCGTGGCTCGCGGACTCGCACAGCGAGCCGACCGCCGTGCTGGCCGCGCGTCAGCGCGACCGCCTGCAGTCGGACGGCATCACGAGCGCGCTGGAAGCGCTCGATGCACGCAGCCGCCGCATCATCGAAGCGCGCTGGCTCAACGTCTCCGACGACGGCTCTGGCGGCTCGACGCTGCACGAACTGGCCGACGAGTTCGGCGTCTCGGCGGAGCGAATCCGCCAGATCGAAGCAAGCGCGATGAAGAAGATGCGCACGACGCTCGCCGAGTACAACTGATCGCGTTTGGCCCGCTCACGCGGACTACGAGGCACAGTCAAAAGCCCCGTCCTCTCAGGAGGCGGGGCTTTTTTGCTGCTTTCCGTCGATCAGGCCGGTTGCGGCGCGAGCATTTGCGCGTAGCGCGACGCAGCACGGCCAACGACGATGTGCAGCGTCTTGTCCGAAACCCACACGACATCGAGCGCTTCGAGCTGCTGGCGATCGACCGCCGACGCATCATGCACCGTCACGCGCAGACGCGTCACGGCCACAGCGTCAATCGACGCGATGTTCGCCGAACCGCCCAGCGCCTCGAGCCACTCGGCCGGATCCGGATCGAGCGGCCCCTGGAGCGGCCCCTGCACTGCGCCTTCCGCGGCAACGGCCTGAACCGGCGCAGCATCGTGCGTTTGCGTCACGACCTGTGCCTGCGGCACCGCCTGCGCTTGCGGCACCACCTGCGCCTGCGGCACCACCTTATGGCCGCCGCGCCCGATTTCGTTGCGGATTTCATCGGCGATCATGTCCGCTTCCGGTCCGATGATGACTTGCACGCTGCCGCCGCCACGCTTGAGCACGCCGCGCGCGCCAATCCCCTTCAGCGCGGGCTCGGAGACTTTCGCGGCGTCCGCCACTGAAAGACGCAGGCGCGTCGTGCAGGCATCGACGACCTTGAGGTTGTCCGCACCGCCAAGCGCGTCGATATAGCGCCCGGCACGCGTCGCGCCTGCGGCGCTCGCGCTTGCCGCTGCGCCAGTCACCGCCGTCGCGACCGCCGCATCGCCGCTCACGGGTTCGCGGCCCGGCGTCGGCAGGTTAAAGCGCCGGATGAAGAAGCGAAACAGCCCGTAATACACGATCGCGTAGACAATGCCGAGCGGAATTGCCTGCCAGCCGTGCGTGGACAAGCCGTAATTCAGCGCGTAATCGATCGCGCCTGCCGAGAACGTGAACCCGAGCTTGATGCCCAGCAGCGAGCAGATCGCAAGCGACAGGCCCGTCAGCACCGCGTGGATCGCATAGAGCACGGGCGCGAGGAACATGAACGTGAACTCGATCGGCTCGGTCACGCCCGTGAGGAACGAGGTGAGCGCCATCGAGAGCAGCAGGCCCGCAACCGTCGCGCGGCGCTCCTTCGGCACCTCGTGCAGCATCGCGAGGCACGCGGCCGGCAGGCCGAACATCATCACCGGGAAGAAGCCGGCCATGAAGCTGCCCGCCGTCGGGTCCTGCGCGAAGAAGCGATGCAGGTCGCCGGTCACCGGCGCGCCGCCGCCCGCTGGCGTGAAAGACCCGAACACGAACCAGACGAGCGAATTCAGGATGTGGTGCAGGCCCGTGACGAGCAGCAGCCGGTTCAGGAGGCCGTAGACGAACGTGCCGATGGCGCCCGCGGTGGTCAGCCAGTGGCCCGCGGAATCGATGGCGCCCTGCACCGGCCCCCACACATAGCCAAAGACGACCCCGAGCACCAGACACACAAGCCCCGTGACAATCGGCACGAACCGCTTGCCGCCGAAGAACGCGAGGAACTCCGGCAGCTTGATGTCCTTGAACCGGTTGTACAGCATGCCCGCGACAATACCCGCGACGACGCCCGAGAGGACGCCCATGTTGAGCTTGTCGTTGATGTCCTTCATCACGGCCGTCTGGACGAGATAGCCGAGCGCGCCAGCGAGCGCCGCGACGCCGTTGTTGTCCTTCGCGAAGCCCACCGCGATGCCGATCGCGAAAAGCAGCGGCAGGTTGTCGAAGATCGCGCCGCCCGCATCGGCGATGATCTTGATGTTCAGCATGTCGGCCTGCCCGAAGCGCAGCAGGATGCCGGCCACCGGCAACACTGCGATCGGCAGCATCAGCGCGCGGCCTAAGCTTTGAATTTTAAGAAACGGATTGCCATCCATAGAACTGCCTCCAGTCCCGGTCTATTTGGTGACGTTGGTGACGTCGGTTGGGGTTGCGAGTCGTCAGCGCGTACGGCACACCGTGCGCGCTGACGGGTTGGTGGTAAGGGTGGTAACGGTGGTATGGCCGGTTAGTCGAGCGGCCAGACGTTGGTGCTCAACGCGCGCACGGCCTGCGCCGATTCGAGCGCGAGCGCATCCTGCGCACGCTGTCGGCACTGCTGCCAGTCGAGGTTGCGCACGCGCGCCTTGATCGCGGGCACGGACACCGGATCGACGGACAGCTCCGTCACGCCGAGCCCGACGAGCAGCGGCACGGCAAGCGGATCGCCCGCCAGCGCACCGCAGACGCCAACCCACTTGCCGTGCTTTTCCGCGCCCTGCACCGCCGCCGCGACGAGACGCAGCACGGCCGGGTGCAGGCCGTCTGCCTGGGCCGCGAGATCGGGCTGGCAGCGGTCCATCGCGAGCGTGTACTGGGTGAGGTCGTTCGTGCCGATCGAGAAGAAATCCGCGTGCTGCGCGAGCTGATCGGCCAGCAGCGCCGCCGACGGCACCTCGATCATCACGCCCACCTCGATCGGCTCCGTGCGGCCCAGCTCGCGCGCGAAGGTGTCGATGCGCGCGCGCAGGCGCACGAGTTCGCCGACATCGGTAACCATCGGCAACAGGATGCGCACCGCACCCGCCGGCCGCACGGCAACGAGGCCGCGCAACTGGTCGTCGAGCAGATCGGGGCGCACCTGCGCGAGACGGATGCCGCGCAGGCCCAGCGCGGGATTCTGCTCGGGCGGCAGCGTCAGGTAATCGACTTCCTTGTCCGCGCCCACGTCGAGCGTGCGGATGATCGCCGTGCGCCCGGCGAGCGCATCGGCAATCGCCTGATAGCTCTGGCGATGCTCTTCGACGCTCGGCGCCGCCTGGCGATGGATGAACATCAGCTCGGTGCGCAACAGGCCCACGCCGTCCGCGCCGTTGTCGACGGCGGCGTTGGCGTCGTCGAGCGTCGCGATATTCGCCGCCACCTCGATCGCCCGGCCGTCGCGCGTCGTCGCCGCCTCCTGCGACGTGCGCCGGTTGGCCTCGCGCACGCCTTCGAGGCGCTGGCGCTCGTTGCGCGCATGCTCGATGTCGAGTTCGCTCGGCGCGTAGGCAAGCTGGCCCTCGCCCGCGTTCACGACAACCTGCGTACCGTCCGGAATCGTGTGCAGCGCATCGCCCACCGCGACGAGCGCGGCAATGCCCGCCTGGCGCGCGATAATCGCTGCGTGCGACGTCGCGCCGCCGCGCGCCATGACCAGCGCCGTGACGCGCTTACGGTCGAGCGTTGCAAGGTCGGACGGCGTGAATTCGTCGGCGGCGAGCACGGCTTCGTCGGGCAGCGTGCGAGCAGCCGTGTTCGCGTAACCGAGCAAGCGCAGCACGCGCTTTTCGAGGTCGCGCAGGTCGGCGGCACGCTCGGCGAGCAGCGGATCTTCAACCTTGCCGAGCACCGCGATCTGCGCGCGGATCGCTTCGCGCCACGCGAAGCCCGCGCTCTTGCCGAGGCTGATCAGGTCGCGTGCGGCATCGACGAGTGTCGGATCCTCGAGCAGCACACGATGCATCGTGAAAATGCCCGCTTCGCCGATGGCGCCGCGCTGCGAGGCGGCGCGCACTGCGCTGTTCAGTTCGGCGTCGACGGCGGCGATGGCCTTGTCGAGCGCGCGGCTCTCGGTCGAGAGGCTGCCGCTCGCCAGTTCGGGCGGCACGATTTCCGCGTTGCCCCAGTGCACGAGCGTGCCGACCGCCACGCCCGGCGCCGCGCACACGCCGACGAGCGTACGTGCACCGGCGCTCGCGGCCGTCGCGGGCGGTGCGCTGGCAGCCGCGCGCGGCGCAGGCGAGAGTTGCCGCGCGGGCGCCTCGCCGGTCTCGCCCGGCGCTTCGCGCGTGAGTTCGTTGACGACCGCGTCGACGGCCTGCTGTGCGTCGTGGCCCATGCCGACCACTTCGATGGTCGCGCCTTCGCCTGCGCCGAGCGCGAGGAGGCCGACCACGCTCTCGATGGCGGCCTTGCGCTCGCCAAAGCGCACTTCCACGCGCGCATCGAACGGGCGTACAGCCTGGCGCGCCCGCGCGGCGGGCCGTGCGTGCAGGCCCCCCGCATGGGCGAGCGTCACGCTCTTGCGCGCTTCCGTGACGACCGGCCACGCGCCGTCCGCTGCCGACTCGGCGCTGGCGCGCGGGCGCAGCACGAGCAGCGGCGTCACGCCCGCTTCCACGTTGCCCGCCGGCGCACGCGAAATCACGTCGAACGCTTCGGAGTTCGCGATCGCCACGACCGAAACGAGACTTCGCGCCTCACACGCGACGACATCGAGATCGAATTCGATCAACAGATCGCCGCGATGCACCTGCGCGCCCTGTGCGACCTTCGGCTTGAAGCCGTTGCCGTGCAGTTCGACCGTATCGATGCCGATGTGCACGAGCACCTGCGCGCCCTCTGCGGTTTGCAGCGTGACGGCGTGACCGGTGCGCGCGAGGTGCATGACGATGCCGTCGCAGGGTGCGACGAGCCGCCCGACGAGCGGATCGATGCCGATCCCATCGCCGAACAGGCCTTCCGAAAACACCGGATCGGGCACTTCGGCAAGCGGCACGACCGGCCCGGTGAGGGGCGAGACAAGCACAACGTCGCCCGCGGCGGGTTCAACGGGATTCATCAGACGGGACTCCAGGATGCGCTCCATCAGTTTTCCAATCTAGTGTGTTTCGGTGACTTTGTTCAGGTAGCGCGGCTCGTCGGGGTTGCGACCGCGCGCGGCGGCAAGGCCTGCCGCCATCACGTAGAACGAAAGAATCGCGGCGACCGGATCGAGTGCCGGATCGGCGGTGGTCGCGAGCGGCAGCGTCGCGTCCGGCACGTCGGCGGGTGCGGCGAGCAGCACGCGCGCACCGCGCTTCGTCATGTCGCGCGCGAGGCCGATCAGGCCCGCCTGCTCCGGTCCGCGCGGTGCGAACACGAGCAGCGGATAGTCGCGGTCGATCAGCTCCATCGGACCGTGACGCACCTCAGCGCTCGAAAACGCCTCGGCCTGGATACCCGAGGTCTCCTTGAGCTTGAGCGCCGCTTCCTGTGCGATGGCGAGGCCCGCGCCGCGGCCGATCACGATCATCTGCGACACGTCGCGCAGTTCGTCCACGGCCTTCGACCAGTCGAGCTTGCCCGCGCGCTCGAGCGCATCGGGCAGCGCGCGCAGCGCGTCGACGAATGCCGCATCGCGCTGCCAGAACGCCACGAGTTGCGCCGAAAGCGACAGCATCGCGATATAGCTCTTCGTGGCCGCGACGCTCAGCTCCGCACCGGCCTGGAGCGGCAGCTCGATGCCGGCGGCTTCGGCAAGCGGCGAACCCGGCACGTTGACCGCAGCCGCCGTCAGCGCGCCCGCTTCGTGCAGCACGCGCATCGTCTCGACAAGATCAGGACTCCTGCCTGATTGGGAAAAAGCAAGAGCAAACTGGCCGCGTACGCGTAGCGGCGCCTGCTGAAGCGTGGCAATCGACATCGGAATCGAGGCGACCGGCACGCCGATGCGGCTCATCGTGAGCGCGGCGAAATAGCTTGCCGCGTGATCCGAGCTGCCGCGCGCGACGGTGAGCGCCACCTGACGCGGCTCGGCATCGAGCGCTCGCGCCAGCGCCTCGACACGCGAAGTGTCCGCGAGCTGCATGGCGACGATGCTGGACGAGGCCAGCGCTTCCTTAAGCATATTCGACAATCGATTCTCCTTCGACATAGGTTGCGGCGAGAGCCAGTTCGCGGTCGAACACGACAACGTCGGCCCATGCGCCGCGCGCGAGGCGTCCGCGATCCTCGATGCCGAGATAGTCGGCCGCGTAGCGCGACAGACGCATCGAAACATCGGCGATCGGGAAGCCGAGCGAAACGAGGTTGCGCAGCGCCTGATCCATGGTCAGCGTGCTGCCCGCGAGCGTGCCGTCGGCAAGACGCACGCCGCCGAGGCACTTGGTCACGTGCTGGCTGCCAAGACGGTATTCGCCGTCGGGCATGCCGGTCGCCGACGTGCTGTCGGTAACCACGTAGAGGCGCGGAATCGCACGCATCGCGGCGCGGATCGCGCCGGGATGGACGTGCAGCAGATCGGGGATGATCTCCGCGTATTCGGCATGGGCGAGCGCCGCGCCGACGAGACCCGGATTGCGGTGATGGAGCGGCGACATCGCGTTGAACAGGTGGGTGAAGCCGCGCGCGCCGTGCTTGAGGGCGGCGACGCCGTCGTCGTAGGTCGCGAGCGAGTGGCCGAGCTGCACGCGCACGCCGCGCGCCGCCATCTCCGAAATGATCTCGATGTGGCCCGCGATTTCCGGCGCGACGGTCACGACGCGGATCGGCGCGATCGACAGGTATTTGAGCACTTCGGCGAGCACCGCCGATACCGCCGCGTCCGGCTGCGCGCCCAGCTTGCCCGGGTTGATGTACGGCCCTTCCAGGTGCACGCCGAGCACGCGCGAACCGCCCGGCGTGCGCGTGCGCGCGACATCGCCGAGACCCGTCACGACGTTCATGAGTTCGTCGCGCGGCGCGGTCATCGTGGTCGCGAGCAGGCTCGTCGTGCCGAAGCGCGCGTGCGTGCGCGTGATGGTTTCGATGGCGTCGCCCGCCTCCATCACGTCGGCTCCGCCGCCGCCGTGAACGTGTAGATCGATAAAGCCCGGCAGGATGTACGGCGCGTCGTTCGTCGCCGGATCGGCCGCATTGCCGCTGATCGACGTGATACGCCCGTTCTCGAACGACAGCGTGCCGTAGATCCAGCCTTCAGGGGTGAGTATGTTTCCGCTCAGCATGAATGTCTTCCTGAATGTCTTTCAGAATCTGTTCCGGATTCCGATCGGTTGCGACGCGGCACGAGGCGTCGTGTTCGGGGCTCGCATGCGTAATTCGTCCAGTGGCGCTGCACGTCCACTCGCGCGGGCGCAGGGGTTCATTGGCGCAGCTCCGCAACGAAGTCGTAGTAGCCATCGCGGCAATACGTGTCCGTCAATTCGATCGCGCGCTGGTCGGCCGAAAAGCCCACGCGGGTGATGACGAGCAGCGCCGCGCGCGGCTCGACGCCCATCAGCGCCGCGATCTCGCCCGTCGCATTGACCGCGCGAAAGTGCTGCAGCGCGCGCACGACCGGCGCGCCGCACTGCTCCAGAAACGCGTAGAGCGACGTGTCGACGGCCTTCGGGTCCGGCACGATCGAAACCGGCAGCGCCGAATGCTCGACGGCCATCACGATGCCGTCGGCGCGGCGCAGCCTGCGCAGGCTCGTCACCGACGCGCCCGGCGAGAGACCCAGCTGCACGATCTCCTCGCGGTGCGCGGGGCGCACTTCGCGCGCGAGCCACACCGAATCCGGCGTGAAGCCGCGCTGCTCCATCTTTTTCGTGAAACCGGTCAGACGCGACAGCGGATCTTCGACCCGCGGCGTGATGAAGCTGCCCGCGCCGCGCGCGCGCCGGATCAGTCCCTGCTCCACGAGCAGTTCGATCGCCTTGCGTGCGGTGATGCGCGAGACGCCAATGGCATCGGAAAGCGAGCGCTCCGACGGCAGCGCCTCGCCAGCCGACCACACGCCGCAATGAATCGCCGTGGCAAGGTTGCGCGCAAGCTGCAGATAGAGCGGCGTCACATTGCGCGCGTCGGGCATCAGGGCAGACCAACGGGTTTCCATGGGATTCCAGCCAGTGGGGAGATCGTGGGGGCGTCCGCGCGCGGGATGCGCGTATCCGGGCTCTAGGGCGAGCCCATTATATAACCAGCATAAAACCAGTCAACAGGATGGCGCCGAGCCTCTATCAACCCTATAAAAATCATTTAAATCAATTACATATAAGGTGTTTACCGGCTCTCACGCGACGACTTGGCACATTGGGACTTTCCCCTAGTTAGGTCCAAAAAGGGGAGTTGAGTAGGACCATAACAAGACCAGAATGGTCTGGTATTGGTGTTATCGGAAGGATCCGACTAATATCCCTACAGAATCGCCAGGCGAGCGCTCGACACACCCGCTTCCGGGCATCCGGCAGGTGTCTACGCGCCGGACAAAAAAAACCGCGGCACGAGCCGCGGTTCTTTACGAGCACTGCGTACAGCAACAAGCTGCACGCAGAGGTACTGCAGAGATCCCAATCAGAACGACGGAACCATCGAACCCTTGAACTCGTTCTTGATGAACTGGCGCACGTCTTCCGACTGGTAGGCCGCGACCAGCTTCTTCACCCAGGGCTTGTCCTTGTCCTGAATACGCACGGCGATCACGTTCGCGTACGGGCTGCGGATGTCTTCCAGCGCGATCGCGTCTTTGGTCGGCTGCATGCCCGCGGCGAGCGCGTAGTTCGTGTTGATGACGGCGGCATCCACGTCGCCGAGCGCGCGCGGCAGTTGCGCGGCGTCGAGTTCGACGAGCTTCACCTTCTTCGGATTCGCTGCGACGTCGAGCGGCGTCGCGTTGTTGCCGTTCGCGCCTGCACCCGCGCGCAGCTTGATCACGCCTTTGTTCTGCAGCAGCAGCAGCGCGCGGTTCTCGTTCGACGGGTCGTTCGGCACCGCGACCTTCGCGCCTTGCGGCAGATCGTTCAGCGACTTCAGCTTCTTCGAATACGCGCCCATCGGCGAGATGTAGGTCAGGCCCGCGGTCATGATCTTGTAGCCGCGCTGCTTGACCTGGCTGTCGAGGTACGGCTGGTGCTGGAAGCTGTTGGCGTCGAGGTCGCCCGCGTCGAGCGCGGCGTTCGGCTGGACGTAGTCGTTGAACTCGACGACCTTGACGTTCAGGCCTTCGCGCTTCGCGACCTTCTGGACGACGTTCCAGACTTGCGCGTCCGGACCGGCGACGGTGCCGACCTTGATGGTCTGGTCGTCGGCGTGGGCGCTGAAGCTGGTGGCGAGCGTGGTGGCGGCAAAGCCGGCGAGGAGGGTCTTGATCAGAATTCTGCGCTGCATGGAGAAAGTATTCCTGCTTGTTATTTCAATGTGGCCAGCCAGAACCGCATTGAATGCGCTCCGCCAGCGGGTCCAAATGGTCTCACAGGAGGCCCGGTACGTGAAATACCGAAATCACATACCGATATTTCCGGCGATGTAGTCCGGGCGCCTAGTCGAGCAGCAGCTTCAGGTCGTGAACCCAGGGCGTCGCGCCCTGCGCGTCGCGAGCGAAAAGCCGCAGCTTGCCGGTCGAGTCGAACACGTAGCCCGCAGCTGTGTGGTCCATCGTGTAGCTGCCAGGCGTTGCGCCCGGCACCTTCGCGTAGTACACGCGGAAGTCCCTCGCGATCTGCTTGAGCTGGTCGTCGTTGGCGGGGTGCAGGCCGACGAAGGTCGGGTTGAACGCGCTCACGTATTGGCCGAGAAGCTCGGCCGAATCGCGCTCAGGATCGACGGTGACGAACAGCACCTGAACGCGCTTCGCGGCATCCGGCCCGAGTTGCTGGAGCGCCTGCGAAAGTTCGGCCAGGGTGGTCGGGCAGACGTCCGGGCAATGCGTATAACCGAACAGCAGCACGACAACCTTGCCCTTGTAGTCGGCGAGCGAGCGCATGGTGCCGCCCGAGTCCGGCAGCGAAAAATCCTTGCCGAACTGCGTATTGCCGGTGATGTCGAGGTTCGTGAACGAGGGCGCCTGCTGACCGCACCCCGCGGTCATTACGCCGGCGCCGAGGGCGCAAACCGTGGCGAGCGCCACGAGCGAGGTGCGCCCGAAGCGCGTGAATTTATTACGGATCATGAGCCTGATTGCTGTCACGCCCCTATCAGAACGCGAACGTAGTGGTCGACGAGCAGCGCTGCAAAGAGCACTGAGAGATAAACGATCGAATAGCGGAAAGTCTTCCGTGCGAGTGCATCCGAATACTCGCGGTAGATTCGCCACGCGTAGGCGAGGAACGCCATGCCGAGCAGCACCGCCACCGTGAGATACAGCACACCGCTCATGCCCGAGATGAACGGCATGAGCGTGACCGCGAACAGGATCACCGTGTAGAGCAGGATATGCAGGCGCGTATAGGCTTCGCCGTGCGTGTTGGGCAGCATCGGCAGGCCCGCGTTTTCGTAGTCCTTGCGGCGGTAGAGAGCGAGCGACCAGAAGTGCGGCGGCGTCCACACGAAGATGATCAGCACGAGAATCCAGGCGTCGCCGGGCACGTGGCCGGTGACGGCCGCCCAGCCAAGCGCAGGCGGCATGGCGCCCGAAGCGCCGCCGATCACGATGTTCTGCGGCGTGGCCGGCTTGAGCAGCAGCGTATAGATGATCGCGTAGCCGACGAACGTACCGAACGTGAGCCACATCGTGAGGGCATTCGTGAACGTGTAGAGCGTCCACATGCCGATGGCGCCGAGCACGGCCGAGAACAGCAGGATCTGCGCGCTCGAAATCTCGCCGCGCGCCGAGGGACGCCAGGCAGTCCGGCGCATCATCGCGTCGACTTTCTGTTCGACAAGACAGTTGATGGCGAATGCAGCACCGGCCGTGAGCCAGATACCGATCGTGCCGCCGATCAGCACTTTCCAGGGCACCATGCCAGGCACGGCGAGGAACATGCCGATCACGGCGCAGAACACCGCAAGCTGGGTCACGCGCGGCTTCGTGAGCGCGACGTATTGCGAGATCCGGCTGCCGGGCGTGTGGGAGAAGGTTGTGCTTTCCATATGGGCGGATTAGGCCGGTGCGGCGTCGCGCGCTGACAAAACGGCGCGGCCGGAGCGGCTGTAAGCGATTCGAAAGTTTAGCATGACGACAAGAAGCAGCATGATCGCCGCCCCGCCGTTATGCGCCACTGCGATGGCAAGCGGCCATTGCAGCACGATGTTCGACAGCCCCGTCAAAAACTGAATCAGGACTACGACAAGAACCCAATTTGCAGGACGCCGTAGCGATTCGAAGCGTCTCAACCTGAAAGCTAACCATACCAGATAAGCGATCACCACGAATGCGAACGTCCGGTGAGTCCAGTGGATTGCAACGAGCGCATCCTGGGTGATGACGTCGCCGTTGCCGTCCATGCCGAGTGCGCGCCACAGATGGAAACCGTGATGGAAATCCATCGGCGGAATCCACGCGCCGTTGCAGGTCGGGAAATCCGTGCAGGCGAGCACCGCGTAGTTCGTACTCACCCAGCCGCCGAGCGCGATCTGCGCCACGAGCAGCGCGAGCGCCGCGAGCGCCGCCGCGCGCCAGTTGCCCGTCTCGGGTTCGTAGGCCGGCAACGGCGTGATGCGCGCCGCGAGCCAGCCGAGCGTGCCGAGCAGCGCGAGCCCGAGCAACAGGTGCGTGGTGACGATAATCGGCTGCAGCTTCATCGTGACGGTCCATGCGCCGAAGATGCCCTGCACGAGTATCAGCCCGAGCAGCGCCGTCGGCCACCAGGGCGAAACCGAGAGGGGCAGGCGCTTGATGCGCGCGCGCCAGGCAATCGCCGTCTGCGCAATGATCAGCACGCCGATCGACATCGCGAAATAACGGTGGATCATCTCGATCCACGCCTTCGAGAGGCTGACCGGGCCGGTGGGCATCGCCGCATACGCGGCGGCAATCTGCGCATGCGCGATGAACGGCGACGACGTGCCGTAGCATCCCGGCCAGTCCGGGCAGCCGAGGCCGGAGTCGGTGAGCCGCGTGAATCCGCCGAACATCACGAGGTCGAGCGTCATGAACGTCGTCACCCAAACGAGCTTGCGGAACTTGTTGTCGTCGGCTTTCACCCACACCCAGGAGAGCGGCAGCAGCGCGATGCAAAGACCGATCAGACCCAGCTCCAGTATGAACATTCCTTACCTTGTCAGCGTTAAAAGCGTGCGCCGCGCCTTATCCAATGCGCGACCACTTCAGCAGTTTCGTCACGTCGCCCTTGATCTTCGACGGATCCGGGTGCGCCGGAAAACGCATCATCAGATTGCCGTTCGGATCGACGAGGTAGATGTGATCGGTGTCCTTCATCGCTTGCGCAGCGGGCAGCCATTGCGCAAGCGCCGCCGGATCGGCGCGCAGCATGCGCGTATCCGGGTACGCGGTTTTCAGCACCTGCGCGACCGGTGCGTCGTCGGTGCGCAGCCAGAGCGTCTCGACGCGCTCGCGCTCCGCGCCCTGCGTCGCGCGCACCTGGCGCATGAAATAAAGCTTGGTCGCGCACGGCTCGCCACACGCGCCGCCATCGACCGAAATCATCAGCCAGTGCCCGCGCAGTGATGCGAGCGGGACCGTCTGGCCGTCGTCGCCGGTCACGGTCAGCGCGTCGGGAATCGGGCGCTGCGGCTCGATAAGCGTGCCGTAGCTCGTCGTGCCGCCCTTCGGCTTGATCACGTAATACGCGAAGTACGAGATCGCAATGGGCGCCGCGCAGATCAGCGCGATCAGCCAAAACGTCCAGCGGCTCCCCCGCCGCGCGCTCGCCGCAGCGCCGTCCGGGCGCACGGGCGAGCCCGCCGCGCGAAGGGGCGCGGCGTCGCTGCCAGCCTGTGGCGAACGGGGGGTTTGTGTCGACACTGCTCGAACCTCTTCCTTTTGTTGATGTGTTACGAACGCAGCGCGTATTTTCCTGGTCGGCCCGTGCAATCCGCGCCACGCGATATCAGCAGCGCGAATCACCATTCCGACGAATCGTCAGGTCCCCTTCGCGGTCTGATCGCTACCCGCGCTGCGCGCTTTTGTCGCAGCGCGACGGCCCGCATAAAGGCCAAAAACAAGCGCTGCGGCAGCCATTCCCCACCACTGAAGCATGTAGCCATAGTTGCGGTCGACGTCGAAATTCGGCTGCGGCCAATCGCGCACGAGACCGTCTTTCGCCGCTGGCACAAAGGCTGTCTGCTGGATTACGAACGGCTGAAGCGGCAGTCCGATTTCCGTCGCGTACGATGTAACGTCGAGATTTTGCCGTATCTTTTGATGCAGCGCAGAGTCTTCCGCTCCCAAATCATAGGCGCGTGTGGCATCCGCGCGCGCGATGCCCTCCACCTGGACCGGTCCGGAAGGCGTGTTGAAGGGCGCGATCACAGTGCGATCTTCATAGTTGCGCGGCAGCCAGCCCCGGTTCACGAGCACGTAGCCCCCGTCCTGCAGCTTGAGCGGCATCACGACGTAAAAGCCCGGCTGGTCGTTGTACGGCCGGTTGTCGAGGTACACGGTGAGCTCGGGCATGAACGTGCCGGTCGCGCGCATCCGGTGGAATTCGACTTGCTTGAGCGGCAGCGGCGTTGCGCCCACGGCGAGCGGCGGCGCCGATTCGTTGCTTTCGATGTGCGCTTGCAGTGCTTCCTTCTGATGCGCGCGATCGCGCTGCCAGAAGCCGAGCCGGATCGTCACGGCCATGACGAACATAATCAGCAATACGGGAACGAGTCGGATCTTCATCGCGCACGTTCCTCGCCAAAATCGATCGGCCGCCGTCCGCCAGCGCACGGTGACATAATGAAGCCATAGCTTTCAGGCATGGCGGATTCCGTGAACTTCATGCACATCCTCGTTCCTATTGCGTTTGCATTGATCATTGCGAGCTTGATCAGCGCACTTTACTTCATGATGCACGACCGCGGTCGCACCAAAAGGATGGTCTGGTCGCTCGCGACGCGCGTCGGGCTCTCCATCTCACTCTTCCTCTTCATCCTTTTCGCGCACTGGATGGGCTGGATCCAGTCAACCGGCATTCCGTACGGCCGCTAGGATCGCCCATATCGCGCACGCGCGCGTGCATGTGTGGCCCACAAAGACAAAACGCCGCGCCGACAAAGTCGGCCGCGGCGCGTCATCAGGTTCTTCTACTCTTATTCGGCTTCACGCATGGCGCGGATTCATCATCCGCGCCATGCGTAGCGTCGCTTTCGTCTATAGCCTCTACAGCCAGTACACGACGATGTACAGGCCGAGCCACACGACGTCGACGAAGTGCCAATACCACGCCGCGCCTTCGAATGCGAAGTGATGCTCGGACGTGAAGTGGCCGCGAATCAGCCGGATCATCACCACAGTCAGCATCGTGCCGCCGAGAAACACGTGAAAGCCGTGGAAGCCGGTCAGCAGGAAGAACGTCGAGCCATAAATGCCCGACGCCAGCGTGAGATTCAATTCGGTGTAGGCGTGAATGTATTCGAATGCCTGCAGGCAGAGGAAGCTCAAGCCCAGCACGATCGTCCCGGCGAGCCAGGCGATGGCCTTGGTGCGATGATTCTCGCGCAGCGCGTGGTGCGCGACGGTGAGCGTCGCGCCCGACGAGAGCAGCAGCGCCGTGTTGATCGTCGGCACCGGCCACGGCGTCATCGAGCGGAACTGCGAGACCAGCTCGCCCGGTCCCGTGTTCGGCCACACGGCCGTGAAGTCCGGCCAGATCAGTTTGTAGTCGAGGCTGCCGAGCTGATGCAGCGCAATCGCGCGCGCGTAGAAGAGCGCGCCGAAGAATGCGCCGAAGAACATCACCTCGGAAAAAATGAACCAGCTCATGCTCCAGCGGTACGACGCGTCGACGCGCTTGCCGTACATGCCGCCTTCCGATTCGGCGATGGCGTCGCCGAACCAGTGCCACAGCGTGAAGAGCACCCAGAGCAGGCCAATCGCCACTCCGATCGGCCCCCAGGACTCGCCGTTGATCCACGAGGCGAGCGACGCGAGCATGACGAGAAGGCCGATGGACGCGCTGATCGGATGCCGCGACGGGTGCGGAATGAAGTAGTACGGGCTATCGTTTTGGCCGCTCATACCTGATTCTCCAATTTCCAGTTGCTCCGTAAATATTCCGGCTTTCTGTCTTCGCCATGCCTTCGTGCGGCCTGCAGTGCGCAACATCAGGCAACGTCGGGCGACGTCGGGCGTCTTCGCTCGCTACCCCGCCACGGCGTGCACGACCAGCAGCAGCACACCGACGAAGATAGCCGCGCCGAGGATCCCGGCAATGATCAGCGCGAGCGGGTGAAGCTGCGCCGCGTCGGACTCGAGATCCGCACGCTTGCGCACGCCCATGAACGACCACGCAACCGCCTTGAAAAGCTGCAGCGCGCCGCTCTTCTTCTTCCCTGCGCCGCCATCTCCGTTCGTACCGCCGTTCATGGGCGTCGTCTCCATACGCCGTGTTATGCCGTGTTGTGCCGCGTTGTACCGTGTTGCACCGTGAACATCGCCCTGCCTGCCTTACGTGCCGGCACCGGTTCTCTGTGCCGCTGGCGGCGTGTTCGCCGCCGTCGGCGTATTCAATTCGAAGAACGTATACGACAGCGTGATCGTCTTCACGTCTTTTGGCAATTTCGGATCGATCACGAACACCACCGGCATGCGCCGCGATTCGCCCGCCTTCAGCGTCTGCTGCGTGAAGCAAAAGCACTCGATCTTGCGGAAGTACTCGGTCGCCTGCTTCGGTGCGTAGCTCGGGATCGCCTGTGCGTTCACCGTGCGCCCTTCGTTATTCGACAAGTCGTACATCACGGTCATCACTTCGCCCGGATGCACGTCGAGGTTCGACTGCTCCGGCTTGAAGGCGAGCAACCCGTGCGCGTTCGCGTCGAACTCGACCGATACCGTGCGCGTCGTGTCCACCTGCATGTTGCGCGCGTCGCGCTCGGTGGCGTCGCGCTGCACGAGGTTGTTGACGCCCGTGATCTGGCAGATCGCCCGATACATCGGCACGAGCGCGAAGCCGAAGCCAAACATCAGGATCGCCACGATCACGAGCTTGATGAGCATCGAACGGTTGAAGGCGCGGTCGCTGCGCGTTGGTTGCGTGGGCATCGGACTACCTCTTACGTTCCTCGCAGGACGCACCGGCTCAATGGCCGCCGAAGTACACCTGCTTGACGATGGCGCTCACAAAAAAGACGACGACGACGGCGAGCAGGATCAGGCCGAGTCGCAGATTGCCCGCGCGGATTTGCCCGGGCGTTCGCCTTTTTTGTGAATTCCGGTTCATGCGTGTTTGACTGCTCGCTGCAAATGGCGCCGCGTTGTTTTCTTTTCGACGCTTCCTGTTGTTCTTCCCCGGCTGCGCTCGCCGCGCGTACACAGCCGGGTGTTCGGGCATTGCCCGTTGACGGATTACTCGACCGTCGGCGGATTCTCGAACGTGTGAAACGGAGCCGGGCTCGGCACGGTCCATTCGAGGCCCGTTGCGCCGTCCCACGGCTTATCCGGCGCCGGTTCCAGCTCGCCGCCGCCGCGATAGGCGGGCAGCACCACCGCGAACAGGAAATACACCTGGGAAAGCCCGAAACCGAATGCGCCGATCGTGATCACCTGGTTCCAGTCGGTGAACTGCGCCGGATAGTCCGCATAGCGGCGCGGCATCCCGGCGAGGCCGACGAAGTGCATCGGCAGGAACGCGAGGTTGAAGAAGATCAGCGAGCACCAGAAATGGATCTTGCCGCGCGTTTCGTTGTACATCCAGCCGGTCCATTTTGGCGACCAGTAGTACCACCCGGAGAAGAGCGCGAAGAGCGATCCCGCCACCAGCACGTAGTGGAAGTGCGCGACGACGAAGTAGGTGCCGTGATACTGGATGTCGAGCGGCGCCATCGCCAGCATGAGGCCCGAGAGGCCGCCGAACGTGAACACGAGCAGGAAGCCGATCGCGAACAGCATCGGCGTTTCGAAGCTGAGCGAGCCGCGCCACATCGTGGCGACCCAGTTGAACACCTTCACGCCGGTCGGCACGGCGATCAGCATCGTGGCGTACATGAAGAACAGTTGGCCCGTCACCGGCATGCCGGTCGCGAACATGTGGTGCGCCCAGACCATGAACGAGAGAATCGCGATCGATGCCGTGGCGTAGACCATCGAGCTATAGCCGAACAGCGGCTTGCGCGCGAACGCCGGAATCACCTGCGAGATGATCCCGAACGCCGGCAGGATCATGATGTAGACCTCGGGATGGCCGAAGAACCAGAAAATGTGCTGGTACATCACCGGATCGCCGCCGCCCGCCGCATTGAAGAAGCTCGTGCCGAAGTGGCGATCGAAGAGGAGCATCGTGATCGCGCCCGCGAGCACCGGCATCACGGCGATCAGCAGGTACGCGGTGATGAGCCATGTCCACGCGAACATCGGCATCTTCATGAGCGTCATGCCCGGCGCGCGCAGGTTCAGGATCGTCACGATGATGTTGATGCTGCCCATGATCGACGAGGCGCCCATGATGTGCACCGCGAAGATCGCGAAGTCCATGCCCGGGCCCATCTGCGTCGAGAGCGGCGCGTAGAGCGTCCAGCCCGCGGCGGTCGCGCCGCCCGGCGCGAAAAACGAACCGACGAGCAGACACGCGGCGGCAGGCAGGAGCCAGAAGCTGAAGTTGTTCATGCGCGCGAACGCCATGTCCGACGCGCCGATCTGCAGCGGCACCATCCAGTTCGCGAAGCCGACGAACGCCGGCATGATTGCGCCGAACACCATGATGAGGCCGTGCATGGTGGTGAGCTGGTTGAAGAACTCGGGCCGCATGATCTGCAGGCCCGGTTCGAACAGCTCGGAGCGGATGGCGAGCGCCATCACGCCGCCGGACAGGAACATCGTGAACGAGAAGATCAGATACAGCGTCCCGATGTCCTTGTGGTTGGTCGCGAACAGCCAGCGTCGCCAGCCGTGGGGCGTCGCGTGCGCATGGTCGCCGTGAACGTGACCGTGGCCCGCGACATCGTGTCCAATACTAGACATGACTTCCTCCTGGATCGAATGCTGCGTTGCGTACCGGGTCGACCGCTCAGGCTGCCGCGTTGATCTCTACACGTCGCGCTTCCTTGGCATTGCCGCCACCAGTGACAGTTTCCGGCTTCTTGAGAATGATGTGATCGTCGGCGATGCCCGCGGCCTTCAGCGCGTCGCGTACCGCTTGTGCACGATGCTTTGCGAGTTCCTCGTTTGCGTGGGCGTTGCCGCTCGCGTCGGTGTAGCCCGAGAGCGTGAACTTCGCCTCCGGGTGAGCCTTCGCGTAGTCGGCGGCCGCCGCAATCGCGTCCTTCGCATCGGCAGGCAGCGTGCTCTTGCCGATGTCGAAATAGATGCTGGCCGGCAGCGATGCGCTCGCCTGCGCCGCGCCCGATGCCGCGACGGCGCCGCCTGCACCGCTTGTGCCGCCTGCGCCATTTGCACCGCTTGTGCCGCTCACCGCCGCGCCGCTCGCAGCCTCCGCGCCCGAGGCCGCCGCCGCAGTCCCGGCACCCGCAGCGCCCGCGTCGGCCGTATGGTCGCCGCCTTCGGGCAGCTTGCCGTTGCGCGCATCGGCAACCTGACGCGGCTGCAGAATGTCGCCTGTGTGATTACCCCACGAATTGCGCTCGAAGGTGATGACCGAAGCGATCTCGACGTCGTTGAGCACCGGCCCCCACGTGGGCATCGCATTCTTGCCGTGCAGCACGAGGCTCACGTGCGCGCCGACCGGACCGTTCGCGACCTTGCTGCCGTCGAGCGCCGGGAATGCACCCGCGCCCTTGCCGGTCGGCTGGTGGCAAACCGCGCAATTCGACATGTACACCTTCTCGCCGCGCTCCTTCAGTTCGGCGAGCGTGTAGGTCCGGTTGGGATCGTCGGCGGCGGACGCCATCTTCGCCTTCTGCGTCTCAACCCATTTCGCGTAGTCGTCCTGCGAGAGAACCTCGACGACGACCGGCATGAACGCGTGTTCCTTGCCGCACAGTTCCGTGCAGAAACCGCGATAGGTGCCGGTCTTGATGGCCTTGAACCACGTGTCGCGCACGAAGCCCGGAATCGCATCCTGCTTCACGCCGAAGGCGGGCACGTACCACGAGTGCACGACGTCGTTCGCGGTGGTGATGATGCGGATCTTCTTGTCGACCGGGACGACGAGCGGATTGTCGACTTCCTGCAGATAGGTGTCGCTGATCGGCATCTGGCCGTTCACTTCCTCACGCGGCGTGCTGAGCGTCGACAGATAGCTGATGCCTTCGCCCTGCCCCTTCACGTAGTCGTAGCCCCACTTCCACTGGTAGCCGGTGACCTTGATCGTGATGTCGGCGTTGGACGTGTCCTTCATCGCGACGACGGCCTTGGTCGCGGGCAGCGCCATCAGCACGACGATGACGAACGGCACGACGGTCCAGAGGATTTCGACGGTGGTGCTTTCGTGGAAGTGCGCGGCCTGATGGCCCTTCGATTTTCGATGCGCAAAGATCGAATAGAACATGACGCCGAACACACCGACAAAAATCACGGTGCACAGGATCAGCATCGTTGTATGGAGGTTGTAGAGTTGCTCCGCGATTTTTGTCACGGGCGGCTGCAGATTGATCTGGTTGACCCGCGGGCCGCCGGGACTGTCGCCCACCGCTTGGGCCGCGCCAGCGAACAGGAGTCCGCAGGATGCCAGCACGCCCGAAAGGGTTCGCTTGATTGTTTTCATCGCTTCCTTACCCATATTTTCCATTCCAACCCTCGACCCCGCAGGAAGGTTTCGCATCGTGCGCACGGACGGCGGCCAGGCACCCAGGCAAATCCCTGGGATGAAATGCACCGCTCAGGCGCCGCACGCGAGCCACACGCGCAGTTCCCGCGCGAACTGCGCACGCCGATACTGCGGCAAATGCAACCCGACAGCGACCGACTGGCCGCGGGACACGAGACGCACCGGATCGCGAAGCATCACGCCCGGCTCGACCCGGACCCAGCGGGGATTGAATTCGAACTGGGAGCGCAGATCCGCGCTTACCTGTTCGATCACCAGCCGGTTCGGATACAGCCTGATTCGTTCGTAATCGACAGCATGGCGCGCATAGACGGCAAAGGCGCACCCCACCACCAACAGATCGAGCCAGTGAACGGCAACACCAGCCAGGCACCGTAGATCAACAGCAGGACGGCAATTGCGATGGATACGAATGCCAGAGAAGCATAGAAGCACATGAATTGCCTGGGGGAGAGCGAGCAGTTGCGCTTCATGGTCCAGTCCTTCAGGACCGGCTCCGGACTCGCCAGCAGATCGGACGTCTGCATCGCTGTCTCCCGCCCCCAGCACTGCAACAACCTCAGACTATCGCTGCCCGGCGCCTCGCACAACCTCGCACAACTCTGTAGGCATCGGTACCGCACGCATTGGAATTGGTGCACCTTTGCGCGACAAACTGACGCATTATAACGCGAACACCTGTGTCAGCAAGGCAACCTTGATATCCGTCAAACCCTTGCCAGTCAAGGATCTTCGGGCTTTTAACCGATTCTTTTGAAGGCTGTTCAGCCGGGATTCCCGGGCGCGGCAAAGGCCGCGCGATCGCTTCAGTGGTTTCAGTAGCTTCAGCGGTTCCTTGTCGGACCGCGGCCGATGTCTTCGAGCCGGATGATGCCGTGCCCATCCGCGGTGGTGCGCGGCACGGCCTTCCAGGCGTGCCCATAGATGACTTCGAAAGTCAGCGGGATCGTGCCGTCGTCGCGCTTGCGCGCGTCGAGCGCGGCGATGAACGCGCGGTGCAGGCGGCGCGCCGCGTAGCCCATGCCGGCCTCGCGCTCGAACGGATACGCGCCCCAGCGGCGCACGTCGGCGAGCAGCTTCTCGGCCGAGCGATAGGTGACGGTGAGCGTCTCCTGGTCCATGACCGGAATCTCGAAGCCGTTTTCGACGAGCATGTCGCCCAGATCGTGCATGTCGACGAAGTCGATCACGTGCTTGCGCGTCGGCACGCCGTGCGCGGCCTCGACTTCGGCCCAGGCGCCGCGCAGCTCCTTGAATGTCTCGGGGCCGAGCGTGCTGAACATCAGGAGGCCGTTCACCTTGAGCACGCGCTGCCATTCGCCGAACACGAGGTCCGGGTGCGGATGCCAGTGCAGCGCGAGGTTCGACCAGAGCAGCTCGAAGGTGCCATGCGGGAACGGCAGCTCCGCGAAATCGGCCTGCGTGAAGCGCGGACCGCGCGAGCCGAGCGCGCGCCCCACCGAGGCCGGCAGGAAACGCCGCCAGCTCGTGTCGCCCGCGTCGTGGCGCAGCGCGCGCTGGAGCATCGCGAAGGAGAGATCGGTGCCGAAGACGGGCGCCTCGGGGAAGCGCTCACGCAAGCCGGGCAGGTCCTCGCCCGGGCCGCAGCCCGCGTCGAGCACGCTCGCAGGCGTCATCTTGATGTAGTCGAGCCGCTCGCGCATGCGCTGAGCGATTTCTCGTGGCAGGAAAGCGACCTCATGGAAGGTCGCGGCACGGCGGTCGAAAATCCGCCGCAGATGCCGGGGATCGTAGGCCGGACGGCCGGGTCTGGGGGAAGACAGGGACATGTCGGTCGTATTGGCGAAGTGTGCGAAGTATACTCGCTCACTCCCAGGCTTTCAGTTCGCGAGTCCGCACCCGGGCCGTCCGTCGATGCCGCCGTCGTCCGTTTTACTGCCCGCCATCCGTCGCGCATGCCGTCAAAGCCGTCGGGTCGGCGTGCGCGTCTCTCAGGTCGCACGGGCGCAGTGGCCCCGGCTGACCCAGTTCGCGTTGCCCAATCTGTGCACGTTGTGCGGCAATTTGTCGCGTACGACGCTATGTGCCGATTGTGCGGCGCTCTGCTGGAACGAGCCGCGCCTGCGCTGCACCGTGTGTGCGATGCCGCTCGCGGGGGCACGACGCGTCACGCGTGAGCCGCGCTACCGTTGCGGCGCATGCGTGGACACGCCGCCCGCGTTCGACGCCACGCTCGCGTTGGGCGACTATCGTGCGCCGCTCGACTTGCTGGTGCTCGGCCTGAAGTTCCGCGCGCAGCTCGCGGCGGGCGCGGCGTTTGCCGGGCAACTCGCGCGGATTGCCGAGGACGCGCTCGATCCCGCCGACCGTCCCGACGTGCTCGTGCCCGTGCCGCTCTCGCGCAAACGGCTGATCGAGCGCGGCTACAACCAGGCGTGGCAGATCGCGCGTCCGCTCGCGCGCGCACTCGGTACGCGTGCAGACGCGACGCTCGTGCGCCGCGCGCTTCACACCGCGGCGCAATCGCGGCTCGACCGCAATGCGCGCCGACGCAACGTGGAACGCGCGTTTGCGCTGACGAGGCCGGTGCGCGGCCTGCACGTGGGCGTGGTCGACGACGTCATGACGTCCGGCGCCACGCTCGATGCGCTCGCGCGCACGCTCAAGACAGCCGGCGCACGGCGCGTGACGAATTTCGTCGCGCTGCGCACGTCGAAAGATTGACGGGCTGAATCGACACAACTGCGCGGGGCAACGGCCAGGTAAAACTGCTAGAGACAACTGCTTTTCATCGACTTTCATCACCATGTTCAACGTCGTTCTCGTCGAACCGGAAATCCCGCCGAACACCGGTAACGTAATTCGCCTGTGCGCGAATACGGGCGCGCGGCTGCATTTGATCGAGCCGCTCGGCTTCCCGCTCGACGACGCAAAAATGCGCCGCGCGGGCCTCGACTATCACGAGTACGCGCAGATGCACGTCCACCGCAACTGGGACGCCTTCCTCGCCGCCGAAACACCCGATCCGTCGCGTATGTTCGCGTTCACGACGCGCGGCTCAGGGCGTTTTCACGCGCATGCGTTCCAGCCGGGCGACTGGTTCGTGTTCGGCGCGGAGACGCGCGGGCTGCCCGACGCGGTGCTCGCGCACTTTCCGAACGAGCAGCGCGTGCGCCTGCCGATGCGCCCCGACAACCGCAGCCTCAACCTCTCGAATACGGTCGCGGTGGTCGTGTTCGAAGCGTGGCGTCAGGCGGGGTTCGTTGGCGGCGAATAAAGCGGCGACCGAAGCCGCGTCACGGTTTGGGTTTGCCCGTGCGCACGCCGAGTTCGCGCTGGTAACGCGCGTGCATCGCGTCGTCGAAGCAGGCGAAGATGATCCGTTCGAGTTCCGGGTAATCCGGTAGCGCCGCGATCACCGTTTGCGTGGCGATGGCGACGGCATCGTCGGCCGGAAAATGGTAGACACCGCAACTGATGGCCGGAAACGCGATGCTGCGCACGTCAGCTGCACGCGCGCAGGCCAGCGTGCGCTGATAGCACGATGCCAGCAGCCGCGCCTCATCGTGCCCGCCGCCGTGCCAGACCGGGCCGACGGTGTGAATCACGTGCTGCGCGCGCAGACGGTAGCCGCGGGTGATTTTGGCGTCGCCGGTCGCGCAGCCGCCGAGCGTCTCGCACTCGCGCAGCAGATCCGGCCCGGCAGCGCGGTGAATCGCGCCGTCCACGCCGCCGCCGCCAAGCAGTGAAGTATTCGCCGCGTTGACGATCGCATCGACGTCGAGCGTGGTGATATCGGCCACGCGCGACTCGATCCTGCAGATTCCGATGGTGAGCATGTCGTCCTCCACGTCCTCTACGTCCCCCAGCCTGCGAGCAGTGCGCGCCCGGGTTGTCCGGGTTGTCCGGGTTGTCCGGGTTGTCCGGGTTTGTCCGGGTTTGTCCGGTACGCGCGCGCCCTACTCCGCCTTTGCGTCGCGCCTGAGCAGCGCGCTCACGGCGTCGCGCGGCGCGACGCCGTCGAACAGCACGGCGCATACCGCCTGCGTGATCGGCATCTCGATAGCGTGCTCGCGCGCGATGGCAAGCACGGCCTGCGCGCAACGCACGCCTTCGGCAACGTGGCCGAGCGCGCCCAGAATGTCGTCGAGCGTGCGGCCGCTCGCGAGCTGCATGCCCACGGTGCGGTTGCGCGACAGGTCGCCCGTGGCGGTGAGAATGAGGTCGCCGAGGCCCGTGAGCCCCGTGAAGGTTTCCGCGCGTCCGCCAAGCGTCACGCCAAGGCGCGTCATCTCGGCGAGACCGCGCGTGATGAGCGCGGCCCGCGCATTCAGGCCGAGCCCGAGGCCGTCCGAAATACCGGTGGCGATGGCGAGCACGTTCTTGACCGCGCCGCCGACCTCGACGCCCACCACGTCGTCGCCGGTGTAAATGCGCATCGCGCGGTGGTGGAATGCGGCGAGCGTGCGCTCGCGGCAGGCCGCCGACGCGCTCGCGACGGTCAACGCGACGGGCAGCCCCGCGCCTACTTCGCGCGCAAAACTCGGTCCCGAGAGCACGCCGTTGCTGCCGTGATCGGGCAGCTCGGCCGCCACGACCTGATGCGGCAGCTGCTGCGTCTCGGCCTCGAAGCCTTTGCAGAGCCAGACGAAGTGCGCGGGCACGCGGCCCATGTCGCGCATCGTGCGCAACAGGTCGCGCAAGCCGGCCACGGGTGTCGCGAGAACGACGAGCGCCGCCTCGTCCGACGCATGGTCGAGCGAGGCGGCGAGATCCGTTTCGTATTGGAGCGTGCGCGGCAGCGAGACACCCGCGAGATAGCGGGCGTTCTCGTGCGTATTGCGCAGGGCGCCGATGAGCGCGGCGTCGCGCGCCCACAGCACCGTGTCATGCGCGCGGGCCAGATGGCCGGCCAGCGCGGTACCCCACGCTCCGGCGCCGAGCACGGCGACTTTCATTGCGTTACTCCGCACCGGTGGCTGGGATCAATGCGTGGCGTTGCTTTGCGCGGCGCCGTCTTGCTGCGCGATCTGCTGCAGGCGTTGCTCGTAGAGCGCCTGGAAGTTGATCTCGGCGAGGTGGATCGGCGGGAAGCCGGCACGCGTGATCGCATCGGCGATGTTCGAGCGCAGGTACGGGAACAGGATCGTCGGGCAAGCAATGCCGACGAGCGGGTCGAGCTGCTCTTCCGGGATATTGCGGATGTCGAAAATGCCAGCCTGCTTTGCTTCGATCAGGAACGCAACCTTGTCCTTCACCTTCGCGGTGACCGTGCCCGTGACGATGATCTCGTAGACGGAATCGGCGAGGCGCTCGGCCTTGACGTCGACTTCCACTTCGACCGAGGGCATGTCCTGCTCAAGGAAGATGGCCGGCGAATTCGGCTGCTCGAGCGACATGTCCTTGAGGTAGATGCGCTGGATGTTGAAGAACGGCTGGTTGTTCTCGTCAGACATGGTGATTGGCTTCCCTGATTAAATGGATTGCAGCAGCAAACTACAAACTACCTGTACAGCGTGCTTTACGACATCACTGCGAACGTCACGGTGGACATCGCAGCGAACGTCGCTGCGGTCATCGCGGCGGGCGGCGCTGCACAGCAGCAAGCCCGCGCGGCACGACGGGCCGCGCGGGCCATCATGCCCGCTGGAACACGCGAAAACCACGCGGAAAAATGTCACGCGGCGCCCGCCGCCCTTGCGGGCCGGCGGCGCTCAGGCTGCGTTCAGGCCGCCTTTTCGAGCAGCGGCATCAGGCCGCCGGCGCGATCGAGCGCGGAGAGGTCGTCGTAACCGCCCACGTGCGTCTCGCCGATGAAAACCTGCGGCACGGTCCGGCGGCCGGTGCGGGTCATCATTTCCTCGCGACGGGCCGGTTCCAGATCGATCAGCACCTTCTCGATGTGTTCGACGCCGCGCGACTTTAAAAGACGTTCGGCCATCTGGCAATACGGGCACACCTGGGTGCTGTACATGACCACCTTGCTCACTTCGAACCTCCTTGTTTCACGACCGGCATGCCGGCCTGCTGCCAGGCGTTCACGCCGCCGTCCAGAACATGGACTTCGGCAAAACCGGCATCTTTCACAACGCGCAGCGCCTTGTGCGACTGCTGGCCCGTCTGGCAGACCAGCAATACCGGATTGCTCTTGTTCTTCACGAACTGGCCCACCTTGGCTTCCAGCTCGCCGAACGCAATCTGGCGGGCCGAAGGCAGATGTCCCTTCGCGAAGTCGTCCGCGGAACGCAGGTCGATCACCACCGCGTTACGGCGATTGATGAGCTGCGTCGCCTCGGCGGCAGAGACGCCGCGGCGCCCGCCGCGCGAAAGCGTCGGCCACAGGAGCAACCCTCCGGATATGAGGACGATCGCGATGAGTACAAGGTTGATGTAATTGGTAAAGAACGTCACGGAAGATTCGCCGGGGAAAGAGAAATCGAGGGAAATCCAGATTGGGCAACCTGTCCATTATAAAATAAGCGCTTGTCACGGGCGCGTCGCTGGCGCGTCGCTCACGTTGCGCGCCCCTTAAGCAGGCATGAAGTACCGGATGCGCCTGCGCAGGATGTTCCGGCGCGTCTCCCGTCCCCGTTTACCGCTTCCTCACTACCGGCCTTTATCCGCATGTACAAACTCGTGCTCATCCGCCACGGCGAATCGACGTGGAACAAGGAAAACCGATTCACCGGCTGGGTCGACGTCGACCTCACCGAACAGGGCGTCCGCGAAGCCCGGCAGGCAGGCCGCCTGCTCACGGAATCCGGCTATGCGTTCGACATCGCCTACACGTCGGTGCTCAAGCGCGCGATCCGCACGCTCTGGCTCGTTCAGGACGAAATGGACCAGATGTACCTGCCGGTCGTGCATTCGTGGCGCCTGAACGAGCGCCACTATGGCGCACTGTCCGGCTTGAACAAGGCCGAAACCGCTGCGAAGTACGGCGACGAGCAAGTGCTCGTCTGGCGCCGCAGCTACGACACGCCGCCGCCCGCACTCGATCCGGCCGATCCGCGCACGTCGTACAACGACCCGCGCTACGCGAAGGTCCGGCGCGAGGAGCTGCCGCTCGCCGAGTGCCTGAAAGACACCGTCGCACGCGTGCTGCCGATCTGGAACGAGTCGATTGCACCGGCCATCAAGTCGGGCAAGCAGATCCTGATCGCCGCCCACGGCAATTCGATCCGCGCGCTGGTGAAGTACCTCGACAACATTTCGGACGACGACATCGTCGGCCTGAACATTCCGAACGGCGTGCCGCTCGTCTACGAACTGGACGAGAACCTCAAGCCCATTACGCATTACTACCTCGGCGACGCCGAAGCGATCGCCAGGGCACAGGCCGCGGTCGCGAGCCAGGGCAAGGCGGGTTAAGCGCGGCCCATGCCGCATTTATTTGTCCGCTTTCACCGGCTTTCACCGGCTTTCAGGTGTTATTGCCGGGGCTTATGAAGGACGCTTGCCGGGCTCTAATCGTTTTTTCGCTTCCGACCCGGCAATCCGCCCGTCTTCCCGGCGGGCGGATTCGACCCGCTTCTCCGCGACGCGTTCCGGCTGATTCGCCGGCAGAACCGCCAGTCTCGCGACAGTTTCACGCCAGTTCCGGCTCAGCCAGGGTTTGTCATACCGTTTCTTGCGAACCGCATGAACTGCACGCTGTCGAACCGGGAATCGTCGGCGCGTGTTGCACTGGTCGCACTCCCCCGACAGGTGTCCAGTTATACTTGCCCATCGCTATTCCATAAGACGCCGTCACGTGCGTTTAGACCGCACGCAACAATCCCTATGCGAAAGAAACTGAAAAACATCGGCCTGATCGCCGCTGGCCTTGCAACCGGCGTATTTGCGACGCTGCAGATTTCCGCTTCGGCGCAGCAGACCTCCCTCGAGCCGCTGCCGCTCGACCAGTTGCGGCTCTTCGCCGAAGTGTTCGGGCAGATCAAGCATGAGTACGTCGTGCCGGTCGACGACAAGAAACTGCTGACTGCAGCGATCAAGGGCATGGTGTCGAGCCTCGATCCGCACTCCTCGTATCTGGACAAGACCGACTACCAGGAGCTGCAGGAACAGACTCGCGGCCGCTTCGCGGGCCTCGGCATCGAGATTTCGTCGGAAGACGGCCTCATCAAGGTGATTTCGCCGATCGAGGACACGCCCGCGTTCCGCGCCGGCATCCGTCCGGGCGACCTCATCACGCGCATCAACGACAAGCCCGTGCGCGGCATGACGCTCGACCAGGCCGTCAAGCAGATGCGCGGCGAGCCGGGCACCAAGGTCACGCTCACGATCTTCCGCAAGACCGACGACCGCACCTTCCCGCTCACCGTCACGCGCGCCATCATCAAGGTGCAGAGCGTGAAGTCGAAGATCGTGCAGCCCGGCTACGCCTACATCCGCATCACGAGCTTCCAGGAGCGCACGGTCCCCGACCTCGCGGCGAAGCTGCAAGACATCGCGCGCCAGGAGCCGAACCTCAAGGGCGTCATCCTCGATCTGCGCAACAATGGCGGCGGCCTGCTGCAAAGTGCGGTCGGCGTCGCGGGCGCGTTCCTGCCGCCGGATTCGGTCGTCGTTTCGACCAACGGCCAGATTCCGGACTCCAAGCAGGTCTATCGCGACACCTACGAGAACTACCGCCTGCCGTCGTTCGACGGCGATCCGCTGAAGAACGAGGCGGCCGAGTTCAGGACCGTGCCGATGATCGTGCTGACGAACGCGTATTCGGCCTCGGCATCGGAAATCGTGGCCGGCGCGCTGCAGGACCAGAAGCGCGCGCTGATCGTCGGCAAGACGACCTTCGGCAAGGGTTCGGTGCAGACGGTTCGTCCGATGACGGCCGACACGGCGCTGCGTCTCACGACGGCGTACTACTACACGCCGAGCGGCCGCTCGATCCAGAACAAGGGCATCCGTCCTGACTATCCGGTCGACCAGTACGCCGAAGGCGATCCGGACGACGCACTCGTCACGCGCGAAGTCGACTACTCGAACCACCTCGCAAATACGCAGGATCCGAACGAGAAGAAGGAGCAGGACCTGCGCGAGCAGGAGCGCATGGACATGCTGCGCCAGCTCGAAGAGCAGAACGACAAGAAGACGCCGGAACAGCGCCAGAAGGACCGCGACCGCAAGCCGGTCGAGTTCGGCACGCAGGATGACTTCATGCTCCAGCAGGCCCTGAACAAGCTGCAGGGCAAGCCGGTCATCGAGTCGAAGTCGCTCATGGAGCGCCGCCTCGCGCAGCAGAAGCCCGAGCAGTCGTCGGCCGCGCCGATCTCCGTGAAGCCCGCCACGCTGATCATGGTGCCGCGCGACACACCGGCATCGGCTCCTCAGTCGAAGTAACGTTTTCAGCAGCACACGCCCCTTTGCCCTTTGCCGCTACACGGCGGCAAAGGGGCGAACGAAGGCCCCCCCGCGCGCGGCTAAAATAACAACATCGAATCCACGGCGCGCAGCACGCAACCCCGGCCTGTCGCGACGCCCCAAGCCCCACTCCCCCCGCGCATCGCGATGAACGACGATCAACTCCTCCGCTATTCCCGCCACATCCTCGTCGACGAGATCGGCATCGAGGCGCAGCAGTGCTTTCTCGACGCGCACGCGATCGTGGTCGGCGCGGGCGGACTCGGCTCGCCCGCGGCGATGTATCTCGCGGCGTCGGGCGTGGGCACGATCACGCTCGTCGACAACGACAAAGTCGATCTCACGAACCTGCAGCGGCAGATCATGCACGAGACGGCTTCGGTTGGCTGCGCGAAAGTGGAGTCGGGCCGCCACGCCATCGCGCGGCTCAATCCGGAGGTGAAGGTGAACGCGGTAGAGGCGCGCATCGACGACGCGTGGCTCGACGCGAACGTGCCCGGCGCGACGGTCGTGCTCGATTGCACCGACAACTTCGCGACGCGCCATGCGATCAACCGCGCGTGCGTCGCGCACGGCGTGCCGCTCGTCTCGGGCGCGGCGCTGCGCTTCGACGGCCAGATCAGCACCTTCGACTTCCGTGATCCCGCCTCGCCCTGCTATGCGTGCGTGTTCCCCGAGGATCAGCCATTCGAGGAAGTGGCGTGCGCAACGATGGGCGTGTTCGCGCCGACGGTGGGCATCATCGGCGCGATGCAGGCCGCCGAGGCGCTGCGCGTGATCGGCCGGATCGGCGCGCCGCTCGTCGGCCGGCTCATGATGCTCGATTCGCTGCGCATGGAGTGGAACACGATGCGCATCGCGCGGCAGCCGGACTGCCCGGTCTGCGGCACGCGCCACGCGTGAAAAAAAACCTCGGCATGTGCCGAGGCTTGTTCGTGCCTGTTCGTGCTTTTTCGTTCGTTACCGGGCGCTGTTTTTACACCGCGCCTCACGCGCTGACGACACGCTTGAGCGCCGCCTGCAGTTCCTCGGGATCGTAAGCCGCCAGCACTTCGGCCACGGGTTTTTCCAGCGTCTTTAGTTGCGAGCGCAAGATCTCCTGCTTCACGACGAGCAACTGGCTCGGCAGCATCGAGAACTCGGTGAGCCCCATGCCGAGCAACAGTCGCGTGTACGCCGGATCGCCCGCCATCTCACCGCACACCGACACCGGCACGCCCGCGCGCTTCGCCTCGCGCAGCGTGTGCGAGATCAGTTGCAGCACGGCCGGATGGAGCGGATCGTAGAGTTCGGCGACGGCGTTGTCGGCGCGGTCGATGGCGAGCGTGTACTGGATCAGGTCGTTCGTGCCGATCGAGAG
The DNA here is from genome assembly GCF_024281035.1 of Paraburkholderia sp. Taxonomy (GTDB): domain Bacteria; phylum Pseudomonadota; class Gammaproteobacteria; order Burkholderiales; family Burkholderiaceae; genus Paraburkholderia. The sequence goes on from NZ_JAMXLH010000023.1 coordinate 63,712, forward strand.
GAAGTCGAGACGGCGCAGGAACATCGGCAGCGAAAGCGCCGCCGCCGGGATCTCGATCATCGCGCCCACCTTGATGTTCGGATCGTAGGCGAGCCCCGCTTCGTCGAGCTGGCGCTTCGCTTCGCGGATCAGGCCGAGCGTCTGGTCGATCTGCTGCGCATGCGCGAGCATCGGGATCAGGATCTTCACGTTGCCGAACGCCGAAGCGCGCAGGATCGCACGCAACTGCGTGAGGAACATCCGCGGCTCGGAGAGGCTCCAGCGAATCGCGCGCAGGCCGAGCGCCGGATTCACCGCCGTCTCATAGCCGTCCGACGCGTTCATCGATTCGAGCGGCTTGTCCGCGCCCGCGTCGATCGTGCGGATCGTCACGGGCAGCCCGTTCATCAATTCCACTGCGCGGCGATAGGCGAGGAACTGCTCCTCTTCTTCCGGCAAATGGTTCTTGTGGTTCATGAACAGGAACTCGGTGCGGAACAGGCCCACGCCGGTCGCGCCTGAATCAACCGCGGCCTGGGCGTCTTCAGGCAGTTCGATGTTTGCGTAGAGTTCGATCTTCGTGCCGCACAGCGTCTGGGTCGGCGAGAACTTGAGGCGCTGCAGCTTGCGCCGCTCGAGCGCCATTTCGCTTTGGCGGTACGTGTACTCTTCGAGCACGATGGGCGCGGGATCGACGATCACGATGCCGTGGTCGCCGTCGACGATGATGAGATCGTCCTGGCGGATCAAAACGCTCGCCTGCTGCACACCGACCGCTGCCGGAATGCCGAGGCTGCGCGCCACGATCGCCGTGTGCGACGTGCGGCCGCCGAGATCGGTCACGAAGCCCTGGAAGCTTTGCGTCTTGAACTGGAGCATGTCGGCAGGCGCGATGTCGTGGGCGACTACGATCATTTCATTGCAGCCGCCGTGCAGCACCGTGGGCGACGCGCCCACGAGCGCCTTCAGCACGCGCTCGACCACCTGCTCGATGTCGGCCTTGCGCTCGCGCAGGTACTCGTCTTCGACGTCGTCGAAGTGGCGTGAAAGGCGATCGAGCTGTTCGGTGAGCGCCCATTCGACGTTGAAGCGGCGCGTGCGGATGAGGTCGATGGTCTCCTGCACGAGCATCACGTCACGCAGGATCATCAGGTGAACGCCGATGAACGCGCCCATTTCGGACGGTGCATCGACGGCAAGATCGGCGCGCAGCGCGTCGAGCTCCTGCTCGACCACGGCGAGGCCGGCGCGAAAGCGCTCGATCTCGGCTTCGATTTGCTCGGGTTCGATCAGATAGTGGTCGACGTCGAGTGCGGCCGGGGCGATCAGATATGCTCGCCCGATGGCGATACCGCGTGACACGGGAATTCCATGCAGCGTGAACGGCACGCGCACCTCCTCTGGTTTTGTGATGCCGCGGCAAACCGCTGCAGTGCAGCCCTCTCAGACCCCGAATCGAATTATAAATTCTGCGCGTTCGTCGTGCCGTCTCGTGACCTATCGTTTACCGGGACACGGCGACGCGCCACCGCTGATTTCGCCACACAAAACCGCACAAACCCGCGCAAACCCGCACGAACAAAAACGCCGCGGACAAGCCGCGGCGTCGAGCCATTCAGCGACAGCAGAAAGAGGTCACTGGCCTTCGCCGAATTTGTCGGCGATGAGCTTGAGCAGCGCGCCCATCGCGTCGGCTTCGTCAGGGCCTTCGGTTTCGATCAGCACGGTGCTGCCGATGCCCGCCGCCAGCATCATCACGCCCATGATGCTCTTCGCGTTGATCCGGCGGCCGTTGCGGCTCATCCAGACCTCGGACTGATAGTTGCCTGCCAGCTGGGTCAGCTTCGCCGACGCGCGCGCGTGCAGGCCGAGTTTGTTCACGATCGTCGTTTCTTGTTGCAGCATAGGTTCAATCCGGGCGCAGTATGGGGATTTGAGGCTTGTTCGGTTGGCGAGGTCCAGGGTTCCAGGCTTCGCGTTTTCGGGCGTGGGCGCGGCGCTTACGCGTCGGCTGGCTTCATCTTGGCACCGGCAAGCGCTGCGCCAGCCTCGGCGCACGGTGTCGACGCGCCCGGCGCCGGTATGCAGGAGAGGTCCGTGGGCGGCGGCATGGCCGGCGAAATCGCCTGGACACCCTTGCTCGCACCGGCGAGCGCCTTTTCCACCAGTGTGTCGAGCGGCGTCGCGCGGTAGCAGACAGCGCGCACGAGCATCGGCAGATTCACGCCCGCGAGCACCCTCACCTGAGGCACCGACGCGAGCCGCGCGGCGATGTTCGAGGGCGTCGCGCCAAACATGTCGGTGAGCACGAGCGCGCCGTTGTCTTCGCGCAGGCGCTCGATTTCCGCGTTGGCCTGCGCAACGACCTCGACCGGGTCGCTGTCCGGCGACACGTCGAGCGCGCCGATGCGCGCGGGACAACCGCCATAGATGTGAGCGATGCACTCGCGTAGCGCAGTGGCGAGCGGTGCGTGCGCAATGATCAGAATCCCTGCCATGTCAGCCTGACTGCAAAAAACGGCTTCGGTTGTCGCCCTTGCCGATCGCTTCGATCCCATCGATCGCTTCCGGCAGCGCCGAGCCTGTGGCCAGCCGTGGGCCCACAGGGTCGGAACACGCGCCGCGCGGCCATGCCGGCAGCGTTATGTCGACGCCTGGCAGCCTGCCCGGAACGCGGGCTCGCGGCATTGTAGCAGGGACATTTTCGCGCGAGACGAACCGTTTTGCTCGCGCTGCGCGCACGCCACACAGCCTGCTGCGTCAGTCGCCGGGGCCGCCTGGGGCCGCCTGGGGCCGCCTCGGGCGACCGCGGGGCTGCCATCGGATTGCTTCGGCGCCGCGCCGCGCACCCGTTTTATCCGCGCCCATGCCGGAGATGCCGCCGGCGCGGCCGGATTCAAGCCGCTGCGCGCTCCAGTGCGTCAATAAACATCGCGGCCACATCGAAGCCCGTCTGATCCATGATCTCGCGAAAGCACGTCGGACTCGTCACGTTGACCTCGGTGAGCCAGTCGCCGATCGCGTCGAGACCGACGAGCAGCAAGCCGCGCGCCGCGAGCGTCGGTCCGAGCGTTTTCGCGATTTCCATGTCGTGCGCGGTGAGCGGCTGCGCGCGGCCAAGTCCGCCCGCCGCGAGGTTGCCGCGCACCTCGTTGCCCTGCGGAATGCGCGCGAGCGCATACGGCACGGGTTCGCCGCCGATCAGCAAAATGCGCTTGTCGCCGTCCTTGATCTCGGGAATGAATTTCTGCGCCATCAGGCTGCGTGCGCCGTCCTCGCTCAGCATCTCGATGATCGAGCCGAGGTTCATGCCGTCCGCCTTCACGCGGAACACGCCCATGCCGCCCATGCCGTCGAGCGGCTTCAGAATCACGTCACCGTGCGCTTCGTGGAACGCGCGCAGACGCGCGGCGTTGCGCGTGACGAGCGTCGGCGCGACGAACTGCCCGAACTCGCCGATGGCGAGCTTTTCCGAATGGTCGCGGATCGCCTGCGGACGGTTGAAGATCTTCGCCCCCGCGCGCTCGGCCATTTCGAGCAGCCACGTGGACGTCACGTATTCCATGTCGAACGGCGGATCCTTGCGCATGAGGATCGCGTCGAAGCTCGTGAGCGCGCGCGACGCGCTCTGCGCGACGTACCAGCGCTCGCGATGCAGGTCCGTCTGGTCGCCGACGATCTCGAAACGCCGCACATCGGCCTCGACCTTGCCGTTCACCCAGGCGAGGTGCTGCGGCTCGCAGGCGTAGAGCGTGTGGCCGCGACGCGCGGCCTCGGCCATCATCGCGTAGGTCGAGTCCTTGTAGATGCGGAATCGCTCGAGCGGATCGGCGATGAAAAGAATGTCCATGTCGTCTCTACGTCTCTTTGTCGCCCGTCACGGGCGCGGTTGATCCGTTATCCGGAAAGCTGCGGGTGAAATGCGGGTCAAGCGTCGTAAAAGCGCGTCGCGCAGGTATGTCGCACGGGCACGTCGCACAGGCGCATCGTACAGGCGCGCAATCGCGTGGGCTTCAAACCTGGATCGCCTCGGGATCGGTCTTTTCCAGTTCGACCGACGCCGCGATAAGCCCGAGCCGCGCGACCACGCCGTACATATAGAAGCGGTTGGGCGGCGCCACGCCCGGCTTCGCGCGCGTATCGGGCAATGCCGTATGCTCGAAGCCGAGCGGCACGAAGTGCATGCCCGGCGCATTCAGGTTCTGGTCGCGCTCGCGGCTGCCGTGCGCGCGATAGAAACCGCCCACCACGTAACGGTCGATCATGTAGACGACCGGCTCGGCCACTTCGTCGCCGATGCGCTCGAACGTGTAGACGCCCTCCTGCACGATCACGTCGCGCACTTCGAGCCCGGCCTTGGTCGCCGCCATACGCGTGCGTTCGTTCTTCGTGAGCGCCGCAATTTCGGAAGCATCGTGCACGGTCATCACGCCGCGGCCATCGGTGCCCGCATCGGACTTGATGACGACGTAAGGCTTCTCGGTGATGCCGTACTCGCGATACTTCTTCGCAATCTTCTTGAGCACCGAGTCGATGGCCGTGGCGAGCGCCTCCTCGCCGGTGCGCGCCTCGAAGTCCACGCCCTCGACGTGCGCGAAGTACGGATTGATCATCCACGGGTCCACGCCCACCAGCTTCGCGAACTTCTTGGCCACGTCGTCGTAGCACGCAAAGTGGGTGGACTTGCGCCGCACGGCCCAGCCCGCATGCAGCGGCGGCAGCACGTATTGCTCGTGCAGGTTTTCGAGCACCGGCGGAATGCCGGCCGAAAGATCGTTATTCAGCAGAATCGTGCACGGGTCGAAGTTCTTCAGGCCGACGCGGCGCGCCGTGCGTTCGAGCGGTTCGACGACGATTTTCTGGCCGTCGGCGAGCGAGATCGTCACCGGCCCGGAGATCGACTCGTCGAGCGTGCCGAAGCGCACGTTCAAGCCCGCCTGGCGCATGATCGTCGCGAGCCGCGCGACGTTCTCGAGATAGAACGCGTTGCGCGTGTGCTGCTCGGGAATCATGAGCAGATTCTTGGCGTCGGGGCAGATCTTCTCGACTGCGGCCATCGCGGCTTGCACGGCGAGCGGCAGCACTTCCTGCGGCAGGCAGTTGAAGGCGCCGGGAAAGAGATTGGTGTCGACCGGCGCGAGCTTGAACCCTGCGTTGCGCAAGTCCACCGAGCAGTAGAACGGCGGCGTGTGCTCCTGCCATTCGAGGCGGAACCAGCGCTCAATGGCGGGCGTCGCGCCGAGGATGCGCTGCTCCAGTTCGAGGAGCGGGCCGTTCAACGCCGTAACCAGATGCGGGACCATAAACTCGTACTCGCGGACTTTGTAAGCAATGTTTGCAGGGAAACCGGCAGTCTATCTGGGGACGATTCCGCTCGATGCAAGGCTTCCTTCCCCTTACAGACCCAAGGGTTAATCGGCGCGCCAGCCCGGCGCGCCCGCCCATCATTCCATTCTGGACCGCACGAGCCCGCGTGCGCAATGGGCGCGCCCGCCGCGCCCCTTTATTGTGCGCAAACAAACAAAAAGACCCGCCATGGAAGGCGGGCCGAACTCACTGCGCTGTACTGCGCTGTACCGCACTACGTTGCATTTCCTGACAGACCAGGAACAGCAAACCCCGTAGGGGGCGCACGCGGCGGCTGCCGCAGCTGCCCCGTCGATCGTTATTCGACGCGCTCCCCGTGAAGAATCACGTCGAGGCCCTCGCGCTCTTCCTCTTCCGTGACGCGCAGGCCCATCACCATGTCGATGACCTTCAGAAGAACGAAGCTCACGATGCCGCTGTAGATCAGCGTCGTCAGAACGCCCTTGGCTTGCAGGAGGATGCTGCCGTCGGCGCCGCCGATGTCCTTGACCGCGAACACGCCGGTCAGGAGCGCGCCGACAATGCCGCCGATGCCGTGCACGCCGAACGCGTCGAGCGAATCGTCATAGCCGAGCTTGCCCTTGAGCCACGTAGCCGACCAGAAGCAGATCAGGCCTGCCGCGAAGCCGATCGCAAGCGCACCGGTCACGCCGACGAAACCCGAGGCCGGCGTCACCGCGACAAGCCCCGCGACCGCACCCGAAGCGATGCCGAGCACCGACGGCTTGCCCTTGGTGATCCATTCCGCAAACATCCAGCCGATCGCGGCGCAGGCGGTGGCGACTTGCGTCGTGAGCATCGCGAAGCCCGCACGGCCGTCAGCCGCGACAGCGGAACCCGCGTTGAAGCCGAACCAGCCGACCCAGAGCATCGCCGCGCCGATCAACGTGAGCGTGAGGTTGTGCGGCGCCATCGCTTCGCGGCCATAGCCGACACGCTTGCCGAGCACGAGGCAGCAGACGAGGCCTGCGACGCCCGCGTTGATGTGCACGACCGTGCCGCCCGCGAAGTCGAGGATGCCGGCGGCTGCGAGCCAGCCGGTCGGTTCCCAGACCATGTGCGCGATCGGCGCGTAGACGATGATCGACCAGAGCGACATGAACACGAGCATCGCCGAGAACTTCATCCGGTCGGCGAATGCACCGGTGATGAGCGCGGGCGTGATGATCGCGAACGTCATCTGATAGACGATGTAGACGGTCTCGGGGATGGTCGGCGCGAGGTGGCTCACGGTGAGCATCGTGGCTTTGTCGCCCTTGACGTAGTTCACGCCTGCCAGGAATACGTGCGAGAAGCCGCCGATGAACGGGCCGCCCGGCGTGAACGCCAGCGTGTAGCCGATCACCGTCCAGATCACCGTGACGACGCAGGTGATCGCAAAGCTCTGCATGAGCGTCGCGAGCACGTTCTTCTTGCGGACCATGCCGCCGTAGAAGAGCGCGAGCCCGGGAATCGTCATGAACAGGACGAGCGCGGTGGAGGTGAGCATCCAGGCGGTATCGCCGGAGTTGATCTTCGACGAATCGACCGAGTACGGCGCGGTCGGCGCGGCGGGAGCCGACGCATCGGCGGGCGCGCTGGCGCTGGCCGCGGGCGCCGGGGCGCTGGCCGGGGTGCTTGCTGCGGCGGAAGCGTCCGGCGCGGACGCGGTGGCGGCCGGGGCCGACGCGGCAGCCGCCGCGGACGCGTCGTCCGCGAGCGCGGCGCCGACACCGCCGGCCAGCAGCGCGCCGGCCATCATCAATGACATCAAAAGTTTGCGCATCTCGGTTTCCTCTCGTCTCTTTCGTCTGTCACAGGGCGTCAACGCCGGTTTCGCCGGTGCGGATGCGGATCACTTGCTCGATGGGCGTCACGAAAATCTTGCCGTCGCCGATCTTGCCCGTACGGGCTGCGCGTTCGAGCGCCTCGATGGCCTGCTCGACGATGTCTTCCGCGACGGCGGCCTCGATCTTCACCTTCGGCAGGAAATCGACGACGTATTCCGCGCCGCGGTACAGCTCCGTATGGCCTTTCTGGCGGCCGAATCCCTTCACTTCGGTCACGGTGATGCCCGAGACGCCGATGGCCGACAACGCCTCCCGCGCCTCATCGAGCTTGAACGGCTTGATGATTGCTGTAATGAGTTTCATGTAGTCCTCGCTGTGGTCGCTTGATCGTTTGTTCGTTTCTGCAACGGGCGTCGGGCGGGCGCATCTCGTCTCGTTTCGTTTCGGATGTTTCGCCTCGCCGACGCACCGCGAGCCAACTGCTATTCGGTACGCGGGGCAGTATTAGCAACACCCGTGCCAATTCGTAACAAGCCGTGACGATCCGCATGGCCGCAACGTTGACCCGCCTGCGTGCACAAATCGCGCAACGCGTGGACAATGCCGGTCCGCGGGGCGCACAAGCGCGGCGCACGGCCCCTGGCCGGACGGCCAGCGTGCCGCGCCGGATGTGGCATCGCAGGGGGATCGTTGCTACAGTGTCCTCACGCTGCGCTGGCGTGAATGCCGCATAAAAGGCCACTGCGAGCCACCGCGGGCCACCGCGCAGGGCCGTCATGTATGCCGGGGCAACGCGCAAGTCGTGTCGTGCCACGGCGCGCGTGAAGTGAATACGCACACGGCGGCGCACTCATCCGGGCGCACCAAGATCGGTCAAAGCCGCATACGAGGCACAGGCGAAACGAAACGTGCACATTTTTTGTGCAGCAAAGGGGAATCGAATGAAACAACCAACCGACGTATTGAATGATCTGCAAAATCGCGTGAGCGACCTGCTGAAGAACTCGCCCGCGCGCGACGTCGAGCGCAATGTGCGCGCAATGCTTTCGCAAGGCTTTTCGAAGCTGGATCTCGTGACGCGCGAGGAATTCGATGCGCAAACGCAGGTGCTCGTGCGTACGCGCCAGCGTCTCGAAGAGCTCGAGCGCCGCGTCGCCGAACTGGAGCAGAAGGCACCCGTCACTGGCCAGTCGTCCTGATCGATTGCAGATGCACTCACGGCAAGCGAGCCGTAGCGTAATCGCAATGGAACCGTAAAGAGGCGCCAGAGCCTGCTCACGCCAGTCACAAGCCGATCGATAGCGGTGATTTGTGGCGGCGATTGTTAGCAGGTCTGTGCCTCGCCAGCCAGGCGCTCGCGCGGCACACCGCGCGCGGCGCAGTCTTTCGGGGATTCCGATGTCGCTTGCCGTGGTCAAGAGCCGCGCGCCGGCTGCTGGCCGCGCGCTGGAAGTCACTGTCGAAGTCCACCTCGCCAACGGGTTACCGGCGTTCTCCATCGTCGGCCTGCCCGATCTCGAAGTCCGCGAAAGCCGCGAGCGCGTGCGCGCCGCATTGCAGAACTGCGGCTTCGATTTCCCCGTGCGCCGCATCACCGTCAATCTCGCTCCGGCGGACTTGCCCAAGGAATCCGGCCGCTTCGATCTGCCAATCGCACTCGGCATACTCGCAGCGAGCGGGCAGATTCCCGCCACGTCACTCGCCAATCGCGAATTCGCAGGCGAACTCTCGCTGACCGGTGCCGTGCGGCCCATGCGCGGCGCCTTTGCCATGGCGTGCGGCACGGCACGCGCGTCTTCCGCTGCATCGAGTTCGACCGACCCGGTCAGCCCGGCGCCGCCGCAACTCTATCTACCGGCAGAGAACACGGCGGAAGCCGCGCTCGTACCCGGCGTGGATGTGTTCGGCGCCACCGACCTGCGCGCGCTTTGCGCCCATCTCGCCGGTGCGGAGGACGCGCGGCTCACGCCCACGCGCGCCAGCGCGCTCGACACAGCCGCAGGCACGCCTTCGCCCGACATGGCGGACGTGATCGGTCAGCGCAGCGCACGGCGTGCACTCGAAGTGGCCGCCGCGGGCGGGCATCACATGCTGATGGTCGGTCCGCCCGGCGCGGGCAAGTCGATGCTCGCGGCGCGCTTGCCCGGGCTCCTTCCGCCGATGACCGACGCCGAAGCGCTGGCCTCGGCCGCGTTGCTCTCGGCAAGCGCGATCGGATTCTCGCCGCAGCAATGGCGGCGGCGGCCGTTTCGCGCGCCGCATCATTCGTCGAGCGCGGCGGCGCTGATCGGCGGGCGCAATCCGCCGCAGCCCGGCGAGATCACGCTCGCCCATCTGGGCGTGCTGTTTCTCGACGAACTGCCCGAATTCGACCGCCACGTACTGGAAACGCTGCGCGAGCCGCTCGAAGCGGGTTCGATCACGATCTCGCGCGCCGCGTGGCAGACCGACTTCCCCGCCGCATGCCAGCTGGTCGCGGCGATGAATCCATGCCCGTGCGGCTGGCGCGGCGATCCATCCGGGCGTTGCCGCTGCACGCCCGAAGGCGCCGCGCGCTATCTGCGCAAGCTGTCGGGGCCGCTGCTCGACCGCATCGACATCCAGATCGACATTCCCGCACTGCCGCCCGCCGAGCTCGCGGCCCGCGCGCACACGCCCGGCGAGCCGAGTACGGCCATTGCCGCGCGGGTGGCCGCGGCACGCGCGCGGCAATGGCAACGCCAGGGCAAGATCAACCGGGAATTGAGCGGCCGCGACACCGATGAAGTCTGCCGCCCGGACGCCGCTGGAGAATCGCTGCTGCGCGAGGCGGGCGAACGGTTTGGCTGGTCGGCGCGCGCGTACTACCGCGTCCTGAAGGTCGCGCGCACCATCGCCGATCTCGCGGGCGCGTCGATGCCCACCTCGGCCCATATCGCGGAAGCCATCCAGTACCGTCGCGCCCTTGCAGACCATTAGAGCCCACCTGGAGCGCCGGTCACCCGGCAAACGTCATCGCCGCCGCAAGAAAATGCCGCAAAGACTTGACTTATGCACACAGCGCTGCATTAGCAAGCGATTTGTGAGAAAAGCGCATCCATCTGGCGATATTTTCTCAAGTTATTGATTTAATTTGGTTTATTGAATTGCCGATTACCCGGGCAAACTAACGAAAAGCCCACAGGACGGACCTTTGCGGGCCGTTACCCGCTGTTTTCCACAAAGTTACCCACAGGACCTGTGGGTAACCCGTAAACTTCCAATCAAATCCGGGTATTAGCGCCACAAGCTACGAAGGAACTTTCATTCGGATCGGCAATCGCGCTCACGCTCAGGAGAGCCTGAACGAGCCGAAGAACTGGTCGATCTGTTCGACGGGCGGCAGCGCGCGGCCCACGATGGCGACCTCGTACACATGCGCCCCCTTCGCGACGAGCCGCGCGTGGATCGTGCGGGACGTTTCGCTCCCCCCAGCCGTGCCTGCCTTGCCGGTGAACCGCATCTCGATGCCCTCGACCGACCCGCCCGCCACTAGCGGCACCGCCACATCGTGCGCACCGGGCGCATCGGACGACAGGCCCACGTTGCGCGCGAGCCCCTCGCGCAGGAACGCGATCACCCGCTGCTGCGTCTCGGGCCGCGCGTCGGGCAACTCCACCGTGCCGACCACGAAGAGCACATCGTCCACTTCGGCTGTCTGCATGCGCATGCGCATCGGCGTGCCGTCGATGTCGACGTCGCGCTGATCCGCCCCCGGCTTCGCGGGTAAATCGACGCTGTAGCCGCTCGCGTTGTTCGTCACCGTGCGCCAGTCGTAGGTCGGCGAGCACGCCGCCAATGCGCCTGCAGCCGCCAGGACGCACAGTGCCCGCGGGCCGAATCTGAACAGCAGCAAAGCGAAAGTGTCGCGAAAAGCAGTCAGAGGCATGAGGTGCGAGAAGAGCAGAAATTAAGGGGATGCAAAACAGGGACGCAATACAGGAACGCAATACAGGGCCTCAACAGCGCCCGCAGCAGGCTCGCGGCCGTATTGGACTGCAACCGGACAGCAAACGCCGCGCCGCCAGATTCGGCGTTAGAATACTTCGGCCAGATTTCCGGTGTCCGAGATTCCGCTCATGAGTTCCGCCTCCCCTACTCCCCCGACAGCCCGCCGCTCAGGCGCCACGCGCGGCATTGTCATCGCGCTGATCGTCGGCGCGCTTGCCGTCGCCGGTTACTTCGCCTTCTTCGGCAGCAAGGAGCGCGCGCCCGACGCCACGTTCACCCTGCTGTCCGGCCAGAAAGTTTCCACCGCCGACCTGAAGGGCAAGGTCTATCTCGTCAACTTCTGGGCGACGAGTTGCACCACCTGCATGAAAGAGATGCCGCAGATGGTGCAGACCTATAACCGCTTCAAGGGCGAAGGGCTCGAATTCGTCGCCGTGGCGATGAACTACGACACGCCGACGTACGTGGCGAACTACGCGCAGACGCGTCAATTGCCGTTCAAGGTCGCGATGGACGACGGCTCGGCGGCCAGGCAGTTCGGCAACGTGCAGCTTACGCCGACCACCTTCGTCATCGACCGCAACGGCAAGATTCTCAAGCGCTATGTCGGCGAGCCGCAGTTCGCCGAACTCGACTCGTTGCTGCAAAAAGCGCTGTCCGCCGGATGACGGCGCACTGAGCGCAGCAGCGGCTCACCACATGACAACGGCAGCGGTTCCCGCTGCCGTTTTCGTTTGCGCGGCCGTGTTCATCGTCAGCCGCGCGTTTCCGGGTCCCCGCGCACGACGAGCCCATAGCGGCGGATCTTCTCATAGAGCGTGGCCTTCGCCATCTGCAACTGCGCGGCGGCCTGCGCGACTGCGCCGCCCGACTGCTCCAGGGCGTCGGCGATCAGCGCGCGCTCGTACTGCTCGACGCGCTCCTTGAGCGGCTGCGCCGCATCGCCAGCACCGCCCGCAGGCCTTGCGGCATCGTCGGGAATCCCGAGCACGCAGCGGTCCGCCGCGTTGCGCAGCTCGCGCACGTTGCCGGGCCAGTCGCGCTGCGCAAGGCGCAGGCGGTCGCGCTCGGTGAGCAGCGGCGCGGGACGCTGGTAGCGCACCGCCGCGTCGAGCAGAAAGTGCTCGAAGAGCGGCACGATATCCTCGCGGCGCTCGGCGAGCGGCGGCAGCGCGATCGTCACGACGTTGAGCCGGTACAGCAGGTCGCGCCGAAACGTGCCCGCCGCGACATGCTCGGTCATGTCGCCCTTCGCCGCCGCGATCACGCGCAGATCGACGCGCACCGGCTGGTTCGAGCCGAGCCGCTCGAGGACGCCGTCTTGCAGCACCCGCAGCAGCTTCACCTGAAGCGCGAGCGGCATGCTCTCGATCTCGTCGAGAAAGAGCGTGCCGCCCGAGGCATGTTCGAGCTTGCCGATCCGCCGCTTGGCCGCGCCCGTGAACGCGCCCGCCTCGTAGCCGAACATCTCCGATTCGAACATCGGCTCCGGCAGCGCGGCGCAGTTCACGGCGACGAACGGCCTGTCGCGGCGCGGCGAGCGTTCGTGCAGGCTGCGCGCGATCAGCTCCTTGCCCGCGCCGGTATCGCCGTTGATGAGCACGGCCGCATCGGTCGGCGCGACGTTCGCGATCAGGCGGCGCACCTGCTCCATCGCCGGACTCTTGCCGATGATGCGCGGCGCGAGCGCATCCTGCCCCGCCAGTTCGCGGCGCAGCGCGAGGTTTTCGAGCACCAGCGTGCGGCGTTCGAGCGCGCGGCGCACGGTTTCGACGAGCCGCTCGGTGGCGAACGGCTTTTCGATGAAATCGTAGGCGCCGTCGCGCATCGCCTGAACCGCCATCGTGATGTCGCCGTGCCCCGTGACGAGGATCACCGGCACATCCGGCGCGCGCTCGTGGCATTGCGCAAGCAAGTCGAGCCCGCTCGCGCCGGGCAGGCGGATATCGCTGACCACGACGCCCGCGAACTCGGCGTCGACAAGCGGCAGCGCCGCCTCGGCCGTGGCGAATCCGGACGCGTCGAAGCCCGCGAGCTGCAGGCTTTGCACGCCCGCGCGCCGCACCAGTTCGTCGTCCTCGACGTAAAGCACCTGGCCGCCGGTTGGAGTCACTTTGGAGTCACCATATTCGTTCGATTTCCTGATCTACCTGATTCAGACGTCGGTGGCGGCAACCCGCGCCGCGCTCACCTGCGCGCGGCGCAGCGTCAGCACGAAGCACGCGCCGCCGTCCGGTTCGTTGTGCGCGACGAGCGAGCCGCCGCAGTCGCGCGCGATCGAAGACGAGATCGCGAGCCCGAGGCCGAGCCCCTGCCCCATCTCCTTCGTCGTGAAGAACGGCTCGAAGAGACGCGGCATCACGTCTTCGGGAATGCCGGGCCCGTTGTCGCGCACGCGAATCGCAATCGTCGCGGCCTGCGCTTCGATATCGATGGCGATGCGCGGCGACGCCGCGTCCGCCGCCGCGTCGAGCGCGTTGCCGATGAGGTTGATGAGCACCTGTTCGAGCCGCAGGTCGTCGCACTGCGCGACAAGGCCCGGATACTCGCCGAGCGGATCGAACGGAACGGCGAGCGGCGCGCCCACGGTGTTCGCCATGCCCGCCGTTCCCGCCGTGTAATCGGTCAGCGTGAGGCTCACGCTCACGCCGGCCAGGCGCTTGCCGAGCAGCGCGAGCGCCTGACGCAGCGCGCTCGCCACCGGCGAGCGCAGGCTGCGCGGTCGCGCACGGCCCACGAAGAGCTTGAGCTGGTTGACGATCTTGCCCATGCGTTCGGTGAGCGAGCCGATCGCCTCCAGATTCTCGTGCGCCGCCGCGTACTGGCCGCGTTCGAGGAACACGCGCGTGTTGTCCGAGAAGCTGCGCAGCGCCGCGAGCGGCTGGTTCAGTTCGTGCGTGATGCCCGCCGCCATCTGGCCGAGCGCGGCGAGCTTGCTCGCCTGGATCAGCTCGTCCTGGGCGGCGCGCAGCTCGGCTTCGGCGCGCGCCCGCTCCTGCACTTCGCGCTGCAACTGCTCGTTGGCCTGCGACAGATCGGCGGTGCGCTCGGCCACCCGTTCGTTGAGCATCGCGTAGGCCTTTTGCAGCATCGCGCGGCTTTGCATGACCTCTTTCACGCGCTGGCGCCGCTGCCGCCAGTAAAAGCCGAGCAGGCACAGCGACACCCAGGCGAAGCCCGTCACGATGGTCGCGCTGCGCGTGGCGACGACCACCGGGCGCACCGGCGACATCGTCACCAGGTTCCAGTCCGGCACGCCGAGCGCGCGGCGCGTTTCGATGTAGCGCGGCGCACCGATGCCGCCGCCGATGCTGCCCACTACGCCGCCGCCGATGCGCACGATATCGGCGTCGTCCTGCAGCACGCGTTCGACGTGCGCGGGCAGCGGCTCGATGATCTGGCGCGCGTACTGCCGCGTCCGGTCGATGGACGCCACGACATCCGCAGGAAGCGGCCGCATCGTGTGGTACTTCCACGCGGGCACGGAGGACAGGAAGATCACGCCGTGATCGTCGGTGACGAGGAGCGGCTCGCCTGAGTCGGCGCCCGGAAACCATTCGAGATTGAGCTTGACGACCGCCACGCCGACGATCTTGCCGCCGCGCCGCACCGGCTGCGAAACGTAGTAGCCCGGATCGTGCGAGATCGTGCCGATGCCGAAGAAGCGGCCGACGCCGCCCTTCACCGCATCGATGAAATACGGCCTGAACCGGTAGCTCACGCCGACGAAGCTGTCCTTGTCGCGCCAGTTGCTGGCTGCGATGCACATGCCGTCGGCCTGGATGATGTAGGTGGTGGTCGCGCGCGCGTGGCGGTTGACGTCTTCGAGATAGCGGTTCGCCGCGTCGATCCACTCGGGCTTCGGATCGACGAGCACGTCTTGCACGAGCGGATGCTCGCCGACGATGAAGGGCAGCGACTCGTAGCGCTCCAGCGTGCTCCTGAGCGCGGCCGTCGTGCGGTCGCCGCGCACGGCGGCGGCGTGGCGCAGCGTGTCGATGCCGCTTTTCCAGGCGAGCGTCCACGTGAGCGCGCAGACCGCGACGAGCCCGGCGGCGAGCGCAAAGAGAATGAACAGGCGGCGCGTCACGCGATCGGCTTCCAGACGGTCAAACGGGGATTAACGGGATTGTGGCACAGGCGCACGGGGCGGAGCGCCCCGGCGAGGCGCGAGCGGATCGAGACGACCGCCGCGCCGGAAAAAAAACAGACAGCGCGCCGCAGGGGGTCGTCGCGCTGTCACGCCGTGTGGGCGGGGAAACCGAACGAAACGGAACGAGCTTGAGATGCGGGAAAAAGCGGGAAAGCAGCGGCAAAACAGCGGGGCAACAGCGGGGCAACAGCGGCAAAACGGCCGAAAAGCAGCCGACAAGCAGCCACCAAACTGCAGCCAGACAGCCCGCAACCGGCAATCGGGCAGCGAGCGAACAGCGCGCAAACGTCGAGCCGCGCGCCATCCGTCTAATGCGGGCGAGGCGGGAATCGGGCGGCAACGCCCGGCGAACCCGCCCCTTGGCCCCGCGAGCGCGCGGCTTTAAGCCTGCGCGCTTTCCTTCACATCGACTTCGCCTGCGAGCACGGCACGCAGCTTCTTGCGGTCGAGTTCCTTCTCCCATGCCGACACCACGACCGTCGCCACGCCGTTGCCGACGATGTTGGTCAGTGCACGGCACTCGCTCATGAAGCGGTCGATGCCGAGGATCAGCACCATGCCCGAGAGCGGAATCGTCGGCACCACGGCGAGCGTCGCCGCGAGCGTGATGAAACCCGCGCCGGTCACGCCGCTCGCGCCCTTCGAGGTGAGCATCGTCACCGCGAGCAGCGTGAGCTGCTGCGTCCACGTGAGGTCGGTGTTGGTCGCCTGGGCGATGAAGAGCACCGCCATCGTCATGTAGATGTTGGTGCCGTCGAGGTTGAACGAGTAGCCGGTCGGCACGACGAGGCCCACGACCGAGCGCGAGCAGCCAAGGCGCTCGAGCTTCTGCATCAGTTGCGGCAGCGCCGATTCCGACGAACTCGTGCCGAGCACGATCAGCAGTTCTTCCTTGATGTACTTCAGGAACTTCCACAGGCTGAACCCATGCGCCCAGGCAATCGTCCCCAGCACCACGAACACGAACCCGAAGCTCGTAATGTATACGCACGAGAGCAGCTTCAGCAGCGGCAGCAGGGTCTTCAAACCGTACTTGCCGATGGTGAACGCCATGGCTCCGAACGCGCCCAGCGGCGCCGCTTCCATGATCAGCGAGATCACCCGGAACAGCCAATGCGCGATCTTGTCGCAGCCTTCCGTGATCTGACGCCCGCCCGGCAACGCCGCCAGCGCCAGTCCGAACAGGATGGCCACCAGCAGCACTTGCAGAATGTCCCCCTGGGTGAAGGCGTCGGTCACGGTTTTCGGGATGATGTTCATTAGGAAATCGACCGT
>NZ_JAMXLH010000024.1 GCF_024281035.1 Paraburkholderia sp.
AATGTGCGTATTGCAACCTGCCGCGTGTGCCATGGCCCAGAAGACGTCCGCGACCCCACTCCTCCGGCAGACCACCGGTCCGGGCGCCGATCCCGCCGCCTTCCACCCCGGTCACGGCGCCGCCACGCTGCCGACGCCCACACTGCCTCCGCAGTCGCCTCTAAAAGGCGACCCCTCTCCCGGCCCGCACGACGACGATCACCCCACCCCGCATCGCTACCGCACGATCTGGCTCTCCGATATCCATCTCGGCACCAATGGCTGTCAGGCGAACTATCTGCTCGACTTCCTGCGCCATAACGAGTCGGAGTACCTGTACCTCGTCGGCGACATCATCGACGGCTGGCAGCTGCGCAAGGGCTGGTACTGGCCGCAGGCGCACAACGACGTCGTGCAGAAGGTCCTGCGCAAGGCGCGCAAGGGCACTCACGTGGTCTACATCCCGGGCAACCACGACGAGGGCGCGCGCCAGTTCTGCGATCTCGCATTCGGCGACATCCACGTGCGCGAGGAAGCCTTTCACACGACGCTCACCGGCAAACGCCTGTGGGTCGTGCACGGCGATCTCTTCGACGGCGTGATCCAGCATGCCAAGTGGCTCGCCTATCTCGGCGATTCGGCCTACACGCTGATCCTGCTGCTCAACCGCTGGTTCAACCGCGTACGCGCGAAGCTCGGCTTCCAGTACTGGTCGCTCTCGCAGTACCTCAAGCATCAGGTCAAGAACGCGGTGAACTTCATCTCCTCGTTCGAGCGCGTGATGACCGACGAAGCGCGCCGCCGCGGCTGCGACGGCGTCGTCTGCGGTCATATCCACAAGGCCGAGATCCGCGACATCGACGGCATGCTGTACTGCAACGACGGCGACTGGGTGGAGAGCCTCTCGGCGCTCGTCGAAACCTTCGAGGGCGAATTGCGCATCATCTACTGGACCGTCATGCAGGCGCCGCAGGCACAGCGCACAACGCGCAAGGCGCGCGTGAGCGCCTGAACGCCTGAGCCGCACAACACGGGCATCGCCCGCGACGGACGACACCAACCGACATTTCGAAGGCCGACGACCAATGAAAGTAATGATCGTGACCGATGCATGGGAGCCGCAGGTCAACGGCGTGGTAAGGACCCTGAAGAACACGACGCGCGAGCTGACTGCGCTCGGCCATCAGGTCGATCTGCTCACGCCGCTCGAATTCCGCACGATCCCGTGCCCGACCTATCCCGAGATCCGCCTTTCGCTGTTTCCGAAGCGTCATTTGCGCTCGCGCATCGACGCGTTCGGCCCCGACGCGCTGCATATCGCAACCGAAGGCCCGCTCGGCCTCGGCGCGCGCGCCTACGCGATCGAGCACAACCTGCCCTTCACGACGGCCTATCACACGCGCTTTCCCGAATACGTGCAGGCGCGCTTCGGCATTCCGCTTTCGGCGACGTATCGCTTCCTGCACTGGTTCCACAAGCGCTCGCTCGCGGTGATGGCGCCGACGCCCGTCGTCAAGTCGGACCTCGAACAATTCGGCTTCACGAACGTCGTGCTGTGGACGCGCGGCGTCGATCTCGACATCTTCCAGCCGATGGAATCGAAGGTCCTGAACACCGCGCGGCCGATCTTCCTGTATGTGGGCCGCGTCGCGGTGGAAAAGAACGTCGAGGCGTTTCTCAAGCTCGACCTGCCGGGCTCGAAATGGGTCTGCGGCGAGGGTCCCGCACTCGCCGAACTGAAATCGCGCTACCCGCAGGCGAACTACCTCGGCGTGCTGAGCCAGCCCGAGCTGGCGAAGGTCTACGCCGCCGCCGACGTATTCGTGTTTCCGAGCCGCACTGACACCTTCGGCCTCGTGCTGCTCGAAGCGCTCGCGTGCGGTACGCCGGTTGCCGCATATCCGGTCACGGGCCCGATCGACGTGCTCGGCGCGGGCCAGGCGGGCGCGATGAACGAGGATCTGCGCGAAGCCTGCCTCGAAGCGCTCAAGATCGACCGCACGACGGCACGCGAATGGGCCGAGCGCTTCTCCTGGCGCGCGGCGTCCGAGCAGTTCGCGTCGCACCTGAAGCCGCGTGCGCCTGCGACGATGCACGAATCGAGCGCCACGGCCTGAGCGGCCCCGGCCCCTGGCAACGTTTAGCGACGTTTAGCGAAAACCGGATCGACCGTGCGCATGCCGACCGACGACAACGAGAAAGCCCGGCCTGCCGGTGCGCCTCAGGCACCCCACGCGGCCCGCAGCGGTTCGCCGTCTGCCGCCGCAGCGGACCCGCCTGAGGCGGGCTCGCTCGTTACGGCGCCCCGGACAGCGTACGAAGCGTACGATAGGGGCGCGCCTACCCGCCTCGCCATGCCTCTACGCTCACCCTCACCCTCGCGCTCCGCCCAGCCATCGGCCGTCACGGCGCCGCAGCGGCGCATTGCGACGCCGCTGGACGACACGCCCCAGTCGCCGCTCTCATACCACGACGCCGCCGAGCCCGCCGATCCGCACGAGCCCCGCGAACCGCTCGGCCCCGACGATCCGCTTGCGCCCCCGTTCAATCCGTACAAGGGCAATCGCGGCATCACGCGCGCCTGGCATGCGCTGAAGAACTCGATAGAGGGCTTTCGCGTGGCGATCCGCGAGGAAAGCGCGTTTCGTCAGGAACTGACGCTCGCGGCCATTCTCTTGCCGATCGGCATCGTCGTGCCCGTGGAGCCGGTGGCGCGCGTGCTGCTGCTCGGGTCGGTCATGCTGGTGTTGATCGTCGAGCTGATTAATTCGAGCATCGAAAACGCCATCGACCGCATCGGGCTCGAGCGCAACGAGCTTTCGCGGCGCGCCAAGGATCTCGGCAGCGCAGCCGTCACCGTGGCGCTCGCCGTATGCGTGATGACGTGGGGACTGATCCTCGTGCCGCTTTTCGGTCCGCCGCTCCTGCGCTGGCTCGGCTCGCTGTAAGTTCCGCCGTCTCCCGGGCGCATCCGCACCCGTAACGCACCGGGCCCGCGTCAAGCCGCGGGCCGCGGGCCGCTGGCCTCGCCCGTGCCGTCCAGATCGCCGGTTTATAATCCCCGGACAGTCTTACAAATCAGAGACCAACCGAGTCCGGGCATTTGACGCAGCGGCAAACCAACGGCAGCGCGCAAGCCCGGCACCCACAGGGCCGGACGACATGGAAGCCAAACCCCCCCGCCGTACGCGCGAGCGGATTCTCGAGTTGTCGCTCAAGCTGTTCAACGAAATCGGCGAGCCGAACGTCACGACGACGACGATCGCCGAGGAAATGGAAATCAGTCCAGGCAACCTGTACTACCACTTCCGCAACAAAGACGACATCATCAACAGCATCTTCAGCCAGTTCGAGCAGGAGATCGGCCGTCGTCTGCGCTTTCCCGACGACCATCGCGCCACCATCGACGAAATGTGGGCCTACCTGCAGTACATGGTCGATTTCACGTGGCGCTACCGGTTTCTCTACCGCGACCTGAACGATCTGCTCGCGCGCAACCGCACGCTGGAAATGCACTTCAAGCAGATCATCAGCCACAAGGTGCACTTCGCGAAGCAGTTCTGCGAGCAGCTCGTGGAAGACGGCGAGATGGTGGCGACGCCCGCCGAGATCGCGGTGACCGCGACCAACATCGGCGTGATCGCCACGTACTGGCTCTCGTACCAGTTCGTGATGAACCCGCGCAAATACAACGACCAGGGCGCGATTCGCGACGAGCTGCACCAGGTGAGCGTGCAGATCGTCTCGCTGATGGCGCCGTATCTGCGCGGACGCGCGCGCCAGCTCTTCGACGACCTCGTATCGGGCAAGCTGCCCAAGCGCGAGTTCTACGACTACCTGCCGCCGCGCGAAGGCGCTGCCGGCACGGGTGCCGAGGCGGACGAAAAAGCGGACGAAAACAAGGATATAAGCGAATGAAAGCAGTTTGCGTCTATTGCGGGTCATCGTTCGGCGTGAACCCCGTCTACGCCGCAGCCGCGAAGGCGTTCGGCCGTGCGCTCGTCGCGGCGAACCTCGGGCTCGTCTATGGCGGCGGCAAGGTGGGCCTGATGGGCGTGATCGCCGACACCGTGATGGCCGAAGGCGGCCGCGCGATCGGCGTGATCCCCGAATTGCTGCTGAACAAGGAAGTCGGCCACGAAGGCCTCTCCGAGCTGCATGTCGTGCCCGACATGCATCAGCGCAAGAAAATGATGGCCGATCTGTCCGATGCGTTCGTCGCGCTCCCGGGCGGCGTGGGCACGCTCGAAGAGCTGTTCGAGGTCTACACGTGGGCGCAGCTCGGCTATCACCACAAGCCGGTCGGCGTGCTCAACATCGACGGCTTCTACGATCCGCTCATCGCGCTGCTCAATCACACCGTGAGCGAAGGCTTCATGCGGCAGACGTACCTCGATCTGCTCCAGATCGACACCGATCCGGCCGCGCTGATCGCGAAGATCGGCCGCTACCATGCGCCCGCGGCGGACAAATGGGCCGACATGCGCGAAAACGTCTGACTTTCGTAACTGCGACGGAGAAACGCTGATGAGCAAGGTCGTCCTGATCACTGGCGCGAGCCGCGGCATTGGCCGGGCAACCGCGCGGCTGCTCGGCGCGCGCGGCTGGACCGTCGGCGTCAACTATCAGCACAACGAACCCGCCGCGCAGGAAACCGCGGCGGAAGTCGGTCGCGCGGGCGGCCACGCGCGCGTGCTGCGCGGCGACGTGTCGAACGAAGCCGATGTAATCGCGATGTTCGACACGCTCGAAAGCGCCTACGGGCGCATCGACGCGCTCGTCAACAACGCGGGCATCGTCGCGCCTTCGTCGCCGCTCGCCGACATGAGCGCCGAGCGCCTCGCGCGCATGTTCGACGTGAACGTCTACGGCGCGTTTCTGTGCGCGCGCGAAGCGGCGCGACGCATGTCGAAGGACCGTGGCGGCGACGGCGGCGCGATTGTGAACGTGTCGTCGGCGGCGGCGCGGCTCGGGTCGCCCAACGAGTACATCGATTACGCATCGTCCAAGGGCGCCATCGACACGATGACGATCGGCCTCGCGAAAGAACTGGGCCCGCAGGGTGTGCGCGTGAACGCCGTGCGCCCCGGCCTCATCGACACCGACATTCACGCGAGCGGCGGACGTCCCGAGCGCGCGGCGGTGCTCGGCGTGCAGACGCCGCTCGGGCGTCCGGGCTGCGCCGACGAGGTGGCCGAAGCGATTGTGTGGCTGTTGAGCGATGCCGCGTCGTACGTGACCGGCGCGCTCCTCGACGTGAGCGGCGGTCGCTGAGCCGCCCCCCAATCTCAGCGACCGGCAGCAACCGGCGGCAATCGCAGCAATCGCAGCAATCGCCCGAAGCTAGAACGACGACCCCGGCTCGCGCAGAAACGCAAGTTCTGCGTCGCTCGACGCGCGGCCCAGCAGCGCGTTGCGATGCGGAAAGCGCCCGAAACGTGCAATGACATCGGCATGCCGCACGGCGTAGTCGTAATACCCTTCCCCATCCGGATCCGAAGCCAGTTCGCCAAAGAGGCGCACCGATTCGCGCTGCGCGTCCATCGATTCCGCATGCTCGAACGGCAGATACGCGAAGACGCGGTGATAGTGCGTCGGCAGCGTGCGGTCAGCGCCGCTCGCCACGAGCTGGCGCGCGAGTGCGAGCGCGCGCTCGTCGGCGGCAAACGCCCGCGGCGTGCCGCGATAGCTGTTGCGCGAGAACTGGTCCAGCACGATCACGAGGGCCAGGGCGCCTTCGGTGCTCGCGCCCCAGGCGTCGAGTTCGCCCGCGCACGCCGCATCGAGCAGCGCGCCGAAGCGCTCGCGCAACTGCGCATCGAACGCATCGTCCTTGCGGAACCACATCTTGCGCGCCGTGCCGTATTCCGGCGAGCCGGGCTCGCCGAACCAGAAGTCCAGCACGTCCCGAGCGTCCGGTGCTTTCCGTGCTTCAGACATGGCGGCCGTCATGCGAGCGCCAGCACGAGACGGCGCGTGCGCGCACTCTTCTTCTCCAGCTTCGCCACGGCGAGCGCACCGATCTCCGCCGTGTTGCGCACGTGCGTGCCGCCGCACGGCTGCAAATCCACGTTCTCGATGCGCAACAGCCGCACGCGGCCAAGGCCCACCGGCGGCTTCACGCTCATCGTGCGCACGAGTTCGGGGCGCGCTGCCATTTCTTCGTCGGTGATCCATTCGGTCGCGACCGCATGCGCGCCCGTCACCAGCTCGGCGAGCCGCGCCTCGATCATGTCGCGCTCGATCGGCTCGACCGTCGCAAAGTCGAGGCGCGCGTAGTCGGCCGTGATGCTGCAACCGTCGACGGCATACGGCAGCACCGCGCACATCAGATGGCTCGCCGTGTGCAGCCGCATATGCCGGTAACGCCGCCCCCAGTCGATTTCCGCCCGCACCGGCTCGCCCGTGCGCAGACGCGCGAGCAGCGCCTCCTGGCCCGCTGCGGGCACGTGCAGCGCGTCGTCGGGCGTGGCGCCTTCGAACTTCGCCTTGCGCGTGTCGGCGATCTCGATGCGCGTGCCATCCGCCAGCACCAGCGCGCCGGTGTCGCCCGCCTGGCCGCCGCCGAGCGGATAGAACACCGTCTGGTCGAGCCGCACGCCGTCCTCGCCCACCGCGACGATTGCCGCGTCGCAGTGCGTCAGATAAGCGTCCTCGCGAAACAACGCCCGGGTAGTCGTCATGCCGAGTCTCTCCTCCTGATTCTGTCGAACCGCCATTATGGGCGGCGTCCGGCGCATCCGGTAAGCCAGCCTGCGCGCCTCGCGAACCGGACTGTACCGGTCCGCTGGCCAGTCCGCTTGTCGTCGGCTTTTTGTCCGCTTTTCGTCCGCTGTTCGTCCGCATCGCAACGCCGAAGCCGGCGCCATCGACGCCCTTTCACCGGCTAGCGCCGGTTGACCATCCAGTCGGCGGTATCGAAGAGCGAGCTGACGAGGCGCTCGCGCAGCGGTTCGGCCACGCCGATGTCCTCCATCGCCAACGCCATGCAGCGCACCCACTGGTCGCGTTCCGACGACGCAATCGCGAACGGCAGATGCCGCGCGCGCAGGCGCGGGTGGCCGAAGCGCTCGATATAGTGGTCGGGGCCGCCGAGCCAGCCGCACAAGAACCAGAAGAGCTTGTCGCGCGAACTGTCGAGCGTGGGCGGATGCATCGCACGAATGCCCACGAAGTCGGCTTCGAGGTCCATCAGGTCGTAGAAGCGGTCGACGAGTTCGCGCACGCGCGCCTCGCCGCCGATGAGTTCGAAGGCCGTGGGCTGCTGCGGCGCTTCGTCGGCTGGATCGGTCATACGGATAGTCGGATGCAATAACGTTGGACGTGGACCGGCAATGCTTAAACCGGGCCGTGGCTGCGATTCTCGCACAGCGGCATCCTGCCGCACTGCGGTGCGAACCTGGCCGCGTCCTCGGCCTGCCCTACCAGCGTTCAGGCGTCGCGCAGCGACTGCAGCGCGGGCCGCGCCAGCACGTGCCGCAGGCTGATCCAGCCGCCGACGCCCGCGCACGCCACGCCCGCCGCGATACCCGCCGGGATGAGCCACGGATCGAACGGCAGATAGAAGTTGAACACGTACGTCGCGAGCACCGAGCCCACCGCCTGTGCGCCGATGGCCGCCATGAGCCCGGCCAGTGCGCCCACGGCGACGAACTCGGCCACCTGCACCCCACGCACCTGCCGGTGCGACGCGCCCAGCGCGCGCAGCAGCGCGGATTCGTGCATGCGCTCGTCGCGCGTGCCCGCGAGCGCCGTATAGAGCACCAGCACGCCCGCCGCCAGCGTGAAAAGAAACAGAAACTGCACGGCGCCGATCACCTGCTCGAGCACGTGCTGGATCTGCGCGAGAATCGGCGCGATATCGACTGCCGTCACGTTCGGATACTCAGCCACGAGGCTATCCACCACGCTGCGCTGCGCATCGGCCAGATGGAAGCTCGTGATGTAGGTGGCCGGAAAATCGCGCAGCAGCGCGGGCGGCATCAGCACGAAGAAGTTCACCTTGAACGAACCCCAGTCGAGCTTGCGCACGCTCGTAACCGGCGCGCTCACTTCGAGGCCCGTCACGTCGAACTTGAGCACGTCGCCGGGCTTCACGCCGATCAGCTTCGCCAGCCCCGCTTCGATCGATAGCTCCGGCGTGGTCGTGTCGCCGTACCACGCGCCAGCGGTAATGCGGTTGTCGCCGGGCAGCTGCGTCGTGTACGAGAGGTTGAATTCGCGGTCGACGAGCCGCCGCGCGTCGGCACTCTTGTAGTGCTCGGGGTTCACCGGCTTGCCGTTGATCGACAGGAGCCGCCCGCGCACCATCGGGGCCAGTTCGACATCCTCAATGCCGTGCGAGCGCAGCCACGCGGCCACGGCGTCATGCTGGCCGGGCTGGATGTCGATGAGGAATTCGTTCGGCGCATCGGGCGGCGTCGATTTGCGCCAGCCTTCCACCAGGTCGTTGCGCGTCATCGCGATCAGCAGCAGGCACATGAGACCGATGGCGAGCGCCGTGATCTGCAGCGAACTCGCGCCCGGACGACGCTCCAGCGACGCCAGCGCATAGCGCCAGCCGACGCCCGCGCGCACCAGCGCGCCGAACCGCCCGCTGCGCGACACGCGCGCCGCCCCCCAGAGCGCGAGCCGCGCGATGCCGGCGAACACGACGAGCCCGAGCGCGAAGCCGCCCGCGACGATGCCGCCGAGCTTCAGCTCGCCCGCCGCGATGATCAGCAGTCCGGCGAAAAGCGCGATGCCGACGCCGTACGCGGCCCATGCCGTGCGGCTCGCCTCGCCCCACTCGCGCCGCAGCACGCGCACCGGCGACACATGCGTGAGCGGCAAGAGCGGCGGCAACGCGAAGCCGAGCAGCAGCACGAGCCCCGCCGCGATGCCTTCGAGCGCGGGCAGCAGGCCTGGACGCGGCAGCACGACATTGATGAGATTGCCGAGCCACGCCAGCAGCGCGAGATGCCCCGCATAACCGAGCGCGACGCCCACCAGGCCGCCCGCGAGCCCGAGCCCTGCGAATTCGAGGATAAAAAGCGTCCGGAGCGTGCGCTGGCTCGCGCCGAGGCAACGCATGGCCGCGCAGCTGTCGAGATGGCGGCGCGTGTAGCGGTGCGCGGCCATCGCGATTGCGACCGCCGCAAGCAGCGCGGTGAGCAGCGAGACGAGCGTGAGGAAGTGGCGTGCGCGGTCGAGCGTCTCGCGCACCTGCGGCTGGCCGTCGTGCAGCGATTCGAGGGCGACGCCGCGCATCTGGCCGTCGTCGACGCGCGCATGCGCCCAGGCGGCGAACTGCGCGACGGCGGGATCGGCGCCCGCGACGAGCAGCCGGTACGTCACACGGCTGCCGTAGGTGATGAGGCCGGTGGCGGCGACTTCGTCGGCGCGCATCATCAGGCGCGGCGAGAAGTTGACGAACGAAAAGCCGCGGTCGAGTTCGCGGGTGATGACGGCGCCCACCGTGAAGCTGCTCGCGCCCACTTTCACGGTGCTGCCGATGTGGAGCTTGAGCGCGTCCATCAGTTCGCCGTCGACCCAGACCGTGCCGGGCGGCGGGATGCCCCGCGCCTCGCGATCGGGCGCGCCGGGCGCGGGCGCGGGTGCGGGCGCGGGTGTGGACGCGGGTGTGGACGCAATACGCAGTGCGCCGCGCAGCGGATAGCCCTCGGAGACAGCCTTGACGGCCGCCAGCCGCGTGAGCGGCCGCCCGTTCGCGCCAGCCGCGCCGACCATGCTCGGGAAGATGACCGTGCTCGCCGTGGAGAGCGCGAGCGAGTGCGCTTCGTGCGCGAACATCGGATCGACGGGATGATCGGCGCGGACGATGAAATCGGCGGCGATCATGCGCCGCGCATCGCGCTCGAGGCCGCGCTCGAGGCGGTCGGCGAGGAACGCCACGCTCGCGAGCGCCGCGACCGCCAGCGCGAGCGCCACGAGCAGCATCGTCAGTTCGCCCGCGCGCCAGTCGCGCGCCGTCATGCGCGCAGCGAGCCGCACGAGATCGAAACCGCCGGGCGTGGCGCGAGGCCTGCCGCCGCCGTTGCCGCTGCTACCCTGGGCGGGCTTGTCGAGAGTTGAAGAACGCGCGGCGCCGCTCAATCGTGTCGGCTCCGCAACGACAGGCGCGAGACCATGTGCATGGCCATGCCGCGAAAGCCGCCCTGCACGCCGCGCCACAGCCGCGGCAGCGCCCAGGCGGCCACGGACAGGAACGCCACCAGCATCACGAGGAACAGGATCGGGACGAAGAATGCCATCAGCACGCCGACGAAGGTCATGCCGTCCTCGGCACTCGACGTGACGACGTTCGAGACCGGCTCCGGCGACAGGTTGATGAGCGCGCGCGTACCGGCCTTGGCGAGATGCGCGGTGCCCGCGAGCGTGCCGCCCGCGAGCGCGGCAATCGTGAGGACGGCCGGATCGGCGTGCCCCATCGCGCCCGCTGCGAGCACGGCGCCGGCCGGAATGCGAATGAAGGTATGAACCGCGTCCCAGAGCGAATCGAACGCGGGAATCTTGTCGGCGAGGAATTCGAGCAGGGTAAGCGCGGCGGCGACGCCGATCACCCAGGGCGAAGCGAGCATCGAAAGGGTGTCGGGCAGATGGATCAGGCCGAGGCGCTGCATGACGCCCGCCATGAGCACGGTGAGGTAGAGGCGCAACCCGCTGCCCCACGAAAGTCCCGCTGCTAGCGAAAGTGGTTCCAGCATGGCTGCCTCCTCGCAGCGGCGTTGGCCACACACCGGCTCACCGCCTGGGCAAGTACTGCGCCGCCCGGTACCGCGGTCCTGCCAGGCCCCTCGGGGGGCGGCGCTTGCCGCATCGCCGGAACATCATCGGTGCATGAGCGGTGCATGATCGGTGCGTTTCAGGGTACGGCGGGGTACGGAGCGATACGAGATTCGGGGTTCAGTATTCGCGATACGACCGCTTCATTATAGACACGCACGTTGCGGCACAGCACTGTCGTCTGTCATTGCACGCCCACGAGCCGGTAGCCGACGCCGGTCTCCGTGACGATATGTTCGGGCTGCGCCGGGTCGCGTTCGAGTTTCTGGCGCAGATGCGCCATGTAGATCCGCAGATAGTGGCTGCTCTCCACGTGCGACGGTCCCCAGACTTCGCGCAGCAATTGCCGGTGCGTGAGCACGCGGCCCGCATCGCGCACGAGCGTGGCGAGCAGCCGGTATTCGATGGGCGTGAGATGCACCGGCGCGCCGTCGCGCGTGACGGTGCGCAGGCCGAGATCGACGGTCACGGGGCCGAAGCTCACCTGCGGCGCCTCGTTGGCGCCGCCGCGATTGCGCCGCCGCAGATGCGCGCGAATCCGCGCGAGCAGTTCGGAGACGCCGAACGGCTTCGTGAGGTAGTCGTCCGCCCCGGCGTCGAGCGCGGCAACCTTCTCGCTTTCCTGCGTGCGCGCCGACAGCACGATGACCGGCAGATCGCTCCAGCCGCGCAGTTCGCGGATCACGTCAAGGCCGTCGCTATCGGGCAGGCCGAGGTCGACGATCACGAGATCGGGCTTGCGCGTGGCCGCTTCGACGAGGCCCTGCTTGCCGGTCTCGGCGTCGTGGACGACGATCCCCTCGCCCTCCAGCGACACGCGCACGAAGCGGCGAATCTGCTTTTCGTCTTCGATCAGAACAACGGCGACGCTCGGATCACTCATGGGACGGTTTCGAATCGGCTGGTTTCGCGGGTGGGTTCGCGGCTGGGTTCGCGGCTGGGGCTTGCGCCGCCGCTTCGTCGCCGGCGGCGTCGGTCTCGACACCTTCATCGGCATCGGTGTCGACATCATCGGTATCGGCATCATCAGGCAGCGGCGGCGGCGACTCCACCGGCAGCGCGAACCAGAACGATGCGCCTTGCACGCGGCCTTCGGCATCGATCCGATTCGCGGCGCCGATTGTACCGCCGTGCGCCTCGACAATCGCCCGGCAGATCGCGAGCCCCAGGCCAATGCCCGGCTTCGCCGACTCCTTCTCGCCGCGCGTAAATTTCTCGAAGACCCGTTCGCCCATGCCGGGCGGCAGGCCCGGCCCGCTGTCGTCGATCGTCACGCGCACGAACGGCTGGCCGCCCATCTCCACGCGGCGCGCGCCGATGGCGAGCGGCGTGTCGGGCGGCGTGTACTTCGCGGCGTTTTCGAGCAGATTCGAGAAAAGCCGCTCCATCAGCACGGCGTCGAGCTGCAGGAGCGGCAGCCCGGCTTCGAGCGCCACCTGCACCGGATGGTGCGCCAGCACCCGCCGGCACGCCGCGAGCGCCGCGCCCACCGTCTCTTCGAGCAGCGTCCACTGGCGGTTCAGCTTGAGGCTGCCCGCCTGCAGCCGCGCCATGTCGAGCAGGTTCGTGACGATGCCGGTCATGCGCAGCGCCTCGTCGTGGATCGCGTCGATCAGTTCCTCCGAGCGCGCGTCGGCAGGCGCATCGGGCACCTGCTTTTGCGCGAGCATCGACGAGAACCCGACGATTGCCGTCAGCGGCGTGCGCAGATCGTGCGAGATGGCCGACAGGAGCGAATTGCGCAGCCGCTCCGACTCCATGTTGACGAGCGCGTCGCGTGCGATATCGACGTAGTGCACGCGCTCCAGCGCAAGCGCGATCTGCGCGGCGAACGCATCGAACATGCGTTGCTGCTCGGGCACCTGCAACTGGCGCGCATCGCGCGTGACGACGGCGAGCACGCCGCGCGTGCGCATCGGCGCCTTGAGCGGCTGATAGCGCGCAGCCGCCGCGGGCAGCGTGTCGGTGCCGCGGCCAGCGGGTTTTTGCTGGTCGTAGACCCACTGGCCCACGTCGAGATCGAGCTGCGCCGCGTCGAGCATGATCTGCGGATCGGGTTCCTCGATCTTCTGCTGCACCTTGTCCACGCTGTCCGGCAGCAAGATCGCGACGCGCGCGCCGAACACCTCGCTCACGTGGCGCAGGCCGATCGCCACGATCTGCTCGGTCGTGAGCGCCGCGGCCAGTTCGCGCGCCATCGCGTACATCGCGCCCGTGCGCTGCTCACGCCGCTGCGCGACACTCGCTTCGCGGCGCATGCTCGACGTGAGGTGGCTGATGACGAGCGACGTGAGCAACATGCCGACGAAGGTCAGCAGGTACTGCGTATCGGTCACGGAGAGCGACATGCGCGGCGGCACGAAGAAGAAGTCGAACGCCGCGACGCTCGCGAACGAGAGCAACACGCCAGGGCCTCGGCCGAGCTTCGTCGCCGTGAAGATCACGCCGAGCAGATACAGCATGACGAGATTGGTGAGGTCGATGCGGTCGATCAACTGGCTCGCGACCAGCGTGACGCACGCACAGATCACGAGCGCCGCCGCATAGGCGCGCGGCGGCGAGCGGTGGCCGCTCGTTGCCGCCATCGCGTCGCGCCAGGCGTTGGCGGCGCGCGCCGCGGCGCCCTCGCCCTGCGACTCGCGCGCGGTGGCGCCCGTGGTGCCCGCCTCGCCCGCCATGGCGCGCACGAGCGTGAGATCGACGTCGCCCGCCTTTTCGGCGAGCCGCTCGCCGAACGGCCGGCGCAGCCAGCGTGAAATGCCCATCCGCAACGATCCGCCCGCGACGAGCTTCGACACGTTGCGCAGCCGGGCGTAACCCACGAGCATCGTCGCCGCGTCCTCGCCCGCGAGCGTCACGGTCTCCGCGCCCATCTCGGCGGCGAGTTTCAGCGCGCCGAGCGTGCGTTCGCGAATCGCATCGGGCAGGCGCTGGAGTTTCGGCGTTTCGACGTAGACGGCGATCCAGTCGGCCTTCAGGCTCGTCGCGAGCCGCGCCGCCGCGCGCACGAGCGCGCTCGCCTCGGGACCGGGCCCGATGCACACGAGCAGCCGCTCGCGCGCCTGCCAGACGTGCTGGATCGAGCGGTCGGCGCGGTACTCGCGCATCTGCGCGTCGACGCGGTCGGCCGTGCGGCGCAGCGCCAGTTCGCGCAGCGCGATCAGGTTGCCCTTGCGAAAGAAGTTGCGCACCGCCCGCTCGGCCTGCGCGGGCATGTACACCTTGCCGTCGCGCATGCGGTCGAGCAGCTCTTCGGCGGGCAGGTCGACAAGCGTCACTTCGTCGGCGTGGTCGAACACGCGGTCGGGCACCGTCTCCCAGACGCGGATGCCCGTGATCTGACCGACCACGTCATTGAGGCTTTCGAGGTGCTGGACATTGAGTGTCGTGTAGACATCGATGCCCGCGTCGAGCAGCTCGTAGACGTCCTGCCAGCGCTTGAGGTGACGCGCTCCCGGCACGTTCGAATGCGCGAGTTCGTCGACGAGGATCAGTTGCGGCTTGCGCGCGAGCGCGGCGTCGAGATCGAACTCGGCGATCTGGCGGCCCCGGTAGGCGATCTGCGCGCGCGGCAGCACATCGAAGCCATCGATGAGCGCGGCGGTCTCGCTGCGCCCGTGCGTCTCGACAATGCCGACGACGACGTCGATGCCCTCCTCCGCGCGGCGGCGCGCGGCCTGCAGCATCGCATAGGTCTTGCCGACGCCCGCCGACGCGCCGAAGAAAATCTTCAGCTTGCCGCGGCGGCGTTTTTCCTCGTCGCGCTGGAGGCGATCGAGCAGTTCGTCGGGATCGGGGCGGTTCATGCAGACCGGGTCTCCGTGATGGGCGCCGCAGGCGCTTCTGGTGCCGCGCTTGATGCCGCGCTTGGTGCCACTCTTGATGCCGCTGCAAATAGTTCAGTGCCGCGAAAGATCATGCTGATCGTCTCACCGCTGCATACAAATGGCAAACCGCACCCAGCGTGAGTCGCGCTGCGTGCGGTTCGGGTCGTTGCACGGCTCAACTGGCTGCTTTGCCGTCGAGCGCGAGGTTCAGCTTGAGCACGTTCACACGCGGCTCGCCGAACACGCCGAACTGGCGCCCCTTCGTATAGCGGTCCACGAGCGCCTGCACGTCGACCGGATTCAGATGGCGCGCGCGCGCGACGCGCTCCACCTGATAGGCCGCCGCAGCCGGGGAAATCTCGGGATCGAGGCCGCTTGCCGACGACGTCACGAGGTCTGCCGGGATCGGCTGCGAAGTGGGCTGTGAAGCGGGCTGTGAAACGTCGGTGCCCGCGGCCTTGAGCGCGGCGATGCGGCCTTTGACCTCGTCGGCGAGCGCCGGGTTGGTCGGGCCCAGATTCGAGCCGCCGGAACTCGTCGCGTTGTACGGATTCGGCGACGTGGCCGAGAGACGCCCCCAGAAGTACTGCGGCGCGTCGAACTGCTGGCCGATCAGTTCGGACCCGGCCACCTTGCCGTCGACAACGATCAGGCTGCCGTTGACCGCGCGGTGAAACGCCGCCTGACCGAACGCCGTCATCACGGCCGGATACGCGAGACCCGTGATCGCCGTCAGCACGGCGAAGATCACGATAAGAGGACGAAACAGCGATTTCATGTTCTTTCCCGAATAGCTCATCAAATAGGCGCGTGCGGATCAGACCCAGCCGAACGCGGCGAGCACCATGTCGATCAGCTTGATCCCGACGAACGGCACGAGAATCCCGCCCAGGCCGTAGATCAGCAGATTGCGGCGCAACAGGATCGCCGCGCCGAGCGGCCGGTACTTCACGCCCTTCAGCGCGAGCGGAATCAGCAGCACGATGATCAGCGCGTTGAAAATCACCGCCGAGAGGATCGCCGAAGCCGGTGTCGCGAGATGCATCACGTTGAGCGCGTTCAACTGCGGATACGTGGTCGCAAACGCCGCCGGGATGATCGCGAAGTACTTCGCGAGGTCGTTGGCAATCGAGAACGTCGTGAGCGAGCCGCGCGTCATGAGCATCTGCTTGCCGATCTCGACGATCTCGATGAGCTTCGTCGGGTTCGAATCGAGGTCGACCATGTTGCCCGCTTCCTTCGCGGCCTGGGTGCCCGTGTTCATCGCCACCGCGACATCGGCCTGCGCGAGCGCCGGAGCGTCGTTCGTGCCGTCGCCGGTCATCGCCACGAGCTTGCCCTGCGCCTGGTGTTCGCGGATCGTCGCGAGCTTCGTTTCGGGCGTCGCCTGCGCGAGGAAGTCGTCCACGCCCGCTTCGGCCGCGATGGCGGCGGCGGTCAGCCGGTTGTCGCCCGTGACCATCACGGTCTTGATGCCCATCTTGCGCAGTTCGGCAAAGCGCTCCTTGATGCCGCCCTTCACCACGTCCTTCAACTCGATCACGCCGAGCACCTGCGCCGCGCCATCCTGCGGGCGATGCGCGACGACGAGCGGCGTGCTGCCGCGACGTGCGACGTCGTCCACAGCCTTATCGACTTCAGCCGGGAAGCGTCCGCCGTGCGATTCGACGTAGTGCCTGAGCGCGTCGGCTGCGCCCTTGCGGATTTCGCGGCCCGGCGTTCCGGCGCCCGGCCCGTTGGGAAACAGATCCACGCCGCTCATGCGCGTTTGCGCGCTGAACGAGAGAAACACCGGATGGAGCGTGCCCATGTCGCGCTGGCGAATGTTGAAGCGCTGCTTCGCGAGCACGACGATACTGCGGCCTTCCGGCGTTTCGTCGGCGAGCGAGGCGAGCTGCGCCGCATCCGCGAGGGCTTCTTCGGTCACGCCCGGGGCCGCGATGAACGCCGACGCCTGGCGATTGCCGAGTGTGATCGTGCCGGTCTTGTCGAGCAGCAGCACGTCCACGTCGCCCGCCGCTTCCACGGCGCGGCCCGACGTGGCGATCACGTTGGCCTGCATCATGCGGCTCATGCCCGCCACGCCGATCGCCGAAAGCAGCCCGCCGATGGTGGTCGGAATCAGGCACACGAGCAGTGCGACGAGCGCGGTGATCGTGACGACGTGGCCCACTGAATGTGTCAACCCGGCCGCTTCGACCGAGAACATCGAAAACGGCAGCAGCGTCGCCGTCGCGAGCAGCAGGACGATTGTGAGCGCAACGAGCAGGATCGTGAGCGCGATCTCGTTCGGCGTCTTCTTGCGCTTCGCGCCTTCGACCATGGCGATCATGCGGTCGAGGAACGCTTCGCCGGGGTTCGCCGTGACGCGCACGACGATCCAGTCGGAGAGCACGCGCGTGCCGCCCGTCACCGAAGAAAAGTCGCCGCCCGATTCGCGGATCACCGGCGCGGATTCGCCGGTAATGGCCGATTCGTCCACCGAAGCGACGCCTTCGATCACTTCGCCGTCGGCCGGGATCGTATCGCCCGTTTCCACGAGCACCACGTCGCCGCGGCGCAGATCGGTCGCGGTCATGATGCGGATCGGCGCTTTCGGATGCGGCTCGTTGAGCTTCTTCGCCATGACGTCGCGCTTGGCCTGGCGCAGCGACGCGGCCTGCGCCTTCGAGCGCCCTTCCGCGAGCGCTTCGGCGAAGTTCGCGAACAGGACCGTGAACCACAGCCACAGCGTGACGGCGAGAATGAAGCCCTGCGGCGCCTCAGCCTGGCCGTTGAGCGCGGCGATCCACAGGATCGTCGTGAGCACGCTGCCCACATACACGCAGAACATCACCGGGTTGCGAAGCTGGGTGCGCGGCGTGAGTTTCCTGAACGAGTCCACGATGGCCGGACGCAGGAGCGCCGGATCGAACATGGACCGTGTAGCACTATGTTGATTCATGTTGGTGAAGTCCTGTTCAATGCACGCCCATCATGATCAGATGCTCGACGCCGGGGCCGAGGGCGAGCGCGGGCACGTAGGTCAGCGCGCCGACGAGCAGCACGGTGCCGAGCAGCAGCACGACGAAGAGCGGTCCGTGGGTGGGCAGCGTGCCGCCGGTTTCGGCGAGACGCTTCTTGCCGGCGAGCGAACCCGCGATGGCAAGCACCGGAACGATCGTGCCGAAGCGGCCGAACCACATGGCGATGGCGAGCATCCAGTTATAGAACGGCGTGTTCACCGTGAGGCCCGCGAAGGCGCTGCCGTTGTTGTTCGCCGCCGAGCTGAACGCATAGAGAATCTCCGAGAAGCCATGCGCGCCTGGATTGGCGATGCCGGTCTTGCCCGCGTCGGCGAGCACGGCAATCGAGGTGCCGAGGAGCACGAGCATCGGCGTGAGCAGCACGACGATGGAAACCATCTTCATCTCGAACGACTCGATTTTCTTGCCGACGTATTCGGGCGTGCGGCCAATCATCAGCCCCGCGACGAACACCGCGAGCAGCGCGAACACGAGCATGCCGTAGAGCCCCGAGCCGACGCCGCCGAAGATCACTTCGCCGAGCTGGATGAAGAGCATCGGAACCAGGCCGCCGAGCGGCGTGAGCGAGTCATGCATCGTATTCACGGCGCCGCACGACGCAGCGGTGGTCGTGACCACGAAGAGGCTGCTCTGCGCGATGCCGAAGCGCGTTTCCTTGCCTTCCATGTTGCCGCCCGCCTGCAGCAGGCTCGCATGCTGATCGACGTTGAGCGTCGTGAAGAGCGGATTGCCCGCCTGTTCCGCGCCCAGTTCGACGCCCACGGCAAGCACGAAGGCAATCGTCATGACGGCCAGCACCGCAATGCCCTGGCGCCGGTCGCCCACGACGTTGCCGAACACGAGACAGAGCGCCGCCGGAATGATCAGGATGGCCAACATCTCGACGACGTTCGAGAACGGCGTCGGGTTCTCGTACGGATGCGCGGAGTTCGCGTTGAAGAAGCCGCCGCCGTTGGTGCCGAGCATCTTGATCGCGACCTGCGAAGCGGCCGGGCCCATGGCAATGGTCTGCGTGGCGACCTTCGTGGCGACCGTGACGGCATTGCCCTGCGCGTCCTTCACGGGGTTGCCCTGCGCGTCGAGCTTCGGCGCTGCGTACGTGGTGGCCTGAAGCACCGGCACGTCCTGATACGCCTTGAAGTTCTGGATCATGCCCTGGCTCATCAGGAGCGCGGCGATGACCGCCGCCATCGGCACGAGGACGTAGAGCGTCGTGCGCGTGAGGTCGACCCAGAAGTTGCCGATGGTCTGCATCGAGTGGCGCGCAAAACCGCGGATCAGCGCGATCACGACCACGATGCCCGTCGCCGCCGAAAGGAAGTTCTGCACGGTGAGACCGAGCATCTGCGTGAGGTAGCTCACGGTCTGCTCGGGCGTGTAGTCCTGCCAGTTCGTGTTGGTGACGAAGCTGACGGCCGTGTTGAACGCGCCGTCCACGGTCATCGGGCCGAACTGCTGCGGATTGCCCGGCAGCCAGCCCTGGATGCGCAGCAGCACGTAAAGAAACACCGTGCCGAGCACGTTGAACGAAATCGTGGCGAGCGCGTAGCGCTTCCAGTTCATCTCGGCTTGCGGATCGACGCCCGCGATGCGATAGAGCAGATTTTCGAGCGGCGCGAACAGGCGCACGACGCGCGAGCGTCCGTCGAGAACCCGCGTGATATAGCCCGCGACCGGCACGGCGAGCGCGAGCAGGATGACGAGGAAAATGCCGGTCTGCAGCAGATTGTTGGCGTTCATTCGATATCCTCCGCGCGCAGGAGCGCGTAGATGAGATAGCCGAACAGCAACAGCGTTGCCGTACCCGACAACCACAGGATCCAGGTCATGAGCGGGCTCCCCGCTCGCCGCGCCCGTACTGCATGAGCTTCTCGCAGCCGGCCAGCAACGCGTACGTGAGCCCCGCGAACACCGCCAGCCCCCCGATGCACAGCACGTCCATTGTCTTGTTCTCCATTGACGGATTTCGTATGGAGAACAGTACGGGTTTGCGCGTCAAGAACGGATTAAAGGTCGCTGGATGCCTATAAAAAACGCGTAAAAATGCGCGTAACAGAACGCATAACCGCCGCCCGCACGCAGCGTGACCATGGAAAAAGGCGCGCAAGCGAGGCTTGCGCGCCTTTAATGTCAGAGACGATCGCGGTGGGGGCGATCAGGGAATGAGGATGGTCGAGCCGGTGGTGCGGCGCGCTTCGAGATCGGCGTGCGCCTGCCCGACGTCCTTGAGCGCATAGCGCTGATTGATCGACGTCTTCACCTTGCCCGACGCGACGACCTCGAAGAGTTCGGCGGCCATCCGCTCGTAGTCGGCGCGTTTGGCCATGTAGGTGAAGAGCGTCGGGCGCGTGAAGAACAGCGAGCCGCGTCCGGCGAATTCCGACGAATCGATCGGCGGCAGCGGACCCGACGCATTGCCGAAGCTCACGAATAGACCGAGCGGCGCGAGACAGTCGAGCGACTTTGCAAACGTGTCCTTGCCGATCGAGTCGTACACCACCGGCACGCCCGCGCCTTGCGTGATGTCGCGCACGCGCGTGGCGAAATCCTCGCGCGTGTACACGATCGGGTAATCGCAGCCGTGCGCTTTCGCGATTTGCGCCTTCTCGTCGGAACTCACGGTGCCGATCACCGTCGCGCCGAGCGCCTTCGCCCACTGGCAAACAAACAGTCCGACGCCGCCCGCGGCGGCCTGGATCAGGATCGTGTCGCCCGCCTTCACGGGATACGTGCGGCGCAGCAGATATTGCGCGGTGAGGCCCTGGAGCATGATCGATGCGGCGGCCTCGTCGCTGATCGCATCGGGCAGGCGGATCAGCTGATCGGCGCGCAGCACGCGCTCCTCGGCATACGCGCCCGGCGGACGCGCCACGTACGCGACGCGGTCGCCCGTCTTGAGGTCCGTCACGCCGGGGCCGACCGCCGACACCACGCCGGCCGCCTCCATGCCGAGCCCCGCGGGCAGCGGCTGCGGATAGAGACCGGTGCGGAAATACACATCGATATAGTTGAGCCCGCACGCGGTTTGCCTGAGGCGCACCTGGCCCTCGCCCGGCTCGCCCGTGTCGACGTCCACCCACTTCATGACTTCGGGGCCGCCGGTCTGCTCGATTCGGATTGCCTTGCTCATCGTGTCTCCTTGTTGTGTTGATCGCGCTGCGGGTCGCTGCAGGCCGCTCAGGCCGCGCCCGAAACACGCACCTTGAGCGCGTCGAGAATCATGCGCGCCGTCGAGATATTCGTTGCGCACGGCACGTTGTGCACGTCGCACGCGCGCACGAGTGCGTTGATGTCCGGCTCGTGCGGCTGCGGCGTCATCGGGTCGCGCAGGAAGATCACCATGTCGACGCGGCCCTCGGCAAGCTGCGCACCGATCTGCAGATCGCCGCCGTGCGGGCCCGAGAGCATGCGCTCGACGTTCAGGCCGTGCGCAGCCTCGATACGCGAACCGGTCGTGCCCGTCGCGATGAGTTCGCAGTGGCGCAGCGTATCGGCGAATTCGCCGGCCAGTTTGACGATGTCGTCTTTCTTGTGGTCGTGCGCGATCAGCGCGACGCGAGTTGCCATGACTTCGGTGCTCCTTCGTTTCAGGTGGTCAAGGTACGCCGGAAATTACAACTCGGAATGTGCCCGCTCAATAGGTGCCGGGGAACGCGCCGCCGTCGATCAGCCAGTTTTGTCCCGTGATATAGCCCGCGTGAACGCTGCACAGGAACGCGCAGGCGCGGCCGAACTCGTCGGACGTGCCGAAGCGGCGTGCCGGAATCGACGCGAGGCGGCGCTCGCGCACTTCGTCGACCGGGCGTCCGCTCGCCCGCGACTGCGCGACGAGCGTGGCCTGGATGCGGTCGGTATCGAACGCGCCCGGCAGCAGATTGTTGATCGTGACGCCCGTCGCCGCGACCTGGCGCGCGACGCCCGCGACGAAGCCCGTGAGCCCCGAGCGCGCGCCGTTCGAGAGGCCGAGCACGTCGATCGGCGCCTTCACCGACGAACTCGTGATATTGACGATGCGCCCGAAGCCGCGCGCGATCATGCCGTCGACGGTGGCCTGAATCAGCGCGATCGGCGTGAGCATGTTCGCTTCGAGCGCGGCGGTCCACGCCTCGTGCGTGTACGAGCGGAAGTCGCCGGGCGGCGGCCCGCCCGCGTTGTTGACGAGAATGTCCGGTTGCCCGCACGCGGCGAGCGCGGCGGCGCGGCCTTCGCCGGTGGTGATGTCGCACGCGACGGTTTTCACCTCGACGCCCGTATTCGCGCGGATCTGCGCGGCGGTTTCCTCGAGCGTCGCTGCGGTGCGCGCAACGATCGTGACGTTGACGCCCTCGGCGGCGAGCGCCTCGGCGCAGCCGCGGCCGAGGCCCTTGCTTGCCGCGCACACCAGCGCGCTGCGTCCTGCGATGCCCATGTCCATCGTGATCCGGTCCTTTCGTGCTTGCGTGCCGCCCCGGCCTGCCACTTGCCTGCATGCCGCGCGGGTGGGTTGATCTAGCGTCGATTGCTTGACGGCTGCTTGACGGCTGCTTGACGGTTGCTTAACGGTTGCTTGCCGCTTGCGCGGCAGCCGCTCGCGGCTGGCGCCCCGCCGTTTTACGGATTCTAGAAGAATCGCGCCCGCCGCGCCCGCCCTGGCACGACATCGCGGGCTTTGACGCATGCCGGGCGGGACCGGCGCAAGCACGCCGGAGCACAGGCATATCCCGTATACTCCACGCTGTAGCGCGGCCAGTGCGCTGCGCGAGCCGCGCCGGCCATCTCTTCGGCCGCCTGCCGCGCACGGCTGCAACGCGTTTTCCCAGATTCCCCGATTCCTCTTGCAGCCTTGTGCGCCCCGCCATGAAACAGGACAGCCGTTTTCCCAACCTCTTCATCCTCGACCACCCGCTGATCCAGCACAAGCTCACCCACATGCGCGACAAGGACACGTCCACGCGGACGTTCCGTGAACTGCTGCGCGAAATCACGCTGCTGATGGGCTATGAAATCACGCGCGACCTGCCGGTCACGACACGCCGCGTCACGACGCCGCTCGTCGACGTCGACGCGCCCGTGATCGCGGGCAAGAAGCTCGCGATCGTGCCGGTGCTGCGCGCGGGCGTCGGCATGTCGGACGGACTGCTGGAACTGATCCCGTCGGCGCGTGTGGGCCATATCGGCGTCTATCGCGCCGACGACCATCGCCCGGTCGAGTACCTCGTGCGCCTGCCCGACCTCGAAGACCGGACGTTCATCCTGTGCGACCCGATGGTCGCGACCGGCTACTCGGCGGCGCACGCAGTCGACGTGCTCAAGCGCCGCGGCGTGACGGGCGAGCGCATCTCGTTCCTTGCGCTGGTGGCGGCGCCGGAAGGCGTCGAGGTATTCCAGCGCGCGCACCCGGACGTGAAGCTCTACGTCGCCTCGCTCGACTCGCATCTGAACGACCACGCCTATATCATCCCGGGCCTCGGCGACGCGGGCGACCGGCTCTTCGGCACGAAGAACTGACGACGGCGGCGCGTTCCCCGCCAGCGGTTTTGCCCGGCGCCGCGCCTCCTGGTCGCGCCGGGCCGCCGCAAAGCGGACCGAAGCAGACTGAAGCGGGCAAAACACCCGCACGAATCACCCGGGGCAAATCGCCCGCGCAAATTAGCCGCAAAGAGCGCCCTGCCCGCTGTCTGGGGGCCACGGTTCGGCGACGCCGCCGTGATAAAATTCAGATCCACCTGAACGGGCGTCCGGCGCGCCCGCTGCATGGCGCGCCCACCCCGCGCATGCGGCCCGCGCGAACCGGATACGCGCCGCAGCCGGCCGCCGCCGTGTGCAACGAAGCACAGCCGGGCGCAATCAAGCGCAAGACGGCGCCTGGCTCGCGAGCGCACCGCGTTTCGGGCGGACAAACCAATCATGGGCGTACCGGCCACGCGCCGCAGCGGCGGCACTGCGCAGCCTCGCCCGCAAACACGCATCGACAACTGCAGATTGCACAATGCAAGCGCCCGCGCTGGCGCATGCGACGGAGAAAGGTATGGCGGGTCATTCGAAATGGGCCAACATCAAGCACAAGAAAGCCGCTACTGACGCGAAGCGCGGCAAGATCTGGACGCGGCTCATCAAGGAAATCCAGGTGGCGGCGCGCATGGGCGGCGGCGATATCGACTCCAACCCGCGCCTGCGTCTGGCGGTCGACAAGGCGTACGACGCCAACATGCCCAAGGACAACATCAACCGCGCCATCCAGCGCGGCGTCGGCGGCGTCGATGGCGCGAACTACGAGGAAATCCGCTACGAAGGCTACGGCATCGGCGGCGCGGCCGTCATCGTCGACACGATGACCGACAACCGCACCCGCACCGTCGCGGAAGTGCGCCACGCGTTCTCGAAGTTCGGCGGCAACATGGGCACGGACGGCTCGGTGGCGTTCATGTTCGATCACGTCGGCCAGTTCGTGTTCGCACCGGGCACGCCGGAAGACAAGCTCATGGACGCCGCGCTCGAAGCGGGCGCCGACGACGTCGTGACGAACGAGGACGGCAGCATCGAAGTGGTCTGCCCGCCGTTCGATTTTCCGAAGGTGAAGGCCGCGCTCGAAGCCGCGGGCTTCAAGGCGGAAATGGCCGAAGTCACGATGAAGCCGCAGTCGGAAGTCGAGTTCACCGGCGACGACGCGGTGAAGATGCAAAAACTGCTCGACGCGCTGGAAAACCTGGACGATGTCCAGGAGGTCTACACCAACGCGTCGATCGCCGACGAATGACGCAGGCAGCGCCCTGCCGGGGCGGCAGCGCCGCGTCATCGTCATACAGCGTGTGATACCGCGGCCGGCGCCCACGCGCCGGCCTCACTGTTTTCTGGTCTTTCGGGGATTCAAATGAAGTTACTCGTCGTCGGTTCTGGCGGCCGCGAACATGCGCTGGCGTGGAAGCTCGCCCAGGCGCCGCGCGTGCAGCTCGTCTACGTCGCACCGGGCAACGGCGGCACCGCGCAGGACGAGCGGCTCGCCAACGTCGACATCACGGACATCCACGAACTCGCCGACTTCGCCGAGCGCGAACAGGTCGCGCTGACCGTGGTCGGTCCCGAAGCGCCGCTCGCAGCCGGCATCGTCAACGTGTTCCGCTCGCGCGGTCTGAAGGTCTTCGGCCCGACGAAGGAAGCCGCGCAGCTCGAAAGCTCGAAGGATTTCGCCAAGGCGTTCATGAAGCGCCACGGCATCCCCACGGCCGCCTACGAGACCTTCTCCGATGCAGCCGCCGCGCACGCCTACGTCGACACGCACGGCGCGCCCATCGTCATCAAGGCCGACGGCCTCGCCGCAGGCAAGGGCGTGGTCGTCGCGATGTCGCTGGAAGAAGCGCATCAGGCCATCGACATGATGCTGGCCGACAACCGGCTCGGCGACGCCGGCGCACGCGTCGTGATCGAGGAATTCCTCGCGGGCGAAGAAGCGAGCTTCATCGTCATGGTCGACGGCAAGCACGTGCTGCCGCTCGCATCGAGCCAGGACCACAAGCGCCTGCAAGACGCCGACCAGGGCCCGAACACGGGCGGCATGGGCGCCTACTCGCCCGCGCCCATCGTCACGCCGCAACTGCATGCGCGCGTGATGCGCGAAATCATCCTGCCGACCGTCGCGGGCATGGAGAAGGAAGGCATCCGCTTCACGGGCTTCCTCTACGCCGGGCTCATGATCGACGCGCAGGGCAACCCGAAGACGCTCGAATTCAACTGCCGCATGGGCGACCCCGAAACGCAGCCGATCATGGCGCGCCTGAAGGGCGACTTCTCGAAGGTCTTCGAGCACGCGATCGCGGGCACGCTCGACCAGGTCGAGCTGGAATGGGACCGCCGCACGGCGCTCGGCGTCGTGCTCGCCGCGCACAACTACCCGGACACGCCGCGCAAGGGCGACCGCATCAGCGACATCCCCGCCGAAACCGCCAATTCCGTGACTTTCCACGCGGGCACGCAACTCGTCGACGGCAAGCTGCTCACGTCAGGTGGCCGCGTGCTGTGCGTGGTCGGCCTCGCGGATTCGGTGCGCAGCGCGCAATCGGTGGCTTACGAGACCGTGAACCGCATCTCGTTCGACGGCATGCAGTATCGCCACGACATCGGCTATCGCGCCGCTGGCCGCAAGCAATAAAAGCCGCACCGCCGCCGTCTCGCAAGACGGCGGCGCGGCCTGACCGCCGGGTTTCGGCGCTGCGGTTCACGAGATGTTGGCCAGGCGCTCGCCGGGTCCGGTGCCCCGTGCCGCTCGCCGGTGCATGTACGAACCGGAGCCACCCGAGCCTGAACCAAGCGAGCCGCCGCACCACAGCTGACGGTGCTGTGCAACCCGCGCAAACCGGGCCAGAACCCCGTCGCGGCCCGGCGCCAGGCTCGCGCGACAGCGCGAACGTGCCGCGCATCCGGCCTGGCTGCGCGCCGTCGGCTGCCCGAACGGCGCTACACTGCCGCTGTCAGCCGTGCCGCGCGCTCATCCGCGCGCCAGCGGCCCGACACCGGCCACCGAACCACGCCATCATGCCCGCCAAAGCTGTCCGGCGCGCGGTTCGCCCCGCCGGGTTCGCCCCGCCGTTAACACTGCCGATAGCATCGCTGTTGACCCATTAAGCCCGCACATAACGATGACGACCGACTCAATCAGCACTGGCGCGCCCAACGAGCGCACGACTCCCGACAGCGGCGCTGTGCGCGCCTGGCTGTCCGGCTTGCAGACGCAGATCGCCGACGCGCTCGGCAGCTTCGACGGCACGCCGATGGCCACCGACCGCTGGCAGCGCGCCGCAGGCGAGAAGCTGCGCGGCGGCGGCTGCACGCGCATCCTCGAAGACGGCCAGTTCTTCGAGCGCGCGGGCATCGGTTTCTCGGATGTCTCGGGCGACGCCCTGCCGCCCTCGGCCACCGCCGCGCGCAACGGGCTCGACGGCCGCGGCTTCGAGGCGATGGGCGTCTCGCTCGTCCTGCACCCGCGCAATCCGTACTGCCCGACCGTGCACATGAACGTGCGCATGCTGCTCGCGACCAGGGCCGGCGAAGCGCCCGTCTTCTGGTTCGGCGGCGGCATGGATCTCACGCCCTACTACGGCTTCGAGGAAGACGCACAGCATTTCCATCGCGTCTGCCAGGCGTCGCTCGCGCCCTGGGGCCCGGATCTTTACCCGCGCTTCAAACACTGGTGCGACGAATATTTCTTCCTGAAGCACCGCAACGAAGCGCGCGGCATCGGCGGGATATTCTTCGACGACTACGCCGAAGGCGGCTTCGAGCAGGCGTTCGCGATGGTGAAGAGCGTCGGCGAGGGCTTTCTCAAGGCGTATCTGCCGATCATCGAAAAGCGCCGCGCGACGCCGTATGGCGAAGCCGAGCGCGAATTCCAGGCCTACCGGCGCGGCCGCTACGTCGAATTCAATCTGGTCCTCGACCGCGGCACGCATTTCGGTCTGCAAAGCGGCGGGCGCACCGAGTCGATCCTGATGTCGATGCCGCCCAGCGCGACCTGGCGCTATGACTGGCGGCCGCAGCCGGGTTCGCCGGAAGCGCGCCTCTACACCGATTTCCTGCCCGTGCGCGACTGGATCTGACGCCGTGACGCCAGTCGATTCGCCTCGTCCGCTCGCGCGCCGCATCGGCCTGCTCGGCGGCACCTTCGATCCGATCCACGAGGGCCACCTCGCGCTCGCACGGCGTTTCGCCGGGCTGCTCGGCCTCACGGAACTGGTGCTGCTGCCGGCCGGTCAGCCCTGGCAGAAGCCCGAGGTGAGCGCCGCCGAGCACCGGCTCGCGATGACCCGCGCGGCCGCCGCGTCGCTCGCGCTGCCGGGCGTGACGGTGCGCGTCGATACCGACGAGATCGAGCACGACGGCCCCACGTACACCGTCGAGACGCTGCGCCGCTGGCGCACGCACAACGGCAGCGACGCTTCGCTCACGCTGCTGATGGGCGCCGACCAGCTG
This sequence comes from Paraburkholderia sp., assembly GCF_024281035.1. Classification (GTDB taxonomy): domain Bacteria; phylum Pseudomonadota; class Gammaproteobacteria; order Burkholderiales; family Burkholderiaceae; genus Paraburkholderia. The sequence goes on from NZ_JAMXLH010000024.1 coordinate 27,560, forward strand.
CTGCATCTCGACACCTGGCACTTCTGGCGCGAACTGTTCGCCCTCGCGCACGTCGGTGTGGCGAGCCGTCCGGGCTTCGATTTCGCGTCGGTGCCGCCTGCCGTCGCCGCCGAAGTCGAAGCACGGCGCGCCGCGCCCGCCGCGCTCGCCGCGACGCCGCACGGCTGCGTCATGATCGACGAGGCGCTCGCGTACGATGTGTCGGCCACCGAAATCCGCCGACAGATCCGCGCGCGCCGTGCCGCGCACGACACCGGCGCGCCCGGCATCGGCACACCCACCGCCTCCATTCCCGCGCCCGTGTGGGACTATATTCTTCAACATCATCTGTACCACGAGTAAATATGGACATCCGCAAACTGCAACGCGCTATCGTCGACGGCCTCGAAGACGTGAAGGCACAGGACATCAAGGTGTTCAACACCAGCCACCTGACCGAACTCTTCGACCGTGTGGTCGTCGCGAGCGGCACCTCGAACCGCCAGACCAAGGCGCTCGCCAACAGCGTGCGCGAGAAGGTCAAGGAAGCCGGGGGCGACATCATCAGCACGGAAGGCGAGGACATCGGCGAATGGGTGCTCGTGGATTGCGGCGACGCGGTCGTCCATATCCTTCAACCGGCGCTGCGCCAGTACTACAACCTCGAAGAAATCTGGGGCGACAAGCCCGTGCGCCTCAAGCTCGCGAGCGTCGGCGGTTTCTCGGGTGCGCAGCCGAGCGAGCCGATGGACGACGAAGACGAGGACGACATCGGCCACGCGGCGCCCGCCGCCGCGAAAAAGCCGGCAGTGAAGAAAGCTGCGGCAAAAACCGCTGCCAAGCCCGCCGCCAGGAAGACTGCCGCAAAACCCGCTGCCTCACGGCCCGGCGCACCCGCGCGCAAGAGCCCTGCGCGCCGCAGCGCCGCGAAGTGAGCGCCGCGCACACGCTGATCAGATGAAGCTGCATATCGTCGCCGTCGGCCACAAGATGCCGGACTGGATCGCCGAGGGGTTCGAGGAATACACGAAGCGCATGCCGCCCGAGCTGCGCATCGAGTTGCGCGAGGTGAAGCCCGAGCAGCGCTCGTCGAGCCGCAGCGCCGAAAGCGTGATGGCCGCCGAGCGCACGCGCATCGAAGCGACGTTGCCGAAGAACGCGCGCCTCGTCGCCCTCGATGAGCGCGGCAAGGACTGGACCACGATGCAGCTCGCGCAGGCGCTGCCGCTGTGGCAGCAGGACGGGCGCGACGTGGCGTTCCTGATCGGCGGCGCGGACGGGCTCGACCCGCAACTCAAGTCGCGCGCCGATCTGCTCCTGCGCGTGTCGAGCCTCACGCTGCCCCACGCGATGGTGCGCGTGCTGCTCGCCGAGCAGCTGTACCGCGCGTGGACCATTACGCAGAATCACCCCTATCATCGCGTTTGATCCGCGCAAATCCGCACGATTTGCGCAATCCGCATGATTCGCAAGATTCGCGCGCAGCGGGCGCTGCGCGCGCCGTTTTTCCTGATCCGCTTGATTCGATTGATTCGCTTGATCCGATTGATCCGATTGATTCGACTATCCGCCACGTCCGAGACGCTCAGATGGCCTCCTCCGTGACTTATCCGTACGTTTATCTCGCCTCGCAAAGCCCGCGCCGCCAGGAGTTGCTGCAGCAGCTCGGCGTGCGCTTCGAACTGCTGCTGCCGCGCCCCGACGAGGACGCCGAAGCGCTCGAAGCCGCGCTGCCCGGCGAGCGCGCCGCCGACTACGTCACGCGCGTGTGCGCGGCCAAAGCCGACGCGGCGCGCGCGCGGCTCGTCGCGGGCGCGCATCCGTTCGCGCCGATCCTCACCGCCGACACCACGGTCTCGATCGACGGCCATATCCTCGGCAAGCCGCACGACGCCGCCGACGCCTACGCGATGCTCGAACGCCTCGCCGGGCGCGACCACGAGGTGCTCACCGCAGTGGCCGTCGTCGATGCGGCAGGCGTGTGCCTGCCCGTCGCGCTTTCGCACTCGCATGTGCGCTTCGCCGCCGCGCTGCCCGCGGCAATTGCGCGCTACGTCGCGAGCGGCGAGCCCTTCGGCAAGGCCGGTGCATACGGCATTCAGGGCCGTGCAGCCGAATTCGTCGAGCGAATCGACGGATCCTATTCGGGTATCATGGGTTTGCCATTATTCGAAACAGCCGCGCTCCTGCGCGCGGCGCGCATCGACTTTTAGAACAACACCATGAACGAAGAAATCCTGATTAATGTCACGCCTCAGGAGACGCGCGTCGCGCTCGTCCAGCAGGGCGCAGTGCAGGAGCTTCATGTCGAGCGCACGCTCTCGCGCGGGCGCGTCGGCAATGTCTATCTCGGCCGCGTCGTGCGCGTGCTGCCGGGCATGCAGTCGGCATTCATCGACATCGGCCTCGAACGCGCCGCATTCCTCCACGTCGCCGACATCTGGCAGCCGCGCATCGCCGGCGAAACGCATCAGAGCGCGCCGCATCAGCCCATCGAGAAAACCGTCTTCGAGGGCCAGACGCTCATGGTGCAGGTCGTGAAGGATCCGATCGGCACGAAGGGCGCGCGGCTCTCGACGCAGGTCAGCATCGCGGGACGCACGCTCGTCTATCTGCCGCAGGAACCGCATATCGGCATTTCGCAGAAGATCGAAAGCGAAGCCGAGCGCGAAGCGGTGCGCGCGCGCCTCACGGCCGTGCTGCCCGCCGACGAGAAAGGCGGCTACATCGTGCGCACGATTGCCGAAGACGCATCGAGCGAAGAACTCGCCGCCGACGTCGCGTATCTGCGCAAGACCTGGACGACGATTCTCGCGCAGGCGCAGCGCCTGCCTGCAACGAGCCTGCTCTATCAGGACCTGAATCTCTCGCAGCGCGTGCTGCGCGATTTCGTGAACGAAGAGACGACGCGCATGCAGGTCGATTCGCGCGAAACCTTCCAGAAGCTCATGGAATTCGCGGTGGAATTCACGCCGGCCGTGTCGCCGAAGCTGCATCACTACGCGGGCGAGCGCCCGCTTTTCGACCTCTACAACATCGAGGCCGAAATCCAGCGCGCGCTGTCACGGCGCGTCGATCTCAAGTCGGGCGGCTACCTCGTGATCGACCAGACCGAGGCGATGACGACGATCGACGTGAATACCGGCGGCTACGTGGGCGCGCGCAATTTCGACGACACGATCTTCAAGACCAACCTCGAAGCGGCGCACACGATCGCGCGCCAATTGCGCCTGCGCAATCTCGGCGGCGTGATCATCATCGACTTCATCGACATGGAGAACGTCGAGCATCGCGAACAGGTGCTCGGCGAACTGAAGAAGGCGCTCTCGCGCGACCGCACGCGCGTGACCGTGAACGGCTTCTCGCAACTGGGGCTCGTCGAGATGACGAGAAAGCGCACGCGCGAATCGCTCGCACACGTGCTGTGCGAGCCGTGCCCCACGTGCCTCGGCAAGGGCCAGGTGAAGACGGCACGCACGGTCTGCTACGACGTGCTGCGCGAGATCCTGCGCGAGTCGCGCCAGTTCAATCCGCGCGAATTCCGCGTGGTGGCGTCGCAACAGGTGATCGACCTCTTTCTCGAAGAAGAGTCGCAGCATCTCGCGATGCTGATCGACTTCATCGGCAAGCCGGTGTCGCTTCAGGTCGAGTCGAACCTGAGCCAGGAACAGTACGATATCGTGCTGATGTAATGCAGCATCACGGAGCACAGCAGTTGAACCAGCAGCGCGTCACCATCGGACAGATCGGCGAATTCGATGAAATCATCGACGTCAGAACGCCGCTCGAATACGCAGAAGACCACATTCCCGGCGCGATCAACGCGCCGGTGATGAGCAATGAAGAACGCGTGATTGTCGGCACGCTGTACAAGCAATCGCCGTTCGAAGCCGCACGCGTTGGCGCGGCAATCGCCGCGCGCAACATCGCCGCGCATCTCGACACGCTCTTCGCCGAACGGCCGCGCGGCTGGCGCCCGCTCATCTACTGCTGGCGCGGCGGCAAGCGCTCCGGGTCGATGACGACGATGTTCAACATGATCGGCTGGCGCGCACGCCAGCTCGAAGGCGGCTACAAGGCGTACCGGCAGTCCGTGGTCGAGGCGCTCGGCGCCCTGCCCGCGAACTACCGCTATGTCGTGCTCGCAGGGCCCACGGGCAGCGGCAAGACGCGCCTGTTGCAGGCGCTCGCGGAAGCCGGTGCGCAGACGCTCGATCTCGAGGCACTCGCGGCGCATCGCGGCTCGCTGCTCGGCGCACTGCCCGAACGCGGGCAGCCGTCGCAGAAGTCGTTCGATACGGCGCTGATTCAGGCGCTGCACGCGCTCGATACGGAGCAACCGGTGTTCGTCGAAGCGGAAAGCCGGCGCATCGGCACCATCACGGTGCCGGTCGCACTCATCGATACGATGCGCGCGGCGCCATGCGTCGTGGTAGATGTGGCGCGCGACGAGCGCGTCGCGCTGCTGCTGGAGGAATACGGCCACCTGCTCGCTGACCGCGGCTACTTCCGGGAGCAACTGCTGAAGCTCGTGCCGCTGCACGGACACGAGCGCATTGAGACGTGGTGCCGTCTGCTCGACGCCGACGATCGCATGACGCTGACCGAGGCGCTCGTCGCCGAGCACTACGATCCGGCCTACACGCGCAGCACCCGGCGCAACTTCGCGAAACTGGAAGCGGCGCCGCGTTTTGCGTTCCATCCGGTGCGCGGCGACACTGTCGCCCAGGCGCGAACGCTACTCGATCAATTGCGCGAGACCCGCGCCGAGAGCGACGATAACGCCGATAACACTAACAGCGACGCCAGCGCACTTCGCTGAGCGGCGCGGCGCGGCGCGGCGGCTCACAGTCCGCCTCGTTGCGCCCTCAACGGAAAGCGGCGTGCTCAGTGGTTGTACATCGCGTTCCAGTCCTGCGCCGACACCTTCGGCTGGCCACCGGCTTGCGACGAGCCATCAGCCACGCCGCCAACCCCGGTCTTCGCGTTCAGCGCGGCCACGCGTGCTTCAGCGGCCTGGATCGCTTCCGGATAGTTGGTGTTGTCGCCTTCACCGACGTGGTAACCCACCTGCTCGAGTTGCACGAGTTCCGCGCGAACCTGCTCACGCGTAATAGTCGAGTGCGACTGGGCGAACGAAGCAACGGGAACAACGAGTGCGGCGGCAACGGCAACGGCTTGAATCAGGGACTTCACGGTACATCCTCCATTTGCTGATTCGGCCTGCATGCGACGGTGTGTGCATGTGACCGATGAACACAGTCTAGGAGGATCGAGAGTCAGGGTTAACCCCTGATCTTCTAAAATACCGTTCCAGGTATCGAAAGAATCGGCGGGTATCGCTTCTGCATCCCTGTAAAAGGGTCCGCGAGTGCGTTTGTTCGTCCGGTCGTCCGTCGCAACGTCATCGGGGACCGATGAAGGGTGTCGTGCGCGGGTGTGTCGTGCGGATGCGACCTGGTGGGAGCAGCCAACAGCGCGTTCCTGGCGAGCGCACGAGTGCCGCAGTGGCCGCCGCCGATTAGCTAAACGCGCGCTTGATGCGGGACTTCAGCAACGCGCGCTTCAGGCGTACCGTGTGCTCCGGCTCGGACAACGCCAGCGGCCCGCTGATGGGCTGACCGCGCCGCAGAAAATAACGGTCGAACGTCGCCTGCGTCATACCCCACTTGTTGAGGAACTGGCGCCGCCCGTCGTTCTTCACGATCTTGCCGGTGCTCTTTTGCTGGAAGTGATAGACGAGGCTGTCGCCAACGCCGAGAAATACGCGGCATCCGGCGGCCCACAGCTTCATCGAAAAGTCGTTGTCGCTGCTCATGCCGGGGCTCAGCTCGCTGCTGTAGCCCCCAAGCTTGTTCCACCAGTCCCGATGCACGAGCGTGGGCGGCCACGTCGCACCGCGCCAGTCGGCCCGCACGAGCCTGGGCGTGGCGGCAACGAGTTCGTCGGCGCGAAAGGCCTCGGCGCTGCGGCCGAAGTCCTGAACCACTACGCACGAATTGCCCGTGTCGACGGGCTCGATCATCGTGCCCGACAGCATGAACAGATCGGACGGCATCTGTCCGATGCGGCGCACGAGTGCTTCGTCCCAGCCCGGGCAGCAATACATATCGTCATTCATGTAGACGATGTAGTCGTGCTTCGCACGTGCGGCTGCGAGATTGACGGCGTGGCAGATGCCGATGTTCGCCGGTGATGCGGTGTACTCGATGCCGTTTGCGCGCACCCAGTCGAGGGTGCCATCCGAGCCGTCGTTCACGTGGACGATGATCTGATGCTGGTGTGTCGAATGACGCTGCAGGCTGTCGATCACCAGCTGGAGATACGCCAGGTTGTTCCAGGTCGGGATTATGATAGAGAACATCGAATGGGTCCGTTAGGATCGGCGCCGGCCTGAGCGCCGCAACTGCCGCAATTGCCGCAATTGCCGCAGCCACCCCGGCTGCATCGAGTCATTTACTGCGACAGGGCAAATTGCGTAACCGCGCGCGACAAAACGCGCGCAAACGATCGCGCCGGAACTCTGACCGGGCATTGTACCGCCGAGTCCACCGAAAGCAGAAATCGCCGGTTTTCACCACCTTGCCGCGCACGCCGGGAGCGTCCCGCGCGGCCGCAGCCTCAGGGCGGCCGATATAATGCAAGGTTTGCATTCTCGAGGCGAAAGTGCCCGAGGCCTGATTGATCGTCTATGAAACTAATACGCAGCCTTCAATTACCTTCCGCAGCCTTTCTCTTTCTCGCACCAGCCGTGAACCTGGTGTGGCGCGGCGGCACCGGCTACAGCTTCTTCGCCCTTCTCGCGCTCGCGCTCGGCGCCGCCATTGCCAACCGGCACACCCCCGGTTATTTCGCAGGTCTGCGCATCTATCGCTGGTACACGGTTGGGATGAGCGCGTTCATCATCGCCATTGCCGTTCAGCAAACGGTGTTCCACTTCTGGCTGCCACGCCAGTTCGATGCGCTTTCACGTTTTCCGCTCGCCCTGCTGATTTTCCTCTTTCTGCGCCAGATGCCCACGCGCCACCTGAAGTCTATCGGCTGGGGCTGCGTGGTGGGCGCGATCGCCGTCGGCATTGCGGCGCTCATCGATCAGCCGCCCGGCGGCTGGGGCGATGCGCATCGCATGGGCAACTGGTACACCAATCCGATTCCGTTTGGTGACACCGCATTGCTGCTCGCCTTCCTGTCGCTCTTCACGCTCGGCTGGGACAATCCGCCTCACTGGCGCACCCTCGTGCCCAGACTGCTCGCGCTCCTCGGCGGCGGCTGCGCCTCGATTGCGTCAGGCACGCGCGGCGGCTGGCTCGCCATTCCCGTGTTCGTGATCCTGCTGGCGGCGCAATACCGCTGGTTCGCGCACAAGATACGCTTCGTAGCGCTGGTGGTCGTGCTTGTGCTCGCATCCGCCGCGACCCTTTCGCTCAAACCGGTCCAGCAACGCATCGCCGACGTCACCAGTGACCTCACGATGGCACGGCGCGGCGTCGTCGGAACCTCGATCGGCGAACGGCAAGCCCTTTGGGAGGCGTCTGGCAAACTCTTCGTGCAGCATCCGCTTTACGGCATCGGCAAAGGACATCTCTCGGACGTACTGAACGAAATGTCCAAGCAGGGTAAATCACCGCCAGAAATCGTCAACGAACGCGCGCATAGCGATTTCTTCTCAACGCTCGCCGAGTTGGGACTGGTTGGCGTGGCGTGCCTCTTTCTCTTTTACTTCGGGATTTCGGTGTACTTCTGGCGCGAGCGGCACGCGACCGATCCGACTATCCGCGCGGCGTCGTATGCGGGGCTTGCCGTCGCAACCAGCACGGTCATTTTCGGGCTGACCATCGACGTGCTGGTGCCGGTCATGGTGACCTCGCTACTGGCGTTGATGGTCGCCACGCTGCTCGCCGTCATCGACGCGCGCAAGCGCGAGCTGGCCGCGGTACGCCAGGCGCGCCCGCTCGAAGTTCAGGCCGACGACATCAGAGCATAGAGCGCCTGGCAGTGTGCATCGACGCCCGGGTCATAGGTGAGGTTCGCGAGCGGATCGGCGATCTGGGCATTGCCGCTGCGCACGCGTGCCACGGCCGCCTCGATCGCCCGTTCGAAACTGCCCGGCGACTGCCGTGAGAATTCGATCTTGGCGTTTCCAGTGACCGTTTCCGCCGAGCCGACGTTATCGGCAATCACAAGCGGCGTGCCGCACATCACCGACTCCACGCCAACGAGGCCAAACGGCTCATATTCCGAAGCCACCACCGTGAAATCGGCTGCAGCGAAGAGCTTTTCGATCTCGTTGCTGTACCCCGCATAGCGAATCGTATCGCTCGTCTTCGGCACCGGCCGCCCGGCGACAACCAGCAAAACCGGCAAGGTCGTCTTCGCAAAAAACGCTTCGAGGAGCGGATAGCCCTTGCGCTCGTGACTCGTCGAAGAAAACACGAAAACCACGCGATCCGAAGGCCAGCCGAATTGCTCGCGCAACTGCGCGCGCTGAGCGTCGGCCAGCGGGCGAAAGCGCGCGATGTCGACCGGGGGATACAGCACGTCGATGCGCTCGGCGGGCACACCATAGAAACGCTGCAACTCGCGGCTCATCAACTGCGAATGGGCCACGATCTTTCGCGCCTGCGAGTAGACACGGCGTTCGAGGTCGATTTGCCAGACGTCGCTGCGCCGGACCGCCCGGCGCGCAGCCTCGATCGATCCCGGGTGCGTGCCGCCGCACAACGCGATGTCGGCGTGCGTCGTGTGGTTGATCGAGAACACGCATGCCGGGCGATGCCGCTTCAGGCACTGCTTCAGACGCCAGTCGAATGCGAAATTACGCAGCTTGCGCGGCGCCCAGCGCACATTCAGCGGCTTCTGCTCGATCCATGCGGCTTCGGGCAGCGAGCGGTCGATTTCACGGGCAAACAACGTCGGGCGCAACCCGAGGCGATGAAAGCCCGCAATCACGTCACGCGTGTAACGCTCGGCGCCGCCGCTGTTCTTGAGCGCCTGGGCGGTCAAGGCGATGTCGGTGAGCGTGCGCTTTGTCGGATCGGACAAGGTTCAGGTCTCGATGAAGATTGCGGGGTCGCCGGCAAACCATGCGTGCCATGCAGCACGCCCTGCCACGCGGGTATGTCAGAACAGCCGCGATTGTATCAACACGCACGGCGTGCAACCCTGTTGAACACCGTCTGCGCAGCGTAGTTCCAGCGGATTCAGGATACGAGCGGCATGGCAGTGCTGCTGGGAGCCGGCGCTAGTGCGTGATTGATCCCATTCCGACGTTCGGCTACGCGGAGAAGCGCGTCGCCGGGTCGCGACACCGATAATATGCGTCGCGATCCTTAGCAACACAGGTATCCAACCGTCCGGGAATGGATTCGCTTACGCACCCTTAGATACTGACCGCCTCCCGCATTAGCACGCTATACGAGCGCATTTTCCAGGCATTAGAACTGAAATATTACACAGGATAACTGATCGGTTGAATTACTGTTAAAGCCATTCTGAAATGTCCGCTTTCCAGCCACATTCAAATGTCCGCGTCTAAAGAGGGCCGGGATTATCTATTGCGTGTTACAGATCACGCAGTGTCGAAGGACCTCGCCTGATCTGGCAGCGCGCTGACGCCCGTTGCACTGCGCCTGGCGGAGCGACGGCCAGGTTTGCCGGGCGACTTCTGCGCCTGCCTGCGTTGTGCCGGATCGACGATCACATGCTCAACGTCGGTCGGCGTGAACTCGCGCTGCTTATTCGTGCCGGACTGACGTTCTGGCTAGCGAACCTCGGCACCCCGATTCGTGCAGGAAAGCGAGCCGGACGCCCGGCGATTGTCGCGTTGCGCCTACACCGCCTGTGCGACCTGGAGCAAGTGGCTCAGGTGCTTATGTTCGACCACCGTGCCCTGATCGACTTCCGCCAACCGGTCTTCCGTCTTGACGGCCGCGAACCGCATGCCCGGACGCTGGGCGGCTTCCCAGATCGCCGCGGCGTCGGCAGCGTCATTCTTGTTTGACTTCACGAACGGCCACGCGAACCGGGCTGCGATGAGCCGCACGTCGTGGCCAGGCCGCGCCAGGACCCGGGCCGAGTGGTGACCGCTGCCAGATGTTTCCACAATGACACGGCTCGCAGGCCGATTGGCGAAGAACGGGACGAGCTGGGCGCGTTTGAGCACCTTGCTGTGAATCGCGCCGGTCTCAGGCTCAACATAGTGAATCTGGAAAGCGAATTTGGCCAGGTCGATGGCAATGGTCGTGGGTTCCATCTGGTTCTCCTTGGCGGCAGAACTGCCGAACCAGCAATGTGACACGCACAGGATTCGAGCCCGCGGCGCCGGACAGCCCGTTAAGGCGGGAGGCGGCCATTCCATCTACTTTGCTCTTACAATTACCCCGTTCGCCAGTAACCCGCTCCGCGCCGACGGGCCGAGCTAACCACGCACACATGATCGACAGCCCGCATCCCGCCACATCGGCACCACTGCCGCCCACACCCGCCGTCGCACCGGAACGCGAGCGACCGCTCGTATCCGTACTGCTGATCGCCTACAACCAGGAACGGGTGATAACCGATGCCGTGCGCAGCGTCCTCGCACAGACGTGGACACCACTTGAAATCATCATTTCGGACGATGCATCGAGCGACGGCACCTTTACCGCGATCGAAGCCGCCGTGGGCGGATACGGCGGCCCGCATCGGGTCACAGTGCGGCGCAATGAGGTCAACCAGGGGATCAGCGCGCATCTGTCGCAACTCGCTCAGATGGCAAAAGGGGAGTTGCTGTTCGTGGCGGCAGGCGACGACGTGTCGCTGCCCTCCCGCTGCGAGCGGGTGGTCGAACACTGGCTCGCGCACGAGCGGCATCCCGACCTGATCGCCACAGACCTGATCGATATGGATGCAACAGGCGATGTCCATGCGCCCATCGCGCCCACTGAACTCGACGGCTATCGGAACTTCGACGACTGGCTGGCCCAGCGGCCCTGGCTGGTCGGCGCCGCCCATACGTGGTCACGGCGGCTCTTCGAACGCTTTGGCCCGATGTTGCCGGGCGCCGCTGCTGAAGACCAGATCATGGTGCTGCGCGCGATCCTTTCGGGCGGAGCGCTGAGCCTGCGCGAACCGCTCGTCTGCCGCCGGCGCGGCGGGCTGTCGCAAAAGCGCAGCTATCGATCGGTAACCGAACAGATAGCGCGCATGAAGCGCAACAATCGCTATGAACTGGCGGAGCTGGCCCAACTGCAGCACGACGCGGACACGGCCGGCGTCGGCGCGCGCATGCGTGAGGCGCTTGCGCCCGCGCTCGCGCGCAAGCAGTTCATTCAGGCGATGTTCGATGCGATGGGAGGCGCCGAGCGGCTCGCCCTCCTCTTGCGTAGCGATGGCGTGAAGCCCGGCCTGCGCATCCGGATCTACCTGTATGCCGCGTGCCCCGGGATCTACGCACCGGGGATCTGGATCAAGCGCATCGCGCGAAGAAATCGGCGCTAAAGCCGACGCCAGGATCAGGCCGCGCTCTGCTGGAACTGAATCTGGTGCAGGTGAGCGTACAGCCCGCCATGCGCGAGCAATTCACGATGGCTGCCTTGCTCGACAATGCGCCCCGCTTCCATGACGAGAATCCGGTCCGCGCGTTCGATCGTCGAGAGACGGTGCGCAATCACGAGCGTCGTGCGTCCCTGCATCAGCGTTTCAAGCGCTGCCTGCACGTGGCGTTCCGATTCCGAATCGAGTGCCGAGGTCGCCTCGTCGAGAATCAGGATCGGCGCGTCCTTGTAGATCGCACGAGCAATCGCGAGGCGCTGACGCTGGCCGCCCGAGAACTTCATGCCGTTGTCGCCGACGAGCGTTTGCATGCCGTCCGGCAGCGCCTCAACCGTGTCCCACAGGTTGGCCGCACGCAGCGCATTCTTCACGCGCTCGGGATCGGCCGTCTCGCCATACGCGACGTTGTTGGCGACCGTGTCGTTAAAGAGCGTCACGTCCTGGCTCACCATCGCAATCTGGCTGCGCAATGCATGGATGTCGTAGTCCGGCAGCGGCACGCCGTCGACCAGCACCTGGCCGCCAGTCGGATCGAAAAAGCGCGGCAGAAGATTCACGAGCGTCGTCTTGCCGCTGCCCGATGGGCCCGCGAGCGCGATCATCTCGCCCGGCGCGGCCTTGAACGACACGCCGCCGAGGATCGGCCGCCCGCCCGCGCCGTACGCGAACCCAACGTCGCGGAACTCGATCTGGCCGCGTGCGCGCTCGAGCGGCTTGCCACCGCCAGCGGGCTCGGACGGCTCGTCGATCAGGCCGAAGATCAGTTCCGCCGCGGTCATGCCGCGCTGAAGCGGCTGATTCACGTCGATCAGGTGCTTGAGCGGCGAAATGACGAGCAGCATCGAGGTCACGAACGCGACGAAGCCGCCGACCGTGGTCTGGTCATGAGACGCCTGCACCACGGCGACCGTCAGGACGATAGCGAGCGCAATCGACGCGAGGAACTGCGTGAGCGGCTGCGCGAGCCCGCCGGAGATCGTCATGCGCATCTGGTAGCCGCGCAGGCGGCGGCTCATTTCGCCGAAACGGCTCATCTCGTACTGCTCGCCGTTGTGGACCTTGACGACCTTGTAGCCGCCCACGGTTTCTTCGACGACGTACGACAGCGCGTTGGTCAGCAACTGATGCTCGCGGTTCAGCCGCCGCAGCCGCCGGTTGATCTTGCTGACCAGCCAGCCGATGGCCGGCAGCAGCACGGCCACGATCAGCGTGAGGCGCCAGTTGAGGTAGAACAGGTAGCCGAGCAGGAAGACCACCGTGAGCGAGTCGCGCACGGCCGTCACCAGCACGCCCATCAGCACGTTGAGGATCTGGTTGACCTCGAAAACGATCGCATTGATGACCGTGCTCGCCGTCTCGCGCTGGAAGAATCCAACGCTTGCGTGGATCATGCGCTCGAACATCTTGAGGCGCAGTTGCAGCAGGATCCGGTTGGAGACGTATTGCAGCAGGTACCCGGACGCGTACTGGGCAATGCCGCGCACGAACGCGAGACCGATCACCGCGAGCGGAACGATCCAGCGCGCCTTGATGTTGCCCTGGGCACCGAAACCGTGGTCGAGCAGCGGCTTGAGGAGCGCGGGAATACCGGCCTCGGTCGCGGCCACGAGCGCGAGCGACAGCACGGCGGCGATCGCCACCGAGATGAGCGGCTTCAGATAGGGCCAGAGCCGGCGTCCGACAGACAGGGGAGACGACGCCTCACCGGAACCGATCGGCTTGCTGAGTGTGGACTGGGTGGGCTTGTTGCTCAAGGATTCCCCTGGAAATACACGTAGTTGCTGCAAATTCGAAATGCGGGCCCGGCGAAGCACCAACGGCCGCCTGCCGGCGCGGTACCGCATTGTATATGGAGGGCGCGCCCGCGCACCTTATCGCGCGGCAGCGAGGCTGACGCAGGTGGACCTCGGACACGGCAGATCAACGGCGCGCGCTTCTAGCGGCACATCGGTGCGCGCACCGATGTGTATACTTGCCAGGCGCAACGTTACGCGTGCCGCCCTCACCCACCCAAAAGCGCATGAAAAAAACCACGCTCGGCGTCGCCATCATCACGAAAAACGCGGCCCTGCGGCTTGCCCAATGCCTCGACGCGCTAGCCTTCGCGGACGACATCATCGTGATCGACGGCGGCAGCACGGACGGCACGGCGGACATCGCCCGCGCCCACAGTGCGCGCGTCATCGAGGAAACCCGTTGGCCGGGCTTCGGTCCGCAAAAGAACCGCGCACTTGATGCGCTCGCAACGGACTGGGTGCTAGCGATCGACGCCGACGAGATCGTGACGCCCGAACTGGCCGCTTCGATCCGCGACGCGATCGCCGCGCCCCAAGCCGACGTTTACGCCGTAGACCGGCTGTCGAGCTTCTGCGGTGCCTGGATCCGTCATGGCGGCTGGTACCCGGACTGGATTCCGCGGCTGTTCCGGCGCGGCGCAGCCCGCTTCTCCGACGACCTGGTCCACGAACGGCTCGTGTTCGACGGCCCTGCGCGCCGCCTCACGGGCAAGCTCATGCACTACTCGTACGAGGATTTCGACGCCGTCCTGCGCAAGCTCGACGCGTATTCGAGCGCGGGCGCCACCCAGCGCGCCGCGGCGGGCAAGCGCGGCAGTTTCGGCAAGGCACTCGGGCGGGGCGCCTGGGCCTTCATCCGGACCTATGTCCTGCGCGCCGGATTCCTGGATGGCCGCGCGGGCTTCATGATCGCGGTGTTCAACGCCGAAACCGTCTACTACCGCTTTCTCAAGCTCGCGCAGCACGGCGTGCGCACGCCGTAAGGCCCGCCGTCCGGACCGTCTTTCTCAGTCTTTCCCAGTCTTTCTCAGTACACGATCTCGATAGAACTACCGGCCAGTTCGCTGCGCAGCGCCGCAAGCAGGTCGTCGGTAGGTTTGACACGCCACGCGTCGCCCAGCCGGACCTCGCCTTCCGCGCGTTCGTTGCGATAGGCGATCTGCACCGCGAGCCCGTTCGGAATCACCGCGTGGCTGCGCTCGCGATCGCGGCCATAGCCGCCACCTTCGCGTCCGCCGCGCGCGCGTACCGGCTCGGCGGGCGCGGGCAGCGTGTCGTCGGGCTTCGCGCGATGCGCCTCCAGCACGGCGCGCAGCGCGTGCACGTCGGCGTTGCCGTTCACCTGCAGCTTCACGACCTGTGCGTAGCGGCTGCGTGCGCGCTCCAGATCCATCACCGTGTCCACGGTGAAGCGGATGCCGCCCGTGAAGGCGTCGTTGCGCGCGCCGCCCTGCACGACCAGCAGTTCGTCTTCCTTGAAAAGCGCCTTGTGCGCCTCGTACTGTTCGTTGAAGACCGTCACTTCGCACTGCCCTGAGCCGTCGTCGAGCAGCGCGATCAGCATCTTGCCGCGCTGGGTCATCTGCGTGCGCAGCGACGCGATCACGCCCGCGATGAGCTTGTCACGCCCTTCCTTCAGATCGCCGATCTTCTGGCGCACGAAGCGGCGCACTTCGTCCTTGTAGGCGTCGAACAGATGCCCGGAGAGATAGAAGCCGAGCGCCCCCTTCTCTTCCTGAAGCTTGCGTTTTTCCGGCCAAGCCGGTTCGTCGATGAGTTCGTGCGCGGCCAGCGGCGCGTCGCCCATGTCGAACAGGCCCGCCTGCATGGCGTTGGCACTCGCCTGGTCGGCGGCTTCCATCGCGAGCGGCACGGACGCGAGCAGTTGCGCGCGATTCGCGTGGATGGTGTCGAACGCGCCCGCGCGGATCATCGCTTCGATCGTGCGGCGGTTCACGACCCGCCGGTCGATACGCTCGCAGAAGTCGAACAGATCCTTGAAGAGTCCGCCCTCTTCGCGCGCACGCAAAATCTCCTCGATGGCGTTCTGGCCGCTGCCCTTGATTGCACCAAGGCCATAGCGGATCGTGCGCGAGCGTGCGCCGACGACCGCGGGATCGAAATCGGCGACCGGCTCGAAGCGGTACGCCGATGCGTTGACGTCCGGCGGCAGCACCTTCATGCCGTTCGTAATGCAGTCCTCGAAGAGGATCTTCACCTTGTCGGTGTCGTCCATGGCGAGCGACATGTTGGCCGCCATGAATTCCGCCGGATGGTGCGCCTTGAGCCATGCGGTGTAGTACGCAAGCAGCGCGTAGGCAGCCGCGTGCGACTTGTTGAAGCCGTAGCCCGCGAACTTCTCCATCAGGTCGAAAATCTCGTCGGACTTCTCGCGCGTGAGCCCGTTCGTCGCGGCGCCCTTGGCGAAAATCTCGCGATGGGTGGCCATCTCCTCGGCCTTTTTCTTGCCCATCGCGCGGCGCAGCAAGTCGGCGCCGCCCAGCGAGTAGCCGCCGATGATCTGCGCCATCTGCATCACCTGCTCCTGATAGACCATGATGCCGTAGGTCTCTTTCAGGACGGGTTCGACGCGCGGATCGGGATAGTCCACCACTTCGCGGCCGTGCTTGCGCGCGCAGAAGCTCGGGATCAGGTCCATCGGGCCCGGCCGGTACAGCGCCACGAGTGCGATGATGTCCTCGAAGCGGTCGGGCTGCGCGTCTTTCAGCATGCCCTGCATGCCGCGGCTTTCCAGCTGGAACACCGCGACCGTGTTCGCCTTCTTGAGGATCTGGAACGACGGCGCGTCGTCGAGCGGCACTTGCGCGAGCGACCAGTCTTGCTTCGACGGGTCGAGCCTGCGGATATAGCGCTCGGCCCAGTCGAGGATCGTCAGCGTCGTGAGGCCCAGAAAGTCGAACTTCACGAGGCCGACGGCTTCCACGTCGTCCTTGTCGTACTGGCTCACGACGCCGCTTTCGTCGCCCTGCGTGTAGAGCGGGCAGAAGTCCGTAAGCTTGCCCGGCGCGATCAGCACGCCGCCCGCGTGCATGCCGACGTTGCGCGTGAGGCCCTCCACGAGCTGCGCGAGGTCGAGCAGCTGGTGCACTTCGTCTTCGTTGTCGTAGCGCTCCTGCAGGAGCGGCTCTTCCTTCATCGCGTCGGCGATGGTGACGTGCTTGCCGGGCTTGAACGGAATGAGCTTCGCCACGCCGTCCGTGAAGTTGTAGCCGAGGTCGAGCACGCGGCCGATGTCGCGCACGGCCGCCTTCGCGGCCATCGTGCCGAACGTCGCGATCTGCGAAACCGCGTCTGCGCCGTACTTCTCCTTCACGTACTGGATCACGCGGTCGCGGCCGTGCTGGCAGAAGTCGATGTCGAAGTCGGGCATCGACACGCGTTCGGGATTCAGGAAGCGCTCGAACAGCAGGTTGTAGCGCAGCGGATCGAGATCGGTAATGCCGAGCGCGTACGCGACGAGCGAGCCCGCGCCCGAGCCCCGGCCCGGCCCGACCGGCACGCCGTTGTTCTTCGCCCAGTTGATAAAGTCCGCGACGATCAGGAAGTAGCCGGGGAAGCCCATCTTGACGATGGTTCCGCACTCGAATTCCAGACGCTCGTAGTAACGCGCGCGCTCTTTCTCACGCTCCGCTTCGTCCGGGAACAACTGCACGAGGCGCTTTTCGAGCCCTTCCTTCGAGAGCTGCACGAGGTAGTCGTCGAGTGAGAGGCCGTCCGGCGTCGGGAAGAGCGGCAGCTTCGGCTTGCCGAGTTCGAGCGTGAGATTGCAGCGCTTCGCGATTTCGACCGTATTCGCGACCGCCGACGGAATATCGGCGAAGAGCGCCGCCATTTCCGCTTGCGACTGGAAACGCTGCAGCGTCGTGAAGCGCTTCTGGCGGCGCGGATTCGCGAGGATGTCGCCCTCCGAGATGCACACGCGCGCTTCGTGCGCGGTGTATTCCTCGGCCTGCATGAACTGCATGGGATGCGTGGCGACCACCGGCAAGTTCAGGTCCGCCGCCAGCGTAACCGCCTGCTGGACATACGGTTCGCCGCCCGGCTGGCCGCAGCGTTGCAGTTCGATATAGAAGCCGTTCGGGAACAGCTTCGCCCAGCGCTGTGCGTGACGCTTCGCGCTTTCGGTGTTGCCCGCCGCGAGCGCGAGGCCGATATCGCCCTGTTGCGCGCCCGAGAGCGCGAGCAGCCCCTCGCCGAGGCCCCCTTCGAGCCACGCGACATCGATTTCCGCGCGGCCGCGATGCTGGTTCGTGAGCCACGACTTCGAAAGCAGTTCGCAAAGATTCAGGTAACCGCGCTTGTCCTTCACGAGCAGCAAAAGACGCGAAGGCTTGTCGCGGTCGTCCGGATTCATGACCCAGACGTCGCAGCCGGCAATGGGTTTGATCCCTTTGCCGCGGGCTTCCTTGTAGAAACGAACGAGACCGAATGCGTTGGCGAGGTCGGTAAGCGCGAGCGCCCCCTGGCCGTCTTTCGCCGCCGCCTTGACAAGGTCGTCGAGGCGCACGATGCCGTCGGCAATCGAAAATTCGGAGTGGATGCGAAGATGAACGAAGCGGGGATCTGACATGGGCGCCATTGTAACTCCAGCCCCGCGCGAATTCGGCCCGCCGGGGCGACGTTGGCCGTCTGGACAAGCCCTCCACGGCCGGCGGGCGCGGCGCCACGTCGCGAAGCAGGGTTGAGGGATAATAGCGAATTGCGCCCGCCGCCCGGACTACCTCTCTACCTCAGAAAGCCGGACGCCGCGGGCAAGTCTCACCGGTTTTCTCCATGCGCATCCTCAATCTCTCCGCCTACCAGTTCGCGACGCTCGACAAACTCGCCGAATGGCGTCCGCTCGTGCTCGAACGTTGTCAGTCGCTCGATTTGCGGGGCACGATCCTGCTCGCGCCGGAGGGCATCAATCTGTTCGTCGCCGGCGACGAAACCGCCGTGCGCACCTTCATCGACTACATCCGGCACGATCCGCTCTTCGAAGGCAAGTTCGCGACGCTGCAGTTCAAGGAAAGCTTCTCGGAAACGCGCCCGTTCAAGCGCATGCTCGTGCGCCTGAAGCGCGAGATCATCACGATGAAGAAGCCCGCGATCCGCCCCGAAGAAGGCCGCGCGCCGTCCGTCTCACCCGTCACGCTCAAGGCCTGGCTCGACCGCGGCCACGACGACGCGGGACGCCCGGTCGTCATGCTCGACACGCGCAATGCTTTCGAAGTCGACGTGGGCACGTTCGATCAGGCGCTCGACTACCGCATCGACAAGTTCAGCGAATTCCCCGGCGTGATCGAGGCGAACCGGGCCGATCTCGAAGGCAAGACCGTCGTGTCGTTCTGCACGGGCGGCATCCGCTGCGAGAAGGCCGCAATCCACATGAAGGAAGTGGGCATCGAACACGTCTACCAGCTCGAGGGCGGCATTCTCAAGTACTTCGAGGAAGTGGGCGGCGCGCATTATCGCGGCGATTGTTTCGTGTTCGACCAGCGCAGCGCGCTCGATCCGCAACTCGCACCGTCCCACCCCGTGCAGTGCCTCGCGTGCCGCGCGGTCGTGACGCCCGCCGGGCTGGCGTCGCCGCTCTACGTCGCGGGCAAGACCTGCCCCGCCTGCCATCCGGCGCGCGAAGACGACGCTTCGGCGCAGGCCAGCGCAAGCCCACGAGAGCGCCTGAGCCCGCACGAGCGTGACTGACACCCGCCGCGCGGCACGTTCCGGCCCTCTGCCCTATCGCGGACGCTTCGCGCCCTCGCCGACCGGCCCGCTCCATTTCGGCTCGCTCGTCTCGGCGCTCGCGAGCTGGCTCGACGCGCGCGCGCACGGCGGGACGTGGCTCGTGCGCGTCGAGGACATCGACGGCCCGCGCACCGTGCCCGGCGCCGACCTCGACATCCTCGCAACGCTCGAACGCTTCGGCTTTCACGCCGACGAACCACCGGTCTGGCAGAGCGCGCGGATCGAGCGCTATCGCGCGGCGCTCGACGCGCTGATCGCGGCGGGCCACGTGTATCCGTGCGGCTGCACGCGCAAGGAAATCGCCGATTCGCAATTGCGCACGCACCAGCGCAACACCACGCTGATCTACCCCGGCACCTGCCGCAGCGGCCTGCACGGCAAGCCCGCGCGCGCATCGCGCCTGCGCGTGCCAGACAACGCACATGCCGACACACATGCGGTCACACCCGCGGACACGCCCGCGCACGCGGCCGTGATCCGCTTCGACGATCGCTGGCAGGGTCCGCAGTCGCAGAATCTCGCAACCGAAGTGGGCGACTTCGTGCTGCTGCGTGCGGACGGGCAGTGGGCGTACCAGCTTGCGGTGGTGGTCGACGACGCCGAGCAGGGCATCACGCACGTCGTGCGCGGTGCGGATCTGCTCGATTCGACGGCGCGCCAGATCTGGCTGCAACGCTGCCTCGGCGTGCCGACGCCTGCCTGGCTGCACGTCCCGGTCGTGACCAATGCGGACGGCGAAAAGCTGTCGAAGCAGACCGGCGCGCAGGCGCTCGATCCCGATCGTCCGCTCGATGCGCTGATCGCGGCGTCCCGGCATCTGGGGCTTGCGCTGCGCGACCCGGCGCCAGCGACGCTCGACGCCTTCCAGGCCGACGCCATCGACGCCTGGCAGCGCAGGCTCGCGCAATTGCCGGCCGCCTGAACGCAGCGACGCGAGCGGCGTCAGCCGCAGACCTGGGCGCGCAAAAAACGAAACGGCGTGTCTGGCATAACGCCGGACACGCCGTTTGTTGGTGTGTGTTGATCAGCCGAAAAAAATCAGTTCGACGAAGACGACGAAGGCTTGTTGCGCCACGACGCTCCGAGCCCGCCCAGCAGCGCGGCGAGCGGCTGCTTCGACTGCGGCTTTTGCGGCGAGCCGTTGTTCGACGCGGAAAGTTCCTCGGCGGCCTTGCGCGCCACCGGCGACGGCTCATAGGGCTTCAGGAAGAAGTCATCGACGGGCTGCGCGCGGTGATGCGGCCGCTCGTACGACGTCGTGCGGCGATGGCCGCCGTGCGCCGGGCGCTCGCCGCCACGTTCACCGCGCTCGTGGCGCGGGCGGCTGCCGCCATCGTGATGCGCGACCGGCGTATCGATCGTGAGACGCTCCACGGGCAGCGAGCGCTTGATGAGCTTCTCGATGTCGACCAGCTGCTTCTTCTCGTTCGGGCTGCACAGTGAGAGCGCGTCGCCCGACGCACCGGCGCGGCCCGTACGGCCGATGCGGTGCACGTAGTCTTCGGCGTTGAACGGCAGGTCGAAGTTGATGACGGCCGGCAGTTCCACGATGTCGAGGCCGCGCGCGGCCACGTCGGTCGCCACCAGCGCTTCGATGTCCCCGCGCTTGAAGGCGTCGAGCGCCTGCATGCGCTCGCTTTGCGAGCGGTCGCCGTGAATCGCCGCGGCGACGATGCCCTGCTTCTCGATCAGGCGCGCAAGACGGCTCGCGCCGATCTTGCTGTTGCAGAACACGATGACTTGTTTCAGGCCGCGCTCGCGGATCAGTTGAACGACCGCGCCGGCCTTGTCGCCCTCGGCGACTTCGAAAACGATCTGCGTGACATTCGTGGCCGTCGAATTGCTGCGCGCGACTTCGATGGTCTGCGGCGTGCGCAGATACGTGGCGGCGAGCTTCTTGATTTCCGGCGAGAACGTCGCCGAGAAGAGCAGCGTCTGACGCTCCTTCGGCAGCAGGTTCAGGATGCGCTGCAGGTCCGGCAGGAAGCCCATGTCGAGCATGCGGTCGGCTTCGTCGAGGACGAGCATCTGCACCTGGCCGAGGTTCGTGGTCTTTTGCTGGACGTGGTCGAGCAGGCGGCCCGGCGTCGCGATCAGGATTTCGACGCCGCGGCGCAGCTCGTCGGACTGCGGATTCATGTCGACGCCGCCGAACACCACCGCGCTGCGCAACTGCGTGTGCTCCGCGTACGAGCGCACGTTCGCGGCAACCTGGTCGGCCAGTTCGCGTGTGGGGGTGAGGATCAGCGCGCGCACCGGATGGCGCGCGGGCGAGGCGCTCGTGTTCGCGCCGGGCAGCAGGCGCTGGATGATCGGCAGCGAGAAGCTCGCGGTCTTGCCGGTGCCGGTCTGAGCGGCGCCCATCACGTCGCGGCCCGTGAGGACGACGGGGATCGCCTGCGCCTGGATCGGCGTAGGCGTCGTGTAGCCCTGCTGCTCGATTGCCTTCAGGATTTGGGGTGCAAGGCCAAACTGGTCGAAGGTCGCAGTGGTGGGCTTGACGTCGGTGTCGGACATGGTGGCTTCGCTATAAAGGCGCCTGGGCGCATGGCGCGGCGGCACTCACGGCCGGGCGCCTCGACGGGGTGCAATCGCGGGGCACAGTCGCAACTGGCAACTCGCAGCCCGGCGGGCCGCGAGGCGTACGCCTGGCACAGGTCACCGGCGTACAGCCGGGGTAACGCTTCCGCACCGGCAATCCGGCCCGGAGGCAGGGATGCGCGCTACGGTACTGCGCGACAACCCCGGCTCTCATCCGGCAACCGCGGCGGCCTTATGCGGCCGGCGCACCTCGCCGAAAGCGCGGTATTGTAGCACCC
The DNA here is from genome assembly GCF_024281035.1 of Paraburkholderia sp. Taxonomy (GTDB): domain Bacteria; phylum Pseudomonadota; class Gammaproteobacteria; order Burkholderiales; family Burkholderiaceae; genus Paraburkholderia. The sequence continues at coordinate 49,434 of NZ_JAMXLH010000024.1, forward strand.
TGGCATAAATCCTGATGGCAGCGCGCCCGGGCTTCTGCGCGCGAGCGCCTGCGCGGATCCGCAGGTTCTCGGGTGCGCACAGCGCCGCCCGAATCCTCCGCGTAGCCGTGCCGCATATTACCGGCCCAACATGACGGAAAATCGTCGCTCGCGAGGCGAGCCTGCCGAGTCTGCCGGACGAGTCGGCCCAACCTCAGCGCATGATCGTCGCGCAACCGGCGAGCATTGGTGCCGCGTTTTCGCCAGCCGAGGCGTCGTAGAGATCGGCGCGCGGGCCTTTCGTCCACCACGTATAGCGGCCAGCCTGATATTTCACGCCCGACGCGGCAATGGTTTCGACGAACAGCAGGCGCTGTCCCTGCACCGGCACCACCGCGAAACTCTGGCCGTTTTTCGCGTTGAGATAGGCAACCTTGAAGGTCCGGCCGTTGGCGCAGGTGTAGCTGAACGCTTGACGAGCCTGCGTCTGGATCTCAGGAACATTCAGCGGCGCGGCTTGCACTTGCGCCATTGCGCCGCAGGCCAGCGCGAGGCTTGCTGCGCGGAACGCCCAACCCGCAATCCGTTTGTTCTGCATGGGTTTCTCCGTGAGTGACGACGTGCGCCGCTTACGGTGCGGCACGTCAGGGATCGATGATGGCGGCGCGGCGGCCGCATGGCCCTCGACCGGTACGAGCTTCGCCCCATCGACGCGATGCGGCACCGCGCAGCATGGGCGCAGCTGACCGCGCCATGCTGGCGAATCTGCGCGGCTCGTCATCCTGAGCGCGGCGCCCGGAGCCGCGCTGCGACGCTCAGTCAGTCGCTCCGGCAGTCGCTCCGGCAGTCGCTTAGTCAGCCGCTTAGTCAGCCGCTCCGTCCCTGGCTCACTCCGCCGCGCTGCCCGACACCGGCTGCACCGCCGCTGCCACTGCGCGGGCACGGGCGCGCGCTTCCTCGATATCGGCGCCGGTCGCGAGCGCAACGCCCATACGGCGCTTCACGAAGCTCTCCGGCTTGCCGAACAGACGCAGATCCGAACCCGGCACCGCGAGCGCCGCAGCAACGCCTTCGAACGCGATCCCGCGCTCTTCACGCCCGCCGTAGATGACAGCCGACGCGCCCGGGCCGCGCGCCGTCGTATCGACGGGCAAGCCGAGGATCGCACGCGCATGCAGTTCGAACTCCGAGAAACGCTGCGACGCGAGCGTGACGAGCCCGGTATCGTGCGGACGCGGGCTCACTTCCGAGAACCACACTTCATCGCCGCGCACGAACAGCTCGACGCCGAAAATCCCGCGCCCGCCGAGCGCCTCGGTCACCTTGTGCGCGATTTCGCGCGAGCGTTCGAGCGCCTTCGGGCTCATCGGCTGCGGCTGCCACGATTCGACGTAGTCGCCGTCCACCTGCAAGTGGCCGATCGGATCGCAGAAATACGTCTCGACCTTCCCGCTCGCCGGATCGATGGCGCGCACGGTCAGCTGGGTGATCTCGTAATCGAATTTGACGAAGCCCTCGACGATCACCCGCCCGTAGTTCACGCGCCCGCCCGAGAGCGCATACAGCCAGGCAGCTTCGACGTCGGCGTCGCTGCGCAATACCGACTGCCCCTTGCCCGACGACGACATCACCGGCTTCACGACGCACGGGTAGCCGATCTTCGCGATGCCCGCCTTCAGTTGTTCGAGCGAATCGGCGAACGCGTACGGCGACGTGGGCAGGCCGAGTTCCTCGGCAGCGAGGCTGCGGATGCCTTCGCGGTTCATCGTGAGCTGCGCGGCGCGCGCGGTCGGGATCACTTCGGCGACACCGGCGGCTTCGACGGCTGCGAGCGCGTCGGTGGCGATGGCCTCGATCTCGGGCACGACGAGATGCGGGCGCTCTGCGTCGATCACCGCGCGCAGCGCCTGAGGATCGGTCATGTCGACGACATGCGCGCGATGCGCGACCTGATGGCCCGGCGCATTCTCGTAGCGGTCGACGGCGATCACTTCGACGCCAAGGCGCTGCAGCGCGATGATCACTTCCTTGCCGAGCTCGCCTGCGCCTAGCAGCATGACGCGCGTGGCCGAGGCTGACAACGGCGTGCCGATGCGGGTGCCGATCTGCATGATGTCTCCAGAATAACGATGGTGCTGCTCCATACGAGCGAGCGCCGATGTTAACACGCGGCCCAGGCGCCGCCGAGGCAGAGAGCGCACCGCCGTGGCGCGCAGGCGCGGACCTGCGCGTGCGCTTCGACGTGGCTCGACGTGGCTCGACGTGCCTCGACGTGCCTCGACGTGCCTCGACGTGCTTCGACGTGCTTCGACGTGCTTCGACGTGCCTCGACCGGCCTCGACGTTTGGCTCGCGCGCATGGCCGCTACTGCGTTACGCTTACGCCTTCGCCGATTACCAGGACCGAAGCGATGTCATTTCGCCTGAGCACGCGCCCGCACGGGCACCCTACCCTGCGCCTGATCGCATCGCGCGCGGCGCCGTTCGCACTCGCGCTGATGCTGGCTGCGTGCAAGATGCCCGTGCACACGGATGCCTCCGCGCCGCCGTCCGATCCGTTCATCCCCGCCGCCACGCAGTTGCTCGACAACACGAAATGGCAGCTCACCGAATGGAAAGAGGCCAACGGCACGCTGCGTACGCTGCCCGGCGTAACCGCGTCGACGGCCGCTGCACCCGCTGCACCCGCCACGACCGCCGCCGCGGCGGCAGCGAACCCGATCACGCTCGAACTGTCGACGGCGACCGGCCAGCGCCACGCGAGCGGCTTCTCGGGCTGCAACCGCTACGCGGGCGCCTATGCGCTCAAAAACGGCCTGTTGTCGTTCGGTACGCTTGCGGGCACGCGCATGGCGTGCATCGGCGCAGGCGGCGACATCGAGGGCGCCTACCTCGACGCGCTCAGCCGCATCACACGCAGCGGCGTGCAAATGCACGCGCCACAAGCACTGCTGCTGATCCTCGACAACGGTGACCGCCTGACCTTCACGCATCCGGCCGACGCCGCACCGGCGGCCCAGCCGAAGCAGTGATCGGCCCGCGACCAACCCGCGACCAACCCGCGCTTGAACCGCACTTAAACTGCGATTGAACCGCGCTTGAGCCGCGATTAACCCGTGCAAAACCCGTGATCGCCCCGTAACCCACGCGCGCGCCGCGAACCGGCGCGCCGTTTTGTCGGATGCGCACGGGCCGCGGCGGCCCGCACGCAGCACCACCAGCACGAAGGCGAGCGTGGCGCCGCTGCAAACCGCGTATCGGCCCGGTCGGCCGAGCGGTTAAACTCCACGGGTTGCACTACTTCCATTCGTTGACCTCTGGCATGCACACGGTAGTTCCTGGCTGGTTCGGCGCCTCATCCATCTGGCTCATCCCTCTGATCTGGCGTCTCGTCAAATCCGTGCTGCCCGGCGGCACAGGTCTGCGCGGACCGGGCACGATCCGGCTCTGGCTGGGATTTCTCGGCGTACTCGTCGCGAGCTGCACGCTCGAAGCCACGCTCATTCACATCAACGGGTTCAACGCGCTCGGACAGGCGCTGGCAATGGGGCTCGGGAAGCACGTCGGCCGCGTCGCCACGCCGCTCTCGATGCTCGCGCTCTTCCTCGCGAGCCTGCCCTGGTTGTTCGATTCGCACTGGCGCAACATGCTCGCGCTCGCCGACGTATCGCTCGGGCTCGGCCTGAACATTCGCGCGCGCCGCGACGATGGCGATGCGCCGCGCGGCGGGCGGCGAAGCGGTCGCCAGGCAGGCGGCGACGCGGCTTCCGCACAGGGCACCAGTGGCCTCTTTCCCCTTGATTCGCCGGCCACGCTCGATGGTTCGCGGCCCCGGCGCCCGACCCCGTGGCACCCGCCCGCGACGGGCAGACGCACAACGGGCTCAACGAGCGCCACGGGCGCGGCAGCAGCGCGCGGCGAGGTGGCACGGGAGGTGCGGGAGACCGCGACGCGGCGTGTCGAGCCGCGTCTGTCGGACACAGCGGATATCGCACCTGACTCGGATCTGAGCGAGCCCGCAGCGCCATCAGGATGGCTGCACGAAACGCCCGCCGCCACCGCGCTCGCCGCGACGGGAGCGGCTGCGGCCATCGATGCGCGCGCACCGATGGCGCCCGCCATACCGCCGCTCAAGCCGACACCCGGCGGCAGCACGCCGTGGCGTGCCGAACCGGTCCGTCCTCCGGTTTCGGCGGCGCACGCGAACGCCTCCGGCGTTTCGGCTGCATCCGGTACCGCGCATGGCATGCGTGGCGCAACGGCAACGCCGCCGCTCGATGGAATCAAGCCGACCTTTGCAAGCTCGCTGCCGACCCGGCGCAACGTCGCGCAGCCGGTCGCGGGCAACACGGCTGCGCGCGTTGCGGCATCCGTGGCGCCGCCGCGTCCGCCGAGGCCGCCGCGCCCGTTCGTCTGGCCGACGAAATCCGCGCTCGCCGCAATGCAGGCGCAATCCGCCAACAAGCCGATGGCCGCGACGCCCGCCGCGCGCCCGGTTGCTCCGCGGCCCGCGGCGCCGGTCGACGCGCAACCGCGCGTGCCGCTTTCGGACGACGTGCTCGAAACGCTGCGCTCGATCGACGAGAACACTGCGCGCTGGACGACGCTCGCGGGTGCGAGCCTTGCGCGCAGCACGGACGCGGACGTTCTTGCACAAGCTGCGGCCGCCCATCGCGAGCACGGACCGGCGCCCCGACTCCCGGACGCCACGCAGGACAGCGCAGCGCAAGCCGCTGTTACGTCGAGCGACGCAGCGAACGCAGTGAACGCGGCGAACGTGCACACGACTGTGGGACTGCTTCCGGCGACCTCCGCCGAAGTATGGCAACCGGAGCAGCACGTCGCCGCAGCGGCCGACGGCGAGACGAACATGTCGCCAGCATTCGGCGTGTGGCAGGCCCACACTGCAACCGCGACTTTCACGCCGCATTCCAGCTCGCTCCCGACAGTCGATGCGCCTCAGCCAGCACAACCAGCACAGCCAGCCGTGTCGTACGACGCAGCGCCGGTCGCTGCCTCGACGCCGAACGATCTGCACGACGCACATGAAGCGCACGACGCACATGAAGCGCACGACGCGCATGAAGCGCATGAAGCGCATGAAGCGCATGAAGCACATGAAGCACATGAAGCGGTGATCGTGCACGATCCGGCGAACCTATCAGACGCAGCGCTCCCCGCCGCGTCAGCGTTCGTCGCTGCGCCCAACGCGGATGCGCAACCCCAAACACCGCCTGCACACGCCGCGACACCGGATGCATCGCCGTACGGCGCAAGCTCGCATCAGAGCGCGTCCGCATCGGCTGCACAGGACGATGCGGCCGATCCATTCGCGTTCGCCCAGTCGCCGCAACCGTCCTGGCCAGCGACCGAGCATGGCCTTGCGCCGTGGACCCTGCTGGACGACGAGCCGGCCGGCGTTGCCGCAGCAGCACCATCGGTCCCGACGCCCGCAGACGATCACGAAGCGTTCACCCCCAGGCTCGCGGACATACCGACACCCGCAGCTTCCGGCACGGCCCACGCCGACGCACAAGCACAAGCAACGCCCGTGGCGAGCGAAACAATCGACGCAGACGAACCCGCCCTGCCCGCTTCCGACACAGCGGCAACCGGCTCGAATATCGTGCGTTTCCCGCGCATCGCGCATGACACGCAGCGCGTGACGACAGAAGCCGCCGCGCCCGTAGCGGCGAGCGCGAGCGACCTCGGGCAGCAGATCGAAAGCACCGGCACGGCGAACGTTCCCGCGTGGCATGCCGCAGCGTCATTCGGCTGGCAAGCGACGCAGCCTGCCCTGGCAAACGTGCTGGCAGACGCGCCGGCAGACGTAGTGACAGATACGCCGCCGAGCATGGATGTGGCCGCAATCGCACCCGTGCCGATGCCGCCCGTGCTGATGCCATTGAGCATGGATCTTGCGCCCGCACCGTGGGAAATCCCGCTTCCGAACACGACGGACGCACTCAAGGCGCCAGACGCACCAACCGCACCGGACGCACCAATCGCACCCAATACAGCCGATGCAACGTACGCGGCCCCGGCCGCCGCTGAAGCGATACCAGAAGCCGCTTCGCGCCAGCCGGTGCGCGGCCACGCGCCCACGACGTTCGCGTTCCAGCCGCTCGCCGCATCGACGGTCGAACTGCCCGGCCTCGATCTGCTCGAAAGCGCGTCCACGGACATCGACCCGGTCCCGGAAGCGGCGCTCGCCGAGACGGGCCAGCTGATCGAGCAGCGCCTCCAGGAGTTCAAGGTGCCGGTCACGGTGGTCGGCGCGTCGGCGGGCCCGGTCATCACGCGCTTCGAAGTCGAGCCCGCGCTCGGCGTGCGCGGCAGCCAGATCGTCGGTCTCATGAAGGACCTTTCGCGCGGTCTCGGTCTCACGTCGATCCGCGTGGTCGAAACGATCCCCGGCAAGACCTGCATGGGCCTGGAACTGCCCAATGCGCGCCGCCAGATGATCCGGCTCTCCGAGATCTTCGAATCGGCGCCCTGGCTGCGCTCGACCTCGAAGCTCACGCTCGCGATGGGCAAGGACATCGTCGGCCAGCCGGTCGTCACCGATCTCGCGAAAGCGCCGCACATGCTCGTCGCGGGCACGACCGGCTCGGGCAAGTCCGTCGCAATCAACGCAATGATCCTCTCGCTCCTCTACAAGGCCACGCCCGAGGACGTGCGGCTCATCATGATCGACCCGAAGATGCTCGAACTCTCGGTCTACGAGGGCATTCCGCATCTGCTCGCGCCCGTCGTCACCGACATGAAGCTCGCCGCCAACGCGCTCAACTGGTGCGTCGGCGAAATGGAAAAGCGCTACCGGCTGATGTCGGCCGTGGGCGTGCGCAATCTGGCGGGCTTCAACCAGAAGATCCGCGACGCCGCCGCGCACGAGAAGAAGATCGGCAATCCGTTTTCGCTCACGCCCGAGGCGCCCGAACCGCTCGCGCCGCTGCCGATGATCGTCGTCGTGATCGACGAGCTCGCCGATCTCATGATGGTGGCGGGCAAGAAGATCGAGGAGCTGATCGCGCGGCTCGCCCAGAAGGCGCGCGCGGCGGGCATCCACCTGATTCTCGCGACGCAGCGGCCTTCGGTCGACGTGATCACGGGTCTCATCAAGGCCAACATTCCGACGCGCGTGGCGTTCCAGGTGTCGTCGAAAATCGACTCGCGCACGATCCTCGACCAGATGGGCGCCGAGTCGCTGCTCGGCCAGGGCGACATGCTGTTCCTGCCGCCCGGCACGGGCTATCCGCAGCGCGTGCACGGCGCGTTCGTCGCCGACGAGGAAGTGCACGCCGTGGTCGAGTATCTGAAGCAGTTCGGCGAGCCGGAGTACGTGGAGGGCATCCTGGACGGCCCGACGAGCGAAGGCGCAGCGCAGGACCTCTTCGGCGACACCCCCGATGCCGAAGCCGATCCGCTCTACGACGAAGCCGTCGCGTTCGTCGTGCGCACGCGGCGCGCGTCGATCTCGTCGGTGCAGCGGCAGTTGCGCATCGGCTATAACCGCGCGGCGCGGCTCGTCGAACAGATGGAGGCGGCGGGCCTCGTCTCGCCGATGGGCATCAACGGCAGCCGCGAAGTGCTCGCGCCCGGGCAGCCCGAGTAAGGCACACACGGCACGCGCCAGCGCCCTGCCGGGCGCGCGCCGCTTGTGGCCCGCCTGTTGGCGCGTTTGAACGTTAGAGCGCGACGAACTTGAAATCGACCGGCGAAGGGATATCGAGCCGCTTCGGGTCCGGCCCGAGCAGCCCGGTCTGCGGATCGCGGCGGAACACATAAGCGGTGTCGCTGCCCTGGTTGCCGACGATCAGCCAGCGACCGGTCGGATCGATGGCGAACTCGCGCGGCGCCTTGCCGAGGCTCGACTGGCGTCCGACGCGCGCGAGCTTCCCGCTCGTTGCGTCGACAGCGAAGATCGAGATGTCGTTGGCGTCGCCGCGATTCGATACGTAAAGAAAGCGCCCATCCGGCGACAGATGCAGCGCCGCTGCGCCCACCGCGCCCTTGAAGCCGGGTTCGACGAGCGGCTCGACCTGTTCGGGCGTGAGGTGCCCGTCGCGATAGCGCAGCACGGTGACCGTCGCATCGAGTTCGCTCGTGAGATACGCGTGGCGTCCGTCGTTGCCGAAGACCAGATGGCGCGGGCCGGAGCCCGCCGGCATGGCCGTGTAGCGCGCCTCGGCCAAGTCAGCCGGTGCGACCGCCGCGCCGCCGCCGCCCGGCGTATAGCGGTAGACATAGAGCTTGTCGGCGCCCAGATCCTGCGCGAAGACGAAACGGCCGTCGGGCGAGAACACCGTCGAGTGAACATGCGCATTGTCCTGGCGCCCCTTTACCGGACCGCCGCCCTCGTGATGCACGGTGAGCGCGGCGGCGCCGAGCGTGCCGTCGGGTTCGACGGGCAGCACCGCGAAGCTGCCGCCCGGATCGGCGGCGATCGAGTAGTTCGCAACGAGCAGATAGCGCCCGTCGGGCGACAGGCTCAGATAGCATGGATCGTTGCCTTCGGCCGACACCTTGTTCAGAAACGTGAGCCGCCCGCTCGCGGAATCGAAGCCGAATGCGCTCACGTCGCCGCGCAGCGAAGCCGGGCCGTCGTCGCCGGGCAGTTCGTTGACCGCATAGACGAAGCGTGCGTCGCGGCTCACGACCAGATACGACGGATTCACGGTTTTCGCAACGCTCAACGGCGTCGCTTCACCTGTGTTCGTGTCGAAGCGATAGACGTAAAGCCCTTCGCCCTTGCCGCCGGTGTAGGTCCCGACGATCAGGTTGAAGATGCCGCCCGCGGACGCGGCGGCGGACGATTGTGCGAAGGCGGGGGTGGCGGCAGCGCAGGCCATGATGACAAAACCTTGGGCGATTTGATGAACAAGTCTGCGCGCAAACGCGCGCAGGCGGGACCGGAATGAAACAGGCACGGCATATGCGTGTGCGGGACGCGTGAACAAGTCGATCTCCTGTCTGATTGCAGCTGACTTCAGTCAATTGCGGCAAAGCGGATCGGCGGGGCGCGCGAGTGCGCAATGATCTGATGAATCCGGATCGAGTATACGAGAGCGGTTGAACGCCCGCGCGCCAGCTGCGCCCGGCCCGCCAGGCCATAAGGAGCAAACATGAACATCCATCTCGCCATCGGCCCGCTCGCTTCGGTGATCGCGGGCGTCCTGATTCTCGCGGCGCCGCGCCTGCTCAACTACATCGTCGCGCTCTATCTGATCATCATCGGGCTGATCGGACTCTTTGGCGTCCACGGCCACCTCTGAACACCCCTCGCGCCGCGCAATGGGCCATTGCGCACGCACAGCAGCAAAACGCGTTGCACGACGGACCCCGCACCCACTAATCTTGTGCGTACATCCGCCATTAAACCCTGCAACGCCTGCCAGAACACCAGGGCCTGTTCACGTTAGTGACGGGCTTGCGCTGGCGGCCAGAAGGGCCGAGCGCAAGGATTGCGACGAAGCGAATACTCGATGTATTCGCGAGGAGCATGACGCAGCGATCGGCCCTTCTGGCGGCCAGCCCCTGGAATGAAAAACCTGGTTTGGGGAACGTACCTTGCCGGGCGCATTGCGGCGTCGCGCGTCGCTTGTTTGGCTCGGCCAAACGGCGCTCCTTGCTCCTTGCACTGCGCCCGGCAAGGTACGTTCGCAAGCCCGTTATTAACGTGAACAGGCCCTTACATGCCCGCCCTCATCGAAGACTACGCCCTGATCGGCGACGGCCACACGGCCGCGCTGGTGTCCCGCACCGGCTCCATCGACTGGCTCTGCTGGCCGCGCTTCGACTCCGGCGCCTGCTTTGCCGCGCTGCTCGGCACCGAGGAGAACGGCCGCTGGCTGATCGCACCCGAAGCAGCCGACAGCGTCAAGATCAAGACCACGCGCCGCTACCGGGACGAGACCCTGATCCTCGAAACCGATTTCGAAACCCCCGAAGGCGCGGTCACGCTGATCGACTTCATGCCGCCCGGCAACGGCTGGTCGGAACTCGTGCGCATCGTCGTGGGCCGCCGCGGCACGGTGCGCATGCACACCGAACTCGTGCTGCGCTTCGACTACGGCTTTTCCGTACCGTGGGTGAGCCGGCTCACGTACGAAAGCGGCATCAAGGCGATCGTCGGCCCGGATACCGTCGTCCTGCGCACGCCCGTGAAGCTGCAAGGCGAGAACATGCGCACCGTCGCGCAATTCGAAGTCAAGGCGGGCGAACGCGTGCCGTTCTCGATGTCGTATGCGGCCTCGCATCTGCGCCTGCCGCCGCCGCGCGATCCGTTCACGGCGCTCGCGCGCACCGAAAACTACTGGTCCGAGTGGTCGGCGCGCGGCACAGTCGAAGGCCGCTGGGCCGGGGCGATCCGCCGCTCGCTCATCACGCTCAAGGCGCTGGCCTACGAGCCGACCGGCGGCATCGTCGCCGCGCCCACCACCTCGCTGCCCGAGCAGCTGGGCGGCACGCGCAACTGGGACTACCGCTACTGCTGGCTGCGCGACGCGACCATCACGCTGCTCGCCATGATGCGCGGCGGCTACTTCGACGAAGCGCGCGCCTGGCGCGACTGGCTTGGCCGCGTCATGGCGGGCTCGCCGTCGCAGTTGCAGATCATGTACGGACTCGCGGGCGAGCGCCGCCTGCCCGAATTCGAAGTCGACTGGCTGCCCGGCTACGAGGGCGCCAAACCCGTGCGCATCGGCAACAACGCGGTCGGGCAGCTTCAACTCGACGTCTACGGGGAAGTGGCGAACGCACTGCATCTCGCGCGCGTGGGCGGACTGCAGGCCGACGATACCGCGTGGGCGATCCAGACTGCGATGCTCGAACACCTCGAACAAATCTGGACCGAACCCGACGAGGGCATCTGGGAGACGCGCGGCGGGCGCCAGCACTTCACGTTCTCGAAGGTCATGGCCTGGGTGGCGTTCGACCGCGCGGTCAGATCGGCGGAGAAGTTCGCGCTGCCGGGACCGGTCGATCACTGGCGCCACGTGCGCGACGCGATCCACACGACGATCTGCGCACGCAGCTTCAACCCGAAGCTCAACTCGTTCACGCAGACCTACGACGGCACCGAACTCGACGCGAGCCTGCTGCTCATGCCGCTCGTCGGCTTCCTGCCCGCGTCGGACTCGCGTATCGCCGGGACGGTTGCGGCGATCGAGCGCGACCTGATGTGGGAAGGCTTCGTGATGCGCTATCGCACGACCGAATTCGACGACGGCCTGCCGCCCGGCGAGGGCACCTTCCTCGCATGCAGTTTCTGGATGGTCGACAACCTCGCACTGCAGGGCCGTATGGACGACGCGCGCCGGATGTACGAGCGGCTGCTGTCGCTCGCCAACGACGTCGGCCTGCTATCCGAGGAATACGATCCGGTTTCAGGGCGGCTGGTCGGGAATTTCCCGCAGGCGTTCTCGCACGTCGCACTCGTCCATACGGGCCTGAATCTGATGCGGCACGAGCAGGAAATGGCGAAGGAAATCGGCCATCCGCCGTGTGCGGGCGTACCTGCGGAAACGGAAACTGTTACGGCGCCGTGACTGTTGCGGCGCCGTGACGCAAACGATGCGTTTTCCGCAGCTGCGTTAAACTAATGTTGTTGCGCTGCACAACGATCTGGCACTCGAAAGAAATTTGTGTGGCGCTTGTATTGAAACGCTGCGGCGCACCGTATATTTACCAACTACAACCTGTCCGGCTCACTTTCGCAACGCGCGATTACGACGCACAAGCGAGCGTGAGCCGGATTCGAACCACATCTAGACCGCTGGAGCGCCCATGCTCTACCACATCCGTGAATATCAGCGTGCACTGCTGAGCCCGCTGACCGCCTGGGCGCAGGCCGCCTCCAAGTCGTTTTCGAATCCCTCGAGCCCGTTTTCGCTGGTGCCGGGCGCAATGCGTCTCGCCGCTGGTTACGAGCTGCTGTATCGGCTCGGCAAGGATTACGAGAAGCCGGAATTCAACATCCGTCAAATCGTCAAGGACGGATTCAACATCCCGATCGTTGAGCAGACCATCATCGAGAAGCCGTTCTGCCGCCTGCTGCGCTTCAAGCGCTACGCCGACGACAGCTCGGCGGTCACGACGCTCAAGGACGAGCCGACCGTGCTGGTCTGCGCGCCGCTCTCGGGCCACCACGCCACGCTGCTGCGCGACACCATCAAGACGCTCTTGCAGGACCACAAGGTCTACGTCACCGACTGGATCGACGCGCGCATGGTGCCGCTCGAGGCCGGCCCGTTCCACCTCGACGACTACGTCGCGTACATCGAGGAATTCATCCGCCATATCGGCGCGCGCAACCTTCACGTGCTCTCCGTGTGCCAGCCGACCGTGCCGGTGCTCGCGGCCATTTCGCTGATGGCGAGCCGCGGTGAAGACACGCCGCTCACGATGACGATGATGGGCGGCCCGATCGACGCGCGCCGCAGCCCCACGTCGGTGAACTCGCTCGCCACCGAGCATTCGCGCGAGTGGTTTGCAAACAACGTGATCCACACGGTGCCCGCGAACTACCCGGGCGAAGGGCGCGCCGTGTATCCGGGCTTCCTGCAGCACGCGGGCTTCGTGGCGATGAATCCGGGCCGCCATGCCGCGTCGCACTGGGACTTCTACAAGAGCCTCCTGCGCGGCGACGAGGAAGATGCCGAAGCGCACCGCCAGTTCTACGACGAATACAACGCCGTGCTCGACATGGCCGCCGAATACTACCTGGAGACGATCGAGACCGTGTTCCAGGAATTCCGCCTCGCGGAAGGCACGTGGGACGTGGCCGGCGAGCGCGTGCGGCCGCAGGACATCCGCAACACGGCGCTGCTCACGATCGAAGGCGAACTCGACGACATCTCGGGCGCAGGACAGACGCGCGCCGCGCACGACCTGTGCACGGGTATCCCCGAAGAGCACAAGCATCACCTCACGGCTGAGAAATGCGGCCACTACGGCATCTTCTCGGGCCGCCGCTGGCGCACGATCATCTACCCGCAACTGCGCGAATTCATCCGCCAGCACCAAAAGGCGAAGCAGCACGCCAACGAAAGCGCGGTCGCCTGACCTGCCGCACGCCAACCTACCTGACGCAGCGCGCCTGAGTACCGGACGCGCGCGTACACACGCACATCCTGTGCGGCGCGTGCGCGTCAAGCTGAGCCGGTTGCGAAGCCCTGACGCTACTTGCGCATCAGGAACGCGAGCAGCATCTCGGTGTTGAGCCGGACCATCTCGGCGCGTTCGACAGGTGTGCTGAAGTCGCGCCCGAGCGTCGCCGCGAGCGTGAAGCGGTTCGACACGATGTAGTAGCCCATTCCCGAAAGCGTCACGTAAACCCGCAGCGGATCGAGGTTCGAGCGGAACAGTCCCGCCGACTCGCCGCGCGCGAGAATCGCACCGAGCGTCGCGACGATCGGCGAAATCATCTCGCGGATCCGCGTCGAGGTCTGGATGTAGCGGGCCTCGTGCAGGTTCTCGTTGTTGATGAGGCGCAGGAACTCGGGGTGCTCGCGGTAGTAGTCCCAGACGAAATGCGCGAGCCGCGTGACCGCCTCGACCGGCGCAACGTCGGCGAGGTCGAGCGAGCGTTCGGCTTCGTTCAGCGCGAAGAACGCGTGCTCGAGCACGGCTGTAAACAGTTGCTCCTTGCTGCCGAAGTAGTAGTACAGCATGCGCTCGTTGGTTTCCGCGCGGCGTGCAATCTGGTCGACGCGCGCGCCGAACAGGCCGCCACTTGCAAACTCTTCCGCCGCTGCGAGCAGGATACGACGACGTGTGCCTTCAGGATCTCTTTTGATTTTGGGTTGATTCATGGTGGCAGGATCGCTCGGTAAGCCGCGTTTCCGGATCACGCTGCATGGGCTCTCCTCACCGGCAGCAGCGTTGAACGGGGCGCGCCAGATTAATGGACAGACACCCTTCATCCTACGGTCTTGCGTTACCTTTTTTAATTGTCAGTCCTGGTTGCCGTGTTCTGCACCTTCTTCCGGCGCTATCTGGCGGCTCTTTCCCCGGACACGGTACTTCGACGCCTTACTTCGACGCCTTACTTCGACGCTGTACTTCGACGCTGTACTTCGAATTAAGCGCTTTGATTATGGCACATGGCCCGGCAATGGCAATGCGTGAAATCGGCGATAATGGTTACTTTGGCGCCGCGACCGCACGCCGCAACGTTGCGGCGCGCAAGAGGTGACCCGGCCCGCCCAGACGCCGCAACAGTGAAAGATTCCAAAACGCTTGCAGACCGCATCGAGGATCTGCTGCCCCAGACGCAATGCACAAAGTGCGGCTACAACGGCTGCCGGCCCTACGCCGAAGCCATCGCCGCAGGCACGGCCGGCTATAACCAATGCCCGCCCGGCGGCGCCGAAGGCGTCGCGCGCCTCGCGGAGCTGCTCGGCAAGCCCGTCATTCCGATCAATCCCGTCAACGGCGCCGAACGGCCGCGCCCGGTCGCGTTCATCGACGAAAGCCTGTGCATCGGCTGCACGCTGTGCATGCAGGCCTGCCCCGTTGACGCGATCGTCGGCGCGCCCAAGCAGATGCACACGATCGTCAAGGATCTCTGCACGGGCTGCGATCTTTGCGTGGCGCCCTGCCCCGTCGATTGCATTGCGATGATCCCGATCACCGGCACGGCGACCGGCTGGGATGCCTGGACGCAAGACCAGGCCGACGAAGCCCGGGTGCGCTACGGGCGCCGCGAGGCACGGCTCACCAGCGAGCGCGATGCAGCCGAAGCGCGCGCCGCAGCCCGGCGCGCGGCCGCTTCGCCGGCCTCTTCACCGACGGCTTCACCGGCGGCTTCGGCAGCGAGCGCCACGTCCAGCACAGAATCCGCGGCAACCGCGCCGGGCACGGCCACGCCCGCGAGCGACGCCGAAGCGAAGAAAAAGGCGATCATCGAAGCCGCGCTCGAACGCGCGCGACGCAAGAAGGCGGAGATGGCCGAGCGCGGCGTTGGCCCGCGCAACACCGAAAACGTCAGCGCCGACGTGCAGGCACAGATCGACGCAGCCGAAGCGCGCCGTCGCCGCCTCGGCGTCGGCGAGTCCGCGCAGAACGACGAGCCCGCCCCTGCGTCCCACCGCGACAACAAGCGCGGCAAGAACGACGACACGCCCGCCTGAGCGGACCCGACCACGCCCACGATCGATGAACGCCACCAAGCGCCGCGCCATCTACGAAACGCTGCAGAGCCTCAATCCGCACCCGAAACCCGAGCTCGAATTCACATCGCCATTCGAACTCCTGATTGCCGTGATGCTCTCGGCGCAGGCAACCGACGTCTCGGTCAACAAGGCCACGCGCAAGATGTTTCCGGTCGCGAACACGCCGGAGAAGCTGCTTGCGCTCGGCGAGGAAAGCGTCGCGGACTACATCAGGACCATCGGTCTTTATCGCTCGAAAGCGCGCAACGTGATCGCGACCTGCGAGATCCTGCTCGCCCAGTACGGCGGCGAAGTCCCGCACACGCGTGAAGCGCTCGAAGGCCTGCCCGGCGTCGGGCGCAAGACGGCGAACGTGGTGCTCAACATCGCATTCGGCCAGCCGACCATCGCCGTCGATACCCACATCTTTCGGGTTGCGAACCGAACCGGGCTTGCGCCCGGCAAGGACGTGCGCGCCGTCGAAGCCGCGCTCGAAAAATTCACGCCGCCCGAATTCCGCCAGGACGCGCACCATTGGCTGATCCTGCATGGACGCTACGTGTGCAAGGCGCGCCGCCCGGAATGCTGGCACTGCGCAATCGAGCCGCTCTGCGAGTTCCGGCCGAAGACGCCGCCGCCCGATCTCTGAGCGACGCCCCCGGCCGAACCGCGACCGCGCACTGCGCGGCGTAAAATGAGCCTTCGATTCAAACGTCACGCACCATCACAGAAGATGTTCAATCCCAGCCGCGACGAAGTCCGCCACTTTTTCACCGAGACCTGGCGCAAGCAGCGCGCGGGCGAAATTCTCACGCCGCTCGAAGCGATTGCCGCCGACTGGATCATCGAGCATCCGGAGTACCACGCGGAACTCGCCGATGCCGACGCAGCAGCCGGGCAGGACTACTCGCCCGAGCGCGGCCAGAGCAACCCGTTCCTGCATCTGTCGATGCACCTCGCCATCAGCGAGCAGCTTTCGATCGACCAGCCGCCCGGCATCCGCGCGGCGCACGAACGGCTCGCGGCGCGGCTCGGCACGACGCACGACGCGCAGCACGCGATCATGGAATGTCTCGGCGAAACGATCTGGGAAGCGCAGCGCACCAACACGCCGCCCGATAGCGACGCCTACCTCGCCCGCATCCAGCGCCGCGCCTCGCGCGACTGACCCCACCTCGCCCGCTTGCAGCACGCATAAAAAACCCCGCGAAGGTCTCGCTGAAAAGCGTGAGACCTTCGCGGGGTTTACCCGCTAATGCCGGGATTGAAGCAATATGCGGCGCCTGCCCTGCGCGTCAACACACCACTACTTCTTGTTCACCAGATCGCCGCTGAGCGATTCGATATACGCGGCGAGATCCTTCATGTCGGTCTGCGAGAGGCTCTGCACCTGCGCCTGCATGATCGGATTGTTGCGGCCCAGATGCGGGTTGCCATTGCCCATCTGATACTGGCGCAGCGCCCAGTAGATATAGTCCGCGTGCTGGCCCGCGAGCTTCGGATATTCGGGGCTTATCGGCTTGTTCAGGTTGGCGCCGTGGCAAGCGGCGCAGTTATGGGCGTCGGCGAGCCGCTTGCCGTTCGACGCGTCGGCTGCGTGCGCCGGGTTGAAAGCAAGCATCGCGGCCAGCGACGCCGCACATGCGGCACCTTTCACGAGCGCGGCAAACGCGTGGCCGTCAACATCGGCGCAAAAGAACTGCGAGAACTGCGAGGACTGCGCGGCCTGGGTGGGCTTGTTCATGAATTCTCCTGTGTCGGCCAGCGTTGGCGCGTCGACCAGAGCGAGCACTTGCGCCGCTACTCCGGTCCCCTGCAAGTCGATTGCCAACAGGTGCCGCTTACCTCTCGGGATTGTTCTTCGACGTAGCGGTCTGCGCCGCGTAGTAGGCCGCGATATCGGCGATGTCCTGCTCGGTCAGCGAGGAGGCAATCGCATGCATCGTCGGAAAGCGCCGGTCGCCCTTCTTGTAGCCGCGCAGCGCGTTTTCGATGTACGCGGCGTTCTGGCCGCCCAGCATGGGAACGTGATAGACCTCGGGATAGGCCGCGCGATAGTCGGGAATACCATGACAGCCGATGCACATCGCCACCTTATCCCGACCCGCCTTTGCGTTGCCGACGATGTCCGCGCGAGCCGTGGCTGCAAAACCCGCCAGTGCCGCCAACGCCCCGATTGCGACGTGCCTGCCGATAATTTTTTTCATAGCATTCAACCTCGCTTGAGGGGAACCGAACGCCCGGGCCGCAGATGACGGCCAGCGCCGTGTTTTGCTGTGTTGTGCCGCGTTGCTCCGCTACGTTGCTCCGTATTGCGCAGTATGAACTGCCCGCTCTTTTACTCGCTTTTACTCGCTTTTATTTTTTTATGTCGCCGCGCAAGCCGAAAAAAATCGAACCGATTGTACCGCGACGCCCTGCCGCACGTCCACACGGTGCGCCACGCCTGGCGGGCCCTGGCGGGCAGCGAGAAAATACGGGGGCGCGCACCCTGCGGCACGCAAAAGCGCCTTCCGACACCGCATCGCATCTGACTTATACTGGGATTTTTTTTCAGCGAGCGGCTTCATCATGTGCGCCAGGCGTTTCGAAGGCTCATCGCAGTACGTCGCCACCGACGATCTCAAACTCGCGGTCAACGCCGCGATCACGCTTAAACGCCCGCTGCTCATCAAGGGTGAACCCGGCACCGGCAAGACCATGCTGGCCGAGGAAGTCGCCGCGGCGCTCGAGATGCCGCTCATGCAGTGGCACATCAAGTCGACCACGAAAGCGCAGCAGGGCCTCTACGAATACGATGCGGTCTCGCGGCTGCGCGATTCCCAGCTCGGCGACGAGCGCGTGAAGGACATCGGCAACTACATCGTGAAGGGCGTGCTGTGGCAGGCGTTCGAATCGGATGAACAGAGCGTGCTGCTGATCGACGAGATCGACAAGGCCGATATCGAATTCCCGAACGATCTGCTGCGCGAGCTCGACCGCATGGAGTTCTACGTCTACGAGACGCGCGAACTCATCAAGGCGAAGCAGCGTCCGCTCGTCATCATCACGTCGAACAACGAGAAGGAACTGCCCGACGCGTTTTTGCGCCGCTGCTTCTTCCACTACATCAGCTTCCCCGATGCAGCCACGATGCAGCGCATCGTCGAGGTGCACTATCCGGGCATCCGCAAGCAACTGCTGAACGCCGCGCTCGAAAGCTTTTTCGAGCTTCGCAACGTTGCGGGCCTGAAGAAAAAGCCTTCGACGTCCGAGCTGCTCGACTGGCTCAAGCTGTTGCTCGCGCAAGAGATTCCCCCCGAAGCGCTGCGCGCGGCCGACGGCCAGAAGTCGATGCCGCCGCTCGCGGGCGCGCTGCTCAAGAACGAACAGGACATGACCCTGTTCGAGCGGCTCATCTACATGAACCGGCATAACCGTTGAAGTCCGCCGCTGAACCGCGCCGCTGAACTCTGCCGCTGAACCCCGCGCAGTCCGCCAAGGGAAACCCAGGAAAACCCGCTATGAGCCGCTGGATCGAACCCGTCACACTGAAGGGCGAGCATGTCACGCTGGAGCCGCTCACGGCGCAGCACACGCAGGCGCTCGCCGCCGCAGCCGCCGATGGCGAACTCTGGAAGCTCTGGTACACGAGCGTGCCCGCGCCCGGCGAAGAAGGCGCGTATGTCGATGCCGCGCTCGCCATGCGCGAGCGCGACGGCACGCTGCCGTTCGTGGTGCGCGATGGCGCAAGCGGCGACGTGATCGGCTCGACGCGCTTTTTCAACGTCGACGAAAAGAACCACCGCCTCGAAATCGGCCACACGTGGTACGCCAAACGCGTGCAGCGCACCGGTCTGAACACCGAAGCGAAGCTGCTGCTCCTCACGCATGCGTTCGAGAAACTCGGCGCAATCGCCGTGGAGTTCCGCACCCACTTCATGAACCACGCGTCGCGCGCCGCCATCGCGCGCCTCGGCGCCAAGCAGGACGGCATCCTGCGCAATCATCAGGTCGGGCGTCAAGGCGAGTTGCGCGATACCGTCGTGTTCTCGATCATCGCGAGCGAATGGCCCGCCGTGCGCGAGAACCTGTTGCTCAAGCTCGCACGCTGACACCGCGCGCACGTCGCGAGCCCGGAGACACCGCATGCTGATCGACTTCTTCTACACGCTGCGCGACGCGAAGCTGCCGGTTTCCGTGAAGGAGTACCTGACACTCGTCGAAGCGCTCAAGGAACGCGTGATCCCGCCGTCGCTCGACGAGTTCTACTTCCTCGCGCGCATGACGCTCGTGAAGGACGAGCAATACTTCGACCGGTTCGATCAGGCTTTCGGCGCGTATTTCCGCGGCATCGAGAAGAAGTCGGAACTCGCGTTCGACATCCCCGAGGACTGGCTGAAGAAGCGGCTCGAACGCGACTTCACACCCGAACAGCGCGCGCAGATCGAGGCGATGGGCGGCCTCGACAAGCTCATGGAGCGCTTGAAGCAACTATTCGAGGAACAGAAAGAGCGTCACGAAGGCGGCAACAAGTGGATCGGCACAGGCGGCACATCGCCGTTCGGCCATGGCGGCTTCAATCCCGAGGGCATCCGCATCGGCGGCGAAGGCGGCCAGCGCAGCGCCGTGAAAGTGTGGGACGCGCGCGCGTTTCGCGACTACGACGACCAGGTCGAGATCGGCACGCGCAACATCAAGATCGCGCTGCGGCGGCTGCGCCGCTTCGCACGCGAAGGCGCGCACGAGGAACTCGACCTGGACGGCACGATCCGCAGCACCGCCGCGAATGCGGGCTGGCTCGACCTCAAGATGGTCCCCGAGCGGCACAACAACGTGAAGGTGCTGATGCTGCTCGACGTGGGCGGCTCGATGGACGATCACATCCGCCGCACCGAGGAACTCTTTTCGGCGGCGAAGGCCGAGTTCAAGCATCTGGAGTTCTACTATTTCCACAACTGCATCTACGACCATCTGTGGAAGAACAACCGCCGCCGCCACGCCGAGCGCATGCCCACCTGGGACCTGCTGCACAAGTTCACGCCCGACTACAAGCTGATCTTCGTCGGCGACGCCACGATGAGCCCTTACGAAGTGCTGCAGCCGGGCGGCTCGGTCGAGTACAACAACCCCGAAGCGGGCGCCGTGTGGCTGCGCCGTCTCGCCGACCACTTCCCGCGTTTCGCGTGGCTCAATCCCGAGCCCGAGCACCTGTGGGAGTACCGCCAGTCGGTGTCGATCATCCGCGAGATACTCGGCCACCGCATGTATGCGTTGACCGTCGCCGGGCTCGAGACAGCCATGCGCGCGCTCAGCAAGTAACGCCCACGCAGTAACACCCAGGCAGTAACGCCAGAATTACAGACAAGCATGACGAGGAGACACACTGCATGACCGCGCCTTCATCCCCCGATCTCCGGGCATTCCGGCCCGGACCGCTACGGCCTTTCGCGGACACGTCCGTGTCCACGGTGGTCGCAGGCTTCGTCGCGATGATGACGGGCTACACGAGTTCGCTCGTGCTGATGTTCCAGGCCGGCCAGGCCGCCCATCTGAGCGACGCGCAGATTTCTTCGTGGATCTGGGCGCTTTCCATCGGCATGGCCATCTGCACCATCGCCCTTTCCCTGTGGTTTCGCGCACCGATCGTCGTCGCATGGTCCACGCCGGGCGCGGCGCTCCTCATCAGCTCGCTGCCGCATGTGCCCTATGCCGAGGCGATCGGCGCGTATCTCGTCTGCGCGCTGCTGCTCACGGCGGTCGGGCTCACCGGCTGGTTCGACACGCTCATGAAGCGCATCCCGGCAGGCATCGCAGCCGCGCTGCTCGCGGGCATCCTGTTCGAGATCGGCATCGAGATCTTCCGCGCCGCGCAATACCAGACGCCGCTCGTGCTCACGATGTTCTTCGCCTATCTCGTCATCAAGCGCTACCTGCCGCGCTATGCGATCGTCGCCACGCTCGTCGTCGGCATCGCGGCCGCCGCCGCGCTCGGGCTGCTCGACTTCAGCCACTTCCGCGTGGCCGTCGCAAAACCCGTGTTCACGATGCCCGCGTTCTCGGTTGCGGCCATCGTGAGCATCGGCATTCCGCTCTTCGTCGTCGCGATGGCATCGCAGAACGTGCCCGGCATCGCCGTGCTGCGCGCCGACGGCTACGATCACAAGAGCGCGCCCTCTTCGCCGCTCATCGCGACAACCGGCATCGCGTCGCTCGTGCTCGCGCCGTTCGGCTCGCACGGCGTCAATCTCGCCGCGATCACCGCCGCGATCTGCACCAGCTCGCACGCGCACGAGGATCGCACCAAGCGCTACATGGCTGCGGTGTGGTGCGGCGTGTTCTATCTGATCGCGGGCACGTTCGGCGCGACCATCGCCGCGCTCTTCGCTGCCTTCCCGAAGGCGCTCGTCGTCTCGATCGCGGCGCTCGCGCTGTTCGGCTCGATCATGAGCGGCCTGACCTATGCGATGCAGGACGCAAGGCAGCGCGAAGCCGCGCTCGTCACGTTCATGGTGACGGCCTCGGGCCTCACGCTACTGTCGATCGGCGCGGCGTTCTGGGGGCTCGTCGCGGGCGTGATCACGCAGGTCGTGCTGAGCGCGCGGCGCACCTGAACCTGCTGAATCCGCTGAACCCCGCTGAACCCGGACTCAGGCGCCGTCGCAGCGGGCAAGCGGCGGCGGTCCCGACCGCGTCATCGCAGCGCCCGGCAATCCGCCATAAAATGGCAGACGTGATCCGCGCCCCCGGCACGGCAGCGTTGCCGGGCCCCGCCTGGGCCCGGCCTGGGCACCACGCACGCCCCACCGCATTCTCCCGGCGCGCCTTCGGGCGCACGGCCGTTCAACTTTCAACTGTCACGGCGCCTTCGCGCCCTCAAGGCCTGACATGACTACCGCACTCGAGCAGCTCAAGCAGTACACCACCGTCGTCGCCGACACCGGCGACTTCCAGCAGTTCGTGCAGTACAAGCCGCAAGACGCGACGACCAACCCGTCGCTGATCCTCAAGGCCGTGCAAAAGGCCGAATACC
Source organism: Paraburkholderia sp. (assembly GCF_024281035.1). Taxonomy (GTDB): domain Bacteria; phylum Pseudomonadota; class Gammaproteobacteria; order Burkholderiales; family Burkholderiaceae; genus Paraburkholderia. The sequence continues at coordinate 71,579 of NZ_JAMXLH010000024.1, forward strand.
GGCCACTGCTCGAGAAAACCGTGCGCGATCACGCGTCCGAATCGGTCGAATCGATCATCGACCATCTGCTGATCGCCTTCGGCACCGAGATCCTCAAGATCATCCCGGGCCGCGTCTCGACCGAAGTCGACGCGCGCCTCT
>NZ_JAMXLH010000025.1 GCF_024281035.1 Paraburkholderia sp.
TGCCGGAAACCGGGCTTGTAAATTCGATGTCGTAGTAATACAGCTCACTCACGGCATCCCGGCCTGTGAACTTGAGAACCGAGAACGGCGCCGGATGTGGCGCCAGCTTCAACTCGTAGGCCTGTACAGGCAGGATCAACGACATGCGAAAACTCCGGTGCGCGGACGGTGGATATAAACGGTACCGCCGGAACCACTATGGCTCCGGCGGTGAACACAAGGAATGCGCGGATCGGCGCGGAAGAGTGCGCGATGCGAGAGAACAGGAAGGCGTACGGCAAACGCACGTCGATGCGGAGGCTGGCTATCCGGATTAATCTATCGACACCCCGGATTAAATGGTGCCGACATCTCAAATAGGATGGGCAATGTCACGAAAAATAAATATTAAAACATTCGTGTAATTACCATTGCTTTTCCGATGCGAAATCATTCACGCAACAGCAAACAACATTATTTAATTATCACCGGCCAACCATAATCAAGCCCCGCGATACAGGGGTCCGGCAGAAATTTGACAATTTTTTATGTTTATTCCGTCATTAAAAGCGTTGAAAGCGTTGGCTGCGTCCGATGCCGCCTCGTGCTACGCCGGCGCAAGCACCGCTGCCACCTTCGCGCCCACCGGCGTGCCGAGCCCCGAGCAGGCGTCCCAGCCGGGCGCCGCCGCATAGTCGCCGTTGTTGCCGCTCGTGATGTCGTTGAACGCGCCGTGCTGCGCGTAGAGCAGCGCATTCACGAAACCCACGGGCTTGCCGCGCGCGGCATTGATGCGCGCGATCAGCGCCGCCCACAGCGGCGCGACCGCACTGGTGCCGCCCACCACGGTGTCCGTGCCGTCGATGTGCACGACATAGCCCGTGGCCGGATCGGCATCGGCGGCCACATCGGGCACACCGCGCCGCGCGAGCGCGCTCACGCTGCCGTTGCTGCTCACGACCGAAAGCCCCTTCTGCCACGCAGGCAGCGCGAACGTCGCGCTCACGCCGCCGCCCGACGCGCCCTCGGGGCCGCTGTCCCACACCGTTTCGCGTACGATCTGCCCATTCGACGCCGTCATGCTCGTGCCGCCGCAGCCGAGTGCGTACGGGCTCGACGCAGGGAAATCCACGTGATCGGCGCCGTCGCCCACGCCGTCCGACGAGCCGCTGTCGCCCGACGCCGCGCACACGGTCACGCCGAGCGCCACGGCCGATTGCAACGCGTCGTCGAGCGCGGCGAGCGTCTGCTGCGACCACGCCGATTCGGGCGCGCCCCAACTGATCGAAACGACCGAGGGCTTGCGCACGCTGTCGTGCAGCGCGGCGCTCACGGCGTCGACGAAACCTGCCTCGCTGTTCGGCGCGAAGTACACGGCGATCCGCGCGCCGGGCGCGAGCGCGCCCGCGATCTCGACGTCGAGCTCGACTTCGCCGTCGGCGCCATTCGGGTCACCCGTCGGCGCGTTCTCGGCCTGATCGACGGAGACGGATTCCACCTTCGGCGAAGCCACGCCCAGCCCGCTGAAATACGCTTGCAGATCCGCATCGCGATAGCCGCCGCCCATTTCGATCAACGCGATGCATTGGCCGCTGCCGTCGCCGGGCGGGAAGCCGTAGAGCTGCGCGAGCTGCGGCGGCGTGAAAGATGCGCTCACGGCGCGCGCGGCGCGAATCGGCGGGCTGAATGTTGGAACAGGCGTCGGGTTCAGACGAAAGTGCGGCCGCGCTTTCGCGCGATTGTCGAAGCCGAGCACGGCGGTGACGACTTCGTGAACGTCCTCGGGCAGATGCACCGGGCCGTCCGGCCGATGGAAGTGATGTGTGGACTGGCCCACCTGGTGCTCGAAGCGCTGCAGATCGATGCCGAAGGCGGCGTTGTACTGCTGCACCGTGCCGGACATCACGACGCGGCGCGCTGCCGGATCGGTGCGCACGATCGTTAGCCCATTGGATGCCGCAAAACGTTCGACGCGCCGCATGTCGTCGGCCGAGGCGCCGAAGCGCTGTTCGTACGCCTCGCGCGAGACCGGCTCGGCCGTCGCATCGCCCGCCTCGATCCGCTCGACCAGATCGCGAAAAGCGGCGCCGTCCTGGCGCCGCAGGATCACGACGATTTCGAAACGTTCCGTGGGGTCGCAGGCCCCCACGCACTTGATGCCGGCCGGTGCCGGATGGTTGCTGCCTGCCAGAGGACGCCTCATCATGGCCTTTCTCCTCGCTCCAGCGCGCGCCTTTTGGGCGTTGGATACGCAACAGTTTGCCGGATTTCCGGATTGCACACTCGCTGGCAGTCACGCACCGTGCAAGCGCCCAGGCCGAAACGGCGGGCATCAGCGGAAATCGTCGGGAAGCGGCAGCGAGCAAGCCGTATTCCCAGAGTCGGCGCGCAGTTGAATACCGATGCGACGCCCCGGTGTGCGCAAACGCGATGCAACGCGCTCTAAAGCAACGACCTCGTATCGATAGCCGGTCGCCCGGCCAACGCATCCTCGACCAGCGCGAGGACGTTCGCTCGCTCCCGCTCAGGCGCAAACAACGGCGCACGTTGCGCGCACTGCCGCTGCAACGTCGCCAGAAAATCGCCATCGCTGCTCACCCGTTCGAGCAGCCGGGCCAGCGTGCGGTCGTCGCCCGCCGGGAAATAGCCTTCGTAGTCGCGGCCCAGCATGCCGATGTTGCCGGGTATGTGGCTCGCCAGCACCGGCACGCCCGCATTCACCGCTTCGATAATCACGTTGGCCCCGCCTTCCATGACGCTCGAAATGATCATCGCCTGCGCGCCGGCAATGTGCCGCAGCGTGGCCGCATGCGGCAGTCCCGCGTACCAGACGTAGCGCGCCACCGTGGGCCATGCGCGTGCTTGCAAGGCCTGCGCCGCGAGCCGATACTCGTCCGCGAGCGCCTTGCCGATATGGATCAGCCGGACCGGCGAATCGTCGTGCAGCCAGTCGAGCGCGCGCATGGGCGTTTGCGGGTCCTTCTCCTCGCGCAAATGGCCGACCAGCACGACGTCGAACGTGCGCCTTTTTCGCGTGGCGGCAACATCGTGCCGGTGCGCGGGAGCAGACTGGTAAATCACACGGCATTTCGCGCGATGCGCAGCCGTCATTTCCACGAGCCCTTCCTCCTGCAGTACGACCAGATGCGTGGCAAGATCGAGCGAGCGCCGCGCGGATGCATCGACATGTATATCGCGATAGAGATCGGTGCCCGTCAGCACGACCACGAGCGGTCGGTCCTGACAGGCGTCGCCGAACCGCGCGATAGACGGCGCCGAGCGCCGGGCGTGCAGTGCAATCAGACAGTCGGGCGGCGCGTGCCGATGATCTTCCGGGGGCCATTCGGCGCCGAGCGTCACGTCGCAGGCTGTTTGCAGGAATTGGAACCAGCGGTGGGCAGTCTGCCAGTTGCCGTTGTTGGCGCTGCGCAGTGCCGGGCTGGCGATATGAATTCTGGCCATAGGAGGTCGCATGGTGTTACGGATTGACGGAGCGGCAACGCGCAGACTCGACAAATTACAGCTCGATGCGGCGTTTGCCGAGGCGCATCGGCAAACCTGGTCGATTCTCGAAAACCTGACACCCGTGCAATGGCAGGTCCCGTGCGATCCCGGCATCAATCCGCCACTGTGGGAGTACGGGCATATTGCCTGGTTTACCGAGCACTGGATACTGCGCGATCCACAACCAGGTCCGCAGGGCCGCTTCGTCGCGACGCGCCCGTCGCTCCTGGCGAGTGCGGACCGCTGGTTCGACTCGGCGCGCGTGGCCCACGACGACCGCTGGCATCTGGACCTGCCGCCGCTCGCGCAGATTATGGCCTACGTGGAGACCGTGCTGGCGCAGGTGCGCGCGAAGCTCGCCACGGTTTCGGACTCGGACGATGACCTCTATTACTTCCGCCTCGCCTTGTATCACGAGGACATGCACGCCGAAGCGCTGACCTATATGCGGCAGACGCTCGACTATGCGCTGCACGCGCCGCTCGCGATGTCTCCGCACGAACGCGCCGCTGGTGCGCGCGAGGTCGCACTGGGCCGCGAAACGTTCATGATGGGCGGCGCGCGCGACGCAGGATTCGTCTTCGACAACGAAAAATGGCAGCACGCGGTAACGGTCGGCCCGGCCCAGATCGACCGCCAATGCGTGAGCAACGGCGACTATGCCGAATTCGTCGCGGCAGACGGCTACCGGGACGAGCGCTGGTGGTCGGGTGACGGGATTGCGTGGCTGAAGCGCAGCGGGCTTGCGGCGCCGCGAAGGTGGCGCAAGGCGGAGCGCACATCGGAACGCGAACCCGCACGTGGCGGCGCGGAAAATTGGGAACAGCGCTGGGAGCAGCGCTGGTTCGGACGCTGGGAGCCGCTCGCGCTGGCGCTGCCCGTTTGCCACGTCAATGCGTACGAAGCGGAAGCTTTTTGCCGCTGGAAGGGCCGGCGTCTGCCGACCGAAGCCGAGTGGGAATACGCCGCGTGCCACGATCTGATCGACTGGGGCGGATCGGTCTGGGAATGGACCGCCGATCCGTTGGTGCCTTACGCAGGCTTTTCAGCGGACCCTTACGCGGATTATTCTGCGCCCTGGTTTGATACGCATCGAAGCGTACGTGGTGCATCATTCGCCACACGCGTTCGGATGTGCAATCCTCGCTATCGAAACTTTTATCTGCCGCACCGCAACGACGTCTTTGTGGGTTTTCGCACCTGCCGTTGAGAACGCACCGAGGTTCCCGGCGGCGCTCGAGCGAGATCGCACAACGACTGGCATCTGCTGTGTCGCAGGCATTTTGAGGAGATGCACTTGAGCGTTCTTGAGTCGAATCATTCCCGGGGAACCACCATGAAACCGCGCATTCCACCCCCTATCGTGACGTTGATCGCAGCGGCCCTCATGTGGGCGCTGCATCGCTGGGTACCGATGTCGATCTGTTTCGCCGCGCCCTGGAACCTGTTGGGCGTCCTTCCAGCGCTGGCCGGGATCGCCACCGCCGCAGCGGCCGTGAGGCGTTTTCGCCGTGCGCAAACCACCACCAACCCGCTGAACCCGGGCAAGGCTTCGCATCTCGTGACGGACGGGGTTTTCCGGTTCAGCCGCAACCCGATGTATCTCGGGCTCACGTTATTCCTGACCGGCTGGGCGATCTGGCTCGGCACCGCCAGCCCGTGGTTCATCGTGCCGCTGTTCGTGATCTTCATCACCGTCGCGCAGATTCGTCCCGAGGAACAGGCGCTGGGCCAGATCTTCGGCGAGGAGTACGCCGATTACCGGCGGCACGTCTCGCGCTGGATCGGCCGCGCCTCGTAACGCCAGCGTCGCTTGAGGCAGCTTGAAACCGCTTGGGGCCGCTGGCGGCCGCTGCGTCGAGCCTGGACGGCCTTTCCCGTTCAGGCTTTTTTCGTTCAGCTTTTCCCGGTGATGTCCCGGGCAGCGGCCTTCGCAGTCATCACGCAGCCCGGCAGGAACGTCCCTTCGAGCGAGCGCTTGCCGCAAGCGCCGCCGCCGCCGAAACCCGCCGCCTCGCCCACACAGTAGAGACCGGAAATGACGTCGCCCGCGCTGTCGAGCACGCGGCTTCGCAGGTCGGTCGCGAGCCCGCCCAGGCTCTTGCGCGTAATGAGCTGCGTGTGGATGGCAATGTAGGGACCGGCGCCGGGCTGCTGCAGCGGCGCGGGCTTGCAGGTGCGCAGCCGGTCCGGGCCCCACTGGCGCGCATGGAGGATGCGGCGGATCTGCGCATCGTTATGCAACTTGCTGCCGTTGGCGAAATTCGCATCGAAGGCATCGGCGGTCGCTTGCAAGACCTCGGGCCGCACATGCTCGTCTCCGGTCAGCGCATTCATCCGGGCGGCCAGTCCGGCGAGCGTGTCGTCCACGAGGACGTGCCGGCTTTCGCGCGCAAGCTGCTGCACCAGACGATGGTTGCCGAGCAGCGTCTCCTTCATGAACCGGAAGAACTGGCGCTCCCGCAGGCGCAGGTTGTGCTCCGCGCCGGAAATCGCGAACTCCCTGGCCGCGATGCGCCAGTTCAGCAGATGCCAGGTCCAGGGCTTTGCCTCGCCCGCCACGCGCTGACAAAGATCATGCGTATCGAACCCCGTCACGAGCGGATCGGGGCCGATGCGCCGCCCCTCGTAGTCGAGCCACAGCGCCGACTTGCACGGAATCAACGACAAGCCGTGGCCCTCGAAATGCGGCTGCGGATGCGGAATACCCGCCGCGTAATTCCACATCTCGCCAGCGGCGGCGATGCGCCCGCCGAAACCCTCTACCAGCCGATGCAGCTTGCCGTCCGACGACGGATGCGCGCCGTTGAGCATCGTTGCGGGCAACGGGCGGCCGGCCGGCCAGTTGGCCCGGGTTTCGTCATGGCCGCCGTTGATGCCGCCCATGGCCAGCACGACGACCGGCGCGGCGAAGCGCAATGTTTCGCCCGTGTCCTCATTCACGCCGCTCGCGCCGGACACCGCGCCGCCTGAGCGGTCGAGGCCGGTGATACGCGTGCGGCTCAACAGCGTGAGCCGCCCCGCGCCGCCCGCGCCACCCGCACGTTCGGCCGCCTCGATCATGCGCAGCGTCAGCAGGCGCGACGTGCCCCACAGCACGTGGTAGCGGGGCACGCTATTGCCATCGCCGAAGCGGCCGCGCTCGACCCAGTTCACGGCGGGCAAGAACTTCATGCCCTGACCGACGAGCCAGTCGTAGACCTCGGGGCGGGAACGCTCCACGTAATGGCGCGCCCACGCGAGGCGCAGCGTGTCCTCATCGTACGTATCGCACGTGTCGCGCAGTTCGCCAAAGCGCTTCCAGTCGGCCAGCGCGCGTTCCGGCGTGTCCGGAATCTTCATGCGCGCCTGCAACGGCGTGCCCACGAGCGCCATGCCGCCGAAGGCCCACAGGGCGAGGCCGCCGAGGCGCTCGCGGCTGCCGCGATCCACGAGGGTCACGGACTTGCCCGCCCGGAGGCATTCGAGCGCGGTCACAAGACCGGCGAGACCGCCGCCCACCACCAGCACGTCCGATTGCAGTGTCGCGGTCATGGCGCGAGCTTGCGCTTCAGCGCCCGCGCCACGGGCTCGGGCAGGGTTCCCAGCGAACGCAGCAGATACGGCAGCACCCGCAGCTTGAGGCCGGAGAAAACGCTGGGCACCACGGCTTCGATGAGATGCGGGCCGGGCGTGGCAAGCGCGCGTTCGAGGGCCGCTGTGAATTCCTCGGCTGTCGTGGCGCGCACGGCTGGCACGCCCATGCCCTCGGCAAGCCGCACGAAATCCAGTCCGGGGCTGTTCAGATCGAGCTGGGATTTGGCTCTCGGGCCCGCTTTCTGCGCGCCGACCCGTTCCAGTTCGACATTCAGAATTCCATACGATTTGTTGTTGAAGATGATCGAGACGACGTTCAGCCGCTCACGCGCCATCGTCCACAGCGCCTGGAAGGTGTACATGGCGGAACCGTCGCCGACAAGGGCCAGCACCTGGCGATCCGGGCAGGCAATCGCGGCGCCCACCGCTGCGGGCAAGGCCTGGCCAATCGCGCCGCCGGTAAGCGCCAGCACGTCGTGCCGAGGCGCACCGGCGGTGAACATGGGCAGCATGGTGCCGGACGTCTGGGCTTCGTCGACGATGATGGCGTTCGGCGGCAGCAGATGGCCCACGGCCTTGCAGACTTTCTCGGCGGTCAGCTTGCCGCGCGGACGGCCTGGACGCTGAGCCTCCTGAAGTGCAGGCGCGACCTGATCGGCACCGAGACGCACGCACAGTTTTTCGAGGCTGCCGACAACATCCTGCCTGGGCGACGCGAGTTCATGCACGGTGCAGCCTTCGGGCACCAGGTAGCTCTTCTTGCCGGGATAGGCGAAGAAGGAAACGGGTGCGCGCGCATCGATGAGGATCAGGTTATCGAGGCCCGCCAGCTGCACCGAAGCCATTTCCGCCAGATAGGCCAGGCGTTCGACGTGAGGCAAACCGGCGCCGCGTTCGAGCCGCGCCGGGAACACTTCGGCGTAGAGCCGCGCGCCGGAACGCGCGGCAATGCGTGCGGCGGCCAGCAGCGCCGGTTCGCGCAGGGCGCGTCCGCCCAGAAGCAACGCGTTCTTGCCGCCCGCCTGGAGCACGCGCGCGATCTTGTCGATGACATCGTCGGCGGCGCGCGGCGGTTGCGCGGGCAACGACGTAGGCAACGACGTGGGCAACGGCGCGCCGCCTTCTCCCCAGGAGACATCGGCAGGCAGGATCAGCGTCGCCACCTGCCCGGGCGGTCCCTTGGCCGCCGCGACCGCGTCCACCACGTCCTGGCACAGCGCCGCCGTGCTGCGTGACGTACGCACCCAGCGCGATACGTTGCGCGCTGCCGTTTCGATGTCCGACTGCAGCGGCGCGTCGTACTGCGCGTGGTAAGTCGCATGATCGCCGACGATGTTGACCACCGGCACATTGCCCTTGCGCGCGTTATGCAGGTTCGCGAGGCCGTTGCCGAGGCCGCAGCCGAGGTGCAGCAGCGTCGACGCCGGTTTATCGGCCATCCGCGCATAACCATCGGCGGCCCCGGTCGCCACGCCCTCGAACAGCGTCAGGATCGCGCGCATCTCCGGCGCCGTGTCGAGCGCGGCGACGAAATGCATTTCCGAGGTTCCGGGATTGGTAAAACAGACGTTCACGCCTGCATCGAGCAGCGTGCGTAGCATTGCTTGAGCGCCATTGGCCATCGGGTCGATCTCTGGGTTGTTTTTTCTCGATGCCGCAGTCTCCATGCGGCATGGCCGTGCGCGTTTCCATCGGCAAGGGAATCGCACACGGCCCCATCATGATCGACTTGCCGCGATGCGTATTGACACTTCACGACAAAAAATTCACATTTGGCGACACCTCCTGCGACAGGCCCAGCCGAATGACCATCCTCGTCCGCTCCGCGACGCTCTCGACTTTCGAAACCCTCGCAAGCGGTCTCGGGCTGGACGTGCCCGCCCTCCTCGCGCGCTTCGGCATTCCGCTTCAGGCCCTGCGCGATCCGGATCTGCTGATCTCGTACCAGGCCTTCATCAACCTGCTCGAATACTCCGCTTCCGCTGGCCGCTGCCCCGATCTCGGCTTGCGGCTCGCGCAGGCGCGCGGCATCGGCATTCTCGGCCCCATCGCCGTGCTCGTGCGTCACGCCGATACGTTAGGCAACGCGCTTGCGCTCGCGTCGCGCTATCTCTTCGTCCACAGCCCCGCCTTGCGGCTTGGAACGCTCACGGTTCCCGGCCGTCCCGACCTGATCGACGTGGTCTGCGACATCAGCCACGCCAACCTGATTGCGCGGCCACAGGTCACGAGCCTGTCCATCGGCATCATCTGCCATGGTCTGAAAGTGCTGACCGGCGCGCGCGTGCAACCGCGGCTCGTCACCCTGCCCCATGCACCCGTGGCGTCCGTTGCGGCCTATCGGCAGGCGTATGGCTGCCCCGTGCAGTTCATGGCGCCGGCGGCCACCGTGCGCATTGCCGCCGACGATCTTGCGGTTGCGCTTTCAGAAAACGATCCGCAAGTGAAAGCGCTTGCGTTGAGTTATCTGGAGCAACTTGGCAGCAGACCGCAGACACTCTTTTCCGATCGCGTGCGCTCGCTGGCGCGCAATTTTCTCGGCGCTGGCGGCGCGAGGCATACCGATATCGCGCGAGCGCTATCGGTGCATCCGCGCACGCTTCAGCGGCGGCTGGACGCGGAAGGCGTGACGTTCGAGCGCCTCGTGGACGACGTGCGCAAGGAGCAGTTCCTCGCGCTGATCGCACTGCGCATGGGACCGAGCCTCACGCAGATCGCTCACGTCCTCGGCTATGCGGAAGTGTCGGTGTTGACGCGCAGTTGCAGGCGATGGTTCGGCATTACGCCGGGCGCGATGCGCGAGCGCGCGAAGAAACAATGGAAGGAGGCGGAATTCGATGGAGCCGGGATGATCCCGAGCGAGGCTGGCTGAGGTTGGCCGACTTTGACTGATGGGAGACATCGATTTCGAACGCTGCGCTTGCACACGGTTTTCAGCAGCGTTTCCTCCGGAACAAAAAAAAAGCCGGTGTGACAGGGTGGAGGATTTGACACACCGGCCTCTTCAATTGAAGAGAAAAGTTGCGCGATTCTGGACTCACTACGACCCTACATTTACAACGATTTCGCAAGCAATTAGAACTGATGCATGATGCCCGCGAAGACGCCTTGCTGGCTGCGGCCATAGCCCGGATTGCCGTTCGACGCCGTGTTCGTCACCGGGTCGAAGTTGTTGTTGCCGTACCCGCTATCAGCCAGTGCGAGGTTCGACGTCGAGCTGTTGCGGACATAACCGGCTTCCGTGTACAGGAACGTGCGCTTCGACAGGTTGTACGTTGCGGCCAGCGTGAACAGGGTTGCATTGCCGTTGCCGCGGTTGGCGTTCGCGTGGTAGACCGCTGCCGTCAGCGCCGTCGCTGCATTGACCTGCCATGCCGCGCCGAGCCACTCGTGATTCACGACGGTCGGTGCGCTCACACCTGCCGGCTGCGTGCCCGGCGCCACGCCGACGCTCGCATCCGTTGCGTTCGGCGCAGTCATCCACTGATAACCCGCGTAGAGCTTCACCGGGCCGAACACCAGCGTGCCGCCTGCGAGCAGCGAGCGCGAGTGGGCATAGACGTCGTTGAAGGTGCCATCGGCGCCCCGCACTTCGTCGTAAATCACGCGGAAGTCGCCCATGCCATAGGTGTAGACGCCTTCAATGCCGTTGGTGCGGCCCTGGCCCGCGGGCGTGGCGGCCCGATTCCAGCTGGTGTTGTTGGTGACGGAATACTGGCCGCGGAACTGCAGACCGTTCCAGTTCGGCGTCTGGTATTCAACGGCGTTGGCAGCGCTTGCCCAGTTGCGCCCGCGCACCAGCGACGAAATCCCGTAACGCTGCATCAGCTGCGGATCGGTGCCCCAGCTGTCCTGGGAAATTTCGCCCGCGCCGATGTTGCCGATCTTGAACGTACCGTACTTCGGGTTCGTGAAACCGATCGTCGCGTGGCGGCTGAAGAGTGCGCCCTCCAGTTGACCGTTTTGCGTGTTCAACTGGCTTTCCAGCTGGAAGATCGCCTGGGTGCCGCCGCCAAGATCTTCAGCGCCCGTCAAACCCCACCAGGAGCAACCCCAGTCGCCGCTTTGCGCAGCCCACTGGTGGCCGCCGGGAATACCGCTTTCGAACTGAATGCCGTTATCGATGCGTCCGTACAACGTGACGCTACTCTGTGCGTGCGCTGCTGCTGCCATGGCAAGCAGGGAAAGCGCCAGTACTTTCTCCTTCATTAGTTCTCCTTTATTTATCAAATAGTCCCACACCGCTATCCCGAGTACCCGACTTTCCTGGTTCCAGATTGGCAGCTCTTCTACAGCGGTCTAACGAAATGTCCTCGTCACATTTCGAGGCAATTATAGAAATGCAATACGCGCGATAACGGCTAGGGAAAACGCTGTCAATCGAATCGCTTGCAAGCGCTTTCACGATAGAGTAGCGCGCTGTTTGTAGCCATATTGCCGTGGTCATATCGCCATCGATTTCCGGTAAGTCCGTCAGCTCTGAAGCACGCTTTTTCCAGCTGTGCCAGAATCAATTCCGTATCCCGCAGCAAGCGCCTTATCAAATATCTGCCAAAGCGTTGCCCAAACGCGACGACCCTTCACCGGCAAAGAAAAAACAGCTCGCTGCGCAGACCAGTTTGCCGCTGCAGACTCCGTTATTCCGCACCCGTTCTTGCGGTTACAAGGTGAGCCCGCGCGCATCGACTTCCGTGAAACCCGCTTGCGGGTGGCGCTGGAAGACCGGGCGCCGGAACGCTCCGGCGCCCGCCTTGTTTGCCGATAAGGAGGGAATATGAAATTTGTGATTGCGTCTACTCTCGCTTTAGCGATGACCTGTTCGATCATGCCGTCGGCACACGCACAAAGCGGCAATCTCAGCCGCCAGGTGTATGCAACCATGGCGCGCGACGGCGCCGAGCTTTCGCATGTATTCGTGCTGACCCAGGGGTCCGACGTCACGCTCGTCGGATGGGTATCGGATTTCGCGCAGGTTCCGCTGATCGGAAAATCAGCCCAGAGTGTGCAAGGTGTCACGTCGGTCAATAACTGGGTCACCCGCGGGCATTAAAGCGGGCGTGTCGCATCGAACGGCCGGACCGCCGCTATACGGCGTCCGGCTCTTTTATTTCTGGTTCTCAGGGGCGCCCTTCAGCGGCACGTGATCGCCGCATCGACGGCGATCCGGATCTACCAGACCGTCTCGACGTGCGCGAGCGAGCGTAATCGCGCGTCCGGCGTCACGAGCCGCGTGCCGAACGTGCGAGCCGTGGCGACGATCAGCCTCTGTTCGCACGACAGCTCCTCGGAAAGCGACGCAGCTCTGAAAGCGATCTCAATGTCGACCGGCACCATGCGCACGTAGTCCACCGAAACGATGATCGACAGCCAGCTTCGCGCATCCATGGAAAGCGCAAGCCGGCCGTCGTCGACGAACTGGAGGACCTCGAGAACGCTGATCATCGACACGAGCATCTCGCCACCGTCCGTCTCATGATCGATGGCGGCACGAGCGGCGGGCGTCAAAGACTTGTCGTCGCTCAACCAGTAGATGAGCGCCAGCGTGTCGAGCGCAATCATCGCAATTCCTGCGGGTCTGGAATTCGCTCGATGACACGCTTTGCGTTGAAGTGAAGGATCGAAGCACGCAAGACTTCGAGCGGATCCCGGCGCTTGCTGCGGTAAGGCCGGATTTCGACGGTAGGGTGTCCGCGATCGGTGACCACGACGCTTTCACCCAGCATTTCCACTTGTCTGAACAGTTCACATGCGCGCGCCTTGAACGCGGCTTTCGATACCCTCTTTTCCATTGCAGATCTCCACCCACAAGAATCGGTTTAATCGTTATATGAGCCGGACGGTATGGTTCACGCCGGTCTTTATGTCATGCGCACTGCCGGACAACATTTACAGCGTTGCAGCTACCGCTTGCGTTTCGTTTGCAATCGCGATGGCATAGCCATCCGAATCGAACAGGTTGACCGCGGACACCGTAAGCGCGAGGCCGATCGGCGAACCCACATCGAGATTGGAGGCCGTGCCGTCCACTCGCACCGAAACCGTCTGATTCGAACCGGTAAGGCACGCGTGCAGAATCGAGACGTCGCCCAGATGTTCGACGATTTCGACGTTCGCGCCGATGCCGAGCCCGGGCGTGACGGCTGCGAGTTGCTCGGGGCGCACGCCCACGGTCAATTCGGCGCCAACGTCGCACGCGGCGCGCGCTTTCAGCGTGATCCGCTCGTTGCATCCGGTCAGCTCGATGACGGACTGCGTGTCGCGATGCGCGACGAGCCGCCCCGGCAGAAAGTTCATCTTCGGCGAGCCCAGAAAGCCGCCGACGAAGAGGTTCGCGGGCCGTGCATAGAGATCGAGCGGCGCACCGACCTGCTCGATATAACCCTTGTTGAACACGACGATCTTTTGCCCGAGCGTCATCGCCTCAACCTGATCGTGCGTGACGTAGATCATCGTCGTGCCGAGTTCGCGATGCAGCTTCGCCAGCTCGATGCGCGTTTGCACGCGCAATGCGGCGTCCAGATTCGACAGCGGCTCGTCGAACAGGAAGATCCTCGGCTTGCGCACGATGGCCCGGCCAATTGCCACGCGCTGGCGCTGCCCGCCCGACAATGCCCTGGGTTTGCGATCGAGCAGATGGTTGATCTGCAGGATCTCGGCTGCGCGCCCGACTGCGTGCTTGATCTCCGCCTTGCTCGCGCCGGACAGCCGCAGCGAAAAACCCATGTTTTCCGCTACGCTCATGTGCGGATAGAGCGCGTAATTCTGGAACACCATGGAGATGCCGCGATCTCTCGGCTGCAGGTCGTTGACCCGCACGCCGTCGATGAGAATATCGCCCGCGCTCACCGATTCGAGTCCCGCGATCATCCGCAGCATGGTCGATTTGCCACAGCCGGACGGACCCACGAAGGCCGTGAACTGACCGTCCGGCACGTGCAGATCGATGCCGTGAATGACCTTCGGCCCGTCTCCATACGTCTTTTCGACATTGCGTAATACAAGCTCGCCCATTTTTTCTGTCTCCTGATGTTCACGTTTCGAAGCCCGCAAGACTTTTTCTTGCCGCCCCGGAATTTGCTGCGGCGACCGCCCTCATCGGCGTCGCCGCCGTAGCCGGGGTCGAGGGCCGGCGCATGAATCAGGCTTCCAGGGAATCGGCTTGCGCGGCATGGCGCGCAATCACGTCCCGGTACCACAAAGCGCTGTCCTTGAGCGTGCGCTTCTGGGTCGCGTAATCCACGTGCACCATGCCAAAGCGCTTCGCGTAGCCCGATGCCCACTCGAAATTGTCCATCAGGCTCCACGCGAAATAGCCCGCGACATCGACACCGAGGCTGGCCGCATCGGCCAGCGCCGCGAGATGGAGATCGTAGAAATCGATCCGCTCGCGATCGTGCACCCGGCCATTCACCACGGAATCGTTGACCGCGCAGCCGTTTTCGGTGATGTACACCGGCGGCAGCGTGTATTCCGCATTCAGACGCGCCAGCAGCTCGGTCAGGCCTTGCGGATAAACTTCCCAATCCATATCCGTAAAACCCAGCTCGCCCGGCGGACGCTTCGGACCCGACGCGCTCGCGAAAATGCGGGTGTAGTAGTTGATCCCGAGGAAATCCATCGGCGTACCGATGATGCCGAAGTCGCCTTCTCGGATCACGCCTTGAGGGCCATTGTCGCCATACCACTGCAAGGCTTCAGCCGGATACTTGCCCTTGAAGATCGGATCCATGTACCAGCTCACGAACTTGGCGTATTCGAGCGACGCGGCCGCCAGGTCTTCAGGCGAATTCGTTGCGCCATGTGCCGGTGATTGATTCAACACGATGCCGAGCGGCGCCTTCACGCCGTCCGCACGCAATGCCTGTAATGCGAGGCCGTGCGAAAGCAGCAGGTGGTGCGAAACATTCGCCGCCTTCTTCAGATCTTCGTTGCCCGGCGCGAAATAGCCGGTGGCGTTGCCGAGCCACGCGGTGCACCACGGTTCGTTATGCGTTGCGATGGAAGCGACGCGATCGCCCAGTACGCTGCCGATCTTGCGTGCGTAGTCGGCAAAGCGGTAGGCCGTATCGCGGCTTTCCCAGCCTTGCTGCGCCGCCTGCAACGCTTGCGGCAAGTCCCAGTGATAGAGCGTCGCGAACGGCTGCATGCCGCGCTTGAGCAAGCCGTCGACGAGCCGGTCATAGAATGCGAGGCCCTTCTCGTTGAACGCGCCCTTGCCTTCCGGTTGAACGCGCGGCCACGCAATCGAAAAACGATAAGCCTTGATACCCAGATCAGCCATCATGTCGAGGTCCTGATCGAGCCGGTGATAATGGTCGCAGGCGACATCGCCGTTTTCGCCATTCACGACCTTGCCGGGAATCTTGCAGAACTCGTCCCAGATCGAAGCGCCGCGGCCGTCGTCGCCGGCGGCGCCTTCGATCTGGTAGGAGCTGGTGGCCACGCCCCAGACAAAATTCTCATCGAAGTTGTAGTTCTTCATTAAATTCGTTGCCTAAAGTTGTTTTGCCTTATCGGCGAGTTGAATGAATCGCGACACGCGGCGTCAAGCCTTCACGGCGCCCGCCGTCATGCCGTCGATCAAACGGCGCGAGGTAAAAGCAAACAGCACCAGCAGCGGCAACACTGCCACCGCAGAACCGGCCATGACAGCCCCCCAGTCCGAATTGGTCGGACTCTGAAGAATCCGAAGCGCAAGCGGCAAGGTGTACATCGACGGCGAGCGCAGCACCACGAGTGCCGAGAGGAAGTTATTCCATGCCTGAATAAAGCTGATGAGCCCCAGTGTTCCCAATGCCGGCCCGAGCAGCGGCAGCACGACAGTCCAGTAGATGCGCAGTTCGCTGCAGCCGTCGATGCGCGCAGCCTCGATCAACTCGTGCGGCACCGCACTGGAAATGTACTGGCGCATCAGGAACACGCCGAGCGCGGCTGCGGCGCCGGGCACATAGAGCGCACGCGGCTGATTGATCCAGCCCAGCAGATTCATCGTCATGAAAGTCGGAATCATGCTGAGGAACGGCGGCACCAGCATCCCGGTCAGCGCCACGGCGAACAGCGTCTTCTTGAAGCGGAACTCGTACATGGCAAACGCGTAGCCCGCCATCGACGTCACCAGCAATGTCAGGAGCGTCTGCATCACCGACGTATAGAAGCTCCAGCCGAGATTGCGCCAGAACGGAATATGGCGCATGAGCGACGCCATGTTGTCGAGGAACGCACTGCCGAACCACAGCGGCGGCGGCATCGAGAAAATCTCGGAGCTGCTGTGCGTCGCGAAGACGAACATGAAATAGAACGGCGAGAACATCAGCACGGCGCCCGTAAGGACGATTGCGTAACCGATGTAGCGCGCCCGGTTGCGCGAATTGATCTTCATTACGAGCCCTCCTTCATGCCGCTGCGATGGAAGATGCGTGTGTTGAGCCACATGAGGCCGGAGATCGCCACGAACAGCAGCCACGCGATCGAACTCGCCGTGCCGAAATCGCCGTCGTGGAACGCCGTGCGATACATGTAGACCGCAGTGGTCAGACCCGACTGGCCGGTTCCCATGCCGTCGTTCGGCAGCAGGATGAACGGCTCTTCGAACAGTTGCAGCCCGCCGATGATCGACAGCGTCACGGCAAGGAAAATCATCGGCTTGAGCAGCGGAAGGACGACCAGCCGGAACTGCTGCCAGCCGTTCGCGCCGTCGATCTTCGCGGCTTCGTAAAGCTCGCCCGGAATCGTCTGCAGCGCGGACAGATACAGCACCGTGTTCCAGCCGACATAGCGCCAGAAAATCACGATCGAAACCGCGGGCTTGACGTTCGCCGCGCTATAAAGCCATTCGATGTTATGGGCCGGCAAGATCCAGTGCAGCCCGGGAATCTTCGCGACCTGAGAGATGGCGAGATTGATCATGCCGAAGTCGGTCGAGTACAGCGACGAGAAAATCAGCGCGATGGCCACGCTCGACGTGATGAACGGCAGGAAATACAGGCCGACGACAAAGTTGCGCCAGCGACGAAAACAGGTTTGCAGAAAGAACGCCAGCGGCAGCGCGATCAAATGCTGCGGCAAGCCCGACGCGAGCGCCATATACGCCGTGTTGTACAGCGACTTCCAGAACCACGGGTCGGTCAGCGTAAAAGTAAAATTCGACAGGCCCACCCACTTCATGCCTGCGAGCCCCGAGGTCGCATCCCAGTCCTGGAACGAAAGAAACAGGGAGAACAGCAGCGGGAACGCAATAAACGTCGCAAACAGCACAAAGAACGGTGCGAGAAACAGATACGGGGCGACCTTCACCGGATCCGCAATCAACCGGCGGCGGCCGGCCGCGGGCAAGGGAGGAACCTCGCGGGGCTCCAGAACGCTCGCATCGGGTGGGGGCATCAAGCGACTCATCAACGGCTCCAACCTTTCGGGCGCGGCCGGCCTTTCACGCCGGCCGCGCGGTTTTTTTACATCGGATAGTGCACGTGGTAATTCGCGATCCTCAACGACGGACGCGGTGCGCGATTTCGGCCTGCGCTTCCTGCAACGCCGTGTGGATGTCCTCGCCGTTGTCGACCACCTTGTCGAGCGCGGAGTGGACGGCCTCTTCGGCCACCTGGTCATACTTGTTGCGTTCGATCGACGGGATGTGCGATGCGGCGTCGCGCCAGATCAGACGCGCCTTTTCGCCGCCGAGGAACGCCACGGGCTGGGCGAAGAAGTCGGACGACTGCGCGGACAGAAGCGCCGGGAACGCGTCGATCGACTGGAACGAATCGAGCTGGACATCCTGGCGGGTCGTCAGGAACTTGATGAATTCCCACGACAGTTCCTTCTGCGTGGCCTTCACGGGAATCGCCCAGAAGGTGCCGCCAAACGATGCGTACGCACCGTTCGGCAGGTTCGTGGCGCGCCACAGGCCCTTCGTGTCCGGTGCGAGCCAGCTCGACAGGTGGCCGCCGAGCCACGCGCCCATCATCTGCGTCGAGATCGTGCCGCGCTTGAAACCCTCGGCCCACTCGTTCGACCACGGCGTGATCTTCGCGTCGAGACCCAGATCGCGCGTCTTCTTCGCCAGTTCGAAAGCCTTCACGAAACGCGGCGAGGTGACGACCGGATTGCCCTTCTTGTCGAAATACACGCCCTCGCCTTCCTTCAGGTCGGCGCGGATATAGATGTCTTCGATGTCGCGCGCCGAGGCGAGCAGATAGGCGCCCGTGGCCTTCTTGATCTTCTGGCCGGCAGCCAGATAGGAGTCCCAGGAACGCGTCAGATCCGCTTCGGTCACACCGGCCTTGTCGAGAATGTCCTTGCGAAAGAACAGCGTGCCGGGGCCGATATCCGCGGGCATGCCGACAATCGCGCCATCTTCCGTGGTGGCCTGCGCAAACGTGTAATGGATGAAGTTGTTCTTGAACTGGCCTGCGTTAAAGGGAGGCTTCGCCAGATTCTCGAGACCGCCGCCCGCTGCAAAGCGGCCGATGTAGCCGACTTCGACAGCCATGACATCCGGCAAGTCCGAACCCGTTGCGAGCGCAGTCGTCATGGCGTTGTGGTGATCGCTGATCGCGAGCGCCGACACCTTGACGTCGACATCCGGGTGGAGCTTCTTCCACTCCGGCAGCACGTCCTTGATTTCCTGATCGAGCTTCGGAAAGACCGCAACATGCAACGTGGTGTTGGCGAAGGCGCTTGTCGCCGCCAACCCGAGCACGGCGGAAGTGGCAAGCACCGAAAGGCGATATTTCATTGACTGTCTCCTGTTCCTGTCTCGTTGACGATTACTTCTTTTCGAATACATCTTTTATGAAAGCGCTTTCATAAAATGGCGGCTTTCGGCCATGGCGGGCTTGCCGCCGCAAACAACCAGAATCAGCTGGTGAAATCTACGATGGGTTCGACACGGCCTGGTGCACACGTGGTTTCCCGCACGATCAGGCTCAGCGGGAAGGCACTCAGGGTCACGGGTTCTTTGCGAATCAGCCGCACGATTGCCCCGGCGGCTTGCCGGCCGATGTCGTAAATCGGCTGGCGCACGGTGGTGAGCGGCGGCGTAGCGTACTGCGAGGTCGGCACATCGTCGAATCCGACGATCGATATGTCTTCAGGCACACGCAGGCCGCGCCGATGAAGAACGAGGCGCGCTCCGTAAGCGGTCTGGTCGTTCGCGCAGAACACCGCGGTGAAACCGACGCCACGTTCGAACAGGCGCTCCATGGCGGCGACGCCGCCCGCTTCGAGAAAATCGCCCTGCTCGACGCGAATGGCGTCGAAACCGATGCCGGCTTCCTCGAGCGCCATGCGGTAGCCGACCAGTCGTTCGAGCGCGTCGGTATGGCTCGTCGGTCCCGCGATGAAAGCGATCTTGCGATGCCCCTCGGCAATCAGATGCCGCGTTGCATCAAACGCGCCCTGCACGTTGTCGATCGGAAAACCCGCCAGCGTCGGGCCGTCCTCGAGCGAGCGCCCGAGCACGACAATCGGCGTTTGTCGGGAGAATTCCTCGAGGCGGCTTTCGTCGAGCTGCCCGTGCAGGATGATGATGCCGTCGACGCGCCGGGCGATGAACTGCTCGATGCGCGAGCACTCTTCCGTCACGTTCCAGCGGCTGCTGACGAAGACCGGCGTGAACCCCGGCTCGTACAGCGCATCTTCGATACCGCGAAGCCACTCGGCGTAGAACGGGCTCGCGATCGTTTGCGTGAGCACGCCGATGGTGTTGGTCTTGCCGCTCGCGAGACTGCGCGCGAGCACGTTCGGCCGGTAATTGAACTGTGCGATCGCCTGCTCGACAGCCTCCCGCTTCGCGGGCGACACGCGCACCGTGCCGTTCAGGATGCGTGACACGGTGCTGGGCGAAACGCCCGCCACACGCGCGATTTCTTCGAGCGTGACGCTGGGCGAGGTGGGTTCGGTAGTAGCCATGGTCGAAAGATTACTCATCGTGAAAGCGCTTTCAAACCGGGGGAAACCCGTAGAGCAGGCGTAAAGTTTGACGCCATCACGTAGAGGGGGAAGCCGCACGGGTTTTGCGCCGTGAAGCGCGCAGAAAGGCACGATCGTGCGCGACGGCTTGCGGCGCGCACGATTTATTGCCTGCTGCCTTGAGTTAGCAGCAGGCGATTTCAAGCGGTTTTAGACGGACTCGGGTGGCCTCACCGTGGCTTCAAGCAGCGGCCAATGTCACAGGCAGGTGATTCTGCAAATACGCTTCGAATTCGTCCCGCACCTCCGGGTGGCGCAACGCAAACTCCACCGTGGCCTTTAGATAACCGAGTTTGCTGCCGCAGTCGAAACGCGTGCCGGTATAGCGATACGCAAGCACCTGCTCATCGGTGAGCAGCGACTGCAGCGCGTCGGTCAGTTGCAATTCGCCGCCCGCGCCGGGCTTGAGCGCACGCAGATGATCGAAGATCGTGGGCATCAGCACGTAGCGCCCCACCACGCCGAGATTCGACGGCGCAACTTCGGGCACGGGCTTTTCGACGATGCCTGAAAGCTTGAACACGTCTTCCTCCCACTCGCGTCCGTCGACAACGCCATAAGAGGCACTGTTCTCGCGCGCAATCGTTTCGACGCCCACAACCGAGCTGTGATAGTGGTTGAACACGTTCACGAGCTGCTTCATGACCGGCGTGGGACTGTAGAGCAGATCGTCGGCGAGAATCACGGCGAACGGGCCGTCACCCACGAGTTTTTCGGCGCACAGCACCGCGTGACCAAGCCCGAGCGCCTCGGCCTGGCGAACGTAGAAGCAGTCCACATTGCCCGGCTTGATGCTGCGAACGAGATCGAGCAGCTTGTCCTTGCGGCGCGCTTCGAGTTCGGCCTCGATCTCGTACGACTTGTCGAAGTGATCCTCGATCGCCCGCTTGCTGCGGCCGGTCACGAAGATCATCTCCGTGATACCCGCGGCGATCGCCTCCTCCACTGCGTACTGGATCAGTGGCTTGTCGACGATCGGCAGCATTTCCTTGGGGCTGGCCTTGGTCGCGGGCAGAAAGCGCGTACCGAGACCCGCAACAGGAAATACCGCTTTGGTAACTTTGAGCATGGTGTTCATTCCCAGATCGATCGTTTGAATAACGGCCTCGCAGCAAGGCAAGCCCGGCGTCCCCGGTGATTGTGTTGGCGCAGCAATTTTTATATTGAAGGGTTCGGCTCCGTGCCGTTATCGGTCATAACGGGCGCACACGGAATTCGAGAAAGTGAGTTCAACTGGTTCAGCGGAAATTATTTCCATGATTGCCGGATAATCGGCACCAATTTCCCGCTCCAATCAGACGCGGATTGAAACGCATTCGGATAACCAGCCAGCGGACTGGCGCGCGTCAGGTCGAATGTTGAAGCAGCGAGTCTACTCGACATCGTCGATAGTGGGCAATTTGCCCGAGCGCGCGCGAACGCGGCGAATAGGCTCGTTTCTGAGGGCCTCGCGATAGGCAGATACCGCGACGAGTATCAACAGTACGGCAACGCCAGCCAGCAAATGCAGATTCAGATTCATCGAAATCTCCTGCGACCATAGACCAAAAAACAGATGCTTCTAAGCTAGCACCACAAATTCCACAAATAAACTCGTTTACCCCAATATCGATTTATTTATGAATTTCTCCCTTTCCGAGCGGCATTTCGAATCGTGGCGCCCGAATACATTTTGAAAATCTTTCGCATACTTTCGGTGCGCGGCGATCCCTATGATCGCGAGGTAACCTGACCGAAAACTGCACACTGATGAGCGATCCCGCACTCGATACTGTTCTGCCACGAGCATCTTCCGTACCCGCCGCGCCCGCGCGTTCCGCCGCCGGTGCGCTGGCGGGCGAGCACGCAATCGAAGCGCTGCGCGGTTTCGCCGCCCTGCTCGTCGCGTATTTCCACTGCCGCCAGGTCACGTGGATCGGCATGGGCGCGTTCCATGCGTCCCACGCGAGCCTCGCCAATCCCGGCACGATTGCCGCCTGGCTCACGCTGCCGGTCGCATGGGGATCGGCGGGCGTGCCGATTTTCTTCGTCATCAGCGGCTATTGCATCCATCGCAGCGGCGCCGCAAAGCTCGCCGCGAACCCGGATTTCCAGCTCGACGCGCGGCAGTTCTGGCTGCGTCGTTTCGTGCGCATCTATCCGGTGCTGCTCGCGGCGCTGTTGCTGACGTTCGCGGCCGATTCGATCAGCCTGACGCTCGCGCCGGTCAGCCACAAGATTCTCGACATCGGGCCGCGCGCATTTTTCGTCAATCTGTTTTCGCTGCAAGGCGTGGCGGGCAAGACGTACGGCTCCAACGGCGCGTTGTGGACGCTCTCGCTCGAAGTGCAGTTCTATCTGCTTTACCCGCTCGTTTTCGCGCTGCGCCGCCGCCTGGGTCTCGGCACCGTCGTCGCGGCCATTGCCGCCCTCAACGTCGTATCGGCGCTCACGCTCCAGCGGCACGACCTGATCTTTTTCACGTCGTACTGGTTTTCGTGGATTCTCGGCGTATGGGTGGCCGAAGCGCGTGTGCGTGGGTCAAGCGGGTTTGCGTTCGCCGGGTTTGCGTTCACCTACCCTGCCGCTGCGTTGTTCGCGGTGGCTGGCTGCGTCGCGTTTCACTTCGGGCAGTACGGCGCATTCCAGCTTTGGGCCATTGCCTTCGCGTGCTACCTCGTAAAGGCGCTGTCGCGACCCGCTGCGACGGGTGGTATGTTGACGTCGGTGTTCGCGAAGATCGGCGATTTCAGCTACTCGCTCTATTTGATCCACCTGCCGCTTTTCGTGCTGCTCGCCTCGCTGCTGTATCGCTCGGCATTGCAGCCGTCCATCTGGCCGTCGTTCGGCTTCACGCTGGCGGTGTTGCCGGTGGCCTGGCTCTTCTATCGTCTCTTCGAACGTCCCGCGCTGAACGTCACGAACCGGCTTCGGCGTCGTTAAAAGCGCGGTAAAACTGCGGTAAAGGCGGCCGGTAAAAGCGATCCGCTTTTACCGGCGACGCGTAGCAACTTCCTTCAGCACCCGTTCCACGGCCTCGACGTACTGCACCTTCCCGAAGCGCGCACGCGCACGCGCCAGTCCCTGTGCAACGAGACGTGCGCGCAATGCCGGGTCGTCGTGCAGCGAAGCAAGCGTGGCGGCCAGCTCACCGGCGTCGCCAGGCGTGCACAGCAGTCCGCTCTCGCCGTGCTCGACAATTTCGGTCACGCCGCCGTCGCGCGAAGCCACGACCGGGCGCTCCGCCAGCATGCCTTCCACGACGACGCGGCCGAACGGCTCGGGCGTGATCGACGTGTGCGCGATGACATCGACGGCACGCATGCAGGCTGCAATGTCGTGGCGAAAGCCGAGAAAGTGCACACGCCCGGACAGGTCATGCGCGTCGACAAACGCGCGCAGTTCCGCCGCATAAGCGTCTTCGCCGAACAGCGGCGCGCCCACCAGCACCGCGTGCATGCGCGCGTCGCGCCGCACCGCTTCGAGCAGGACGTGCTGCCCCTTCCAGTGCGCGAGACGGCTGAATGCACCGACGAGGAAAGCGTCGGCCGGCAGACCTGTTTGCTCGCGCAACTGTTTTTGCTCCACATCCTTCAGCGCGATAAACGGCGCTTCATCGACGCCGTTGTGCACGACTTCGATGCGGCGCGCGTCGAACCCGGTGAGCTGCTCGAACGCTTCTGCGGAGGCATGCGAATTGGCGATCACCTGCGCGAGGCCATACTTCGCGCACATCTTGATGATCGCGCGCTGCGCACGGCCGAAGTGCGCCTCGCTCACAATATCGCGCAAATGCCAGACTACGGGCTTGCGTGCGAGCCGCCCGGCCAGCACGCCGATCACCATCGCACGTTGCGTGTTGGCATAAAGCACGTCCGCGTTGCGCGCGCGGCGCCGCGTCTCACGCACGAGCGATGCGACACCGGCCAGCACGCCGAGCCGCGGCGCCGCGCCGCCGTCACGCCGCACGTTGTGCAGCGCGCCTGAATCGAGCACGTCGACGCGCGCGCCAGCGGCGGCTAGCGCTTCGCGAAACGGCCCGTCATTGAACAGCAGCACTTCGATACGCGCGCGCAGCCCCTTCACCACTTCGAGCAGCGACAGCTCCGCGCCGCCCAGCACGCCGCTCTGGTCGATGGCGAGCACGCGCGGCGCGCGAGCCGCGGCGGCGTCAGCCTGTTCGCCACGCGCGGGCACCGCACGCGTGACATCGCGCATCGCAATCTCCGGCACGGCTTGCGCCACGCGCGCGAACAATTGCTCGCGAAACTGCGCGGTCGAAAACCGCATGGCATTCGCCCGGCAATCCTCGGCGCGAAAACGCCCCGGGTCGCGCTCGAATGCATCGACGGCAGCGATGATCGCCTCGGCACGCTGTTCCGCGAAAAAGAGGCCCGTGGGCCGCACTCTATCGGACGCGATATCGCGCACCGTTTCCAGTGCGCCGCCCTTGCCGTAAGCGATGACGGGCGTACCGCACGCCTGAGCCTCGACAACCGAGATGCCGAAATCCTCCTCTGCTGCGAACACGAATGCCTTCGCGCGCTGCATGCGCTCGCGCAGCACGGCAAACGACTGATAGCCCATGATTTCCACGTTCGGCGCGGCCTTCGCGCGCACCTTGCTCATGTCCGGCCCATCGCCGATCACGACGAGCCTGCGTTCCGGCGTACGCGCAAACGCCTCGACAATCAGATCGATCTTCTTGTACGGCACGAGCCGCGACGCAGTCAGATAGAAATCTTCCTTCTGCGTTTCGAGTTCGAACGAATCGATATCGACGGGCGGATACACCACCTGCGCCTCGCGCTGATACACCTTGCGAATGCGCCGCGCAATGAACTGCGAATTGGCGACGAACTGATCGACGGAATTCGCCGTGCGCACGTCCCAGTTGCGGATGTAGTGAAGAATGAGCCGCGCCAACGCCGATTTCGGCCCGCGCGTCAGATTCGATTCGTTCAGGTATTGATGCTGAAGGTCCCACGCGTAGCGAATCGGCGAGTGGACATAGCTCAGGTGAAACTGGTCCGGGCCGGTCAGCACGCCCTTCGCCACCGCATGACTGCTCGAAATCACCACATCGTAGGCCGACACGTCGAGTTGTTCGATGGCGAGCGGCATCAGCGGCAGCCACGTGCGGTATTTCTCGCGTGCGAACGGCAGCTTCTGGATAAACGACGTCGTAACCGGCTTGCCATGCAGAAACGCACGATCCTTCTCGTCGACAAAATCGACCACGGCAAAGAGATCCGCCTCGGGAAAGCACGCGATGATCTGTTCCAGCACGCGTTCCGCGCCTGCGTAAGTGACGAGCCAGTCGTGCACGATCGCCACGCGCGGCGCACGCCTGAGCGGCGCTGGCCGCAGTGCGGTCACAGGCGCTGTCGCAGGCGCTGACACAAGCGCGGCCTCGCCGCGTTTCGTTGGGGGCACCTCGCGCCGGATAGCGGGCGCTGCGACGCTTTCGGACGGCGCCGCTTCGTCAATCAATTCGTGACTCATGCGCTTTTCCGTGAATTCAAACGAAACAGAAGAGAACGGGCGTAGCCGCGCAGCATCGGCGTGGTCGCCACCGACCACACGACATTCGCCGCCGCAAGCACCGCGCCCGCGCCAATCGCGTAAACCGCGCCCGGCAACCACCATGCGAGCGCGAGCGCGGCTGCGAGGAAACTCAAATGCGCGAACATGTCGACAAGAATCGTGCGGGCATGGATGCGCGAGAGATACAGCAGCACCAGGTAGTCGAACAGCGCGCGCGCCAGCACCGCCGTGGCGGCGCCAGGCAAACCGGCGCGATTGATGCCGAGCCACAACAAGCCCGCGAACAACGGCAATTCGATGAGCCCGACGCGCGCCGTCGCCGCCGGATTGTTTTGCGCCTGGATCAGCACGCGCGTGACGCTGGCCTGTCCGATCAACCACACGGCGACAATCAGCAAGCGGCCCACGGGCGCGCCATGCTCGGCGAGCACGGGCCCGACCCACGCATGCAAGAACGGGCCGAGCACGACAATCGCGCCAATGGCGACCGGGGTGAACACCGCGTTGAGAAACTGCAGCGACTGCGCGGCGATTTCGTCGGCATGTTCGCGATGCAGCGCGGAAAGACGCGGAAACAGCGTGCGCACGAGCGCGTTCGGCACGAGGTTCAGGCGCGTGACGAGGTTCTGCGGCACGGTGTAGTAGGTGACGAAGCGCGCGCCAAGGCCGCCGCCGAGCATCATGCGATCGAGCGAATCGGCCACCATGGTGGTGATGCTCGAAATCAGCATCCACCCGCCGAAGTTGAAGAGCGCCTTCGACGTATCGAAACGCGGTGCGCGCAGCGTGCGGATATTCAGCACGCGCAGTGCGGAGCGCCCGAGCATCGCGCCCGCAATGAGCCGCGCGAAGACGGCGGCGGCGAGCACGGTCTGCAGGTTCGGCGCGACGGCCCACGCCGCGCCAAGCGGCAGCAACTGAAACAGGAACGTGCCGATTGTCTGGTTCGTGTTGTAGATGCCGAAACGCTCGGCGCCGTTGATTGCGCCCGCAAACACCCACGTGACGTTCGCCAGCGGAATCGCCACGGCGAGCCAAGGCAGCGCGAGATACACCTCGTGGCGCAGCTCGGCTGAAACGTGCGTGAAATACGCGGTATAGAGCGCGCCGCCCGAATAGATCAGCAGGCCGCCGATCACACCGGTCGTGAAATTGAGCCAGAACGCGCTCCAGAACACGCGTTCGCAGGCTTCGGCGTCGCCGGACGCATGCGCCTTCGAAATCTGATTCTGTGCGGCCATGCTCATGCCGAGATCGAGCACGCTGAAATAGCCGATCAGCGTCCACACGAGTGCAATCACGCCGTAACGCTCGACGCCGAGCAGGCGGATATACGAAGGCACCGTGACCAGCGACACAAAGGTCGGCAGTATGAGACCGAGCAGATTAATCGCGACGTTACGCAGTATTCCTTTGTCCATGAAGATTCCAGTAGCGGCAGATTCGATGCGGCGTCAGGCCGGTTTCCAGCGGTACATGAGCACCTTGCCGCGCGCATCCTCTTCGACGAAAACCAGATATTCGCCATTGGGCTGCCGGTGCGCGCTGATGCCGAACGGCACGTCCACCCAACCCGATGCGCGCCCGACTTCCGGGCCCGGCCCGAAGGTGCCGATCTCCTTCGCGCTGGTTTTGTCGTACACGTGGACGTTGCCCGCGGGCTCGACCACAAACACGTATTGCCCTTCGACGGTCAATCCAGCCGGCGTGACAGGCGGCTTCGCTTTCGGGTCCCACGGCAGGCGCAGCACGTAGCGCTGTTCCGGGTGGCCGCTCGACCAGTGGTCGTAGCGCACGAGCACGCGGCCCGCTTCTTTCCAGAAACCGGGATCGTACGGCGCATCGGCGGTGTAGCCCGTCACGTAGAGCGAGTCGCTATCCGGCTCGTAGATCGCGCGATGCACTTCGGTAAACGGCGCGGGCACGTCGTACTTGTCGAGCTTGTCGTACGCGTAGATCGGGTTGCCCTTCGCGTCGAGGCCGCCGAAGCGAAAGCGCCAGATGCCCTTATCGTCGCGTGCGCGCCAGATATCGCCGCGCGTGTCGATCCACCAGCCCCAGCCGCCGCCCAGCTTCTCGCGGCCCGGATTGCGCGTGAATTCGCCCGCGTCGAACGCGCCATTACCGTTCGTGTCGCGCCAGATCCAGTCGCCGCCGGGCGGCGCATTCGGCACGTGCAGCACCGGCCGCTCGCGTCCCGCAATGAAGCCCGAGGGAATCGCCGTCTCGCCGTCGTGCTGCGCATCGAAGCGATAGATCTTCAGATGATCGGCGTACATGTCGGTCAAATAGAGGAACGTGTGTCCCTCCAGCGCGCGTGCAGTCGGCAAGCCCGGCCATTGATCGGTGTGAAAAACCGGGTCGTCGGGATAGCGGAATCGATCGGAGAGGAATCCAGCGTATTTCCATTCCTGCCCGGCCGGTTTCGAGAGATCGAGTTCGAAGCGCTTGTTGCCGGTATAAACGCTGTTCGGCCGCGACGGGTCCATCCAGGCGCCGTCGACGAAAAGCAGCCCTTCCACGATCCAGTTGCGCTTGCCCGCGGGCGTATAGCTCTCGAGCGTCGCGCCGAGCCCCGCGCCGATGCTTTCGTGGCGCGGCCCGATGCCGTTGGTCGAAACATAGATATTGCCGCGCGCATCGGCGGCGACACCGGTCAAGCCGTTGAAACGGCCTGGGCCGGGACGCCCTGCAACGCCGGAGAAAATACCGCCACGTTCGCCCAGCGTGCCGCTTTGCGTATAGCCGTTGCCGTTGCGCGCGTAGATGAGAACCTGCTGACGCGGCCCGTTATCCGCAATCAGAAGGCGCTGTGCGGGATCCACGGCGATATCGACGGGCACCGCATCGGTGGGCAGCACGAGCGCCTCTTCAGCGAGCAATTTGCCTTGCGCGGAGTAATGCGCGACGCGCGGCGCGTGGCCGCTGAGCGTGCCCGTGAGCACCCACAGCGATCCGTCGCTCGCGAGCGCAATGCGCCCGGGCTCGCGAACATCCCACTGCGACTGGCGCTGCATCGTGTTGGCGTCGTAAACCTCGATGCGATTCGTCGCCGTGTTGCTCACATAGAGCGTCGAGTCGGATGCAGCAAGGCCGCCGATATCCGCATGAGCGCCCGTCGTGACATCGTTGATCTTGAGAAACGCACCCGCGAGTTGCGCGTGCGGGTTGAGCGGATCGGGCGAAGACTGGAACGCCGCCGCATGCTTCGGGTCGTCGAGCGGCCGTCGCGTAATGCCGATCCACTGATGCCCCTTCGGCGGCCAGATGCCGATACCGACGAGGTGCCCCTTTTCATTGCCGACGCCCACAGCCGCATACAGATAGCGCTTATTGACGGCAATCGCATTGCCGCCGCTGCCGCCCCAACCGTGCGTGCCGCCCGCGAAGCCGAGCACCTTGCCGTCCTGATACGCGCTGATTTCCGCACCGCTCTCGTCCCACGGCGCATTCGTCAATACCTTGCCTTCAGGCGTAACGGCAATGGCGGTGATATTGATCTGCGTCCACGCGCCGTCGCCATAACCATACGTATTGCCGATCCACGACGAGGTCACATTCAATTGCGGCGCAGCTACGGTCTGAACCGACGACGTGCAGATACATGCGCACAGTACGGCTAGCGCCAGCGGCCTACGCATGCGGTGACCGGGACTCAATAACGGCAAGGCAATTCCTCCGTGGCTTCTCGGCAATCTGTCCGGATCATGCCGCACAACCAGCGAGAAAAATCGTCTGTCGAAAACCGAAAATAATTCAAAAAAATTCAATGCTTCAACGTTTTCGCCCTATTCCTGCCCAATCTCTCTTAATGGGGAGAATGCGGTCAAACATGCCGCATCGCCTGCAAATCAAGATGTTTTTTCCGATTCCGGCTCGCACCGGACGCACACCGAAAATCGTTCCACGCTGTTCCGTTCGATAAGGACCCGCTATTCAAGCTTCGGATCGCTGTTATTTCCCATTTACAAAGCGAATATCTTTCGCGGTTTTTGGCCAATTAATTCTTTCTAGAATGATCCGGACTATCTGCGTATGGACCCACCGGACACCTGATGACCGTCAAGAGCCTCGCCATTCAAAACCCGCCTTCACACCGCATCGTCCAGCTCGACGGACTGCGCGCACTCGCCGTGATGGCCGTGTTCGCCCAGCATGCGTTGCGTGCGCCGCTGTGGATGGGCGTCGATCTGTTTTTCGTGCTCAGCGGTTTTCTGATTACCGGCATCCTGCTCGAACGCAAGGCGCGCGGTCAGTCGTATTTCAGCTATTTCTACGCGCGCCGGATCCGCCGCATCCTGCCGCCTTATCTGTTGCTGATGGTGATCTCGTCGCTGCTGTTCGGCCTCGGGTGGCTACGTTTCTGGCCCTGGTATGCGTTCTTCGCAACGAATATCGGCGATGCGCTCGGGCAGAGCGGCCACGACAGCCTCAACATCCTCTGGTCGCTCGCCGTGGAGGAGCAGTTCTACATCTTCTGGCCCTTCGTGGTGCTGCTGTTGCCGCGAAGGCTGCTGGCTGTCGCGGCCATGGCGCTCATCGTGAGCGTGCCTGTGCTGCGCGCTATCGCCACGCCGTGGTTCGACTCGTTCTGGCCGATCTACTATCTCACGCCGTTCCGCATGGATCTGCTCGCCGCCGGTGCACTGCTTGCGATATTCGTGCAGCGCGATCGCAACGCACTCGAACGCTTCAAGGTGCTCGCCGCGATTTTCTTTTTCGCCGCACTCGCCGTGCTCGCGTGGCTGCATCTGCATTACCCGCGCTTTCGCGCCGCCAATACGCCGCTTTCGAACGCGATGCTCTATAGCGTCTCGCTTGTGCTCTGCACGTCGTTCGTCGTCGTTGCGCTGCAATCGAAAGGCATCGTGCGGCGCGCCCTGTCGAATCCCGTGCTCGTTTATCTCGGCACGATCAGCTACACGATCTACCTCATTCACCTCACGTTCCTGTACGCCGTGTGGCGTCTCGGACATGGACGCGTGGAGAGCGCCGTCATCGCACTTGCGCTGACGCTCGTCTATGCGAGCGCCAGCTGGTTCCTCTTCGAAAAACGCCTGACACGCGGTCCACGCGCCGCGCACACCACGCAGCCGCACGCCACCGCCATGGCGCGCGCTTCGGGCACACGGTCCTGATTCGCAGGCCATCGGACTCACCATCACCTCACGTAAGGGACATCCCATGAATGCACGACGCAAAGCCGTTATTACCGGCGTTTCCGGCCAGGACGGGGCGTACCTGGCCCGCCTGCTGCTCGACAAGGGCTATCACGTCACCGGCACGTATCGCCGCACCAGTTCCACCAATTTCTGGCGCATGGGCGAACTCGGTGTGCTCGAGCATCCCGCACTCGAACTCGTCGAGCACGATCTCACCGATTCGGGCTCCACGCTGCGGCTCATCGAGCATGCGTGCGCGGACGAGGTCTACAACCTCGCGGCGCAAAGCTTCGTTGGCGTGTCGTTCGACCAGCCGGTCACGACCGCCGAAGCCACCGGCATCGGCGCGCTGAATCTGCTGGAAGCGATCCGCATGGTCGATCCCGACATTCGCTTCTATCAGGCCTCCACGTCCGAGATGTTCGGCAAGGTGCGGACCGTGCCGCAGAACGAAGATACGCCGTTCTACCCGCGCAGCCCGTATGGCACCGCCAAGCTGTTCGCGCACTGGTCGACGGTCAACTATCGCGAGTCGTACGACATCTTTGCGACGAGCGGCATTCTCTTCAATCATGAATCGCCGCTGCGCGGCCACGAATTCGTAACGCGCAAGATCACGAACGCTGTCGCCAGAATCAAGCTCGGCAAGCAAACCACGCTCGAACTCGGCAATCTCAGCGCCAAACGCGACTGGGGCTTTGCGGCGGAGTATGTCGAGGGCATGTGGCGCATGCTTCAGGCCGAACGCCCCAGCACCTACGTGCTCGCCACGGGCCGCACGGAAACCGTCCGCGACTTCGTAACGATGGCGTTTGCCGCCGCCGGCATTCAACTCGAATGGTCGGGCCGCGACGAACGCGAAACGGCCGTCGACATCTCCACGGGACGCCAGCTCGTGCGCGTGAATCCGCGCTTCTACCGCCCCGCCGAGGTCGATCTGCTGATCGGCAATGCGAGCAAGGCGCGCGAGGAACTCGGCTGGGAAGCCCGCACCTCGCTCGAACAGTTGTGCCAGATGATGGTGACCGCCGATCTCGCGCGCAACGAGCGCCCCGACGCAATTTGATGCAGACGCACCGATCACCGGCATGGACGGTTTCAACGCCGCTCCATGGCGGTGCGGATGCAATTTCCGGCGTCGCCGGTTATGTGATCGGCGTGAAGTGCGTACCGCGTTGAAATACGCCGCATCACCCAGGCGATCAACCACGCGAATACGAAACGGCGCGCGATAGACACACGCGCGCCGATTGTTCAAACAACCATTTCGACCCGGCGCGGCAGCATCGTCGCGCCTGAACGGTCAAAGGGGCACAGCGTGCCCCGTTTCCCTTACTGCACGCCGCTATTCGCTGCGGCGATCGCCTCCGCATAGACCTCCGCCACCCGCTTCGCGACGACCGCGTTATCGAAATGATTGCGCGCGTAGTCGCGGCAAGCCTGCGCATCGGGCAGCTTCAGCCTGCCCGAAAGCGCTGCGTCGATGCCGTCCGCAATGGCGTCCGCACCCGTGGCGGGCAAGACGAGATCCTGCGAAAGACCCGCCACCGCCTCCGGAAGCCCACCCACCGGCGTCACGAGCACGGGTGTGCCCGCCGAGAGCGACTCGACGGTGATCAGGCCGAATCCTTCGAGCGCAACCGTCGGCACGACACTCAACGTCGCGGCGCGATAGAGCGAGGGCAGATGCGCGTCGGGCACGAAGCCGAGCAGCTTCACATTGTCGGCAAGGCCCGCATCGTCGATGCGCTGCTGCAGTTCCGCTTCGAGCCGTCCGCGTCCGGCGATCAGCAGCAGCACGTCGGGATGACGCGGCTTGAGCTGCCTGACCGCATCGATCAGGTCTTCAAGGCCCATCCGGCGCACGAGCCGGCGCACCGCGAGCACGATCGGCCGGCCCTGCGGCAGTTGCAGCCTGAGCCGTGCTTCGGCGGGCGTGCAAGGCGGATCGAACTGCGCGGTGTCCACACAGCCCGGCACCACGCGCACGCGCTCGGGCGAGATCGCATAGCGCTTCGTGAGGATATCGCCGAACGCGCGCGAGAGCACGATGAGCCGCGACGAGCGCTCGTACACGGACTGTTCCAGATGGTGCTTGATGCGCTGGCTCAAGGTCGCTGCGCCCTCAACGAAGCTCTCGTCGGCCCATGGACCCTGGAAGTGCGAGACCTGCGGAATGCCGCGCGTCACATCGAGGCCCGGGAACGTGTAGAGCGCGAAGTGCGACGAAATCACATCGGGCCGATGCCGCCGGATTTCACGCCGCAGCGCCTGGCGCGCGGACATGAGCCGCAGCGGCAGCGCACGCGAGGCAGAGCCGAAACCGTGAATCGCTCCGCCGCTATCCTGCTCGACTTTCGGCGAACCGGCCACGACGCCGCGCACGTGGACACCGGCTCCCGGCAGTGCGCCCACGAGCGAGTAATACATGCGGTCGAGTCCACCGGCACGCTCGGGAAACCAGTGCATGCCGATCTGCAGCGAATGGATGGATTGAGTCGTCATTACGTGTTTCCTTTCCTTGTTCTGCCCGATTGCTTGAATGCAGTATTCAGGGCGTTTCTTCGAGCTGCAGCGAATGCGCGCCCGGCATTGCGGCGTGGGCGAGATCGTGCGCGTCGCGGTGCGCGACATCGCTCGCGTCGCCCGCGATTTGCCGGTACAGCGCGATGTATTGCGCCGCCATGCGCGCCCAGCCGAACGACATCGCAAGCTGCGCCGCGGCTTCGCCCATCGCGTGCCGTCGCGGCGTGTCGGCGGCGAGTTGCCCGACCGCGCGCGCAAGCGCGGCGACATCGTCGGGATCGTCGAGCACGATGCCGCAGTCCGGCGTGATGATCTCCGCGCCGCCCGCGGTGCGCGCGGTCACGACAGGCAGACCGGCCGCCATCGCCTCCAGCAGCGAGAGGCTCATCGCTTCGTAGCGCGACGGAAAAACATAGGCATCGACGGAACGCATCAGCGTCGGCATCTCGCGCACGAGGCCGAGGAAATGCACGCGTGAAGCGATGCCCAGTTCACGCGCCATCGCCGGGTACGGGCTGCCCGGCAGATAACCGGCCACCGTGAGATGCACGTGCTCCGGCAAAGCCTTCAACGCGTGCAGCACGGTGCCGAGATTTTTGCGCGGCGTGCGCAGGTCGCCGACGAAGAGCAGCAAAAACGCGTCGGCGGGCAGATCGAACTTCAGCCGGTCGGCGCTGGCCGAGGCGAAGGTTTGCGTATCGACGCCGTTATAAATCACATCGAGCCGCTCGACCGGATTGCCGCCCGACACGCGAATCTCGTCGGCCACCTTGCGCGACACGGCCGCAATCACGCGCGAGCGGCGATACGCCCAGCGTTCGAGCACGGCGTTCGCACGCGTGTAGACGAACTGATAGGCGGACCACACGCCACGCGTGAGGCCGAACGGGTAGTACTGGCTGCGCGCCCAGCCGCCGTGCACGAAGTGAGCGGTGTTGACATCGGCGCGCGCCCAGGTAATGAAGCCGTTCACATGCAGGACATCGTATTCGGCGCGATGCTGGCGCAGCCACAGCGCGCTCTTCAGCGCGAACACCTGTTGACGCAACAGATTGGTCGGCCATGCGCGCGACGGTTGCACGCGCACCCACGTCACCTTCGGATGCGCGAGCAGTTCGGGCGCGACGTGCGACGCGATCAGCGTCACGTCGAATCCCTCTTCCAGCGCTGCGCGCGCGATCTCGTGATTGACGCGCCCCTGGCCGTCGTTATGGCGCACGACGTGCGTGACGATTGCGACTCTCAATCGATGACCTCCGTAAAGACGGTCTCGCGCCGGGTCAGCTTGTGCCAGTGCCCCGCGCTGAGTATGGAAAACACGCTGGAAAACAGCAGCAGGCCGCCCGTGCCGACCAGCGAATTGGTGAACACCAGCATCGCGAAGATCGATACCGCGAGACTCAGGCATGCGCACACATAGCGGTCTTCAGGCATGCGCAGCGCGATGCGCACCGCGCGCGCCAGCAGCCACAACACGCCCGACATGTAGAGCAGCGTGCCCGGCCAGCCGAGCACGAACGGAATGTTCATCACGCCGCTGTCGAAGCTGCCGTACTTGCCGAGTTGACCGTTGTTGCTCGAGAGCTTCGTCGAGGCGCCTGTCGCGCCGAGGCCTTCGCCGGTGACATCGGTAAACGCG
The DNA here is from genome assembly GCF_024281035.1 of Paraburkholderia sp. Lineage (GTDB taxonomy): Bacteria > Pseudomonadota > Gammaproteobacteria > Burkholderiales > Burkholderiaceae > Paraburkholderia. Next base: position 34,879 of record NZ_JAMXLH010000025.1, read on the forward strand.
GTCTTCGCGAAGTCCGCATAGAACTGGTTACGCGCTTCATAGCTCTGGTCGTTGCTGAGGTTCGCGAGCGTATTGAGGCGCTGCTGCATACGGTCCGCAACAGGACCCACGGTCAGCAGCGGCACGCACACCCCCGCGAGAACGAAGGCGCTGATGATGATGCGCACACGCACGCGGTTGCTCGATTTCATCAACTGGATCAGCATCGCAATCGCCCAGCCGCCCCAGGTCGAACGCACGAGCGAAAGCGCGAACGCAAAGAAACCCGCCGCCGCCGCGATCCAGCGCACGCGGTGCTTCGCCGCCATCACGAATACCATTGAGCCCATCATCGCGAACGCAAACGGCCCGGACGAATTCATCGTGCTGAACACGCGCACGCCGTAGGGAACCGGGTCGCCTTGCGAATTCATGTCCGAACCGATCATCCACATCGCGTCCCACGGCGGCATCACGAAGAACTGCACGAGACCATAAATGCCCATGACGAGCATGCCGTAGATGAACGTATTGATGATCGTGTCGCGCGACTCGGGATACTGGCGCGTGAGCACCATGATGTGAAAACCGATCAGGAGCGGATAAAGCCAGTTCGCAAGGTCGTAGACAGCGGCGGCCGGGCCGCTCGCCACCACGCCCACCACGAATGCATAGCCGATACCGGCCAGCGCGAGCAGGAGCGGCAGGCCGCGCCGCTGCGCGAGCAACGGGTAGTAGCGCAGCAGCGAAATGCCGCTGATCATCGTGACGGCGAGCGGCGCAACCTGGATCAGGCTTGTCGGCGTGAACGCGCCCTTGCCGTAGTCGGCGAGGCGCCGCACTTCGGGACTCAGAAACCACAGCCACCACATGAAGCCGATATAACGCACCGGATTCACGAAGTAGAGCCACAGGCCCGTCATCACCGCGAGCACCGGGAACGCTACCGTGAGCACCGAGCCCTGGTGCGCGACCACGAGCAACGCCGTCAAGAGCCACAGTGCAAGCGGCGCCAACGTATCGCGGCTCATCGCGCGACGCAGGCCGGACGGCTTGCGCGCCGGCGCGCGCGCCGGCATGGGCATCGCCATGACGGCGGGCGCAGGACCGGGGATGGGACCTGGAACGGGAACAGGACGAGGCATGGCGGGCGGCAGTCGCATCGTCACATCCCTCGCGGCAGCCCGCGCGCGGCGGACGACGTTCCCGCCGCCGTGCGCGCGTACTGCGCGTCGCGTGCAAGCAGCATTTCGCGCGTGAGTTGCACGTGCTGCCCGGCGAAGTGCTGGGTCGTCAGATCGCGCGTGCGCAACTGCTCGCAGGCGGTGCGAGCCTGATCGAGCGCGCGCGCCGGATTCGTTGCCAACGCATTCACCGCATCGCGCAATTGCTGCGGATTGGACGGCTCGATCCAGGAAACAGCCCGCTCGTCGAAGTAATCGTCGAGCGCGCCGACCTTCGTCGCGATCATCGGCTTGCCGAGCGCGGCGGCCTCCAGCATGACGGTGATGCCGGAGGCGTGCGTGTTCTGGCGCAACGGCACAACGATCAGGTCGGCCCACTCGTAAAGCGCATGCTGTTGCGTCAGGCCCGACACGCGCACGATTTCGACGTTCGATGCGCGCGCCGAGGACGGCATGCGGCGGCGCGTGGCAATACGCACTTCATAGCGCGGGTCGCCGCCGAGCGCGCCAACGAGCGTCGTCCAGTCGCGGTCGCGATCGTTGCCGATGGCGGCGATGCGCACCGGCTCATGCGGCTCCCAGCGCGTGGGCGGGCGCAGCGGAAAATCGTCGGTATTCAGGCCGTAAAGCACGCGGCGCGCTTCGCGTCCGAAATAGCGCCCGCAGAGCGCCGCGTTTTCGCTTGCCAGCGTGGTGAGCAGATCGGCGCGCGCGAGCAGCTTGCGATAAAACGCGCGGCGCAACGCACTGTAGCCCGTCCAGCGATCGAGCAGCCACACACTCTGTGCGAGCAATAGCGGGCGCTCCCCGCCCTTGCGCGCATGCATCAGCAAGAGCAGCGCCACGGCCAGATGCTCCTGCTCCGTGTGCGTCCAGATTACGTCCGATTGCAGAATCGCGCGGCGATTGCGCCACGTATGAATGAAATCGAAACCGCACACCGTCTTCAGTGCGCGGCGCAAAAAACGCACGGGCGCGCGTTCGTCGGTATCGCGCGAATAATCGAGCGCGAATTCAGGGGATTGGGCGTGATGGTAACCGTACAGGCTGCCGATGTTCTCGCCCTTGCGATAGCGGCGCGGATCGGCGCCGTAAAACAGATGAACGTGGACTTGCGTACTACTCATTCAGGGTCCTCCGTGTAATCGTGGGCCGCGCGCTATGCAAGCGCGCGGCGCGCCTCGCGTGCGCCGTTGCGCACCGCGCGCCAGCGCGCGAAGGCGTCGCCCGGCGATCCGGCGCGCAGCGCGCCGAGTCCGGCGTGCAGCAGCCCCGGATAAACACGCGTGCCGACGAGCGCATACCACCACCATGCGGTCTCGCGATGCAGCGGCGAAAGATGGCCGAGCAGGATCAGATGGAGATTGAACGCGGCGTTGCGCATGGACGCGAGCGTCTGCGCGTTGCGCGGGTCTTCGCCCGGGCGCGGCGCGGGATAGTGATCGACGGCGACGAGCGGGTCGTAGACGAGCTTCCAGCCCGCGCGCTTCACGCTCATGCTGAAGGCCATGTCGTTGTGCGTTTGCGCACCGCTGCCGCGCAAACGCGCGTCGAAACGCAGGCTGCCGATCGCCGCGCGCCGGTAGCTCATGTTTGCGCCCTTGAGCAGATCGACTTCGCGCGCCTTGCCCACGCCGAGATGATGATTGCCGACAATGCGGCCCGAAGGCCGCAGCTTGCCGACCAGTTCGCGCTCGCCGTCGAGCACGCGCCCCGCTTCGTGGACCCAGTCGCGCCCGCCGAGTGCGCCCAGTTTCGGGTCGATCTCGAATGCCTGGGCGATGCGCGCGACCCAGTCGCTGTGCGGCGCGGCGTCGTCGTCGGTGATCGCGATCACGTCGCCCGTCGCGGCTTCGAGCCCGCGATTGAGCGCGGCCACCTGCCCCGGCGCGTCGACAATCGCGACCTCCACGTTCAGCACGCGCGGCGTCACGTGTTCCGCGAGGCACGCGTGCGTCGCTTCATCGTCGGCACGCGCAACCACGACAATCTGCTCCGGCGAGCGCGCCTGGCACAGCAGTGCGGACAGGCAGCGCGCCAGATCCTCGGGACGGCGGTACGTCGGCACGAGCACGGTCACGCGAATCGCGCGCTCAAGGGTTGGGTGATGTCGATCCATGAATCAGGCGCTCAAATATTCCTGCGCGGCCGCGTAACCGTACGCATAGCTGCCGCGCGCACGCTGCGGCACCGCATTGAAAATGCCGCCCTGCACGCGCACGCCCGCATTGCGAAGACGCTTGAGCGTATCGGCAATCTCGCCTTCCGAATGCATGCCCGAGCGCAGCACGAGGAACGTCGAGCCCGCATGCCCGCCGATGATCGCGGCGTCGGTCACGGCCAGCACCGGCGGCGTGTCGATCAGCAGCACGTCATAGCGCTGCGACAGCCCTTCAAGATATTGGCCAAGGCGCGGCGACATCAGCAGCTCGGACGGATTGGGCGGACGTCGCCCGCATGAAATGAAATGCAGGTTGTCCACTTCGGTCGCGCGAATGGATTCATCGAGCGAGATCTGGCCCGAGAGCAGTTCGGAAAAACCGTTCTCCTGCGAGCCGCCGAGGTAGCGTTCCAGCGTGCCGCGCCGCATGTCGCCGTCGATCATCAGCACGCGCTTGCCCGAGTGCGCAAGCAGCACGGCCAGATTCGCCGTGATAAAGCTCTTGCCGACGCCGGGCACCGAACCCGTCAGCATCACCACGCGATTGCGCGCATCCATCACGCTGAATTGCAGCGAGGTGCGCAAGCTACGCAGGCTTTCGACCGTGAGGTCCTTCGGGTGCACGTTCGCGAGCACTTCGCGCATGCGCGTGCCGCCGCGCACGGGCGCGCGCTTTTCGAGCGCCGTCTGCTCCGTGGACATCGGCACGAGGCCAAAAACCGGCAACTGGAATGCGCGCTCGATCTGGTCCGCGTCGACGATGCCCTTGAACATATTGCGGCGCATCAGCACGAAGCCCGTGCCGACAATCAGGCCGAGCAGCGACGCGGCCGAAATGATCAGCAGTTTCTTTGGCTTCGCAGGCTTGCCCGGACGCATCGCCGCATCGACGATATGCACGTTGCCGCCCGTGCCCACGCGCTGAACCGCCAGCTCCTGAATACGGTTCAGCAGCAGCACGTAAATGTCTTCGGCCACCTTGGCGTCGCGTTGCAGCTGCACGGCTTTAACTTCCGTCGCGGGCAGATCGCGAAAACGCGTGTCGTATTTGGCGCGTTCGCCCTGGAGCTCGGCAAGCTGCTTGTGCGCGGCGATGAGCACCGGATGCGCGTCGCCAAAGCGCTGTTGCAGCGAAGCGATCTGCAACTGCAGCGCGGAAATCTGCTGCTCGTACTGCACGCTGCCTTCCAGATAGATCTTCGCCTCGTCGCTCGCGTTGATCGAACCGGATTTGCTCTGGTAGGCCGTAAGCGCGGCTTCGGCGTTTTCGAGGTCGGACTTCAGGCGCGGCTGCTCGCTGCGCAGGAAGTCGAGCATCTTGCTCGCATCGGCCTGCTTGCTCGCAACGTGCACGCGCAGATACGACTGCGCAAGCGCATTGGCGATTTCGGCGGCGCGCACGGCATCGGTATCTTCAAGCGAGATGTCGATCACGCCCGTTTGCTTGCCCTCTTCCTGCACCGTGATCGCGTTCTGGAATGCCGTGATCGCGTCGAGGTTGTTCATGCGGACCACGGTAAAACGCGTGCCGGGACGCGCAACCAGCTTGTTCACCATCAACGTCACACCGTTGCCCTGCGCGGTCTCGCCAGCCACACCTTCGAGCAGGCGCTCGCCGTCTGGACTGTGCAATACGAAGCGCCCGTTCGACAATGCCGTCAACGTGAGCTTCTTGCCTTCGAGCGCAGGCGTCACGTCGATCGAATCGATGTCGGCGACTTCGCCGCCCCACGCGTACTTGTCGAGGCCGAGCCATGGTTTTGCGGGCGTACCCGGCGTCGCGAGCCGGTTCGCCAGATTGCCGAGCACCGGAAGCGAGACCGGTGTGACGGAGAAGTTCAGCTTGAACTTGTCGACAACCGGCTCGACCACGCTGCGGCTCTTGATCATCGCGATTTCGGCGTCGGTCGGCAGCGAGGTCGACGATCCGCTGTTGATCGCCGCACCGGTCTGCGTTTGCGTCAGCGCCTGAGACGTGTAGTCGGCCGGCTCGACGCGGACCTGCGTATCGGCCGTATAGACCGGCTTCGCCACGTAGCAATAAAACACGGCGATGCCGATCACAGCCGCCGCGATGGCGATGAGCCAGCCGATGTCGTCGAGAATGACGCGCAATAGCTGGCCGAGGACCACGTCCTCTTCTTCTGTGCGAGCCGCCGGGGCCGCCTGCGGGATGATTTGCATGCTCACGTTTCGATCCCCATGAGTAAGTGTTGCTCCTGACTGTGTTCGTCTTCGTACTGAGGCAGCACACGCATTACTTCGCGATCTGCTTGAGATAGAAAACGGTCTGGATGGTCGGCAGCACCTGCTGCAACACGCGGTTGAAGGTAGCCGAGGCGGCCGTGCCGACGTACACGACATCCAGCGGTTTGAGCTGGAATTGCGACGAAAGCATGATCGCGTCCGGTTGCGTCATGTCGAGCCGGTAAATATCCGGCTGAGTGGGGTTGTCTTTCATCCCGCGCATCACGAAGACCTGGCGCGGGTTCGCATCGGTGTCGAGAATGCCGCCCGCCTGCGTGAGCGCGTCGGCAATCGTGAGTTTTCCGCGGATCAAGCTCGTCTGCGTCGGCGTTTTCACTTCGCCCATCACGAAGATCCGGCTATCCGTGCGATCCGGGATGTTGATGACGTCGCCGTCCTGAAGCATCACGTTCTGGCTCGTATCGCCGCCATCGAGCATGCGGTCCGCGTCGAGCACGTAGAGCTTGCCGCCGCGCGTGAGACGCACACGGTTGATGTCGGCGTTGTCGGTCGTGCCGCCCGAGCGCGTGATCGCATCGACAAGCGTCAGCGGCACGTCGCTCATGGCGAGCGGACCCGGCGTCTTCACGTCGCCCGTCACCTGCACTTTCTGGCTGCGGTAAGCGAGCACGCGCACGTCCACCTGCGGGTTCTTCACGTACGGTGCGAGTCCTGACGCGAGCTGGTCGCGCAACTGGCTCGGCGTCTTGCCCGCCGCGCGCACGCGCCCGACGAACGGGAAGTAGATCGTCCCGTCCGAGGCAACGGTCTGCCCGTATGGATCGGCCTGCCCCGGCAGCGCGCTCGTGTAGGGCTGCGAGAGCGCCTGACCCACGGTCTGCGTGGTGTTGCCGCCCGCCGAGAACGTCGAGCCCTGCGGCGTCGTGAGTTCCGGGTGATCGAAGACGGTCACGCCGAGGATGTCCTGCGGCGCGATGTGATAGATGTAATTCGCCGCGTCGTGATAGCGCGATGGCGGAATGACCTGCGGCGTCGCCGAAACCTGGGCCTGCTGCATCACGAGTTGCGAGTCGATCAGATGCACCGTCAACTGCTGTTTCGGCTGATTCGACGGTTCCTCGTGCAATCGCGACGTATCGAGGTAGTTGCCGGGCGCCGTGGAGCACGCCGAAACGAACGCGCTCAGCGCCAGCACTACAGTGAGTTTTTTCCTTAGCATATTCGGCTCATCCATCCCTTCACCAGACGATCCATCAGTTCGAGACTGTCGCAATACACGCCCTCATCGAGGCCGTGCGGATCTGCGACATCCGAGTTTTCCCACTTGCCGAGCGCGAACACTTTGCCGCGCGCGGTGGGTTCGATGCGCTCGATCACGGACACCTGCTTGCGCTCCGTGACGAGCACGAGATCCGCGGCGCGCACGAGACGCCGCGTGAGGCGGCGCGCGCGATGCTCGCCCACCGCGACACCGCGTTCTTCGAGCAGGCGCTGCATTACCGGATCCATGTCCGCGCCTTCCTTCGCGTGAATGCCCGCCGAATGGAACGCGTGCTTGCGTTCGCCCGCGCGTTCGCGCGAGACCGCACGAAACAGCTGCTCCGCCGCGGGCGAGCGGCAGACGTTCGCGCGACAGACAATCAACACGTCCTGAAACATGGCGGCCCCTTTGTTGCCCGTTGTTGCCCGTTGTTGCCAGTGTTTGCCCGTTGTTACCGTACGCGCTGCGCTTACGCGACCTGGGTCCGCACAGCGGACTCGGCACGTGCGCGCGCCGATTGCGTCGCGCTCGCACGGCCCACGGCGTGATATTCGATGCCGAGTTCCTGAAGCGCGGGCGGATCGTAAAGATTGCGGCCGTCGAATACGATCGGCGACTTCAGCCGCATTTTCAGCACGTCGAAATCGGGCGCCTTGAATGCCTTCCATTCAGTTGCGATGACAACCGCATCGGCGCCGTCTACGGCATCCATCGCGTCGCTCGCGTAGGTGAGCCGCGCGGCCTGATCGGGCACGCTCGCCAGATCGAGTGCGAGCACGCGCCGTGCCTCGCCGCCCGCAACCGGGTCGTAGGCGCGCACGCTCGCGCCGCGCGCGAGCAGTTCGGCGATCAGCGTGCGGCTCGGCGCTTCGCGCATGTCGTCGGTATTCGGCTTGAACGCGAGCCCCCAGACAGCGAATGTCCTTCCGCTCAGGTCCGAGCCGAAACGCGTGACGATCTTTTGCGCAAGGACGAGTTTTTGCGCGTTGTTGACCGATTCGACCGCACGGAGAATCTGCAGCGGGTCGCCAAAATCTTCCGCCGTGCGCATCAGCGCTTTCACATCCTTCGGAAAGCACGAGCCGCCGTAACCGCAACCGGCGTACAGAAAGTCGTAGCCGATGCGCGGATCGGAACCGACACCGCGACGCACCGATTCGATATCGGCTCCCACGCGGTCGGCCAGATTTGCAAGTTCGTTCATGAACGAGATGCGCGTGGCGAGCATCGCATTCGCCGCATATTTCGTGAATTCGGCCGATGCCACGTCCATATACAGCGTGCGTTCGTGATTGCGGTTGAACGGCGCATACAGGCGCTTCATCATTTCCTTCGCGCGCTCGCCCGGCATGTCGTCATTGCAGCCGAGCACGATGCGATCGGGCCGCGCGAAATCTTCCACCGCCGCACCCTCTTTCAGAAACTCGGGATTCGACATCACCGAGAACATGTGCGATTGCCCGCGCTTGCGCAATTCGCTCGCAATGGCGTCGTGCACGAGCGCGGCGGTGCCCACCGGCACGGTCGATTTGTCGACGACCACCTTGAATCCGTTCATGTGCCGCCCGATATTGCGCGCAGCGGCCAGCACGTATTGCAGATCGGCCGAACCGTCCTCGTCGGGCGGCGTGCCCACCGCGATGAACTGAACGTCGCCGTGCGCGACGGCGGCTGCGACATCGGTGGAGAACGTCAGGCGCCGCGCGCGGCGGTTGCGTTCGATGATCTCCTGCAGACCCGGCTCGTGAATCGGCACGATGCCCTGATTGAGCATTTCAATCTTGCGTGCATCGACATCGAGGCAGAACACATCGTTGCCGATGTCGGCCAGACACGCGCCCGTTACGAGACCCACATAACCGCTGCCAATGATCGTCAGATTCATGCCCACCTCTATAAAATGATTACCGATTGCCTTTCCGTGTGACCGGCGGCGGGACCGGCGGCTCTATCGCGCGCCGCGTGCCCGCCCGGCTCAATATGCGTTCTGTCCTGCGAAGCCTTTCCACATCGTCATCGCGACGATCTTCAGATCGAGCATGAAGCTCCAGTGCTGCATGTAATGCAGATCGAACCGGACGCGGTCGCGCATTTTTTCCACGCGATCCGTTTCGCCGCGAAAGCCGTTGACCTGAGCCCAGCCCGTGATGCCGGGCTTGATGCGATAGCGCTGCATGTAGCCGCGCACGAGATTCTTGTAGATGTCGTCGTGTTCGAGCGCGTGCGGGCGCGGCCCGACCACCGACATCTCGCCCTTGAGCACGTTGATGAACTGCGGCAGTTCGTCGAGGCTCGTGCGGCGCAGGAATGCACCGACACGCGTGATGCGCGGATCGTTGCGGCGCGCCTGCGTGACCTGCCCCCCGCTTTCCGCATGCATCTTCATCGAGCGGAACTTGTAGATTTCGAATTCGTTGCCGTCGAGCCCCTTGCGACGCTGGCGAAACAGCACCGGCCCCGGCGACGAGCACTTCACGGCCACGGCGATCACCGCAAGAAGCGGCGCGAGTGCCGCAAGCACGCACGCGGCGAAGAGCCAGTCGAACGCGCGCTTGGGCAGTACGCGCAGATCCGTGATCGGCGATGCGGCCAGATTGATTGCGGGCACACCCAGCAGATCCACGACGGGCTGGCTGAAAAGCGCCAGCGCGCGCACATCCGGAATGAAGCGGATATTCACGAAGTCATCGCGCAACTCCGTCACGATGCGATGAATCGTGCGCTCCTTCGAGATCGGCAGCGCGAGCCAAAGTTCGCGGATGCCGTGCTCGCGCACGCGATCGAGCATCGCCGAAAGATTGCGCTCCACCGGCACGCCATCCACCGTGGCTTCGACATCGGCATCGCAATCCTCATCGAACATCAGCACGGGGCGAAAACCCGCTTCCGGGTGCTGGCGCATTTGCTCGACGAGAAAGCGCCCATAGCGATCGCCGCCTGCGACTGCCACGTCACGCTGGTTGTAGCCTTCGCGGCGCAGTCCCTTGAGCACCATGTAGCCGAGCGCCTTCGACAGGATCAGGAGCACCACTGAAGCCACTGCCCACCATCCGAGCCACAGCCGCGACAGCGAATCCGCGCGGTGCACGCTGAAGCTGAGCAGGATGCCGGTTGCTTCGGCGGCGATCCAGGCAATGGACACGCGGGCAAAGAGGTCGTAGAGCGACTTGCCGCGCCACGACTGATAGATGCTGAACGCGGGGAACATCCAGATCGCCAGCACGCAGTTGAACGCCAGCACGATACTTTCGGCGTCGCTGAGCGGCACGATCCTTCCGTGATGCAGCGCGGCCGCGACCAGCGCGCCCGCGGCAATGGCGGCAACGTCGATGATTCTGGCTAGAACGCTAAACATATCCGGCACCTCGGATAAAAAAATAATCACAGCCACGGGCCTGTGTCGTGGCCATCGCGTTATCAAATTGGGGATTGCGGCGCTCACTGCGCGCCAGCACCGTTAAATCGCATCCGAATTAACCCTAATATGGCGCGATAAAAATTGATTCCGCAAGGCGCAAAAGTATCTCCAAATGTATCGTTATGCGGATGGCCTTTTTTAAATGAATATTTTCGGCAAGATTTGCGGATTTTCCCTGTCTGCAGGCCCGAAACACCGGTCGTTGCTGGTGCATTCTTACCGATTTCCGGCTACCGGCATCGCCGCCGCGCAGAATGCCTTTCTGCCCTCCCGGCATTTTTTCTTTTATTTTTTACTCGCGAATCCATTTTATTGAAAATCCGGGTCAGGCTGAAATCGTTATTTTTTCATTTTCTTAATTACCCTCTTTTAATTCATGAATTTAAGCATGCTACAAATGACCCGACCGAAACCCTCTTCAGGAGAGCGAGATGATAGAAACGGGTTCCGCAACAGCTACGGTGCGCGCGGCCGAACGCGGCGATTCGCGCAGCACGCTGCAGGTCTGCCCCGTGGTGCTGGCAGGCGGCGCGGGTTCGAGGCTGTGGCCCCTGTCACGGGAGCAGTACCCCAAGCAGATGATCAACCTCGTCGGCGAACGGTCGCTGCTCGCCGAAACGGCGGGACGCCTCGACGCGCTGGCCGAACAGGTCACGCTTGCGGATCAGTTGCTGATCGTGTGCAACGAAGAGCATCGCTTCACGACCGCCGAACAGGTGCGCCACGAAGGCAAGCGTGCGCGTCTCATTCTTGAGCCGGCGGGCCGCGACACCGCACCCGCGCTGACGATCGCGGCGCTTTCGGTCGTTGCCGAACAGCAGGACGGCATTCTCGTCGTGATGCCCGCCGATCACGCGCTCGCGGATCTCGGCGCATTCCAGGCCGCCGTGGCCGAAGGCGTACGTCATGCGGCGGCGGGACAGATCGTCACGATGGGCATCGTGCCGACCCGCCCCGAAGTGGGCTATGGCTACATTCACGTCGGCGAGCCGCTGGCCGCAGCCGCTCCCGATGGCGCGCGGCGCCTGAACGGTTTTGTCGAGAAGCCCTATTTCGAGCTGGCGAAGCAGTACGTCGCGTCGAAAAGCTACTGGTGGAACAGCGGCATCTTCATTGTGCGCGCAACCACGTGGCTGAAGGCAATCCGCCATTTCCAGCCCGCGATATACGAGGCCTGTGTCGCCGCGACCGAAAGCGGCAGCGCCGACGGCGACTTCTTTCGCGTCGGACGCGAAGCGTTCGAAAACGCGCCGTCGAATTCGATCGACTACGCGGTCATGGAGCCGCTCGCAACCGATCCGTCCGTGGCGACCGCCGTGGTCGTGCCGCTCACGGCAGGCTGGACCGATCTCGGTTCGTGGGACACGGTGTGGCAAGTGTCGCCGAAGGACGACGAGGGCAACGTGGCGCACGGGCGCGTGATGTTCGAAGGCGCCAGCGATACGTTCGCGCATTCGGATGGACGGCTGGTTGCGTGCCTCGGCACTCAGGATCTCATCGTCGTCGAGACGGCGGATGCCGTGCTGGTCGCCGACCGCTCGCGCTCGCAGGACGTGAAGAAGGTCGTGCAACGCATTCGTGCGCAGCACGGCAGCGAGGCCGTCACGCATCGGCTCGTGCAGCGCCCGTGGGGACATTACGACTGCGTCGACGGCGGCGAACGCTTTCAGGTCAAGCGCATCGTCGTCGATCCGGGCGCACGCCTGTCGCTACAGATGCATCATCATCGCGCCGAACACTGGGTTGTCGTGCGCGGCACGGCGCTCGTCACGCGCGGTGAAGAGCGCTTCATCGTGTCCGAGAACGAATCGGCCTACATTCCGCTCGGCGTCGCGCACCGGCTCGAAAACCCCGGCAAAATGCCGCTCGAAATCATTGAGGTGCAGTCGGGTTCGTACCTTGGCGAGGACGATATCGTGCGTCTTGACGATCAATATGGCCGGCAATAAGCGGCCAACCCTGAGCGAACGCGGCGCGGATGCGCCGCGAGCCGCGATGCACCGGGCCCGCGTATCAGCCTGCGTGGGCCCGCGTGCGCGGTCTGTATTGCGGATCGGCGGTGCGACGCTCGGAGGAACGGCTCGCCTCAGCGCCGCTATCGCGTCTGTCGTTGGCCGACACCAGCGCGCCGGACGCCGTAAAGCGTTGCAGCGGCACGAGACGTGCATTGGCGGGCGCACCCGCGGTTGCCATCGCGCTTGCGACTGCGTCCGCCACCGTGCTGGGTACGACGTTTGGTGCCGCGTTTTGAACTGCATTCACCACCGCGCTTGTAACCGCGCTTGTAACCGCATTTGTCACCGCGCTTGTCACCGCACTCGTCACCGCATTCGTCACCGCATTTGTGACAACAGGCACGGTGCGCGTAACGACCGCATTGCCGGGCGCGTGTGCGACCGCCGCACCGGCCTTATTCCGACCGGGCGCTGCGGCCTGCACAGCAGGTTCGCCGCCGCACTCGCGTTCGATCCAGTCACGCCCCCAGTCGAATGCGAAATGCTTCGCCGCATCGCGGTCCTGGAACGGCGGCCCGATTAGCCCGGAACGCTCGACGCGCTGGTTGTCCTTGAGGATCTCCACGGCCGCACGATACTTGCGGTTGCGCACCGGCTGCACCGTCAGTTTCATCACATAACCGCGCCATTCGGCAACCTGCGCCAGGTGCGGCGCACGGTTCGACCATGTCGGACTACGCGGCGCCACGGGACTTTCGTCGCGCGCTACGGGAACGGATGCGGGTGCAACGGATGCGTGCACGCGCTTGCGCGCGTGCACCGGCGCAGCGGGCGGCGCGTCGTTCGCGAGAACGGGCGGCTCCGCGGCCACGAGCTGGCGCGTCATGCTTTCGATCGGATCGGCGAGCGGCGCATCGGCCATGCTTGCGGGTGCCTGCCATGCTTCCGGACTCTTCCAGTAGACAGCAGGCAATCCATCGTCAGGATCCGTTTCATCGGCAATCGCGGCGACAGTCTCTGCCACAGGCTGAGGGGGTTCGGGCACGTAGACGAAACTGCGCCCGCTCTGTGTGAGCCGTTGAACGATTTCGACGAGCGTGCCGCTCGCGTGCCATTCGTCGAAACGGCGGCGGCAGGTGGGCCCGGAAGGATAGCGCGCGGGCAGGCGCGACCACGATTCACCCGTGGTCAAAATCCACAACACCGCATTGGCCACGACCCGCGGCTCCGCACGAGGTCGGCCGCGGCGATTGATTCGAATGGGCGGTTCATCGGATACGAGCGACGACACCATCATCCACTCGTCATCGCTCAGTTCTTCGAAATTCATGCTGATCTCCACGCAGCCGGACCAGGGCTGCAGTGACAAAGCATCCGCGCGCGAATCATGGTTGATTCGCGCGGGAATACTTGGTTGCACCATTTGCTTGTATGCCTGGCTCATTTGCGTCAGACGCTGCACTCAGGAAGTGCGCGTATTCACGGTAGTGACGCAAAGAACGTGGTCTCACTCGTGCACGGGAGAAATTGTGCAGGAAGCATACCACCTGAAACCGGCCACTGAGGAGGGCCGAAATAAGTGTTACGGTTAGAAACAAACTGAGGGCATAAACTGCGTGAATTTTGCCGAAATGCACCTGTAAGTACGGCATTTATTCCTGATTTGCGATTCGTTACGCTGCATGGGCGGTATGCGAGTGGCCTCCATCGCAGCCGGTAAAGCGTGCGTTTTCCCTCGGCCGATTATCCCGTGCTGTTGCTATCACAACCAACGACAGAATGATGACATTGAATGACAACATGGGGGACCGCACGGGTTGCACCTCGCCTGCCGCCACCGGCTCTTTCCGACGCTGCGGCAACCCAGGCGCGGCATAAAAACGAATCCGTTTATAGTGATAAATCATCGGCTCACCTCGGGGGTTCGTGTATGCAAACGTCTGTACCGCGCCTCGCCGCAGCGCTCGCCATCGGCCTTGTGTTGCCCTTGTCGGCCGCACATGCCCAGCTCGGCAACCTGCTGAACCAGGGCACAACGGGCGGCTCGGCCGGGAATGCACTCGGCAATCTCGGCAATCTTGGCAGTTCGCTTTCCGGCGCTTCCGTCACGTCGAACAGCGTCGGCAATGTGACCGGCCTGCTCCAGTACTGCATCAAGAACAATTATCTGAACGCCGATGCTGCGGGCAGCGTCAAGGACTCGCTGCTCAGCAAGCTGCCCGGCGGTGCGAACACGACGGACACCGGCTACCAGCAGGGCAGCAGCGGCATTCTGACCGCCGGCAACGGCTCGAAGCTCGATCTCTCGGGCAGCGGACTCAAGCAGGCCGCCACGCGCCAGGTCTGCGACAAGATTCTGACCCAGGCGAAATCGATGCTGTAGAGCCTGTTCGCTTTGATAACGTACTTGCGCTAGCACCCCCCTGTCGTGCCACAATCAGTGGCATGGCAGGGCACGTGCGCAAATTTTGTGCCGCGTGCCGTTGAACATGAATGCAGCCGGAATGTCGAAGGAATTTCCGGCGTGTTTCAGTCGTCACGGCTATGAGCAAGCACAGAACTCCCGTCGTCACACTCTTCGCGGGCCTTACTGCGATGCTGGTCCCGGCATTCGCGCACGCCGAGCATCGCGACGAGCACTTCGATTGCACGTCGAATCCGCATACGTTCATCTCATCGCTGATCCACGAGAAGTCGATCGATGCGAAGCCCAGCCGGGTCGAGGAGAATTCGGTCAACGCATTCCGGCCCGCTCATGGTCACCAGCTCCGCGCGTTCGGCTTTCCGATTTACATGGTGCTCGGCTACGCGCACGACGACGCACTCTTTCACCACGGCTCGGGTAAAGAAATCGATTCACCGCTTTATGGTGTGGTGGTGTCCGCACCGGAAGAGTCGGTGCGGTTACGGCTGAGCCAGGCCAACAGCGATGCGACGGTGCAGACCGTCGTGCCGATGCTGCTCACGGCCATAGTCTGCGGCGGCTGACGCGCGCCGCATAAACTCAGGACACGCCATGCGCGTCAGGCCGAAAAGAACGCCAGTGCGCCAAGCACCACGCCCCCCGCCGCCATCCCCATCGAGGTATAAAGCAGCCAGCGGCGGCGCGTGAGCAGCGTAATCGCCGTGAGTGCAATCGAGATCTGGATGGCCGTCGTGGCCTGCGCCCAGCGATGATGGCCGTGCATGAGCGTTTCGCTGCGCGCATCGTCGAGCGCCACTTCCCGCTCGATGGCTTCGGCCTTCGCGCGTATCGGCTCCTTCTGCTGGCGATAACGATCGACATCGGCGGCGAAGCGGCGCTGCGCATCGCTTGCATTGGGCGAAAGCGCCGCACCCAGCGCCGCAAGATTTTCTTTCTCGCCTTTCGCCTGGTAATACGCCCACTGGTTTGCGGCCTCGGTCTTGCGAATCGCCGCCTCGTTCTTGTAATAGAGCGCCAGATTTTCGCTCGTCCCGCTCTGGTACGCGAAGATCGCGCCGATCGACGCGAGAATCGCCGTCATCACCGCCATCCGGCCCGCGAACGAATCGGTTTCGCCATGTGCGCCGTGACCGCTGGCGGCATGTTCAACCGCGTGATCGTGCGGCCCGTGCACTTCATACTCTTCAGACATCCAGTGATTCTCCGGTAAACACGCGGTAAAACGCGCGCGCAGCCTCTTCGGCCACTCGATAAGTGGCGCGCACTCAGGGACGCTCAATTATGGTGAGCGCGGCCCGCCTGTCCAGTCATGAGCATGCATCTTTTCAAAGCGAAAATCCAACCGCATCCAATTGAAAGCAGAATGAAGGAATAACTACCCATTTATTGAATTCAGGCACGCGGATCTGTTGCGCCGCCCAACTAACGACAATGAGCACCAACGAGAACCAACGAAAACGCCCGCGCGTGTCGCCGTTCATGGAACGGCGGCACGCGCGGGCGTGGCGTACAGCTTGCAGAGACCGAAGGCTTACCGACCGGCCGCTGCCGTGGGCGAAACTAGCCGCCCAGATAGGCGCGCTTGATGTTGTCGTTCGCGAGCAGGTTGTCCGCGGCGTCGGCGAGCACGACGTGCCCGTTCTCCAGCACATAGCCGCGATCGGCCACGTGGAGCGCCTTGTTCGCGTTCTGTTCGACGAGGAACACCGTCACGCCTTCATCGCGGATCGTGCGGATGATGTCGAAGATCTGCGCGATCACGAGAGGCGCGAGGCCGAGCGTGGGTTCGTCGAGCAGCAAGAGACGCGGACGGCTCATGAGCGCGCGTCCGATCGCAAGCATCTGCTGTTCGCCGCCCGACATCGTACCGGCACGCTGCTTCGCGCGCTGGTTCAGCCGCGGAAACAGCGTGAAGACATGCTCGATACCGGCCTCGATTTCGTCGTGCGACGAGAAAAAGCCGCCCATCTGCAGATTTTCCAGCACCGTGAGGCTCGGGAACACGCGGCGGCCTTCCGGCGAAATCGCCATGCCGAGCCGCATGATCTCGTGCGTCGGCATGCGCGTGATGTCCTCGCCTTCGAACGACACGCGACCCGACGAGGCGCGCGGCGTGCCGCACACCGTCATCATGAGCGTGGTCTTGCCCGCGCCGTTGCTGCCAATCAGCGTGACGATCTCGCCCTTGTTCACTTCGATCGACACGCCCGCGAGCGCTTCCACCGCGCCGTAGTGCGTATGGACCTTTTCCAGCTTCAGCATCAGTCCTCTCCGAGATACGCCTTGATCACGCGCGGGTCGTTGCGCACTTCGTCGGGTTTGCCGATCATGATCGGTTTGCCGTGCTCCATCACGAGAATGCGGTCCGACACGCCCATCACGAGACTCATGTCGTGTTCGATCAGGAGCACCGAAATGCCGAATTCGTTGCGCAATCCATCGACCATCTCCTGCAGCTCGATCTTCTCCTGCGGGTTCAGGCCCGCGGCGGGTTCGTCGAGCATCAAGAGACGCGGCCGGGTAATCATGCAGCGCGCGATTTCGAGGCGGCGCTGGTGACCGTACGAGAGCGTGCCCGCCTCGCGGTTCGCCACGCTCGTCAGACCCACACGCTCGAGCCACTGTGCCGCGTGTTCGAGCGCCGCGCGCTCGGCGCGGCGATACGCGGGCGTCGTGAACAGACCGCTCAGGATGTTGCGGTTGACCTTGAGATGCTGGGCAACCATCAGGTTCTCCAGCACCGTGAGTTGCCGGAACAAACGAATATTCTGGAACGTGCGCACAAGACCGCGCCGCGCCACCTGATGGCTCGGCAGACCGGTGATCGCCTGGCCCTGCAGGCGAATGTCGCCCGCGGTGGGTTTGTAAAAACCGCCGACGCAGTTGAACACCGTCGTCTTGCCTGCGCCGTTCGGGCCGATGATCGCGAACACTTCGTTTGCGCGCACATCGAATTCAATCCCGTCGACAGCGAGCAGGCCGCCAAAGCGCATTTGCAGGCCCGATACTTTCAACAACTGTTCTGCGCTCATCGCGGCAACTCCACATGCGGACGGCTCGCTGGCAGAAGACCCTGCGGGCGCCACATCATCATCAGCACCATCACGAGGCCGAATATCAGCATCCGGTACTCGGCGAAGCCGCGCGCCACTTCCGGCAGCGCGGTCAGCAGGATCGCCGCGAGCACCACGCCCAGTTGCGAGCCCATGCCGCCGAGCACGACGACCGCGAGAATCAGCGCCGATTCGATGAACGTAAACGACTCGGGCGTGACGAGACCCTGGCGCGCTGCGAAGAACGCACCTGCGAGACCCGCGAAAGAGGCACCCAGCGTGAATGCGGAGAGCTTCACGCGCGTCGGGTTCAGCCCGAGCGAGCGGCATGCAATCTCGTCCTCGCGCAGCGCTTCCCATGCGCGGCCCATCGGCATGCGCAACAGGCGGCTCGTGACGAAGAGTGTGAACGCAACCAGTACGAGCGCGAGCAGATAAAGGAAGATCACCATGTGCTCGCCGTTGTATTCCCAGCCCATCAGCTCATGGAATGTCTTCGCGCCTTCCACGCTCGCATGGCGCGCCATTTCGATCCCGAACACGGTCGGCTTGGGAATGCCCGAAATGCCGTCGGGTCCGCCGGTGATGGTCGTGAGGTTGTTCAGCAAGAGGCGAATGATTTCGCCGAAGCCGAGCGTGACAATCGCGAGATAGTCGCCGCGCAAACGCAACACCGGAAAGCCGAGCAGGAAGCCGAACGTGGCCGATGCGAGGGCTGCGAGCGGCAGGCACTCCCAGAACGTGAGGCCGAAATACTGGTTGAGCAGCGCATACGTGTAGCCGCCGACCGCGTAAAAGCCGACGTAGCCGAGATCGAGCAGACCCGCGAAGCCCACCACGATATTCAGGCCGAGGCCGAGAATCACGTAGATCAGCGCGAGCGTTGCGACGTCGACCGCGCCCCGCGAGCCGATGAAGGCGAACACGAAGCCGAACGCGAGCAGCGCCCAGATCGCCACGCGCTGCTGTTTCGCGCCGGGCGCGGGCAGCGCGAGCAGGCGCACGCCGAGCGTCGCGCGCTTGAAAAGCGGCTTGACGAGCTGAAACACGAACACGATTGCAGCGGCAATCCAGACGGGCCGCCAATGCTGGTGCAGCGCGACCTGATAGCCGTCGAGCGTGAGTTGCAGGCCGAGAATCGGCGCGGTAAGGATGATCGTCGCCAGTGCGGCGGCGAACGCGCCCTTGACGGTCTGCGAAGACGAGGTGCCGTGCGTATGTTGTGCGCGCATGGAAACGGGAACGGTTTGACTCATGACGTCCTCACACCTTTTCGACGTCCGGCTTGCCGAGCAGGCCGGTGGGACGGAACAGCAGCACGAGCACGAGCAGGCCGAACGCGACCACGTCCTTGTACTCCGCCGGCATGTAGCCCGAGGCGAAGGTTTCGACGAGGCCGAGCAGAACGCCGCCGAGCATCGCGCCCGGAATGCTGCCGATGCCGCCGAGCACTGCCGCCGTAAAAGCCTTGATGCCCGCGATAAAGCCGATATACGGATTGAGCTTGCCGATCGTGAGGCCGATCAGCACGCCGCCCACGGCGGCCAGCATCGCACCGAGTACGAACGTGAGCGAGATCACGCGGTTCGTATCGATGCCGAGCAGATTGGCCATCTTCATGTCTTCGGCGCAGGCGCGGCAGGCGCGGCCCATGCGAGAACGGGTGATGAAGAGCGTCAGTGCGATCATCAGCACGAGCGTCACGCCGACGATCAACATGCGCGCATACGGAATCGTCACGTCGAAGTTGCCGCCCATGTTGAATTCGAGCGCGCCGGAGATCAGTTCCGGCACCGACACGTCGCGCGCGCCCTGCCCGATCTGCACGTAGTTCTGCAGGAAAATGGACATGCCGATCGCGGAGATGAGCGGCACGAGGCGCGGCCCGCCGCGCAACGGCCGATACGCCACGCGTTCGACCGCGAAACCGTAGAGCCCCGTGACGAGCACCGAGACGATGAGCGCCGCGCCCAGCACGAGCGGCAGCGGATAGCCCGCCGACGTGCCGATGGCCGTGAGCGTGACGAGGCCCACATAGGCGCCGATCATGTAGATCTCGCCGTGAGCGAAGTTGATCATGCCGATGATGCCGTAGACCATCGTGTAGCCGATGGCGATCAGCGCATAGATCGCACCCAGCGTAAGCCCGTTGACGAGCTGCTGGGTGAACTGCGGAAGAAAATCATTCATGCGAAAGCCTCGCGGCGACAAGACCGGTAAAACCGGTCAAGCCCGGATTCGAAAACGCCCCGCCCGTCGCAACGAGGAGCAGGGCGTCCCGGTGACACGCCGCGATTAGTTGGCGGCGGTCTTCGTGGCGTCCTTGTGCCACGTGTAGACGACGAAGCGGAATGCCTTCAGGTCGCCCTGTGCGTCGAATTCCACCTTGCCGATCGGCGTGTTGAACGCGTTCTTGTGCAGGTATGCCGCAACCTTGGTCGGGTCGGTGCTCTTCGCGCCCGCGATGCCGTTGGCGATCACCTGGACCGCGGCGTACGACGGCATCTGGAACGGACCGTTGGCGTCGCGCTTCGCGTCGGTGAATGCCTTCACGAGCTTCGCGTTGGCCGGATCGGCGGAGAAGTCGGCGGGCAGCGTGACGAGCATGCCTTCCGAAGCCGGGCCGGCGATCGCCGTCACGTCCTTGTTGCCCACGCCCTCAGGCCCCATGAACGTTGCCTTCACACCCTGTTCGCGCGACTGGCGCAGCAGCAGGCCCATTTCCGGGTGGTAACCGCCGAAGTAGACGAAGTCCACGCCCTGCGACTTGAGCTTCGTGACGATTGCGGAGTAATCCGAATCGCCGGCGTTGATGCCTTCGAACACGACGACGGGGATGTGCGCCTTGTCGAGCGCGCCCTTCACCGAAGTCGCGATGCCCTGGCCGTACGACTGCTTGTCGTGCAGGATTGCGACCTTCTTCGGCTTGACCTTGTTGATGATGTACGCGGCAGCAGCGGGACCTTGCTGGTCGTCGCGGCCGATGGTGCGGAAAATGAACTGGCGCTTCTTGCCCTGGGTGAGCTGCGGCGCGGTGGCCGACGGCGTGACCATGACGACGCCTTCGTTCTCGTAGATATCCGAAGCGGGGATCGTCGAGCCCGAGCACACATGACCGATGACGTACTGGATATGCTGCGAAACGATCTTGTTCGCGACGGCGACAGCCTGCTTCGGCTCGCATGCATCGTCCATCAGAACAGCTTCGAACTTGTTGCCGTTCGCGCCGCCTGCGGCGTTGATCTGCTCGATGGCGGTCAGCGCGCCCGCCTTGACCATATCGCCGTACTGGGCGACCGGGCCGCTGAACGGACCCGCAATGGCGATTTTCACGGTGTCGGCTTGCGCATACGCACCAAAAGCAAGCAGCGCGGCAGCCACGGAGAGGGAGGTAAGGTGGGACAACGTCATCAGGTGCTCCTCGATTGTTCTGGGTCATCCGGTCAAACGGATTGACCTGCGCAAACGAACAGCACCCCAATCCAACTGCATTGGGGAACGACCTTGACGAGCCTGAGAAAAAAAAGACGTGACGGGGCCCGGCAAGTATCGGCCGCGGTGTAGCGGCCGAGTTCGGCGAGACTGCAAGGGATGCAGCCTGTTTTGCGCAAGCGATCCGCCTGCCCCGTTCGCTGCATTTCGTACCGAAAAGGTGTTCCGGCCTGAATCAGCGATCGGCGGATACTACCAATAAACCCTTGCAAGCGCAACCGTGTATTTCTTCCATACTGCGGGCGTGTAATCAGGCGTATTTGCCGTGTATCAGAGCCCATTCTGGAACCAGTCGATTCGAGGCAGCGAAATGAGAGCCATCGAAAATGCGCGGAAAATCGTCGCATCAGGCGTGGAGATTGAAACGCCCGGCTCAAGACGACCGGCTGGTGCGGCACTTCAGGGGGGCGACCGAAAAACGCAGGCGGCAGGCCATCGCGCGGCGATTGAAAAAGAGCAAAGCCGACTTTCCGGACGGTTTATTTTTTTATTAGCCGATCATTTCGGGCAATCCGAAATATCAGCATTGCGCAATGAACTCGCCCTATGGAAAACCCTAAATAAGATCCACGCACACCGTTGATTTACAAGGAAAATCATCGCGCCCACCGCTTAAAACAGGATGCCTGAGAGATCGCTCCAGAACCGATAATCCACCCTTCCCTAACGCCCGTTATTCCGATCCGAAAACAAGAAAAATTCCGGCGATTGTTCCGTTTCTCCAGAAAACAGGGCGCACATCCATGCTTTAAAGGCACGGATAAAGGCGTGGCGCTGCCGCCGCAAAATGATTTCAACGCATCACAACGGCTCAATCGAAGTGGTATCCTCGCTGCCTCGCCGCCGGCCCCATGCGTGCACCATCCCCGCACGCGCCGCCGAACATCCGGGCTGCACACAGACCGCAGGCGAAGCCGCACCACGCGGACAAATTATCCAGAGACAAAAATCCCGGGGAATTCCCACACCATGAAGTCGCTCAAGCTGGCCGCCAAGACCGCCTCTCAAACTCTCATTGGCAGCGCAATCGCACTGTCACTGTTCTCCGGCGTCGCTCACGCCGCAACCGTCAGCGTGGAAGTGCTGTCGATCGTCGAACACCCGGCGCTCGATGCGATCCGTGACGGCGTGCGCGACGAACTGAAGGCCGCCGGCTACGACGCAGGCAAGAACCTGAAGTGGGAATACCAGAGCGCGCAGGGCAACACCGCCACCGCCGCGCAAATCGCCCGCAAGTTTGTCGGCGACAACCCGAGCGCAATCGTCGCAATCGCCACGCCTTCCGCACAAGCCGTTGTGGCTGCAACCAGGACCGTGCCGGTCGTGTACGCAGGCGTGACGGACCCGGTCGCCGCGCAACTCGTGAAGAACTGGTCGCCGAGCAACACCAACGTCACCGGCGTTTCCGACAAGCTCCCGCTCGACAAGGAAGTTGCGCTCATCAAGCGCGTCGTGCCCAACGCGAAGACCGTGGGCATGGTCTACAACCCGGGCGAGGCGAACTCGGTCGTGGTCGTGAAGGCCATGAAGGAACTGCTCGCCAGACAGGGCATGACGCTCAAGGAAGCCGCCGCACCGCGCACCGTCGACATCGGGCCCGCCTCGAAGAGCCTGATCGGCAAGGTCGACGTGATCTACACGAACACGGACAACAACGTGGTCTCGGCCTACGAGGCGCTCGTGAAGGTCGCCAACGACGCGAAGATTCCGCTCATCGCCGCCGATACGGACAGCGTGAAGCGCGGCGCCATTGCAGCGCTCGGCATCGACTACAGCGACCTCGGCCATCAGACCGGCAAGGTTGTCGTGCGCATCCTGAAGGGCGAAAAGCCTGGCGTGATCGCATCGGAAACGAGCGACAAGCTGCAACTGTTCGTGAACCCGACGGCTGCGCAAAAGCAGGGTGTGACGTTGTCGGCCGACCTGCTCAAGGAAGCCACCGAAGTCATCAAGTAAGCCGCTTAGTAAGCCGTTTTGTGACTCGCGCCCGCTGCGTGCGGGCGCATTCGCAATCGGCCGGAATAAGACCGGCGTGCCTGAACAGGACACGCCTGATGCACACGTAAAACACGTGCGGACATGAAGCCGCACGGCGCCTCGCTGCGCGCGCATCCTCCGCCGGCAAGTCCGCCGACTTGTCCCGTATAGCGCGGCCGGAGGCCGCAACCGGATTTTTCCCCATGTCCCTTTACTCGCTTCTGGGCGCGCTTGAAATCGGCCTGATTTTCAGCCTCGTTGCCCTCGGGGTGCTGATTTCCTTTCGCATCCTGAATTTTCCCGATCTCACCGTGGACGGCAGCTTTCCGCTCGGCGGCGCCGTCGCGGCGACCCTGATCGCCGCTGGTCACGATCCTTTTCTCGCCACCGCCGGCGCAATGATCGCGGGCGCGCTCGCCGGTTTCGTGACCGGCTGGCTCAACGTGCGCCTGAAAATCATGGACCTGCTCGCCAGCATCCTGATGATGATCGCGCTCTACTCGGTCAACCTGCGCGTCATGGGCGCGCCGAATGTGCCGCTGATTTCCGAATCCACGGTCTTTACCCAGATCCAGCCCGCCTGGCTGCCCGACTACATGCTGCGCCCGCTCGCGCTCTTCGTGGTCGTTGTGGTCGCAAAGTTCGGCGTGGACTGGTTCTTCTCGTCGCAATACGGCCTCGCGCTGCGCGCCACGGGCGCGAATCCGCGCATGGCGCGCGCTCAAGGCATCGCCACGGGCCGCGCGACGCTGGCCGGCATGGCGCTCTCGAATGCGCTCGTCGCGCTGGCCGGCGCGCTCTTCGCGCAAAGCCAGGGCGGCTCGGATATTTCGATGGGCATCGGCACAATCGTGATCGGTCTTGCCGCCGTGATCATCGGCGAAAGCATTCTGCCCGCGCGCCGTCTCGCGCTCACGACGCTCGCCGCCGTGCTCGGCGCGATCCTCTATCGCTTCTTCATCGCGCTCGCGCTCAACAGCGATTTCATCGGACTCAAGGCACAGGACCTGAATCTCGTGACCGCCGTGCTCGTGACAATTGCGCTCGTGCTGCCCGCGACGCGCAAGAAACTCTTCGGCCGCAAGAACGGGACGGCATAAGCCATGCTCAGTGCACAGGATCTCAAGCTCACATTCAACCCCGGCACGCCGATTGAAACGCGCGCGCTACGCGGACTATCGCTCGAAATCCCGACGGGTCAGTTCGTCGCCGTGATCGGCTCGAACGGCGCGGGCAAATCGACCTTCCTCAACGCGATCAGCGGCGACCAGATGGTCGACTCAGGCGCGATCACGATTGATGGCCAGGACGTCACGAAGAAGCAGGCGTGGGACCGCGCGCACCTCGTTGCGCGCGTGTTTCAGGACCCGATGGCCGGTACCTGCGAAGCCCTCACGATCGAAGAAAACATGGCGCTCGCCATGGCGCGCGGCAAGCGGCGCGGCTTCGGCCCGGCGCTCAAGAAGCAGGACCGCGAGCTGTTTCGCGCCAAGCTGCGCCTTTTGAACCTCGGCCTCGAAAACCGGCTGACCGACCGCATCGGCCTGCTCTCGGGCGGACAGCGCCAGGCGGTAAGCCTGTTGATGGCGTCGTTGCAGCCCTCGCGCATTTTGCTGCTCGATGAGCACACGGCGGCGCTCGATCCGAAGACAGCCGCATTCGTGCTGGACCTCACCGTGCGCATTGTCGAGGAAGCGAAACTCACGACGATGATGGTCACGCACAGCATGCGCCAGGCGCTCGACTACGGCCAACGCACGGTCATGCTGCATCAGGGGCAGGTCGTCCTGGACGTGTCGGGCGACGAGCGTCGCGGCCTCGACGTGCCGGATTTGCTGCGCATGTTCGAACAAACCCGGCACGAAAAACTAGACGACGATGTTTTGTTGCTCGGTTAAGACTTGTGTCTCGATGTTGCAAAGCCCGTTGGCAGCGTAGCCAGCGGGCTTTTCCGTTTACCTCAATTAATTCCCACAACGAAACTCACACACGCCGCGCACGCACGCAGATAAACGCGGGCGACAATTCGAGTTCGTCATACAGTGCGGGCGCAACCGTCTTCATTTCCGGCACTGGCCGCGGCTCGATCAGCCTGTCGAGCACCCAGCCGCTTTCCGTCAAGCCGTTGACAATCTCCGCCAACGGCCGCCTGAACGCCTCAACATACGGCTTCGGTTCGCCAAAACCGCCCCACCGCAAACCAAACCGCGTCGTCTCGAAGTAACTGCGCGAGCCGCGCGTGCGCGTGTCGATCCAGTCGCGCATCGGGTGCGCCATCGAAAAGACCAATAACGCACCCGGTTTCGCCACGCGATGAAATTCCGCGAAAGTCGGCGCCAGCGTCTCAACGTAGTCGAGCGCCAGCGAGCAGACGATACGGTCGAATGTTTCATTGGCGAGCCAGTGCAGCGGCTGGCCCAGATCGCCCAACGCGATTTCGACGCCTAACCCGGCACAGCGCGCCTGCGCGAATTCGACCATCGCAGGCGTCACGTCGAAGGCGTGCACGCGCGCACCGTCTGCAGCGAGCTTCGCGCTCAGAATGCCCGGTCCGCATCCGGCGTCGAGCACGGTCTGGCCCGACACGTCGCCCAGCAGCGCCGCTGTCGCGGGCCGCTCGTACAGCGCGTTATGGGGTTTCTCCGGCACGCTTTGCGCGTAGCGGTCGGCGAACTGCGAATAGTTCGCGCGGCCTGGGAGTGCATTCGCTTGCGCTGCGTAAGTTGCGGAAATCGCGGGGGGAACGGGTTTATCGGCGGACATCGTACGTGACGCAAATTGACGAAAGCGCTATTGTCCCGCGTTTTGCACGCTTCGCTCCAGCCCGCGCTTCACGCGTGCGATATCGACTCCGCCCGCGCCAGGCAGGTCCGCAAGCGGCATATAGCGCGCGGGCGTATGCAGCAGATAAGCCTGCAGTTCGTCGATCACGATTCGGTCGCTCGGGTCGTAGCCCATGCCGGCCAGTTCCTCGGTCAACGCAGCGCGCTCGGTGTGGCTGAGTTCGTGCCACCAGAACGTGCGGCACGCGTGCGCGTAGGCCGCATCGGAGAAATAACGCCAATGGCCCAGTTCATGGCTCAGGATCGCCGCGCGCACAGCAACGTCGATCACCTCGCCCGCCGGGCCGGTGCCGGTCGCCGGAACCGTGATCAGGAAATCGTGCGCAGAGGCCGCGAACCATGCGCCCGCCTCCTCGCGTATCAGCCCCCAGCGCGCCAGCAGCATTCTGAGCAAATGCTCGCCCTCAGTCAGCGTTACGCGCTGTTGCGACGCGACGTTAAAGAAATGCGCGATCTGAGTCGTGCTGAAATTATTGCCCGCCGTGAGCCCTGCCGGATCCTCGCCGAAGCGCTTTGCGTTCATGACGACGGCATTCATCGTCACGACGCGATCGCGCGGCATGTCGCGCCGCTCGTTCAATGCCACCACGCGCGAGAACATCGCACCCTGCGCGGCGAGGCTCGGTGCGTGCATCACATACAGCCCCGGCTGGTCAGTGATTTCGAAAAGCCGCAGCGTCGGCTCCGCAGGCAACGCTGCTTCAAGCTGCGCGAGCGGCACGCGCAGCACGTCGAGGTGCGGCGCGTCGGCAAAAGCAACGGCCGCGCCCGGCGCGATCACAGCGGGCGCTGCACACACACGCGTGCACGCACACACCAGCGCGAGACACAAGCCGTACGCGCACCATCGCAGAGCGGCACGCATCACGCGGCTCAGTCGGTGACGGTCACGATCGTCACGCGGCGGTTCTCGGGCGCCGCGAGATTACGCCTATTGAGCGGATCGCTCGATCCCTTGCCGATCGCGCTCAGCCGCTCCGGCGCAATGCCGGCCTGCTGCGTGAGGTAGTCCACCACCGCTTGCGCGCGTTGTTGCGAGAGCAACATATTCGCATCGGCATTGCCGCGCGGATCGGCATGCCCTTCCACACGGAATTTGTAGACTGACAGCTTGTCCGATTGCAGCGCGCGCGCAACCTTGTCGAGCGCGGTTCGCGCCGTGCCGGTGAGCGTCGTCGAATTGGTCGCGAACGTGATCAGCATCTGCGCCGAAGGCGGCTTCGCCGGATGCGCCGGTGCGGACATCGCGCCCGGATGTTGATTCGAGAGCACGAAGCCGCGCGTGAGCACGTCGCCCGTGGAAACGGACGGCGTGAGCGCATTGGTGATCGACTGCTCCGTGATGTCTTTTTCCTTCATCACCTGCGTTTGCGCGTACGTCGCACTGCCTGTCGCAATCGCGCAGCACGCGAGCACGATCGCGCGCACGCACTGCAGGTTCCAAATCCGAAATTGCGTGAGACCTGACATGACTCATCTCCGATATATCCGTTTTCATTCCGCCGCGCCAGCGCGCCGCAGCGGCTCCACCCTTGGCCACGCGCCGTCTGCACTATCGAGCAGCCCGGCAAATCGCGGCCCATCCAGCAGGCCCGCGCCGACGCGCAGTGTCGCGGGCACCGCCTCCGATCCCTCAGTCCACCAGGCGCTCGCGCCGGGTGCGACCCCTGCGGCGAGTTGTGCGGCTAAATACGCGCCGAGCGGCGTACCGGCCGACGCCAATGCGCTTTCCACGCGCCACGGCGCGGATTGCGCGCCGATTTCACCATACGTTTCGTCAAGCGCCGCGAGGCGCATGTCGAACAGTTCGAGGTCGAAGTCCGGCGCGAGTGTCGATAGCGCGCACTGCGCCATCGCGTCGAACCACGCCTGCGCGCCATCCAGCCAGCGCGCCAGCACGCTGCGTTCCAGCGGCAACGCAATCGTGAACGGGAAGTAGCGACCCACCCGGTCCACACCCGGCATCAGCACGCCCGCCCACGCGTTCGCGCCGCACAGGCCCGGCGCGAGCACGAAATGCCAGAGCGGCGCATTGAGATAGAACTGCAACCACTGCGCGCCAAAACGCGCGCGCACTTCCAGCATCCCTTCCTGCAGGCTCCGGTCCCACGGCCCGACGAACGACGCGGGCAGCCGACGGATCACGAAATCGCCATGCGTGCGGACCTTGCCGAAGAATCCCGTCTCGTTCACGTTTAACTCGCCGTGCGCTCAAAGATGATCGGGACAGCGGAACTGATCGAGCACGCCGCGCCGGAACGGGTTCGTCACGCTGCTCGCGTCGAGTTCGAGATCGACGCGGCGGCCATCCGAAACGAAGCTGATCCTGAAGCGGTCCGGTTGCCCCGTCTGCTGAAGATTCGCCTGATCCATCAGATGCAGCAGCGCCCACGGCCCATCCGCGCGCGCCGCCGCGCCGCCGCCCGGAGGCGCGAACTCCACGTGCGCTTCGCTCGTGCCCTTGCCGCTCGGCCACTGAAAACCCATGCTGCCAGTCGCGCCGGGTTTGGCGACCCACTGCTGGCCGTCGATATCGAGCGTGAATTGCGTCAGCGCCGGATCAATCGCAATCGGCTTGACGGCAAAACGCACCGACACGTCGCGCCCGCCCGCGCGGAACAGAGCGTCGCGAATCTGCGCCGCACGCTGGAATTGCACGAGCACGTTATCTGGAATGCCGATCGATTCCGAGCCTTGCCGCCAGCGCCAGGTCGCGCCGGACATATCGACGTAGTTCTGCAGGTTCTTCTGGAAGAAATCGTCGATCAGTCCACCCGGTGCGAGCAATCGCCCGAAGTCATCCGGCGTCGCGTCGCGCGTCGAGCTGCGCACGAGCGGATAGCGCCCGTCGAGCGCCTGCTTGCAGAGCTGCCCCACGTTCGCGAGCCACAGTGCGTTCAGGCGGGCACGCTCGCCGCCCGCCATGAGCGCGGTCGCGCCGGTGGCCACGTCGCCGACCACCGCCGCCAGTGGCGCAGGCGCGCCCTGCGAAGCCAGCTTGAGCTTGTCGATCGCATCCGCGCCCGGCGGCGGCAAGCCCTGGCGGCGTGCGGTGTCGGCGGCTTGCAGATAGGTCGCCGCATCCTTGAGCGCCGCAAGCTGCGTGTCGAGCGGCGACGGCCCCTGCGCGCCCGGCTTGCCGACGAGATCGTGCAACGGCTGGAAATGCGCATCGACGGGGTTGACCTGCGCGGGCGCGGGCGCCGCGCCGCTGTCGTCAGGCTGATTGCCGAGCGCGGATTCGAGTCGCTTTTTCATCGCGTCGATCTTGCCGTTCAGCATCGCGCCCGCCGCAGCCGAGAGCGAGCGCTCGCCCGTGTTGCCAAGCGTCGTCTCCTGCGCGGCGGCGACCATGACGGTGCGCAGTGGAGAATCCGCATTACCGAGCGCATAGGCCACGCGCGCACCTT
Organism: Paraburkholderia sp.; assembly: GCF_024281035.1. GTDB lineage: Bacteria > Pseudomonadota > Gammaproteobacteria > Burkholderiales > Burkholderiaceae > Paraburkholderia. The sequence continues at coordinate 64,245 of NZ_JAMXLH010000025.1, forward strand.
TGTCGACACTGCCGAACGGCACGACTTCGATATCGGCGAGCAGCGCATCCCATTGCCGGATGTACTCGTCGAAATAGAGTTGCGTCATCGCGCTCTTGAGATCCTCGGCCGCCTGTTGCGTATGCACCTGTTCGTCGCGGCCCAGCACCCAGTTGTCGCGCGCCATGTCGACCACGGCCACGTCGCGCAACGACAGGAACTTGCGATAGCCCGCGCGCGTGTACGCGCCCGGCACGCCGCGCGTGAGCGGCGCACCGCTCTTGCGCGCGAGCACCAGCGACGCATTCTGGCCCGCCGCACCCGCCACGCTGAATTCAGCCAGTTTCTGCGCGTCCAGATCGCGCTTCACACGATTGAACATGCGCTGTGCGAGCGGCATCTTCGCGAGATTCGTGCGGGCCTGCGTAATCAGGTCTTTGTCGAGCGGCAACGACGGGTCGAAAAAAGCCGGCTCGAACAGCGCCGCCAGATGGCCGTCCATATCGTGACGCTGCGCATCGTTCGCGTCGCGCAACGGTCCACGCTGCCAGTCGACATCGGCCCAGAGCCGCACCGAATCGGCGTCGTAATGGGCCGGATCGCCGACCATCAAATACGCGCGCAGCACTTCGTACTGGAAGTCCGGATTATTCGCATCGCCGCGCCGCAGTTCTTCTTCCATGCGCCGCACGACGAGCGGCAACAGCGTCTGGCGCAACAGCCGCCGGTACGTCGTTTGCGCTTCGAGCCCAAGCTTGTCGCCCTGCCAGAGCCCGAGCCGCGAGAGCCACGGCACGCTCGCGTCGCGCGCGGCATACCCGCCCGGCAAATCGCGTGCCGCGTTGAGCAGCGGCAGCAAGGCGAGCGGGTTATCGCCCGCCTGGGTGTTCTGCGCGAGTTGCTGCAATGCCTTCGCCTGCTGGTCGACGCTCGCGACGTACGCCACATTGCGCTGGTAGCTCACGAAGAACGCGCCGAGTGCAAGCACGGTCACGAGGCCGATCACGCCGAGCGCAATGCGCTGGAGCCACGCGCGCTGCCGCTCGAGCTTGCGGTTCGTGCCCGCGAGCCCCGCCTCCTGGAAAATCACGTCGCGCAGCAGCCGCGTGATGAAGTACGCCCGCCCGCTCGATGCGTCGGGCAGCACGACCTGCTGCTGCAAGCCGAGCGCCGCGGCCACCGCGCTCATCACGCGGTCGATCGGGCGGCCCTCCTGCGTGCCGCTCGTGAAGTAGACGCCGCGCAGCAGCACCGGCTGCTCGTAGCGCGACGGGCTGAACGCTTCATTGAGGAACGTCTGGAGCATGCCCTGGAGCCCGGCGAATTGCTGGGCGAAGCCGTAGATCAGCGCACGCCGCCGCGTATCGGTCTCCTGCTGCATGCGGTGCAGCACGCGCGCCTGCAGGCGCTTTTCGAGCGCGGCGAACTGCTCCGGAAACTGCGCGAGCACCTCGCCGGGCTGGCCGCTTTCGTCGAGCGCGAAGGTCATGCCCCACACCTGCTCGCGCTCGTCGTGGCCGAGATCGTCGAAGAACTCCACGAATCCGGCGAGCAGATCGCACTTCGTCACGACCACATACACCGGGAAGCGCGCGCCGAGCCGCTCGTACAGTTCCTTCACGCGCTCGTGCACCGCCGCCGCCTGCTGCGAGCGCTGCGCATCCGACAATTGCAGCAGATCCTGCGTTGACAACGCAACGATCACGCCATTGAGCGCACGGCGCGGCCGGTACTTGCGCAGCAGTTGCAGGAAGCCGCTCCATGCGGCCTGATCGGCTGCGGCGAAGCTGTCCTGTGTCGTGAAGCGGCCTGCGGTATCGAGCAACACCGCGTCGTCGGTGAACCACCAGTCGCAGTTGCGCGTGCCGCCTACGCCGCCCACCACGTTCTTGCCAAGCTGCGAAGCGAGCGGAAATTTAAGGCCCGAATGCGTGAGCGCCGTGGTCTTGCCCGTGCCCGGCGCGCCGACGAACATGTACCACGGCAGCTGGTACACATACTGGCTGCCGAATCGCCCCTTCACGCGCGATTTGCGCAGGATCGCCATCGCCTCTTCGAAGCGCTGCCGCAGCGCCGCGATATCGGCGTCGGACTCCTGCTTGCCCGGCACCGCAGCGTCCGCACCCTCGGCGACGACGCGCGTGAACTTCACGTTGGCGAGCCGCACGCGCAACCAGCGCACGAACCCGTAGAGCGCCCACAGCGCGAACAGCACGATCACCGCGATCCAGCGGCTCGACCTGGATTCGAGCGGCGCGCTGCCCGCCCACGCGAGGAGCGGCCCTTCGATCCACACGATCAGCGCGAGCGCGATCACGCCCAGCAGCGACAACACGATCCTGCGCCTTAGCCAGTCAAACAGCTTCTTGATCATGACCCGGCTCCCCGTTGCGTTTCGATCCGTGCAGTCACACTCACGATGCAGCCCCTGGCGCGAGAATTTCCACTTCCACGCGGCGATTGCGTGCGCGGTTCGCCGCGGAGTCGTTGGGCGCGACCGGCTCGGTGTCGCCGCGGCCTTCCGCTGAGAAGCGCGAAGGCGCGCCCGTGCGCGCGGCGAGCATGTCCTTCACCGTTTCCGCGCGCGCCTGCGAGAGATGCCAGTTCGACGGAAAGCGCGCGGAAATGAGCCGCTGATTGTCGGTGTGCCCGGTCACGACGACGTTGCCGCGCACCGTCCTCAACGCGTCGCCGATGCGCTGCATCAGCGGCAGATACGACGATGCTAGTTCGGCGCTGCCCGAGGCGAAGAGTCCGTCGCCGTTGATGGTGACGATGGTGCGGTCGGGCTTTGCCGTCACGGTCACGACGCCGCGCGCGATCTCGGGCGCGAGAAACTGCGAGAGCGTCGGCGCGAGTTTCGGCGCGGCCTCCATCTTCGCCACGAGCACGGGCGGCGGCGCGACGCGAATGCCGTGCAGCGACGCGAAGACGTTGTCGGACGCATCGTTGAGCCGGAACGCCAGCACGAGATGCACGACCACGAGCAGCACGCAGGCCACGGCGGCCGCCACCCACAGCGGCACGAGTTGCAGGAGCGGCTTGCGCTCGGCCTTCACCGGCTGCCATTGCGGCGAGAGATCGCGCTCCGCCGCGCCGCGCTGGGTGCGGATCATCTGTTCGAGCCGCTCGCGCACGGTGTCGAGTTGCGTGCGCCCGCCGTCGATCAGGCGATAACGTCCCTCGAAACCGAGCCCGAGCATCACATAGATCAGTTCGAGCACGTCGATGTTCGCGGCCGGATTCTGCGCGAGACGCTGGAGAATCAGGAAGAAGCGCTCGCCGCCCGAAGCCTCGTTATGAAACGTGACGAGCAGGCTGCGGCTCGCCCATGCGCCCGCGCCCCACGGCGTGCTGGAAATCGCTTCGTCAAGAAAGGTGCACAGGCAATAACGCGACGCGCCGAGTTTTTCGTCGTCGTAGCCGCTCGCGCGGCCTTGTGTCTCGAACGTGCGGACCATCTGGATGAGTTGCGTGCGCAACTGTTCGAGGTCGGGATGGGTCGGGAGCTGGCGCAGCGGCAGCGCGAGTTCGATGAGCGGGTTGGCCGCGCTCAGCAGCGGATTAAGTCCGCCCGCACCGGCGGGAATCGGCGCGACGGCGGATGCCGCCCCGGCGAACGCGGCGCGAGAACCGCCCGGCGTCGGAATCAGGATCGTGGCGCCGGGATCGACGCCTGAGCCATGCGGATCTTCTGGGCACACGATGCACGTCCTCCTCAATCAGTGGCGTCGCCGCACGCGAGACGTCAGCGGCGGATTGCCCAGAATTCCATCGCAAGGCCCGGAAACTCGCCCGCGACGTGCAGCGCCATGCCCGCCGAGGTCGCGAACTGCTTCCACAGTTCGTTGCCGCGATCGAGCTCGAAGTAGGTGAAACCGGCATGAAACGGCAACTGGCGCGGTGCGACGGGCAGCGCGCGCAAACCGATGCCGGGCAACTGCAGGTTCACGAGATCGCGGATGCGTTCGATGGGGCCGATCTTCACCTGCGGCGCAAAGCCGGTGAGGATCGCTTCCGCGGGCATCTGCGCGCGCACGGCGAGCACGAACGTTGCCGACGCAAACAGGTTCTTGTCCGGCACGAGCGCGACGCGCAGGCCGAACTTGCGCTCCTCCAGCGCGATGGGCACGGCATGCGGGTCCATGACCATGCTGAGCGAGGTGCGCAGGTCGTCGATCACGGGCGCGAACGTCTCCTTGAGGCGCTCGTGACGATAGACCGGATACGCGGGCGGCCGCTTCGTTTTCTGGCTGAACGTCGCGAGTTCGCCGGCCAGTTGCACGACCACGCGATAGAGCGCTTCGGGATGCAGGCCCGTCATCGTCGCAAGATGCGCGGCGAGCGGCTCGTTGCGGTTGATGAGTTCGAGCAGCAGAAAGTCGGCCACTTCCGCGACGCCCGTCACGCCCGGCTGCACGAGGCGCGCCGCCAGCGCTTCGCCGCGCTGATGCAGCAGGCCGACCAGGTCGTCGGCGAAGGCCGCGAGACGCCGCGCCACGCGATAGTCGAGACACGGCGGGCTGTAATCGGCGTCGAGCACAAGGCGGTTGTCGGGCTGGCGCTCGATCACGCGCGCGATGCCGAGCGTCGTGTACGCGTTCGCAACGTCGGGTTCGAGCGCAAGCCGCACGCGCAGCTTGCCGATCTGCACGAGCGCCGCGCTCGCGTTGGGATCGTTGCTGTCGGCCACGTCGATCTCGGCGCCGCGATGACGCGCGAAGTTTTCCTCGCTCGCGCCGTTGGCGGTTTCCGGCACGCCGGGCCGCCGCACCGGCAGCGCGAGCGTCACGAGCATGCCGCGCGTGGCTTCGGGAATGTCGAGCGGTTCGGGCAGATCGTCGTCGGCGGGCAGGTTAAAAGGCGTGCCGTCGGCGAATACGCCCGAGCACGACAACAGCGCGAGCTTGCCGAGCTTGAGCGCCTGTTCGTCGATTGCGAGCGACGCAAAACCCCACGCCCACGGACGCAAGCCGCCCGCACGCGTTTCGAGCTGGGTCTGCAGATAGCGGTCATGTTGCTGCAGATGCTGCGGCTGCAGGAACATGCCTTCCGACCAGATGACTTTGCTGTTCCAGGACACGTTGTTCCCTTGAGCGTATGGATCAGGTTGGGTCCTTCTTTTTCAAAGCCGCATCGCGCGCACGATGCATGGCGTCGATCTGTGCTTCGTAGGCGTCGTTGAACGCCTCGCCGAAGAGTTTCTGGAAATCGTCCTGCGCCTCGCGCGCGATGCTTTCGCGCAGTTCGACGAAGCGGTCCCACAGCTTCGCCTTCGGGTTCGAGAGCACGCGGTCCAGCACGCCCTGCTGCGCGAGCTGCGCTTCGAGCGCGGCCGGATCGAAGCGCGACAGCACATGCGCGAGCGCCGCACGCATGCCGACGAGCACGGCAAGTTCGTGCGACTCGATATCGGCGAATGCGCGCGCCACCGCTTCATCGGGCGGCAGATAGCCGCTCGCACGGCCCGTGAGCATCTGGGCGAGTGCGCTGTCGACATCGGGGAAAAATTTGAGCGGATTGTTGTCGCGCTCAACGATTACGGTCGTGCCGAGCCGTGCCTCGCGCTTCGTCATCGAGCGCGCGCGCAGCACCGACATCGTGCCGCGCAACGACTCACGCAACATCATGCCGACGGCGCGCGCAAAGTCCGCGGGCGGCAGGTTCGGCGCGCGCGCGGGATCGAGGCCGAGGCCTTCGTAGAGCGCGGCTAGCGTGGCTTCGTCGACGGCGTGCGCGGTTGCGCGTGGTTGTGTTTGCGCCGGTGGTCGCGTTTGCTTTTGCGGTCGAGTTTGCGGCTGCGGCTGAGTTTGCGATTGAGCGGGCACGTCTGGCGCGGGTTGCGCAGCTACGTTCGCGAACATTTGTGTTACCGGTATGGACTGCGCCGGTAACGGCTGTGGCGGCGCACTGGGTGCGGCTTGCGCCTCGCGTTGCGCTTCGTGCTGTGCTTCGTGCTGCGCCTCGCGTGCAACCGGCGCGGCGAACGAGGCCAGCCCGAGCGGATCGTGTTCGAGCGGCACCGAGCCGCCCGTGCCCGCATCGGAACGCACCGGCACAGCAGGCACAGCAGGCGCAAACAGGTCGTCGAACGGCGTCGCGCTACCAGGCGTGGTTTCGCCCGCGAGACTCGGCGGCAAGCCGGTCGGCCCGCCCGGCGCCAACGCGCTCACGCCCGCCGCGTGCAGCCCGGTAGGCAACCCAGCGGGAACCACGGGCGCCACGGCATGCTGCGCATGCACAACGCCCGGCATGGCAGGCGAAGAAAGGGGAGAAAGCGGAGAAAGCGACGGCGCGCCCGCCTGCCCCGCACCACCCGACGATTCCCACTGCGCGAGCGCATCGGCAAGCGGATCGTAGTCGGCAGGAATGCCGCCGCCCGTCTGCGCAGCGGTTGGCAGCGGCGCGAGCGTCGGCGGCGCAAACGCCTGCAATTCAGGCGAAACGTGGTCGCTTTCGGAGCCCGCGAAACCCGGCCGCGTCACGATCCGCTCGCCCGCGCCGAAGCTCGCCGCACCCAGCGCATCGAGTCCGCCCATACCGAACGGGTCGGCGCTCGCGCCCGCGTCCGCCGCGCTTTGCGGCGCGCCGCTCAACACCTTCGCGCTCGCGAGCGGATCGTGTCCGAACGGATGCGCCTCATCCTGCGCGCCGCCCTCGACCATCGACACCTCGATCAGGTAAGCGCCAATCATCAACTGGTCGCCGCTCGCGAGCCGCGCTTCGCGCGTGCCGCCCAGCGCGCGCTGGTTCAGCACGCTGGGATTCGCGCCGATGTCGCACAGCAGATAGTCGCCGCCACGGCATTCCACGCGCGCGTGCACGCGCGAAATCGCCCGCTGCTGGTCCGGCAGCACGAGCGTGCAGGTGGCCGCGCGGCCAATCGTGCCGCCGTCCGGGCCGAACCGCACAGTAATCGGCTCGGCGAGCGGCTCGTCGTTGTACTTCGACACGCGCAGCGTCAGGACCGGATTCGTGAGTTGCATCCCCGCACCCTATGGAGCCCAGGCTCTCAAGACGATTTTAGTTTCTTCGTGCCGTCGTCGGCATCCGTGGGATCGACAGGCGCGTTCGGCGACGAACCGTCCCCCGCGCCCGCGGCGCCCCCCGAATTCAACTGGATCGGCGTGCCCTGCACCGAAACCGGCCCCGGCTCGACCACCACGAACGCGCCGCCCACCTTGAGCGTAATGCCCGCGGTGGACTCCAGCACAATCGTCCCGAGCGCCTTCATGTGAATGTTGCCGGTCACGTCGATGGCGTAATTGCCCGTCACCTTTTCCTGCAGGTTCTGCTTCACGCTCAGCGATGCCGTGCCGTCCACCTGCGTATTCTGGTTGCCGCTCACGTGGTCGTGCCGGTCGCCGCCCACCGAGACATGTTCGTCCGCCTTCACCTTCAGATGGCGGTCGTTGCCCACATTCATCAACGCGTCGTTGATCACCCAGGTTTCATGATCCTTCTGCGCGTGAAAGAACAACTGTTCGCTGCCCGCGGTGTCCATGAACCGCACCTCGTTGTATCCGCCGCCGCCTTTGGTGGTGTTGCTCTTCACCGTCGAAATAGCCGAATTCGCGGGCAGATCATAGGGCGGCATCAGGCTCGCGTTATAGACGCTGCCCGTCACGAGCGGCTGATCCGGATTGCCTTCGATGAATTCCACGAGCACCTCGTGGCCGATGCGCGGCAGGAAAAACGCGCCCCACTGCGTGCCGGCCCAGCCCTGGGCCACGCGCACCCAGCAGCGGACATCGCTCGCATCCGAATTCTTCGCCAGTTGTTCCCAATGGAATTGAACCTTGATGCGGCCGTATTTATCGGTCGAGATCTCTTCGCCGCTTTCGCCCACCACCACCGCCGTCTGCAAACCGCTCACGATGGCGCGCGGCGTAAGCCGTTCCGACCGGAACTGGCTGGATTTGCGCAGCGCCGTAAAGCCGCAATCGAAAAACACCGGTTGCGCAGGAAGTGCGAGCGTCGAAACATAGGTATCGGAATTGATTTCGTAACTGGCGCTCACGACGAGATAACTGTCGTTTTGCCCATCGACGGGATGCTCGCTCAGCTTGAACTGGCCGCCCGGCCAGATACCGCGCGCGGTGGCACGCCCTTCGATGATTTCGTTGCGCGCCTGGTGGATTTCGGAGCGCACGCGCGCGTAGTGGTCGCTGTCGCCCGGATCCATGTAGCTCGCCAGGTGCTCCTGCATGCCGTACGTGGCCGGATCGTAGGGCTGCGTGCGCGTGGAGCGCGCTTTGAGTCCCTGGTGAAGGCTCCTCGACGGTTTCTCGAAGTCGTAATCGTTCGTTTCGTAAAAGCCGGTTTGCAGTTCGCCGCCAAGGCGCCATTGATAGATGCACTCGCGGTCCTTCACGGGTTCTTCGGCGGGATCGTAAGCGATCGTGGCGTAGTGCTCGATCGGCGAGTGCATGTCGCCCGAATCGGTCAGCACCATCGTGTTTTTGCCGTTGCCGTGCTCGAAATAGTAGTAAATGCCCTCGTGTTCCAGAAGACGGCTCACGAACGCAAAATCGGTCTCGCGATATTGCGCGCAGTGCTCGCGTTCCTTATACGTGGCCGTGGTCCGGTCGTTCACGTCGACGTCGTAGTCGTTGAGCACGGACTTGACGATCTCCAGCACGGTTTTCTTGTGGAAGAAGCGGTAATGCGAGCCGCGCGTGAGCAGCCACAGGCGCGGGCGCACCATCGCCTCGTAGCGCGCCATGCTGCCGTATGCGCGCCGCCCGGCCGCGGTCATGCGAAACGCCGCGACAATGCCGTTGAACTGGCGCGTGCCGCCGCCCGGCAGCGTCACCTCCACCGAGATGTCCTCCCCGAGCATCTGCGCGGGCGTGACGTCGTTGCTCGTGCTGAGGATTTCGAGCCGGTACTCGCTCAGTCGCCCCAGCTCGTCCGCGCCCATCATGCGCAGGAAGAGCAGTTCGGCGCTCGTGCCCGAGCACTTGACGCTGACGTGACGGTCGGTTGGCATATCAGGGAATCATCGTCCGGACGGTTGCGGGGTCAAGGATCGACACCACGCCGCCCCAGTTGCACATGCACTTCGACACGTTGTCGAGCGACGGCTGATTGTCGAGCAGAACGGTCGGCGCGCCCGGCGCCCACGGCGTGAGCGTCGCGGGAATGCACGGCTGCGGCGTGAGCACGCCCGACGCCGCAGCCGTGGCCGATGCCACCTGCGGATTGGCAAGCGAAGAGCACATGCCGAACGGCATGATGTTCTGCATCGGCATGTGATCCATGATGTTCGCCGCGAGCGGCCCCTCGCCCAGCACCCGGTGAACCGGCAAGACAACGAGTTGCGAAGTCGCCGCGCCGAACGAGCATTGCAGCGTCGCGCCCATACTGACCTGTTGTGGCATCTGGACTCTCCTTGTCTCTTCTCGTCCTCGCTTGCGGGTGCGCCTCTTGTACCTCTTGCGCCGCGAATTCAGTCGAACGTGTAAATGAATTCGCCGTCGCGCGCGCCCACCTGCACGCGCGTGACTACCGTGCCGTTCATCATGCGCGTCAGGAACTCCGTCGAAACACGCGGCAGCAGCGTATTCGTGAGAATCGCATCGATCATGCGCCCACCGCTCTCCAGTTCCGTGCAGCGGCTCGCGATCAGCTTGACCACGTCGTCGTCGTAAAGGAACGGGACCTTGTGCGAAACGCGCAGCCGCTTTTCGATGCGCCCGAGCTGCAGCCGGATGATCGCGCCGAGCATCTCGTCGGAGAGCGGGTAATACGGGATCGTCACGACGCGCCCAAGCAGCGCAGCCGGAAAGACCTTCAGCAGCGGCTCGCGCAGCGCCCGCGCGATAGCCTCCGGCCCCGGCATCAGTTCCGGGTCCTTGCACAGGTTCGTGATGAGGTCGGTGCCCACGTTGGTCGTGAGCAGAATCAGCGTGTTCTTGAAGTCGATCACGCGGCCCTCGCCGTCCTCCATCCAGCCCTTGTCGAACACCTGGAAAAAGATTTCGTGCACGTCCGGGTGCGCCTTCTCCACTTCGTCGAGCAGCACGACGCTATACGGGCGGCGGCGCACGGCTTCGGTCAGCACGCCGCCCTCGCCGTAGCCGACATATCCCGGCGGCGCGCCCTTGAGCGACGAAACCGTATGCGCTTCCTGGTACTCGCTCATGTTGATCGTGATGACGTTCTGCTCGCCGCCGTACAGCACGTCCGCGAGCGCGAGCGCTGTTTCGGTCTTGCCGACGCCCGATGTGCCCGCCAGCAGGAACACGCCGATCGGTTTGTTCGGATTGTCGAGGCCCGCGCGCGAGGTCTGGATGCGCCGCGCAATCATCTCCGTGGCGTGAGCCTGGCCGATGATGCGGCGGTTCAGGTTTTCTGCGAGCTTGAGCACGTTTTCGATTTCGTTGCGCACCATGCGGCCCACGGGAATGCCGGTCCAGTCCTGCACGACCAACGCCACGGCCTGGCGATCGACCGTGGGCAGAATCAGCGGATCGTCGCCCTGGTAGCTCGCAAGCTGCGCCTGGAGATCGCGCAGTTCGGCGCGCAGTGTTTCCGGACCGGCTTCGGGATCGGCGGCGGGTTCCGCGGCGGAAACGGCGGCGGGTTCGGTTGCAGGCGCAACCGGTGTGGCCTGCGCCACTTGCGCCGCTTGTGCCGCTTGCGCCGCTTGTACCGCTTTCGCGGCCTGCTCGCTGCGTACCGTTTCGCCGGGGCCGCCCTCCACCTTGCCGGTCTGCTCGCGCAACTGCGCGCGCAGCGCGAGGATGCGCGCAACGAGGCCCTTCTCCGTTTCCCAGCGCGCTTCGAGTTCGGCGAGACGCACCCGTTCGGCGGCAAGCTTTTCGTTGGCGGCGCCTTCGCGTTCCGTGGTCTCGATACCGACCGCCTTTTCGCGCCCGATGATCGCCAGCTCCGTTTCCAGTGCGGCGATGCGCTTGCGCGCGTCGTCCACCGAAGGCGGCGTCGCATGCTGGCTCACGGCGACGCGCGCGCAGGCGGTGTCGAGCAGGCTCACCGATTTATCGGGTAACTGGCGTGCCGGAATATACCGATGCGAGAGCCGCACGGCTGCCTCGAGCGCCTCGTCGAGCACCTGCACCTTGTGGTGCTGCTCCATCGTCGACGTGATGCCGCGCATCATGCGGATCGCCTTTTCCTCGTCGGGCTCGGCCACCTGCACGACCTGGAAACGCCGCGTGAGCGCGGGATCTTTTTCGATGTGCTTCTTGTACTCGGCCCATGTGGTCGCGGCCACCGTACGCAGCGTGCCGCGCGCGAGCGCGGGCTTGAGCAGGTTCGCCGCGTCGCCGGTCCCGGCCGCGCCGCCCGCGCCGACGAGCGTGTGCGCTTCGTCGATAAAGAGAATCACCGGCTTTTCCGAGGCCTGCACTTCTTCGATCACCTGGCGCAGCCGGTTCTCGAATTCGCCTTTCATGCTCGCGCCCGCCTGAAGCAGGCCGACATCGAGCGTGCGCAACTGAACGTCGCGCAGCGACGGCGGCACGTCGCCCGCGACGATGCGCTGCGCGAAGCCTTCCACCACCGCCGTCTTGCCCACGCCGGCCTCGCCCGTGAGGATCGGGTTGTTCTGGCGGCGGCGCATGAGAATGTCCACCACCTGGCGAATCTCTTCGTCACGGCCCACGATCGGGTCGAGCTTGCCATTGCGCGCCTGCTCGGTGAGGTCCGTCGTGTAGCGGCGGAGCGCTTCCTGCTTGCCCATTGCCGCGGGCGGCATCGCACCGTCCACGTCGGAGCCTTCCGGCGCACCCGCTCTGGAGCCGTCGTTCGCGCTCATTGCCGCTTCGGGCGAGTCGCCGAGCACCTTGTCGAATTCGTCGCAGAGCGTGTCGAGCTTCACCTGCTCGAACTGGCGCGAAATGCCGTAAAGCGCGTTGCGCAACGACGGCGTCTTGAGCAGACCCACGATCAGATGGCCCGTGCGCACCTGCGATTCGCCGAACATGAGCGACCCAAACACCCAGCCGCGTTCGACGGCCTCCTCGACCTGCGAGGAAATATCCACCGACGACGCACCGCGCGGCAGGCGATCGAGCGCTTCGGTCAGATCGCGCGCGAGCCGTGCGGGATCCATGCTGAAGTGGCGCACGATACGGTGCAGGTCCGAGTCGTGAATCTGCAGGATCTGGTGGAACCAGTGCACAAGTTCGATATACGGGTTGCCGCGCAGCCGGCAGAAGGTATTCGCGCTTTCCAGCGCGCGAAAGCCCAGTTTGTTGAGCTTCCCAAAGAGCGCCGCCCGTTTGATTTCGGCCATGTCGTCAGTCTCCCGGGTTGGTGCCGCGCGCCGCGGCGCGAGACGTGCCGCATGGCGTATTGAACGATGGATTGAGCTTCAGTTGCTGCTGATCGCCGCGCGCCGCACCGCTCAGCAGCCAGCTGGTGTAACCGAGCCGCGCGTGCGCGCCGAGCGCAAGGCGCGGCACGTCGGCTTGCCGCAACTGCAGATTCACATCCCAGTCGAGCCCGTCGCGCACGTAGTTGCGCACCCAGTCGACGAGCCGCTTGAGACTCTCGCCGCCGGGCAAAAAACGCTCGTAATCCGCGAGGCCGAGCGGCCCGATGACGATACGAAACTTGTGCTGCGCGTCCCACACGCGCGCGCCCATGACCGTCGACACGCCGAGCACGGCTGAGTCGCGCGCGCCGAGCCGCGTGAGCGATTCGGCGGGGAACGCCATCCAGTGCCCTACCCATTGACGGACCTCGATGGGCAAGCGGAAAAAGCGCGCAAGAATCAGTTCGAGGCAGGCCGCCGGCCGGGTGGGCATCGCCAGCACGCCCGCAAAGTGCAGCTTGGCGAAATCCGGCACCGTGTCGCGCTCGCGCAGCGCCGCTTCGCCGAGCCCGAAGGTTGTGCCCACATACATCGCGAAGCGGTCGCGCTCCGGCCGCTCCAGGCTCACGGCGGGCTGCGCGTTGGCCCAGGCGCGGTAGAACAGGCTCACCATCCGGTGGTGAAAGATGTCGAGAAAACGCGCGAACGTGGGGTCGTCGGCGTTGCGCAGGCGGTCGCGAACGTACTCGGTGAGATGCGTGGGCAGCGGGCCATTCGGACCGAGCAGGCCGAAGAAATTCACCGCGAGCTGCGGCGCATGCCCCGCTTTACCGCGCGAGAACGCGCCGAGCGTGGTCGGGTGGAAGATCAGTTCGGGCCGCTGCGTAAAGCGCACCGAATCGTCGCGCGGCACCAGCGACTCGCCCACGCGCGGCCGCTCGGGCCACGCGTTTTCGATCAACCGCACCGCCTGGAAAAAATCGAAGCGGTACGCGTCGTCTTCGAGCAGCCGCAGCACGTTCACAGGGTCCAGCATCGTCCCGCCCTCGCCGGCCAGCGCATGATTTCACCGCGCGTCGTGGTTCTCACGACGGTCTCGGCAAACGAATTGATCGACACGTACAGGCCGAAATAACGCGCGAGCACCGCGCCCAGCACGAACGCGCCCGCGCCCTCGAATGCCGTTTCATCGAACGTCACCGTCACCTGCTGGCCGCGCCCGAACACAATCGGCCCTTTCACGGGCAGCCGGCGCGTGACCGGCTTCGCTTCGATCGAGCGTACGCCTTCGATCTGGCGCTGCGCCGGCACATCGTCGGCGGGACAGTACAGTCCGAGCAGGTCTCGCAGCGCGCGCGCGCCCGAGGCCGGATCCGAATCGAGCAGCGACGCGTAATTCAGCGACAAATGGCTCAACAAGCGCCACGCCACCGCGCCGTGCGCGAACGACGGCAGCGGGCGGCTCGGCCCGCTCACGCAACGCACGCTCGCGACGGGTGCTTCCACCGAGAGCGTGAAATCCGACGCGCCCGTGCCGATTGAAAGCGTGAGCGGCAGGTCGCGGTTCGTGCACAGCACCTTGAGTCCGAGCTGGCGCAGATCACCGCGAAATGGCGCGTTCGCGGCGTCGACGAGCGCGATAAAGGTCTCGCTGCCGAGATAGCTCGTGCGCTGCCCGCGCTCGCGCTGGCGCGACGACTGCATGCGCCGTTCGCGCCGCAACTGGTAAAAGGCGTCGCCGTGATAGCCCGAACCCAGGTCGCTCGCGTGATAGAACGGTTCGAACCGCTGCTCTTCATTCAACCCCGCGCTGTAGCCGGTCACTTCCTCGATGCCGTAGATCTCGAAGTCGAGTGGACGCGTGCGGTCCGCAATCACCTGATATTCGAACTGCCCCGGGTTGAGTGCGATGCGGTCGGTGCGCCGCGGAAACAGATTGATGGCGGGCGTGCAATGGAGCGAGAAGTTCGATGCGTCGAGCGTCTGCTCGAGCAGCGGGTCCGCGCGGTTGAGCAGCACGACGATTTCGACCTCGTTGTCCGCGCACGCATGCAATGCGCTTTGCAATCCGTCGATGCCGACAAACAGAAAACGCTGCGCAAACGCGAAATACTCCTGCAACAGCCGGAAACCCTGAAACGATTGCCGCCCCACGGGCAGCAGCGCTTCATCCTCGTCGAAACCGAGCGGCTTCACGGCGCTCGCGGGCAGCAGCCGGTGCCACGCGACAGGCCGCGTCACGGGCATCACCACCACGCCCACGGTCGAAGCCAGCATGCGCTCGTAGATGCGCGTGGGCAGCGATTCTGCGCCGCGCAGATAGAGCGAAAGACGGTCCAGCCCAAGCTGGTTGATTTTCATGCCGGGCGGCGTGCGCAGGCGCAGGCGCACGCCCGCCTTCACGCCGGGCGGCAGTGCGATATCCGTGCCGCCGAGCGCGCCGCTGTGCGTAAAGAATCTGGCTTCCGCGATCTCGACGGGCCACAGCGTGAGCGCGTGCGCCGTCCGGTATTCGCAGCGCGTCGAGCCGTTCCGGTCGAGCACGCTGTGAAGCGCGCTGCCGCGCGGCACCGTCACACCCGCCGCAAGCGCGGGATGCGACAGATCGGGCTGCATGTGCACGATGGCCATGGAGGGCGTCGGCGCGAGATAGTGCGGGTAAATCAGTTCGGTCAGATGCTGCGTGAAGCGCGGAAATTCGGCATCGATCTTCAATTGCACGCGCGCGGCAAGAAAGCTGAAGCCTTCGAGCAGCCGCTCGACATACGGGTCCGCGCAGTCGAGCCCTTCGAGGCCGAGGCGCGCGGCCACTTTCGGAAACTCGCGCGCAAACTCGGCGCCCATCTCGCGCACATGCGTGAGTTCCTGGTTGTAGTAGCGGATCAGATCGGGATTCATGTCGTCAGCGCGGCGCGCCCTTGTCGATCACGCGAACTTCGCCCGCTTCGAGATCGAGCTCCGTACGAAAGTAGAGCTGCTCCGGATAGGGCTGTGCCCACAGGTCGCCTTCGATCACGAACGCCACCGTGTTGTGACGCCCCGTGGTTTCCTCTTCAAGCACCGCTGTTACGCGCACGGTCTCGCGCAGGATGCGCGGCTCGAATGCAATGATCGCGTCGCGAATCATGCGCTCGAGCTTCGCGATGTCCATGCCCGAGGCGGTCTTGCCCGCCGTGTCGGGCAAACCGAAATTCACCACCGAACTGGCCACGGCCGGATACGCCGCAAGATCCTGCACCGCGCCCAGCCCGCTTGCGTTGAGCAGCCAGGCCAGATCGCGCTGCACGCCGTGGCGCAGCGTGCGCATGGAAACCACGCGGCGCTCGCGGCTCTCCTCCTTCGCTTCGGGCTCCAGATCGGTCAGGCGATCGAGCAGCGCGGGCTGCAGCCGGTCGCGGCCCGTCAGCTCAGCCATGGCGGGGCGCGACATCGGCCGCGGGTGTTTTAACTTCGAGCGCGATTGTGCGGATGTCGAAGAGCGCGTAATCGTTCGCGTCGGTCGTCAGCATGCGCTGGCCGAGCGGATGCGCATCGTCGAATTCGCCGCCCGCCGCATCGACCCATTCGGTTGAGCGCGCAAGCGCCAGCCCGCTGTCCATCGCCGCGAGCGTGCCCGGATAGCGCGCGGGAATCAGCCCCGCCGCCTGGCCTTCGTTGGCCCACGTGAATACCGCGGGCATCCAGACGCGGTCGCGCAGATCGGCGGGCGGCTCGATTTCGATGCGGCGGATCCGCTCGAACGGAATCCAGTAATAGCGGCCCGCAAGGATCACTTCGAGCGCCGGGCCGACGCGCGTGTCCGCGTCGGCGATCCACTCGAACGCTTCGCCGTTGATCGTGCCCGCCGTGGGCGCCGCCGCATCGAGCGCATTCGTGCGGCATGCGGCTGCCGCCTTGAAGTCGCCCCCGCCTTCGAGGCGCAACGCTTCGATCAGCAGCGCGAGCCATGCCGTGGGCTCGCCGAAGATCAGCGGCGCACGCCGGCCCTTGAACACATCTTCGCGCAACGCCTCGCACTGCAATGCGTCGCGGTAAATCTGCACCATCGGCAACGCGGCGGCATCGAGGTCGCCCGCCACGTTCAGTTGCGCGAGCGCGCGCTCCCAGGCGCCCTGCACCGCGAGCAACTGAAACAGGAACACGCGATACGACGCGTTGGCCGGATCGCCGCGCACCTGGTCCTGCAACTGCCGCAAGCATTCGTCAAGATTGCCATCGCGCAAGCTTTCTTCTGCGGTCATGTCAGTTCGCTCCGTCCGTGCGGGATGCGTGTCGTCACGCGGCGCTCGCCTGCCATGCGGCGCTCACTGCATGCGCCGCATGGCAGCCTGCTCCCTGTCTAGCTCGCGTCGTTCTTCACGATGTCCCACTTCGCCTCGACTACGCCCCCTTCCTTCTGCCCCTTCGCGTTTTGCGGCTGATATTCGACGTGGAATTTCTCGAAGTTCAGCGTCACGTTTTCGGTGAAACGCTCTTCGCCGCCCGAGCCGCCCGTCGAATACGAGCTGACCAGCAACGAGGTCAGCGTGATCTTGTAGTACTCGAGCGGATCGTCGCCGCCCGCCTTACGCACGGTCAGCACGGCCGTGGGAATGTGCGTTCCCTTGCAGCACGCGGTCATGATCGCGGGCGATGCCTTGTCGGCGAACTTCGTGAACGAGATGTCCTGTACGTTGACCCGCCCCGCGCCGCCGCCGGTGCCCATGTGCATCGTGCCGCTCTGGCTGAGCCCCCAGCTCCATGCGAGCACTTCGATTTCTTCCTTATGGGTCTTGTCCTGCGACTCACCCTTGATGTCGCCAAGCTTCATGAACATATCGACGGCCATGTTGTTCTCCACTCAAGACGTTTCGCCAGTGAAAACGGAATTCCGTCACGCCGCCTTCGCGGACGGAAGCTTAGAGACCAGCCGCAACGACACAGTCAGGCCTTCGAGCTGGTAATGCGGACGCAGGAAAAACTTCGACGTGTAATAACCGGGATTGCCCTCGACCTCCTCGATCACGACTTCCGCCGCGGCGAGCGGCCTGCGCGATTTCGTTTCTTCGGTCGAGTGCGCCGGATCGCCGTCGACGTATTGCAGGATCCAGTTCTGCAGCCAGCGCTGCATGTCGTCCTTTTCCTTGAAGCTGCCGATCTTGTCGCGCACGATGCACTTGAGGTAATGCGCGAACCGGCTGCACGCGAACAGATACGGCAGGCGCGCGGCGAGATTGGCATTCGCGGTTGCGTCGGGGTCTTCGTACTCGGCGGGCTTGTGGAGCGACTGCGCGCCGATAAACGCGGCAAAATCGGAGTTCTTCTTGTGCACGAGCGGCATGAAGCCGTTCTTCGCGAGTTCGGCTTCGCGGCGGTCGCTGATCGCGATTTCGGTCGGGCACTTCATGTCCACACCGCCGTCGTCGGTCGGGAACGCGTGAACCGGCAGGTTCTCCACCGCGCCGCCCGACTCGATGCCGCGAATGCGCGAGCACCAGCCATACTGCTTGAACGAGCGGTTGATGTTGGCCGCCATCGCATAGGCCGCGTTGGCCCACGTGTACTTGCTGCTGTCCGCACCGGCCGTATCTTCCTCGAACGCGAATTCTTCGACCGGGTTGGTCTTCGCGCCGTACGGCGCGCGCGCGAGAAAGCGCGGCATGGCAAGCCCGATATAGCGCGCATCCTCCGACTCGCGCAGCGAGCGCCATGCGGCATGCTCCGGCGTCTGGAAGATTTTCGTGAGATCGCGCGGATTGGCAAGTTCCTGCCACGAATCCATCAGCATCACCGCGGGATCGGCTGCGGCGATAAACGGTGCGTGCGCGGCGGCGGCCACCTTCGCGATCTGCGTGAGCAAATCGACGTCCGGCCCGCTGTTGTCGAAGTAGTAATCCGCCACCAGCGCGCCATAGGGCTCGCCGCCGAACTGCCCGTATTCTTCTTCATAGAGCTTCTTGAAGACCGGGCTCTGGTCCCACGCGGTGCCCTTGTATTTCTTGAGCGTCTTGTGCAGATCGCCCTTCGAAATATTCATCACGCGGATCTTGAGCGTTTCGTCCGTTTCGGTGTTGTTCACCAGATAGTGCAGCCCGCGCCATGCGCTTTCGAGCTTCTGGAACGGCTCGGCATGCATGATGAGATTCACCTGGTCGGTGAGCTTCTGGTCGATCTGGGCGATCATCGCCTCGATCGTCGCGAGCACGTCGCCCGAAACGAGATTCGCGCCGCGCAAAGCCTCTTCGGCCAGCGTGCGGACCGCCGTTTCCACGGCTTCCTTCGCCTTGTCGCTGCGCGGTTTGAATTCCTTTTCCAGCAGGCTCGCAAATTCGCCGGCTTCAATTAACTCGCCCGCCTGCTGCTGCTGCGACTCCTGCCCCTGGGTACTGGGTTCGGCCATGACAGACTCCCCTCTCGTAGACGGTTATTCCTGCGGCTTCGGTGCGGACGCAAGCGCCTGCAAGAGCGCCGGATCCTTCAGCAGTTTCTGGATCAATTCCTCGGCGCCGGTCTTGCCGTCCATATAGGTCAGCAGGTTCTGCAACTGGCCGCGCGCTTCGAGCAACTTCGCGAGCGAATCGACCTTGCGCGCGACCGCAGCCGGCGAAAAGTCGTCCATGCTTTCGAAGGTCATTTCCACGGCGAGATTGCCCTCGCCGGTCAGCACGTTAGGCACCTGCACGGCCACGCGCGGCTTCATCGACTTCAGGCGCTCGTCGAAGTTGTCGACGTCGATCTCCAGAAACTTGCGCTCGGCAACCGGCGCAAGCGGCTCCCCAGGCTGGCCGGACAGATCGGCCATCACCCCCATCACGAACGGCAGGTGCACCTTCTTCTCCGACCCGTACACCTCGACGTCGTACTCGATCTGCACGCGCGGCGCCCGGTTGCGCGCGATGAACTTCTGGCTGCTCTCTTTCGCCACGACGATTCCCCTCATCGATGCCGCGCCAGCGGGCCTTCACTTGCAACCGCCTGGCGGCGTTGCTGGACCCAGCGTTCCTACTCGCTATCGGTACCGCTGATCTTGCGCGCCTGCGCGAGTCCCTCCGGCGCGAGATCCTCCAGGATTTCCATGAAGCTCTTGTTGACGAGCCGGCGCGCGCGTTGCAGCAACAGCGGAATCGGGCTCGCCGGTTCGTTTTTTTCGTAGTACTGGCAAATCTTGTCGATGGCGCGCATCACGTCCTCGCGCGTCGAAATCTCGCCGGGCGGCGGGGCGCTCACAGCCGCCGCGCTCGCAGCGGGCGCCGCGCCGTTCGCGGACGCCCCGGCAGGCGCCGCATCGACCGACGCAACCGGCGCGACCGGCGCGCTCGCCACGCGCTCGCCGAGAAAGGCGGCGGCATGGCGCAATGGCCGCACGAGCGGATCGAGATCGATGGAGCGCGCGCTGCCCACACGTTCGGTCAGCAGCGTTTCGATGCGCCGCGCGCTTTCGAGGCACGATTGCAGCGCCGCGTGGATCGCCTGCGCGCCGTCGCCCGCGTCGGCAATCGCCGCCTCGATCGAGGCGGCCGAAGGCACCGTCACGCCGCTCGGCACATTCGCTTCGCCGGTCATGTATTCGACGTCGCGCAGCGTCACCACGCCATGTGCGCGCGACATGGCCAGCGGCGCCTCGCGCACGTCGGCGAGCGTGCCGGTCTGGTCGATCAGTGAGGCCAGCGCGTTGACCCGCGCCGTGGGATCGTTGTCGTCGTCGGCATCGAGTTGCGGATAGACGTGATCCCAATGCAGTTCGATGAGGCCCGCGATCAGCACCAGCGCCTCGGCGAAGCCGCCAAAGCCGTCGCAATTGAGCAGCGAGCGTGCAAGCCAGGCCGCCACGCGCAAGTCGCGGCTCTTGCCGAACAGGCCGAGCGCGAGCGCCTGCGCCTCTTTCCAGTCCGGCGGGACGGCCTCGACGACCGTGTTGCCGTACTGCACGTCCGGCTTGCCGTTGACGACCCGCTCCAGCTCGAGAAACGCCGGATCGTATTCGATATCTTCCCCGCACGGCTTCTCGGGCGACACTTGCGCGAGCAGCGCCCCGGCGTCTAGCGTGGCCATGGTCTACTGGTCCGTTGAAAATCGATCGTTTTATGCCGCGCCGGTCATCTCGCGGGGATCAATACGGGAGACTTTGATGGGGAAAGCGAATGAACGGGATTCTGTTATAGCAGCAGCGTGTTGAGACCGTTCCCAATTGCGCCAACCCTGGCGCCGCTCCACCATTTTCCATCAGAGAATAGCACGCCGCCGGAAAAAAAAAAGACTTCCCAATCATCTTCCATGTTATCAAATTCATTCTGTTTCATTACGCGTTTCGCTAAACGTTATGAAATATTTTATTTACCGTTGATGCGTACTTTGTGGAACTCTTGCGCATGTCATTCGACGTACCCTTTATGGCGCTTCCATTCCACCACACATCTGAATTTCTCCAGCTACGATTCCACGTATCGCCGCGCACCATGCGCTTCTTGAGACACATCATTTCATTATTCATACCATTCATGTTCGATAACATGGCGATATAAGTTAAAACTATAAAACGATCGTCCACGAAAATTCATTGACGCGCTCCTGCATGTTTGCGCACATGATTTTTATTCGAATTTAGCCAATGCGCTTAACGCCGCAGGGAAAACGCCTACTCCGCTTTTAACGTGAATTCCAAATGACATGACATCGCAATTCAACCAGCAACACTCATTCGTCTCTTCCTTGTCAGAAACACGCGCGGCTAATAGACTCAAACTGATTTGTGCGCGATCCGGTCAAACGATGTATTCACGTCGCGCAGCGATTAGTCGATGCCAGCTCGTGGTGGCGCAACCCGGCGCTTGCGGTTGCGTTTCTCAGGCGCAGTCCGATGTTGCCTAACGTCGCGGGCCACCCGGCAGCGACGGCCCACAGCGCAACGGACGGCCCTCATCGTGCGGGGGGAACAGGTGTCAAACATCGAAAGCGCAGCGGTGGCCGAAGCAGTTGAGGAGACATGTGGGCTGCCCGATCTCTGGCAGCGCCGAACGCGCCTGACGCACGACGAGATGGCTTCGCTCTACGCCATCGTGCGCCACGCGCTCACGGGCTACCATCCATTCGAATTGCAGGCGCTCGGCGAAGACAAGGAAGAACTCGTTTCGCAGTTCCTGTTCTTCAAGGTCTTCCGGCTCGAAACGCCCGACTCCGAACTACTGAGTTTTCCGCTGCATAGCGCACCGTCGAACAATCACGCTGTGTGCGGCTATTTCCGCCGCTATCTGATCGACTGTCTGCGTAGCGCGAGCCATCGCCGCAATGTTTGCCTCGACATTGACGACGCACTCGCCGGGCTCGACCAGCAAGCGGCGCTGCACGCCGACCCGATCGGCTCAGCGCTCTTTCCGCACGGTCTCGACGAAGCCACCGTGCGCGACGCCGCCACGCAGTTCATTGCCGGTCTCGACGAAACCGACCGCGTGTTGCTCGCGGGCAGCCTCGGCTGGCTCTCGAACGAAAAAGGCGGTCTCGCGCAGGTTGCGGCGCGCCACCGCATCGCGTCGTATCACTACCGCGCGCGCAAGCTCGGCGTCACGCTGCGCAAGGGCTCGGTGCCCGCCGATTTCGCGCGCACCGGCATCGGCCGCTGGATCGAAGAGACGCTTGGCATCGCCATCGCCGCCGAGAACCGCATCGCCATCCTCGTGGTATTCGGCATTCTCGCCGGGCAGTCGCACGCGCAGTGCATCGGCGAGATGCGCGACTGACCCCGACAACGCCGACCGGCAAACAGGAGAGCGCGCGTGCAACTGGCCTTCGCAAGCCTGACCGACCAGGGCGGGCGGCAGCGCAACGAAGACTCGCTCGGCGATTTTTCGAGCGAGCGGCTGTTCTACTGCATCGTCGCCGACGGCGCGGGCGGCCACGGCGGCGGCGATACGGCGTCGGCCATCGTCGTCCATACCGTGCTTGCCGATCTGCGTTATCTGACCATGGCCGAACTGCCGCCCACCGGCGACCGTCTCGCGAACGCGCTCGCCCACGCGAACGCCAATATCGTCGAAGAGCAGTCGCACGGGCCGCCCGGCCTGCGCGACATGCGCTCCACCGCCACGCTCCTCGCCATCGACCGCGAACGCCGCACGGCCGCATGGGCGCATTGCGGCGACACGCGTCTCTACTGCTTGCGCGCGGGGCGCATCGCGGCGCAGACGCGCGACCACAGCATGGTCCAGGAGATGATCGACGCGAAGCTCATCAGCGCTGAAGCGGCGCGTCATCACCCGCGCCGCAATGTGCTGTTCGCGGCGCTCGGCACGCTCGATGCGCTCAACATCGCGCGCCTCGACGGCACCTTCGGGCTGCTGCCGGGCGACGCGTTTCTGATCTGCACGGACGGCCTCTGGGAATACGTGGAGGACGCGACAATCGTCGCGACGCTCGCACGGGCCGCGAATCCGTCCGGCTGGCTCGACGCCCTCGCGCACGAGGTGCGCGCGCATGCGAAGGCGAGCCACGACAATTTCAGCGCCTACGCGGTGTGGGTCGCCTAGAAATCCCCGCACCCGTGCTGCCCGTTGGCCAGCATGCAGCTATTCAGGTTCGGCTGCGAGCGCACGCGCTTCCATTCCACCGCGAGCAGATCCTGATTCTCGCCGGGCGGGGTGGTCGAGAAGAGCGGCTGGTTCGAGCCGACGCAGATGTTCGTGCCCTGCAGGTTGTTCTCGTAGACGAAGGTCTTCTCAGCCGGCCCGAAGAACGATTGCA
The DNA here is from genome assembly GCF_024281035.1 of Paraburkholderia sp. Taxonomy (GTDB): domain Bacteria; phylum Pseudomonadota; class Gammaproteobacteria; order Burkholderiales; family Burkholderiaceae; genus Paraburkholderia. Next base: position 87,220 of record NZ_JAMXLH010000025.1, read on the forward strand.
ACCCGCTTTGCGCGAGCGGCAGGTCGGGGTCGAGCGCCGACACGGTCAGCGTGCCCGGATCGTTCACGACGATATAGCCGACGAGCGACACGAACGCCGGATCGATCGGATACTGTCCGGCCGGCGAACCCTGCGTCGCCGGGGTCGAGAGTGTGCCCGCAAGCGTGCCCGCCGCCGTGTCGCCGTTGATGAGCCCGCTCGTCGCGTACGCGAAGTTCGGATTCGGCGCGCCCGCGAGGCGCGTTGCGCCGTCCGCGGTCACGATCACCGTGGGCCGCGCGATATACACGAAGTGGTCGCCCGTGAGCGGCACTGTCCCGCCCCACACGCATCCCGCACCGTAACTGCAGCCGTAGAAGTTCGGCTGCAACGTGTTGGGCTGTACGTTGCCGCGCGTCTCGCCGTTCCAGGTGGCCGCCCAGATACGCCAGCCGTTGCCCGCGCTCACCGTGCCGGTGCCGTTGTCGGTGAACACGCCGTTCTCCATCACGAGATCGATCGTGCCGCCCGCGGTGAGGTTGGTGTTCATGCCGCCGGTCGGCCCGCCCGGCGACGCCGTGCCGCCGCCCAGCCCGATGCCGCCCGTCCCGGCCTGGGCCAGCAGATTGCCGGTGAGCGTCGAATTCGTGGCGTCGATGGTCGTCAGCGTGCCCGACGTTGCGTCGTAAGCGTGGCTCACGATCGGGCCGATCACGAAACCCACCGAGTTGAAGAAGTTCACGTTGCCCGCGTTCATCATCGCGAGCACGCCCACGTCGTTTTGCGGATCGTTGAGCGTGAAGCTGCCGGGCCCCACGAGCAGCAGGCCGGCGGCCTGGATGCCGCCCGGGTCGGTCACCGCGCCAGCCGAATCGAGCGTCAGCGTGTGGTTGCCGACCGAGATGCCGTGCGGCAGTTCGATACCCTGGCTGCCGCTGCCCGGATTCGCGAGCGTGAGGTTCATGTTCAGCACGGGCTTCGAGAGCGTCGTGCACGAGATGGAATCGGAACATATGCCGTCGACCACGATCAGGCCCGTCTGCGTGTCCGAGCCGAGTGCGAGCGTTGTGAACCCGGTGAACGCGTTGAAAGTCGCCATGTCGATGCTGAGGCCGCCCGCGTCGGGGCCGAACAGCGTGATCGGCGTGCTGTTCTGCGCGATGAGCGCGAACGTCGCCGGATCGACGCTCGCAGCGAGAATCGCCAGTGTGCCGCCGGGCGACGTCACCGTCGCATTGGCGGCGAGCAGGCTTGTCGAGGTGTTGTCGTTGGCCGCGCGCAATGCGACGGTGCCGCCGCTCGCGGCACTCACGCTCACGGTGCCCGCCGGGTGCGTGAACGCCGATGATTCGGCCACGCCGCCGAGCGCGAGACCCGCGTCGGACGTGTTGGTCGAACCGGCGAGCGCAATCGTGGAGTTGGGCGCCGTGGCCGTAATGGTGCCGTTGTAGACGAGCGTGCCGTAGTCGAACTGCACGTTGTCGCCGCTCGTGCTCGGGGTTGGACTCGTGACCACGCCGCGAACGTCGATGGCGCCGCCGTTGTTCGACGTGATCGTCGAGCCATCCGCCACGAGCACGCCTTCCACGCCCGAGCCGAGGCCGCTGCCGTAGATGGCGAGCGTGCCGGTGCCGGTCGTGATGCCGGTGTTCGGCTGGGTGACGGTATCGGAATTGACGGTGGTGTTTTCGAGCACGACGCCGCTGGACGACGCGCCGCGCGCGGCCGTCCCCGTCGAATTGCCGGTCAGCGTAATCGCGCCGTTCGCCGACACGATCTGCGCCGCGTCGACATCGAGCGCCACCGAGCCATTGAGCGAAGCAGGCGTGCTGCCGGTGACGGATATCGCGCCGCTCGCCGTCTGAATGGTCGGCAGCGTGATCGTGCCGCTGCCCGCGAAGAATTGCCCCGGTCCTTCCAGCAGGACGCCGGTCGCCCCGCTCAGCGTGGCCGATGTCGAAGCGGTGACGCTGCCGTTGATCGTCACGCCGCCACTCGATGTATTGAACGCGCTGAAGACGTCGTTCACGCCGATGCCGAAGTTCGACGCCGCCACCGTGCCCGTAACGGCGACGGGGCCGCTCAAGGCCGAGAGTTCCGTGCCGTTCAAAGAGACGCCCGTGCCGTCGAAACCGCCCGCCGAGCCCTGGATCGATACCGCGCCGCTGCCGGTCACGTCGATGGCGGGCGTGACGGTCGGACCGCTCTGGTAGTTGCCGAAAATCGTGACGCCCGAAGCGGTCGCCGAGCTGGCGAAGCCAGTGCCGACGAGCCCTATGTTGCCGTTGCTGGTCTGCAGCGCACTCTGCGAGAGGTCGATGCCGTTGCCCGCGGCACTCGACGTGCCGTGGACCGTGAGTGCACCCGCGCCCGTGCTGACGAGCGAGTAGCCAATCGCGACGGCGTTGCCCGACGCTGCCGTGCCGTTGATGCCCGCTGCGCCGCCATCGGTGTTGATCGTCGAATTCTCGATGTTTACGGCGCTTTGTCCCGTGTTGCCGATCGTGAACGTCCCGCCGTTCGTATTCACCGTCGTGCCGCCGAGCGTCACCGCATTGCTGCCCGCCGTCCCGTTCACGTTGGCTTCGAGATCGACATTGAGCTTGCCCGCGCTCGACGTGATGGCCGCTCCGAAATTGAAGACGACGTTGCCGGACGATTCGAGCGTGAGCGTCGCATCGGCGCCAGCGGTCTTGGCGATGTTCGCGCCCGTATCGACGGTGATGTCGCCGCTCGAAGTCTGCACGGTGACCGAGGTGCCGTCGTTGAGTTGCGTCGTGATCTGCTGATCCGAAATCGGCGTGCTCGCGGGTCCGAACAGCATGACCGAACCGCTGAGGGTGCCGCCCGAGCCGGTCGAGCAGCCCGCGCTCGCGGCGCAGATTTCGATGCTCACGGGATCGAGCAGCCACGAGCCCGCGACGCCTTGCGGCGCGGCAACATTGATCGTCGCGCCGGTCACGTCGAGGCTGCCGCCCGACGTCTCGATCCACCCGCCGTTGCCGCCCGTAGCGCCGCCCGTCGCGCTGAGCGCGCCGTACACGCGCGAGGCCGTCGAACCGTACACGACGATGCTGCCGCCGTTGCCGCTCGTGAGCGCATCGGCGTGAATCTGCGCGGCGGGGTCCATCCAGACCGCGTTGGCATCGGGAATGGCCGGATCGGCGCCGTGGGAGCCGCCGCCGATATGCACGATGCCGCCGCCCGCGCCGCCGCTCGCGTTGATATTTGCGCCCGCCAGCAGCCCGATGTCGTAGCCGGTCACATCGATTTGCCCGCCCGTCCGGGACGCGCCGCCCGACGCATCGAGCGTCCCGCTGACGAGCGTCTCGCCGTTCGTGCCGCCGTCGAGGATGATGTGGCCGTTGCGCATCGCCAGACTTTGCGCGCGCACGATGCCCTGCTGGTTGATGACGGCGCTCGCGAGCGCTTCGGCCGTCTGCGCACTCATGACGACCGTGCCGCCGTCCGCCGCGAGCGTGCCGGTGTTGCCGAGCAGCGCGTTGGCGGCGCCCGCGTTGATCTTGATCGTCGTGAGGCCGTCGCCCGCGAAGTCGAGCGTGATGTCGCCGCCCGCGCCCAGCGCGACCGTGCCGAGTTTCGCGATCACCATGCCGCTGTTGCTGACCGTGCCGCCGAGCAGCGCGACGGTGCCGCCGTTGGCGGCGGTGATCGTGCCCGCGTTGCTCACGGCGGCGGTCGAATGGCCGACGAAGTGGAAATTACCCGCGAGAAAATCGGCGTCGGCGATGTTGAGCGTCGACGCAACGAGCGAGCCGACACTCACCGACGAGCCTGCCGAGAACAGCACGCCCGCCGGATTGACGAGAAAGACTTTGCCGTTCGCGCGCAGGCTGCCGGCAATCGTGCTGGGATTGTTGCCGACCACGCGGTTGAGCAGCGCGGCCTGCGCCGAGGGCTGCGCGATGTTCACCGCTTCGCCCGAGGCAATCGAAAACGTGTTCCAGTTGACGATGGCGTTCGCCGTGCTTTGCGTGATGTTCATCTGCGACGCACTCGGCGCGCTGACCGTCACGCCGCCCGCCACGACCTGCGCGCCGGTCGGGTTGGCCAGCCCGGACGGCGCGTACGCCACCTCGAACAGCGCAGCCGCCACGCTTGCGATCGCCTTTGCCTGCATGGGCCGCATGGGCATCATGGGCCGCGTCCTGCCACGCTTGTTCATCCCGCACCCCTCGCGCCGGACCGTGCCCGGCATGACGGTGACATCGTCAAAAGGTGTTGCTCAAAGAGCCTTGCTCAACGGGTCCTGCTCAAAAGGTCTTGCTCAACTGCATGTAAAACGTCGGCACCTTGTCGTTGCCGGTGGTGTCGGGCGACGTCGTGCGCCACGCCACGGTGCCCTGCCACGCAAATCCATACGGCAGCGACACATACGCACCGATCCCGGCGCCGCTGCGCGTGAGGTTGTTGTCCCCCTGCCCCGGGCGCGTGTTCGCATTGAACCAGCCGGTGCCGAAGTCGAAGAACGTGAACGCCGTGATCTGCGCGTTGATCGCGTAGCGCAGTTCGGCGGTGGCGACGAAGCCTTCGTCGACGAGCCCTTCCGAGGGCGAATACGCCCGCACCGCGTGCGGGCCGCCGAGCAGGAAGCGCGACGAATCGTCGAGTGTGGTCGCGGCCCACTGCCCCGAAAAACCGAGGAAGAGATTCAGCTTTTCGGTCAGCGCGTTCAGGCGGTTGGCAAAGAATGTCGCGCGCATTTCGGTGCCCGCCGTGTTGCGTCCGAACACCGACTGGTCGATCAGAAAATTCGTGTTGTCCCTGAAATGCAGGCTGCCGATCAGCAGTTCGAGATCGGCGCTGTTGAAGCCGCCGCCGAAGAACGTGTCGCGGCTCTCGTACGTGACGCCCAGGCTGCCTTCCACCAGCGAGCGGCGATTGTGGTCGTCGACGATGCCGATGTTGTCCGAGAGATCGCGATACTCGAAGTTCGCGCGCCCGAGCAGGTTCTGGTTGCGCGTGCGCAGCAGCGGATGGGTGACCGTGAGATCGACCACGGTGGCCTCGCCGGTGGCGTCGAGCACCGAGAACTCCTTGCCGAGCGTGTAATTCATGCGCGCCACGGCCACGCCCACGCGCGTGCCGACGCTATTGACGGGCGCTTCGTAGCCGACGCGCCCGTACACGGTGTCGAGCCGTTCGGAGCCGAGAATGCGCAGGTCGAGGTTGTCGCCGATGCCGAACGGCGAGTTCAGCCGCGCGAGCGCGCCGAGCCGCCAGGTGCCGCTCGCCGCCGCGCCGTAGTTGTCGAGATCGACGGCCATGCTCCAGCGCTTCGCGGGCGCGACGTTGATCGTGAGGTCCACGGTGCCGGGCTCGCTGCCCGCCTCGATGGCCGAGGTCACCGTGATGCCGGGCAGGTCCGAGAGCAGCAGCATCGTGCGTTCGAGCACCTGCTGCCTGAGCGGCGCGCCCACCGGAATCCGCTCCACGCGCTCGCGCAGGAGCGACTCCTTGATCGGCGTGCCCGCCGCCACGTCGAGCCGCACGTGCCCGACGCGGCCTTCCAGCACGCTCAGTTGCACGTCGCCCGACGTGACGTCCTGCGGCGGAATCACCACCTGCGCCAGCACGTAGCCGCGCTCGCGATAGATCTGCGCGATGCGCGCGGCAATCGCCTGCAGATCCGCGAAACCGATCTGCGAGCCGATCTTGTCGCGCACCGGCGCAAGCAGTTCATCGGCCGGAATCGAGTCGTTGCCCTTGAGCGTGAGGGATTTCAGCACGAACGTCGCGCCGCCCGGCGGCGCGGTGACGCCCTCGCCCGGCGGCACGGCGGGCAGCGCATTGGCGCCGCCGGGCGGCGCCGGGCGCGTTTCGCGCGGCTGCGTCTGATTGAGAATGGAGCCCGCATTCGGCACGGTCTGCCCCCACGCCAGCGCACTGCTTGCCGACGCAAGCGCGGCAATCGTCCGGAGTTTTAATGTCATGTCAGGTTCCGCGCGCGATGCTCAAACGCCAGCCGCCCATCAGGTCGAACGGCGCCCAGAAAAACGGATGGGCGAAACGCGGCTCTTTCATCACGGCGAGCTGCGCGGCGCGCATCGCGTCGATCGCTTCCTTGCCTTGTGCGAGTTGCGAGTAGAAGGTGCGCATCGTGAGCGCGGTGGATTCGTCGGCAACGGGCCACATCGAGACGATCAGGCTCGTCGCGCCCGCGTAGAAAAACGCGCGCGTGAAGCCGAGGATTTCGTCGCCGCGCGCGATGCGCCCGAGGCCCGTCTCGCACGCGGAAAGCGTGACGAGCGCAACGTTGTTGAGCTTCAGGTTGTAGACGTCGAGTGCGAGCAGCGAGTCGGGGCCGTCGGCGGGCTGCGTGGCGGGCGCGAGCAGGATGCGCGAATGCAGCGGATCGATCGTGTCGGCTTCGGCGTGCGTCGCGACGTGCAGCACGCGGCCCGCCGGGGCGCTCTCGCGGAACTGCGAGCGGGTGGCCGCGCTTTGCAGGAACAGCGCCTTCGTCGCGAAGAGCGGCGCAATGCCCTCCACTTCGGCCTGCGCGCCCGGCAGCGCGAATTGCGGCGCGATTTGCGGATTGCCGAACGCGACCAGATTGCTCGCGACCGTCTGGCGCCGCGCCTCCAGTTGCAGCGCGACGCTCGCCGACGGCTGGAGCGCAATCGGATGCTGCTCGATCAGGTAGCCGTTCGGGCCGCGCAACGCCTGGAACGGCAGATAGTGCAGCGCACCGTGCGGCACGATCAGGAGCCGCTCTTCGGGACGCAGCGCAAGCGGCGCGATCAGGAGCTGGTACAGCTTCTCGCCGTAGGCGATCGCGGCGGGACGCCGGTGCACGATGGCGTTGCGCACGTCGGTCACGGCGGATTCGATGTCGGCGCGCGCAATCGGCAGCGTGTGGCCCTGCAGTCCGTCGCGGCGGATCACCCAGACGACCAGCGTCTTGTCGAGGGTATGAAACTCGACGATTGCCTCGTTCGGCTGCAACGCATCGCGCACAGCCTGCAAGGTCGGCACCGTGCCGTTGAGCAACGTGTCGTCCACACCCGTATCGACGCGGTTGCGCACGACGTCGAGCAGCGTGCGCGCGCGGCTGCGCTCGGAAAGATTCCACGCGCTCTCGTAGTCGCCCGCATCGACGGCAAGCTTGATCGCTTCCTCGAACACCGATTGCGTGTCGCCGAAGAGGCCCGTCTTGAACTCGTCGCTGCGAAAACGCGCGCGGATCTTTTCCGAATCGTCCACGGCGTGCAAATACGCCTCGCGCGCGCGCGCCTTGTCGCCGAGCGCGAGATACGCGCGGCCGATGCCTTCGTGGACCCACAGGTTGTCGTAGTTCGCATCGCTCGTCGTGCCGCTCGCGAGCTGCGCCTGGTACACCTTGAGCGCTTCGGCGGGCTTGCCTTCGGCGAGCAGCAGCTTGCCCTCGATGCGGCCATAGGCGGGCGCGAGTTCGGGGACAGCGGGCGGCCCCGCCGCTTCGAGCGTCTGGCGCGCGGCGCCCGTGTCGCCAATCGCGATCTGCGCGTTCGTGATCGACAGTTGCACGAGCGGCCTGAAGCGCGCGGACGCCGTGAGCATGGCCTCGTCGTACGCGGCGAGCGCGCCCCGTGCATCGCCGCGCCGCAGCGCCACGTCGCCCAGTACCTTGTTCGCGGGCGCGAATACCTGGTCGGGCGCTTTCGGATGCGAAGCGAGCGCCTCGCGCGCGTATTTTTGCGCATCGTCGAGGTCGCCCGCATAGCTGTACGCAATCGCCAGGTCGCGCTTCGAGAGCGCGGCGAGATCGGCATTGTCGGTGCGCTCGGCGACGACGAGTGCGCGCGCCGCAGCGTTGATGCTGTCGCGGAAGTCGCCGCGCTCGGCTGCGGCCACCGACATGCTGCAATAGTCGTAAGCGGGCAGCGCGACGCGATCGCGCGACAGCAGCAGCCGGCCTTCGTCGGTCAGCGAGCGGAGCGTTTCGGCGTCGCGTTCGCGTTCGGCGGCCTCGCGGAAACCCTGCGATTCGGGTGCCAGACCCGTAGCGCCAGCAGCGGCTGTCCGGGCAGGGGCCGGTGCTGACGACGGCGTGGCCGCGCGCGCGGCGGGCGGCATGGCGAGCGCGTACGCCAGTACAACCCCCGAAACCGCCGCACCCAGCCAGCGCGCGCGACGCGCCCTCGCGCGCCACACGATCAAGTGCCTTCCCGCCAACTGTCGTTCGAGAACGTTCACATCGGCTTCCTGCGGAACACACAGCATGCGAGCGAGCCCGGTGCGGCACGCGCCGGACTATTTCACAGAGGTAAACGAGCCAGCCACGGAATTTTTGAAAACGCGGATGCCCGCCGCCGACGCCGCGCGTATCCAGCCACTACACTTCTTTCAAAAATCGGCAGTGTCAGTCGTCTTGAAGATAAGGTGCGCGTGCCTCGCCCTGCCCGCTGCGCCGGGAGGCGGCGGGCCATTGCCATGGAGCGTCGCTCGATGAACAGTCCCGACGACAAGACGGTTATCGTGTCCGCGCCTGCCGGGCAGGACGGCGCGCGTGCGCACGAAACGCCGGATGTCGCCGTCGTTCGTGATACGGCCGCGCAGGAACCGGCGCGGGAGACGGAGGACGACGCGGCGGGGAAAGCGGCAGGCGAGGCGAAGGGCGAGACAGACGGCGGCAATGCGGAGGCAAGCGGCGAAGGGCCGGGCGACACTGCGGCGCCGCACACCGGGCAACCTGCGGAATCCGCAGGCCCGGCGACCCGGGAAGACGAGGCGACCCGTATCGTGCCGCCTGCGCCCGCCACCCCAGCCGCACCCGCAGCCGCAGCCGCAGCCGCACCAGTTCAAACACAAACGCCCGCCGCCGCGAGCGATCTCGCCGCCGATCCCGGCGCGCACCAGGCGCTGCCCGTCGGCACGACCATTTCGGAGTTCGAGATCGCCGGGCTGATCGGCGAAGGCGGTTTCGGCATCGTCTATCTCGCGTGGGACACGCTGCTGCGCCGCCGCGTCGCGCTCAAGGAATACATCCCGGCTTCGCTCGCGACGCGCGCCGTCGGCACGAGCCAGGTGACGGTGCGCTCGCAGCGCAACGAAGAAACGTTTCGCGCGGGCCTGAGGAGTTTCATCAACGAGGCGCAACTGCTCGCGCAGTTCGACCATCACTCGCTCGTCAAGGTCTACCGGTTCTGGGAAGCCAACGGCACCGCGTACATGGTGATGCCGTATTACGAAGGCGAAACGCTCAAGGACGCGCTGCGCCAGATGCCCGAGCCGCCCGGCGAAGCCTGGCTGCGCGCGTTGCTCGCGCCGCTCCTCGAAGCGCTCGCGGTGCTGCATGGCGCACAGTGTTTCCATCGCGACATCGCGCCGGACAACATCATGCTGCTCAAGGGCAGCCAGCGCCCGCTCCTGCTCGACTTCGGCGCGGCGCGGCGCGTGATCGGCGACATGACGCAGGCGCTTACGGTCATCCTCAAGCCCGGCTATGCGCCGGTTGAGCAGTACGCCGAAGTGCCGTCGATGAAACAGGGGCCGTGGACCGATATCTATGCGCTCGCGGCGGTGGTCTATTACGCGATCGAAGGGAAGACGCCGCCCGCCGCGGTCGGGCGGCTGCTGAGCGACACCTGCGCGCCGCTCGCGACCGTCGCGGCGGGACGCTACAGCGAATCCTTCCTGCGCGCCATCGACCACGCGCTGGCCGTGCGGCCCGAGGACCGTCCGCAGGACGTGCAGGCGCTCGCGGCGGAACTGGGGATCGCTATCGGTGACGGAACAGCGACGCCGCCCGCCGATGGTGCGACGACTGGCGCTGCGCCTGCTGCGGTGCGCGCTGCGGCGGGCGGGTTTGCTACTGGCACCACGTCTGCCAGGGCCGCCACGCCGGGCACATCAGGCACGCCGCGCAGCACGACGGGCGCTACGGGCACCGCATCGACACCCGCTGCAACCACGCGCGCGGGCGGTAAGCGCGGCTCGATGATCGCCGCCGTGGCGGCGGGCGTCGCGATACTGGGCGCGATAGGCGCATGGTTCGCGCTACGGCCAACCGGCGCGCCGCCCGCGAGCGCCCAGCACGCAAGCGCCACGGTCGCCGCCGCACCGCCCGCTGCGTCCCCGGCTGCCACCGCCGAACTGCCGCCCGTGCCGCCCGCGAGCGCCACCACCGCAGCGACCACCGCAGCAACTACGACAGCGACCGCGACAACGCCAGGCGCAAACACAGCGACACCGGCGGAACCGCCGCTGCCGCCGTTCACGCCATCGGGCGAATTCGGACGCATCGTCGCGCTGTCCGATCCGTCGATCCGCGTCACGACGAAGTTGCGCAGCACGAAGGCGCGCATCAAGAAGGACTTCCTGGCATTCCAGGTGACGAGCGACCGCGCGGGCTACGTCTACGCGTTCATGGTCGATCCGCAGGGCAACTATCTGATGCTGCTGCCGAACCAGCGCGACAAGGCGAACACCATCGCAGCCGGGCAAACGCTCTCGCTGCCGCGCCCGAGCTGGCCGATGCTCGCCGACGCGCCCGCAGGGCCGATCCATTTCATCGTGCTCGTCTCGCCGCAAGCGCGCGACTTCTCCGCTGCGGGCCTGCAACAGGGCGACGTCTTCGCGGACTTCCCTGCGGAGGCGCAAGCTGCCGCCGCCGCGCACCGCACCGCGAGCTACTCGCCGTTCGCGGGCACCGCGCGCTGCGCGCCCGGCGCGCCGAAGTGCAGCGACGCATTCGGCGCGGCAGCGTTCCAAATCGACGTGGTGGGCGCGTCCGGGCAGTAGCCCCCGCTACAGCCGTTGCGCGCATGAGGTTCTGGAGACCGGCATGAACAGATCGCTCCTTGTGCTCGCTGCGGCTGCGGCGCTAGCCGGTTGCGCGAGCAACAATCCGGCCAGTTCGGTTGTCATCGGCCCGGCTACGCCGCCGAAGACAACCGGCGGCGATGCTGCATTGGCTGCGACAGCGGCAACGGCCGCCTCGCCGCCACAGCACGCCTCGGCGCAAGCGAATGCATCACAGGCGCCGGACATCGCGCAGCAAGCGCCTCACACACAATCCGCTTCACAATCCGCTTCACAAGCCGCTGCACAAGCAACTTCACAAACCGCGTCACAAACCGCAGCGCCGCAGCCGACCGCATCGGCAGCCTCCGGCACGAACGCCGCCACAGCCCCGGCCGCCGCTTTCGCCACGCGCCACGCGTACTACCAGGCTGTCCGCTTCGCCGACCTGCCGGGCTGGCATGCCGACGACCTGAGCGGCACGCTCGACGCCTTCCGCCGCAGTTGCAGCGTGCTCGCCACGCGCAACGGCTGGGCCGCGCCCTGCACGGCTGCGCGCACGCTCGATGCGCAAAGCGCCCCGGCGATCCGCCGCTTCTTCGAGACGTATTTCGACGTCTACCAGATCGGCAACACCGACCGCAGCACCGACGGCACGATGACCGGCTACTACGAACCGCTGCTCAACGGCAGCAAGCAATACGGCGGCGCGTATGTGTATCCGGTCTACGGCGTGCCCGGGGACATGCTGTACCTCGACGCCCGGCGTCTGAACGGTGCGGCGCACGGCAGCGTGAGCGCGGCGCGCATCGAGGGCCGCACGGTGATCCCGCTGCCGGGTGCGGCGGGGGGCACGGCGGGCGTCTACACGCTCGATCTGCGCGACAGCGTGCCCGATATCCGCGACAAGAAAATCCGTCTGCGGCTCGACGGCAGCCGTATCGTCCCCTACTACACGCGCGCCGAAATCGAACGCGGCGCGGCGCGCGCGCCGGTGCTCGCGTGGGTGGACGACCCGGTGATGCTCTATTCGATGCAGATGCAGGGCTCGGGCAAGATCCGCATGCGCGACGGCACGATCCGCCGCTTCGCCTACGCCGAGCAGAACGGCAGGCCATTCCTGCCGCCGCTCGCACGCGCGGGCCACAGCAGCGGGCACCGGCTGATGGTGCGCGGTCTCGACGTCGACGTGGATGTCACCGACGAGGACAGCCCCGCCACGCTCGCCAGCGGCAGCACCAACGGCACAGCGCCCGGCGACAGCACGGGCACAGCAGGCGCGACGGCAGCGACGACAGCGGCGGCGGCACCGAACGACAGCGGCGACGACCAGCCGGTCTCGCCGCTCCTGCGCGGCTTCAAGCTGGCTGCCGCGACGCCGTCGAATCCAGTCATTAATCCGGGAATCAAGCCAGGCGTCGGTCCAGGCAACGGCATCGCGAGCGCGCCGGTCAAGCACGGCTTCGCAACCTCCGACCCGAGCTACGTGTTCTTCCGCCCGATCGCCGATTCGCCCAGCGGCCCGACCGGCGCGCTCGGCGTGCCGCTCTCGGCGGGGCGCTCGGTGGCGGTGGATCCGCGCACGACGCCGCTCGGCTCGCCGGTGTTCGTCGCCACGCGCGACGACCCGCGCACGCCCGGCGCCGTGAACCGCCTGATGATGGCGCAGGACTCGGGCGGCGCGATAGCGGGCGCCGTGCGCGCCGACTATTTCTATGGCTTCGGCCAGGGCGCGCAAAGCGCGGCGAGCCGCACGAGGGAACCCCTGCGCATGTGGCTGTTGCTGCCGAAGGGGCTGCACGTGGCGGCGCAGGAATCGGCGACGAAGACGCGCGGCCTTGCCGCGCCCGCGACGGGCGATTGCCTCGTTGCCGATGCACAACTGTGCGTGGACGACGACTCGCCTTAACGCTCCAATTCCGGCTCCAACTCCGGCGGCAATTCCAACCACAATTCCAACCGCAATTCCGCCCGCAACGCCGCGCGCGAAAATCTTTCAATAGCCTTCCAATTCATCCAATTTGCAGACAAACGCGACGTTCTGCCCCAAGTCCGGTTATCATCGCGCCCTTGCGCGTCGCGGGCAGCCGTGCGCGCAATCCCGGCCCCTGCGCCACCTGACGCGAACCCAGACTCACGATGTCCCACCTCCCCTTCGATGCCGTGCTCTTCGACTGCGACGGCGTGCTTGTCGACTCCGAACGCATCACGCACGTCGTGCTCGTGCAGATGCTCGGCGAACTCGGCTGGACGCTCGACATCGAGGACGCGATGCGCATTTTCGTGGGCAAGATGGTCAAGGACGAGGCTGCGCGCATCGAGGCTCATACGGGTTTCGCCATCGACGACGTCTGGCTCGAACAATTTCGCGCACGCCGCAACGATGCGCTCGCGCGCGATCTGGTGGAGATTCCTGGCGCCCCTGCCGCCGTGCGCGCCGTGCACGCGGCGTTCGACGGGCGCATCGCGCTCGCCTCGGGCGCCGACCGCCGCAAGGTCGAACTGCAGTTGCGCAAGGTGGGTCTGTTCGAGTGCTTCGAAGCGCACATCTACAGCGGCCATGAAATGCCGCGCAGCAAGCCGCATCCTGATGTCTATCTCGCCGCGGCCGCCGGCCTGCGCGTTGCGCCCGCGCGCTGCGCGGTGATCGAAGACACGGTGACGGGCGCGCGTGCGGGTCTCGCCGCGGGCGCGACCGTGTTCGGCTACAGCCCCAGCGCGCCGGGTCACAGCAGCGCCGACGCGCTGCGCGAAGCGGGCGTCGCGCACGTTTTCACCGACATGGCGGAGCTACCTGCGCTGCTTGCGCGCGGAGGTGCCGAAGGCGCTCCGTAAGCTCGCATAAGACACGCTTCAAAACACACGCTTCGCTCACCCAGGAAGCACACGTTGGCTGACTCGCATACCATCCGATGATGGCGTGATCAGCCGAAATAGATAGTTTGCTACCGAATCGCTCTGGCCTTTTATCCCGCCGATGTCGAATCTTCATACCTTAAGACTTGCCGTCAGCAGCACGCTCGTTCTCGCCTCGCGCAAGTGGCGGCGCACCATTCACGGCGCGCTCACCGCGTATAACGTGTCGGAAGCGTGCGCAGCGCCGCTGCTCACCGCGGGGCGGCTCGGCGAAGCAGTGCGCCAGGTCACGCTCGCCGAACACGTCGGCATCGAAGGGCCGTCGCTCGTGCGCCTGCTCGATCAGCTCTGCGCCGCGGGCCTCGTGCGCCGCGACGAAGACCCCGACGACCGCCGCGCCAAAACGATCTCGCTGACCGACGAAGGCCGCGCCGTCACCGCGAAGATGGAGCGCGACCTGCGCGCGCTGCGCGAGCGCGTGCTAAAGGGCGTGACGCGCGCCGACCTCGAAGCGACGCTGCGCGTGCTCGATGCCTTCACTGCGGCCGACGCCGCGCATCACGACTGAACGGCGTCATGAACTACCCGACCTACCGCGACTGGCTGTTTTCGGTGAAGACGTTCGCCGCGTCGATGCTCGCGCTCTATCTCGCGCTCTATTTCCAGTTGCCGCGTCCGTACTGGGCGATGGCGAGCGTCTACATCGTGTCGAATCCGTTCGTCGGCGCGACGCGTTCGAAGGCGCTTTATCGCGCGCTCGGCACGGCGCTCGGCGCGGCTGCCGCCGTGCTGCTCGTGCCGCCCTTTGTCGAAATGCCGTACCTCTTCAGCGTGATCGTCGCGCTGTGGACCGGCACGCTGCTCTATCTGGCCATCTCCGACCGCACCGCGCGCAGCTACGTGTTCATGCTCGCGGGCTATACGATGCCGCTCATCGCGCTGCCCACGGTGACCGATCCGGGCACGATATTCGACGTGGCACTCGCGCGAACCGAAGAGATCACGCTCGGCATCGTCTGCGCGAGCGTGGTGGGGAGCACGGTGCTGCCGAGCCGGCTTGCACCCACGCTGATCGAGCGCGCCGACGCGTGGTTTCGCGACGCCGCGTTCTATGGCCGCGAAGCGCTCCTCGGCCACCTCGCGGGGACGGACATTTCGCAGTGCCGGCAGCGGCTCGCGAGCACGATCAACGGCCTCGAATTCCTGTTGAGCCAGTTGAGCTACGACCACACGCACCCGGAAATCCTCGCGCGCGCCGAAGCGATGCGCGGGCGCATGCAGCTTTTCCTGCCGATGATCTCCGCGCTCGCCGATCCGCTGGCCGCGCTGCGCAACCTGCACGTGCGCCCTGCCGGCCTCGACGCCTTGCTGGCCGACGCCGCGCAATGGATCACCGCGCCGCTCGCCGTGCGCGCGCGCGACATGCACGACGACGCAGGCGATCCGGTGGCCGACAGCCTGCACGCACGCATTGCCGCGTTACAGCCCGCACGCGAATCGCTCACGGGCTGGGACGGCGCGCTGCTTTCGAATGCGCTGTGGCGGCTCGGCCAAGTGATCGACGTGTGGCAGGACTGCCGGTCGCTGCGCGCGCTCATCGCGCACGAATCGGCCGCGTGGCAGCCGCGCTATCGCCACTGGCGGCTCGGCGGCACCGAACGCTTCTTCGATCGCGGCATGATGCTGATTTCGTGTCTCGTGCCGGTGACCGCGATCATCGCCGCATGCTCGCTGTGGATCAGTTCGGGCTGGCACGACGGCGCGGCCGCCGTCTCGCTCGCGGCGGTCGCGTGCTGCTTTTTCGCGGCGCTCGACGAGCCCGCGCCGATGGTGTTTCGCTTTTTCCTGTCGACCTGCGCGAGCGTCGTGTTCGCCGGGCTCTATCTGTTCGTGGTGCTGCCGCACGTCCACGATTTCGCGATGCTGATCGTGATCTTCGCGGCGCCGTTCATCCTGATCGGCACGCTGATTCCGCGCCCGCAGTTCAGCATGGTGACGATGCTCGTCGCCGTGAACACGGCGACCTTCATCAGCCTTCAGGGCGCGTACGACGCCGACTTTCTCGTGTTCCTGAACAGCAATCTCGCGGGCGTCGCGGGGCTGCTGTTCGCGTTCGTCTGGACGCGCGTGGCGCGCCCCTTCGGCGCCGAACTCGCTGCGAAGCGCCTGCTGCGTTCGAGCTGGCACGACGTGGCGCTCTCGGCATCCTCCGCGCCGCTCGGCAACCAGCGCAATCTCGCCTCGCGCATGCTCGACCGCCTGATGCAGCTGATTCCGCGTCTGGCCGCTTCGGACGAGCATCGTCATCCGTCGATCGAGAGCTTCCGCGATCTGCGCATCGCGCTGAATGCGCTCGATCTGCGCCGCTCGCGCCGCAAGCTCGGCGGCGATCTTCCCGATGCCATCGACCGCGTGCTGCTGGGCGTCAGTGCTCATTACGCGAAGTGCGCCGAAGCGAGCGCGCGCCAGGACGCGCCGCAGACGCTGCTTCACACCATCGACGACGCGCTCGGGCGCATCGCATCGCATGGGGCCGCCGCAGTTGCACCCGAGGCTCCCGAGGCTCCCGAGGCACCGGGTACGCCGGATACGCCGGATACGCCCGCCGCGCCGTCCAGCGCAGGCCGCCGCGCGAGCGCCTCGCAGCGCTGGATGAGCGACGCGCGGCATGCGCTCGTGGGCATGCGGCTGTCGCTCTTTCCGGCGCAGGGCACGAATCCGCCGCACGCCGCCGCAGAGGTCCACGCATGAGCCCCTGTTTCATTCTTCTCCTTTCGAGCCTCGCACCATGATCGGCGAAATCGATATCTTCGGCGTATTCGTGCCGGCCGTGCTCGTGCTCATGTTGATCGCGTACCTCATCAATATCGTGATCGGCAAGGTGCTCACACGCATCGGCTTTTACCGGCTCGTCTGGCACCGCTCCATTTTCGATCTCGGCATCTATGTCTTCGTACTGGCTGCCGTCATCGTCGTTTCGCATCGTTTCATGCCCAACTAACGTGAAAAAGACCCTGTTCTCCGCAGGTAGGATCCTGCTGACGCTCGTCGTCGTCGCGATTGCCGCCGTCGTGCTGTGGCGCATCGTCAACTACTACATGTTTTCGCCGTGGACGCGCGACGGCCACGTGCGCGCCGACGTGATCCAGGTCGCACCCGACGTGGGCGGCCTCATCACGGCAGTCGAAGTCACCGACAACCAGCAGGTCAGGCAAGGCCAGGTGCTGTTCGTGATCGACCGGGCGCGCTACGCGCTCGCACTGCGGCTCGCGCAGGCCACGCTCGATCAGCGCCGCACGACGCTCGCGCAGGCCAGGCGCGAGTACGCGCGCAACCTGACGCTCGGCAATCTTGTTGCGAGCGAAACGATCGAGGAGAGCCGCATGCGCGTCGACCAGGGCGAAGCGGCCGTTGCGGACGCACAGGTCCAGGTCGACACCGCGCGCCTGAACCTGCAGCGCACGACGATCGTGAGCCCCGTCGACGGCTATCTGAACGACCGCGCGCCGCGGGTCGGCGAATACGTGTCGTCGGGCCGCCCGGTGCTCGCGGTCGTGGATCTGCACTCGTTCCGCGTTGACGGCTACTTCGAGGAAACGAAGCTGGGCAGCATCCATATCGGCGAGCCGGTCGACATTTCGGTGATGGGCGAGCGGCGCGTGCTGCGCGGACACGTGCAGAGCATCGTCGCCGGGATCGAGGACCGCGACCGCGCGCAGGGCCCGAACCTGCTGCCGAACGTGAATCCCGCCTTCAGCTGGGTGCGGCTCGCGCAGCGCATTCCGGTGCGCGTCGCGCTCGACGAAGTGCCCGAAGATTTCCGCATGATCGCAGGCCGCACGGCGACCGTCGCAGTGCGCACGTCCGCGAGCGAGAACCGGAGCGACAACAGCCATGCCGCCGCGGCCGGTGGCGCGAGCGGTGCAAGCGGCGCGAGCGGCGGCGCGGCAGCAGCCACGAACGCTTCGGGTGCTTCGGGCGCTCCGGGTGGGATGAATGCGAGCGCAACCAGTGCAGCCGGAGCCTCGCAATGACACGCCGTCCGCTCTGGCGCGCGCTTGCGCTCGCGCCGCTTGCGCTCGCGCTTGGCGCCTGCATGAATGTCGGCCCCGATTACCGGCTGCCGAAAGACGCGCTCGTCAACGCTCCGCTCGCGCAAGGACCGATCGACGGCGTGCAGCATGCGCCCGTCGCCTCGGGCGAAGTGCCCGCCGACTGGTGGCGTCTCTACGACGACCCTACGCTCGACGAGCTCGTGCAAGCGGCGCTGCAGTCGAACACGAGCCTGCGCGTCGCCGCCGCGAACCTCGCGCGCTCGCGCGCGGCCGTGCAGGTCGCGAACGAACAGGGCGGTTTCTCGGGCGGCGCGAGCGCCGCGTTCGTGCGCGCGCAGGAATCGGCGGAACAGTACCTGCTCACCAGCAAGCTCCCGGTCCAGTACGAAGGCGATATCGCGTTGAACGTCTCGTATGAGATCGATCTGTTCGGCAAGCTGCGGCGCGGCGTGGAATCGGCGCGCGCCGACGACGAGGCCGTGGAGGCCGCCGCCGATCTCGCGCGCATCACCGTGGTCGCCGACGTCGTGCAGGCATACGTCGAATCATGCTCGGCCGCCGAAGAACTCGCCATCGCGCAGGAATCGCTGAAGCTCGCGCGCGAACGCGTCGCGCTCACGAAGCGGCTGCGCGACGCGGGCCGCGGCAACCAGCCCGACGTGACGCGCGGCCTGACGCAGGCGCAGACGCTCGCCGCCGACATTCCCCGCTTCGAGGCACGCCGCCGCATCGCGCAATATCAGCTTGCGATGCTGCTCGCGCGTGCGCCCGCCGATCTGCCGCCCGGCGCGCTCGCCTGTACGCACCTGCCGCAAGTCAAGCAGCCGATTCCCGTGGGCGACGGCGCAGCGCTGCTGAAGCGCCGGCCCGATGTGCGCGAGGCCGAGCGGAAACTTGCGGCGTCGACGGCGCGCATCGGCGTGGCGACGGCGGCGCTCTATCCGTCGATCAGCATCGGCGCGGGCGCGGGAACGCTCGGCATCGCGGGCGACCTGTTCACGCCGGCCACCAACCGCTGGTCGATCGGACCGCTGATCAGCTGGTCGTTCCCGATCAACGGACAACGTGCGCGCGTGCGCGAAGCCGAAGCCGAGACGAGCGGCGCGCTCGCGCAGTTCGACGGCGTCGTGCTCAACGCGCTGCGCGAAACGCAGTCGAGCCTGGCGTCCTACGCCGCCGACGACCAGCGCGCCGACGCGCTGCGCACGGCCTATGCGTCGGCACAGGAGTCCGCCGACGAAACGCACCGGCTCTACGCAGCCGGACGCGACTCTTTCCTGTCCGACCTCGACGCAACGCGCACGCTGACTTCCGTGCACGCGCAGGTCGCGGCGGCGGAAAGCCAGGTGGCGCGCGACCAGGTGAAGCTGTTCCTGTCGCTCGGCGGCGGCTGGGAGAAAACGCAGGCGCAGTGATGTCGTGCTGTGATGTCGTGCTGTGATGTCGTGCTGTGATGCGGACAAGGCGGACGACGTCAGCGCGCGAATGCGACCGTCACGTCGAGCGGCATGACGAGCGCGATGCGCGTGCCGCCCGGCGCCGATTCGATCGTCAGCGTGCCGCGAAGCCGCGCGGCGCGCGCACGCATGCTGCGCATGCCCGCACCGCCCGGTGCGATCTCGCGCGTGTCGAAGCCGATGCCGTTATCGGTGATCGTCAGATGCAACGCATTGCGTTCGCGCCGTAGCGCCACCTCTGCCTGCGAGGCCTGGCTGTGTTTGAGCACATTGGTCAGCGCTTCCTGAATGACGCGCATGAGATCGAGCCCGCGCGCGCCTGGCAGACGGCAGCCGTCGAGCCCCTCCAGCGTCCAGCGGCACGCTACGCCCTGCTGCTCGAACAGCCGCATGAGCCGGTGCCGCAGCGAGCAGATCTGGCCGGCCAGCGCGAATTCGCCGCGCTCCTCGCTTGAGGCCGCGTCGACGATGATGCGCAGGTCGTCGCGCAACTCCTTGAGAATCGAGAGCGAACGGCCCGGCGGCGGCGGCTCCGGCGCGTGTTCGAGTTCGGCGATGGCGCCGACGATCGTGCCGCCCAGGCCATCGTGCAGTTCGTGAGCGAGCCGCACGCGCTCCGAAAGCCGTGCATTGGCAACTTCCAGTTCGTACTGGCGCGTGAGCGTCTGCCAGAGCTCCGCGCGTGCCTCCGCGATCCCCCGGTTCAGGTCGTCGTTAAAACGCTCGACGCGGCGCTGCGAGTCGACGAACCGCCATGCCAGCATCAGCGCCATCGACACCATCTGCAACTGCGCGGCCACCGCGGCAAAGAAAATGTTGTCGTTCAGGACGCCGATGAAAGTGAGCAGATCATGCGCGCCCCCGGCGAAAAACGCGACGGTGCTCAACGCCACGATGCGCTGGTCCATACGCCCGCGACGCCAGACAAACCACAGAAACGCGCTGCACGTCAGCAAAAAAATACCCGCCGCAGCGAGCGCGAGCGCGATGCGCGTCGTTGCAATGTTCCTGTGCGGCACGACGAGCATCGCCAACGCGCCGATCGACACCACCGTCCAGAGCGCACGTTCGAGGCGCGGCAGGCGGCGCTCGCTATAGCGCACGATGAACATCGCGAACGCACCGCTGTAGACAATCAAGGCGATGGAATTCGCACGCTCCCAGGCGTTGTTGCTCGCGAACGGCCAGGGCGTGGTCGTCACCTCGTTGAACGCCACCCACCACCACGCGAGCGACATCACGCTGAACCAGCCATATGCCGCTTCGCCGCGCCGCATCAGCCACAGCGTAAAGAAAAAGCAGCCGAGCGTCGCAGTCACTGCAAGGCTGTATAGCTGCAGATCGCGCCGCAGGAAGCGCGCGCGCGCATGAACGGCGGCCAGGGTGTGCGGATCGCCCACCGTCACCCTGCCGAGTCCCGGCGAAAACGCCGCGAGTCCCGATACGCGCGCGATCAGCGTGTTTTCGCCCTCACGCACGAGCGGCGCGGGCAATAGCCGGTAGCGCGGCGTGTACCAGGCGCGCGTGAGCGGCTCGACGAGCGAGGCGTCGCGATCGAGCAGCGTGCCATTCAGAAAGAGCGCGCCCGCCATGTTCAGATAGTCGAGCGCGACCGCAAGCGGCGGCGCGTTCGGCGGGGCCTGCCAGGTGAGCCGGTACCACACGACGCCGTCGAAGCCGGGCCAGCGCCTCGCCCAGCCGTCGGGCAGCGTCACGTCGACCCAGCCCGTTGCGGGCGGCTGCGCGGCGTGCCAGTCGCTGCGTGCGGCCTCGATGCGCGTGAACGCGAGTATGCCTGTGGAAGTCTCGGAAGACGCAGCAGCCGCTGCGCCGAGATGTAAAAGACAGAGCGCCCCGATCAGGGCAACAAGCCATGCGTGCGCGCCTCGAAAACCGCTTGCGTGCGCGAATTGACTGCCAGCTTCTTGTAGATATTCTTGATGTGGCATTCGACCGTCAACCTGGACAAGGTCAGCACTTCCGATATCTCACGGTTGGTCAGTCCTTTTCCGACCAGCGCGAGAATCTCGATCTCCCGTGGACTCAGCGACTTCGCGAGCGGCGTGGTCTGCGCGCCGCTCTTCATTCTGGTGGCCGGCCCCGCTCCGGCCATGTCGAGAATCCGCCTGGCGACAAACGGATCGATTGGCGCGCCGCCGCGCAATGCGCTGCGGATCGACAACGCAATCTCAATGTCGTCGCGTTCCTTGAGCAGATACCCCGTTGCCCCGGCTTCCAGCGCCGTGACGATGATCTGCTCGGTACTCCACGCCGAGATTACCAGAATCGGCAATGCCGGATCACGCGTATAAAGGTCGCGGACGAGGTCGATTCCGTTGCCGTCGGGCAGCCCGATATCGGCCAGCACCATCGCGAACGGCTGCTCGGCGAGCAGCGCCTGTGCGGCGCGTATGCCGCCCGCATACAACATGGCGTCGGCCTGATAGCCGAGGCTCGCGAGGATAGTGCCGAGGCGCCGCTGCATCAAGGGCTCGTCTTCGACGATCAGGAGCGGGCCGGGCAGTACCGATTCATGCGTTTCGGGAAGCGGTAGATTCATGGGCGAAGGCAAAAGAACCGCGGAAAAGGCCGCAAAACACGGTGTGGAACGCCAGCCGCGGAATCTGCTTGCGCGGACAACCGTTAGCTTCGCACAATTGCACGTGCCGGAGTGTTGCCCGCCACCCTCCGCACGAACGCCGGCCCTACCTGATTCCAGGTATTGCGGCACGCATACACAGCGGATCAAATACGCTGGCATGCAGGAAAACGAGAATAAAGCGCGTTGCGGACGCCGCGCCGCACGCAGACCAAACGCTTTACTGGCCACGGGGACGGCAAACGGATGCGTCTGGCATTAAACCCGCATCGGTTCGCCCGCCAGGCCCAACATCATGGACCACGCAAAAAAAAACCGGCGCTCGTTGAGTCCGGCCGGGTGCGACGATCAATACGGACTGGAACTGGCACGCGGAAACTCATACATCGCGAGCACACTCACATTGCAAAGCCGCGCGACCGCAATCGCTGAAGTGGTCGACGGGTTCGTGGCCCAGTACGGCGCCGTCGATCTTGCGATCTTTCTTGAAGTACTCGCCGACCGCCTCGACAAGCGCGGCGCCCACGAAGCCGCCGAAGCCGTGACACACGCGGCCGAGCGCGCCGCGCGGCGGCGCTAGCGCCGCTGCCGGCTGCACATCGAACAGCTACACATCAAACTTTAGTGGCCGCCGGAATTGTCCCGCGGCGAGAAGCCGATGACCGCGCCAGCATGCGGAGCGCCTGCCTGTGACGTGCCGCCCGTCGCCGCGCCGTAGCCGCTCGCCTGTACGCCGTTTTCCGCATTGACGCGCGCTTCCGCCGCCTGAATGTCCCTCGGATAGTACTCATCCTTTGCGCCCGGACGGTAACCGGCCTTTTCCAGCTGGACCAGTTCGTTGCGAACCTGAGCGCGCGTGACCGGCCCATTGGTGGATTGCGCCTGTGCAAAAGAAACGGCCGGCATTGCAAGCACGGTAGCGAGCGCAACAGCCTTGATGAGCGAGTTCATGAAGATACCTCCCAAAAATCCAGATACCGGTGCAGTGCTTTTCTGCATCCGTTGAACAAAGTTTACGGAGGTAACGCGCTCAGATAAATGCGAGCGCCGCGAAGACACTGTTAGCTCAGACCGTAGAATCGCGCGCCATGGCAATCCGGCAGCCACACGGGCGCGCGCTAAAACGCGGGTGCTGCATCATGTACCATACGTCGCCTGACGAAGGCGCGGGCACGCATGACTGCACAGCCACCACTGCGGGCGCGCCAGCGTGGATCAATGCAATAGAGAGACCCCGGATTGGAGAAACAAGTATGAAAGTTGCAGTCATGGGCGCGGGCGCGGTGGGCTGCTATTACGGCGGCATGCTGGCGCGCGCGGGACACGATGTCGTGCTGATCGGCCGTGCGCAGCACGTGGACGTCATCGAACACGAAGGTCTGCGCCTCGAGACCCAGCAGTTCGACGAACGCATCGGCCCCCCGCACCTTACGGCCAGCACGGACCCCGCCGCCGTTACCGGCGCGCAACTCGTGCTGTTCTGCGTGAAGTCGACCGACACCGAAAGCGCAGGCGCTTCCATCAAGCCCCACCTCGCCGCCGATGCGCTCGTGCTCACGCTGCAAAATGGCGTCGACAACGCCGAGCGCCTGCGCGGCGTGCTCGCTCAGGACGTGGCGGCGGCGGTCGTCTACGTCGCCACCGAAATGGCCGGTCCCGGCCACGTGCGCCATCACGGACGCGGCGAACTCGTGATCGAGCCTTCGCCACACAACGAGGCCGTCGCGCAAACGCTGGCCGCCGCACAGATTCCCGTCGAGATTTCCGATAACGTGCGCGGTGCACTGTGGGCCAAGTTGATTCTCAACTGCGCGTACAACGCGCTTTCGGCAATTTCGCAGTTGCCTTATGGGCGGCTCGTCGAGGGCGAAGGCGTGCGCGATTCGATGCGCGACGTGGTGGCCGAATGCGTCGCGCTCGCGCAAGCCGACGACGTCGAACTGCCGCCCGACATCGACGTTGCCGTGCGCCGCATTGCGGAAACCATGCCGGGGCAATACTCATCCACCGCGCAGGATCTCGCGCGTGGCAAGCGCAGCGAAATCGACCACCTCAACGGATTCGTCGTCCGGCGCGGCACGGCGCTCGGCGTGCCCACGCCCGCAAACCGGCTGCTCCACACACTCGTGCGCCTCATCGAGGACAAGGCGCACGACGCCGTTTGATTCCAGCGGCGCGGGAAGCGCGGCGAATTGCAGGGAATTGCAGTGAAGCGCGGGGAATTGGGTTCCCGCGCGTGAAGTCCTCGTCCATCGACTCAGGAGATATCGCCATGGCCAAACTCGTCGTGCTCTACAAAACGCCTGCAGATCCCGCCGCATTCGACGCCTACTACACGGCGAAGCATGTGCCGCTCGCGAAGCAGATCCCCGGGCTCGCGCGCTACGAGATCAGCACGGGCCCGGTGACGACGCCGCAGGGCCCCTCGCCGTACCACCTCGCAGCCGTGCTGGAGTTCGACAGCTTCGAAGCCCTGGGTGCGGGTCTTGGCTCGCCCGAAGGCCAGGCGGCGGCGCGCGACGTCGGCAACTTCGCAGACGCGGGCGCCGACCTCCTGCTGTTCGATACGAAAGAGGTCTAGCAGCGTCGGCGCGTGAGCACGTAGCGCATTAGCGCTCGAAAACGAGCAACGTGGACGTGGCCGTTGCGTAGACCTTGCCGGCCTTGTCGGTGATCGTGGCTTCGGTGAAGGCTGCGCGGCGGCCAATCGTGATCACGCGGCCTTCCGCGCGCACCGGCCCGGTATCGACCGTCATCGCACGGTGATACGACACTTTCAGTTCGAGCGTCGTGTAGCCCTGTTTCGCGCCGAGCCGCGAATGCCCCGCGCAACCGCATGCGGAGTCGAGCAGCGTGGCGGCGTAGCCGCCATGCACCGTACCGATGGGGTTATAGGCGTGCAGCCCCGGCGTGCCTTCGAATACGACACGCCCCGCCTCGACTTCGACGAGGTGGAAGTCGAGCGTGTCGCCAATCGGCGCACGCCCGCCATGCTGGATCATGTGCTGCAACTGTTCGAGCCCGGTCAGGCCGGGCGGCAATTCTGCTACGAGATTCATTGAATCGTGTCTCCATCGGACAGGCGCAATTTCGCAGATATTCCATGCGATGCGACGGCGGTCGCCTCCGCCATTCGCACATCCTACCGTTTTTAGAACGCTCGTGCTTAAATCCATTTCAGCTCGCCGCAGGCAAGAACCCGGGGCGATTGCCAGTCAATCTATTCGGGCCGTTAATCCGCTATCCAAATGACCGGAACAAGTTCGATGCGCGCGCATCGAACCAGCGGATCGACTCGCCCGCCGCGCCGTTCAGTCGCCGTTCGGTCACCATCAGCCAGCCGAAGACCGCAAAAGGTAAAATCCAGCGATTCCGTCCGCGCGAGCCGTAAAAGCCGCACCGTTGAAGCCATGAATCCGAGCGAATTTGCCGAACTTCCCGCCACTGCGACGCGTGGCGCCCTTTCCATCGAATACCGCTGGATCGGCGTCGAACGCGCCGACGCGCCGCTCGCCGTCTTCCTGCACGAAGGGCTCGGCTCGATCGCGATGTGGAAAGACTGGCCACAGGCGCTTTGCGAGCGGCTCGGCATGCGCGGGCTCGTCTGGTCGCGCCCCGGATATGGGCGCTCGACGCCGCGTCCGCACGATGTGAAGTGGCCGGTCGACTATCTGTCGCAGCAGGCCCGCGACGTCCTGCCCGCGCTGCTCGACGCGCTCGGGGTGAGCGCTGCGCAGCGCGAACGCATGTGGCTCATCGGCCATAGCGACGGCGGAACGATCGCGCTGCTTTACGCCGCGTTTTTCCCGCACGCGCTCGGCGCAGCCGTGGTGATCGCGCCGCACGTTTTCGTCGAGGACATCTCGATCCACGGAATCGCCGAGACAAAGCTTGCGTACGCAACGACCAGCCTTCGCGACAGGCTCGCGCGCTATCACGACGATGTCGATTCGGCGTTCTACGGCTGGAGCGATATCTGGCTGAGTCCGGCTTTCCGATCGTGGAATATCGTCGCGCAGCTCGGCACGATCCGCGCGCCGCTGCTCGCGATGCAGGCAATCGACGACCACTACGGCACGTTGGCGCAGATCGATGCCATTGGCGCCGCGGTGCCGCATGCACGTATCCACGCGCTCGCACAAGGCGGCCACTCGCCGCATCGCGATGCCCCGGAACCGCTTGACGACGCCATTGCTCAATTCGTGCTCGAACAGCAACAACGCGCGATTTCAGCCTGAAACCGCGCCCCGGAACCGCCACCTGAAGCGACACTAAAGGCGCGCTCAACAGGTTGATATTTTCGCTATCCATGCACCGTGAATTAAACGCGGATCATCAGGGCTAATCTCAGGGCGGCGAAATGCCGTAAACACTGGGTGAGCACTATGCATTGATGATATTGTCTGCACTGGCTGGCGCCCGCGTGTGACGCAGCGCCCATCATCTGGCGGCGCACGCGTGCCGGTTTCAACCATGAGCGAATTGACCCAGATGGATGCACCGAAAACTTCGCCGCGCACGTGGATGCGGCGCGCAGCGGCGTGGATACGCCCGCGCATTCGGCAAGCCTTCGCCCCCGCGGTCCGCAATCTGCAGTACGCAAAACGGAGATTGCAGCCGTTCGCGCTGGTGGCGGTGATCGGCTTCCCGCTTTACTACTACGTCTGGAAAGTCCTCTTCCCGCAGCCGTACGAGAATCTCCCGCTGCGCCTCCTCGGCTCCGCGCTGTTCCTGCCCGTGATCGCGTATGACCGGTGGCCCGCCGCCGCGAAGAAACTGCTGCCGTGGTACTGGTACAGCGTCACCCTTTTTGCGCTGCCGTTCTTCTTCACGTTCATGCTGCTCAAGAACAACGGCAATCAGGTGTGGGTGGAAAGCGCACTGATCGCGGCGTTCGTGATGGTGCTGATTCACGACTGGCTCATGCTCGTGCTGCAGTTCGTGCTCGGCATCGGCCTGGCCATGCTCGCCTATGCCCTGACCAGCCACCCCGTCAACTTCGGCGCGAATTACCTCACCCACCTCACGATCTTTTCGTTCGCCGTGGCAATCGGCGCGGCGGCGAACTACGATCAGGAGCGCATCCAGGTCGAACAGGAGCGTGCCATGCTCGCCACCGCGGGCAGTGTGGCGCACGAACTGCGCACGCCGCTCGTGGCGATCCGCGTGGGCGCCGCAGGCCTCATGCGCTTCCTGCCTGGCCTCCTCGAAACGTACCTGCTCGCACAGCGCCACCTCTTGCCCGTGCCGCGCATCCGCACGGCGCATTTGCGTTCACTCCAGGGCGTGGTGGGCCGCATCGAACAGGAAGCGTTGTATTCGAACGCGATCATCGACATGCTGCTTGCCACCGCGCGCTTCACCGGCGGAAACATGCAAAACGCAACGCTGTGTTCAATTGCGCATTGCGTGGAAACGGCGCTCTCGCGCTATCCGTTTCGAGAGGGCGACCGGCGCCGCGTGCAGTGCAATCTGCGTCCCGATTTCTCGTTTCGCGGCTCGGAAATGCTGACCGTCCACGTTCTTTTTAATTTGTTGAAAAACGCGTTCCGCCATATGGGCGGTATTGAAGACGCATATATTTCCATTCGCCTCGAAACGGGGCCACGTGCAAATCGGTTGATTTTCAGCGATACCGGCTCAGGGATTGCGCCAGATATCTTGCCGCATATCTTCACCCGCTTTTATACTTCGGCAACTGCCACCGACGATGTCTCGCTCGGAGCAGGAATTGGACTCGCCTTTTGCTACGACGTCATGCAAGCGATCGGAGGAGCCATTACCTGTTCTTCGGTGCGAGGCGAGTACACCGAGTTCGTTTTGACTTTCCCAGCGCCATGATGAAAGCCATCAAGCCGTTCGCGTACCCGACCACCGTCGCCTTTGTCGACGACAGCGCGTCATTTTTGTCGAACCTGAGCCTGCAGCTCGATCCGCGGCTGGCATTCCGGATGTTCAGTTCATCCACTCAGGCACTGAAGTTCCTGAATGAGCGCCCCGCGCACGAACAGGGCACCGAACTCATCTTCAGCCCGTATCACGACCGTACCGAAGAAAACGACGCTCAACAGGTCGTCGCCATGCGCGTGGATGCAATCCGCAGTCTCGTGCACGAACCGGCCCGCTTCGATTCGGTTTCGGTCGTCGTGGTCGATTACGACATGCCCGAACCGAACGGACTGGATTTCTGCCGGCGCATCGCCAACCCCGCCGTGAAGAAAATCATGCTCACGGGCAAGGCCGATGAACACGTGGCCGTCCGCAGTTTCAACGAAGGCATCATCGACCGCTTTATCCGCAAGCATGAAGTCGACGCCGTCGAGACACTGAACCACGCGATCCGCGATATGCAGGACGCGTACCTCGACTGGGCGGGTGCATCCGTGCGCGACGCGCTCTCGGTCGCCGAATACGGATTCCTGAAGGACGGCGCACTCGCGGCGCATGTCAGCGGCCTCTTTCAAAGCCTCGGCATCGTCGAGCACTATCTTTCGTATCAGCCCCACGGGCTCTTGATGTTCGACGAAACGGGCACGGCGTACCTGCTGGTGATCCACACGGACGAGACGCTGCGCGGCGTGCGCGAGATCGCCGTCGAGCAAGGCGCGCCGTCGAGCTTCTTCGCGGAGCTCGACAGCCACCGCAAGCTGCCGTATTTCTGGCAAACCGAGGGCCACTACCCGTCTCAATGCGACGAGTGGCAGCCCTTCATGCACCCGGCTTCGGTTTTCCAGGGCGAGCGCCGCTATATCTACACGGTCATCAAGCAGCCGGCCGGGCTGGCGCTCGATGCGATCCTCCCCTACGAAACGTATCTGCGCGAGCTGGACGGCGAAGTCCCCACGGCGTGAGACGCGCATCGCGCGGCCTCACGCCGCGCCTTCATCAAGCCGTCGCCCGCTCTGCCACGGGTTGCGCCTGACGCACCCGGGCGCGGGCCGCGCCGCGCCCAGCCGCGCGCCGCGTGGACGGCCAGTTCCACATGTCCACTTCATCGCGCATCTCGTCGCACGCATCGACGAAGCGCTCCAGTTCCTGATCGGTCAGCGCCGCGTTCACCGAGATCCGCACAAGCGAGCGGTTCTGCGCCGTCGCCGGTGCGCAAAACACCGAGCCGAAGATGCCGCGTGCTTCGAGCGCGTCGCGCAGCACGATGGTCTGCTGCTCAGGGCCCGCTTCCAGCGCGATGATCTGCGCCTCGCTGCCGTTGAGGTTGTAGCCGAGTTCGGTGAGCCGCACGCGCAGGTAGCGTGCGTTCGCGGCAAGCCGCATGCGGCGCCAGTCTTCCCGTTCGATCACGTCGAGTGTGGCCGCGAGCCCGGCCACTTCGTGCGGCAACAGCGTCGAGCTAAAAATCGCGGGCAACGCTTCGAATTTGAAGTACTCCTGAAAGCGACGCGAACAACTAATGAAACCCGCGCGGCCTGCAAACGCCTTCGCGAGGCTCGCTGTACGGAAATGGACGCGATCGGTGAGGCCCAGCTCGACAACGAGCCCGGCGCCGTGCGGTCCGTGCGTGCCGAGCGAATGCGATTCGTCGACCACGAACACGCAATCGTGTTCCGCGCAAACATCGGCAATGGCGGCGAGCGGCGCCACGCTGCCATTCGTGCTGTACACCGAATCGACAATCACGACGCCCGGGCCATTGCGCTCGATGCGTTGTTCGAGGTGATCGACGTCGTTATGCAGGAAACTGATTGCGCGCGCACCCGCACTGCGAATTCCCTCCCAAAGCGACATGTGCGCCATCATGTCGACGTAGACCGGCGTCTGTGCGTCGGCAATCGACTGGATCAGCCCCGTGTTGGCCGCGAATCCCGACTGGCACAGCACGCCCGCTTCCGCACCCATATAAGCGGCGAACCGGTCTTCCAGTTGAAGCTGCGGACACGCGTCGCCGTGCAGGAAAATGCCGGACATCAGCAGACCATTGCCCTCGGCGCGGATATTCGCGCATACCGCGTCGAGAATCTCGGGATGACGCGCGATTGAAAGATAGTCGTTGCTCGACAGATGTAATGCATCGTTTCCCGGCTCGCGCCCCATCATGATGTGCCCGCCTGCCCAGTGCGCCTGCACCCGCTCCCGGTAATAGCGGTCGACACGCGCTGCGAGAATGGCCGGCAATGCCGCGTCGTTGTTTTGGGCGCTGCGCCAGTTGTTGCGAAGTTTCATTTGATGCTCCTCGTGGTTAAAGGCCGCCGTCCGGGTAATTCGCCCCGTTAGCTATACCTGGGAATGGCCGGCCGGAAAAATGCCCGTGCGACTGCGACATGCGCGATCGGCATGATGCTGACGTCATGATCACGGGCAGATAAAAACGGATGAAGCGATGACCGACGAACACGGTCATCAGAATGCACAGCAGACGGGGGCAATGTGTGCGGGAGCAACGCGCAGGTGTGCGCAAGACCGCACAGCCGATTCATAAGGCCTTCCCGGCCACGCGCAAACGGCGCTGATCTGGTTTGCGGCCGTTGGCCACCATCAATGGACGCCCCGATACCCGCACGACTTCCGCCTCGCGTGATCGCCAGTATTGATGAAGGAAAGGGCGCCCGGTCGATACGACGGGCGCGCGGAAATGGCTGCGCCGGTTATCCGCGAGGTGAGACGTTCCGCGTAGAACGCTGTCCGACGCGCGAGACGCAAGTGGGATGATTATCGGGCAAAAAATCGCGCCAGTACGGGCCTGGCGGCGTTAACTATGCTTCCTGCATCTGGAAATAACGTGATGCGGCGCACACACCATGAGTTCGGGCACCGAACGATACACTGCGCATAATATGAAGTGCCGAACGACCGGGTTTGAAGCGACGTGCGCGAAACGCGTCCTTCCTGAAACAGACAAAAATTAATGTTTGCTTTCCAGGAGATTAATTAGCATTGCATGTCGATATTTGTTCCAGCCACGGCTCCCTGCAATTCAACGCGTCCCTATTTGATACCGAGCACCCGATCCAACGACAGCCTGCCACCACCGCGCGCGATCATATAGAGCAGCAAACCGGCCCACGAGAGATGCGTTGGCCATGCATCCGGATAGACGAACACTTCGATTACGGTGGTCATGCCGAGCAACGCTAGCGCCGCACCGCGTGTAAAAAGTCCGAGCACGAGCAACAGCGGAAAGAAGTGCTCCGAGTACGCTGCCATATGTGCGGCCAGTTCCGGCGCGATGAGCGGAATCCTGTATTCGTTTCGAAAGAGTTCGTAGGTGCCCTGCGTGATCGTCAGCAAGCCGCTCACTTTCGTGCGGCCCGACATGAAAAAGATCGCTGCGATCGAAAAGCGGCAAATCAACGCCAGTAGCGAGTGACCGATGATGCGGCTGGCCAGATCGGCGGCAGCATTCCAGCCTGCACGCAGATGCGAGAGCGGCGAAGCCGCAGCGACGCGGGTCGTGTCCATTTCAGTCTCCGTGTATTTCGTGAAACCCGATGTCCGGGCCGGTAACGGCTGCACTTATCGCGCCGTCGGCAAACAACGTGGCTGTGAAGCTGACAAGATCGAGATCCGGCTCGGCTGCGAGTGCGCGTTCCATTGCATCGCCGAACGTGACGCCAGCGGCGCAGGCATCGAGCAGCGCGCAGGCTCCCTTGCCCACCTGGCGCCATGTCACGCGGCCGCCTGAGCGCAGCAGCAATGCACCCTCGCCGCGCCAGTCGAGTGGATCGGGAAAAGCCGCTGCTTCCCGGGTCGCGCGCCAGATCGTGTAGACCGGTTGCGCGTCGAACCATGCCCAGCGCGCACTCGCGTTTGGAGGCAGGACGGTCCGCAATAATTCGTCAGGAGAAAGACGCGTGATTTCCGCGGCGCGCCGCGATGCGTTTTCGGACGCAACTTCGGACCCGAAATCGGGCGCGACATGCGACTCGATCCACAGGCGGTCGAGACGCGCCACGCCGGCCAGATAAGTCAGTTTTCTCGCGGGCTCGAACGCTTCGAGAAACGCCGGAAAGGTCGCGCCGTATAGCAAGAGTCGCGCGTCGTCGGGCGGCGTGGCACGCGCATAGACAAGCGCCGCTGCGCGAAACCAGTCCACGCCGACGAGTCGCTGCACGGACGGAAAATTCGCCTGCAAGGCATCCACGCAGCCCTTGAACACGGTATTGCGATACACGGCAAAACCCGGTTGAGCGGCCACCGCCGCCACACGCGGATCGTTTTCCGCCGCGTCGTACAGCGCGCGAATGAAACGATCCTGGAACGCAGCGAGCGAGGTATTCATACCGTCACCTCCGCATCATCCAGGATCGCCTGGGCGCACGCGCGCTCGGCAAGCAGTTCGACGAATCCAGGGATATGATCGTCGCGCTCGATCAGCGTGGGCCGCGCACCGAAACGCGCAATCACATGCCGGTAGAGCGCCCATACGGCGTCATCGACGGGTGCGTCATGCGAGTCGATCAGGAGTGGCGGCTGTGTCTGCGTATCGACGCTATGTCCCGCAAGGTGGATTTCGATGACGGATTCGCCCGGGAATGCATCGAGCCATTCCTTCGCATCGAAACCCATGTTGCGCGCGCTCACATAAACGTTGTTCACGTCGAGCAGCAACGCGCAGCCTGTGCGCCGCACCAGTTCGGCGAAAAAGGCCTGCTCGCTCCACTCATGACCTTCGACGCGCAGATAGTGCGACGGATTTTCAATGGCAATGCGCTGCCCCAGCGTGTCCTGCACGCACGCGATGTTCGCGGCGATGCGCGAGAGCGCCGCACCGTTACGCGGGAACGGCAGCAGATCCGGATGGTAGTGGCCGCCCCACGCCGACCACGCCAGATGCTCGGACACCCACGCGGGCTGCACACGCCGCGCAAGCTCACGCAAGCGATGCAGATTCGCCGCGTCCGGCGCGCGGTCGGCGGCAAGCGACATCGACACGCTATGCAGCGACAACGGGTGCCGCTCGCGCACCGCCTCGAGCCACGCAAGACGGGGGCCGCCCGCAACCATGTAGTTCTCCGGGTGGACCTCGAACCACAAGCCACGCGCATCGCAGTTGAGCGCATCGTCGTAGTGCTGCGGCTTGAGGCCGAGTCCGGCGCCGCTTTCGATTGGCGTATTCATGATTGTCGGGCGGCGGTGCGCGTCAGGATTGAAGCGGCGTAAGCGAACCGTGGCCCTTCGGCGTCTGGATCGTCGTGCAGGTTCCCGTCGGCACGTTCTTCCAGTGAATGCCGTCGTAGTCCATCTTTTGCGAGCCGGCGCAGGTCGTTCCCGCCCCCGCCTTGCAGTCGTTGTGGCCGGCCATCGCAACGCCGTAACACTTTTCCACGCTGCCTCCCTGAGCCTGAGCAGCGCTCGCGCCGCTTGCAAGCGTGGCAAGAATTATTGCTGCGGCGGACAATTTAAGAGTACTCATGATATAGCCTCGATTGATTTAAAAAGAACAGTATTCAGATCGTTATCGCCTTCTTTAACGATGCGCGAGCGATCTGCCTGTAAATACGAGGCGGCCCACCCAGCGGTTACAGCGCGATGCGCTTTTTCGACGCAATATTTTTTTGCCGTCGGCTGTAACCGAAAACGCCTGCCGGACGAATAGACGTACGGACGCGCACCACGCCGCACACCGCGCAATTGCCGAAAGCCATCGGAAAGAAAACCGCGCAACCCGTGCTTGACGAACGACGCCAAGGGCCGCGACTATAAACAGGGATCTTTTCCCAGCCACCGGAGCATCGTCATGACCCGCTACGCGTTATACGTCGAGCTGAAAGCCCGTCCCGGCAAAGAGGACGCGCTGGCCGCCTTCCTCGCCGGCGCAAAGCCGCTGGTCGATGCCGAACCCGCCACGCGCGCATGGTTCGGCGCGCGCTTCGACGTCCAGACGTTCGCAATCTTCGACGCCTTCGACGACGAATCCGGCCGCGACGCCCATCTGAGCGGCAAGGTCGCCGCCGCCCTGATGGCGCACGCCGCAGAGCTGCTCGCCGAAGCGCCGCAGATCCGCCGCGCCGATGTCCTCGCAGACAAGCTGCCTGGCTGATGCGCGCAGCGTTGCGCACGCGCGCGCATAGTCTTTCGTCTGCGCTGTAACCGGAGTTCGCGATGAATCGAACTACGGGTAGCGAGCCTGCGCGCGGCACAGAGGAACGGCTGCGGGCGCTGTTCGTGCGCGGCCTCGACGGCGATACAGCCGCTTATCAGGCATTTCTCGCCGAGCTGAGCGCGCATCTGCGCGGCTTCCTGCGCAAGCGTCTTTTCGCGCTGCAGGACGATGTGGAGGATCTGGTGCAAGAAATCCTGCTGGCCGTACACAACGGAAGAGCCACGTATCGGCCCGACCAGCCGCTTACGGCGTGGGTGCACGCCATTGCGCGCTACAAGCTGACCGACTTTTTTCGCGCGCGCGCCCGGCGTGAGGCGCTGCAAATACCGCTCGACGAGGAGCTGGAGATTTTCGCCACTTCCGATACCGAAGCCGCCGATGCCAGCCGCGATCTGAGCAAGTTGCTCGAGCAATTACCGGACCGGCAGCGTCTGCCGATCCTGCACGTGAAGCTTCAGGGGCTTTCGGTGACGGAAACGGCGAAATTGACCGGTCTTTCCGAGTCGGCCGTGAAAGTAGGCGTACACCGCGGCCTCAAAGCGCTCGCGATGATGTTTCAAAACGCGTCATGAAAACAGAGGATCTCATTTCGTTACTCGCCACGGGTGCTGCGCCGGTCGACCGCCACGTGGTCGCCCGCCGCTTCTGCCGGGCGCTGCTCGCGGGCGGCGCCGGCTCGACGCTGCTGCTGTCGCTTGTCTTTGGCGTGCGCCCCGATCTTGCGACAGTGGCCGCCACACCCGTGTTCTGGTTCAAGCTCGCGCTGCCGTTCTTCATCGCGCTCGGCGCACTTTTCGCCACCACGCGGCTGGCGCGGCCCGCCGGCGCGCCTGGCATTGCCTGGGCTGCCGTGGCGTGGCCCGTGGTCGCGGTGTGGATCGGCGCGGGTGCGCTCCTCTGGTTCGCCGCACCGGACGCGCGCCTGCCGCTCGTCATGGGACAGACGTGGCGCGCGTGTCCGCTCAATATCACGCTGCTTTCGGTCCCCTCTTTCATCGCCGTTTTCTGGGCGCTGCGCGGCCTCGCCCCCACGCGCCTGCGCACCGCCGGTTTCGCGGGCGGGCTGCTTGCGAGCGCCACGGCGACGCTCGCTTACTGCCTGCATTGCCCCGAAATGAGTGCGCCATTCTGGGCTGTCTGGTACCTGCTTGGGATGGCAATTCCAGCGGCGCTCGGCGCGTGGCTCGGCCCGAAGCTGCTGCGCTGGTAACCGCGCTGGTAACCGCACTGTTATCCGCTCTAGCCCGCGCACAACGGCATCCGCGCCGTATCTTCGATCGAACCCCGAGCGCATCGCATTCCGACCCGGGCCGACCCGGGCCGACCCGGACCGGGAACGGCACTTGCGAATGTTCTGATGAACGCCGGGTCCCGCCCGCATTAACGCGAGCAAGCACCGGCAGCAGAGATGCGAAAACAAGGACGCTGTCTGGTCCGCGTCACTCGGGTAAAGGACTATGGCTACCGTATTGCTCGTCGATGACGACGTCAACGCGCTCGATGCGCTAAAGGAATTGATCGGTCAGGAAGGCTACAGGGTCATGACGGCCGCGGACGGCACGCACGCACTGCGCAGCGCGCTCGCCGAGCCGCCCGACATCGTGATATCGGACTGCATGATGCCCGATATGGACGGCCTGACCCTGATGCGCGAATTGCGCCGCAACCGCGAATTGGCCAATGTGCCGCTCGTGCTGATGTCGGCGGTGGTCACGCCGCCTCCGGGCGCCGATGTGGTCGGCTTCCTGCGCAAACCGTTTGCCGGTTCGCAATTGATCGACATGCTGCGTCGCGTGCAGTTGCCGTAAGCGTTCAAAGGGATTTGCGATTTAATTCGCAATAGCAGTTAATGCGCGATGTTGCGGGTGCACGCAACGCGCAACCGTCAAGCCTGCGCGGACTGCCGATGCCAGCCGTTGTGCCGGAACGAGGTGGCGAAGAACATCACCTGATAGCGAATGGCATTGGACCAGTAGGACCACGTGTGTCCGCCAGGACGCTCGGCGTAGTCGTGCGGAACGCCCAGTTCGACGAGCCGCTGGTGCAGCGCGCGATTCGATGTGACGAAGCCGTCGCTCACGCCGCAATCGATGGTCAGGTCGATATGGTCGCGCTCGAACTCGCGCGCGCTCGCAACGATCGCATTGCTGTTCCAGAACTCGGCGTGCCGTGCGGGATTGCCGAATACGCGGTCGATGCCGGGTTCGTCTTCGCACTTGCGCGGATCGACCGCGCCGCTAATGCTGCCTGCCGCACCGAATGTCCCCGGCCGGTCGAGCGCGATACGCAGCGCACCGAAGCCGCCCATG
Organism: Paraburkholderia sp.; assembly: GCF_024281035.1. GTDB lineage: Bacteria > Pseudomonadota > Gammaproteobacteria > Burkholderiales > Burkholderiaceae > Paraburkholderia. Next base: position 123,279 of record NZ_JAMXLH010000025.1, read on the forward strand.
CTCAGGCCCGTGATCGCGCGGCCCTGTCTGGCGGCGATGGTGCGAAAGCGTGCGTCGATCCAGTTCACCACTTCGGTGCCGACGTAAGTTTCGTACTGGCTGCGCGGGTCGAACGGACTGTCGATATACCAGCTTTCATGGCCGCCGTCGGGCATCACGAGAATCACGTGATACCGGTCCGCGAGCCGGCCAATCGGCGCGTTCGAAGTCCAGTCGGTATAGTCGCCGCCCGAGCCGTGCAATACGTAGATCACCGGATAACGTTGCGTGTGGTCGCCGCGCGCGTAGTCGTCGGGCAACACGATCGTCGCGTCGAACGCACGCCGCATGGCGACGCTCGGGATGGACACGACACCGGTCTGGAATGCCCAGACGGGCGTGGTAAAGAACAGCGTCAAAAGGAGCCAGAATGCGCGGGCCTGATTCATGAGTGTTCGCTCTTGTCTTATCCGCCTCTGCACCCGAGCGCATTCGAGCGCCGGGCGGCCATACGCCTTGGAGGACTCTAACAACGGGTACTTTCAGCCAAATTTCAGGCAAGCCTACGGTTTGTCAGGAAGGCAGGAATCGCGAGGCCCGGCTCGCCGCTGTCACACAGAATCGCGTGCACAATAACGATTCCCGCGACGAATCCCGCGACGGCGAACACTGCGCGCCGCCATGCCGCCCCGTTCGCCAGGAGACGCGTCATGTCCATTCTGGTAGGCACCGCATCCTGGACCGATCCCACGCTCATCAAGAGCAAGCGGTTTTACCCGTCCGGCTGCACCAGCGCGGAGGCGCGCTTGCGCTTCTACGCGAGCCAGTTTCCGATCGTCGAGGCGGATTCGAGTTACTACGCGATGCCGAGCGGCTCGAACGCCGCGCTCTGGGTCGAGCGCACACCGCCGCACTTCGTCTTCAACATCAAGGCATTCCGCCTTTTCACCGGCCATCAGACACCGCGCGACAAATTCCCGGGCGACATCCAGGCCGCGTTGCCACAGAACGGCAAAGCGAATCTCTACTACAAGGACATGCCCGACGCGATTCGCGACGAGCTGTGGCGACGCTTTCGCGAAGCCATCGCGCCTTTGAACGACGCGGGCAAACTGGGTGCGGTGCATTTCCAGTTTGCACCGTGGGTCACGTCGGGACCGGACGGCCTCGCACACGTCGCGCATTGCGCGGAGCAGATACCGCCCGGCTATCGCATGGCTGTCGAATTTCGAAACCGTTCGTGGTTCGACGACGCGCACGCCGCTTCGACGCTCGCGTTCGAGCGCGAGCGCGCGCTCGTTCATGTCGTGGCCGACGAACCACAGGGGCCTGCGAACACGATTCCATTGGTGTGGGAGGTCACGAACGACACGCTTGCGCTGGTTCGCCTGCATGGGCGCAATCAGGCAACATGGAATATCAAAGGTGCGACGGCATCGAGCGAACGCTTCAATTACGACTACAACGATGACGAGCTGGCCGACCTCGCTGAAGAAATTCGCAAGATCGCCGCCTATGTCGCGCAAACGCATGTGCTTTTCAACAATAATTACGAAGATCAGGGACAGCGCAATGCGCGCACACTCATGGCAATGTTGGGGAATCCGCTTGTCGCGCGAGGTGAATAGCGCAACGCGTCGCGCAATTAACTTGCATTCGCATGGATTAGAGTTTTCCCTCTTCTCCTTTCAAGGATAGCCGCGTTGTTCCCGGTTTCTGGCGAGAAGTCATGCGGCTCGTGTGGTTACTTCGTCAATCGCCTTTATTCGCTTTCCCCATCGAGAAACCATGTTCGCAGCCTGGTATTCCTCGTTGTATTCGCGCGTTCTTGCCCCCACCTCCAGTATTGGATTCATTGCCAGCGCGTATGTGCAACTGTATCGTAGAACTGTGCATCGCCAATCGATGCATTCTGTCTTGCACCAGGAGCACCTATGACCTATCCGACAAACACCGCACCGATCATCACCGATGTACTGATCATCGGCGCTGGACCTGTCGGCCTGTTCGCAGCATTCGAGGCGGGCGTGATCGGCCTCTCGTGTCAAATCGTGGATGGCATCGAGCGGGCGGGCGGCCAATGCATCGAGCTTTATCCCGACAAACCGATTTACGATATTCCGGCGATTCCGATGTGCACCGCACGCGAACTCGTCGACCGCCTTGTTGAGCAATGCAAACCATTTTCTCCGCCCATGCATCTCGGCCATCGCATAGAAACGGTCGAGCGCCGCGACGACGGAAAATGGCGTGCCCGCACCGATAAAGGCCTCACGTTCGAAGCAGCGGCAATCCTGATCTCCGCAGGCAATGGTTCGTTTGTCCCGCAGCGGTTGCAACTGCCGGAAGCCGCGCTGCTCGAAGGGCACGCGCTGCACTATAGCGTCCCGAGGCTCGCCGATTTCGCCGGGAAGAAAGTCGTGGTCGCGGGCGGAGGCGACTCCGCACTCGACTGGGCACTGGAACTTCGCTCGGTCGCGCAGCATGTCACGCTCGTTCATCGTCGAAACGGTTTTAGCGCAGCGGATTCGAGCGTCGAAAAAGTGCGTCGCGCAATCGAGGCACGTGAAATGGATTTTGTCCTGGGGATGATTGCGGGACTGAACGCGCAGGGCAGCGCGCTCGAATCGATCGAGATTCGTCAGATCGACGGTTCGGTGAATCTCGCCGCCGATCAACTGCTCGTGCTGTACGGCCTCGTTTCCGATCTCGGTCCGATCGCAGGCTGGGGAATCGACATGCTGGGCGGGCGAATCGCGGTCGACACTTCGAACTATGAAAGCTCGGTGCCCGGCCTCTTTGCGGCAGGCGATATTGCCACCTATCCGAACAAACAGAAGCTGATTCTTTCCGGTTTCCACGAAGCATCGCTTGCCCTGCGCAAGGCGTACCACTACGCCTACCCGGACAAGAAACGCGTGCACATCCATTCGAGTTACGACGCGAAACTGGCTGAGCGCGTAGTCGCCAGCCATGAAGCGTGAAAACCGGGGATTGCATCACTGCATGACAGCGCCGCGCCGTTTTCGCACGCGCGGCGCCGATATCCTCATCTCGATCGGCCAAGCCACTTCTTGAACGCGCAATACGCCAGGATGAACTCGCGGCGATATTGATGTCCGTTCGCGTAGTGGCCCTTTGTCAGCACCGCCTGGCGATAGATGATCATCGTTCGCCGCACCCATTCCGTTGCAGCGCTCATGCCGTCTCGTGCCACGAGAAAGGCGATGCGATTGTCTTCATTCATGCGTATTCCCTGAGTTTAACTAGCACGGCCGGCAAGCATGCGAGCCGGGTAGCTGTTTTTTAGTGCACGATAGGGTTTTTGGCAAGGCGCTTCAGGCCGCGTAGTTTATCGGCGGCTCAATGGCGCCAGCACACGTTGCCAAACGCCTGGCGCTTATTCCGCACAGGCAGATTTTGTGCACTGCAAGCCAGCACGCAAAGTCGCGGCATTGCCGAAGACGACATCGCGATGTTCGAGAGCCGCTATGTCGCGCACGCCGTAACGGCCGCATATGGAGATGTGACAGGTCGCGTACGTGGCAGAATGCGCAACATTATCTGCACGACGAACTATATGACGCCATCTGCGCGCGCTATCGCGCCCCGTCCCGACATACTTGATTTGACGCCCATGCCCTTGCCCACGATGAACCGCCCTACCCAGATTAACGGCCTTCGAATCGGCATCACAATCGGCCTGCGCGCGCCCGACGAAAGCCTGTGGATCAACGGCATCAAGCAGAACGCGCTCTTTCTCGCGAAGCTGCTGATGGCATCGCCGCGCGGCTATCAAATCACGCTCGTGAACACCACCGATGTCCCGCTGACCGATGCGTTGCCGTGGGATCGCACGGCGTACGACACCCGTACGTTTGGCGAGGTGAAAGATGCGCTCGACGTGCTCATCGAACTCGGCGGACAGATCAACGCCGAACAGACCGCCTACCTGAAGGCGCGTGGCGCAAAGCTCGTCAGCTATTGCTGCGGCGTCGAATACATCAACGTGATGGAATCCATGCTGTTTGGCCGACGCCTGTGGAATGCGCTCTTCATCAATCACGGTTTCGACGAAGTCTGGGCCATTCCGCAGATCGCGACGTCTTCACTGCCGTACCTGCAGTCGCTGCGGCGCTGCCCGGGGCGCGTCGTGCCGTTCGTCTGGGATCCGATGTTCCTCACGGAACGCGCGCGACGTTTGCACCATCATGGCGAATATCGGCCGAGCGGCGCGCACGCGAAGCGTGTGACGGTGATGGAGCCGAATCACGACGTGGTGAAGTTTTGCGTCTATCCGATGCTGATCATCGACGAGGTTTTCCGTCGCGCGCCCGATGCCATCTCGTTCGCGCATGCGACCAACGCCGAACATCTGGCGAAATCAAGCCCGGAATTCGTGATGTTGATGAACTATCTCGAGATCGTGCGCGCGGGCAAGGCAAGCTTCGTCGGGCGCTTCGACACACCGGATTTCCTCGCCGAACTGACCGATGTCGTCGTTTCGCATCAGTGGGAAAACCCGCTCAACTACTTTTATCTGGAAGTGTGCTGGCAGGGCTACCCGCTCATCCATAACGCGAGCCTGGCGCCGGATCTCGGTTACCACTACCCGGATAATGACGTGCAACAAGGGGCGGATTTGCTGCTGCGCGCGTTGCGCGAGCATGACGCCGACTGGCAGGGGTACACGCAGCGTCAGCGCGACATCCTGCGGCGTTATACGCCCGAAAATCCCGCGCTCGTGGCCGAGTACGACAGCTTGCTCGCACGCTTGATCGGCGCTGCGGGTTAAAAACAGGCTAACTACGGGTAAAGCTCCTACCAGGTTCCGCGCCGGGTGTGTAGTTCACGCCCGGCGCGAACAATCCTTTGCACCATCCGCTCAACGTTCTCGCACGGCCACCGGCACACGACGCGCGGCGCGCTGCGGGATCAGCAGAATGCAACCCAGGATGACGGCAAGCAGGATACCCGATGCATAGAACCGGCTGAACTGCATGCCGCCTTGCGTGAGGGGCTTGTCGAGCAGATCGCCGAGCGTCGCGCCCAGCGGACGCGTAAGCACGAACGCCGCCCAGAACAGCGCTGTACGCGACACGCGCGGCCACAGCCAGAGCAGCCCGACGACGACAAGTCCGGCACCGAAAATAACCGCGCTGACTTCGTAGCCGAGACCGAGGCCGCCGCGGTCGTCTCCGGCAACCCAGTCGCCGAGCGCGGTGCCGAGCGTCTGCGAAAACAGAATCGTGGCCCAGTAAAACCACTCCACGCGCGCAGTCACGACACTTTCAACCGAAACGGTGCCCTCCACGCGGTACCAGATCGCGAGGCTTGCGACCAGCAATGCGAGGATGATCGAGACGCCGCCGGGATAACCCAAACCAAGCGAGCGATCGCAGAAATCGGCCAGCGTCGTGCCGAGTGTCGTCGTGGCGACGATGGTTGCCCAGTAGAGAAACGGGTAAAATTTGCGCGCACGGATCTGTGCTGAAACCAGCACGACGAATGCGACGAAGAAAATAAGCGTGCCGATCAGATAGCCAAGATTAAGCGACATCGTCACCCAATCGCCACCGGTTTCACCGAGCGTGGTGCATGCGATCTTGATGATCCAGAAGCCGAGCGTCACCGCGGGCACTTTACTGACGACGTGTTCGACCAGACTTCGGGTGCTGGTTTGCATTGCAAGACTCCTTGTGTCGCGCATACACGAAACGAAAGAGTCTGTGATTATAGACACGCATAATTAACAACAGCTTAACGACCTCCGGCCCCCTTTTCCGCTGCCTGATCCGGCGGAACGCTTCAGGCTGGCGCACCGGATTTGTGGCGCAGTTCGAAATCGAATTGCAGCATATTAACGACGGGATCGCCAGCGAGTCCGCCGATTGCCTGACGCCCGGTGCGTTCACGCCGAAATATTATTTAACGGAAATAATCCAGGCTGTTCTTCCAGGCCGTTCTAGCGGATTGAAACGGTCCAGATAAATCACGCAGGTCATTAAGCGCGGCGATTACTTTTAAGTCGGGGCAAGTACACGGGGCCACGCGGATTGCATGACCCGCGCGCCGCTTCCTGCCCGACGACCCTGAAGCAGTGCGGCCAAAGTGTCGCGGGCAAACTTACAACAGCTGTCAGCCAAAAACTTGACGGCGGCGAGCGGGAATCTGTACCCTCTCGCGTCGATGGTTCCCGCCATAGGGATCAAATGGGAACGCAGTAGAAGCACCCACGCTTCGAATCTGCGGCTGCCCCCGCAACTGTAAGCGGCGAGTCCGTGCCAGGCGCGACCACTGGGATACCCGGGAAGGTCGGCACCGGACAACGACCCGCAAGCCAGGAGACCTGCCATCAACCGAGGTCCAAGCAGCCGCACCGGGCGGGGTGTCCCGATGCGCCAGCACCGCCCTGTGCGGTCGCTCGTTGCTAGGACAGCCCGGCCTCAGGAACTGTCACATGTCCGTTAATTCTCGACCCGCCTCCTTGCGGGATATGCCGCATTGCCGCGCCGCCAGCCGGCGCCCTCGAAACACGCGAGCCGCTCGCTCATCCGTTCCGTCTGTCTCGTCCGCTTGCGCCTCTGATCGGGCGTATTAGCTCCGCTTTTCGCCCCGCTTTTAGTCGCATTGCGCACTGCCGCGCCATTCCGGTCGTCGATTGGAGCGAACGTGCCTAAGCGCGCGCTGCAAGGCCCGCGCCATCCGCTGCATCCGATTCAGACCCAAAACGTATTTGAAGAGTCACTCATGAAGTTTCGTCATCTCATCGTCACGTCCGCCATCACTGCCTGCGCCTTGCAAAGCGCCCAGGCCGCGGACGACGCAACGCTTGCGCAACAGGCGCAGCCGGGCGCGGAAAGCGCCGTGCCGGATATTCTCGTCGTGGGCGATGCCCAGCACTTGCCGCAATCGTTCGACCAGCGCTACGCGACCACGCAGGTCCTCACGCGTACGGATCTCGATCGTATTTCTCCCGCCGATCCGGGCATCGCACAAGCGCTCGCCACGCTGCCGGGCATCACCGTCTCGCAGAGCGGCGGGCCGGGTTCGGTCGCCGCGGTCAGCATCCGCGGCTCGGCGGGCAATCAGGTTGCCGTATTCATCGACGGTGTTCGCGTCGGCTCCGTGACCACCGGCGTGGCCGAATGGGCGGATCTGCCGACCTCCGCGTTCGATCGCGTCGAGGTCATTTCCGGCCCGGCAGCGGCCTCGTTCGGCGCGGACGCGGTCGGCGGCGTCGTGCAGCTCTTCACGCGCCACGCATCGAACCAGCCGAATCAGACGACCGCATCGTTCGGCGGCGGCTCGAACAAGACATTCGACACGCAGCTGCGCACCTCGGGCACGATCCCGTCGACGGGGCCGATGTCCGCGCTTGGCGGGCTCACCTACTCGCTCGGGCTGCACGACTACAACACGGCGGGCATCGACGCGACCCAGCCGTTTGCGTACGGCCACGAGGACGGACGCAACCCGTATCACGCGCAAAACATCGACGCGCGCCTGGGATATGCACGCGATAACTGGTCGATTTCGACCTTCGCGCTCTATCACCGCTCCGATCTTTCGATCGACAACGCGGGCGGAAACGACCAGCAACGCGATAATCAACTGACGACCGGCGCTGCGTTCCATCTGGACATCACGCCATTCACGCAGTTCGACCAGTCAGTCGGCTTCGCGAACGACCGCCAGTTCCTCTACGCGCGAAACCCGTCGATTCCGAACGACGAAATCGATTCGACGCGATTCTCCACATCGACGTCGATCACCCATCAGGAGACGGGCCACAGGCTGTTCGGCCAGCCGCTGACCGGCGAAACGAAGCTCGCCTACGACTTCACGCGCGAACAGGCATTCCTGCCGGTCGATATCCCGAGCGGTCTTCCCGCGCGCAACGATTCGGCCGTATCGCTTCACCAGTCGACCACGCTCGGCCCGTGGACGCTGTTCCTCGCAGGCCGCCACGAGATCGTGCAGGGTCAGTCGGTCAACACGGGCAACGTCGCGCTCTCCTGGGCGATCACGCCGGTCTACACCGCACGCGTCTCCTACGGCAACGCCTTCCGTCTGCCCACGTTCAACGATCTGTACTACCCGGGCTACTCGAATCCGAACCTTAGGCCCGAGCGCAGCAACTCAGTCGAGGCGGCGCTCGATGCGACGACGTCGTTCGGCACTTTCACGGCGGCCGTCTACGAGACCCGCGTTCACGACCTCATCGCGCTCGTCACGTCCGATTACGTGAATTACACGCCCATCAATATTGGGCAGGCGCGCATTCAGGGCATCGACCTCTCGTACAAGGGCTCGCTCGGCAAGTCGACACCTGTGAGTGTCTCCTTCAGCATTCTGAATCCGCAGGACGTTACGGGCCAGAGCTGGCTCCCCCGTCGCCCGCGGCAGACGGGCAGCCTGAGCATCGATCACATGTGGGACGAACTGCACCTGCACGCGCTCAGCACGGGCGTTTCGGTGCTGTATGGCGGATCGACGTTCGACGACCAGGCCAACACGATTTATCTGCCGTCGTATACGACCGTCGACCTGCGCGCCTCGTACCAGGTCAACCCGCATCTCGCGCTGTCCGCCTCGCTTTCGAATCTGTTCAACCGGCAATACGTGACCGCCTTCGGTTACAACACGCTGGGACGCACGGCGTTCGGCAAGATCACGTATACGTTCTGACGTGAGGGTTCAACGCTGCCCGCTCTCGCGGGCAGCGAACGCGGTATCGGCAACCCGGGCGGTTGCGCGCTCAACCGCTGCCCCGGGGGTTGTTCACATCACCCGGCTCCTTGAGCACCGCCTCGTGCGAATCCACGATCGGCGCGCATCGCCCCGGCATTCGCGTTCGCGGCAAGTGCATCGAAGACCGCGGACGCGTGATCACATCTGGCCGATTGCCGCGTGATTTTCAAGTGAAACGTTTGCGAGCTCCACAGCACATCTCCAGCTGATTGCGTACAGCATTGTTGTTGCAAAGGAATCTAAAGTTCGCCCCGTTTGCGTCGATAAAAAGACACTGCGATTCCCGACCTGTTTTGACGGCCGGTCCAGAAAGTACAGGATTCACCCAAGGGCGCAGGACGCTACGACGAGCCATCCCAACCTGAATTCCCATAAGAATGAACAACAAGCTAAAAACTGGCGCTATCCTCGGCCTGGCTGTATTACTTGGTGCTTGCGGAGCGCTGCCTCGTTCGCAATATAGCGGTGACGCGATGAAGTCGATCAAAACGATCATTGTCGAAACGCCGCCGAAGACTCAATATTTCGCAGAAAGCGTGGGCGCTTCGCCGATCATTGTCCTGCCTGGAGTCGGTATCGCCGCCGCAGCAGCCATTAGCGCTACTGTCGGCGCGTTGACTCCCCGAGACAATCCAACGTTTAACGACCTGGTCACTGCACAGATCGGTGAGTCCGATCTGAACCGCAGATTCTTCGATCAGATCGAATCGGCGTTGCGTGAACAAGGATACGAGGTTCGGGAAGTTGACGGGAGCGCCCCGGATATGCCGAAGACTATTCTTCAGCGTGGCCAGATTCCCAAGCTGGAGGGAGCGGCCTATCGCGGCGCAGATGCCATCATGGCCGTGGCGGTCAAAACCGGATACTACTCCGCAGGCGTTTTCGAGCCGTACGTCAGGAACGTGAACGTGAACATAGCGATTTTCAAGGCGGACACGCTCAAGCCGATTTTCCGGGACCGCTTGCTCCACTACGCCATGCACGACAATGCATACAACTATTCACGCTTTTCAGACGTGACTTCGGATCTTCCCCACGCCATCCACGGGATAGACGAGGCCATGATGAATTTCGTTCCAGAGTTCGATGCCGACATGCAAGCGAGCCGCGGCATTCCATCGCCAACGGCACGAACGAAAGATTTTGGATCGATGCTTCACTGATTCCGGCAGCATGTAGCCTGCGCATGTCACCAACTGGTGCGCCGATCAGATTGACGCGCATCGTGACGGGACTGCATGCGCTCAAGCGCGTCGCAAAACCGGAAGAGCTTGCGCGGGCGGCGCTCTATCTTGCATCCGACGATTCGTCCTTCGTGACGGGCACGGCTTCACTGGTCGATGGCGGGGCGTCGATTACGCGCACATGATGTGTGCGGGCGCAACGTTGTCTGGCATCCATAAGTCGTGCGTGGCAAGCATGTCCACGGCACCCAGCGGTCGCTCGGTGAGGTCATGCACCGATACGCACGTTGCATTTCGCGGCGATCTCCAGCAGCTTCGCAACATCCGGCGGGCCAGGCGGCACTTCCGCGTCGATCATCGTGAACAGCGCCGAGGCCTCGCCGGTGTGCCCGGCCACGGAAAGCATTTCGCAGCCGCCCACACCCATCGTGAAACTATGCACGGCGCCGGCCGGCACATGAACGAGCGTGCCCGGCATCGCGGTGGTGGTCATGCCGTTACAACTGATGTCGACGCTGCCCTTGATGACGTAAAACGACTCGTCCCAGTCGTGGCTGTGAGGAGGCGGGCCGCTCCCTTCCGGGCCTTCCTGAAGGAAGATTTCATAGCCATGCGTCGCCTCGCGCGATGCCAATACGGTGATTTTTTCACCGACGACATTGAGGGCGCGCGCGTATTCGCCTGGCGTCACCACAAACGGTTGCGGGTTCATATCTATGGTTTCCTTCGATGTGCAGGCCGTTGAGCGTGTGACGTACTCACCGCCAATCGCCACGCGCGCAATGATGAGAGGAATGATGGCCGCCCCGGTTTTAGCGCCTCGGCCTGCGTCGATGACTGGCGCCGCACCGGCCAATACAGCGTAAGCACAGGCTTGCGCCGTTGTATGTGGTCTAGCGCACGCAGGTCGCGCGTATCACCGCACCCTGCGCGCGAAAAATTCGCGCGTCAACTGTGCGACCTCATCGGTCGCCTCGTCCAACGCGAAATGACCGGCCGTCGAGCAGATGAACTTCCGCCTCAGGCACGTCGCATTGCCAGGCGTGGCCACCCTGTACGGCAAACGACGGATTATGACGGCCCCATACCACCAGCAGCGGCGGTCGGTGCTCACGCAACCAGGCTTGCCAGCGCGGATAGGCGGCTACGTTGTTGCGATAGTCGTAGAAGAGTTCAGTCTGGATAACGACCTGCCCCGGGCGAGACAGAAACGCGAATTCATCAGACCAGAATTGAAGCTAACCACGCCGATGGGGTTAACCAGGCTGTGGCCTGTGGCATGGGCATCGGCATTGCGACGCTGTGGCAGATCCGCCCGCTGCTCGAAGGCGGCAGCGGCGGATACGTTGATTGGCCGGTATTGACTTTAAGGTGATCCGGCGTATCCAGCTTTGATATTACGTATGATGCCGCGCTCAGAGCTTTCGGCGCGGCTTGCGCGCCGTGTGCTGGATTCGAAGAACCGTGCGGCCGATCTGATGAGCAACGACCCTGGCGGCCGATTGTACTTCAGGCGTTCGCGGCTTGTTCCTTCACCCAGAACACCAGCACTGAAGTTTCTTCTTCGAAGCGCTCGGCATGCTCGGCGCCAGCCGGGATGATGCACCATTCACCGCTGCTCACCGGCCGTTCGGTGCCGTCCAGCGTCAGGTGGAGCGTACCAGCGCTGACCAGCACGTAGTTGGTGCTGGGATGCGTGTGCAGCGGACTGCCATGATTGTTCCGGGTAGCAACGGTGACGTCGCAGCGCTCGCCTTTGATTCTGCCAAGGGCAAGCAGAGCGTCAGGGATATGTGACATTTAAGACTTCCTCGAGAGTGGAACATCGCAAGTTTAGCGGCGCCGACAAGGGTTGTGCCGATAGTTGACACCCCAAAAGGGACGGTCGCGCGGCCTGTAAGCGAACGCAAGCCACTCCACTCATCTTCCTTATTTAGTGCAGTTAAAAATTCATCGGACGAATCGGCGGCGCAAACGAAGCGAAACGACCGTCAAGCTCGCCACCCGCAGTCTTACGAACCTGTATAACGGTGGCTTTTCCGGGCCGGGCAAGAAGTTCTTTTCTCGAAGGCAGCTGTGCGCTGCAGCGACTTTCCGGGAAGCGACGCCGCAAGAGCGAACTCCTTCTTTTTGGCAAACGTTTGCGGTCAAGGTATCAAGTCTCACCTTCCCACGCCGAAAACGCGTACATCGCCACGAAACTTTGGAGGCCCGACGTGACGCGCGTTGTGCTTTTACTAGCCGTAATGTTTGTGACAGGTTGCGCACAACTGCAGCAGCCCAACACGGCTCAAGCCGGGAAACCTGTGGTGTCGAACGTGATCATGAAATTCGACATTCCCGCCGATGCACTTGGCGCACGCGATCCGCAACTGACTGCGGTGCTCGCCAAGGCGGGCGCGCTCGCCGCCTCGCAGAAGCAGCCCACCGTGATCCGCGTGACGGCGCTGGCCCAGGACTTCAAGTACATCAACCTGGCGATCTGGCGGGGAGTGCCGCAGCACGGGCTCAAACCCACGCTCGAAAACCTTACGTCCGGCGCGAACCAGGCGTACAGCGTCTCGATCGAGCCGCAACATGCGGGGAGCTGACACGATGCGCCTGATTGCTTTCGCCGCGCTATCGCTATGCTTGTGTTCAGCCGCGTGGGCCGGCCAGCCCGCCGGCGGCACGCCTGCAACCGCTGCCGCCACAGCCTCTGCGGACAAGGTCTACCCGCCGCTGCCCTCGCTCGCCATGCTGCCGCCCTCCATCGGCGACGACGACGAACTTCCCGCGCCGCACTCGACATGGCACGGCAAGAAGAAGATGCGCCAGCACGATTGCCGCTGCGCGATGCCGACGCCGCGACTCGTCGTCTCCGATACGTCGCGCACCTATCTCCATGACATCGAGCAAAAGCTCGATTCCGCGCTGGCGCAGTAAAGCAGAACCTGGAGCACCGACCCGTGGCCCCGCACAAGACCAACACCTTCCGCCCTTTGCGAGTGGGGGCCCTATGCGCCTGGGCGGCGCTGCTGGCGCTCGGCAGTTCGGCCGCACATGCCGCCCCGCCCGCCGACGATTGCTTCGACAGGGCCGGCGCTTACCAGGGCGTCAATCCGCTCGTGCTGCGCGCGGTGGCGTGGCGTGAATCGAAAGGCGACGCGACCGCCATCAACCGCAACGCCAACGGTTCAATCGACGTGGGGCAATTGCAGATCAATTCGATCCACTTTCCGGAACTCGAGAGTCGGGGCATTCCGCACCGCGCGCTCACGGACCCGTGCGTGAATATCTTCGTGGCCGCCTGGCTGCTCAAGCAGAAGATGGTGCGATACGGCAACACGTGGCGCGCAATCGGCGCATACCACTCGGAATCGCCGCACGAGCGCGACGCCTACGCACGCAGCATCCAGGCGATTCTCGCGAACTGGGGGCTGTTGCGGCCGCAGCAGTGAGGTTCAGGCGCAGATCCCGCGATGTCGTTGCCAGTGCAACGGCCGAGTGAAGCTCCGTTGCCGGACGTGCGGAAACGAAAAGCCGTGCACAATACCGCCCATGCGAGCCCCAGACCTTGAACGCCTTGTCACCGTCGCCATGCCCTTCGGCAAATACAAAGGCCGGCTCATCGCCGACCTGCCCGGGCATTACCTTAATTGGTTTGCCCGCGAAGGATTCCCGCGGGGCGAGCTCGGGCAGCTGCTCGCACTGATGCAAGAGATGGACCATAACGGCCTGAGGGACTTGCTTGAGCCGCTACGCAAGCGAGGATAGCGCGCCAGTCAGGCGCTAGCCCGGCAGCCCATCGCGCCTGGAACCCGCATCTGCACGAAATCTGCGTGAGCGATGGAATAGCTCCGCATCCGATGGGTTCACTCCTGTGAGACACCTGTTTCCACAACGGGAGAACCAACGTGCGCGCCCCCAATCCTCATACGGAGCGGATGCTCCTGAGCGTCGTCATCGTCCTGACGATCTCGGCGCTTTGCGGCTCGCCTGCCTTTGCTGCGCGTTTGCAAACCACGGCCTCCGACGAAGCGCCCTTCCTGGCGGAGAACAATACCGCCATGACGACGATGATGGATGGCATGGCCGTGAAGCCCACGGGCGACGTCGATCGCGATTTCGTCGCCTTGATGGTGCCTCACCATCAAGGCGCCATCGACATGGCACAGGCCGAACTGCGTTACGGGCACAACGAACAGTTACGCCGCATCGCCCAAGAAATCGTCGTCGAGCAGCAACAGGAAATCGTCGCCATGCGCGTCGCACTCGGGCAGGCATTGCCGCCGCCGGCCCCCGCTCCGGACCAGCAAAAACCCGCTCCTAAGCCTGCCGCCCCAGCCCACCCCGGATCCGGCGACAACATGCAAATGAACATGCTCAACCCTATGCGCGAGGACCAGTGATGAAACGCCAGTCGATTTTTACCATCATGCTGTCGGCAACCGCGCTAGCCGCGGCGCAGTTCGCGTGGGCAGGACAGGCTCCGGGATCGCTGTCCGACCCGGACATTCCGGTAAGCCATCACGATCGCGTCTACGCTGCCGAGCAGTTTTCCAATACGGTGTCCGTGATCGACCCGGCCGACAACAAGCTGGTCGGCCTGATTCGTCTCGGCGATCCCTCGCCGGGCAATTTCAGCCCTTTGTACAAGGGCCAATTGCTGGTGCACGGCATGGGTTACTCGCCGGACCATCACACGATTGCGGTCGTCTCGATCGGATCGAACGCAGTTTCATTCATCGACACGCAGACTAACGCCGTCAAGCATGTCACCTACGTCGGCCGCTCGCCTCATGAGGCTTTCTTCACACCCGATGGAAAAGAAGTGTGGGTGACCGTGCGAGGTGAAAACTATGTCGCGGTACTCGACGGCAAGACGTATGAGGAGAAGACGCGCATTACTGTCCCGGCTGGTCCCGGCATGCAGATATTCTCGCCGGACGGGAAGTACGGTTATGTCTGTTCGTCCTTCAATCCGGAGACTGAGGTAGTGTCCGTGGCCGACCACAAGATCGTCGGCACCGTCAAACAGGCCAGCCCCTTCTGTCCCGACCTCGCGGCGACGCCCGACGGCAAGCAGGTCTGGTTCACGCTCAAGGACATCGGCAAGGTCCAGGTATTCGACGCAAGGCCCCCGTTTGCGCTCATCAAAACACTCGACACCGGTCCGATCACGAATCACGTGAATATCGTGCATAACCCAAGGGGCACGTTCGCGTACGTCACCGTTGGCGGCCTGAACGTGGTCAAGGTGTTTCGAACCGACGACTTCTCACAGGTCGCGACGATCCCCGTCGGCAACCTGCCGCATGGACTGTGGCCTTCGGGGGACGGCAGCCGCATCTATGTCGGCCTCGAAAACGCCGATGCGATGGGCGCGATCGACACGCTGACCAACACGGTCATCGCAACTGTGCCCATTGGTCAGGCGCCGCAGGCCGTCACCTATGTGCCGAATGCAGTACCGGAAGGTGACGGTGCGCAAAACCTGCAGACACTCGGCCTGGCTGGCGAGAGCGTTCATCTTGCACTGCTGCCGGTCGGGGCGGGCAAGCGCGCGGATGCCGTAAATGCACCGACGACCGTCGCGTTGTTCGACCAGGGGCTCGTACAGGTTCTGCAGGCCGCTGTCACCGGCCTCCAGCCGAAGCAGCCCTATGTACTCGGTCTTGTCGACAACCCCGATGGCACGGGTGAAGTGCAGGTGCTTGCGAATTTCATGTCTAATCCAGCGGGCTCGGCGGTCGTCAATACCCTCGGCCAGATTCGCCAACTGGTCGCAACGGGAGCGAGCACCGCTGGGGACAAGCGCCGCTACCTCGTAGTCGCCCCTCAAATAGCGGGCAAGCCCGGGGCTCCTGTGCAGGTGCAGGCGCTGTGACTGGATCTGCCGCTGCGAGATGTCGTTTGCAGCGGCAGAAGTTCAGAACATCTTGCGCAAGCCAATCGCGGCGCCCACATTATTGCTTCGTCCGAGCGAATCAACCGCGCCCGTGATTTTGTCGGTCGTACCGGGATAATCGGCAGCAAACGCGCCATTGCCACGCGAAAAATCCACGGTGCCATAAATTTCCGTGTGTTTCGACAGGGAATATTCGGCGAGCACAGTAGCGGAATAGTTAATGCCCGAACCCAGCGTGCCGTCGATCAGTTCGGCGTTACGCGTGTGTCCGTAATAGCCGGCCACGGTAATCAGCAGCGGGCGGGTCGCCTGCCAGTTCGCGCCGATGTAGAGCGTGTCATCGATTCGATTCGGGCTGGTGCCAGCCAGTTTCGGCGCGCCGGACTGTTGCATGTTGCCGTCGGTCGTGCCGGTACGATCTTGCGCATGAAGCCACCCGGCCAAAAGGCGAATGGCGGGCGTGATCTGGTAGGCACCGCTGACATGAAGCAGATTGATCTTTGCGCCGTTGATCGCGCTACCCTGAGCCTGGGTAACCGAAGTCTGTTGAAAGCCAGCGCCCAGTAACGCCGGTCCACGCTCATAGCTCAATTCGACGGCATAGGTGCTGCCAAGGCCTACCGCGCCCGCTTGATTTCCGAATCCATAGATTGCATCAATGCTAAATCCATTGGTGCTCAACTTGTATTTGATACTGTTGTTGATCGTGAGATAGGGGCCGATGCCATTCCACATCCAACTATCCTGCCAATAGTTGCCCACGGTGAACGGATCGAATATATCGCCCATGGTGTCGTAGAGCGGGGCATATTGATTGCCCAGCGTCACCGCGCCGTAACGGTCGCTCGACAGGCCAACGTAGGCTTGACGGCTGAACAGCGTGTCACGTTGGTGAAGCGCTCCACTATTCGCTTGAAAGCCATTTTCCAGTCGAAAGATCGCGGATATCCCGCCGCCGAGATCTTCGGTTCCGCGCAAGCCCCAGCGGCTGTTTGTCTCCGGACCGACGACCATGCTGATCGAGTCCTTGCCATCGGCAGCGGCATTCGTCTGATAGCGCAACGCGGTATCCACGATACCGTACAACGTCACAGAACTCTGGGCATGGGCAGAAGTAGTGGCGACCGCGGTAAGTGCGCCAAGTGCCCCCGAAATAATGATTTTTTTCATTTATATGTACCGTGGGAAGTCTGGGGGCGATATCCCGATAGCGGTATCGAGTTGCCCTCCAGACGAACCTGCGGAGCATAGTTCGTTGCGATCTTTTGAAAAATTGCAGAATCTGGATTGGTCAATTCCAGAAATCGGAAGAATGCACGATTGACACGCCGCGACCGGCAGCTTTGGGAACCGCCAATGCCGGCAGAAACGCCTTCAGGTTTTCGGATCCAGACCTTTCAGTGGTCGAGCACCGCGAAGTTACGCGCGAATTGTTTGAGCACACAACCGGGAAGCTTACACGCGGCCTTCGCCGTCAACTTCTTCAACTGCAGCCAGCCCGGTCCAGGAATGGGGCGGGCCGGCCGGCGCGTGGCCGGTCGTTTGCCCGTGTGCGACTGCGGCGAAATCGGGGGGGCCGCAGCTCGTTTGCGCCTCAGCACTCCACGCGGCACGCATTTGTCGACGCCGGGCGAGTATCACGGAAAACGTGAGCAAACACATCAACGTGTTGCTACCGTTCATCCAGAACATCCTGTCCGGAATGCCATGATTCTGTTCAAGCAACATCAGGGCAAACGTGGCGTTGCTCAGAGTCCAGCATCCCCACGTCAGCAAGCTGTGACTGCGTACGTCAGCATCCTTTTTCAGGAGCATGGCGATGGCCGGCACGTAGGTCAGCAGGCGCGCCGAATTCCAGAACAGGAACATTCCCGTCAACAGCCGTACGTAGACTTCATGAAGCATGACGAGTCCAGTTACCCCCCAACGGGAGGGTTCGATGTTGAGGCATGTTGCGAGCAGTTACCGAGAGTGCGCCCGCGCTCTTTGCTCGCTCGCTTGAGATTCGTAAGTGCTCATCCAGAGCCTCACCCCATTCTGCGGCGACGGCGTTTGATAACCTCAATGCACCCTTGGTTGCGGACAAACCGACCCATGGCGAAGGAAGTCGCGCAGACAGCCCAGCACAGAAATCATGATGTGATCCCCTTCTTTCGACGAAAAGATCCGCTTCGTGGATTTATGGTTGTCAGGGTCACCCTGCAATACAACGCGGCATGGCTCTTCTACGGGATCGTAGATGGTTCGCTGGCGCCCGAACATAACCTGAACAGGTGATCTCGGCGCGTCGTGGTCGCGGTCCGCGGACATTTCACAGGTCTTCGCCGTGGCCGGTAACGAGGCATTCCGAATCAGATTGCGCTTTGCGGCGCTTCCGAAGAAATTACGCTTATCATGTCCACACCCCGATTCAGCTCGCGTGAGCCCAAAAAGTGGACGCCGATATGCCGAAGATAAACGTCGACGGTGAAATACCGGCCCTGGTGCATCCGCTGGGTGCTTCCGGTTGCAAGCTGATCACTACATCCACGCGTTGCACGCGAGGAACAGCCGCCACGGGCTGCAAACAATATGCGCGGGTGGTTGTACGGTCAACTTCACGATCGCGGAACGTCTCTAGCCAGCATTGAACGACTGACGGAGTACACACATGAGTACGAAAGTGCAGTTGACCGACGGCACCATCGAGGTGTCGGCCCTGGGGACCACATTGATTCATGAACACGTGCTGGTTGGCATGCCGGGGTGGAATCTGGATCTCAAGGCGCCGAAGTTCGTGCGCAGCGAAGCGATGGCGCGAGCCGTCGATCGCATCCAGGAGCTTCATGGATACGGTTGCCACTCCATGATCGATCCTTGCCCGATGGATATCGGCAGGGACGCGGAATTCATCGCGGAAGTCGCACAGCGCAGCGGCATCAATATCGTCTGCGCGACAGGGGTCTACAACGAAACGGAAGGCATGCCGTACACCTTCCGGACGATGCCGGACGAGGACATCCTCGAACTGTATGTCAAGGAAATCACCGAAGGCATCGGCGACACAGGCGTCAAGGCGGGGGTGATCAAGATCGCCACGCACGGCGCGCCCACCGAGTACGAGCGGAAAATGATCTCGGTCGCAACCCAGGCTTCATTGATCACGGGTGTGCCGATCATTTCACACACCAAAATAGCGAGCCACGGGCACGATCAGATCGATATCGTCGAATCGCGCGACGGGTATGCCGACAGCATGGTGGTGGGTCACTCCGGCGATCGTGACGATCACGAATACCAGGCGTCGCTTGCGAGGCGCGGCGCATTCGTAGGCCTGGATCGCTTTGGTCTGGATTTTCTGCTTCCGGACGAGGCGCGCATGCGGAATCTGATGCAGCTTGTCGAGGCCGGGTTGCGCAGTCATGTTGTCATTTCGCAGGACTATCTGGTGTGCCTGCTTGGGCGCTTCGGTAACCAGCTCGAACACATCGCACCCAACTGGGCCATTACACATATCTTCAAGTCGGTCATCCCTCGCTTGAAGGAAATGGGGCTGACCGACGACGACCTGGAAACCATTCTGGTTTCGAACCCTCGACGACTCTTCGCGAACGCGGCTGCGCACAAGAACGGCGGTTCGCACGCATGCGGTCATTCGACCTGCGGTTCGTAGACGGGAGACCTGATTCGACTGTGACGGTTAGATCGGGTCTCGACTTTTACCGCGACGACGTGTGAATTCCCGCCTGCCGCGATTTATTGCCAGGCGAAAGAACCCCGAAAGTGATTTCGTCACGCGAGCGCCCCCGTACACCAGGCTAGCGATAGTTGACGAAGTTAATGATGTCGTTGAGAAACCACGGCAGAATCAGCTGCGTATCCGGGTAGCTGGTGCCGACGCTGAGCCTCGGCGGATGTGACGCAGCGTCGCCGGGCGTCACCCTTTCGGGCGCGTGTAAAATGTAGGCATCTGTATCGGCCATACCTGGTCGCACAGTCTGGTTACTCGCGGGCGGCGATGCAGAGGTGCAGCCGGTAGTGAACACGATGAGGGCCGCTGCAAGGCAAATGGGCTTCATGATGGCGCAAACTCCAGCGACGTTACTTCGAGACAGTATGGCCGATGATGGATTCGTCTGGTTCGTGAGCGAACGCCACCGCGCGCATTAAGTGCGGCAAAAAGCGCAGTTGTGTTCAATGTGAACCATCCTCCAGGCCCCACCGCTCACGATTGACGCATATCATGCGTGAACCGCCCGGCGTTCTTTTCGCCGTTCACGCACGCAATACCCCAAAGCCATGAAAGGTCTGCGCCGCTTCATTCTTCTGATCATGTTTCTGCTTCCCGCCCTGAACGGTTGGGCAATGGCGACGATCATGCCGGCCGCCACCACCCACGGCATGGCGAGCGGCGCGTGCGACCACGTCGCTTTTTCCGCCGCAACGGCGCAGCCCGTTAAACGCTGCGTGCAACACAAGAATGCCTGCGGCGTACCGTCCTGCTGTCCGGTTTGCGGCCCGCTGGTTCCAGCCATGGTCGCCGCGCGCTTCGCGGCTGCACCGCGTTCCAGCAGCTGGGTTTCGACACATCCGGCGCTCCTGACCGGCATCACCTTCCCCCCGCCCCATCGTCCCCCGGCGCCAGTCTGAGTCCTCCGCACCCGCCGTCCTGGCGTGTTCGCGCACGCCAGGATCGATAGACGACACAACCATCACGCAGGAGGGGCCATCATGCCCAGATTCCGCCATTCTCTCGTTGCCGCCCTGCTGGCGGTGCTCAGCATGTCCACCCTGGCCGCCATTCCGGCGATCGTTTATAAAAGCCCGACATGTGGCTGCTGCGAAGACTACGTCAGCTACCTCAAGCAAAACGGTTTCGCCGTTACGGCAATCAACACCGACGACATGTCGCGCATTGAGAAGCAGTTTCACGTCGCGCCCGAAATGGCCAGTTGCCATACCGTCAAGATCGGCAACTACGTCGTCGAGGGTCATGTACCCGTTGCGGCCATCAAGCGCCTGCTAACCGAAAAACCCCATATCCTCGGACTGTCCATTCCGGGCATGCCGCAGCACGCGCCCGGCATGGGCACGTACCAGCCGGGCACGCTTGACGTCTATGAGTTGACTGCGGACGGGCGCACAGGCGTGCTGTATGGCCGCTTCTGATCGACGCCGATGAACGACATGGGCGGGCCCCAAACCCGAGCGGCGGCGCGCCCTCGCCTGGCCGCAGCGCAGGCTGCGGCACGTTTGCAAGGAATACAGCAATGAAGATGAAATCCCTTTCCATGGTCATGCTGGCGGCAGCGCTTTTCCAGGCCGGCACGACGTTTGCCCAGATGCCGGCGATGCATGTGGAACATGCCCAACATGCACATCATGCGTTTGCGTTTGGCCGCCCGGCCCAGGAAGCCGACGTGACGAAGACGATCCACGTCGAGGCCAATGATCAGATGCGGCTCCATTTCGATTCCATGGAAATCCGGCGCGGCGACGTGGTGAAGTTCGTCGTCAAGAACGTGGGCCAGGTGCCGCATGAGTTCGCGATCGGCGATGACGCATTCCGGCGCGAACATATGAACGAAATGAAGCAGATGGCGGCAATGCCGGGCATGGCCGGCATGGAGCACTCGGATCCGAACGTCGTCAGCGTGCAGCCTGGCGAAACCAAAACGTTAGTCTGGCGCTTCGATCCGCTCCATACGCGTAACGTCCTGTTCGCGTGTTATGTGCCGGGCCATTACGAGGCCGGCATGTATCAACGAATCGTCATCGCCAATTAACGACAAGCCAACTTCAACGTAACTGCGAGGTAACTGCGAGCTGACTGCAAGCCGCGTAAACGGCACACGCCTCGCAAACGCGAGGCGTGCTTTACATCGTTTCAGTTCAGAACTGATCTTCGCTCATTGCGAGCACGCTCTGGCCACCGCGCCCGCTGAGAATCGACACCGCGATGCTGCCCGCCAGCGGGAGAATGTGCTCCGCGTAGAACTGCGCCACAGCGATCTTCGCACCATGGAACGACGGATCGTCTGCGTGGCAGCGCGTCGATGCAAGCAGCGCGCGCGCCATCTGCCAGCCGCACAGCACGATGCCCGCCAGCTTCAGGTAAGGCACGCTGCCCATGAACACCGCATTCGGATCGCGCTTCGTATTGGCAACGACGAATTCAACCACATTCGCAAGCGCTTGTGCGCCCTGCTTTAGCTGCGCACCCATCGACGCCGCAGCCGCGCCGTCCACCTGAGCGAGCGCTTCGATCGTTTCCGCAATTTCGGCGAGCACCGCACGCGCCACTGCGCCGCCGTCACGCACGGTCTTGCGTCCGACCAGGTCGTTGGCCTGAATGGCCGTGGTGCCCTCGTAAATCGCGAGAATCCGCGCGTCGCGATAAAACTGCGCGGCGCCCGTCTCTTCGATAAAGCCCATGCCGCCGTGCACCTGCACGCCGAGGCTCGCCACGTCGTTGACCATCTCCGTGCTCCAGCCTTTCACGATCGGCACGAGATATTCGTAAATCGCCTGCTGGCGCTCGCGCTCTGCCGCGTCGGGATGCCGGTGTGCGTGGTCGCTGTGCGCGGCAGCCACATACGCCAGCGCGCGCGCACCTTCGGTCAGCGCGCGCATCGTCGCGAGCATGCGACGCACGTCGGGATGATGGATGATCGACACGGCCTGCGCCGCCGATCCGTCTACAGGGCGGCTCTGCACGCGTTCCTTTGCATACGCAACAGCCTTCTGGTAGGCGCTCTCCGCGACGCCGATACCCTGCATGCCCACGCCGAAGCGCGCCGCGTTCATCATGATGAACATGTATTCGAGGCCGCGATTCGCTTCACCGACCAGATAGCCCACTGCGCCGCCTTCGTCGCCGTACTGCAAAACCGCCGTGGGACTCGCCTTGATGCCGAGCTTGTGTTCGATCGAAACGCAGCGCACGTCGTTGCGTGCGCCGAGGCTGCCGTCTTCATTCAAGAGGAATTTCGGCACGATAAAGAGCGAAATGCCTTTCACGCCAGCCGGTGCGTCGGGCGTGCGAGCCAGCACGAGGTGCACGATGTTCTCCGCCATGTCGTGCTCGCCCCACGTAATGAAGATCTTCGTGCCGAAGATCCGGTACGAGCCGTCCGCCTGCGGTTCGGCGCGCGAGCGTACGAGCGCGAGATCGGAGCCTGCCTGCGGCTCCGTAAGGTTCATCGTGCCGGTCCATTCGCCCGAAATCAATTTCGGCACGTAGCGCGCTTTTTGATCGCCGGTGCCCGCCGTGAGCAGCGCCTCGATTGCGCCATCGGTCAGGAGCGGACACAGCGCGAACGAAAGGTTCGCCGCATTCAGCATTTCGATGCACGGCGTCGCGATCAACTTTGGCAGCGCCTGACCGCCATATTCGGACGGATGCTGCAAACCTTGCCAGCCGCCCTCGACAAACTGGCGGAACGCTTCCTTGAATCCCGCCGTCGCCGTCACTTCGCCGTCGTGCCAGCTGCTCGGTGCGCGGTCGCCCGTCACGTTCAGCGGCGCGAGCACTTCGCCGCAGAGCTTCGCGGCTTCGTCGAGCACGGCCTGCGCGGTGTCCAGGTTCGCATCCTCGAAACCGGGCAAAGCGGCGACGGTGTCCATGCCGGCCAGTTCCTTCAGCACGAACAGCATGTCCTTGACGGGGGCGGTATAGCTCATGATGGTCCTTCCAGTGACGCGGTAAATGAGGAAACACACGGCGCCCGCGGGCCGGCAAAGCGGCGGGGCACACTCGGGTTTCGGCAGATCGTAGCGCCAAAGGCACGCGCACGGACTGTCCAAACCGGACCACCTGGTGACAAATCTGGCCACGTCGTGCCGCGCGCGCCCTATGCGGGGACGTCGCCGTCAACCGCGCACGCGGTACGTGCCGGGCGTGCTGCCGGTCCAGTGGCGGAAGGCGCGATGAAAGGCGCTGGGATCGTCAAAGCCGATGTCGCCCGCGATGGCCGCAATCGTGTCCTGCGTTTCGGTGAGACGCAGAATGGCGATGTCGCGGCGCAGGTCGTCCTTGAGCGACTGAAAGGATGTGTCTTCGGCGGCGAGGCGCCGGCAAAGCGTACGGACCGAACAATGCAGGTTTTGCGCCGCTTGTTCGATGGTCGGCAAATCGGGCAGCGTCCCGGCGAGATATTGGCGGACGCGGTGCCCGACACGCTGTTCGCTGAACGATTCGAAAATCCAGTCGCCGGGCGAGCGTGCGAGAAAGTTGCGCAGATTGCGCTTGCTCTGGCGAATCGGCATGTCGAGATACGCCGCGCCGAAACGCATGAGCGTGGATTCGCAACCAAAGCGCACGGGCCCTGAAAAGAAATAACGGTGATCGCGCGCGTGCGGCGGCTGCGGGCACGCGAATTCGACCTGCAACAGCGGAATCTTCTGCCCGATCAGCCATGACGAGACACCGTGTGCGAGCTTGAGCATCAATTCCTGCCCGAGCGGGCCGCTTGGCCCGTAAGCGGGATGCGGACACAGTTCGACCTGCGCCACCGGGCCACTGCGGCGCGATTCGAGCCGGAAATCGTCCAGCACGATATGGAAAAACTGGCCAAAACGGTGCAACGCCGTTTCGAGGTTGCGCGCATCGAGCAGGCTCAAACACAGAAACTTCAGCGTGCCGCTGCGAAACGGCCGGCTGAAAACGCCGGGCATCTCGTCGTCGAGTTCGATGGCCAGCGCCTGATAGAGCGCTGAAAACTGCTCTTCGGTGACGCGTGCGCCGGGTTCGCGCAGCAGTTCCGGCGCCACACCGGCCTGCTTCAGATAGCGGTGACTCACTTCGGCCTTCGCCCCCGCGGACGCGAGAAAGCCATTGACGAGAGAGATGGGAACAGTTGCGCTCGGCGCTTGCATGCGGGGTTTTCGGGTAATGGCGTGGGCCGTCGGTGCACGAATGCGACATTCTAGAACGGCTGCACCGACTCGACACGCATAACGAACAATCCGGCCGCCTTTAAAGCAAGCCGGGCTGTTCACCGCGCGATTGGCACGTTATCCGCTTAGAAATTGAAATTGTCGATATTCTGCGGGTTAAAGGTGGTCGGCGGCCCGAATATCACTTCACCGCTTCGCATCGATAGGGATCTTTTTCACGCGGCGATTCAGACAGCATGCCAGGCAATCATCCCGCTTTGTGTGACGCAGAAGCACGTGCCCTTATCCGGTGGTCGCGACACTCGAAACCATGCCGAATCTGCAGCCCGGCGAGATTCTCGAAGTGCTCAGCGACTGCCCCCAGTCGATCAACAGCATTCCCGCCGATGTGAAGCGCTACGGATACCGCGTGCTGAAGATCGAACAGCATGGGCCGACGATTCTTTACTGGATTCAACGATAAGCGACCGCGCAACGGATTAGCCGGGTCGACGGCTACCGTTGCACGCAAGCGCCCTGCTTGTCGGGCGCGCTTTTAGACGCTCGCCAGCATCAGACGTGCCGGTGCCGCACCGATATGCAAACCATCGGTGCGGTTCGCAAGATAAAGATGGTTCAATTCGTCCGGCGTCCAGCTACGGCAATTGCCGAAACCCAGCGACGTCAGCATCCCCGCCAGCGCAGCCGGTTCAAAGAAGCTCTTCCACGGCTCGCCACGTTCGGCGAATTGCGTCGTCAACTGCTCCATCGCGATGCGCATGACCGGCGGCAAGCTGGACAGCGGCAACGCATATTCCAACAGCACAGCACTGCCTGTGGCGCAGTGCGCGATGAAGCGCAACGTCTCGACGACCGCGGCCTCATCGAGGTACATGGTCACGCCGAGCCAACTGAAAATAGCGGGTGCGTCCGCATCGAAACCGGCGCGCGCCAGGCCTTCGGCAAGACTGATGCACTCAAAATCGACCGGCACGAATCGCAGCGACGACGGCACCGCAATGCCTGCCTCATGCAAGCGCGCCTGTTTCCATCGCTGCGTGGCGGGTAGATCGACCTCGAAGATGCAACCCGGCGCATCGTGCCGCCGGTAAGCGCTGGTATCCAGCCCTGCGCCAAGGATGACGTACTGGCGAATGCCGCGCTCGACCGCGTCGGCCCACACGTCGTCGGCGAGACGGCTGCGAACGACCACCGAGCTGCGCATCCCCACCGCTATCGGATGGCGGAACCTGTCGATATCGTCGCGAAGCTTCTGTGCCTCTGCTGCGCCGAGGATGGTCAGCGCGACTGGATCGTCCAGAACCAGCGGCTGGTCGACTAGCTGGTGCGCAGCCCGCTGCATTGCGACCATCATGGCGCTCGGCTTGGGCCCGGCGTCGGCTGATGCCATGTCGTGGCCAACACTGTGCGCTTTGTGCAGATAAGCCAGCAATGCGTCGTCGAAACCGACACCCAATTGCAGATCCGGTTCGCGCGTCAAGGCATCGCGCACACGCGCTTCAAGGACGGCATCGTCGCCGCAGAAGCTGTCACGAAAGAGCTGCTGCCACTGCCTGACGAGCGCCTGCACCGGCGCGGCGCTTGCATCGACGCCCGCCTCCATCTGCGCTCTCAGCTCGATAACAAGCGCTGGCCATGCCCGCATGCCCGTGTGGTCGAGCTGACGACGCCGCACCTCGTCAGCCTGTGCCGGAGTCAGGTATCTCGCGAACAGCGCGCATCGCGCATGCGTGAACGCTTCATCGATCCAGGCCAACATCTCCGCCGTGACACCGACGATATGCTGCGCACGCGGTTCGCCGATCTGCATTTTCATCAGCTTGGTGGCGAGCGCCGGATCGTTGCGCGTGAGACGGATCACCAGCCGGATCCAGCGCCACGCCAGCGCCTGGGCCGCGTCGCTTTCAGCCGGCAGCGCTTGCTGCATGGCGTGGCGAACCTCGTCGATTAGCGCAACCCACGCCGGGTCCATCGGCGCGACCGTATCCGGCCCGGATGCCATCAGCGTGTCGAGTTCGTCGTCGTTAAGGTGCTTCTGATACATGTTCATCAGCTCCAGAGTGTTCAGCCAGTCAATCTCGGGGGTCTCGCCGCCGCTGGCGAGCATGTCGACGATCTGTTGCAAATGGCGGCTCAGGCGCTGCGCGCGCAATGCCTGCACATCGAGCGCCGCGATCTGGCGTTGCAGGATCTCCAGCGGTGCGGCGTCCAGTCGATCATCGAGGCTGGCCTTGATGTCCGGAAGCGAATACCCGAACCGTTTCAGCGCCTCAATGCGATGCAGCCGGATCAAGTCGTCGCGGCCATACAGGCGCGCGCCGCCATCGGCACGCTGCGAGGGTGACAGCAGCCCGATTGCGTCGTAGTGGTGCAATGCCCGAACGGTCAGGTCCGTCTTCTTCGCCAGCTCTCCGATCTTGAGTCGCATTGTTTTTTTCAGTTGTCGAATCAACACACTAAAACCTGACGTAGCGTCAGGTGCAAGCGAAATCGATCATTGCGCGCGACGGGACCTCCCCGGATCCCCAGGCGCGCTCGCACATGTCCGTTGTCATTCAATCGCTCAAGCGGTCTCCGGCTGCGCCCGGTCCCGATGATGGTCCGCGGCGAGGAACATATACATCGCGGGCACGACAAACAGCGTGAACAGCGTGCCGATCGACATCCCCGTGAAGATCACGAGCCCCATTGCGTTGCGGCCGGCCGCGCCCGCACCCGACGCGATCACGAGCGGCACCACGCCCAGCACCATCGCGGCCGTCGTCATCAGGATCGGCCGCAAGCGCACACCAGCCGCTTCTTCGAGCGCCTCGCGCTTGCCGCGCCCCGCGCGTTGCAGCTCGTTCGCGAACTGCACGATCAGAATGCCGTGCTTGCTGATGAGGCCCATCAGCGTGACGAGACCCACTTGCGTATAGATATTGAGCGTCGTGAGTCCCAGGTTAATGAAGATCAGCGCACCGAACAGCGCCATCGGCACCGACACGAGAATCACGACCGGATCGCGGAAGCTCTCGAACTGAGCGGCAAGCGCAAGAAACACAATGATCGTTGCAAACAGCAATGTGATCACGAACCCGCCGGACTCCTGCACGAACTGCCGCGACAAACCCGAATAGTCAGCCGTGTAGCCCGACGGCGCGACTTCCGCGGTGACTTTGCGCAGGAAGTCGAGCACTTCGCCTTGCGAGATGCCCGGCGCGAGCACGCCGGAAATCGTTGCCGAATTAAGCTGCTGGAAGTGATTGATCGATTCGGGCACAACATTCTGCTGCAGATGCGTGACCGTCGATGCCGGAATCACGCTGCCATTGGGCGTGCGCAAGTAATAGTCGAGTACTTGCGACGGATTCAACCGGTCTGTTTGCAGCACCTGCGGAATCACCTTGTACGAGCGGCCTGCAATCGAAAAGTAGTTGACGAAGTTGCCGCCGAGCGCGGCGCCCAGCGTTTGCCCGACATCGCTCTGCGTCAGGCCGAGCGAAGCGACTTTGTCGCGGTCCACGAGCAACACGCTTTCCGGCTTGTCGATCTTCAGATCGCTGTCGACGAAGAAGAACATGCCGCTTTCGCGCGCCTTTTGCAGCACGGCTTGCGACACTTCGTTGAGGTTCTCGAACGGCTCCGTCGTGCTGATGACGAATTGCACGGGCAAACCTCGCGCACCCGGCAGGGGCGGAAACTGAAATGCAGCGACGCGGGCACCCGCAATACCGTTCCACTTCTGCTGCAATTCCTCCTGCAATTGCGTCGCGCCCTTCTTGCGCTTGTCCCACGTCTTGAAGAGCACGCCGCCGATGCCCTGGTTCAACGTCGGCTCGCCCGTGAGCTGGAACATCTGTGCGTATTCCGGCAGTTGCTTCGAGATATCGAAGACCTGGTCCGCGTAGGTCTGCATCTGCTGGATCGTCGCGTTTGGCGGTCCCTGGATCTGGGACAGCACGATGCCCTGATCCTCCTGCGGTGCAAGCTCCGATTTCGACGTCATGAAGAGATACACGGTGCCGACCAGGAGCAGCGCGCCCATGACGATAAACACCGGCCACGTGTCGAGCATCGCGTGCAACATACGCAGGTAGCCGTGATGGACGCGTTCGAACTGCCGGTCGACAAAGCTCGCAAAGCGGCCCGACTCCTGGTCCGTGCGGAAAAAGCGCGAGCACAACATCGGTGAAAGCGTCAGCGCAATCACGCCCGACACGGCGACGGCGCCCGCCAGCGTGAACGCGAACTCGGTAAACAGCGCACCCGTCAGTCCGCCCTGAAAGCCGATCGGCACATACACGGCGATCAACACGACCGTCATGGCGAGAATCGGACCGCCGAGTTCGCGCGCGGCGATCAGTGCGGCTTCGAGAGGCTGCCTGCCCTCTTTCTTCATATGCCGGTCGACGTTCTCGACCACGATAATTGCGTCGTCAACGACAAGACCGATTGCAAGCACGAGCGCAAGCAGTGTCAGCAGATTGACCGAATAGCCGAGCACCTGCATCACGAAGAAAGTGCCAATCAAGGAGAGCGGCATCGCAATCACGGGCACGATCACCGCGCGGAAACTGCCGAGGAACAGGAAGATCACAACTGTCACGATCAGCAGCGCTTCGACGAGGGTCTTCACCACTTCTGCGATGGCGGTGTTGATGAAGTCGGTGGCGTCGTAGACGATGTCGCCCGTCATGCCCGTCGGGAACTGCTTCTGCAGATCCGGGAAAACCGTTCTCACGCGCTTCGCGACGTCTAGTACGTTTGCATCCGGCGCTACCTTGATGCCGATGAACACCGATCGTTTGCCGCTGAACGCGACGTTGAAGTCGTAATTGTCCGCGCCGAGCACGACGTTCGCGACGTCTTCGAGGCGCACGATTGCGCCGTTCTTCTGCGCGACGACGAGTTTCCGGAAGTCATCGACGGAATGCAGATCGGTGCCCGCATTCAGATCGACGCTGATCATCTGGCCTTTGGTCGTGCCGAGCGTCGCCAGATAATTGTTGTTGCCAAGCGCCGTGAAGACGTCGGCGGCGGTCACGTTGTGCGCGGCCAACTTGCTCGAATCGAGCCATGCGCGCAGCGCGAATTGACGGCCGCCGAGAATTTCCGCCGTCTGCACGCCCTGGATCGAATCGAGCTTCGGCTTCACGACGCGCAGCAGATAATCCGTGACGTTGTTGCTCGGCAGCACGTCACTGTAAAAGCCCATGTACATCGTGTCGGTGGTTTGTCCCACTTGCACGGTCAGCACCGGCTGTTGCGCCTGCGGCGGCAACTGGTTGCGCACCGATGCGATCTGCGTGTTGATCTCGGTCAGCGCGCGATTGGAGTCGTAGTTCAGGCGCAGCGTCGCGACGATTGTCGAGACGCCCGTGCTGCTCGTCGACGACATGTAGTCGATGCCCTGTGCCTGTGCAATCGCGGCTTCGAGCGGCTGCGTAATGAAGCCGGCCATCGTGTCGGCGCTCGCGCCATAGTACGCGGTGGTGATTGTCACCACACCGTTTTCGGTTTGCGGATACTCGTTAACCTTTAGCGCCGCGAGCGAGCGCAAGCCGAGCACGAGTATCAGCAGACTCACCACCGATGCGAGCACCGGGCGTTCGATGAAGATGTCGGTAAATTTCATCGCGCGGCCTTCTATTGTTCCTGAGGCGTCGGATTCGGGTTATTCGCAGGCTGAACGCGGTTGTCGATCACCAGCGGCGTGCCATTTTTCAGCTTCAGCTGACCGCTCGTCACGACCTGCGTGCCTTCGCTGATGCCCTTGAGAATCGCGACCTGGTCGCCACGCGTCGGGCCAGGCGTGACGAACACCTGTTGCGCGACGGGCATGATCTTGCCTTGCGCATTCTTTTGCTCCCCGGGCTTCACGATGAACACGGTCGCGCCATATGGGTTATAGGTGATCGCCGTTTGCGGCAAGGTCAGATAGCGCTGCACCGTGCCCGCATCGACCTTCACGTTCGCATACATGCCGGGCAGCAGCTTGCGCTCGCGATTGTCGACGGTCGCCTCGATCTGAACGTTGCGCGTCGCGCTGTCCACGCGCGGATTGATCGAGCGGATCTTGCCGTCGAAGGAGCGGTTGCCGAACGCATCCGTATCGACAGCAATGGTCTGGCCGACGTGCAATTGCCCGAGTTGCCTTTGCGGCAGAAAGAAGTCGGCGTAAATCGGATCGATGGCTTGCAGCGTCACGATGGCATCGCCCGGATTGATGTACTGGCCGGGATTAACTGTCGTAATGCCGACGCGGCCCGCGAACGGCGCGCGAATCGTCTTCTTTTCGACGAGCGCGGCCTGTTGATCGACCTGTGCTCTTTTGCTTTTGAGGTCGGCGGCGTCGGCGTCGAGCTGCGCCTTGGCTATCGCCTGAATGCCGAACTGTGCCTTGTCGCGCGTGTAGACCGTTTGCGCAAGTTCCGCGGCGGCTTGCAGCGACGCGAGTTGCGCGCGGTCCGAATCGTCATTCAGGCGCACGAGCACCTGGCCCGCCTTCACGTCCTGGCCCGAGATGAACACGATCTCGCGCACGAGCCCGGCCACTTCCGTGGTCACGTCGACGCCGCGCACCGCGCGCAGGCTGCCCACGGCGGCAAGCTGCGGCTGCCATGTCTGATAGCCGGCGACAGCAGCCGTGACGGTGGCGGGCGGCGCAGTGTTGCTCGCCATGAACTTCTTGATCATGTGCGCCCTGAACAGATTGAAGCCGAACAGCGCGGCCAGCAGTAAGCCCACGCAGAACAGCATGATGATCATCCGCTTTGCCATCGGTTTTTTCGTCGTCATCGTCATGTCCTTGCAGGGCAAACGGCTCTGCGTGGGGCAGGATTCACTTCGGCGTAGCCGATGTGGGCTGTGCTGCTGCGCTCGTCGCCGTGTCGTTCCACCAGCCGCCGCCGAGCGCCTGGAACAGCGCCGCCGTATCCGCATAGCGCGCGGCTTGTGCCTGCGTGAGATTCACGACGGTCTGCTGGTATTGACGCTGTGCATCGAGCAGCGCCAGATAACTGACGCCGCCGACGCGAAACTGGCCGCGCGTCAGATCGAGCGAACCGCTGGCCGCGCGCCATGCCTGCGTTTGCGCGTTCAGACCGGTTGCATCGTGTTCCAGCGCGCGCAACGTATCGGCGACGTTCTGGAACGCCAGCAGCACGGTTTGCCGGTATTGAGCATTAGCCTGATCGAATGCCGCTTCTGCTGCGCGCTTTTGCGCACTTAACTGGCCACCGTGAAAAATCGGCTGCGTGAGGCCTGCGCCGATGCTCCAGATCATGTCAGCGGACTTGAAAAGGCCCGCGGGCGTCAACGCCTCAGGTCCATAACTCGCGGAGAGTGTGAGCTGCGGATACATGTTTGCGGTCGCAACGCCGACCTGGGCGCTCGCCTGATGCAGCGTGGCGTCGGCAGCGAGAATATCGGGTCGCTGCCGCACGAGCGACGACGGCACGCTGACCGGCAAGGTCTGCGGCAGCGTGAACATCGACATCCTGAACTCGGGCACGTTCGTGTCGCTCGGCGGCTTGCCCGCCAGAACCGCAAGCTGGTGACGCGTCTGGTCGAGCGACTGACGCAACGGCGGCAAGGTCGCGCGAGTCTGTGCGACGAGCGTTTCCTGCGAAAGCACGGCTACGCGGCTCACGCCGCCTAGCGCAAGCTGCTGGCGCAATATGCCGAGCTGCGCGTCTTCATCGTCGGCGATGCGTTCGGTCGCTTCGATCTGCTCGCGCAGCGAGGCTTCCTTGATGGCCGCTGTCACGATGTTTGCGGACAACGCGAGATAGGCAGCCTGCAACTGAAAGCCCTGGTAATCGACCTGCGAGCGCAGCGATTCGAGCTCGCGCCTTCCTCCACCGAACACATCGAGGTTGTACGACACGTTCACCGATGCGTTGTAGAGGTTCAGAAGCTCCGTGAGCTGCGGCTGGCCGAAAGTGACGCCGGTAAACTTCTCGCGCGTCGCATTCGCCTTTGCATCGACGGACGGATACAGCGTGGTGCCCATTTGCGCGCGGAGATTCTCGCCGGCCTGCCTGAGCGCCGCTTGCGCCGCGGCGACGTTGGGGCTGTTGGCGAGCGCTTCGCGGATCAGGGCGTCGAGCGGCTCGCAATGAAAGAGCGTCCACCACTGGGCGGGAATGTCCAGACCGGCGACGAACTGTTGCGGGACGCCCGATGCCCCCGGCGACGAGGCCGTCTGATCGGGTAGCGGCGTGGGCGTATAGGTGCTGGTGGCGGGCGGCGCGGGCGTATGGTAATTCGGACCCACCGTGCAGCCGTTGAAGGCGATCAGGACAGTGACCAAAGCAGCGCGCGCGGCCGTCTCACAGGCTGCATGGCGGCGAGACGCACTGCGCGAATGCCAGCGCATGCGGCTGCGACTGAAACCACGGTTGACGTCATCAATCATCTGTCCACCTTGTTTCGCTGCGCGATATACGAACCGAACGAAATAGCAGATGCAGAGTTTGAAATCATGCCACAACATTTTTGCCTGAACGGCGAACGGCATGGGCACGGTGCTTACGACTCGCCGCAGGTTTCGGGCGATTGCAATACCTGCTCCATTTCACCTGCGCGCCATCCAGCCGGGATTTGGCGGCACGCCGGCAAGCGAAGCGAATCAGCAGACTGTTTCAGGGCCCGGTGCAAACATTGGGCACACTAGTGTGGGAGCAGCATGCCGGATTCCTGAAACTTGCCGATGTTTGAAAGGATTTAGAAAGCAGACTGATCTCTCACGATGTGATGGATTGGGTGGGGTCGAAATGCGTGCGCCGCGCAACGCCAGGTTACGTTGTGCGCACGACTGGCGATCACTGACTGGCCGACCAGTTGAAACAGCGTCATCCGGTCAAGCTTGTGTTCAATCCGTCGCCGGTTCCCTACGACGCCCAGCATCACGCGTGTCCGATGGATTTGAACCGGAAGTATCCGTATGGATTTCGCGTCGTAACCCGGTGTCGTGCGGCGCCACTGCGCGATTCCGCCACAGGCGCCACGGTAAATAAATTGAGAATCCTCAAGATCATTTCGGCTCGGTATCAATACACTTATCGACAGGTCGCCGCGGTCTTGAATAAAAACAGCAGCGATCCAGAAGGCCCCACAACCTTCCTCGACAGCGTGGGGCCTTCGCCTTTCCATGTGTGCGTCGATACCGGCTGCAACCGGCTCAGATACCGCAGGCAAGCCGACCGCACACGCCGATTCGATCGCGACAGTCCGCACATTCACACCCGCTGCATTCACGACGTACTCTGCGCCAACGAGCGCAGGCCTGAATCGCGGCCCGCTGCCCGGGCGCTATCGGAACCGCGATCAATATTCGCCGATCGCGGGGATCACCTTCGAAAGAGTTGCCGCGAGCGCGGCAAGAAGAATCGGAAGCGTCGGCTCGATAACCTGGTGAAGCCGAACCGGCGAGCGTCCGCTTGCTGAAACGGCGAACGGTTGAATCGGGTTGTGGAGTCAACCAGTCGCGTCGGGTGGCAGTCGGCCAGATGCTGTCTTTCGCCTCGTCGACTTGCTGGACATTCAAACGGCGAGCGTGCCCAACAGGCAGCCGCCATCCAGCCATTCGTTGTGTGCGGCCGCCGACACTTCTTCTCCAGAATAGCTTGTCGCCTTCTGTACTTCGCATAACGTCATGTGGATATTGACCCGAAAACTGCCAGCCGTCGCGGGTTGTCGCCGCGCCGGCCAGAGGCACAGTTCACCCATGACCTCGCCCGCTCTCGAAAGCTTTATCGCCCAGTCCTCCGCGCGAAGCCGTCTACAGTCAGACCCGGCCGACTGCGTACTCGCCCTTGCACCGCTGATGCTCGATCTGATCGACCATGCGGGTACCTTTCTGGAGCCTCATCATTTTCGGAGTAGCGACTCGGGCTATACGCGGAACCTCATCTATGAGGCCCCGGACAAGAGTCTGTCACTGTACGCGCTCGTCTGGCTTCCGGGTCAATGGACGCCGGTACACGACCATGGAAGTTGGGGCGTGGTCGGCGTTGTCGAAGGCGCTTTGGAAGAACGTAGTTATGTGAGACTGTCATCAGATCGCGGAGCTGACGAAGAGATCGACCTGGTGCGTGGGGGCGTCGTCTTGCTGCGGCGCGGTTCCGTGACCAGTTTTGTACCCAATCCCGACCACATTCACATGACCGGTGTTCCTGCTGAGCGGTCGCGTGCAGTCAGCCTGCACCTGTATGGCAGAGCGATGAATGACTTCAACACATACGACATCGAAGCTCGCACCCGTCGCCGCATCACCGTTCCGCACAACGAAAGTTGATTTCTGCGCTTGTGCAGATAGTTCAGGCAGAGAATCGCGCAGGACCCCGGTGCATCTGGTTTGGTACCCCTCATGCACGCGCGTCCAGATGATGACGGCGGATTCAACCGGTCGATCTTATGCCGACGGCGCTCAGTTCTCATGCCGCGATTTTTTCATCATCGCCGGATCGCGCACGATGGTGACCGCGCACGGCGCGTAGGCGAGAACCTGGCGGGCGACCGAGCCGATCAGCCAGCGATCGAACGGCGTATGTCCGCGATGCCCCACCACGAGATGGTCGATCGCATGCCGCTCCGCGTACAGCACGATTTCCTTCGCTGGCGGGCCGACCACGAGATCGAACGTCACGGCCTCGATCGAAGCGGCGAGCGTTGCCTTGATTTCGTCGAGGATCTCGTTGGCATGGCGCACTTCCAGATCGATCAGACTTTTTCGTTCAACTTCGATCGCACCCCAGTCCGGCGTGCGTGCGACGACAAGCACATGCAAGCGCGCGTCGAAACGCTTCGCGAGATCGACCGCGAAAGCAACGGCATATTGCGCGGACGCCGAACCGTCATAACCTACCAGCACGTTCTGCATGATCTGCTCCTGCGCGGCTCAGACCGGGCCGTGACTTTGTCTGATGAAATACATCGAGCCATTTACGTGAACCGCGAGCGCCCCCCGACTTCATGGCATCGTCGCAAATGCGTGCGCGCTCCACTCGCGAACCTGAGGTGTGGGTTGTCATACGTACAACGTCGGCACCTGCGGTGTTGAATCAGTTGTCGTCGCATCTGGACGGGAGATGCTCGTGAGGCTCGGGCTCGGCCGCAGCGGCGTCGGGAAGGTCGACTGGGGCCGGATTTTGCGGGCGCTTCGGATCGGGCTGGAGCGTCGTGCCGGTGGATGTCTGTGCGGGGTCGAGCGTGGTGCCGGTCGGCTCAGCGGATGGCCTGGAGATCATGATGTGCTCCTGCGCTGATGAATGCAGCTTCTTTCATGATAGTCCGCCTGGCCGATTTGAGTGATGCGCGCAGTCACGCCCGCCAGCTGTTCCTGGGCACGTTAGCCCACGTTAGCCCGCATTAACCACTGCACAGCGCCGCGTAGCTTTTGTTGCCGCTGGCAGTTCATGCAAGCGGGCACAAAACGGGTTGAAAAATGCGTGCAACCGGAACATGAAGATTGGAGGGGCTGCGACGCGGCTTCCTCCATAGCGGAAGCCGCGCGTGAGCGCTTTCGGTTTCCGCGGCCGACCACTTCATGTCGATTCATGCCCCGCGCATGAGGGGCGCAGTGCGGCTCGTCAGTCGTTCGACATGGATGCCCGGATCGCCGACAATCGCGGATATGCCGCCGCATGATGGCAAATAAACCGGTGATGTTTCTAACACGCCGCGCGGCAACAGCAGGCCGAGGGTTCACGACAACCGTTTGGCTCGACGCCTGTCTGTCGACTTCTTCGGGGCAAACTCACTCATATGCTAGATCCCGCAGTGGCCATCGCCACGTCCGCACTCATGAGCACGGTACTGCTGGTGCTGCTGGGTTCCCTGCTTCGATCGGGGATTGCCGGTGTCCTCGAATGGTTTGCCGCCAATCTCGGGATGGTCATCGCATTGCTGCTCATTCTGATGCGAGGCAGGATTCCAGACACCCTGTCCGTCCTTGCCGCGAACATGTTGATGGCGTTGTCCGCCGTCACGTACTACGCCGGCTGCGCCCGTTTTTTAGGGCGCCCCGCCCGCTGGCCTGCGCTGATCGCCTCGCTTCTGCCGCTTGGCGTGGCGCTTGTCTACTGGCGTTACGCCGTCGACAGCATTCCCGCTCGCGTACTCGCCACAACGCTGTTCAGTGCCGCGGTTTGCGTCGCACTCGCGCATCTGGTTTTCAGACACCGTCCACGCGGGCGCTCCGCCTATCCCTACTGGGTCACCGCTGTAATGGCATGCCTCTTTGCGCTATGCCAGCTCGCAAGAGGGATCTATTTCATGACACTGGACGGCGTGTCGAGCCCTCTGATGTTCGCCTCCACAGGCAGCGTGGTGCTGCTGGTTGCGAGCGCAGCAATCATGCCGACGCTATCGATGTCCGCGATGATGATGGTGCACGACGTCCTTCTCGCCGATGCACGCGAAGCAGCGAATCGGGACTTCCTCACTGGGGCGCTCTCACGCCAGGGCTTTGAAGCCGTCGCGCGGGCACGACTGGCCGAAGCGGGCAGGCAGCATTCGCCCGTCTCGCTCCTGATCGTCGACCTCGACCATTTCAAGTCGATCAACGATACGCTCGGTCACGCAGGCGGCGATACCGTGCTGCGCGATTTTGTCCGAGTGACGCAAACGCAACTGAGGCGTAGCGACGTGCTCGGGCGCATCGGCGGTGAGGAATTTGCAGTGCTACTGCCAGCAACAGAACCGGACGACGCGCTGCGCCTCGCGGACCGGCTGCGTAACGCAGTCACCGCACGGCCCGCAATAACGGCTGCAGGGCCGTGCACATACAGCATCAGCGGCGGCCTGGCCGGTTGGCAACCGGGCGAAACCCTGGACCACCTGAGCACGAGGGCGGACCATGCGCTTTACGAGGCAAAGCGTTCGGGACGTAACACGGTGTGCGTTCATCAGGCGACGAGTCGCGCAAGCGCCCTGCCGTCGCAAGATAGTGTTGAATGGGCATCGGTTTCGTAAGCACGCTCGGGCATGGCGCGGATATCCGGGATCAGCGTGACATGACTTTATCTCGTCAATCGTCCTCACGAGTGCCCTTCCGATAATCAGACGGACTGCTGCCGGTCCAATGTTTAAAAGCGCGGCAGAAACCGGTGGCGTCAGAAAAACCAAGATCAAACGCCAGCACGGCCACGCTCGTATTCGAGTTTGTCAGCCGATGCACCGCGACATCCCTTCTCAGTCCGTCTTTCACCAGCTGAAAACTCGTTCCTTCGTCTGCAAATCTACGGTTGAGCGTGCGTACAGAGGTGTGCAATGCCTGCGCAAGATCCCGTATCGTTACCGGCTGCGTAATGTTCTGCTCAAGATACTCGCGCGCTTTAGCCACAATGGAACCGTGATAAAACGCGGTGAATGTCCAGTCTCCAGGAGCACGTTTCAGGAAGGCCCATAGCTCGTGCTTCTCGCGTTTAAACAGTTCCGCGCAATCCTGGTACAGGAAATAAATACTCGTCACCCCTGAATCGAATTGCACTGGGCCGGGGTACAAGAACGCATAGTCCTCTACGTGCCTCGGTCGTGCGAAGCTGAACTCGACCCGGTGCAGGATGATCTCCCTGCCAAGCAGCCACGATGCTATGCCGTGAGCCAGCTTCATCATTAACTCATGTCCGAGTGGCGTAACCTGCGTGCCAGGCGTCCTTTCCACTAATGCGAGTCGCACCAGATCATTCTTCGTTGAAATCTGCAGTCGGTAATCATCCAGCAGCAAATTCCAGAAGCGAACAAAACGATTGAACGCTACCAACACGGTGGGTGCGTCCAGCAAGCTGAGCATCAGGTACTTTAAAGTGCCGCCCCGGATTGGCCTGGACCACACTCCCAGCATCTCATCATCGAGCGTTGCCGCGACCGTCCTGTACAACGCGACGTATTGCTCGCGTGTCATTCGTGCATCAGGCTGATTTAAAAGGGACTGGGGGATGGCGGCGCTTGCGAGCGCCTGTGCCGCCCCGTCTTCCCCGTGATGGGTGCGAATGAAGCGCAGCATCCCGTGCAAGAAGTGAGAAGAAACTGTGAGAGGGCGTTGCCAGGACAGATTCATGGTTCGCTCATTATGGCGCAGTTTGCATATCGATTGGCGCAATGCGTCAATTTCTCGCTCCTCTCACGCCTATACTGGCGGGTAATTTCTGCGGCGTTTGGAATTTGTAATGTTTGCCGCATGGCGCGTTGTGACAATCATTGGTCGCATATCTTCACCAATCAAAAGTGGGGCATGGTTTGAATACGAGACGCATTGTCGTGACTGGCATGGGCATGGTGTCGCCGTTGGGATGTGACGTTGAATCCGTCTGGAGCCGTCTCCTGAATGGCGATTCAGGCCTGGTTGGCTTGCCTGACGACGTCACGGAAGGGATTGCATCAAAAGTCGGCGGCGTCGTGCCGATGTTGACGTCAGATTGTCCATGGGGATTCGATCCTGACCTCGCAGTTGAACCCAAGGACCAGAAAAAAATGGATCGGTTCACTGTGTTTGCGCTGGCCGCAGCGCAGCAGGCTTTGAATCAATCCGGCTGGCAGCCTGAAACTGAAAGCGCTCGTGAAAGGACAGCAACCATTGTGGCGTCCGGCGTTGGCGGTTTCGGTGCGATTGTGGATGCCGTGAGAACAACCGATAACCGCGGGCCACGGCGGCTTTCTCCTTTCACCGTCCCCAGTTTCCTGGCCAATATGGCCGCGGGCCATATCTCCATCCGGCACGGCTTTCGTGGCCCGTTAAGCGCACCGGTTACTGCATGTGCTGCGAGCGCACAGGCCATTGGCGATGCAGCGCGCCTGATTCGCGCTGGCGAAGCCGATATTGCCGTATGTGGCGGCGCCGAGGCCTGCATCGATCGCGTCAGCCTGGGGGCGTTTGCCGCCGCAAGAACCATGTCTACCGGCTTTAATGACCATCCCGCACAGGCTTCGCGCCCGTTCGATACTGGACGAGATGGTTTCGTCATGGGAGAAGGCGCCGGCATGCTCGTCATAGAAGAACTGGAGCACGCATTACGACGCGGCGCCACGCCGATTGCGGAAGTGCTCGGCTATGGCACGAGCGCCGACGCATACCATATGACGTCTCCGCCCAGTGACGGCGCCGGCGGACGACGCGCGATGGAACTGGCAATCCGGCAGGCCAACATTGAACCCAGGCTGATCGGGCATTTAAACGCCCATGCGACGTCCACGCCGGTCGGCGACATCAGTGAACTGGCCGCCATCAAAGCTGTATTCGGAACCGATCGAGGTCCCGCCGTATCGGCCACCAAGTCCTCGACCGGACATTTGCTTGGTGCGGCCGGCGGCGTGGAAGCTATTTTCACCGTGCTTGCGCTGCGCGACCAGCTTGCGCCTCCTACACTCAACTTGACACAGCCTGATTCGGCAGTGGAAAGCATCGATATTGTTAGCGGATCGGCCCGCAAGCTATCGACGGAATATGCAATCTCCAATGGCTTTGGTTTTGGGGGTGTCAATGCCAGCCTGCTATTCCGTCGACTTTGATCCTGGTTGCGCGCCGAGGGAAAAACTCGAAGCCTGCCTAGCACCGAACTTGCTTACCTGTATTCGATCGAATAAGTACGCGCGATGTCGCAGCGCAGCGAGAAGCGAGGCGATGCGCCGCGCAACGCCGTACCGGTAACGCTTCAGACCTGGCTGGAAATGAATGCGTGCAAGCTTCTGTCCGGCATCGCGATGGCCGCGCTATCCATCACATGCACCGCTGCCGAAGTAACCGGTGCGTGTGCGCCGTCGTTCTCCGAAGTCGACGTCACGCATGGACTAAACGTGCGGAACCGCTGCGCTGTCCCGGCGCCCGCGCTCGCGCGCGTCACTGAGCGCCTGAACCGCGCTGTGAACAGCGACGGGCTCTCCGCAGCGCAACGCGTTGCGCTGGCGACAGCGGCCAACGTGATGCTACATGCGGTCTTCTCGCAAACAGACCACAGCGAACCGGCAAGCGACGCCGCATTCGCCAACTTCGAAACGATGCTCGAAAGCCTCGCATCGCAAATCAGGACGCGCCCCGATATCGACCCCGCCGCCGAAGCGTCGAAATGGAGCGCACGTTATGAAGATCTGCTGCGCAGGTTGTCGATCACACACAGCGCGGATCCCACCGAACTGCAATTCGACGAAGCTGCGCGACGCCTCGATCTGGACAACGCATCCGCGCTTCTTATACGGCTCATTGCTGAAGTGCCCACTACCGCCGAGCTATCCGCGGCGCGCAACTACGACGCGGCGAACATCGAACTGCTTCGTTTCATGCCATGGAACGCGCTGCCGTACCTGGAGAAGGCGCACGCACTGCAACCCGACGATATGGACATCGCCACCGCATACGCCGACACGCTGCTCGAGCAGCACGAACCCGGGCGCGCGGAGCCCGTGTATCAGGCGCTGCTGATCCAGTATCGGATGCTTGCGCAACAAAAGCCCCCCACCTTTCAGCCATCCATCGCGCGTACGCTCGGCAAGCTTGGCAGCCTGTATCTCATGCGGCAGCAGCAGAAGGAAGCCGAAGCC
Organism: Paraburkholderia sp.; assembly: GCF_024281035.1. GTDB lineage: Bacteria > Pseudomonadota > Gammaproteobacteria > Burkholderiales > Burkholderiaceae > Paraburkholderia. Next base: position 164,484 of record NZ_JAMXLH010000025.1, read on the forward strand.
GCATGGCTGCACGCGCTCGAAATCTACTGGGCGCTCGCGCGTGTGAATCCTTCGGCCTACAGTCCCGCAGTGGCCAGGACCATTGACAGCCTCGCAACGTTGTACCGCGACACGCAACGTCTTCAGGATGCGGCAGACGCGTGGCGCGAAGTCCTCGCCCTCGACCGCGCACTGGCGCGACAGGACCCGGTCATGTACCGGCCCGCAGTCGCGACGACACTCAATGACCTCGGCATCCTCTACAGTGCGACACAGCGCACGCATGACGCGGAACTCGCCTATCTGGAGGCCATCGGAATCCAGCGCGCGCTCGCACACGATAATCCTGGCGCCTGGCGTCCGGCGCTTGCGCGTACGTTGAATAACCTCGGAAACTTTTACAGTGCAAACGAGCGCCTGGCGCAAGCAGAGCACGCCTACCGGGAAGCGCTGAAGATCCGCCAGCAGCTCGCCCGCGAAAGCCCCGCAATTTACCGGGCCGACCTGGCGCGTACGCTGGGCAATCTGGGCGTGCTGTACCGACTCGAACGGCAGCCGGCAAAGGCACTGCAGGCGGATCAGCAGGCTCTGCAGATCGTTCGCGCACTGTCTCGCGATACGCCTGCCGCATACCAGCCTGACGAGGCGCGGATACTGAACAATCTGGGTGTGCTCTACAGCCGCACGGGCAAGCCGCGCGAAGCGGAAGACGCGTGGCGCCGCGCGCTGGATCTGTACCGCAAACTCGCACAAGACGATCCGTCGACCTGGCGGCAGGATGAAGTACGCACCTTGCGGAATCTGGGCACGCTGCTAAGCCACATGCAACGTTCGGCTGAAGCCGAAGAATTGAAACGTGAGGCCGACGATCTGAGCGATTCGACGCGGGCTCAGTAAATCGCGAGGCAAGCGACCGGAACACACCACGGCTGTGTGAGCTGAAGGCGTACGTGCTGGCCGCCCGGAGAACTATAGTGATGGATGAGCGTCCCGACTCGCGCGTTGCGCAATCAGCAATGGAAGCCCCCGCCCCGGATATCATCCGACTTTTCCCGACTTTCGTATGGTGCCGCCGCCTCGAGCAAGAGTGCTACGAGCCGCTTGATCGCGAGCTAATGGCGTATGTCGACACCTTGATCCGCAGCGGCGTCGGCACCCGTACCGGCGCCACATGGCAGTCCGGTCACCAGCAACATAAAAGGCCCGAATTTGCTTTGCTGATCACGCATATCGAACAGGCTGCACGCGACGTCCTCACGTTTCTTAAAGTCGCTGCTGCCCCGTTTCACATTACCGGATGCTGGATCAACGTACTGGATCCAGGCGGGGCGCACGCGATGCACAGTCATCCCAACAATTTCCTGAGCGGCGTGTATTACGTGCGCTCGCAAGCTGGTGCGGACACGATCAATTTCCATGATCCGCGCCCACAGACGAGCGTTATTCGTCCGCCCGTTACAGAGTTGACGGCTTACAACACGGATCAGGTGGTCTTGCCGGTCAGCGAAGGCACCTTGCTGATGTTTCCAGCCTGGCTATCGCATTCGGTGTCGGCGAACACGAGCGCGCAAGCACGCGTGAGCGTCAGCTTCAACGTCATGTTCGCCGACTATGACGCCACCATGAGCCCACCGCTCTGGGGAATCTGAAACGCGGTGCCACGAACCGCAAGGCGTCGCCCGGAAGGTCAGCGCCGTGCGACTTCTTGCGATTGATAGCAAACTTCTGGCGTGCGACCTGCCGCGACTGCGGGTGGAGGAGGCTTGCAGGAGGGATAAAAAGGCCGGTAGAGTCCGTCTGAGATCGTCAGTGGGCCATTTTTATTATGCTTTTGCGCATTCATCACGCCGCTATCATTTGCTCGAATTACGAGGTTTCTCGCCGGTTCTATACGGAGGTGCTGGGCTTGCAGATCGTCGCCGAGCACTACCGGGAGCATCGACGGTCGTACAAACTCGACCTCCTGCTTCCCGATGGATCGCAGATCGAGTTGTTTTCATTTACCGATGCTCCACCGCGACCGTCGTATCCGGAAGCCTGTGGGTTGCGGCACCTTGCATTTGGCGTCGACAACGTCGATGCCTGCAAAACGTTTCTTGAATCGAAAGGTATCTCAGTCGAGGCCGTGCGTATCGACGAGTACACAAACAGGCGTTTCGTCTTCTTCGCCGATCCCGATGGCCTTCCGCTCGAGCTATACGAGGTGTCTGAGTAGACAGGTCGCTAACACGGCTGCAACGACTTTAACGGCTTCCACCAGGGAGGGTGACATGGCATCGATGGAGTCCGGCTACTTAGTGACAGGAATGGGCGAACCCGCCGCCGATCCGGACACGCTGTACATTGACCGCGCTTCCCGCGCGAATGCGGCGCAACGTATTGCGCAATTGCTGGCAACAGCGGAGGCAGCGTGAGCGGCCCACGCGAGGTAAAGCTCGAAACGCTGCAGGTCGGCGCCATCCGCATGCGCGTCGCGCTGCAGGGCGATGGGCCGCTCGTGGTGTTTTGCCACGGATTTCCGGAGTCGTGGGTATCCTGGCGCGCGCAGATGGCTGCGGTCGCGAAGGCGGGCTACCGCGCTGCGGCGCCGGACATGCGCGGCTACGGCGGGACTGACGCGCCGGCCGACCCTGCACAGTACACGATGCTGCACCACGCAGGCGACATGGTGGAACTGGTCAGGGTGCTCGGCGCCGGTTCGGCGGTAATCGTGGGCCACGACTGGGGTGCACCCGCAGCCTGGCACAGTGCGCTGCTACGTCCCGATGTCTTCCGTGCCGTCGTCGGCCTGAGCGTTCCCTATGTCCCGCCCGCGAAGGCCGACTTGCTGACTGCCCTCGAACGGCAGGGCGTGACGACCTTCTACATGCAGTACTTCCAGCAGGAGGGTGTGGCTGAGGCGGAGCTTCAGGCCGATGTGGCCGCAACCATGCGCCGCTTCATGTTCAGCATGTCAGGCGACGGCCCGGGCAGCATCGTCGCGGGCATCCTCAAGCCGGGCGCAGGCATTCTCGACAACACCGTCGACCCCGAAGTATTGCCGGTATGGCTTCTTCAGGACGACCTCGATTATGTCGTCGGGGAGTTTCAACGCACGGGTTTTCGCGGCGGATTGAATTGGTACCGCGCGATCCGCAAGAGCGCGGAACTACTCGCCCCCTGGCATGGTTGCCCGATTCGTCAGCCATCGCTTTTCATCGGCGGCTCGCGCGACGATGTACTCAGGTCTCCAGGCATGCAGCAGCGCGTCGCTGCGTTGCCGCAAGTGCTGCCGGGGTTGCGCGGTGCTCACGTGCTGGAAGGCGCGGGCCATTGGCTGCAGCGAGAGCGTGCCCAGGAAGTGAGCCGGTTGCTACTCGCCTTCCTGAACGAACTCGATGGGTGACGTGGAAAATCGCGCGGCGCGATGCGCCGCGTAAGGCGGCGGTCCGGGATATGTCCCGCCGATTTAATCGCCGATTAACTCGACGGAGCGAGCGACGTCCGCAGTTTGGAAGCGGGCGTCGCAGCGGTGCGTACCAGGACGACCGATCCGCACATGCGTTGCACCTGAGCGCGCGCTACAGCGTCGGCATCGCACGCGGAGACTTCAAGTGGCTCTCGACGTGCCTGACGCCGGGCACGCCCTCGGCGGCGATGCGGATCGCGCGCTTTTCCTCGCTGGACGCGATAACGCCCCACAGATACGCGACGCCATCCTTGACGAGCACGCCCTGTTTCGGCAATCCCCAGCGCTGTCCGCGCATTTCCCGAACGATCGCGTCGCGAAGGCTCGCATCGTCAGACGTTTGCCCGCCCCGGACCGGTTCGACGCGCGCGAGCGCACGAATCAGGTTGGCGCGGCACACGATCCCGACAAGCTTGCCGTTCCTCAACACCGGCACGCGTTTCAGGTGCCGACGGTCCATGAGCTCCGCGATCTGCTGGAGAGTCATGCCTTCAGAGATCGAAATCACCTTGTTGCACATCACGTCGCCTACCAGACGTCCGTGCTCTTTCACATACCGCGTTGCCTGATCGCGAGAGGACGACGCAAGCACTTCGAGCCACCACGGGCGCTTGCTGCGCGCGGTGCCGTTCTCGACGCGATGCAGCAGGTCGCGATGACTGACAATGCCCACAACCTGTCCGTTCTCGTCGACAACCGGCATGCCGCCGATATGGTTGTCGACGAACAGTCGTGCAGCTTCGTGGATCGTCATGTCGGGTGTGGCGGTAATGACGGACGTCGTCATGATGTCGAATGCGCGCATGCTCATTCCTTCACGGTGCAGCGACGGGTCTCCATGTGTTGCGCCCGACGCAGGGTTTCGGCAGTCGCCCTGGCGGCAGACTGCCCTGCGAGGAGGACAACTTCGCCCTCACCCTCAGCGCATCACATGGATCCATAGTCAGGAACGAACCATCGGAGCGTTCGAACTGGTTGGTCATGCACGGCAAGTTGCACGGGCAAGCTTCGGATCACGTTCTTCACCTGTACGACAAATGCGTCACCTTTCGCCGCCGCAAGCGAGACGGTATTCAGGCCGCATTGTGCCGCCGTGTCCTCGGGCGAGTGAACGATGCTGATCCACCCGTCCGTCGTAGCGGGGTTCGCGTCGGCTTCAATGCACGTCCGATAGTTCGAGGCGACAAACCTCCCCGCGTCGCCCGAGGCCGCCACCGCCGCCCACGCCCTTTCGTAACTCGCGCCAGCGCGTCCCGCAGCGCCCCGCTCCGTTGTCTGTGTTTGCAGAGCATGGAGACTGGCCAAAGCAACGCCTACAATTACGACGAGTCCGGCGAGATGCACGGGATGACGCTTCGCTGCCTGACGACCGGCTTTCAGTACAGAATTCATGATGTGATCCCCTTCCTTCGACGAAAAGGTCTGGTCCATGGATTTGTGGCTGTAATGGTCACCCTGCACGACAATGCGGCCAGGATCTTATGCGGGATCGTAGGTTATTCGCTGGCGCCAGAACATAACCTGAATAGGTGATCGCGTGAGCCCTGCCCAGCCCGTGCCGACGGCAACTGTCCCGTCCACTTCGGACATAAAACCTGACGAATCGATGTTCGCACTCTGGGATGAACTCGCGGACTTCGCGGCCGGTGACGGCGATGCCGCCGTTGGTCATCTGCTGTCGCGGCTCTGCGCGATCTTCGGCGCGCAGAACGCACTTTGGTCGGTGGTCGTTCGCCTGCCGGGTCCTGATTCGGGAGATCCGTTGAATGGCTGGCGCCCGCGCATCATCAGGCTTCTCAACCCGCTCGCGCAGGTTGCAGAATCCGTTCAGGAGCAATTCGACGCGTTGTGGTCGAAGACCCTGGACATTTCACAGATCCTCGCCATGGCCGGCAATGAGGCATTCCGGATCAGGCTGCTCTTTGAGGCGCTTCCGGCCGAGTGGTTCGACGGCCCGCATTACCGGCGACATTATTTGGCCGTCGGCCACGCGGACAGCATGTCAATGCGTTGCGCGCTCAACGAAGATGTCCGCGTGCACATCTTTATCTTCCGTAGCGCAGAGGCGCCGCGATTCGTATCCACCGACAAGGAGCCTTTCGGCCTCGCCTTGCGCGGGCTACGCTGGTTCTACCGGCAACAGGTTCTCAGCCACGGACTGCTGATCGCCACGGCGCCGCTCACGGCGACGGAACGCAAGGTGCTGCTGGAGCTTCTGGACGGGAAACACGAAAAGGTCATCGCGGCACTCCTGCGCCAGAGTCCGAATACGACGCACATCCACATCAAATCGATTTATGCCAAGTTCGGAGTGCATAACAGGGCCGAACTGACGTCGCTTTGGCTCGGGCACTTACCCTGATGGTATCGGTGATGGTTATACGAATCGCGGCGGAACTCACGCATCATCAAGCTTCCCAGGCATCATTGCGGTGAACCGGCAACTACTGAGTAGTTCCCTTCCGCTTCTTTTCATGTCGAGTTCAGCCGTTCCGTGAGCTTCCTGCCACAACGACCTGGGCCTCATCGGCGATGACCACCGGATCGAATTGGCCTGTGATTCGCCAACGACACAAAGTCTAAATATATTTTCTATAGATTCAGCACCCCGTCTTTTCGGACTACACATTTTATAAATGAGCCAACAATTCCTGCGCGGAACGGAGCGCGGCATCGTGGCAGTCGACGCCGTTGGTGTCAGCCGCATTTATCGGACCCGTCGTCACGAGGGTCCGCTGTGGCGGCAACTGCTACGGCCGACCTTCGACACGCATGCGGCACTCACCGAGGTGAATTTCCAGATTCGCGCCGGCGAGTGCCTGGGGTTGGTCGGCCCGAACGGGGCCGGCAAATCCACCATGATCAAGCTGCTGACCGGCATCCTGAAGCCTTCTTCCGGCAGGATTTCAGTGCTTGGGCATGAGCCGTCCAGTCTGTCGTCGCACTTTCTCTCCCAGATCGCCGCGGTGTTCGGGCACAAGACATCCCTCTGGTGGGATCTACCCGTACAGCACTCGTTCGATGCGATCCGACGCATCTATCGCGTGCCCGTCGAGGCGTTTCGCGAGGATGTCGCCCTCTTTGCGGGCATGCTTCACGTTGACACGCTGATGGACCGGACGGTGCGCCAGCTGAGTCTTGGCGAGCGCATCAAATGCGAAGTGGTGCTGGCATTGGCGCATCGCCCTCGCGTTCTGCTGCTGGACGAACCCACGATCGGTGTGGACATGGAGTCCAGGCAACAGCTCCGGACGCTGATCAATCGCGTTGTCGCGGAACGGCAGGTTGCCGCGTTGCTCACGACGCACGACGTGACTGACTTGACGGCCTGCTGCACGCATATCGCGTTCATTCAGGGCGGCAACGTGTTCCAGGTCAAGGCCATGGACGAACTGCTCAGGCAGTTCGGCGTGTCCCGAGATAACGGCGGCCTGCTGGAATCCCGCCTCATCGAGACCTTCAGGGCGCGTGGCATGACCCACGACGAGGAGCGCACGCTCTGTAGCACCGCGCTCGTGAACAGTATGGGAGACGAAGATGATTGATCGGCTTCGCCCTTTCGCCATCAATGGACTTCGCGTCCTGCTAGTGGATCGCGGCGTCCTGTTCGTCGATTTTTTCATTGCGACGGGCGTCGCCTTCCTGATTCAGCTCTTCGTCTGGAGCGCGGTCTACGGCGCGCACGAGGAAATACATGGGTTCACGCTGGAAAAGCTTCTCTACTACTGCGCCTTCACAATCTACCTGTCCCGCCTGAACAACTGCTACGACCTGGTGCAGGAAATCTCCGAGGACATCATCGAGGGGCGCCTTGAGACCCAGCTGGCGAGACCGGTCAACTATATCGGGCAGAAATTCGCGGCTTACCTGGGCGGCGGCGTGCTGTATGCGATACCCGTGCTCATTCTGTGTGTTGTCTACTGGCTGAACAACCCTGCGGCGCTGTCCCGGACGTCCACCGGGCTGGTCGGTTACGGGCTGTTGATCATCGGCTTCCTGCTGGCAGGCACTGCCTTGAGTTTCTGCATCGGCATCATTCTGGGCATCCTCACGTTCTGGCTGATGCAGGCCGATTTCGTGTTGGCCAGCCTGACCACAATCACCGCGTTCCTGGGCGGCGCGATCATTCCGCCGAGCTACTGGCCGGAGTTCATTCGCCCGCTTATGGCGTTCAATCCGTTCCAGTACTTCATTGCCGCACCGGCATCCCTGATCATCAGCGGCGACATGCATGCCGGCGCTGTCGCGCTGGGTGTCGCGATGCTTTACATCCTGCTGTTCATGTTCGTCATCAAGGCGATGTGGCGCCGGGCCATCAATACCTACACCGGCGGCGGAGGCTGACATGCTGGTGCTCGTTGAAAAAGCCTTTGCCAGGCAGATTCATTACCTGGCGAATTACGTCTCCTATATCTCCATCCAGATCGTCACGCAGATACTGACCTTGTTCTACCTGTATACGGTGTTCACCTACACGGACACGCTCAACGGCTGGACCCGGGAACAGGCGATCTTCGTGTTTTATATTGCGACGATGGTGACGCTAACGGCGGAATGCTTCATCTGCTCGATCCATCAGTACTATCAGCGACTGGTCCGAGGGCTACTGGATCCCGTGTTGATCATGCCGCTGGGGCGCCGCGCACTCCAGTTGTTGCGTTGGTCTGAGCCGGGATTTCTGGTGCCTGTCGTCGTGCTGCTGTGCTGCTGGCCCCTCATCGATCCGCAGCCTCATCGCCCATTGGAAGCCTGGATAGGCGGTCTCGCAGCGCTGGTAGTTGGCGTCGTCTCCATCATCGTGGTGTTCGCGGTGATCTCGCTAACCGCGCTGGTGACGCAACGGGTGGCCCCGGCGGATTTCATGGTGTCCGAGCTGAGCCGCATGGTCTTCCTGCCCTCGAGCGTGATGCCAAGTGGCGTGTGGCAAATTGCGCTCGGCATAGGCTTGCCCTTGCTGTTCAGCGCCAATGCAGCAGGCGCGATCCTGATTACCGGCGAGTATCGCGTCGCAGTGATCCTCACCGTGGGCACGGCCGTGCTAGCCGTTTCCCATCACATCATCGAATCGCGCGTGATGCGAACGTTCAGCTTTCCCGGCGGCTAATATCGGTGCGGATTAAAGGAAGCGCGCCCCTCAGCAATCCGCCGTGCCTCGCTTCACAACCGCCCTTACCCCCAGCCCTCCTCACACCCCAAACAAAAACGGCGGCCGCTTTCGCGCACCGCCGTTCCTCAACCAAAATCAACAACAATCAATCACAATCAACCACGAATCAAACTAACAACACTCAATCGCGATTAGCCTGCAACACGGTCAGCGCCGCCATATTCACGATCCGGCGCACCGTCGAGCTGGACGTAAGAATATTCACCGGCGCATTCACGCCCAGCAGGAACGGTCCCACCGCGACATTGCTGCCCGCGCTCGTCTTGAGCAGGTTATAGGCGATATTGCCCGAGTCGACGTTCGGGCACACGAGCAGATTCGCCGAGCCCTTCAGGCGCGAATGCGGCAGGATGCGCTCACGCAGCGATTCGTCGAGCGCGCAGTCGCCGTGCATTTCGCCGTCGATTTCCAGATCGGGCGCCGCTTCGTGCACGAGCTTGAGCACTTCGCGCATCTTCACACCCGATGCCGAGCTGCCCGAGCCGAAGTTCGAGCGCGACAGCAGCGCGACCTTCGGGCAGAGGTTCAGCCACGCCATTTGCCGCGCCGCCTCGATCGTGAATTCGGCGATCTGTTGCGCGTTCGGGTTGTCGTTGACGTGCGTGTCCACGAGCGCCACGGTGCGCTTGTCGAGCAGCAGGATGTTCATCGCCGCGTAGGTGTTCGCGCCAGGCGCTTTCCCGATCACTTCATCGATAAAGCGCAGATGATCGTGATACGCGCCCACCGAGCCGCACACCATGCCGTCCGCATCGCCGAGGCGCACCATCATCGCGCCGATCAGCGTGAGGCGACGGCGCAATTCCACGCGCGCCATTTCCTTCGAAATGCCGTCGCGGCAGCGCAGTTCCCAGTAAGTCGTCCAGTACTGATGGAAGCGCTCGTCGTATTCGGGATTCGTCACTTCGATGTCTTCGCCCAGCCGCAGGCGCAGGCCGAATTTCTCGATGCGCGCGAGCAGCACTTCCGGGCGGCCGATCAGGATCGGACGCGCGAGTTTTTCGTCGACGATCACCTGCGCCGCGCGCAGCACGCGCTCATCCTCGCCTTCGGCGAACACGATGCGCGACTTGCCGCCCTCGCGCACGAACTGCCTGGCCAATGCGTACACCGGCTTCATGAACGAGCCCGAGTGGTAGACGAACTGCTGGAGTTCGTTCCGGTAGGCCTCGAAATCGTCGATGGTGCGCGTCGCCACGCCGTCTTCCATGGCGGCCTTCGCCACTGCCGGGGCAATGCGCAGAATCAGACGCGAATCGAAGGGCTTCGGGATCAGATAGGTCGGGCCGAAGCGCAGATCGGATGCGCCATACGCCGCCGCCACCGAGTCGTTCAGCTCTTCTTCGGCAAGCTGTGCGATCGCGCGCACCGCCGCGATTTCCATGTTGCGCGTGATGGTCGTTGCGCCCACATCCAGTGCCCCGCGGAAGATGTACGGAAAGCACAGCACGTTGTTCACCTGGTTCGGAAAATCCGAACGGCCCGTCGCCATGACCACGTCGTCGCGGGCCGCAAGCGCAACTTCCGGGAAGATCTCGGGCGTCGGGTTCGCCAGCGCGAGGATCAGCGGCTTCGCCGCCATCTTCTTCACCATTTCCGGCTTGAGTACGCCGCCCGCCGAAAGGCCGAGGAACACGTCGGCGCCCTCGATCACGTCAGAAAGCGTGCGCGCCGAGGTCTCCTGCGCGAAGCGCGCCTTGTCCGGGTCCATCAGCGACGTGCGCCCCTGGTAGACCACGCCTTCGATGTCGGTGACCCAGACGTTCTTGACCGGCAAGCCGAGATCGACCATCAGGTCGAGGCACGCGAGCGCCGCCGCGCCCGCGCCCGACGTCACGACCTTGACCTCGCGGATATCCTTGCCCACGACCTTCAGGCCGTTGAGGAACGCCGCCGACACCGTGATCGCCGTGCCGTGCTGGTCGTCATGGAAGACCGGAATCTTCATGCGCTCGCGCAGCTTGCGCTCGACCGTGAAGCAGTCCGGCGCCTTGATGTCTTCGAGGTTGATGCCGCCGAAGGTCGCTTCGAGGCTCGCGATGATGTCGACGAGCTTGTCCGGGTCCGATTCGGTGACTTCGATGTCGAACACGTCGATGCCCGCGAACTTCTTGAACAGGACCGCCTTGCCCTCCATCACCGGCTTCGCCGCGAGCGGGCCGATGTTGCCGAGGCCCAGCACGGCCGTGCCGTTCGTGATGACGCCCACGAGGTTGCCGCGGCTCGTGTACTTGAACGCATCTTGCGGGTTGGCGGCGATCTCCTCGCAGGCCACCGCGACGCCCGGCGTATAGGCGAGCGCGAGGTCGCGCTGCGTGACGAGCGGCTTGCTCGCCGTGACCGAAATCTTTCCGGGGGTCGGATACTGGTGGTACTCGAGAGCGGCCTGACGATCGGTCTGGTTCATATTTCTCACTCGTTTTTGGGTGCCGGGAGCGCCCCGGCAAGGGTCGAATGACGCGATTTTAGGCAGTCGCCATAAGTTTCAAATTTTGATTTACTATAGCCCCATCACTTTTTCGTGATACTTGGCGGCTATCGTGCCCCTGCATCCCGCTTTTTGCCTCGTTTTTGATTTAACTCCGTGACGACTTTCAGTCCCGACGAACTCACCCGGCGCCTGAACACGCGCCTCAAAATGCGCCACCTGGCGCTGCTGCTGCAGATCCGCCAGTACGGCTCGCTCACCCGCGTGGCCGAGCAGGTCGCCACCAGCCAGCCAGCCGTCACCAACGCGCTCGCTGAAATGGAAAGCATGTTCGGCGGCGCGCTCTTCGAGCGTTCGTCGCGCGGCATGACGCCCACCGCGCTCGGCAACGTCGTGCTCGCGCGCGCCGAAGCCATGCTGAACGACCTCGACCATCTCGCCCGCGACATCGAAGCCGTCGTGGCGGGCCATGCCACGCGGCTGCAAATCGGCGTGATTCCGTTCATCTCCGGGCGCACGCTCGCCTCGGCGATCCAGCGCACGCAGGCACGCCTGTCGCAGCGGCTCACGATGACGATCCACGAAGGCACGAGCGAGGCACTCATGCTGCTGCTACGCGATCACACGCTCGATATCGTGATTGGACGCGCATCTTCGTCAGTCGATCTCACGCAACTGCGTTTCGAAGTGCTGTATCAGCAGAAGCCGCGGCTCATTGCCAGCCGGCGGCTGGCTGCGCGGCTCGCGCGCACGCGCCTTGGCCTCGACAAGCTGCTCGAACTCGACTGGATTCTCGGTGCGCCGCACACGCCCATGCGCGAGCAGATCGCGGACATCTTTCTGCAAGCGGGCGTCGCGCCGCCGGTGCCGATTGTCGAGAGCTACACGTCGCGGCTGATCGGCGAAATGATCGTCGCGAACGAAAACGCGGTGTCGATCGTGCCCGCCGATATCGCCGAGGAACTCGTGCATTTGACGGGCGTGGCGATCGTGCCGTATTCGCTCAGCTGGACGCTGCCGCCCGTCGCCATGTTTGCGCGCGAGGGGATGACGCGCGAAGTGGGCGCGGCGTTCGGGCAGTCGCTGCGCGAGTTGTATCTGCAAGCGGAAACCAGGTGGACGGCGTAAGCCATGACGTCTTGCTCGTCCGGCTGTAACCGCGGCGCGTCTCCAGTCGAACTAACACGTACGAGCGTCGACGCCTGCGAACAGTTGCCTCCTCCCCCGCGCGGCATGCGGGAACCGGGCAGAAACTGAGCGGAAACCGCGCGGGAACTGCGCAGGAACCGCGCGGGAATATTCGGCGGCGCAAGGTGTTCATCCCTTCGAACGCTTGCGGATCGCGACGCCCCCCCCGCGCGGCGCTCCCTGCAATGGAGACTCGCACCATGGCTCTTTTCCTGATCGCCTGGCTCGGCGGCGTGCTGACCATCGTCAGCCCGTGCATCCTGCCGGTATTGCCTTTCGTATTCGCCCGCACGGGCAAGCCGTTCCTGCAAAGCGGCCTGCCGTTGCTCGCGGGCATGGCGCTGTCGTTCAGCGCGGTCGGCGCGCTCGCTGCCGTGGGCGGCGGCTGGGCTGTCGCGGCGAATCAGTACGGGCGCATCGCCGCGCTCGCGCTCCTCGCGCTGTTCGGCCTCACACTGCTCGTGCCCACGCTCGCCGAGAAGCTCACGCGCCCGCTCGTCGCCTTCGGCGCGCGGCTCTCCGACTCCGCCGGACAAGCGCGGGAAACTAGATCGGGCATTGGTTCGTCGCTGCTGCTGGGCGTGGCAACCGGCCTGCTGTGGGCGCCGTGCGCCGGGCCGATTCTCGGTCTCATCCTGACCGGTGCCGCGCTGCAAGGCGCGAGCGCACGCACCTCGCTGCTGCTGTTCGCCTATGCCGCGGGCGCGGCTACGTCGCTTGCACTCGCGCTTGCCGTCGGCGGCAAGGTGCTCGCGGCGATGAAGCGCTCGCTCGGCGTGAGCGAATGGGTACGGCGCGCGCTCGGCATCGCGGTGCTCGCGGGTGTGGCGGCGATTGCGCTGCGCGTCGATACCGGCGTGCTGTCGCGCGTCTCGCTCGCCAGCACGACGCAAATCGAGCAAGGGCTGCTCGACCGCTTTCACCCGGCGCACCACGGCCCGCAAGAAGGCGCTGCCGCGTTCGCAGCGCGCAACACGTCGCCGCTCGCGGTAAAGGCATCGGACAACGCGGCACTACCCGTGGAAGGGACGCTGCCTCCGCTCGACGGCGCCGTGCAATGGCTCAATTCGCCGCCGCTCACGTCTGCGGATCTGCGCGGCAAGGTCGTGCTCGTCGACTTCTGGACCTACTCGTGCATCAACTGTCTGCGCACGCTGCCGTATGTGAAGGCGTGGGCCGACAAATACCGCGCGTCGGGCCTCGTCGTGATTGGTGTGCACGCACCGGAATTCGCGTTCGAAAAGGACATCGGCAACGTGCGCCGCGCCGTCGCCGATCTGAAGATCGACTATCCGGTCGCCATCGACAACAACTACGCGATCTGGCGCGCGTTCAACAACGATTACTGGCCCGCGCACTACTTCATCGACGCGCAAGGCCAGATTCGCCATCATCATTTCGGCGAGGGGAATTACGCGGAATCGGAACAGGTTATTCGCGCGCTGCTGACCGAAGCAGGTGCGAAGAATTTGCCGGGCGGATTCGTCGCCAATACGGGCACGGGCGTTGAAGCGCCGCCCGCGATGAGCGAAATACAGTCGCCCGAGACGTATCTCGGCTACGAGCGCGCACACGGCTTCGCATCGCCCGGCAATCCTGTCGCCGACCAGCCGCACCGTTACGCCGCCGGGCCGCTCGACCTGAACCAGTGGGCGCTCGTGGGAACGTGGACGCTCGGCGCCGAGCACACCGACCTCGATCGCGCGGGCGGCGGCATCGTGTTCCGGTTTCGCGCGCGCGATCTGCATCTGGTGCTCGGCCCGTCTGCCGGCGGCGAGCCGGTGCGGTTCCGCGTGAGCATCGACGGCGCGCCGCCCGGTGCGAACCACGGCACCGACGTCGATGCCGGCGGCAACGGCGTCGTCACGGAACAGCGGCTGTATCAGTTGATCCGGCAGCGCGACGCCGTCGTCGACCGTACGTTCGAGATCCGGTTTCTCGACCCCGGCGTGCGCGCGTATTCGTTCACGTTCGGCTAAAACGCGCGTGCACCCGAGCGCAGGCTGAATACGTCAAAACACGCCGAGCGCGAGACCCGCCGCAAGGCCCGCACCAAGTTCGGCGCACTGCGCGAGATCATCGGCGCCGAGCGTCTTCGGCGCGAGAATGCGCTCCGGCGTTTGGGCATGCGTGCACACGATCAGCCCTTGCGCCACGCTCCTCAGCCGCCAGCCGGTCGCGATGCGATCGATCTGGCGCAATGCGTTCTGGCCGTCGCTGCCCGCGCAGATCATGGCCGCGTACGGGCGGCCATTCACGCGGTCGAGCACCGCGTAGTAGGTGCGGTCGAAGAAGTCCTTCATGATGCCGGACATCGCCGCGAGATTCTCCGGCGTCGCGAACAGATAACCGTCCGCGGCGAGCACGTCGTCGGCGCGCGTCGCGTCCGCGCGTTGCAGCCGGACGTCGACGCCCGGCTGCTCGCGCGCCGCCTGGGCGGCAGCCTCGGCCATCTGCTGCGTTCCCCCGGTCATCGAGTGATAAACGATCAACAGCGTTTTCATGCGTGTTTTTCCACGGTCCGGCAGCGCTTCTTGCGCCGTGGCGCGATGGTCGGGGTGATCGCCGGGGTGATCACTACAGCCAGCGCCAGATGCCCGCGGCCCAGCCGGTGAGCGGGATATGCGCCCAGGTCGCGACCAGCCAGACAACGAGGCCGCCAGCGAGCGAGTGCATGCCGAAGCCGCCCAGCCGCGCGCGACCGGCGAGGACCGCCGCGAATGGCCAATAGCTCGTTTTCGATTCCCATGCCGGCCAGAGTTCGGGCTGAAGCTGTTCCTTCTTGCGGTCCTGCAACGCCGAGCCGACGAGCGCGAGGATCACGATAGCCGATCCGAGCACGACGTTTTTAACCACCGGAAACACGGCGATATGGCTAAGCCCCCAGAGTGCCAACGACCACATCATGGGGTGGCGCGTCACCGCGAATACGCCGCGCGCCACTTCGGGAAACGGGGCGGGCCGCCCGCCAGTGGGCAGTGCCGGATTGCGAATCAGCGAGCCCATCAGGAGGATCGACGCGATCAACATGACGACGCTCGCAATCGCCCACAGAACGTCCCCGACCGGCCATAGCGGCGCGGTAACCGGGGCCCGCCTGAACGCGTATACGAGCCAGCCAAACGTCAGGAACGCCACCAGCGAATAGACGCCCTGGAATCCCCGTTCCCCGATCGCGCCAGCCAACGGCTTGCGCAGTGGGTGGGACAAGATGAAATGGGTACCCACGAACGCGACTGCCGCCGCCGTCACTGAAGTCATGCTTCCCATTGGCCCGCCTCCTTGCGTCGTTGCGTAGTTGTGTCGGTTGTGTCTGTTGTGTCCGTTGTGTCCGTTGTGCGTCCGCCCGTGTGCATGAAGATGGATGAAGCTGTGCGAGCGCAGCGGGCGGACGCGTCGGCATAGAGGATACGCCGGAATGAGAACGTCTTCTTTGCAACGTCTCGCAGCTAGATGCGTGCGGTGCGTGCGCGCGCGCAAACAACGCGCAGCGGCGCGCCCGGCCGATCGACACTGCGGAAGAGGAAACGGATGTTGCGGGATGCAACATCCGTGTGATGGCCGGCGGGATCGGGAACGGCGAAGCCGCTACGCCGGAAAAGATAGAAACGCGCGAACAAGCGCGTCAGGCATCGTCAGGCGTCTGGTTTTGCGTCACGGTGGACATCTTGCGATAGATCGTGTTGCGCGATACCCCGAGCGAGCGCGCTACGGCTGACACATTGCCACCGTGGCGCGCGAGTGCGGCAGCGATGACCGACGCGGCGACATCCTGCAGGCGTTCGCCCTGCGCAATCATCGCATCGGCGGCGCGCGGCGCCGGGGCAGCGGGTTCCTGCGCACCGTTGCTGGACAGGTCCTCGAAGAAGTCTTCGGGCAGATGCTCGCGCCGGATCTCGCCATCGTCGTCGACCATTGCCGCCGCCGTGCGCAGCAGGTTGCCGAGTTGCCGGAAGTTGCCCGGCCACGTGCAGCGCGTGAACAGCGCCATCACGTCGGGCGCGACGCTGAGCGGCTGTGTGCCCGCGCACGTCGCCGATTCCCGCTGGAGCATTTTCTGGATCACGATCGACAGATCCGTGCGCTCGCGCAGCGGCGGCAAACGAACCACGAGGCCGTTGAGCCGGTAGTAGAGATCGTCGCGGAAACGGTGCTGCGCAATCAGTTCGCGCAGATCGCGGTGCGTCGCGCAGATGATCGCGATGTCGACGGCGATGGTCCGCGTCGACCCGAGCGGATTGACGAGCCGCTCCTGCAACACACGCAAAAGACGCACCTGCAACGGGTACGGCATGTCGCCGATCTCGTCGAGAAACAGCGTGCCGCCGTTGGCCTGCAATACTTTGCCGACTGCCCCCTTGCGCCGTGCGCCGGTGAACGCGCCCTCTTCGTAGCCGAACAGTTCGGATTCGATCAGCGACTCCGGAATCGACGCGCAGTTGACCGCGACGAACGGCCCGTCGCGACGCGGCGAATCGTTGTGGATCGCGTTGGCCAGCAGTTCCTTGCCGGTGCCGGTTTCGCCGGTGATCAGAATCGGGATGTCCTTGCCGCTCACCTTGCGGACCTTCGCGATGACCGATGCCACCTGCGCGTCGCCGGTATCGAGGTACGCAAGCCGCGACAGACCCGCAGCCGACTGCGCGACGACGGCGCGCGCAACGGGCTCCGCGCTGACGTGGGTGTCGGCAAGGCGCTGTGCCCCCCCGAGCGGCGCGCGTCTGAACTGCACGCGTGCGCGCACGACGGCGCCGTTGTTCAGGTTCAACGTAATGTGCGACTCGTGGCTCCCGCGCGCACGGTCGATCAGTTGCGTGCTCGTCAGCTGGAACAGCGACGACAACGTATGCGCCCGCAAGGCCGCCAGCGGCATGCCGAGCTGGAATTGCGCGCTGCGGTTCGCAGAGAGGAAGCGGCCATCGTTCGTGAACGCAACGATGCCTTCCATCAACGTCCCGAGGAATTCGGCGCGGCCATGAAACGACACCTGCAACGTCTCTTGAAAGGTCGTCGTAAACAGATGATTCTCGATCATCTGCACGGACATCTTCGCGAGCGCCATGGTGTGCGGGTGATAGCTGCGGTGGTCGCCCGTCACGTCGAGCACGCCGACCACGTTGCCATAGGGATCGAAAATCGGCACGCTCGAACAGGTAAGGAAACGATTCGCGGCGAAATAGTGCTCCTTGCCGTGGACCACCATCGCGCAGCCTTCGGCGAGCGCCGTGCCGATCGCATTCGTGCCCTGCCGGTTTTCGGCCCAGTTCGCGCCTGCACGCAGCGCGACTTTCTCCGCGCGCTGCAGAAAATCGTCGTCGCCGATCGAATGGAGAATCAGGCCCTCGGCGTTCGTCAGCACGATCATGCTCTGCGTGTTGATGATCTGCTCGTGCAGCGTCTCCATCACGGGCATCGCATGCGCGCACAACACGCGGTTCTGCTCGCGCTTAAGCGTCAGTCCCGTGTTCGAGAGGATGTCGTAGTCGGGGCGCGCCGATGCGCACAATCCGAAGGTTTCCGAACGTTCGTGCGCCTTCCGGATCGATAGCGCGGGCCAGCCAGCAGGCCGCACAGCCGCGTGCCCGTCGACTGGTTGAATGGCTTCGAGCATGATTTCCTCCAGATGGCCCAGCACCTTGCCGGATTCTTTCCGGACTTTTGCCGGATTTTTACCGGATTATTGGCGTCGATCAACGCAAGCGCCAGATCCGTAAATCGGCATGGAACGCGCGCGGGGCAAGACATCGGCCGGCAGCACGCGCGGTACATAAACGTGTAAACGCCTTGTGTCTTTTACAGGAATCCGCGTCGACCAGCTATTCGGACTCACCCCGAGTCTTCGGTCGTTCGGCATCCGCACGACGAACGGTACGTGTGTGCGAATTTCCGCGGCGCAAAGTTCGCATAGCCGGTTCCATACAAGCGCATTACACGCGGCACGCCGCATTGCGCAAAAAGCACGACCATCAGAATTCGACTCGTCTGGATCGCCGCGGAAATGCATTCACCGCCATGCTCACTCCGATGCCCACGCGCTGTTGCACATGGCCGCTATTTTCGCCCCGTTCCGCGCGCGCCGCATCGATAACCCCATCTGCGAAAAGGAGCAGGTGAAATCGCTCGAAAATGGCAACGATGTAATTAGGGATTTTCTGCGTCGCGCCATTGCATATGATTCGGACTCCCATTTTTTATAACGGCAAATAGCAGCGAGTAACTGTGCTTCCGGCCCGTCGTCGTCACGTTGCACGTTGCGCACACCGCTGCGCCTGCAACAAAACCCGCAATACCGATTCCGCGCGTGCAGCCGGACAAACAGCGCAAGCGCACCTCGCAATAAAAGTGCGACGCGCATATGCAATGCGCGGCAACGGGCGCGGCCCGATGTAGCACCTCGCTCAAGACATGATCCGCGTCAAAGAGCCCGCGCCCATACATGCTCCAATCGAATCATGGCGCCGCTGCGGCGCGTGACTGGGAGTCGACGATGAAACTCACGTTTCTGGGCGCGGCGGAAACCGTAACGGGGTCACGCTATCTGCTGGACGCAGCCGGCAAGCGCGTGCTGATCGACTGCGGCATGTTCCAGGGCACGAAAAACCTGCGTCAGCGCAACTGGGCGCCCCTGCCCGTGCCCGCCAGCTCGATCGATGCCGTCATCCTGACCCACGCGCACATCGACCACTGCGGCTACCTGCCCGTGCTCGCACGCGATGGCTTTCGCGGCCCGGTCTACTGCACGCCCGGCACGGCGGATCTCTGCGAGGTGATGTTGCACGACAGCGCACGGCTGCAGGAGGAGGAAGCCGCGTTCGCCAACCGTCACGGCTACTCGAAACACCATCCGGCGCTGGCGCTGTACACGGTCGAAGACGCCGAGCGCGCGCTTCGCCTCATCCGCCCGCACGAGTTCGATGCGCCCGCCGCGCTCGGCGCCAGGCTCGGCTTCAGGCTGCTGCCCGCAGGCCATATTCTCGGCGCCGCCAGCGTCGTGCTGTCCTGCGACCACACGCTAGTGGCGTTCTCCGGCGATCTCGGCCGCCTCAACGATCCGCTGATGCGCGCGCCTCTCGCGCCCGCGCATGCCGACTATCTCGTCGTCGAGTCGACCTACGGCGACCGCCTGCACGCCGCGAGCGATCCCGAGGACGAACTCGCGCAGATGTTCGCGCGCACCTTCGCGCGCGGCGGCATCGTCGTGATGCCGTGCTTCGCCGTGGGGCGCGCCCAGGAAATCCTGTATTACATCGCGCGCCTCAAGGAAACCGGACGCATGGCGAGCGTGCCGGTCTATCTCGACAGCCCGATGGCGATCAGCGTGACCGGCCTGTACCGCCGCCACATGCGCGAGCACCGTCTCACGCTCTCGCAGTTGCACGCCATCGACCATGCGACGTTCACCGCGCGCACCGTAGAAGAATCGAAGGCGATTGCCGGGCATCGCGGGCCGATGGTGATCATCGCGGGCAGCGGCATGGCGACCGGTGGCCGCGTGCTGCACCACCTCGCGCTCTACGCGCCCGATCCGCGCAACACGATCGCGCTTGTCGGCTATCAGGCCGCCGGCACGCGCGGCGCGGCACTCGCGGCGCACGCGCCCACCATCAAGCTGCACGGCGAATACGTGAGCGTGCGCGCCGAAGTCGCCGCGATCTCGTCGCTATCGGCCCACTCGGACTACAGCGAAACGCTGCGCTGGCTCGGCGGCCTGACCTGCCCGCCGCTGCGCACCTTCGTCACGCACGGCGAACCTGCGGCGGCGGACGCGCTGCGGCGGCGCATCACCGAAACACTGGGCTGGCGCTGCGAGGTGCCGGGCTACCTGGAATCGGTAGACTTGCCTGAGCCCGCGCAGTGCGATCAACCCTGCGCCGCCCGCGAAACCGCGCTGCCCGCACAACCCGGATCTGCATCGGTATGAGGCGCGCACCTTTGCAGACCGGCATCACCGTAACGGCGCCCACCACGCACACCGCGCCCACCGTAACCGCTTGCCCCGTTCGTGCGTTTCGTGCACTTCGTGCGCTACAAAAGGAGTTGCCGCGATGACCTACAAAACCCTGCTGGTTCACCTCGATACGAGCAATCGCGTTCAGGCGCGGCTCGAAATCGCCCTGCGCTTCGCGCGCCGGTTCGATGCGCATCTCACCGGACTGTTCGCGACCTTCATGCCGGACCCACGGGGGTTCCATGCCATGGCTGGCTCGGCCAGCTGGTTCGAAACGCAGCGCAAGCTCCACGAAGAGCAGCGCGGCGCAACCGAGCGGATCTTTCGCGCGGAGTTGCAGCGCGCCGGGGTGAAAGGCGAATGGATTGCGGCGTCGCAGTCCGCCGAGCCATCGGTCGTCGCGCACTGCCGTTACGCCGATCTCGTCATCCTCGGGCAGGACGACCCGGACGACCCGCAAACCTATATCGCCGACCGTTTTCCCGAGTCCGTCGTGATGGCGTCGGGCCGGCCGGTGCTCATGCTGCCGTATGCGGGGCACCACGAAGCGGTGGGCTCGCGCGTACTCGTGGCATGGAACGGCAGCCGCGAGTCGGCACGTGCGCTTTACGACGCCATGCCGCTTCTCGCCGGCGCACAACGAGTCACCGTCGTGCGCATCAACACACCGGGCTCGGGCGCGCCGGTGCGCGCGCCGGGCACCGATGTCACGGCGACGCTCGCACGGCACGGCGTGAACGCCAGCTACGCTGAACTTCGCAACGACATCGACGAAACCAGCGGCGACGCGCTTCTCTCCTTCGCCGCCGGGGAAGGCTACGATCTCCTCGTGATGGGCGCGTATGGACATGCGCGCTGGAAAGAGCGCGTGCTCGGCGGCGTGACCCGCACGATCGTCGATTCGGCGACGGTGCCGGTGCTGATGTCGCATTGAACGGCCGGACGCTCGCTGCGGCTTTGCTGCGGCGTGTGCAACGTCGAAGCGAGACGAAGCGAAACGAAACGAAACGTATAAAACGCCAACGGCCGTCGACGACGTGACGGCCCGCTGGGCCAACGATTATTTGGTCGGAGGAATACACGGTGTACTCACGCATACTCGTTCCGCTCGACGCCAGCGAACAGGGGGTCGCCGCGTAGCGACCGTTTTGCCGGACCAGTTTCCAGACCAATTTCCGGACCATAAGCGGAAAACCCACGGAGAACCCACGATGCGCCGCACGTTTCCCGGCCTCGACCGGCCAGTTGCCCGCGCAGAGACGCGGCGCGCACGTCGCAGGTGGCCGCTCGCCACCGCGGCATTCGCCGCCGCGCTTGTCTGCGCGCATGTTTTCGCGCAATTGCCCGAACCGACACAGCTCGTCAACGCGCAACACTGCATGTTCTGCCATACCATGGATGCAGCTTTTCTCGCGCCGTCGTTTCGTCAAATTGCCGAACGCTACCGCAAGACGCCCGACGCAAGCGCGATGCTCGAACACAAGCTACTGACCGGCGGTCGTGCGCACTGGGGCGACACGCCGATGCCGCCGCCCGAACAGCGAGGCGGCCCGCTTTCCCGCGACGATGCCCACACGCTCGTACAGTGGGTATTGAGCCAATAAACCGACGACTTTCATTTTCGGAGTGCCATTATGCGCATCACCGCTCATCTGGACCGCTACGATCGCCACAACCCCGACGCCTGCGCCATCGTCTGGCTCGACACGCAATCGGGCAAGTGGTCCCGCGAAGGTCATGTCGGCAGCGGCGTGCCGCCCTGGGGGCATGCGGGGCACGCGTCGGACGGCACCTGCCTGCTGGCGGGCAGCGACGAAGAGCCGCTATGTGTGCTGGAAGGACTCGATCTTGCGTCCCCGGGCGGTCCGTTCGAAGGCGAAACCGGCGCAATTCGCTGGCTTACCCACGACCAGCACAGCCGGCACGACCGGGCCGACCAGGCCGAGAGGGAAGAAGGCAGATGGCATGTTCAGTGTGTGGACCCGACGGAGTGCGTGGCCGCCGACAGCCTGTTCGCCGACGAAGGCATGTGAACCGGCACAAGCGGACAGCGCACGCAGGCGGGCGGAGCAGCGAATCACTCGCACATGTTCTCGCACATGAGGTCACACATGAAACGCGTGACGGGATTTCAGTTCGATCCACAGCATGCCTTCGCGCAACCCGTCCAGCACGGCATCAGTTTCGTTTTCAAACGTGCTGTGATGGGTGAACGTGTGAGTGAACTGCGCCTGGGGCCCTGTGTGCTCGACGTGAATCAGGCAACCGTACCCGCCCTCCGGCGACGGCACGCTTTCCGCGGTCACGCTCCACGTCCCCGCGTCGATGTTTCCGTTGAGAGTCATGACTCACGCTCCATAGCAGGCAGCTCGCCCTGATCGTGCGGTGAACCCGCGCGCCGTTCGCGAGCACGCTGTCGATTTGAGCATAGACCCGGCAGATCGTGCGCGGTTGATGTGCATCAATCGCGCTTTTCCGGTTCGCTCCGAACCGGCTGCCGGGCCGATTCGGGCAGGCAGGGTACAACGCGGGGAGTGACGGCTCGCGTGCGGCAGCGAGTGAGTCTCTTCCCGATTCAAGGAGCCAACGTCATGGCCATGCGTGTCGATCTGAGCGGCGTGAAGCAGCGCTACCGCCTCTGCTTCGTGCGCGACACATGGGCGTTCTTCACCCGGCTCGACCTCAATCGGCAGTGGGGCGACGGCTGGGAGCGCGCACCGTACGAGCAATACGCCGGGGAACCGTACGCCGGGGAACCCGGCCAGATTCTGAAACTCGCGTTCGACGGCCCGCTGCTGCGGCCGGAAAGCGGCGCGCACGGCGCAGCGTACAGCGTGGAAACGATCAACGCCGGCCACGCTCCGTGGCTGCGCACCGAAAACTACCTGGTGCCGAAGCCGCTCTTCATCATGGGCGGATCGACGATCGAGAAGTTCGTCGAATACGTCGAACTGGTGGGCGGCACGGTGTACGCGCCGCTCGGCTGGGGCGATCTCGTTCGTCCTCAAGCCCCGCCAACTCCGGCAGTGCCGGACCACACGCGTTAACCGCGCCCGCTGAACGTCTCGCGCCCAATTGCCTGCTGGTTAGCTGCCGGTTACCTGCTGACTACCTGCTGGCTGCGCGCTGCGGCACGCCCGGCGCGCGTTGGGAAACCGCGACGCTCAGCGCCTCACAAGACGCACGTCCGTGTCGTCATTTCACGGAACCTTACGCTGCATCAGGATCCGGTCTCGCGCGCCAGGCGAGACTAGACGGGTAACGCCCGCTTCGAAGGCCGAATGCACGCGCTCGCCGGTCCATCCCGCCTTCGGTATGAAACCCGTCGTTCTGGCAAGGAGACTGTTGTGCAAGCAAATATCGGAACCGTCGACCGGATTATCCGGATCGTGATTGGGCTGGCCCTGATTGGCCTCGCCGCAACAGGACGCATCGGCGTCTGGGGATGGATTGGCATCGTGCCGCTCGTCACGGGCCTCGTGCGCGTGTGCCCGGCCTACCGCCTCCTTGGGTTGAAGACGTGTCCGCTGTCCAAATCCGATTCGAAGTGAGCCTGCTTTAAAGCCCGCCCCGCTTTAAAGCCCGCTCAACCAGCCCCACTCGCTGCGACGTGCGCAGGCCATCTGCGTACGTCGAAACAGCCTGATGCGGGACCATTGCAGCGTGGCGGTACGACGAAATCATCCGTTCGAGCCACGCTGCCCTTCCCTTGTCATCCGCCGCGTAGCCGGATCGACCCGCAACATCTCCGGATCGCCTGCGACAACTTGACACTCAAGTTTCGGGACGCACCCGCCGTTGAGGCGCGATGGGTCTAATCAGCGACGGGCGATGTTGGATAAGGCTCGCCGGTATCAATCGCCTGATCAATCGCCTGGGGTCCGCAAGAAAATGTATACGAGCAGCTACCACGTTCCCATTTCGAGCCTGATCGCACGTCCGTTGCTCACCTGCACGCCCGACACCTCGGTGCGTGAAGCCGTGCGCCGCATCCTGGCCGAAGGCTGCAGCTCGATCGTGGTGATGGAAGGCGCCAGTGCCGTCGGCATCTGGACCGAACAGGACGCGCTATTGGCGGGCGAGGATGCGAACACGCCCGATCTCCCGATCGGCGCTGTCATGAGCGCCCCGCTGCTGACGCTCGATGCCGACACGCCGCTGGGCGAAGCGGCGGTCCGCTTCAAGCAGTCTGGCATCCGCCACTTCGGCGTCGTGAAAGACGGCGCGTGCATCGGCGTGATCACGCAAACCGACGTCATCGTCAACCAGGGCGCGGAGTTTTTCCTGCGCCTGAAATCGCTCGAATCGATTCAGCTGCGCGCGCCCGTTGTCGTGCCGGAACAGTTTCCGCTGCACGACGCCATTGCTACGATGCGCAGGAACAAGCTCGATGCGGTCGTTGTGACCTATGCGAACGGCGAGCACGGCATCCTGACCGAACGCGACGTGGTGCGGCTGATCGCGAACGAAACGCTCGCGGGCGTGGTCGGCGACCATGCGAGCCGCCCGCTGCGGGCGCTGGCAGCCACGCAGAGCCTTTACGCCGCGCAGCGCTTCATGTTGCAGCAGCATATCCGCCATCTCGGCGTGCGCGACCCCCAAGGCCGTCTCACAGCCGTGCTGAGCTTTGCGGACATCATGCAGAACATCGAAGAGGAGTATCTGAGCGAGCTGCAAAGCGCGCTGATCGAGCGCGACGAAGCGCTCGAACGTGCCCGCTTCAATCTGCGCATGGCCGATCTCGTGTTCGACTCCGCGCTCGAAGGCATCATGGTGACCGATCGCCACGGCAAGATCGAGCGCGTGAATCAGGCGTTTACGCGCCTGACCGGCTACTCGGACGAAGAGGTTTTCGGGCGCAGCCCGAGCCTTTTGAACTCGGGTCATCAGGACGCGTCGTTCTACCAGAACATGTGGCACTCGCTCGTCACCAACGGCCACTGGCAAGGCGAGATCTGGAACCGCCGCAAGAGCGGCGAGCTGTACCTCGAATACCTCACGATCACGAGCATTCACGATACCGAGGGCAACATCTCGCACTATGCGGGCATCTTCTCGGACATCACGCAGCGACGCCAGAACGAAGAGCGGCTGCGCTACCTCGCCACCCACGACGTACTGACCGGCCTGCCGAATCGCGCGCTGTTCGAGGAGCGGCTCGAACGCGCGATCATCCATGCGAGCCACAGCAAAAGCCAGGTCGCGGTGATGTATCTGGATCTGGACCGGTTCAAGCTCGTGAACGATACGCTCGGCCATCATGCCGGCGACGAAGTGTTGAAGACGGTGGCCGCGCGACTCGCCGCGGGCGTGCGCGACAGCGATACCGTTGCACGGCTTGGCGGCGACGAATTCGCATTCGTGCTGGAGGAATTCAACGACGTGCGGGACGTGGGCCGTATTGCGAAGTCGCTGCTCAATTCGGTCGGGCAGGCCATCGATCTCAACGGGCACGATATCTTCACGACGCCGAGCATCGGCATCAGCATCTATCCCGACGACGGCACCGAAGCCGAGCAGTTGATGATGCTCGCCGATCAGGCGATGTACGGCGCGAAGAACCAGGGCTGCAACGCGTTCCAGTTCTTCGAGAGCAAGATGACGTCGTCGGCAATCGCTCAGCTCGATTTGGTCGGCGAACTGCACCGCGCACTCGAACAAAACGAATACTGCCTGTTCTACCAGCCGCAATACGATCTTTCGAGTGGACGCGTCGTCGGCGTCGAAGCCCTGCTGCGCTGGCGTCACCCGCATCGCGGGCTGCTGTTGCCCGACAAGTTCATCTCGATCGTCGAGCAGTCCGCGCTGATCGTGCCGCTCGGCCGCTGGGTCCTTCAGGAAGCCTGCAGACAGGCGCGCAACTGGCTCGACGCGGGCCTCGAATTCGGCCGCATCGCGGTCAACCTGTCGGCGCGGCAGTGCCACACCGATAGCTTCCTGACCGACCTCACGCGGATACTCAGCGAAACCGCGTTGCCGCCCGAACGCCTGCAACTCGAACTGCTCGAAAGCACGACGATGAACACGCGCGAGGAGATCGGCGTCTTGCTGCGCGAACTGGAGACGCGCAACGTAAGCGTCGCCATCGACGACTTCGGCACAGGTTACTCGTCGCTCGCGTATCTCAAGGATCTGCCGGTCGATACGCTGAAGATCGACCGATCGTTCCTGAGCGGCTGCGACGCGCACAGTGCGGATCGCGCGATCATTCGCGCGATTGTGGCGATGGGACGCGCGCTCGATCTCGAAGTCGTGATGGAGGGCGTGGAAACGCAGGAACAACTCGCGTTCCTGCAGGATGCGGGTTGCCATCAGGGGCAAGGTTTTTTGTTGGCCCGGCCCGCGCCCGCGGAACGGGTCAACGAGCTTTTGTCGTGGCAGCGCAGTGCTTTTCCGATGCCGCCGGGTCAATATCATGCTAGCAAGGCGGCGCTTGCGGGGATGTGAGGGCGGCTGAGGCGGCGGATCGCGGGAGCGGCACATGGGTATGCGACCGCGCTGCCTCAGAGATAACGTCCGATTGCGCACGTTCTCCAGCCTTGATTCAATTGAATTCTTTTTTATCCCGGCGCCCGGCTAAGCAAACCAATTCGTGCCGCCTCTGAAGCGGCGACGTGAATACCTCGTCACACAGGTAACGCATGGCCTCGTTCACCGTCATCACGTTCGGCGCGCCCAGCGAAATGCGAGGAAGCATCGCGGCAACCGGCACCGCAAGCAGCGTCTTCATAATTTCCCGGCGAGACAGCGTCTTCATACCGCCCCCGGGCGCAGGCGAATCGATTCCACTACCCCGTCCCACAGTTCCAGTGCCTCGCCGTCGTTGGCGAACGATTCCCTGTTCGTGGTGTACGCACTCTCGCCAACGCGCAACGACAGGTTCAGGTTCGGCTCGGCCAGCGAGTACGCCTTGCCAGGCGCCTCCCATTTGAAGCCGTAGGTCCGCTTTCCGTCCTGGGTACCGGCCACCAGAATCTCGTCGGCCTTGATCGGGCCCACTGGCCGCGCGCGGTTGCGCAACTGGCCCACGCCCACCACCATGCCCAGCAGGGCAGGCAGAACACCGCCCGCGCGGGCGCGCAGGCCTTCAGGCTCGTCGCGCTCGTGCACATAGGAAGTCAGGCGGAACCAGGCGTCGGGTTTGTTGCGCAGCCGGATGTTCAGTTCCCATCTTTCCGGGTTGAAACTTTTGGAGGCCAGCATGACGTCGCCAGCAACAAAACCTATCCCCTCCGGTAGCTCGCCGGAAGGGATTTCCCGCCACTTGTGCGACAGGCTTTCACGAAAATCCAGTATCAGCTTCTTCCGGTCGTCATCAACAGTGCCTGAGTACTTCAAAACCCTGGTACCAGCCCGGTAGTAGGAGTCGAAGTGATACTGGAGAATCGAGTAGTCACTGTCCCATGACACAAGGGTAATGGCGCCGTTGGGATGGCGCACCCGCTCAACGAACATGCTCCCGTGCGTGTCATGTCTGGCCGCACGCCGTTCCCGCTCCCGCTCATTGACGACGAGGTCGAAACTCCCCTGCGTCGTGATATCCGGCAGCAGCGCAATACTGGTCTGGTTGACCGAATACGTTTCGATGGTGGTTGCGTCACCGGGCAGATCGACCAGATGCCTGCCGATTGCACGTGTTCTCCAGCCTTGATTCATTTGGGTTCCTTTTTGTGCCAGCGGGCCTGCTGGGCGATCTTGACGATGGCGTACATGGTGGCGTACAGCGATCTCCCGTGGTCATCGCTGTAACTACCCTGATGGTCATAACCGAAGTGTTCGTTGCATCGCCCAGGGTTGCCGTGCCCGTGGACGAAACTCATCGTGATACCGGCCTTGCCCGGCGCTGCGCCGGAATACACCGGGACGGTGCCGTCTCCGGGGCAGTCGGGTTCGCCGATGGTCAGTTCAATGCCTGAGGCAGTGAAGAGCCTGCCCTTGCGGTCGTCGCTGGCAATGGAAAGCCCGGCTGCGTCCAGACCGTCCAGACCATGCCCCTCCCACGACACCTCGCCCCAACTGAAGCGGTGCCGGCTCTCCAGCAGGCCAGTGCCCGCAATGCCACCGCGGGCCTTGTCCGCATCACGCTGCCCCTGCGCGCCGTAGTGCGCGTAGGTCGGGGATTTGTACTTCCCCTGGATGGATTCATGGAATTTCCTTACACCATCCAGAACTTTGTTCAGCGTCCGGCGCGACGCGTTTACTTTGGGCATCTCGTCTCCAGACACCTGCTCCCGCTTCTTCCCTGGATTCATAAGTGCAAGGTTCTCCTCCGGCACCAGCCCGTACCACTCGGGCGAGCAATAAATCTCGCCATACGGATCCCCCTTCTGCGGCAGCGCCAGAATCTCCTGGCCACTGGCCCTGTCACGCACCTTCAGCCACGGCTTGCCATCGTTGTAATCCGCCGTCGGCAGCAG
>NZ_JAMXLH010000026.1 GCF_024281035.1 Paraburkholderia sp.
AAAAATGCACAGCCAGTATCACCGCGCCGATGCCGCCCGATATCTTCGTCTTCGGGAAATGCACCTGCGTCGTCTTGTGAATCTTCCTGATCTTCTGATGTGCATCAATCGCCTTGATCGCTTCGTCGGCGTCATACACCTCCCAGTCCACCGTAAACTCCGTTCCCTTCAACTTGTAACAACAGCTCACCGAGCCTGCACCACTGCCTGGCATCAGGTCTCCACCGCCGCCAGCCCTGTTCCCATACTTGTCCCGGATGATGAATCGGCTCAGATTGAAAGGCGTGTAATTCATCCCCGACACACTCAGCCCGCCGTATGTGGGCTCCGACGATAAAGCGTCGCAGCCCATCAACACTACGGTCACGAAACACAGCACTATCAGTCGTTTGATCACTGCCCGGCTCCTGCTATCACGTGCCCGAAACGGTTGCTCTTGATTTCCCGAACCACTGAATCGGGTAGCGCTTCCATCGCTGCGCCGTCCTGCTCGGGCGTCGTCATGAATGATTCGATGATCGACGCGTAGGCTTCGGGACTACGCCCGCCTGGATGCACCGCACCAGGCGGCTTGTCGCTCAAATAGTTCACGGCGCGGCGCCTGTCGGTTTGCTCCGCATCGCGCCGCATCCAGTACGCGGCTTCGCGCTTTATGCGTTTCCAGACTCCTTCGGACAGGCGACTCTTTTCGATCGTCGCTTCACGCAACGCCTGCATTTCGGCTCGGTTTGCATCGTCAAGGCGCGCCTGTGCCGTGGCAAGCGTCCGCAAATCTGCGGCTGGCCACTGGTTTCGCAGTGCCTGGTACTCCGCCTGGGCACGGTCTCGCTCCTGACGAAGACTTTGATGCCGTGCGACCAGACTGTCGAAATGGGCCGTGACCGAGAAGCGGAACGCAGGCGATTGGTACCGCTCCGCGATCACGTGCTCGAAACGGTTGCTCTTGATTTCCCGAACCACGGAATCGGGTAGCGCCTCCATCGCTGCGCCGAACGCACCCGGTTGTCCCTTCGTTTCCTCAACAATGCGCTGCACCGCAGGGTGCTTGTCGAAATCCGGGTTGACGAGCAGCGTGTAGTACACGTACTGCTTGAGATCCTCATCCGCGGTCAGGCGATACTTCAGCCACCCCTGTGAGGCAACGCGTGCGATGCGCCTGAATGCCTCCGCCTCATCCAGACCACCAGGATAGGCCGCCCTGCCGTATTTCGTCTTGAACCAGTAACTCACCTCCGCATAGTCGATCCGCGATCCGCTCATGTCATTGCGAAACTCAAACTCGACGTGATCGTCGGGATAGAAATGCACGCCCAGTATCACCGCGCCGATGCCGCCCGATATCTTCGTCTTTGGGAAATGCACCTGCGTCGTCTTGTAGATTGACTTGATCTCCTGATGTGCATCGATAGCCTTGATCGCTTCGTCGGCGTCATACACCTCCCAGTCGACCGAAAACTCCGTTCCCTTCAACGTGTAGCAACAGCTCATCGTGCCTGCGCCACTGCCTGGCATCAGGTCTCCACCGCCGCCCGCCCTGTTCCCATACTTGTCCCGGATGACGAATCTGCTCAGATTGAAGGGCGTGTAATTCATCCCCGACACGCTCACCCCGCCGTAAGTCGGCTCCGACGATAAAACGTCGCAGCCCATCAACGCGACGGTCACGAAACACAGCACTATCAGTCGTTTGATCACGTTCTGGAAACCTCCGTGTCTGGACTTTTTGCCAAACGCACCATTTTCGAAGCCTCAGCCAACACTCTGCTATCGATATCGCACAGCGCCTCGCGTAACGTGATCTCGCCACTTGCAGCGCGCATGAGCCGCTCATGTATTTCTGGATGTTCGTCAAAGCGCGGAGAAACCATCACGCCCTTCACGACATAGTTCAGAAGATCGTCCTTGTCGGCGATGCGGTACTTCCCAGCGCGCTCCAGTTGCTCTGAAATGCTGTAATAGAGCTTCGAATCCAGGACATCACCGAACTCCCCGCCATACATGTCGCGTAACTGCATCGCAAGCTTGTCGGCCCGACCAAGCCGGAGCAGTTCCAGGTGTTGCTCCGCTGTCAAAAACTGCTCGCTCCTGTACACGGGCAAGGCCGCGTCAACTTCGTTACGCCAGACAACATCATTCCAGTCCCGGTCTCGATACCAAACCTCGACGCACGGCGACACGAAAACTTGCCCCTCTGCTTCCGTCCATACGGATCGCAGTCGCTCAAGGATGCGGTTATCGTAAAAGTGCAGAAAGAATGCACGCCGCTCGGTTGTTTCGTACCGGCTGTAATAGCGCAAATGCGTGCTCAGTAACTCCAGAGACAACGGCGACCAGATCCACGTCAGCATGTGCAGGTTGTGTGCATCCTTCCAGAGACGCCTGACCAGCCGAGTCAGCAGATCGCCTGGATCGCTCAGCGCAATGTGGTCGATCTGGAAAAGATACGGTGCGATGTCCGTATAGGATTCGATAACCGAATCCCGCCAGAGTGACACCCACGCCAGGCGTGGAACCTGTTGTAAGAGTTTTTCGACCCCGGGCGTAGCGCGGGAATCAACAAGCAGGAATAGCTGCACCGCCCGGTTACCATCCAACAGGCGGGAAAATTGCGCTAACAAATGCTCGTGCCATTGTTCCCAGGCGCGCTCGATGTCATCCGACGAAGTCACGTTGAGCGTACTCGGCATCACGCGACCTCCGTCATTGCTTCAACACCACGTTGAGCATCGAGCACACATTCTTTGCATGGTCCGATCGGCATGGCGGGCAACGAAGGCGCCAGATTGCCTGGGCCAGTCCAGTGAAAACGCCCACACTTGAGCGTTATGTCACCGGGGCAACCAAGTTCGATATTGCCGTTATCGATTTTGATGTAGGCGCCGCCGCTGGATAGTGTCAAGGCACCTTTCGAAACTGCGGCAATGGCCCCGTCAGAACTCGAAAAATGCATGTCCTGCGACGATGCCAGCGATATACCGCCGGTACGCGCCTGCATGACGACGTCCTGCTTCGCGGCAACGAACTTCATGCCGCGCGCCTGCGAAAACAGCGCGACTTGCCGCGCGGCCGCCACGGTGAAGTTCTGCATCACGCCCACATCAAAATTTCCCCCGGCGGTCGCGAACAAGTTCTGATCGGCGTTAAAGTGAAGATGTTCGCCCGAAGTCATCCCGATGCCAGCCGGACCGCTCAGCAAAATGGCGGCGCGCTGGAGTCCCTTGAGCGCCTGCTCGTAAAGCGCCTTCTGCCTTGCGAGTTCCGCGACGGTCGCCTCGGACGCACGAACCGCTTCGGCCAGCGACTCCATGCGCGCCAATGCCCTGCGCAACTGCTCGTCGGCACTTTGCATGTCGAGCTGTTGGCCGCTCGAACCGGGCTGGGCCTCCGCAGTCAGCAACACACCCTTGGCCCCTCGCACCGCCGCATGCCCATCGGTGTGCAACTCCGCGCCTTGCCCGCGCTCCTTGCGCTCCCCATCGACCATATGCCCAAGATTGAGCTCACTGGTCTGAAACGGCGTGCTCAGATGGATATGCTCGACGCCCTCCTTGTCCTCCATCCGCAACTCGTTCTTCGCGGCGGTACGAATGAGATTGCGCGTATGGTTTAAGTTGTTGACGAGGTCCGGATGCAGGCTGTCGTGCATCGCGCCGATGATCACGGGCCTGTCCGGATGACCATCCGTAAAGACAATCGCAACCTCCGCCCCGTCGATCAACGGAAAGTGGTGCCCGTAATTGTCCCCGCTATAAGGCCTGGCGAAACGCACGGGCCGGCTTGTGCCGCCCGGGCTCCATTCGTCGAGATCGAACGGCAGCCTGATCACATACCAGCCCTGCTCGGTCAGGTACGCGTATTTGTAGTTTCCGGGGGACGT
>NZ_JAMXLH010000027.1 GCF_024281035.1 Paraburkholderia sp.
TTCAAACCTGTTACTGTGTTCGGTTTCTCTCGAAACCGGTCGCTCACTCAAAGCTGACAGGTTCTGAATAAATTCAAAAACCTGACTTACTTTAGTGTGAGACTCTTGATACTTTTGCTTTTCCCGGCCCATCCCGAAGGACACACCGGGGTCGCTTACTGCATCAAGCGCCCACACTTATCGGCTGTAAATTTTTAAAGATCGTTCGCTGAAACCGCCGTAAAACTTTTAACTACCCGGCGCTTTCTGCGTCGCTGCGTCAGCAGCAGAGAAACGAGATTATGAAGATCGGATCGATACTCGTCAACCCCATTTTGCAGATATTTCTTTAAACGGTAGATGAGCCGTCCAGGACGCGCGCCATCGCACGTATTGTTCGCGGCAACAGGATCAAGCGCGCGTCCTCCCGTCGCGACTTCACGCACGCCGTACTCGACTCCCTTTACCGACGCTCACTCGCACAGAAGTGAACTGTGTATGCCGTGACGCACTCCGTCGAGGGCGAGCGGCCAAGCGTTTGATGTCGTGCGCTTCTCTATATCTAGATGTAGAGAAGTAGAGAGAGAAGCGCACCGCAATCGCGACAGCATCAACGTCACGTAGACACGAAGCCGCCTTGTTGTGCGGGAACACCGGCGCCACTGTCAACGTCGCAACGTTGCGAGACAAGCCATTGATGACCGGGAGCTGACACGTTTGCCATTGTTTGGGGAAGCCAAACTGAGTATTTGGGGAAACCGGATTTATTCGGTACAGGCACGCAGTTACGATACCGCGGAGATCGCACAAGCAGCGGAGGAATTCGACGTGAGCCAGCTACGAACAACATCAATGAGGCATGCGGCACCGGCGTATCCGATGTGTGGACAGATTCATGCGGTTACGTCGGCGCAGCGGGGCGATCCGTGGACCGCGACGATCTCGCAACTCGAACAGATCAGCGAACACGCCATCGCGGACGACGACGATCAAAACGAAGAGGTCTACACCGAAGCACCCGCGGATAAGCGCCGCCGTGTCGCAGAACTCGCATCCATCGCGGCCACTTATGGGCGCAATGCCGTCGTGACATTCGTGGAACGCATCGGTGCAAAAGCCGTGTCGATCTCCTGGCGTGATTCGACGGGCGGCAACTACCGCGAGCAGCGCTGGGTGCAGCGCGCTGCGCGTTCGCGTGGCGTCTGCGCGCTCACAGGTGAAGCGATCTCACGCGGCGACAGCATCTACCATCCAGTGAGCGGATCGCGCGGACGCCCCTCGAATCTCGCCCAGATGATCCGAACCGAAGCGCTTGAGCGCTTCGAGTAAGCGATCAGGACGCGCCGCGTCGCCGATTTCTCAGATCGTGTGTGAACGGGCCATCGCGGCCCGCATACTCCAGCGGCAGATCCAGAATCACGAATTGCTGAGAATTGAAGTAGCCGCCCTGACCATAGGTGTAATACGACTGGTTCTTGGAGAACGTCATTCACGTCACGTTCACGCCCGCCAGGAGATTCTGGTTAGCGTCCTCGTAGAGAGACGTATACACGCCGCCACCGCCCTTGCCTTCATCGTTGTTCTCGACGTGATGGCCGCTGTAGTGCTGGAACAGGCCGTTGACATAGAGGCCGCTCGTGCCATCGGTCCCAACCCAGCGCTGCGCGCGCACCCGACTTCATCGCACCGCCCATTCAAGGCCCGCGCCGGCGTAGGCGAGCAGGCTATCCGTGACGGGCGCAGCTGTCACGACCACGTGACCGTTAACCGCCCGCATGCACCCTGCGGGTTCGACATACCGTCCTCACCCGTGCGATTGCGGAAAACGACACCGCCCGACACCGTGCTCGCCTGCTCCCGATTGATCTGCGCGAGTTCCCGTGCCACACCAAACGTCTGCGTGCTCGCCTCCTGCTGCGCCGTCGCCTCGCGAGTCGCGTTCGCAAGCTTTCGGCGCCTGCCGGCCAACCTTGCTGTCGCCGGCCAGTTGCTGGTGTCGCGCGATGCCATCGCGCCGCGTGGCGTGGCGTGGCGTGGCGTGGCGATACATCAGATGCTGCGCGTAGGCGTGCGCAAAGCCCGGATCGTCCGGATTCTCGCGCGCGAGTTCCTCGAGGCCCTTGCGTGCCTCATCCCAACCGTTCAGCGTCGCCGAAAGCACCTGGTAGTATTCGCTGCGCAGTTCGCGCGAGGTGGGTTGTCCGCCCATCGCCCGCCTGAACGCCTCGACCGCCCACGCGCTCTTACTCGTCTGCGCAAGCCGTCGCGCGTCGTTCACGATCTGGTCGCGCTCGCTCGTCTGGCCGAGCCGGCGGCCCGGTTCAGCGATGCTGAGATAGTTGGACACCGGCTGCCGCAGTATGGTCAGGTATTGTTGCGCGCTACCGTCTTCCTTTCAGTCGATTATCACCATGCCCGTGCCAAACGCGGTGGCCGCAACCGGTGGCGGGCGAACTGCGTGGTCACTCGCATGCGCCTCTCCACGCCGGGATCAACTGGCCGTTCACATCGAAACGATAGCGGCCGTCGAGCGCGCCCGTTCCAAAGAGGCCCAGCACACGGTCGTAGTACACAGGCTCGTAGCCCGGCGCGCCGTTGTCGAGCGCGGTGAGATGCGCGCGCGCAAGCGCGAGGTTGCGCGTATCGCCGAGCACGGCGAAATACGGTGCGAGTGCGCCCCAGTAGCTGAGCGGGCCTTCGCCCGTGCCGTTGCCCGTTGTGACCGCAACCTTCTCGGGCGGCACGCGGGTTTGCGTGACGCGGTCGTTCATCCCGTGCACGGCATTGAGCCAGGGTTTCGCCAGCGGATCGGACGGCGCAGCGAGCGCGGCCCAGAGATAGACGCGAATGGCATCGTAGCTGCCAAGGTCACCGGTTTTGGGATCGACGACGAACTGCCCCTGGCGCCACGCCGCCCAGTCAGGCGTGAAGCCGTGGGGTGACGTTGTCATCACGATCTTCAGCGTGTTCTTCGCGATGGCCGTCCACGGCCCGTCGCGCAGATCGTGTGCGAGGCCGCGCAACAGCGGCAGCGGCATGTAGCTCGGATTGAGCCGCGTCACCCCGGCGTTGACGAAACCGTCCGGGCCCGGCAGCAGCATGGGCCCAAGGCCCGCGAGGTCGGCGACTTCATGGCCCACGATCTGTGCCGCGAGCTCCGTGCCAAGCGCGGTGTAGTTCGGCGCGTTCCAGAGCCGTCCGGCCTGCAGCAGGTCGTAGGCAATCCACAGATCCGAATCGGACGCCGGGTTTGGGTCAAGTACGCCCCACGAGCCGTCCGGCTTGCGGCCCCACTGCCAGGCCGGCAGCCGGACGTTGTTCGCATCGAACTGCCCGCCCGCGAGATTCTTGCGCGTCCACGCAAGCAGAAGATCGAACGTCGCGCGGTCGTTCGCCACGAGCGCGAAGAACATCGCGTACGACTGGCCTTCCGAGGTGGTCTGCTGCGACGCCGTCGAGAAGTCGATCACGCGCCCGTCCGCCTGCACGAAGCGCTCGACGAACGTGCGATACGACGGCCAGTCGCCGCACGTTACGGCGGCAGCCGGTGCGCTCATGCCCACCGCTGCGAGCGTAGTGCCGCCACACACCATGCCGTGCACGAGACGGCTAACGCGTGCCGCAAGCGGCGTGCGCCCGCGCCACCCAGGCGCTCGGCGTGCTCCGACCGGTGGCTTCACAGAGGGCCTTGCGAAGGGCAACATGTCACTCCCTGATCCGGCGCACAGCGATGGCGCGCAGGATGCGGTAGAAGAGCGCCGCAATCACGCCACCCAGAAGGAGCAGTAACGGGTGGGACGAGAAGATCCCGCGCAGAAACGCGATCGCTGCAAGCTTGCCGATGTAGCACGCCTCGCCCTTCGACGTAACGGTCGCCGAGCGGCCGTGGATCACGTTCATTGCGCCCTGAAGCGAAGGCAGCACGTCGGCGGCGAGCAGCGCCGCATTCATCGGCACTTCCGACTCGCCCGGAGCGCTGATCAGCGTGACTACGCTGCGTCCGGCCCGTAGCGGCGACTCGAAACCCGCAATCAGCGCGTAACCGCCGTTGCTCACGACCGAGAGATCCGCGCGAGCAGGCACACACTCGATTCCGCGCGGTCCGTGCCACCAGTCTTCGAGCTTGAACACCGGATCGTAGAACGTGAACGTGCTCGTGTCCCTGTTGATCGAGAACGGCATCGACCTGGTCCAGTGCTGCAGGAGCGGCTGACAGCCAGGGCCGCCGAGCATCAGCAGGTCCTTCCACGTCGGCGGCGAGACCCGGCGTCACGCCCTCCGCTGGATAACCGGTCGATTCACCCATGCCCCCCATCGCGAGCGGGTAGAGGTTGTAGTCGCCTGGCGGCGGATTGTCGGGGAGAATCACAGGGGTCTGGGCGAGATCGGCAACGCCTGCACGAAGTTGTTGTTCACGCTGATGTTCATCGACGCGCGGTTGGGACGCGGGCGTATCGTGTACCGGTAGCGCAGGTCGAGCGGCGCATCGCGTGGCAAATTATTCGCCATTCATTGGGCAGAATAGCAAAAACAGAATAATGCCCCGTCCTGGATTCGTACGGAATTAAGGGTAAAACGTTGATGGAATGCATTTTCCGTGCGACGTGTTATCTGCGATACATCTTGCGCTTGTAAGCGTACGGACGCGTGCCGTATCGGACGGCTGAATCCGGCCATCCCAAACCTGGGAAGAAGGCGTTTTCCGTAACAGGTTGTACGGCTCGAACTGCACTACCTTCGAGCCATTCGCCTGATCGGTTTTCCGAGTATTCACGAGCTATCGATCGACTCCCACCTCATCGGCAATCGCAATGTGAATGAACACATTAGATGCAATTATTACTCCGCCATGATTCGTCACGGAATAATCTATTGCACTGAGTTCGAATTAGGCGCCAGCACGAGTCGATTTAGCAAATCGTTAGCAAACCAATTCGCCGATACGTTTATCCGTTGGCGTAAAGATATTTGACGAGGAGCGTCGGCCGTAACGCACTCGCTTCATTGCAGAAATTGCACGGCAATGCATACGCCGAATAGCGGCTGGATCGCGCGACCGCACCGCGGGTCGACACGATCCATTCGACGCTCCCCTCGGGGCACTCAGTCATGAATGCCCGCTGCCGGATGCGTGTGAGGTGCAGCACGGAGCCGAAATGCGCCTCGCGTACAACGCACCGTGCCATTGCGCCGTTACTGAAGAAACAACCGGTAAGCCGGATTCTGCGTCTCTTCCCAGTGCGGATAGCCGAGCGTCGCGAGGAAGCGCCGGAATTCGGCGTCATCGGCGCCCGGCACCTGGATGCCCACGAGGATCGAACTGTAGTCCGCGCCTTGGTTACGATAGTGGAACAGGCTGATGTTCCACTCCGGCGCCATCGATGACAGGAAGCGCATCAGCGCGCCCGGGCGCTCCGGAAACTCGAAGCGGAACAGCCGCTCGTCGTGCGCCAGCGGCGAGCGCCCGCCCACCATGTAGCGGATGTGCTGCTTCGACAGTTCGTCGGCCGTGAGGTCCACGCTCGCAAAGCCGTGCTCGACGAACGCCTGCGCGATCTGCGCCGACTCGCCCCGGTTGCGGATCTGCACGCCCACGAAGATGTGCGCGCGCTCGGCGTCGTCGATGCGGTAGTTGAACTCCGTCACGCTGCGCGTGCCCACCAGCGCGC
>NZ_JAMXLH010000028.1 GCF_024281035.1 Paraburkholderia sp.
TGCCGGAAACCGGGCTTGTAAATTCGATGTCGTAGTAATACAGCTCACTCACGGCATCCCGGCCTGTGAACTTGAGAACCGAGAACGGCGCCGGATGTGGCGCCAGCTTCAACTCGTAGGCCTGTACGGGCAGGATCAACGACATGCGAAAACTCCGGTGCGCGGGCGGTGGATTTAAACGGCACCGCCGGAACCGCTATGGCTCCGGCAGTGAACACAAGGAATGTGCGGATCGGCGCGGAAGAGTGCGTGATGCGAGAGAACAGGAAGGCGTACGGCAAACGCACGTCGATGCGGAGGCTGGCTTTCCGGATTAATCTATCGACACCCCGGATTAAATGGTGCCGACATCTCAAATAGGATGGGCAATGTCACGAAAAATAAATATCATAATATTCGTGTAATTACTATTGTCTTACCGGGGATTTTCCAGATCTCAATCCTTCAGCCAGTACAAAGCCGTATTTAGGCCTCACAAACCAGCCATAATCAAGCCGCGACCAAGCAGCGGCTTCCCGGAATTTAATAATTTTCGATGTTTATTCCGTCATTGGAATTTCGATGGCGAAAGAGCCAAAAAATACGGCTATGCCAGACATAGCAGACGCCCCGCTCATCTAAAGCATGATCACGGCTGCCCCGTCTCAAGGCTGCAGCGGAATCCGCAAGCCGTCAGTAGTGGTAGCGGCACGAAACGATATTGATCTGTGTGTTCACAACCTCATAGACCAGGCGATTCGTTTCATCAATGCGACGCGACCAAAAGCCATTCAGGTTTTCCTTCAACGGCTCCGGCTTGCCAATACCCTCGAACGGCGAGCGCTGCGCGTCCTTAATGAGTTGATTGATGCGCTTCAACGTCCTTTTGTCCGGCCCCTGCCAGTAGACGTAATCGTCCCAGGCTTCGGCAGTCCACATGATGTTCAACGCGACGCTCATTCGGCGTCGTCAACCAGCTTGCGCGGCTTTACCTTGCCTGCGCGCGCCTGCGCAATGGAGCGCTCCAGATGCGCTACGTTTGCCGGGGAGCGCAGAAGGTGGACTGTTTCCATCAAGCTGTCGTAATGCTCCTGGGACATGACAACGGCATTGGGTGCGTCGCGGCGGGTAATGAGTGTCACGTCCCTGTCGTCAACGACCTGGTCGATCACACGCTTCAGATTGGCGCGAGCGTCGGTGAACGCGATGGTGCGCATATATCCTCCTTCACGGCTTACCTATACCTATAAAGGTACAACTCCATCGCACCAGGAGAAGCGTCTACATGCAACCGTATGGCTGCCCGATCGCAAATTGGACAGGAAAACCGGCAGAACGTCCGCAGCCACGCTCGTCACTCCTCGGAATCGACACCGCTGCACGCCGCCGCGCATCTGGCCGTCACGCGTTTTACCGTTGCGCTAGCATTGTTCGCGAATTGTTTGCGGCTTGTTCGCAAACTGGGCCACGCACAGGTAGCGCTTTCGCCACGCCAGAACGCTCATCGCAAGGGCGCGCGAAGGTACAGCGCCGATAACCCATAAAAGAAGCGCGACAGGAGAGTACCGTGATGAATCGCCGTCCGGACCCCAGGGTGTTCGCGGCCCTCGCCGTGCGGCGCTCGCCACTGGCGACGCGGGCGACGCGTGCAACACTCGCGACACTCGCCGCGGCGCTGGCGGGCTGTATGTCGCTCGCTCCGCCCTTTCAGCAGCCGCCGCTACCGGTGCCGGAGACCTTCCCGAACAGCGCCGCGCAGCCCCAGAACGGCCCGAGCGCCGCCGAGACCGGCTGGAAAGATTACTTCACCGACCCCACGCTGCACGGCCTGATCGCCGACGCGCTCGACCACAACCGCGACCTGCGGCTCGCGATCCAGCGCGTGGAGGAAGCGCGCGCGATATACGGCATCCGCCGCGCGGACCAGTTCCCGACCATCGGCGTCGAGGCCGATCTCGCGCGCGCCCGCGTACCGGCCGATTTCTCGGGAGTAGGCCGCGCGGTGACCGCCAACCAGTTCCAGGTCGGCATCGGCCTCGCGTCGTGGGAACTCGACTTCTGGGGCCGTGTCGCGAACCTGAAGGAAGCGGCGCTGCAGAACTATCTCGCGACCGATGCCGCGCGCCAGGCCGTCACCCTCACGCTCATCGAGCAGGTGGCCAACAGCTATCTGAGCCTGCGCGAACTCGACGAGCGCATCACGCTCACACAGAAAACCATCGCCACGCGCGAAAAGTCCTATCGCATCTTCAAGCGCCGTCACGAAGTCGGCGCGATTTCGAAGCTCGATCTGAAGCAGGTCGAAACGCTCTGGCGCCAGGCCGTCGCACTCGGCGCGCAGCTTCAACTGGAACGCGCCACGCGCGTCAACGCACTGCAACTGCTGGTCGGCAAGCCGGTCGATCTGCCTCACAAGAACATCGCGCTCAACGACAAAGCCGTGATGAGCGACCTGCCCGCAGGCCTGCCCTCGGATCTGCTCGTCAACCGCCCCGACATCATCGGCGCCGAGTATCAGTTGCGCGCGGCCAATGCGAACATCGGCGCGGCACGCGCCGAATTCTTTCCCAGGATCACGCTGACCGGCTCGGCGGGCACGGCGAGCACCCAGTTGAGCAATCTCTTCACGGGCCCGAGCTTCGCATGGAATTTCGGCCCGAGCGTGTCGCTGCCGATCTTCGACATGGGCCGCCGCGAAGCGAATCTCGACGTCGCGAAGTCACAGCGCGACCAGGCCGTGACGTCGTACGAGCGGGCGATCCAGTCGGCGTTTCGCGATGTCGCCGACGCGCTCGCCGCGCGCGAGTGGCTCGCCGAACAGGTGGACGTGCTGCGCGCGACCGTCGATGCCCAGGCCGAGCGCGCGCGCCTCGCGCAACTGCGCTACGACCACGGCGCGTCGCCGTTCCTCGAAGTGCTCGACGCGCAGCGCGATCTGCTCGCCGTGCAGCAACAATTCGTCGAAACGCGGCGCGCGCTGCTGTCGAGCCGCGTCACCCTTTACACGGCGCTGGGCGGCGGCAGCTTCGCATCGAGCGCCGACGCCGGCCGCGCCAACCCCTAAGGTTCCCCGTCATGCAGATCACAGCCCGCAGGTTGATTCCCGCCCTCATCGTGATTGCCGTCGCGGCGGGCGGCTTTTTCGGCTGGCGCCTGATCTCGAATCGCGGTCCGGGCGCCGGTTTCGTGAACGGCAACGGTCGGATCGAGGCGACCGAAATCGACATCGCCACGCGGCTCGCCGGGCGCGTGCAAGACGTGGTCGTGCGCGAGGGCGACTTCGTGCAGGCGGGGCAGACGCTCGCGCACATGCAGATCGACACGTTGCAGGCGCAACGTAGCGAAGCCCAGGCGCAGCACCGCCAGGCCATCAATGCCGACGCGAGCGCGAAAGCGCAGATCGCGCTGCGCGAGAGCGACCAGCGCGCAGCCGAAGCGTTCGTCACGCAGCGCAACAGCGAACTCGACGCCGCACGCAGGCGTCTCGCACGCTCGGAAAAGCTGTCGAAGGAAGGCGCTTCGTCGATGCAGGAACTCGACGACGACCGCGCGCGCGTGAAGAGCGCGCAGGCCGCCGTTACGGCCGCATCGGCGCAGGTGACCGCCGCAGCCGCCGCCGTCACGGCCGCGCGCGCGCAGCAGACCGGCGCCGAGTCGGCGATCGCGGCGGCGCAGGCCACCATCGAGCGCGTCCAGGCCGACATCACCGACAGCGATCTCAAGGCGCCGCGCGCGGGCCGCGTGCAGTTCCGCATCGCCCAGCCGGGCGAAGTGCTCGGCGTGGGCGGCAAGGTGCTCAACATGATCGATCTTTCGGATGTCTACATGACCTTCTTCCTGCCCACCCAGGCCGCCGGTCGCCTCGCGCTCGGCCAGGACGTGCACATCGTGCTCGACGCCGCGCCGCAATGGGTGATCCCCGCAAAGATCACGTTCGTCTCCTCGACGGCGCAGTTCACGCCGAAGACCGTCGAAACCCAGAGCGAGCGCGAAAAGCTCATGTTTCGCGTGCGGGCGCAGATCGATCCCGAGCTTTTGCAACGGCACCTCAACTACGTGAAGACGGGCCTGCCGGGCGTGGCCTGGGTGAAGCTCGATTCGGACGCGCAATGGCCCGCGAATCTTCAGGTGAAGGTGCCCTGATGAGCGAACCCGCGGTTCGCATCGAACACGTCTCGCTGCGCTACGGCAAGACCGTCGCCTTGCGCGACGTGACGCAGGACGTACCCGCCGGACGCATGGTCGGGCTGATCGGCCCGGACGGCGTCGGCAAATCGAGCCTGCTGGCGCTCGTCGCGGGTTCGCGCGCGGTGCAGGAGGGCAAGGTCTGGGCGCTCGGCGGCGACATGTCGAGCAAACGGCATCGCGACGAGGTATGCCCGCGCATCGCCTACATGCCGCAGGGCCTCGGCAAGAATCTCTATCCCACGCTCTCGGTCGAAGAAAACCTGCAATTCTTCGGGCGGCTCTTCGGCCACGACAATCTCGAACGCCGCCGCCGCATCGACGCGCTCACGCGCGCGACGGGCCTCGATCCGTTTCTCGCGCGGCCCGCGGGCAAGCTCTCGGGCGGCATGAAGCAAAAACTCGGCCTGTGCTGCGCGCTGATTCACGACCCCGACCTCCTGATCCTCGACGAACCCACCACGGGCGTCGATCCGCTCGCGCGCGCGCAGTTCTGGGATCTCATCAACGGCATCCGCCGCGAGCGCCCCTCGATGAGCGTGATCGTGGCGACGGCATACATGGACGAAGCGCAAGGCTTCGACTGGCTGATGGCGATGGACGACGGCGCGATCCTCGCCACCGGCACGCCGGGAGAACTGCTCGAGCGCACGCACACGGGCTCGCTCGAAGAAGCGTTCATCGCGCTGCTGCCCGAAGCGAAAAAACGCGGCCATCAGCCGGTCGAAATCGTGCCGCTCCACGCCGACGAGAACGCCGAAATCGCCATCGAAGCAAAGGACCTCACGATGCGCTTCGGCGACTTCGTCGCGGTCGATCACGTGAGCTTTCGCATCCGGCGCGGCGAGATCTTCGGCTTTCTCGGCTCGAACGGCTGCGGCAAGTCGACGACGATGAAGATGCTCACCGGGCTCCTGCCCGCGAGCGACGGCGAAGCCTGGCTCTTCGGCCACGCCGTCGATCCGCGCGACCTCGACACGCGGCGGCGCGTGGGCTACATGTCGCAGGCGTTCTCGCTCTACGGCGAGCTGACCGTGCGCCAGAACCTCGTGCTGCACGCGCGGCTCTTTCACGTGCCCGAAGCGGATATCGACGCGCGCGTGGCCGAGATGGTCGAGCGCTTCGACCTGGCCGACGTGCTCGACACGCTGCCCGAGAATCTCCCGCTCGGCGTGCGCCAGCGGCTCTCGCTCGCG
Organism: Paraburkholderia sp.; assembly: GCF_024281035.1. GTDB lineage: Bacteria > Pseudomonadota > Gammaproteobacteria > Burkholderiales > Burkholderiaceae > Paraburkholderia. Next base: position 5,361 of record NZ_JAMXLH010000028.1, read on the forward strand.
GTGGCGATGGTGCACAAGCCCGAGCTGCTGATTCTCGACGAGCCGACCTCCGGCGTCGATCCCGTTGCGCGCGACAACTTCTGGCGGCTGCTCATTGCGCTCGCGCGCGACGACCAGGTCACGATCTTCATCTCGACGCACTTCATGAACGAAGCGCAACGTTGCGACCGCATCTCGCTCATGCACGCGGGCCGCGTGCTGGTGAGTGCGACACCCGACGAGATCACGCAGATGCGCGGCGCGGCGACGCTCGAAGAGGCGTTCATCGCCTATCTCGTCGACGCGGGCGCGGGCACCCAGGAGAGCGAGACCGGCGAACTCGCCGCACTCGGCGCGGACCCGGACGCATCGCATGAAGCGCACGCGCAGCAACGCGGCTTCAGCTTCCAGCGCGCGTACAGCTACATGTGGCGCGAAGCGCTGGAGTTGCGCCGCGACCCGGTGCGGGCGACACTCGCGCTCGCGGGCTCGCTGCTGCTGCTCTTCGTCATGGGCTTCGGCATCAGCATGGACGTGGAGGACCTGCGCTTCGCCGTGCTCGACCTCGACCAGACAACGCTCTCGCGCAACTACGAGCTGAACCTCTCGGGCTCGCGCTACTTCATCGCGCAACCGCCGCTGTCGAGTTACGCGGAGATGGACCGGCGCATGCGCGACGGCGAACTGGCGCTCGCCATCGAGATTCCGCCCGGCTTTGCGCGCGACGTGGGCCGCGGCACGCCGGTCGAGATCGGCGTGTGGATCGACGGCGCGATGCCGCAGCGCGCGGAAACGGTGCGCGGCTATGTGCTCGGTCTGCACCAGGGGTGGCTCCTCGACCAGGCGACGCAGCGCCTCGGCGTGCGCGTTCGCGCGCCCGTCTCCATCGAAACGCGGTTTCGCTACAACCCCGACGTGCGCAGCCTGCCCGCGATGGTACCCGCCGTGATCCCGATGCTGCTGATGATGATGCCCGCCATGCTGACCGCGCTCGCCGTGGTGCGCGAAAAGGAGCTGGGTTCGATCATCAACCTCTACGTGACGCCCGTCACGCGCCTCGAATTCCTGCTCGGCAAGCAGGCGCCCTACGTGCTGCTCGCGCTGCTCAACTTCCTGCTGATGACGCTGCTCGCCGTCACGGTGTTCGGCGTGCCGATCAAGGGCAGTTTCCTGACGCTGTTCGGCGCCGCCGTCCTCTACTGCATGTGCGCGACCGCCATCGGCCTGCTCGCCTCGACGTTCACGAAGAGCCAGATCGCGGCGCTGTTCTTCACGATGATCGGCACGATGGTGCCCTCCGTGCAGTTCGCGGGCATGCTCACGCCGGTCTCCTCGCTGGAGGGCGCTGGCCGCTTCATTGGCCAGATCTATCCGGCCACCCACATGCTCACGATCAGCCGCGGCGTGTTCAACAAGGCGCTGCATTTCCAGGATCTCTACGCGTCGTTCTGGCCGCTCGCGGTCGCGATTCCGGTCCTGATCGGCATGACCGCCGCGCTGCTCAAGAAGCAGGAGACCTGACGTGGCCCGCCATCTCGCCAACATCTACCGGCTCGGCGTGAAGGAACTCTGGAGTCTCGCGCGCGACCCGATGCTGCTGCTCTTCATCGTGTTTTCGTTTACGGCGATGATCTATTCGTCGGCGAATTCGCGGCCGGAATCGCTGCACAAGGCGCCCATCGCCGTGATCGACCACGACGTTTCGCCGCTCTCGCAGCGCATCATCGGGGCGTTCTTTCCGCCGCACTTCCTCGCGCCGAGCATGGTGACGCCCGCCGAAGCCGACGCGGGCATGGACGCAGGCCGCTACACGTTCGTGCTCAACATTCCGCCGAACCTGCAGCGCGACGTGCTCGCGGGCCGCGCGGCGGAAGTGCAGCTCAACGTCGACGCCACGCGCATGAGCCAGGCGTTCACGGGCAGCAGCTATATCCAGCAGATGATCGGCGACGAAGTGAACCTCTTCGTGAACCGCTATCGCGCGCCGGTCGAAGCGCCCGTGTCGCTCGCGGTGCGCATGCGCTTCAATCCGAATCTCACGCAGGGGTGGTTCGGCTCGCTCATGGAGATCATCAACAACGTGACGATGCTCTCGATCATCCTCACGGGCGCCGCGCTGATCCGCGAGCGCGAGCACGGCACCATCGAACACCTGCTCGTCATGCCGGTCACGCCCACCGAAATCATGGTGGCCAAGATCTGGTCGATGGGGCTCGTCGTACTGGTCGCGGCCGCACTCTCGCTTACGTTCATCGTGCGCGGCGCGCTGCGCGTACCGGTGGAAGGCTCGGTGGCGCTCTTTCTCGCGGGCGCGGCGCTGCACCTGTTCGCCACGACCTCGATGGGCATCTTCATGGCGACGCTCGCGCGCAGCATGCCGCAGTTCGGCATGCTGCTCGTCCTCGTGATGCTGCCGCTGCAGATGCTCTCGGGCGGCAACACGCCGCGCGAAAGCATGCCCCCGTTCGTCCAGAACATCATGCTCGCCGCGCCCACCACGCACTTCGTCGAACTCGGCCAGGCGATCCTCTTTCGCGGCGCGGGCATCAGCGTGGTCTGGCAACCGTTCCTGTGGCTCGCGGTCATCGGCAGCGTGCTGTTCGCCTTTTCGCTCATGCGCTTTCGCAAGACGCTCAGCCAGATGGCCTGATCCCGCGTTCCACGACGGCCCGCGACGGCCCGCGACGACCTGTTTCGCGGCACGCACGCTCACCCTGGCGAGCTACGGCCCCATTTGCGGCTATGATCGTGGTCTGCGACGCACGGCATGCCCGGCGTCCCGCTCATCGTGCAGGAGATTTCCGGAGACGTCCGAATGGCATTAGGGTGGTTAGTTGTCTTACCGTTTCTTGCTGCGGCGTTCGTCGCGCTGGCTGCACGGTTCGTGCGGCCGCTCGCGACGTGGATCGCATTCGCGGCGGCGCTCTTCGGCCTTGGCCTGCTCGCGAGCGAACGCGTCGGCATGGCCACCCACGGCGTGCTGCTGTGGCGCCGCGAGTGGCTGCCCGAACTGGGCCTCGCGTTCGCGCTGCGGCTCGACGGGCTCTCGTTCATGTTCGCGCTGCTCGTGCTTGCGATCGGTCTCCTGATCTTCGTCTACGCGAACTATTACCTTGCCGGCAGCGAATCGCTGCCGCGCCTCTATCTGCTCCTCCTGCTGTTCATGGGCGCAATGCTCGGCCTCGTGCTTTCGGACAACTTGCTATTGATGGTGATTTTCTGGGAGCTGACGAGCCTCGTTTCATTCCTGCTGATCGGCTTCTGGCCGTCGCGCCCCGACGCTCGGCGCGGCGCACGCATGGCGCTGACAATCACCGCCGCGGGCGGCCTCGGGCTGCTCGGCGCCGTGCTGCTGCTCGGGCATGTCTGCGGCAGCTACGATCTCACGCAGATCCTCGCGCAAAGCGGCAAGGTCCAGCGCGATCCGCTTTATCCGGCCATCCTGCTGCTGTTCCTGTTCGCCGCGTTCACCAAATCCGCCCAGTTCCCGTTCCACTTCTGGCTGCCGCACGCGATGTCCGCGCCCACGCCCGTCTCAGCCTATCTGCATTCGGCGACGATGGTGAAGGCCGGGGTGTTTCTGCTCGCGCGGCTCTATCCGGTGCTGGAGGGCACGGACTGGTGGGTCTACACCGTGAGCATCGCGGGCCTCGTGACGCTGACCGGCGGCGCGGCGATGGCGCTCGTGCAACGCGATCTGAAGGGTCTGCTCGCCTATTCGACGATCAGCCACCTCGGCCTCATCGTGCTTCTGTTCGGCCTCGACACGGATCTCTCCACCGTCGCCGCCCTGTTCCATACCTTCAACCACGCGGTGTTCAAGGCGTCGCTGTTCATGGCGGCGGGCATCATCGATCACGAGACCGGCACGCGCGACCTCGGCACGCTGCGCGGGCTGCGCCGCTACATGCCCTACACGGCCGCGCTCGCGGGCGTCGCCTCGCTCGCCATGGCTGGCGTGCCGCTGCTCAACGGCTTTCTGTCGAAGGAGATGTTCTTCGGCGAAACGCTCGCACAAGGACTGCTCGGCGACTTCAACTGGGTGATTCCGGCGCTCGCCGTCATCGCGGCGGGGCTGTCCGTCGCGTACTCGCTGCGCTTCGTCTACGGCGTGTTCTGGGACGGCGCGGCACCGCGCGATCTGCCGCACTTCCCGCCTCACGAGCCGCCGCGGTTCATGCGGCTGCCGGTCGAAATCCTCGTGGTGCTGTGCCTGCTCGTCGGCCTCGTGCCGCAGCAGACCATCGGGCGCATGCTCGAATCGGCGGCGTGGATCACCCTGAACGGCAGCGTGCCCGTCTATAGCCTGAGCATCTGGCACGGACTGAATCTGCCGCTCGCGATGAGCGCCGTGTCGTTCGCCGCGGGCGCGATGCTGTTCTTCTTCCGTCGCGACGCGTTCCGCCACCATCGCTCCCTGCTCTCCGAAATGAACGCGAGCGAAGGCTTCGACCGCTTCGTGCAGCGCCTCGAACAGGTCGCCGCGCGCATCGTGCGCGTGTTCGAAAACGGCTCGCTCCCGTCCTATCTCGCGTGGATGGTGGGCGCGATGATCGTCGTGCCCGGCTCGGCGCTCCTCGCCCTCACGCACATCGCCGGGTCGCGCACCGGCTTGCCCGCCGATCCAGTCACGCTGACCGGCCTCGCGCTCGCCGCGCTGCTCGCCGTGGCCGTGGTCCGGGTGCGTGCGAACACGCTCCACGCACTGATCCTGCTCGGCACCTGCGGCCTGCTCGTGACACTCGCATTCGCGCGTTTTTCCGCGCCCGATCTCGCGCTCACGCAGATGTCCGTCGAAATCGTGACGGTCATGCTGCTCGTGCTCGCCATCTACTTCCTGCCCGTGCAGCAGCGCGCCGTCGAATCCGTGAGCGCGCGCGTGCGTAACGGCGTACTGGCGATTGCGGGCGGGACGATGATCGGCGGCGTCGCCTACGCGGTGATGACCCGCGCGCCAGGCGTTGGCATCGCGCCGTTCTTTCTCGCGAACGCGCTGCCCGCCAGCGGCGGTCACAACGTCGTGAACGTGATTCTGGTGGATTTCCGCGGCTTCGACACGATGGTCGAAATCAGTGTGCTCGTGGTCGCCGGGCTCGCCGTGAAGGCACTGCTGCGCGGCCTGCGCCTGACCGCGCCCGCCACGGGGTCGGGCGGCCTGCCGTGGTCGTCGCAGTCGCATCCGCTGCTGCTGGCCATCCTTGCGCGGCTCATGCTGCCGCTTACGACGCTCGTCGCGATCTTCATCTTCCTGCGCGGCCATAACCTGCCGGGCGGCGGCTTCATCGCATCGATCATCGCTTCGGTCGCACTGCTGCTGCAGTACATGGCGAGCGGCGTGCTGTGGGCCGAGTCGCGCATGCGCATCAACTACCGCGCGCTGGCCGGGCTCGGCATTCTCGTGGCCGCGGGCACCGGCCTCGGCAGCCTCGCGTTCGGAAGGCCGTTCCTCACGAGCGCATTCGGGCATTTTCACCTGCCGCTCGTGGGCGAAATCGAATTGAGCACCGCGATGCTGTTCGACCTCGGCGCGTTTTGCGCGGTGATCGGCACGACGCTCACGATCGTCTCGCACCTCGGCGTGCGCGACAAAGATCTGCAATCCGTGGAGAAAAGCTGATGGAAGCCGCTTACGCCGTGACACTCGGCGTCCTTTGCGCGTGTGGTCTGTATCTGCTGATGTGCGCGCGCGTGCTGCCCGTGATCCTCGGCATCACGCTGTTCTCGTATGCCATCAACCTGTTCCTGCTCGGCATGGGCAGGCTTTCGACCGGCAAGCCGCCCGTGATCTCCACGCTCGCGCAATACGCCGACCCCGTGCCGCAGGCGCTCGTGCTGACCGCCATCGTGATCGGCTTCGCCATGACCGCCTTCACCGTGGTGCTCGCGCTGCGCTCGCTCGCGCTCAACGGCAGCGATCACGTCGACGGCAAGGAGACGCGCGGCGAATGAACCACAGCCTGCTCCTTCCCATCGCGATTCCGCTCGTCGCAGCGGGCGCCATCGTCGCGCTGCCGCTGCGCGCGCGGCGCGTGCAGCGCATGATCAACGTCGCGGCGACGCTCGCGCTGCTGCCCGTGGCCGTGTGGCTCGCCGTGCGCGCGTCGTCAGGCGAAATTTTCACGTATGCGCTCGGCGCGTGGCCCGCGCCATTCGGCATCGTGCTGCAGCTCGACCGCCTCAGCGCGCTCATGCTGTTGCTCCTCGCCGTGCTCGCCTGCTGCTGCCTGCTCGGCACATCGAGCGCCGACGCGCGGCGCGGCCGTCACTTCCGTGCACTGTTCCAGTTCGAACTGATGGGCGTGAACGGCGCATTTCTCGCGGGCGATCTCTTCAACCTGTTCGTGTACTTCGAACTCCTGCTGATTGCCTCGTATGCGCTGTTGCTGCATGGCGGCGGACGCGACCGGGTGCGCAGCGGCCTGCATTACCTGCTGCTCAACCTGGTGGGCTCGTCGTTCTTCCTGATTGCCGTGGGCGTGCTGTACGGGCTGTGCGGCACGCTGAACATGGCCGACATGGGCGAGCGTCTCGCGCATCTCGACCCCGCCTCGGTGCCGCTCGCGCAATTCGCGGGCGCGATGCTGATGCTCGTGTTCGGGCTGAAGGCCGCGGTCTTTCCGCTCTCGTTCTGGCTGCCGCAGGCGTACCGCAGCGCGATCGGTCCGGTCGCCGCGCTCTTCGCGATCATGACGAAGGTGGGCGTCTACGCGATGCTGCGTTGCGATGCGCTCGTGTTCGGCGCGGCGGGCGGCCTGCTCGATAGCTTCATGCACAACTGGGCGTGGTGGCTCGCCATCGCGACCCTCGTTTTCGGCGCGCTCGGCGCACTCGCGGTGTCGAGTCTGAAGACGACGACCGGTTATCTCGTGCTGACCTCCGTGGGCCTGCTGATCGCGACGGCCACGTTACAAAGCGCGGCTGCGTGGGCCGCGCTGCTCTACTACCTGATCAGCACGACGCTGTGCTCGGCGGCGCTGTTCCTGCTCGCCGACACGCTAGAACCGGAAGCGCCGGAGCGCGCCGCCGACCTCGAACCGGCTTCTCACGCGGCGCTCGACGACACCACGGCCCCGGCCATCTCGCCCGATGCGGACGGCGAGCCAGCCGTGGCTGCGGACGTGGCCGTGGCTGTGGCCGAGCGCACCGTCATTGAAGTCATTCGCCCTGTTGTGAACCCTGTCGTGAAACCTGTTATTCGCCCGAAGCGCGCCACCGCGCCGTGGCCGTGGAAAAGCGCGTCGCTGCTCTTTCTTGCGGGCGCCGTGGGCGCGGCGGGCTTGCCGCCGCTCTCGGGCTTCCTCGGCAAGGCCATGGTGCTCGCGGCCACGCCCATCGCGCAGGCCGTCGTGCTGTGGCCCGCCGTGCTGCTGTCGAGCCTCTTGCTGATCGTCGCGCTCAGCCGCACCGGCACGCGGCTGCTCTGGGCAATCCCCGCTTCGCAAACCGCTATCGCCACGCCACCCGCAGCGCCGCACGGCGCGCGCGCGAAGCTCGCCGCGTGTGCACTGCTGCTCGCCTGCGCGGTGGCCGCAACGATCGGCGCGGGGCCGCTCAAGCGCTATCTCGACGCGACCGCCGTACAACTGCTCGACCGCGACGCCTACGTCCGCGCGATCCTGCCCGCGCCGCACAACGGGAGCTGATCATGCTGAAACGGCTCTTCCCCCACCCCTGGCTCGCGACGCTGTTGCTGCTGTGCTGGCTGCTGCTGATGAACGACATGTCGCCCGGCAACCTGGTGCTCGGCGCCGTGCTCGGCTGGGTGATTTCTTTCGTGATCGGCGAAGGCCTGTGGCTGCAGCCGGTTTACTTCGGCCGCCCGTGGCTCCTCGTGCGGCTCTGGCTGCACGTGCTCATCGACATCGTCGTCGCGAACGTCGAAGTCGCGCTGCTCGTGCTCGGGCCGACGCAGCGCATGCGGCCCGCGTTCATCGAAGTGCCGCTCGACAGCACGCACGAAATCGCGCTCACGTCGCTCATCGCCATCGTTTCGCTAAGCCCCGGCACGCTGTGCGCGGAACTCTCCGACGACCGCACGTGCCTCATCGTGCACGTGCTCGATCTCGACGACGAAGCCGCGCTCATCGCGCAGATCAAGTCCCGCTATGAAGCCCCGCTGCTGGAGATTTTCAAATGTTAGCCATCGCCATTCCGGTGTCGCTCGCGATCCTCGGCATCGCGTTCCTGCTCACGCTCGTGCGCCTCGTGCGCGGCCCGTCGCTGCCCGACCGCATCGTTGCGCTCGACACGCTCAACGTCAACGCTATTGCGCTGATTGTGGTCTACGGCATCAGCCTGCGCTCGACCGTCTTCTTCGAGGTCGCGCTGCTGATCGCAGTCATGGGTTTCATCGGCACGGTCGCGCTCACGAAGTACCTGCAGCGCGGCGACATCATCGAACTGAACTGACGATATTCACGCGAGGCCAACGGATGCAAACCGTTATCGAAGCACTTGTCTGCGTGCTGCTGCTGCTCGGCAGCCTGTTTACGCTGGTCGGAGCGATCGGGCTCGTGCGCCTGCCGGACTTTTTCATGCGCCTGCACGGCCCGACTAAATCCACGACGCTCGGCGTGGGCGGCGTCGTGTTCGCTTCGGTGATTTACTTCAGCACGCACAACGATTTTGCGAGCCTGCATGAGCTGCTCATTCCGGCTTTTCTCTTTCTCACTGCGCCTATCAGCGCGCATATGCTCGCCAAGGCAGGGATACAGCAGCGCGTGCCGCTTTCGCCCGCTACGCGCGGGCGTCCGCCTGAGACGGGTGTTTCCCGCACGGGCAGAGCGCCGGCGCAATCAGCAGGCGAGAAAAGCGGCGACAAAGGCGGTACGCGCGAGCCCTAAGCGCGCGCCGAGCGTGCCACCACGGACGGCTCACCGCGAAGCCGCCGCGTTTTCCCCCGTATTCGGATTCGGCGGTTGATGTTCGCCTTGTATGCTGTAGTGCGAAAAACGAGCACCCCAGGTATAAATGGGACATCTGGCCCATGCCGGCCCGAAGCGGTCTATCGATCGGAGAAAATCGATCGCAGAAAATCGAGTGGCCGGTACGCGAACTCAACTGGCCACTGGGCCCAGATCAGAACCGATTCCCCATGCGGAGGTTACGCGAGACACCGTCCGAGCACTATACGTGCCGCTTCAGCATGGTTACCCGGCAATTCCCGGTCAGTACCGCTTTTTCGGCGGCATCGACCGTTTGATCTGCTTGCGCACGCGCGCCACTGCGGCGGCCTTTTTGCGTTTGCGTTCTGCGGTAGGTTTTTCATAGGCAGTCCGCGAACGAAGCTCCTGAATCAATCCGGTGCGCTCGATCGCGCGACGGAACCGGCGTAATGCAACTTCCACGGGCTCGTCGGGTTTCAGAATTACGGTAGTCAATTTATTTCCTTGGTTGAGATGCCTTCTTTGGCCATTCAAAGGTCCCTGATCAATTCGCGGGACATCGGCTCGGACGCCGCATTGAGGAAGAATGCCGCGAGCGTTGATCGGCACGCGCTCGCACGGTAGTCGGAAGCATGAAATTTGCTGGGCAACCCTCGCGTCCTGTAAGTCATGGGCACCGCCCTGTCCGGGCGGCGAATTGGGTACGCGAGGGATTCGTCAGACGTGGCGGCATCGCACTGCCGGTCCGATGCGAGCCGGGGCGCGCAGTCCAGCGAGCACTGTTATTGCCGGCCTCACTGGACTCTGTGCGAAGAGAACTAGCCGTGCATTGTAACCGAAGGGTGCCATCTGCCTCGCCACTATCGGCGTGGTCAGAAAGAAGAGGGGGTCAGCCGTGCGTCCCGAAGAGGCGTAATTCGGTATCCCGCGTGATGTTTGGGTACGCTTTGTTTCACCCGCCCTGGTGCCTCAGATTTTTTGGGCGTTTCGAACCGCGGCGCCGTCCTTAACCGCGCGTGTCGACCCAGTTCCGTGCCCAGTGGGCCGAGTGCTGCAACGCCTGCTCTTCATTCTTGAAGTAGTCGAGCGAATAGAACCAGTAGCGGCCTTCGGCTCGCGCGCTATCGATGCGTTCGAGCAGCAGATTGGATGAAAAGGTACCGTCGGGCAAACGATGCGCCGAGGGTTGGACGGCATAGCCGTTGTATTGTTGAGATTGTTTGCTCTGCATTTTAATTTTAATGATATTCAAGCGCGCACGTGCCGTACGAAGCGTACACGGGCGAGCGGATTGACAGCCATTCGAGCCCAATTCTGAAGCGGTCGAAAAGCGAAAAATGGCGTTGAAGCCTGAGGGAAGAATGAGGTGCAACGAGGCGTATGACGCTTGGCAAGCTGCTCAATAAACAGATGCCGATCAGGAGCGATCGCGTCAACTGAGGGAGACAAAGCTCCGCGAGGGTGTCGCTGCAACCCGGCATCCGTAGTGGGAGGCCGGGCCCTTCAACTTTACAGCGGCTTAATGTTAGCCGCTTGCAGCCCCTTCGGGCCTTGCTTCGTTTCGAAGCTCACCTTCTGATTTTCAGCCAGCGTCTTGAAGCCGTCGCTCCTGATTTCGGAGAAGTGAGCGAACAGGTCGTCGCCGCCCTTGTCCGGGGTGATGAAGCCAAAGCCTTTGCTGTCGTTGAACCACTTAACGGTGCCGGTATCCATGAAGAACTCTTGAGAAAAAAATACGAAGGTTTGCTCTATTAAAAGAGTGTGTGAAGCTTCAAGCAGGGAGAGGACAACGAATACCGCTGAGGAGCGAGCAATTGATGAACAGCAATCGAACTTCTTGAACTTCGAACGGCACAGTACCGTCCGGATGGACCAGCGTCAATATTTATCTTGTAACTGTTTCACCAGGCTCACCGGGCCTCGTCGCCTGCCGACGGCTCGAAGCCGGCGGCGTTGAATGGTTCGAAGCCGGAGATCGAACGCCTGGTGTCTTGCCGCTGCCGTTCTTTGCGAAGATGAGTGGGGTTCGCCAGCCAGATTCGAGCAGCGGTCTTTTGCGGCCGTTCCACCCGAATGGCTAAACGTTGTGTGACCGCAATCCCGATATACTTCTCCCCTCGTTCCGCCTGCCCATTCCTCGCATCCAGCAGCGGCAACTCGTCGCAGCACCATCCTCTTAACCGCCCGCCAAGAAATCAAAATGAAAGCCGAAAACTTCATCCCCGGCAAAGATGCCTCTCTTGAATCGACCATTGAAACCATGCAGAAGATGCTGGCGGCACGCGGTTTCCGGCTCAACGAATCCTCTTTGCAGAATGAAGTCGAAGGGATCTGGTCGATCCATATGAAGGACAACGATTGCCCGATGCTGTTTTCCAATGGAAAGGGCACAACCGAACTTGCGGCACGGGCCAGCGCCTATGGTGAGTTTTTCGAACGCTTGAGCACACATTATTTTTGGACGCACTTTTATCTGGGAGAGACTCGCGCCAAACGTCCGTTCGTGCACTATCAGCAAGAGCGCTGGTTTGCGCCGACGGCAGACGGCAGTTGGCCGGCTGAAATCCTTAACCCGGAACTGCACGCCTTTTATAACCCCGAAGGCGAAATCGACGGCACCGTGCTGGTTGACCTCAATTCGGGCAATGTAGAGCGCGGAATCTGCACTTTGCCCTATACCCGTCTGCGCGACGGCGCACAGACCTTCATCCCGGTCAATATCATCGGCAACCTTTACGTCAGCAACGGCATGGCGGCCGGCAATACGATGATGGAAGCACGCACCCAGGCCTTGTCCGAAATCTTCGAGCGGCACATCAAGTATCGCGTGATCAGTGAAGGACTTTGTCTGCCCGAAGTGCCGGATGAAGTGATCGCGCGCTACCCGAACATCCGCAACGGCATCGCCGGGCTGCGCAAGGCGGGCTTCGGCATCCTGGTGAAAGACGCGTCGCTCGGCGGACGCTATCCCGTCATGAATGTGACCCTCGTACATCCTGAAGACCAGGGCGTATTCGCGAGTTTTGGCGCACATCCGCGTTTCGAGATTGCGCTGGAACGGGCGATGACCGAATTGCTGCAGGGGCGTGCACTCGACTCACTGGAAGGCTTTGCGGAACCAAGCTTCGATATGAGTGAAGTCAACGCGGTCGGTAACCTGGAAATCCATTTTGTCGATTCCAGCGGTGTGGTCAGCTGGGACTTCATGGGCGATATTCCGGATTTCCCATTCACGGACTGGAACTTCAGCAGCACCACTGAGGAAGACTACCGCTGGCTAGTCGATTGCGTCCATCGCGAAGGCAAGGATATTTACGTATCTGACTTCACCGAACACGGCGCCTATACCTGCCGCATCCTCGTGCCTGGCATATCCGAGATCTACCCGGTGGACGACCTGGAGTGGGAGAACAACAGCATCGGCAATGAATTGCGTCCTAAACTGGTGCGCCTGTCGGAGTTGAACCAGGAAGCGTGCGCGACCTTGCTGGCCGACCTGCAGACAATGAACCTGCACGATGAACGCCCGGTGTGGGAAATCCTCGGTCTCGCCATTCCAGTCGGTACGCCGTGGAAGCAACTTCGGATCGGTGAGCTGAAAACGCTGCTGGCGCTGGCCGTCGGCGATAAGGATGCGATCCTTGAAGGTTGCCACTGGATTCACCACTTCAAGGACCTGCCCCCGTCGCGCCGCATGGTGTATCGCTGCATCGAAAGCATGCTTAATCTCGAGGACGTGGAGACCTATCGTCGCTCGCTGGTGCTGTTGTTTGGCGCCGAAACCGTCCGCCAGGCCGAGGCACTACTCGATCGCAGTGAGCGCTTCTTCGGATTGGACGAATTGGGCGCGGACATGCAAGGCAGCGCGATGCACCAGACGTTGCTGGCGGCATACGACAAGCTGTTTGCCTGAGTGACCTGAAGCTGTGTCTGGCCGTTCGCAGACACCGTCCCGGGGCCACGGGAGGAGGAAAACAGCAGGAATTCGAATTGGCCGCACAGACGAAAACCAACCCCGGAATCCGAATACCCGTTTCCCCTCAGGTTGAAGCACCGCGCCCGGTCTTCCCCGCTTCGGCGAGCACGAATTCGATGAACGTAGCCGCCGCGCGCGTGTGGTGGCGATTCGGCATATAAAGCATGTACATGTGCGTGCCGAAGATGCTGAGCCGCCACGCGTCGAGCGACGTGACGGCTTCGCCGCTGCGCATGTCGTCGTGCACCACGTAATCGGGCACGATGCCCACGCCGAGCCCCGCCAGAATCGCCTGGCGCAGAAAAAGAAAATTCTCCGAAATAATCGACGGCTCCAGCAGGACTTCGTGGCGTGCGTCGCCGAGATAACCCGCGAGGCGTAATTGCCTGCCCACCACGGCGGCCGTGATGACGGGCACGGTGCGCAGTTCTTCGAGCCGCTGCGGCATGTCGTGCGCGCTGGCCCACGCCTTCGATGCGCACGCAACATAGCGCACCGGCCCCATGTCGCGCGCAACGAGATTCTGCGGCGGCTCCGACATCACGCGCACCGCGATATCGACTTCGTCGCGCAGCAGATCCTCCACGCGATTTTCGAACATCACGTCGAGCACGATGCCGGGGTAAAGCCGCTTGAACTGGATGAGCCAGTCGGACATGACGAGCTGGCCATAGCCGCTCGGCACCGAGAGCCGCACGCGGCCTTGCAGCGTCTGACCGAGCGTCGTGACCGACTCGCGCGCGGCAACGAGCGCGTTCTGGATCGCCCGGCCGTGTTCGTAAAGCTTCAGGCCGATTTCGGTCGGCTCGACGCGGCGCGTGGTGCGCCGTACGAGTTGCAGCCCAATCGACTTTTCGAGGTGGTTGAGGTGGTAGCTGACGTTCGCACGGCTCATCTTCAGCCGCCGCGCCGCCTCGCTCAGATTGCCCGCATCGAGGATCTCCACCAGCAGGGTCAACGCATTGACGTCCACGATCAGCTCACTGTCAAGGGTAATTTGACAGTCTGTCAACAAGGAATACGATTGTCAACGAAGCCTGACCAGTCCAAAATCGGCCGACATCCAAGACATCCAATAATCGGGCGCTTGCGCCACGCCGCCCGATCCGCCACTGGAGATACGCAACATGGCAGCCGACAGCATCCAACCCTCCCCCGTTCTGCATGAGTTGCACGGCAAAGTCCTGCTCGTGACGGTCGACAATCCGCCCGTCAACGCACTAAGCGTCGACGTACGGCGCGGCCTCGCCGCCGCGATCGAGCACGCCGAATCGAACGACGCCGTAGAAGCCGTGCTGATCGTCGGCGCGGGGCGCAACTTCATCGCGGGCGCCGATATCCGCGAGTTCGGCTTGCCGCCGCAGCCGCCCGCGCTGCCCGACGTCTGCAACCGCATCGAGGCGAGCCGCAAGCCGGTCGTGGCCGCGATTCATGGCGCGGCGCTCGGCGGCGGACTCGAAGTCGCGCTCGCCGCGCACTACCGTCTCGCCGTAGAAGGCGCGAAACTCGGCCTGCCCGAAGTGCAGCTCGGCCTGCTGCCCGGCGCGGGCGGCACGCAGCGCACGCCGCGCCTGATCGGCGCCGAAGCCGCGCTCTCGCTGATGCTGAGCGGCCGTCATGCGAGCGCGCAGGAAGCGCTGAAGCTCGGCCTCGTGGACCGCGTGGGCGCAAGCGACGACGTCCTCGCCGAAGGACTCGCCTACGCACAGGAACTGCTCGCCGCGCATGCGCCGGTACGCCGTACGCGCGACGCGCAAGGGCTCACGAGCCGCGAAGCCGCCCAGGCCGCCATCGACGCGGCGCGCGCCGAGACGGCGAAGAAATCGCGCGGCCTCTTTTCGCCGCTGAAGATCGTCGATTGCGTCGAAGCCGCACTGCGCGAATCGTTCGAAGACGGCCTGCGCTTCGAGCGCAAGCAGTTCCTCGAATGCCTCGACAGCCCGCAGCGCGCGGGCCTCATCCACGCGTTCTTCGCCGAGCGCGAAGTGCAGAAGGCGCCCGAAACGCGCAACGCCTCGCCGCGCGCCATCGACACGCTCGGCGTGGTCGGCGGCGGCACGATGGGCGCGGGCATCGCGGTCGCCGCGCTCGACGCGGGCCTGCCCGTGACGATGATCGAGCGCGACGACGCCTCGCTCGCGCGCGGTCGCGCGCACGTCGAGAAGGTCTACGACGGCCTGATCGCGAAGGGCCGCATGACGCCCGAGGCGAAGGCCAAAATTCTCGCGCGCTTCACCGGCAGCACCTCGTACGATGCGCTCGCGCAGGTGGATCTCGTGATCGAAGCCGTGTTCGAAGAGATCGCCGTCAAACAGGCCGTATTCGCCGAGCTCGACCGCGTCTGCAAGCCGGGCGCCGTACTGGCGACCAACACGTCGTATCTCGACATCGACGCCATCGCGGCGAGCATCTCGCGCCCGCAGGATGTGGTGGGGCTGCACTTCTTCTCGCCCGCGAACATCATGAAGCTGCTTGAAATCGTGGTGCCGAAGCAGGTTGCGGCGGACGTCGTCGCCACCGCTTTCGAACTCGCGAAGAAGCTGCGCAAGGTGCCCGTGCGCGCGGGCGTATGTGACGGTTTCATCGGCAATCGCGTCCTCGCGGTGTATCGCGCGGCCGCCGATCATCTGATGGAAGACGGCGCGTCGCCGTATCAGATCGACAAGGCCGTGCGCGACTTCGGCTTCGCGATGGGTCCGTACCAGGTGGCCGATCTCGCGGGCGGCGACATCGGCTGGGCCACGCGCAAGCGCCGCGCCGCGACGCGCGATCCGAAAGCACGCTACGTGCAGATCGCCGACCGCCTGTGCGAGCGCGGCTGGTTCGGCCAGAAGACGGGCCGTGGCTACTATCTCTATCCGCAAGGCGCGCGCACCGGCACGCCCGATCCCGAAGTCGAGGCCATCATCGACGCCGAGCGCGCACGCGCCGGGATCACGCCGCGCAGCTTCACCGATGAGGACATCATGCGCCGCTACATGGCCGCGATGATCAACGAAGGCGCGAACGTCGTGCACGACAGGATTGCGCTGCGCCCGCTCGACGTCGATGTCACGTTCGTCTATGGCTACGGCTTTCCGCGCTATCGCGGCGGCCCGATGAAATACGCGGATACGGTTGGCCTCGCAGCGATCCTCGCCGACATTCGCGAGTTCGCGAAGGCCGATCCGCTGTTCTGGCGCCCGTCGCCGCTGCTCGTCGAACTGGTGGAACGCGGCGCGAATTTCGCGAGCCTGAATCAATCGGCGTGAGCGTGTCGTCTCGCCGCCCGGACGGAGTCAAACAAGCATGGACCTGAAATTCACGGCGGAAGAAGAAGCCTTCCGCACCGAAGTGCTCGATTTCCTGCGCGAACGGCTACCGCAGCGCGTCGCCGACAAGGTGCGCAACGGCCGCCGCCTCACGCGCGACGACATGGCCGCGTGGCACGCGACGCTCAACGAGAAGGGCTGGCTCGCGAACCACTGGCCGCAGGAATATGGCGGCCCCGGCTGGAGCGCCGTGCAGAAGTTCATCTTCGAGAACGAATGCGCGATTGCGGGCGCGCCCCGCATCGTGCCGTTCGGCGTCAACATGCTCGGGCCCGTGCTCATCAAGTACGGCAGCGAGGCGCAAAAGCGCTACTGGCTGCCGCGCATTCTCGACGGCTCCGACTGGTGGTGCCAGGGTTATTCGGAGCCCGGCGCGGGTTCCGATCTTGCGTCGGTGCGCACGACCGCTGTACGCGATGGTGACCACTATGTCGTGAACGGCCAGAAGACGTGGACCACGTTGGGCCACTACGCGAACATGATCTTCTGTCTGGTTCGCACCGCAACCGACGTGCGCAAGCAGGAAGGCATCAGCTTCCTGCTGATCGACATGAGCACGCCGGGCATCGAAGTGCGGCCCATCATCACGCTCGACGGCGAGCATGAAGTAAACGAAGTGTTCTTCACCGATGTGCGCGTGCCGGTGGTGAACCTCGTGGGCGAAGAGAACAAGGGCTGGACCTACGCGAAATATCTGCTCACCTACGAGCGCACGAATATCGCGGGCGTCGGCTTTTCGGTGGCGGCGCTCGCGCGCCTGAAGCGCGCGGCGCAAAAGGTCATGCGCAACGGCAGGCCGCTTGCCGAAGATTCGTCATTTGCGGCGCGTCTCGCGAAGGTCGAGATCGATCTCGAGAACATGAAGACCACGAACCTGCGCGTGATCGCAGCCGTGGCGGGCGGCGGCGTGCCGGGCGCCGAAAGCTCGATGCTCAAGATTCGCGGCACCGAGATCCGCCAGGAGATTTCGTCGCTGCTGCGCCGCGCGATGGGACCGTACGCGGTGCCGTTCGTCGAAGCCGCGCTCGGCGAGGGCTACGCGGGCGAGCCCATCGGGCCCGACGAAGCCGCGAGCGCCGCAGCGCTCTACTTCAACAACCGGAAGCTGTCGATTTTCGGCGGCTCCAACGAAATCCAGAAGAACATCATCGCGAAGATGATGCTCGGTCTGTAAAGGGCGCCGCCATGAATTTTCAGCACACTGAAGAGCGCCGGATGCTCGCGGATTCGCTCAACCGCTTCATCGCCGATCAGTACGGCTTCGACACACGCGATAAAATCGCGCGCTCCGATGAAGGTTTCAGCGCCGACATGTGGCGCCGTTTCGCCGAACTCGGCACGATCGGCGCGCTCTTTCCCGAAGCGCACGGCGGATTCGGCGGCGAGGGTTTCGATGTGGCCGTCGTGTTCGAAGCGCTCGGGCGCGGGCTCGTGGTCGAGCCGTTTCTCGATACGCTGATCGTCGGGCGCGCGCTCGCGCATGCGGGCAGCGACGCGCAGCAGGCGCAGCTTGCCGCGCTGATCGACGGTTCGCTGATCGCCGCGCTCGCGCACGACGAGCCCGGTTCGCACTACGAGGCCGCGCGCGTCGCGACACGCGCGGTCAAACGCGGCGACGGCTGGGTGCTGCAGGGCGCGAAGGGCGTCGTGCAGCACGGCGAACAGGCGGACGTGCTGCTCGTTTCCGCGCGCACGGCGCTCGATCAGCCAGGCAACGAAAGCGACGAAGCAGGCATCTCGCTCTTTCTCGTGCCGCGTGGTGCAGATGGCGTGAAGGTGCGCGGCTATCGGAAGATCGACGGCGGGCGTGCCGCCGAAGTCGCGCTCGATGAAGTGACGCTTGGAATGGACGCGCTGGTCGGCGCCGAGGGCAGCGGCTTCGCGACGCTTGAGCACGCAACCGGTTACGGCCTGCTCGCGCTCGCCGCCGAAGCGGTCGGCGCGATGGACGTCGCGCGCGACGACACGCTCGAATACCTGCGCACGCGCAAGCAGTTCGGCGTGCCGATCGGCAGCTTCCAGGCGTTGCAGCATCGCATGGCCGACCTGCTGCTCGAAATCGAGCAGGCGCGCTCGGCAGTCATCAACGCGGCGGCGGCCATCGACGCGCCGCGCGGCGAACGCGAACGCGCGTTGTCGGCGGCGAAATATTCGATTGGACGCATCGGCGCGCGCGTCGCCGAGGAGTCGATCCAGTTGCACGGCGGCATCGGCATGACGTGGGAGCTGCGGCTCTCGCACTACGCGAAGCGTCTCGTCATGATCGATCATCAGCTCGGCGACGAGGATCATCATCTTGCGCGCTACATCGCACTGGGCGCACCGGGCCGCGCGGAGGCCCGAACGTGATGAACGTGACGTAGCACCAAACCCGGCGGGACGCGCCCCGCCAACGAACAAGGATCACTTGCTGATGCAGACCGACACCCGAACCTTGCCGCTCGCTGGCGTGCGCGTACTCGACCTTTCCCGCATTCTGGCGGGACCGTGGAGCGGGATGGTGCTCGGCGACCTCGGCGCGGAAGTCATCAAGGTCGAGCATCCGGGCCGCGGCGACGATACGCGCGACTGGGGCGTGCGCGTCGGCGTGACCGAGACCGCGTATTTCAACAGCGTGAACCGCAACAAGCGTTCGGTGACGCTCGATCTGCAAACGCCCGAAGGCCAGCGCATCGCACAGGATCTCGCGAAGACCTGTGACGTCGTGATCCAGAATTTCCGCTTCGGCGGTGCGGAAAAACTCGGGCTCGGCTACGAAACGCTGAGCCGCGAGAATCCGCGTCTCATCTATTGCTCGATCTCGGGCTACGACCGCACCGGCCCCGAAGCGTCGCGCCCCGGTTACGACCTTGTCGTGCAGGGCGAAGCCGGTCTCATGGCGATGAACGGCGAAGCCGGCCAGCCGCCGCTGAAGTTCGGCGTCGCGGCGGTGGATCTGTTCACCGGCATGTACTCGGCGCAGGCGATGCTCGCCGCGCTCTTCGAGCGCGAGCGCACCGGGCGCGGACGTCACATCGAAATGGCGCTGTTCGACTGCGGGCTCATGATCACGGCCTACTACGGCCTCGAAGCGCTCTTGCAAGGTGAAGATCCGCCGCGCTACGGCAATGCGCATCCGTCGATCGTGCCTTACGGCGTGTTCGATGCGGCGGACGGTCCGCTCGTGATCACGGTCGGCAACAACAGCCAGTACGAGCGCTTTTGCCGCGACGTGATCGAGCGGCCCGATCTTGCCGACGACGAGCGCTTCAAGACCAACATTCAACGCGCGCACAATCGCGCCGAACTGCTGCCCGAGCTCACGCACGAACTGCGTAGACGGCCACGCGCACTGCTGCTCGAACGGCTCTCGCGCGCGGGCATTCCGTGCGGCGAAGTGGCCGGGCTGCGCGAAGCGCTGCTCTCGGAGCGCGCGAGCGCAGCGGGCCTTGTCACTACACAGACGCACCCGCACACGGAGAGCGGCACGGTGCCGGTGCTCGCGCCGCCGTGGCGCTTCGACGGCGAGCGCATGCCCGTGCGGCGCGCGCCGCCGCAACTGGGCGAAGGCACGCGCGACGTACTGCAGTCGGTGCTCGGGATGTCCGAAGACGCCATCGACGCGTTGAAGGACAAAGGCGTGATCTGATCCGGCGGGTGCCCTGCCGGACGCTTCGTGAGGCGTGCGCACGCCGCACGCGCTTGACGGCATGTTTCGTTGGGCGCGCCACGATGCGATCCGCCCCCCGCCGTACGCCCGGGCGTGCACACGGGTATATTGCCGATGTCACCCGCACGTTCCCCCAATCGCCACCCAGCCCGGCCCGTCGATGGAGCACGCCTACGCCCACCTGCTGCACCTGCTCGCCGACCATGCCGAGTGGCTGCTCATTTTCGTGTTCGCGGCGGCCTTCCTCGAATCGATGGCGATCATCGGCACGTTCATTCCGGGCAGCACGGCCATGTTCATTGCGGGCGCGTTCGTCGGGACGGGCACGGTCAATCTCGGCTGGCTGTTCGTCGCGGCCATCGCGGGCGCCGTGGCGGGCGACGCCCTGAGCTACTGGATCGGCCATCGCTATCGCGACTCGCTCACCGAGATCTGGCCGTTCTCGCGCTACCCCGAGATCCTCGCCAAGGCGAAAGCCTATTTCGCGAGCCAGGGCGCACGCAGCGTGATCCTTGCGCGCTTCGTCGCGCCGCTGCGCGCGGTCGTGCCGGTTGTCGCCGGCATGGCCGGCATGACGCCGATGCGCTTTCTCACGATGAATGTGCTGTCCGCGCTCATCTGGGCGCCCGCGCACATCCTGCCGGGCGTGGTGTTCGGCGCCTCGCTGCAGATCGCGGGCGTGGTGTCGTTCCGGCTCGTCGTGATCGCGCTGATCCTCGCGCTCGCGGGCTGGCTCATCTGGCGCATCACGCGCATCCTGCTCCAGCATATCGACGCATGGGCGAGCGCCTCGCGCCGCGCCGCCGCACGCTGGGCGCTGCGGCACCACGGCGCGGCGGCACGGCGGCTCCAGCGCCTGCTCGACCCGCAGCAGCCCGCGCTGGGCGCCATCGTCATGATCACGGGCCTCGTGCCGGTTTTCGCGGCGATCTTTTCGTATGTGCTGAGCAATGTGCTGCGCGGCGATCCGCTCATGCAGATCGACCAGTCCGTGCGTCAGTTCCTGCGCTCGATCCACAGTGTCTGGGCCGACGCCGCGCTCGCGCGCATCGAAACGCTCGGCAGCAATGTGACGCTCGCGGCGCTCATCCTGACCGTCACCGTCTGGATGGCGCTCGAGCGGCGCCTGCGCTCGGTGGCGTACTGGGTCACGGCGGCGGCGGTCTCGCAGCTGGTGATTCTCGCGATCCGCCTTGCGGTCCATCACGCGCTGCCGAGCAGCGAGAGCGTCGCGGCCTTCGTGTTCCCGAGCGACCGCGTGACGTCGATGGTGATCGTCTACGGCTTCCTGATGTTCCTGCTGGTGCGCCGCGCCAACCGGGTGCAGGCCGCCATGGTGGCCTCGTTCGGCAACGTGATCATCGTGGCCGTGACGTTCGCGGGGCTGTATTTCGAGCGTTTCCTGTTCTCCGACGCGATCGGCGGCGCGGCGCTCGCGTCGATCTGGGTCGCGGCCGTCGTGCTGATGTCGCTGTGGCGCTATCCGCACCGTCCGACGCAGCGCCTGTTCATGCCCGCCGTGGTGCTCGTCGTGCTGGCCGCGGCGTTCGGCCTGCAGCGCGGCACGGAACTGCGCAAGGTGCCGCCCGTCGAAACGCCGCCGCTCGTCATCACGCAGATGGCCTGGACCGATTCGATGTGGAAGACTTTCGCGTGCTACCGGCTCGACATGAAGGGCGAGCGCCGCGAACCGATGACGCTCCAGTGGGCCGCCGACGCCGACGGCCTGCGCGCATCGCTGCGCGACGCGGGCTGGCGCGAGGGCGCGCATTTCTCGATGCGCAATCTGCTCTCGCTCGTGGCGCCGCAGGTGGACGTGCTGTCGCTGCCGCTGCTGCCCAAGCTGCACAACGGCCTGCCGTCACCGCTCGTGTTCGAGCGCGCCCCGGTTCCCGCCGACCCCGCGCACCTGGGCAGCCGGCGTGACGTGCTGCGCTTCTGGCCGACGGGCTACGCATTGATGCCCAACGACGGCGGCAGCAATGGCAGCAGCGGCGCGGTGCCGATCTGGACCGGCTCGCTGATCCACGAGCGGCTGCGGCGCGGGTCGTGGCCGTTCAACGTGCTCACGGCCTCGCCCGAGGAGGACGGCAGCGCGCTCGACCTCGCGGCGGCGGGCGAACCCATGGCATGGCGCGTGCTCACGGTGCCGGGCGGGGCTCGCTGCGAAGGCCGGCCGGTCACGCTGATCGCTTCGGAAAAGCGGTAGCCACTAGCCGCACTGGCCGAACGAAGCGCCGCATTGCTGCGGCACCCTTCGCCCTTCTTCGGCATACCGTGCGCGGCCCTCCGGATGCGGCAAAAACCGCGGCGTTCCCGTCAATCCACGCGTTCCGCCCAGCTTCCGTTCGCACGGAAGCGGTCGATGCGCTTGCGCGCGTCGGCGTAGGCGGCATCGAGCGCCGAGTCGGCCCCGGTGAAGTTGCGCATCATGTCGTGAAAGCGAATGCTTTGCCCTTCCAGATGCGCGTCGGCGCCGTGGCGGCAGATATAGCCGCTGTAGTGAAACAGCGGTTCCGGCGAGCGCGGCCCGAAAGCCGGAATCGGCAGCACCCAGATTTCGAAGCCTTCGTGCTCGGTGTGATCCCACATGATCCATCTCCAGTGCCAGGATGACGACTATCGTCGCATGCGGCACGCCCCGCCTGCAAACGCCCTTTTCGCCAGTTGACTACACTATGCGCTCACGGGGTTTTTCCTTTTCGACCTACGCCAGGGAATCCATCTGACCATGACGCCATCCAGCGCCCCGCCCCAACCCCAGTCCGTTTCCACTTCCGTTACGCGCAGCGCGTTCTTCATCGTCGCGACCGTCAACGACGACGACGCCAGCCACGCTACCGTGCGCGCCTGGTGCGCGGATGTCGCGAATCTCACGCGTGCGGTAGGCAAACGCGTGCCTGCGGGCAATCTCAGCTGCGTCGTGGGCTTCGCCTCCGAGGCATGGAATCGTCTCTTCGGCGCGCCGCGTCCTGCCGAACTGCATCCGTTTCGCGAATTCGGCTCGGGCGAGCGCGTCGCCGTGGCGACGCCGGGCGATCTGCTCGTGCATATCCGCGCCGATCAGACCGACCTGTGTTTCGAACTGGCGACGCAGTTGATGACCCGCCTGGAAGGCGCGGTGACGACCGTGGACGAAGTCCACGGCTTTCGCAACTTCGACATGCGCGCGATCATCGGTTTTGTCGACGGCACGGAAAATCCGGTCGGCGACGAGGCCGCGCATTTCACGGTGATCGGCGACGCCGACCCAGGCTTCGCGGGCGGCAGCTACGTGCTGGTGCAGAAGTACCTGCACGACATGAAAAGCTGGAACGCACTGCCGGTGGAGGCGCAGGAGCACATCATCGGCCGCACGAAGCTGCAGGACATCGAACTCGGCGACGCCGTGAAGCCGGGCTGGTCGCACAGTTCGCTCACGACGCTCGAAGACGCCGATGGCGACGAGATCAAGATCCTGCGCGACAACATGCCGTTCGGCCAGCCCGGCAAGGGCGAATTCGGCACCTACTTCATCGGCTACGCGCGCTCGCCGCAGCCCATCGAACAGATGCTCGAAAACATGTTCGTCGGCTTGCCGCCCGGCAATTACGACCGCCTGCTCGACTTCAGCCGCGCCGTGACGGGCGGGCTCTTCTTCGTGCCGTCCGAACCGCTGCTCAAAGCGCTCGCCGGGCGCGAGCCGCCCGCCGCGCAGTCCATCGCGACACCCGCTGTTGCCCCCACTGTTGCCCCCGCCGCTGCAACGTCCGCCGACGGCTCGCTTGCCATCGGATCCCTCAAAGGAGCACCACGGTATGAATAACCTCCATCGAGAACTGGCGCCCATTTCCACGGCGGCCTGGTCGCAGATCGAAGAAGAAGTTGCGCGCACATTCAAGCGCCTCGTCGCGGGCCGCCGGGTTGTCGATGTGACGGGTCCGGGCGGCTCCGATCTCGCGGGGGTCGGCACGGGCCGCCAGATCGGCATCGAAGCGCCGCTCGAAGGCATGCGTGCGCGCCAGCGCGAGATGCGGCCGCTGGTCGAACTGCGCGTGCCGTTCGTGCTGTCGCGCGAGGCGATCGACGACGTCGAGCGCGGCGCCGAAGACTCCGACTGGCAACCCGCCAAGGACGCGGCCATGCGGCTCGCCTTCGCGGAAGACCGCGCGATCTTCGACGGCTACCGCGCGGCGCAGATCACGGGCCTCCGCGAAGGCTCGTCGAACCCGGTGTTGGCGCTGCCCACGAACGCCACCGACTACCCCGCGCTCATCGCGAATGCCCTCGAAGAGCTGCGCCTGCAAGGCGTGGACGGCCCGTACACGGTGCTGCTCGGCCCGGAGGCCTATACGGCCGTGAGCGAAGCGAGCGACCGCGGCTATCCGGTCCTCGAACACCTGCGCCACCTCGTGAGCGGCGAAATCATCCTCGTGCCCGCCATCGCCGGAGCCAGCATCCTCAGCACGCGCGGCGGCGACTTCGCGTTCCATTTGGGCCAGGATGTGTCGATCGGCTATCTGAGCCACGACGACCAGAGCGTGCGCCTCTATCTGCAAGAGAGCTTCACGTTCTTGCTGCTGACCGCCGAGGCTTCCGTGTCGGCCAGGCCGGAATAAGCGCGCGGGCGCGGGCTTCTCGCCCGCGCAGCCGGAAAATCGCTTATGGCGGGCGTGGCCGGTATGATATCGGGCTCGTTTCGCGCGAGCGCGCGGCAGCAGCAGCAGCATGCACCACAGCGTGCAACGCATCGCGCGGTTGCCGCGCGGTTGCCAGCGAACCCCGAATCCAATCAAGACGACTCAGAGGAAGACCGCCATGACAACCACCACGCAATTCGATCAGGTTTCCGTTCTCAAACGCGCCAACGTCTATTTCGACGGCAAGTGCGTCTCGCACACGGTGCTGTTCGCCGACGGCAGCCGCAAGACGCTCGGCGTGATCCTGCCCGGCACGCTCAATTTCGGCACCGATGCGCCCGAATTGATGGAAGTGCAGGCGGGCCAATGCCGCATCCGACTCGACGGCAGCAGCGAATGGAAAACCTATGGCGCGGGCGACACGTTCGAGGTGCCGGGCAAGAGCCGCTTCGATATCGACGTGATCGAAACGCTCGACTACGTCTGCAGCTATCTGTGAGCTTCCGGGCGGCGCGACGGAAAGCAGCGCGCCGCAGCCCTGAGGGCCGTCGCGCGCGCCGCGCATTGCAGTCTGCTCGTGCAGGCTGATCATGCAACCTGCGCATGCAACCTGCGCGCACAACCTTCTTAAGCGCCCAGATCCGCGAGCGGATGAACTTCGCTGCGCCAGGGCGACGCGAGAAAATGCTGCACGCTCTCGGGACGCACTTCGGGCAGCGTGGCCGGAGCCCAGCGCGGCGTGCGGTCCTTGTCCACGAGATGCGCGCGCACGCCCTCGCAGAAATCCCCCTCTTCGATCGCGCGCGACACAATCCCGAGTTCCATGCGGAAGCTCTCCGCGAGCGTCAACTGGCGGCCGCGCAGCAGCGCTTCGCGCGTGACTTCGAGCATCGTCGGCGAGTAGTGCGTGAGCGCGTCGAGCGTCGCCTTCCGCCACGCCTGCGCGTCCGCCGGCGCGGTTTCGTCGGCGAGATCCGTCTGCAACGCGTGGACGATCTGCTCCACCGTCCCGCGCCGCGTGAAGTACTGCTCGATCAGCGGCGCGTGCGCTGAAAGGGTGGCGAGCGCAGCGGGCTGTGCATCGTGGCACGGCGCGTCGAACACGCGGCGCAGCATCGCATTCGCGCCGCCTTCCATCGACGCCTCGGCAAGCCGCGCTTCGAATCCGTCGATCCATTCGCCCGGCACGCAGATATCGGCAAGACTGCAGTGGAGCGCGTCCGCACCGGACAGCATCACGCCGGTCAGGCCCACGTAGAGTTCCATCTCCACCGGCATCGACGCCAGGAAATGCGTTGCGCCGACATCGGGCAGCAAGCCGATGCGCGTCTCCGGCATCGCGATCTTCGTACGCGAGGTTGCGATCCGCAGCGTCGCGGCCTGGCCGAGGCCCATTCCGCCGCCCATCGTCACACCGTCGAGCAGCGCGACGATAGGCTTGGAAAACGTGTGCAGCGCGTAATCGAGCCGGTATTCGTCGACGAAGAACTGCCTCCAGCCCGTCTCGCCGAGCACCTCGCCTTGCCGCGCCAGCTGGTATAGCGCCCGCACGTCGCCGCCCGCGCAAAAGCCTTTTGAACCGGCGCCGTTGAGGACCATCGCGACGATTTCGTCGTCGGCGCGCACGCGCTCGATCACTGAAGCCAGCTCCCGCACCATCGCGTGCGAAAGCGCATTGAGCGCCGCGGGACGATTGAGCGTCACGATCGCGACGCGGTTGACGACGCGATACAGCACTTCAGCTTCCTGAGTGGTCTGCAAGGAAGCGGGTGTTGCACTCATTACTTAGCTCTCCGTTTCAATATGCCAGCGCGGTTTGCGCTTTTCGAGGAATGCATTGACGCCTTCGCGCTGATCCGGGGAATCGAACAGATCGACAAAGCGCTCGCGCTCGAGCGCCAACGCCGCGCCGCGCGGCACGCCGTGGCGCGCCTGATGAATCAGCGTCTTGCTGAATGTGACCGAATGCGGACTCTGCAAGGCCACGCGCGCGGCCATCGCGACCGCGGCTTCGCGCGCGCCGCCGGTCGCGACGACCTCTTCGACGAGGCCGATGCGCAATGCGGTCGCCGCATCCACGCGCTCGCCCGTGAGGATGATGCGCTTGGCCCAGCCCTCGCCGACGAGCCAGGGCAGCGTTTGCGTGCCGCAGCCGCACGGCAGCAGGCCCACGCTGGCCTCGGGCAGCGCCATCTGCGCATGAGATTCGGCGATGCGGATATCGCAGGCCAGCGCGCATTCGAGGCCGCCGCCCATCGCGTAGCCGTTGATGGCGGCGATCACGACGGGCCGCGCATTCTGCAGCGTTTCGAACGCCGTGCCGAACGCGCGGGCCGCTTCGCGTGCCACGTCGCGCTTGCCGTCGGCGAACTGGTTGAGGTCGGCGCCCGCGCTGAAGAACTTCGGCCCGCTGCCCGTGATGACCACGGCGCGCACCTTGTGCTGCACGTTGAACGCTTCGACAACCTGTTGCAGCTGCAACAGACCGTCGACGGTGAACGCGTTCGCGGGCGGACGCGTAAGCGTAATGATGGCGACGGCGCCATCATGCGCGTATTCGAATTCGATCATGCGTGATACTCCGGTCGGAATTAGCGCAGTTCGGGGAAATCCTCTTCCCAGTACTCGTCGGGCAAACGCGCGGTGTCGGCAGGACGGTCCATTTCGCGGCGACGCAGTTCCACGCGACGAATCTTGCCAGAGATCGTCTTGGGCAGATCGCTGAACTGCAGGCGGCGAATCCGCTTGTAAGGCGCGAGCTTTTCGCGCGAGAAGCGAAACACTTCGCGTGCGAGATCGGGACCGGCCTCATAGCCGTTGCGCACGATCACAAAGGCCTTCGGCACCGAAAGACGCAGCGCATCGGGGCTCGGCACGACGGCTGCCTCGGCAATCGCCTCGTGCTCGATCAGCACGCTTTCCAGTTCGAACGGGCTCAGCCGGTAATCGGATGACTTGAACACGTCGTCGGCGCGGCCAACGTAGACGTAGTAGCCGTCTTCGCGGCGCATGGCGACATCGGACGTGTGGTAGTAGCCGTTGCGCATCGCGTATTCGGTGGCGTTCGCGTTGTTCGCATAGCCCGTCATGAGCCCGAGCGGGCGGTGCGCGAGCGGCAGCGCGATCTCGCCTTCGGTCGCGAGCTGGTCGTCGGGATCGACGAGTTCGATGCGATAGCCCGGCAGCGGGCGGCCCATCGAACCGGGCACGACGTGCTGGCCCGGCGAATTGCCGATCTGGCAGGTGGTTTCGGTCTGGCCATAGCCGTCGCGGATCGTGATATTCCACGCGTGGCGCACGCGCTCGATAACCTCGGGATTGAGCGGCTCGCCCGCGCCGATGATCTCGCGCAGCTTCACCGGATACGTGGCGAGCGGCTCCTGCACGAGCATGCGCCACACCGTGGGCGGCGCGCACAGCGTGGTCACGCCGCATTGCACGAGCGCGTTCAGCGTGTCTTTCGGCACGAAGCGCGCGTAGTTGTAGACGAACACGCAGGCCTGTGCGTTCCAGGGCGCGAAAAAGCAGCTCCACGCGTGCTTGGCCCAGCCCGGCGAGCTGATGTTCCAGTGCACGTCGCCGGGCATGAGGCCGACCCAGTACATCGTCGAAAGATGACCGACCGGGTAGCTCTCGTGCGTGTGTTCGACGAGCTTCGGCTTCGACGTCGTGCCCGAGGTGAAGTAAAGCAGCATCGGATCGCTCGCGCGCGTCGGGCCGTCCGGTACGAACGTGGCGCTCGCTTCGCTGGCGCGCGAGAGGTCGATCCAGCCGTCGCGCTGCGCGCCGACTGAAATGCGCTTCACGCTGGATGCGAGCGCATCGAATTTGCCGAGTTCCGCCGCATCGACGATGACGTAACGCGCGCCGCCCGTCTCTACGCGCTCGCGCACGTCGTCGGGCGAAAGCTGCGTGGTGGCGGGCAGGACCACGGCGCCAAGCTTCATCGCCGCGAGCATGACGTCCCAGAGTTCGGCGCGGTTCGGCAGCATGAGCAGCAGGCGGTCGCCGCGCGCGACGCCATGTTCGCGCAGGAAGTTCGCCATGCGCGAAGAGCGCTCGGACATCTGCGCGAATGAAAGACGCGTGCCGCCGCCTGCGGGATCGTCGACGATCCAGAGGGCCGGGTTATCGTTGCCGCGCGCCATGACGTCGAAGTAATCGAGCGCCCAGTTGAACGTATCGAGCTTCGGCCATGCGAATTCGCTGTATGCGCGCGCGTAGTCGGTGCGGTGGCGCAGCAGCAGGTCGCGTGCGTCGAGAAAGGCTTGCGCGGATGGGGTAAAACCGGTCATCGTCGTCTCCTGTCGATCAGAGTAAGCGCTTCAGCGCTTTCTCTGATTCCATTCAAATCTATCAACCGTACTTCACCTGCTACTTCGCAATCCTTCCCACTTAAAGCTGCCGCGCAATCACCATGCGCTGCACCTCACTGGTGCCTTCATAAATCTGCGTGATACGCGCATCGCGGTAGTGACGCTCCACCGGGTAATCGTTGAGGAACCCATAGCCGCCGTGAATCTGGATCGCATGCGAGCACACTTCCTCGGCCATTTCGGACGCGTAGAGCTTCGCCTGCGACGCCTCCGAAAGACACGGCTTGCCGAGCGTGCGCAGCCGCGCCGCATGATGCACGAGAAGGCGAGCGGCGTTGATCCGCGTGTGCATGTCGGCGAGCATGTTCGCCACGCTCTGGTGCCGCACGAGCGGTTCGCCGAATTGCACGCGCTCGTGCGCGTAGTTGCGCGCCGCGTCGAACGCCGCACGCGCGATGCCGAGCGCCTGCGCCGCGATGCCGATGCGTCCGCCTTCGAGATTCGACAGCGCGATCTTCAAGCCCTCGCCGCGCTGGCCGAGCAGATTGGCTTCGGGAATCGTGCAGTGATCGAGCGCGATCGGGCAGGTGTCAGACGCGCGAATGCCCATCTTCTTCTCGGTCGGGCCGACGTTGAAGCCCGGCGTATCGGTCGGGACGATGAAGGCGGAAATGCCGCGCTTGCCCGCGTCGGCATCGGTGACGGCAAACACGATCGCGACCTGCGCACGCGAGCCGTTCGTGACGAACTGCTTGTTGCCGTCGAGCACCCACTGGCCGTCGACCAGCCGCGCGCGCGTGCGCAGATTGTTGGCCTCGGAGCCGGCCTGCGGCTCGGTCAGGCAGAACGCGCCAATCATCTCGCCCGCGGCGAGCTTGCGCAGATAGCGGTCCTTCTGCGCTTCGGTGCCGTACTGCAGGATCGGCCCGCAGCCCACCGAGTTGTGCACGCTCACGAGCGTCGCGCATGATGCGCAACCCGCGGCGATCTCCTCCATCGCGAGCGCATAAGCCACGTAGTCGGTGTACGAGCCGCCCAGTTCCTGCGGCACGATCATGCCGAGAAAGCCCAGCTCGCCCAACTGCTTCACGATCTCGTCGGGCAGCTTGCCGTCGCGATCCCATTGCGCTGCGTTCGGCGCAAGACGCTCCGTCGCGAAGTCGCGCGCGGCGTCGCGGATCATCCGTTGATCCTCGGTATAGAACTCGTCCATGTCTGTCTCCTCCCTGTCTCTGCACACATCTCTGCACAAAGCGCGCGTGCTGCATTGCGGCGAAACACGCGGCCCGTCGTGCGGGCTGCGCTCACTGTCGCGCCGCACGCGCACGATTGCAACGCTTGAGAAAAGTGTAGGCATCCGCGCGACGGCGTTCCATGTCCGCCACGATCAAAGTCGTTGATCGGATTTACCATAGCACTTCCGTCAACCCTTCAGGAGATGCATTTCGTGCCGAACGCGAAACCGGTCAAGCTGAGCGAAAAAGGCACCATCTCGATGAGTCTCGTCAACGAGACGCTCGCACTGGCGCGCGAGCGCAAGCTCGACGTCGCGCCCATACTCGAGGCCGCGGGCATTGCGCGGGCCGCGCTCGCAGCGCCTCGGGCGCGCGTGAGCGCCGCGCAATACGGCGCGTTGTGGCTCGGGATCGCGCACGCGCTCGATGACGAATTCTTCGGCCAGGATTCGCATGCGATGAAGAGCGGAAGCTTCGTCGCGATGACCCACGCGGCGCTCACCGCGCGCACCGGCCGCCAGGCGCTGCAGCGCGCGGTGAGCTTCATGCGGCTCATGCTCGACGACCTGGCCGGTCACGTCGATATCGACGCGGCACGCGTGCGCATCGCGTTCGTCCATCGCGAAGGCACGGCCACGCCGACGATCTTCGCGTACGCGACGTGGTTCATCCTCGTCTACGGGCTCGTGTGCTGGCTGGTGGGGCGGCGCATTCCGCTCATCGCCGCGCGTTTTCGCTGCGCGGCGCCGGATGCGGTGGACGAGTACCGGCTCATGTTCTGCGACGACATGACGTTCGGCGAGGACGCCTCGTATGTCGACCTGTCACCGGCGTTTCTCGACCTGCCTGTGATCCAGACGCCCGGTTCGGTGCGGGCGTTCCTGCGCAACGCGCCCGGCAACTTCGTCGTGAAGTACCGCAATCCGGGTTCGTTCGCGGCACGCGTGCGCCGGACGCTGCGCGCGCTCCCGGCCACGGCGTGGCCGGACGCCGATACGATCGCGCGGCGCCTGAACGTCGCGCCCGCCACGCTGCGGCGGCGGCTCAAACAGGAGGGCCACAGTTGCCAGTCGATCAAGGACGCGTTGCGGCGCGACCTGGCGATCGCGGCGCTGCAGGATTCGCGCCGCTCGGTCGCGGACGTCGCCGCAGCCGTGGGTTTCGCCGAGCCGAGCGCATTCCACCGCGCCTTTCGCAAGTGGACCGGCATGCGCCCGGCCGACTATCGGCTGGCGCGCCAGCGGACGGTCGCGCAACGCCCAGACGACGCGTGACGCACGCGCCCGCGCGGCCATGTCACTCCGCTTTGATTTCTTTGATTTAACGCAACAACGCCTATACTTTTAGGGGTAATCCCTAATACAAAAGGCATAACCATGACCCCCCTCTCTCGCATCACGCTCGCCGTGCTGGTGGCAGCCGGCGCGGCAGCTTCGACGGCTGCGCTGGCGCAGCCCGCCGGCTCCCAGGCTCCCCTGACACGCGCTCAGGTGCAGGCCGATCTGGTCGACTGGCTTCAGGCAGGCTATGACCCGTTCGACTGGATCCACTACCCGGCCAATGCACAACGCGCAGGCGCCATCGTGGCGCAACGTCGCGCCGAACGCGCCGCCGGGGGCCAGGCGCAGATGCAACCGCAGCAATAACACCCTCCCCCTCGACAGCACATCTCCTAACGCCGGCGCGTGGCTCGCACCTCGCGCCAGCGCATCCTGAAAGCCCCGCACAACATCGCCGGGCAGCGCCGTGGCCAGCTCCACCCGCCGCCCGCGCTGACGCACCTGCGCCACGCCCACGGCCGGATTTCGGCACCGCGACCGTCAAGCTTGTTTACAATCCCGCCCGGAACCGACTGTTTCCAGGCTCCGCGACGCCGTCGCCGCACCATCCGCGCGGGCGCCGATCTCCACAACAAGACCATCCGCTCGACTCTCAAAGGCTCAATCCTCATGGACGCCATCAAGCGCTATTTCGGCTTCGAAGAAGCAGGAACCGACCTGCGTACCGAAATCCTCGCCGGGATCACCACCTTCCTTACGATGGCTTACATCATCTTCGTCAATCCGGCCATCCTCGGCGATGCGGGCATGCCGAAGGAATCGGTGTTCGTCGCCACCTGCCTGGTCGCGGCAATCGCATCGATCATCATGGGCCTCTACGCGAACTACCCGATCGCGCTCGCACCCGGCATGGGCCTGAACGCCTATTTCGCCTACACCGTCGTCAAGGGCATGGGCTTCACGTGGCAAGCGGCGCTCGGCGCCGTGTTCATCTCGGGGTGTCTGTTCTTCATCGTGACGCTGCTGCGCGTGCGCGAAGCCATCATCAACGGCATTCCGCATTCGATCCGCGTCTCGATCACAGCCGGTATTGGTCTCTTTCTCGCGCTCATTTCGCTCAAGAGCGCGGGCGTCGTCACGGGCAACCCGGCCACGCTCGTCACGCTCGGCAATCTGCACGATCCGCACACGATCCTCGCGATCATCGGCTTCTTCGCAATCGTCACGCTCGACGTGCTGCGCGTGCGCGGCGCGATCCTGATCGGCATCGTGGGCGTCACCATTCTTTCGTTCTTCTTCGGCGGCAACGCGTTCCACGGCGTCTTCTCCGCGCCGCCCTCGATTGCGCCGACCTTCCTGCAACTCGACATTCGCGGCGCGCTCTCGACGGGCGTGCTCAACGTGATTCTCGTGTTCTTCCTCGTCGAACTGTTCGACGCCACCGGCACGCTGATGGGCGTCGCCAACCGCGCGGGGCTGCTCGTGCACGGCAAGATGCACCGCCTGAACCGCGCGCTGCTCGCCGACAGCACGGCGATTCTCGCGGGCTCGATGCTCGGCACGTCGTCGACGACGGCGTACATCGAAAGCGCCTCGGGTGTGCAGGCGGGCGGCCGCACCGGCGTGACCGCGCTGACCGTGGCCGTGCTGTTCCTCGCGTGCCTGTTCGTCGCGCCGCTCGCGGGCGTCGTGCCCGGCTACGCGACCGCGCCCGCGCTGCTCTATGTGTCGTGCCTGATGATGCGCGAGATCGCCGCGCTCGACTGGGAAGACGCCACCGAGGCCGTGCCCGCCGCGCTCACCGCGCTCACGATGCCGTTCACGTATTCGATCGCCGATGGCGTGGCGTTCGGCTTCATCTCGTACGGCGCGCTGAAGCTGCTGACCGGCCGCGTGCGCGGGGTCAAGCCGATCGTGTGGATCATCGCGGCGGTGTTCCTGTTCCGCTTCTTCTATCTGAAGGCCTGATTGACGGCCTGATTGACGGCCTGATTGACGGCCTGATTAAAGGCCTGAATAAAGGCCTGAATAAAGGCCTGAAAAGCGCTTACTGGAATCCGCCGTGGCCTTCCATCCCGCCGATACCGATGTGAAGCGCCTGCTCGCGTTCCTCTCGCGGCTCGTGCACGTCCAGGCGCACGTCCGGACGCACAAAAGCAAAACCGGGCGTGCCGCCCGGTACGTATGAAGATCGCGAGGGGATGCGCGCCGCAACGCGCTCGCCATGGTCCAAAAGCGGCTCACAAGGCGGCTGAAGAAGCGGCGCAAAACACAGCTCAGGAAGCGGCGATATTGGCCTGTACGAAACGGACATACCCGCTACGCAACACGCGGCACCGTGCATCGGTTTCCGACAACAGCCGGCGCGCGACGGCTTCGATCCGGTCGCGATGGTTGTCGAACGCGTGGAGCATGTCTTCGGCTCGGGGCGATGCTGCGCCGAAATGATCTTCCAGCGCCGCCGACGTGATCGTGCACTCCACTCTCTGCCCATCGATCATCGCCGGAAACGCCAGCGTCAAGTCGGGCCCCGAATACTCGGGGACTACCTTCGGAAAAATGATCTGCATGGGCGAGGCCTTCGGTTGAGGTTGAGCGGGCCGCGCGGCTGTTGCCCCTCCCCTGGCGCGCACGGAATCTCATCAGCCGCCATCAGTTCGCGTCTCGGACGACACGTTTGCGCCGGTTGATTGGATTTACTTTAGACGACTTCACACGGGTCGCAAGGCCGACGTTGTCGCAGTCGGGAAATCACGCGCCCGACCCCGCTTCCCACACGCTTCCTGCGCGCTTTCTGCCCGCTTCCTGCCTACTCATTACCCTGTCCGGTGCGCGCACAGATGCACCCCGTGCACCTGCGCTTTTGCCGCATCGCAGCGAAGTACCGTCGCGCGCGACCGCACGTTACGTTTCGCGATGCCGCTGCTGATGCTGCTGATGCTGCTGATCCTCGATATCCGTCGGGTACAGGGTCAGCATCACGACGAACGCGACGACGCTCGCGCCAATGGTTGCCGCTCCGTACAGCACGACGTTGCTCAAGTCGAAGAACAGCCCGTGAAGCACCAGTGCCACGCCGAACAGCGCGGCGAACGTGGCGAGCGTCGCCCCCACAATCCTCAATTCACCATGCACCATGATGTACTCCGTCAAACGGAGCCCGCCGCGGTCCATCGGCCGCCGCCGGGGCGCGAGACCGCTACGCGCTTCTCTTCATCCTGGCACTCGCGCGCATGAACGCAAGCGGAATCTGCGGGCGCGCGGAGGGATCGACGCCGGTCAGCAATCCTGAATCATGACGCAGCGCAAAACCGCGCGGCGCGACGTTCCACGACGTGCTGCATTGCAACGCAGCACATGCATTCAATTTGCGTGCAATCCGGTTTGCTTGCCGCCGGGCGGGCGGGCTGCGGGTCAGCTGCGGGTCAGCTGTGTGTCAACTGCCGACCAGGTTAAGCTTGCCGAATCCTCTCGCCCACGCATGCCATGGCCTCTGCCCAGGAACTCAAGCGCTTCAGGCGCAATCTCGCCGACGAACTCGATAGCGCCGCCGTCTACGACACGCTGTCCGCCGTCGAGCAGGACACAGGGCGCCGCAAGATCTTCGCCGAACTCGCCGCGTCCGAGCGCGAGCATGCGCGCGTGTGGCACGACAAGCTCGCGGCCAACGGCGTGCATCCGCGCACGCATCGGCGCAGCGCGAAAACGCGGCTGCTTCAGGCGCTCACGCGCGTATTCGGCCCGTCGATCGTGCTGCCGACCGTCGCCGCCGCCGAATACGCCGACCGCGACCGCTACGCGCACGAACCGGGCGCCGAAAAGCTCTCCGCGCAGGAACAGCAGCACGCGGCGATCGTGCAGTCGTTCGTCGCGGCCAGGACCGCGCGCAAGCGCCCGAAAGGCGAGCAGATCGCCGCCGCCGAGTCGTGGCACAAGGGCGCGACCTCGGGCAACGATCTGCGCGCCGCCGTGCTCGGCGCCAACGACGGACTCGTCTCGAACTTCTGCCTCATCATGGGCGTCGCGGGCGCGGGCAGCGCCAACCACACGATCCTGCTCACGGGGCTCGCCGGGCTCGTGGCGGGCGCGTGTTCGATGGCGCTCGGCGAATGGCTGTCGGTCACCAACGCGCGTGAGCTCGCGCGCACGCAGCTCGCGCGGGAAGCCGACGAACTCGAGAACACGCCCGACGCCGAACGCCACGAACTCGCGCTGATTTACCAGGCGAAGGGCATCGACGCCGACGAATCGCGACGCGTCGCCGCGCAGATCATGCGCAACCGCGATCAGGCGCTCGACACGCTCGCGCGCGAGGAACTGGGCATCGATCCGAAGGAACTGGGCGGCAATCCGTGGTCGGCGGCGGCGGTGTCGTTTTGTCTCTTTTCGCTCGGCGCGGCGTTCCCCACCGCCGCATTTCTATGGGCGCGCGGCACATCGGCCATCGTGCAGTCGGTCGTGCTGAGCGCGATCGGTCTCGCGGCAGTCGGCGTGTTCACGTCGCTTTTCAACGGGCGCAGCGCGACGTTTTCCGCGTTGCGGCAAATTGTGATCGGGCTCGTCGCGGCGGCTTTTACGGCGGGCGCGGGCCGGTTGTTGGGCGTATCGATCTCGTGAGCGCGGACGATTGCAAGCGCACGCCGCGCGTGCGCATCGAGCCGCTCGGCGTCACGTTCGAGGCGCCGCCGGAACTCACGTTGCTGGAGGCGGCGCGCCTCGCCGGCATCCGTCTGCCGCGCATGTGCCGCAACGGCACGTGCCGGACGTGCATGTGCCGCGTCGTGAGCGGCAAAGTCCGCTTTACGATCGAATGGCCGGGGCTGAGCCGCGAGGAGAAGGCCGAAGGCTACGTGCTGACCTGCGTGGCGGTCGCGCAGACCGACCTGGTGCTCGACGTGCCGGACGCAACCTTATCGTGACGATGCGTTGCAATAACGGTTCAAGCCGTCGAAAACAAAAATCGAAATCCGCAGTGCAAGCCGCGGATTATCGCTAAACGACAGCCCCAGGACGCAAACGTCCCCGCAACGCTCGTCCATCCCGCACGCGCATTACGCGCTTAAACATTCGATTCATACGATCAATACCTGAGGCGACTGTTGTCGCCGCACGAATACTGAATTCGTTTCCCAGGTATTTACCCTGATCACGCGAACCCCTACATTGACGCCATGGCCAGCGCAATACCACTGCAACACGCCGAGGCCACTCACAAAATATATTTGGAGGTAGCGTCATGAAATCGATTCTCAAGGCCGCCGTGGTTGCCGCAGTGCTCACCGTTCCGGCTCTTTCGTTCGCCCAGCAACAACAACCCGTGACCCGCGCACAGGTACGCGCCGAACTCACGCAACTTCGCGCCGCCGGTTACAACCCGAACGACTGGATGCACTATCCCGACAATATCCAGGCCGCCGAAGCGAAGGTCGACGCCCAGCGCGCTGCGACCGCTTTTGGTCCGTCGACGAACGGTACGTCGCAATCGGGCCAGTAACCGACTTGAATTGAACGGGCCTCGGCATAAACCTGAGGCACGCAAACCATCAGGCCCGCCCTCGCGAGAGAGGCGGGCCTGATGGTTTTCAGCCTGCGCATTTGCGCAGACAGTTTTTTACGCGGGTAACGGTTAAAGGTTAGCGGGTTAGCGCCTGCCACGGCCGCCGCGTCCACCGCGTCCGCCGCCCCACCAATCGTGGTCTCCACCGCCACGCCAGCCGCCACCGCCCCAAATGCCGACGTCCACGGTTCCGTAAGCAGGCGCGTAGCCGTAGTAACCGGGATATGGCTGTCCGTAGCCATAGCCGTAGCCATAGTCATAACCGGGCGCGACCACGCACCCGCCCAGCAGCGCAATCGCGCCTGCGATAAAGACGACCTTGATCATTGCTCACCCCCCTTTCTATGTGTAAGAAAACAGAGGCGTTATTAAGTTCTGACCGAATTGTTAGCTGCCATTACACGTGTCATGGCGGCTTTTACACACACTCATGACCGGCGCTTGCCGAATGCCGCGTCGATCTTTCGGTCGGTGTGGAACTGGCTGAGTGAATAGACGGCCCAGATAGCAGCCGGAATCCAGCCGATCAGCGTGATCTGGAGAATCAGACAGATCACGCCCGCCAGTGGACGGCCAATCGTGAAAAACAGCAACCAGGGCAAGAAGATCGCGATCAGAAGACGCATGGTCGTGAGCGCCGCGCAGGGCGAAGTTCAGGTTTCAGTTGACGGGCGCAAAGCGCGGCACCAGCGCACCTTCGTGTTCGACGAGTTCGAAGAACACCGAAGCTGGCCGCGTCCAGATCGTGCCGTTCGCCGCGCGGTACACGATCATCGTGACAGACGGGTCGGATTCGAGCGTCGCCTCGCAGACCAGTTCGTAGACGCCACCCTTGTAGTGCCGGTACCGCACCATTGTGTTCCCCTCGTGGATTGCGCAAGGCGTGTTTGCGCGACTTCACTAGTTTAGCAACGGATCACGCGGCGAATCGGGACATCGTCGCGATTGGGCGCTGCGGCAACGCGACCGGGCGCCGCAGCAAGTGCACGCCGCCGACGCTCACTGCGGCGCAATTCGGCGCATTTCTGCGCATTGCGGCGTGCTTTCCGAACGCTTGCGATCCCGGCGCGCCGTAGTTACAGTTTGAGCCGGCTGCCCGGCACTGCTGGCGGCGTGCGTCGGCCGCGCAGCGGCCACCCGACTTCACACTGCATGACGAATCGCGCGAGCTTATGGAATTCGATGTCATCGTTCTGGGTGCCGGCATTGTTGGTGTAAGTGTGGCGCTGCATCTGCAGGACCGCGGCCGCCGCGTGGCGCTCGTGGACCGGCGCGGTCCGGGCGAAGAAACGAGCTTCGGCAACGCGGGGCTCATCGAGCGCTCGTCGGTGGTGCCGTACGGTTTTCCGCGCGACATCGGCACGCTGCTACGCCATGCGCGCAACCGCTCAATCGATCTCTACTGGGACTATCGCGCCCTGCCGTCGTACGCGACGTGGCTCGCGCGCTTCTGGTGGGAATCGTCGCCGCAGCGCCACGCGGCTGCGTCGCGGGACATGCTGCCGCTCATCGAGCGCAGCGTCGCCGAGCACGATGCACTGGTCGCGCGCGCCGACGCCGCATCGCTCGTGCGCGCAAGCGGCTGGCTGCAGGCGTATCACACGGGTCGGCGCTTCGAACTCGAAGCGGCACTGGCGGAACGCCGGGCACGCGATCATGGCCTGCAAGTGAGCGTGCTCGACGCGGCGGCCTTGCGCGCGCACG
This sequence comes from Paraburkholderia sp., assembly GCF_024281035.1. Classification (GTDB taxonomy): domain Bacteria; phylum Pseudomonadota; class Gammaproteobacteria; order Burkholderiales; family Burkholderiaceae; genus Paraburkholderia. The sequence goes on from NZ_JAMXLH010000028.1 coordinate 43,872, forward strand.
AGCCGAGTCTCGCGCCGGGCCTCGCGGGCGCGCTGCACTGGCTCGATCCTAAGACGGTCATCAATCCCGGCGAACTCGTCGCGCGTTATGCGCGCCTCTTTGCTGCCGAAGGCGGCACGCTCGCCATCGGCGACGCCACGACGTTGCGCCGCGCAGGCGACGCGTGGACCGTGCAGACGGAGCAGGGCGAACTGGCCGCGCGCGAGGCGGTCGTGGCGCTCGGCCCATGGTCGGATACCGTGTTCGAGCCGCTCGGCTATCGCATTCCGCTGCGCGCGAAGCGCGGCTATCACATGCACTACCGTCCCGAACGCGGGGCGCTTTCCGCGCCGGTCGTCGACAGCGAATTCGGCTACGCCATCGCGCCCATGCAGCAAGGCGTGCGGCTCACCACCGGCGTCGAACTCGCCCGGCGCGGCACGGCCCCGACCGGCGTTCAGCTCGCGCGCGCCGAGGCGATCGCCAAGCCGCTGTTCGGCCTTGGGGAACGCCTCGACCCGCAACCGTGGCTCGGCATGCGGCCCTGCACGCCCGACATGCGCCCCGTGATCGGCCCTGCGCCGCGCCATCCCGGCCTCTGGTTCGCGTTCGGCCACAATCATCACGGACTCACGCTCGGTCCCGTGACGGGCCGCCTGCTCGCGGAGATGATGACGCACACGCCCACCTTCACGGATCCACGGCCCTGGCGAGCGGAACGCTTCGACTGAGATTTCCCCGATTTTTGCGGTGTGGCGTAACGTCCATGCAGCGGCCAATCGCATTCGATCATCTGCATTTCTGACGATATGCAGCGACCGGAACGAACACGGCCCGACTGCCCGTCTCCGGCGGCAGCGCCGCAGCGAACACCGCGTTGCCGGCCAGCCGCGATTTCGACCACTCCTGCGCTCGCGCAACATCTCGCAGCGCGCCCCACGGCAAACGTTTGCGTTAGAAATTGTGTGTATGTACAGTGCGTGCTGCCGGCAAATGCGTCCGGCATAGCCCGCCGGACAGGAGCGGGTATTTTCCGCCGCCGCATGCCGCGCGGCGACATACATCGACAGGGAGAAGACGACGTGCGATTCATCATGACCGGGACCGTGCTGTGCGTCCTCGCGTCCACCGCGATCGCCGGGGAGCGCTACATCGAGATCTGGAATCCCCCGGAGGCGCGCATGCCGGGGGTGCATTCCCTCTCACCCGCCAAAACGTGCCACGCGCACCACGGCCCGAAACGCAAGCTCGCCTCCGTGGATCACCCGGTCACGCGCAGGGTTGTCGAGCCCGCGTCGCGCGCACCGGCGCCGCGCCCCCGGGCGACGCCTCGCAGCGCAGCACCCGGGCATCACCTCACGCCGTTCATCGAGCCGCAGATCGGCCCGGACGGTAACGTGGTGCAGGTCAGTTACGGCGCGAGCGCGCACCGCCAGGCGGACGTGCACCGCTAGCTGTCGCGGCGCGGCCCGGCACCGTGCTGTGCAGCACGGTGCCGCAATCCCTGGCCGCGCAACGTCCGCCACCGCACGCATGGTGCACATCCGCCGGGGCCGCTCGTACGCCACCCCACAGACGCCGGACAGCCTGTGAACGACATTGAATCCGGACACGCAACTCGCCTCATCCGGATCATTTCGCCGACCGCTCCAGTCCGCCCGTGATTTGCCTGCGACGAACGCCTGGTTCCGCCCGCACGCGCGCGGCCCGATGCGTACGTGCCTGCGCCGCCCGGTTTGCGCGCCGCCCGGACCGCACGCAGAGATCGATCGCCATGAACACAGTTTTCCGCTACAAGGGCTACGACATTGCCCCGGCAGCGCAGCGTCTGCCAAACGGCCTGTACGCGGCCAACCTGACCATCGGCACACAGCCGGACGACGCCCGCTCGTTCGATGCGCTCGACTACTTCTTCGACGAAGCGAACGCACTGGCCTACGCGTACCACTGGGCGTGCATGTGGATCGACGAGCAACGACACTGCGCCTGACGCAATACGCTTCGTGACCGTTGTGACAGAATGGCGCTCACATAGTGAGAACGGCCACGCTTCATGTCCGACACCCTGACCCAGCCGAACGGCGGCGCATCGTTCATCGCCGCCCCGCGCGCGGCACTGCGTCGATGAACGGTACGAACGGTATGAACAGTACGAGCGGCACAAACAGAACGTCGAGGAGAACGACCGCATGACGTGGACTGTCGACAAGCAGATCGCGCTCACCGCGACGCAAGCCGTCGAGGCGATCCAGTCAGGCCAGTTGAAGGCCGCCGAATACGCCGCCACGCTCCTCGCACGCGCGGAGGCGCTCGCGAATCTCAATGCGTTCACCGTGCTCGACGTCGAAGGCGCACTGGCCGCCGCGCGCCGCATCGACGCACTCGGCGCAAGCGAGCGTGCGCGCCTGCCGCTGGCCGGGCTGCCCATCGTCGTGAAGGACAACATCAACACGCGCGGCCTGCAAACGTCGGCGGCCACGCCCGCACTCGAAGGCTTCATGCCCGCGCGACATGCGCCCTCGGTGCAGCGGCTCGTCGATGCGGGCGCCGTCCTGCTCGGCAAGGCCAACATGCACGAACTGGCGTTCGGCATCACGAGCACGAATCTGAGCCCGGCCGCGGGGCCCGTGCGCAATCCCTACGATTGGAAGCGGATCCCCGGCGGATCGTCGGGCGGCACCGCCGCCGCCATCGCCGCACGCATCGCGCCCGCCGGACTCGGCACCGACACAGGCGGCTCGACACGCATTCCCGCCGCACTGTGCGGCATCGTCGGGCTGCGGCCGTCCGTCGGCGACGGCGGCACGCAGCGGCGCTATCACGATCCGCAAGCCGTCGTGCCCATCAGCCACACGCGCGACACAGTCGGGCCGATGGCGCGCACCGTCGCCGACGTGACGCTGCTCGACGGCGTCATCACCGGTCACGGTCCGCTTGCGCACGCAACGGTCGCGAACCTGCGCATCGGATTGCCCGCACCGCTCTGGGCAGGGCTCGAGCGCGCGCTGGAAGACGTGGTGCGCGAAGCGCTCGGCAAACTCGAAGCGGCCGGCGTGACGCTCGTGCCCGTCGAAATGAGCGAGCTGCTCGCGCTCAACGAACGCGTGAGCAGCGCGCTCGCGCTGCACGAACCGATCGAGGACCTGCACGCGTGGCTGGTGGCGAACCAGGCGCCGGTCCAGAGCGTCGCCGGGGTGGCGGCGCGCATCGCCAGCCCGGACGTGCGCGCGGCCTACGATGCCGTGCTCGCCGACCGGCGCGGCGGCGACTATCAAACCGCGATCTCGGTCTGGCGCCCGCAACTGCAACTGCTTTACGCGCAGACATTTGCAGCCGGCGGACTCGATGCGCTGCTGTTCCCGACCACGCGCCTCGCCGCGGTGCCCATCGACGACCTGAACGGTTCGTCGCGCGTTTCCATCGACGGGGCCGCGCCCATCAACGAGATGAACGCCTACCTGCGCAATACCGATCCGGCCAGCAACGCCGGAATTCCGGGGCTCGCGCTGCCTGCCGGGCTCGCCTACGGGCGGCTGCCCGTCGGCCTCGAACTCGACGGGCCGCTCGGCAGCGACCGGCGCCTGCTCGCAATCGGGCTTGCATTCGAGCAGATTCTCGGCACGCTGCCCGCGCCCAGGATTTGACGCGCGGCGGCATGCGCACCGGCATCGCCATCGCGAAGCGCCGCGCTTCACGTCCGCATCACGTCCCCTTCACCCGCATCACATCCCCGTCACACCCTTCGCGCCCGTCATGCCCCGCCGCGGCGCGCCTTGCGCCCGCTCAACCGCGCTCCCATTGCATCGCCGCGACACATTGACCCTACCGGCGTCAGGCCGCCGCCCCCTACGCGCCCGGAGGGGTACAATGCGAATCGTTCGCATTCGAATTAATTGCACTCCTTCATCATGCGTCTGACAGACCTCTCCAGAGGCACCACAGCCTACGTCGAGCGCGTTGACGACGCGCATGAACGCGATCCCATTGCCCAGCGTCTGCGCGATCTCGGTTTCGTGCCGGGCGAACCGGTACGCGTCGTCGCCCATGCGCCCTGGAGCGCCGATCCGCTGCTCGTGCAGATCGGCTCGACGCGCTTCGCGCTGCGCCGCGCCGAAGCACAACGCGTGAGCGTTCATGAGGCGAGCGCATCGTGAGTCAGGCCTCACTGCGCATCGCCCTCGTCGGCAATCCCAACTGCGGCAAGACCGCTCTCTTCAATCTGCTCACCGGCGCACGCCAGAAGGTGGCCAACTACGCGGGCGTCACCGTCGAGCGCAAGGAAGGCCGCTTCGCGACGCCCTCGGGCCGCAAGGTCCAGCTACTCGATCTGCCGGGCGCATACAGCTTCGATTCGACGAGCCCCGACGAACGCGTCACTCGCGACGTGCTGCTCGGCCGCTATCCGGGCGAAGCCGTGCCGGACCTCGTGGTCTGCGTTGCGGACGCAACGAACCTGCGCCTGCATCTGCGCTTCGTGCTCGAAGTCAAACGCCTCGGCCGCCCGGCCGTGCTCGCGCTGAACATGATGGACGCCGCGAAGCGGCGCGGCGTGACCGTCGACGTGGCGGAACTCTCGCGTCTGCTCGGCATGCCGGTGGTCGAAACCGTGGCGGTGCAGCGCGGCGGCGCCGAGGCGCTGATCGATCTGCTCGACCGCACCGATGCGCAAGCCGCGAACAACAGCGCGCGCCCCGAAGACGCGGACGATCTGCACGCCACCGTGCGCAGCATCCTCGCGGCAGCCGTGACGATGCCGCGCGCCACCGACGCGCGCGACGACGCCCTCGACCGCTGGACGCTGCATCCGGTCTTCGGTCCGCTGATCCTCGCGGTCGTGATGTTCCTCGTGTTCCAGGCGGTCTACTCGCTCGGCAAGCCGCTCACCGATGCGATCGGCGACGCCTTCACGTGGCTCGGCGCCACGACGGGCGCGGTGCTGCCGGAGGGGCCGCTGCGCAGCCTCTTGACCGATGCGATCTTCAGCGGTGTCGGCACGGTGCTCGGCTTCCTGCCCGAGATTCTCGTGTTGTTCTTCTTCATCCTCGTCCTCGAGGAATCGGGCTATCTGCCGCGCGCGGCGTTCCTGCTCGACCGCGTAATGGTGTCGGTCGGGCTCACGGGGCGCTCGTTCATTCCGCTGCTGTCGAGCTTCGCGTGCGCGATTCCCGGCATCATGGGCACGCGCAGCATCACCGATCCGCGCGACCGTCTCGCGACGATACTCGTCGCGCCGCTCATGACCTGCTCCGCGCGGCTGCCCGTCTATGCGCTCCTGATCGGCGCGTTCATTCCGCACCGCCTGATCTTCGGCGTGTTCAACCTGCAGGGGCTCGTGCTGTTCGTGCTCTATGTCGCGGGCATCGTCGGCGCGATGGTGGTGGGATGGGTGATGAAGCATCTGCGCCGCGACCGCCGCGAGCACGCACTGCTGATGGAGCTGCCGTCCTACCGTATGCCGCGCGCGCGCGATATCGGCATCGGCCTGTGGGAGCGCGGCATGATCTTCCTGAAGCGTCTCACCGGCATCATCCTCGCGCTGAGCGTGCTGATGTGGTTCATCTCGACGTTCCCCTCGCCGCCCGCGGGCGCGACCGGTCCCGCCATCGACTACACGTTCGCCGGCTATCTGGGCCGCTTCCTGCAGTATCCGTTCGCACCGCTCGGCTTTAACTGGCAGATCAGCCTTTCGCTGATTCCTGCGTTCGCCGCACGCGAAACCGCCGTGGCCGCGCTCGCGACGGTCTACTCCGTGGCAGGCGGCGACGCCGACATCGTCGGGCTCGGACACACGCTCTCGCATAACTTCTCGCTCGCGAGCGCGCTCTCGCTGATGGTGTGGTTCGCGTTCGCGCCGCAATGCATGTCGACGCTCGCCGTGATCCGGCGCGAGACGCGCTCGTGGCGCGCGGTGTCGGCCTCGTTTGGCTACATGTTCGTGATGGCGTATCTGGCATCGCTGCTCACGTATCAGATCGCGAGCCGCTTCTTATGAGCGCCGGACTGATCGCTCAATATGCGGTAATCGTCGCGCTCGTCGGCATGAGCGCGCTCTACACGCTGCGCAAGCTCGCGCCGACGCTGGTGGCGCGCCGCCAGGCCGCCCTCGCCGCCAGCCTGCTCAAGGCGGGACGCGGCGCATTCGCGCAACGCATCGGCCGCGCACTGCAGCCGCGCGGCGCGACCGGCAATTGCGCCGACGGTTGCGGGACGTGCGGCTCGTGTGGCCCGAAGCCCTCCGACGACAACGAAGACGACGAGCATCCGCTCACGTTTCATCCGCCGCGCAAATAAGCGATCCAAACCCGGCTTAAATCCGGCGCTAGTCCAGCGCTAGTCCGGCGCAAATGCGGCGGCCTTAAAGCGGCGGCCTGAAACCGGCCTGACACAGGCATTCCGCTACACTCGCGGCTGCACCGGGCCGCTCGCCATCGCGACACAGCGAAGCGCGGCCTGACCTGTTCTCCCGTCACGACCGCGCCGCGCCCATGCGATACACCGCCCTTCTGAAGTCCGTCTTTCTCGCGGCCAGCGCCGCTGCGCTCGTGGCCGCCAGCGGCTGCGCGCGAGTGTCCAGGGTCGACTCGAACGCACTCTGGCAAATCGTCGGCGGCCAGTGCATCCCGAACGCACGCGACACCGGCCAGCCCGCGCCCTGCACGAGCGTCAGTCTCGACAAGCGCTATGCGGTGCTCAAGGACATAGCGGGCCGCGCGCAATATCTGCTGATTCCGACCGACCGCGTATCGGGCATCGAAAGCCCCGAAATTCTTTACGCGGGCTCGCCTGAATATTGGGTGGCCGCATGGAACGCCGGACACCATGTCGATACGAAGCTCGATATGCAGCTCGCCGCCTACCAGCTCGGACTCGAAATTAATTCGTCGACACGGCGCTCGCAAAACCAGCTGCACATTCACGTCGATTGCATGCGAACCGATATCGCCGAAGCGCTCGCACCGCATCGCGCCGACGCACCCGGCACATGGACCTGGATCACGCTCGACGGCACACGCTATCGCGTCACGCGCGTCACGAGCCTCGACGACCGCAACAATCCGTTCCGCGTCGTGGCGCGAGACCTTGGCGCGCAGCAGACGATGGGCGCGCAGACGATCCTCGTGACCGGCGCCGGTTCCGACGCCGCCCGCGACGGCTGGCTGATCGTCAACAGCGGGCGCGACGTGGAAGGCGGAACCGGCACGGCAGAGGGTCTGCTCGATCACGCATGCAGCGTCGCGCGTACGCACTGATGCGCGGTTGTCGCGCGGCGTGCGGACATGCTGGAGATCGCGCGCGGCAGGACTGCGGTCAGCATGAACAGGATGCGCGGACCCAGGCTTGCTCCGTTCGCCTACGTTGCGGACTCAACGAAACGGCGACCGGAGCGGTGAGCGGTGACCAGAGCGCGCGGTGCTCGCCAGGTATGCGACTCAACCTCCCGGCTTGAGCACCACGCGAAAACGCGCTTTCCCGCTCATCATCCGGTCATAGGCTTCGGCCGCGCGGGAAAGCGGATATTCCTCGATCATCGGCTTCACGCCCGAAAGAGCACTGAACGCCAGCGTGTCCTGTGAATCGGCGGCGGTGCCCGAGGGCCAGCCCTGCACCGAATGGCGGCCCATGATGAACTGCGTGATCGACACTTCCACGGGCTCTTCCGACACGCCGACCATGATCATCTTGCCGTTCAGACCCAGGCCGCCCAACGCCGCGGTCATCGCCTTGCCGCTCGTGGCCGTGGCGAGGATCACGCGCGCGCCGCCAAGCGCCTGCAACGCTTCGGCCACGTTCTGCGAGGCGCTGTCGATGTAGTGATGCGCGCCGAGCTGCGTCGCGAGCGGCGCTTTGTCTTGCCCGCGCGCGATGGCCACGGTGAGGAAGCCCATCTTTCGCGCGTACTGCACGCCGAGATGCCCCAGGCCGCCAATGCCGAGGATCGCCACGACGTCGCCCGCGCGCGCGCCGCTATGGCGCAGCGCGTTGAAGGTGGTGATGCCCGCGCACAGAAGCGGCGCGGCATCGACATCCGCGAGATCGTTGGGCATGCGCGCAAGTGCTTCCTGCGGCGCGATCATGTAGTCGGCGTAACCGCCGTCGTAGCTGATGCCCGGAATACGCCCGCTCTTGCACAGCACGAAGTCGCCACGCCGGCAGTGTTCGCAATGTCCGCAGTGCCCGCCATGCCAGCCCACGCCGATACGCTGCCCGACCTGCCATTCATCGACACGCGAGCCCAGCTTTTCGATCACGCCTGCAATCTCGTGTCCCGGCACGCGCGGAAATTGCAGGCCCGGCCAATGGCCTTCCTTCGTGAGCGAATCGCTGTGGCAGATCCCGCAGGCCTGCACCTTGACGAGGACATGCCCCTCTGGCGGCTCGGGCACGTCGCGCTCGACCAGCTCAAGCGGTCCACCGGGTTTTGCCACTTGCACTACCTGCATCTTTCGCATCATCTGCTCCTTGGAAAAGGGCGGAAATACGGTGCCGCACCAGGGGCACTGTTCGAAGAAGGAATGAAGGGAAATTGTTGGTTCGGCCAAAGCCAGGCGATCTACACTGCAAAACAACGAAGACAAAAAAATCGGCCGGCTTTCGCGGACCTGGTGATTCTATTCCGATCCAGCTTTGCTCAGGCTGAGCCCGTACGTACTGCCCTTTCTGTATGGAGGCGGTCATGAAAAAGGAAAGGAAGACTGCACGGCAGATTTTGTCCGTAAACGCCAGGGAGGTTATTTCGGTCGGCCCCGATGACACCGTGCTTGCCGCACTGCACCTGATGGCCGACAAGGACGTCACGACCGTGTTGGTGCTGCAGGGCAGCAATCTTGTGGGTGTTTTGTCTCAGCGCGATTACGCGCGCAAAGTCGAGGTGCTCGGCCGCGACGCCGCCCATACCAGGGTGGGCGAGATCATGACGACGCAGGTGTTCTATGTAACGCCCGGACATACCTGCGACGCGTGCCTGAGGTTGATGCATGCAAAGCGGATCCGGCATCTACCCGTTATCGAATCCGGGCGCGTCATCGGCGTGCTTTCCAACAGCGATCTTCTCGAAGAACTCTTTCAGGAGGACGAGCATTTCATCCAGCTGCTGGAACGCGACATGCTGTATCTGACGATCGATACCGGCGGCGCCTATTAGAACTGACGAAACAAGAACGGACGAAACAGGCACGCTGAAGCCGGGATCGATCGAGCGCGTCATCGGTGTTAAAACTAGCCGTCTTCCGGCCAGATCGTTATGCCACGGCCCTTGCAGGTGTCGTCAATCGCGTGCAGCACAATTTTGCTCATCGAGTTTCCCCATTGCGACGGGTTTTTCTCGATGTACGTGTCGACGATCGTATCCAGTTGGCCCAGCGTCATGTGCATCGTGCATTGTTTGAGCGCCAGGAGGGTGTCGTCGGCGCCACCCAAAGCACCTGCGGCCAGTACGCCGTCGAAAACTCCCGCCACGTAGGTCACTTTCGCCGCGGATGAAAAGCCGCGATACGTGTTTCCGTCGACGATGTGTCCAAGCGATGCGAATTGCGGCTCGGCGTTGGAAACCGTAGCCACCCAGATTGCGAGTATCCCAACTGTCACTTGCTTGATCGTCCGGTGCATTTTCGCCCTCCTTCTGATCCAGTCACGTCTCGTCTGTTTGCGAATGCCTGTGTGCGAAAGCAATTTGAAGTGTAGTCCAGCGCAAGATTCGGTGATCTTCTGATGCGTGCGCGGAACCGCACATAATCCAGGCAAAGGTGCCGCCAAACCGCTTTACTCCGATAAATAACATCGAGGTTTGAAATCACCCGATGCACACGCTGGCCGAACCGGTTGCGGCCGATCTGAAATCAATCCGCACAGCCGAGCTGTTTCGCGAGTTCGTTCAAATCGTCGACAACGAAGTCCCACGCCGCTTCCGCTTTCAGGTCCGTTCTCTGATGAGGGCCGTGTTCGGTCGGCCGCGCGACGAAGGCCGTTTTCAAACCGAGCTGGCGAGCCGCAGCGAGATCGCTGTTATGAGCCGCAACAAGACACAGTTCAGCCGGTGCGAGACCGAGGATTTCCACAGTCTCGCTGTAGACCTGCGGCGAGGGTTTATAAGCGCGCGCAACTTCGGCGCCGAGGATCGCATCCCACGGCAAGCCAACACGTTTGGCAATGTCCACCATCAGACGAATATTCCCGTTCGACAGCGGCGCGATGATGAATTTGCGCTTCAGGCTGCACAGCGCCGCGACGGCATCCGGCCAGGGATCGAGGCGATGCCAGGCCAGGTTGAGTTCGTCGATCTCCGGGTCGGGAACATCGGCAATGCCGTACTGGGTCAGAACGCTCACGAGATTCTCGCGATGCAGGACGTCGAGCCGGACGTACGGCCTGCGTCCGCTGCGCACTTCCTCCATGGAGGGCGAATACTCGCGTCGCCACGCATCGGCGAAATCGAATGCGTTCAGCCCCGCTGCGTAGCGATTCAGAAACGATTGCGCTTCTCTCGCGACACCGCTTCTCCAGTCGACGATCGTTCCGAAGACATCGAACACGAGCGCCTTGATTTCCGCGCGGTTCTTCATGTGATCGAGCCGGGGCCAGGTGATGTATTAGCGGATCGCAACAACTGCGGCAGCAACGCAGGAACGCAGGAACGCAGCGACGAAAAGTACCGCTTCGATCGCCGCAAGCACCGGCTTTACGCCTTGGGCGCGACCAGATTGGCGTCGCGTGCCAGCAGCCAGCGCCCGTTCGCATCCTTGCGCAGCAGCGTGAGCGTGTAGCCCCCGCGACGCATCGCCTGCGTCGCATCGGGAGACGTGATGGAGATCTCGATACGACTGCGCAGAAAAGCCCAGTCGCCCAGCACCTGAAGCTCGACGATTTCGGCCGTGCCGTCCACGCGCATGCCTTGCTGCCCCTTCGAGAGCGCCGCATATTCGGCTTTGCCAAACGGCTCCTGACCGGGCACCGTGAACACCACGTCGTCGGTCATCAGGCTCAGCACCTTCGCCGTATCGCCTGTGCGGCTGGCGTCCATCCAGGTCTGCACGAGTTCGCGAATCGCGCGTTCGTCATTCGTCATGCTGCTCTCCGTCGTAATCCGGCTCAATAATGCTTGGTGTGCTAAAGCTCGCGCTCAGGTATGACTCACTTGCCCCTGGCCGCCTTCACCTGGTCGGCAGTGATCAGCCTGGCCTGGTTGCCCCACGAACTGCGCTCGTGATTCGCGATGTCGGCGATGTCCGCATCGTTCAATGTTGCGGTAAACGGCGGCATCACGCTGGGGTAGCTGATGCCGTTGATGGCCTCGCCATGCAGGCCGTTGAGGATCACGCTGATCTGCTTGGCGGGATCGTCGTTTAGCACCGCGGGGTTGTCCTTGAGCGGCGGGAATGCACCGGGCAGACCCATGCCGGTGGCCTGGTGGCAGGCCGTACAGCTGGCTGCGTACAGGGAAGCACCGCGCGCCGGGTCGAACTTGTACGGGCCTGCGGGCGAGGCGGGAGTCGTGGGGGCCGTTGCCGCCACGGGCGCCTTGGTGATCGGCGGCGCGGCCACGGGCGCCCCGCCCGGCGCCGACACTTTCAGCACGCCCTGCGCGCCCATCACCATGTGCGCCATCGCGTGATCCACGAACGGATACTTGCCCGGTTCATCGACGGTCAGGTCGAAGATCGCGCCCTCGCCCGGTCCCACGCTGTAGGTGGAGACGCCGTCGATGGCCTGGGCCGGATTACCGCCGGGATAGACCTTTTCGAAGATCGCGCCGATCACATGGAATGCGCTCCACAGACTGGGGCCGGCGTTCACCATGTAGATGCGCACGCGGTCGCCCGGCCTGGCTGTGAGCGGATGGTCGCGGTACTGGAACGCGGTGCCGTTGAACACGACCTCATCGGGGCGCATCTCCTGCATCTTCCCGTAGTCGCCGGCCATCAGCTTGCCGCTCACCTGCTGGGTGTACCACTCGCCCTGCACCAGCACGTAGCTCTCTGCGGCTGGCGGCAGCGGCGTTGACGGGTCGACGATGATCGCGCCGTACATGCCGTTGGCGATGTGCAGCAGCACAGGCGGCGTGCCGCAGTGATAGAGGAACGCGCCCGGCACCTTGGCCACGAACGAGAACTTGATCGACTCGCCCGGCATGATGTCCACGTAGTGCAGGCTGGGTGGCGTGATTGCGGCATGAAAATCGATCGAGTGCTGCATGGTGCCGTGATTGGTGAGCACCACGTTCACAGTCTGTCCCTGGCGCACATGGATGACCGGTCCGGGCACGCTCTTGCCGAAGGTCCACGCCTGGTACTGCACGCCGCTGGCAATTTCCACGGTCTGGTCGGAGACGTCGATGGACACAGCCACGCTGTCGCCAGGCGTGAGCGGCGGCAGGCGCGCGTCACGCGCCTGCGCGACGGGCTGGCTCGACGCCAGCGACAACGGCGCCACCGCGGCGGCCGCTGCTGTCTGCGAAGGTGACTGGACATGCAGCGCGCTGTGCAGGCCCGCCAACAGCAATGCCACGAGCAGTGCGATGCCCGCCAGCACCGGCGCCTGCACCTGCCATGGCAGCGGCGCCACGGGAGGTGCATCGACAGCGGGACCCCACTCGGCAACCCGCCGCCAACCCGGCCAACGCCGTTCGATCAGGTAGTCGACGCTATACGGATTGGGGCTGGCCCGGTGGTCGATGAGGATCAGCGCGATGAAGACCAGCACGTAGCTGATCGCCGTGCCCATGTTGGTGGCGCCCACCGTGTACGGGCCGCCGAAGCCTTCGGCGGTGGACCAGATCAGCAGGCTGAACAGGGCGCCGAGCACGTAGGTGTACTTGCGCGCGAACCCCAGCAGCAGGGCGAAGGCCAGCGCCGTCACTGCAAGGCGCGTCAGCCACACGAACAGCCCGGCATGCGGCGTGACCAGCGCAAGCCACATCCCGAACCACCAGGCCGACCAGCGGGGCTGCCCATTGGCCGCGTTGTGCAGGTAGCCCACATAGTGGCTTGCGAATCCCGGCGCCCAGGTGAGCGCCGCGCCCACGATCCAGACGATGCCGAAGGCTACCCGCAACGCGGCGCCGGTCAGTACCGGCCAGGCTTCGTGCCGGGACCCGCGACGATTCGAGTCGGTCATGCCACTTCCTCCCAGAGGGTTAATTCAGTCGGAATCGATGGAAGCCAACGGCTTGATATGCGCTCGCATTTAAATGGAAATACTGCGTGAACGCGGCAGGCGTCAGATAGTTTAGCCACGCCTGCGTGAATATTCCACGCCGGATCGAACGTGAATTCCACGCGACGGCGAGCATGAATTCAACCGCAAAACGAACCGGGATGCCGCGCAAATGCGCACAGCAACGTGCTGTAGCAGCGACACGGGCCATGAGTTTGCACGCAAAAAGCGTGTCCGTTGCCGCGGCTTGAACTACAACGAGGATAAACGAAGATGAGCGAATTGAAGCGTGCGCGAGACACGCGGGAATTCAGGCTGGAGGAGGTACGGCTGTGAAGTCAGGCCAGCATCCGGCGGCGGCGTCGGCCATTTTGGGCGTGACGCGTCAGGCAGTTTCGAACCGAATGCAGGCGGACCGCAAAGGCGCGCTGTTGGCGCGGGTACGAAGCCGTTAACTGAAGAACAGATGGAGCGGGTCCGCCTGCGTGCGGAGAATGCGCGACCGAAGACGGCGCGCGACATTCTAAAAAGAGCGAAGGTGAGCGGCGTTAATCGCGGCCGTGTGCATGCGCATCGAGGCTGCGTTCGGCAGCTTCGCCCACGAGGCCCGCGTAGTACAGATGCACGCCGACGGCGAGCGAATCGTTGCGGATTTCATGGAAGGTCTTCCACGCCTTCACGGGGTCCTTGAACACGAGGTAATGCGCTTCCTCGGAAACGAGGCGTGCGACTTGATGCAGGCCGTGACCATGCAGCGCGGCGATAAGCTCGTCGAGGCTGCGGTGCGTGCGCGCGTCGGTGCGCGGATAGAGCATATGCAGCACGGCGACGCGCTCTTTCGCGAGCGCGGCGGACAGCGCGACCACGATGTCCTGATGATTGAGTGCCGTAACAACGGCGTCTTCGGCAAGTTCATCTTCCGAAAACAGGGTGTCGATCGAAATGTTCATCTACTCATACCTTACGTTTTGCTTCTGACGCGAATGGCCAGATTAAAAAGGCCCGCCGAAACAGGCGGGCCGTCGAAAGCGATCACCGTAAGCCGCTTTCGTGAGATGCAGTATGGCAGATTGTCGCAGGCAGGTGATGCACTGCAGCGGCAAAACATTGTTGCAGTAAACATGCGGGAAAACGATTCTCGGCGAGCGGTGTTTCATCGACTAGCCTTTTGCATGCAGGCCGGGGCTTCTCGCCCACGAACCGCGCTTCTGATCGCTTCAAGAGATGGACGAAACAGCGCTGAACTCAATGACTGGAGATCGTGCGATGATCGGCAAAACCCTCTTTACGGGCATCCTGTTACTGGCCGGATTGTTTTGCTCCGCATCACCGGCGTTTTCTCAGTCATCGCCCCCAATGTCTGAAGCAGCAAAACAAACGAAAGCGCTGGTCGACAAGGCCGCCGGGTTGATCGACAGCGAAGGCAAGGCTGCGTTTTCAGAGTTCAGAAAAAAAGGAAGCGAGTGGTTCCATGACGATACTTATCTGTTCGTATACGACCGGAACGCAAATGTCTTGCTGAACCCGGCCTTCCCATCCCGGGAGGGAACGAATGTCCACGGCCAGAAAGATGCCAACGGCAAGCTATTTCATGACGCGATGATCCAGGCGGCTGAATCAACCGGATCGGGCTGGGTCGACTACATGTTCCTGCGACCGGGGCAGAGTCAGCCATCGCACAAATGGACCTATGTGAAGGCAGTCACGATTGACGGCATTCCAGGTCTGGTGGGATCGGGCTTTTATTCGGAGTAGGTTCTGGCGAGTAACACGTATCTGGAGGATGCGCGAGGTCATTCCAACATAACGTAGCTCGCGACGTGCGACGGTCTTCGCAGGGAGAATGGGCAATTCCAGCAGCGGCTCGGTGCAGTTGGGCCGCCGCTGGCCGCGTTACACAACCAGTTGGTCGACTTCAGTTTGCACCGCTGCCGGGAAAGGCTCGCGCGTATCCGGTTCCGTTGCCCACGCAATCGCTTCACGAATACGTTCCAGCGCGTTGCTACTCTCGGCAACCTCCTGCCCGTATCCATGAAACTCGTGAATCATGTGTTCCCAGACATCCAGCCGGATCCTTCCTCCCTGATGCTGAACGGATTGTGCGAAGTCTCTGATCATGTCGACGAGAATCTCTTTCCCGCCCGCCTGGATATAGATCGGCGCGACACCGGAAAATGACTGGTTGATCGGGGAAAGGTCTGCGTTCTCGTATTGGCCTTCGCCTTTGAGCCAGGCAGAAAATTGAAGCGTCATGTATCCCTGTACCAGATCGTAATGATCGTTGCCGAACTGGCTTGCGCCGCGCAGGCCCGTATCCGTCCACGGACTGATGCCAATCGCCAGCGCGGGCTGGGGAAGCGCGGCATCGCGCAGCTTCGACAGTGTCATCAAGGTCAAATGCCCGCCGGCCGAGTCTCCGCATACCACCAGGCGCGAAGGATCGACGCCTTGCCGAAGCAAAAACCGATACGCCTCCAAACCGTCCTCGAGTTGTGCGGGGTGGGGATGCTCGGGCGTGAGTCGATAGTCCGGCGCGAAGATGCGCACGCCAAGCCAGTGAGCAAGCAAGGCGATGAATTCGCGTGTCACGGTCGCGTAGAACGTATAGCCGCCACCGTGAAAGTAAAGCATCGTGATATCGCTGGTTCGCTCGCGCGGAATAAACCAGTCCCCTCGGGGCTCGCCTTCACCGGCCGGACGGATTTCGACAGCCGGGCGCATGGCGGTACGGGTAATCAAACTATCCAGATACGCTCTGCCGTCCGCAATGTCTTTCAGCGCGAAAGCCCGATTAAATTGGGCTCTCCAGAATAATGTTCCGATTTCGAAAGAAATTGACCACTCACGAACCAGCGGTTTTCCAATCATGCGCCGAAACAGCACCTTGACCGAAATCGCGAGTAGTGAGGCGAGACTGCGTGCCCTATGCGAAAAACGCCCGTGGAATACGGTTCTCGACATGTGGTGCCCCCGATCATTGTTTGTCGAGGATTGTAATCGCCAACCGACCCTTTTCTTCCATTAAGCAGGACAAAATGCCATACACATCGAATCGCTCAGGCACCCGAACGGTCGCTTCACCCCGGTTTATGTTTGTTGCATGAATCACCCGATCAGCGCCCGGCCAGCGCAGCGGTCAGCCGGCGAATCGCTTCATCGACGGTGGAGCGGGGGCACCCGAGATTGATCCGCATATAGCCGTGCCCCTCGATGCCAAACTTCTGCCCCTTGTCGAGCCACAGCCGGGCCGTGGTCAGCATGAATTTATCCAGTGTTTCCGCATCCATGCCAAGTCCGCGGCAATCCATCCAGGCAAGGTAGAGCGAATCGGCGGGCAGTACTTCGATCTTCGAAGTGGCGCTATTGATCGCGCGCGCGAAATGGGCGTGGTTCTCGCGGAGATAGACCAGCATCGCTTCGAGCCACGGCTCGCCATGCGTATAGGCAGCCTCTGCCGCAACCATCCCGAGCATGTTCACCAGCGGGAACATGTTTCTATCGTACTGTCGCAGCAATTCTTCGCGCAGACGCCGGTTGGGCACGAACACATTCGCACTCTGCAGTCCGGGCAGGTTGAACGTCTTGCTCGGGGCCGTACACGTGATGCTGTTCTGCGCAAACTTCTCGCCCAGCGAGGCGAACGGGATGTGCTGCCTGGCGGGGTTGATGATCAGGTCCTGATGGATCTCATCGGAGACCACGAGAACGCCGCGCCGCAGGCAGATCTCGCCGATGGTGCGAAGCTCGTCCTCGGTCCACACATTTCCGGTCGGATTATGTGGATTACTGAGAATAAATAATTTTGTGTTGTCCCGGATCGCCGCCTCGAAAGTCCGTGCATTGAAGCGGTAACCCGTCTCGCTGCGCTCAAGCGGTGCGAAGGCCAGATGGCGGCCGTTCATGAGGACATCGTTATGAAAATGGGCGTAGACGGGCGGCTGGATCAGGACCGTGTCGCCAGGCGCGGAAAACGCCTGTACGGCAGTCTTCAGCGTCGTGATGATGCCGGAGGTCTGAACCACCCATTCCTTGGGGACTTCCCATCCGAAGCGCCTCGCCTGCCAGCCGACAACGGCATCGACATAGCTGTCCGGCGCTCCGCCGGGATAGCCGAACACACCGTGCTCGACGGCCTCGTGCAGCGCATCGATTACGGGGCGCGGAGACTTGAAGTCCATATCCGCAACCCACATCGGCAGCGGTTGCGCCGCAGATTCGTCGGCGGCGAGCAGTTTGCCTGCGATCGCCCATTTCATCGAATTGGAGTGTTTGCGATCGATCACTTCATCGAAAACGCTGGCGCTGTCATCGAAAGAAGCGTCCTGTCTCCCCATTGCGGAATAAGCTTTCACACTCGATCCTTGTCGCAGTAGAACGGCACGCTGGCGGCGTCGCGAGTCAGCTACAAAATCATCACCATTTCGTGCCACGACATCCCGCCGTGATCCGAGTCGGACGGCTTGACGTAGTCGTAACCAAGCCGTCGATAAAGCTCGACGTGGCGCTCTTTACACATCAAGTGGATGGTTTTCTTGCCCTGCTCACGCATACGGCTGACGAACTTACGCATCAGCAAGGACGCGAGGCCTCTCCCCTGATAAGCCGGGTCGATCACGACCGACATGATTACGACGTTCGGCGCATCGGGATCGTGACCGACCAGCTCCTTGAACTGCTCATCGGACATCACGACGTTGTACGCACAACCGCAGTTGATGAATCCGGTCACCCGCCCTTCCAGCTCCATCACAAGGAACCCCTGCGGGTATTGCCGGATGCGGGTAGCGATCTTTTCTTCGGTCGCTGCTTCGTCGCCCTCGTAGGCCGAGGATTCGATTTCATAGCAGCGCGTGATGTCCGAGGGAACTGCGTTGCGGAACGTCGGTGTTGGCGTGTTCATCAGGTATCTGCTCGTATCAGCCATTCGCAATGACTTTCTGAGAACCGGATTGTAG
The DNA here is from genome assembly GCF_024281035.1 of Paraburkholderia sp. Taxonomy (GTDB): domain Bacteria; phylum Pseudomonadota; class Gammaproteobacteria; order Burkholderiales; family Burkholderiaceae; genus Paraburkholderia. The sequence continues at coordinate 61,955 of NZ_JAMXLH010000028.1, forward strand.
GGCGTTAGTGAGTTGCATATACTGCATTTTCAGCACTTTAAAATGTATGCCATGCACGATCAGCTCAGACGTGTCGACCTCAATCTGCTCGTGGTGTTCGACGCGCTTTATCGCCACCGGACGGTCGTAGCCGCATCCGACGAATTGGCATTGAGCCCGTCCGCGTTTAGTCACGCCCTCAATCGTCTGCGCAATGCGCTGTCCGATGAATTGTTCGTCCGGTACGGGGCCGGAATGCAACCCACTGCCAAGGCAGACCAGATTGCAGATGGCGTACGAGACGCATTGCGATCGCTTGCGGCCACGCTAGCCGCCACGGGGCCGTTCGAGCCATTGACGAGCACGATGACCTTCGTATTCGCGGCCACGGACTTCACGGCCTTCGCGTTGCTTCCGAGACTTGCGGCAATCCTGGAGCAGTCGGCGCCGCGTCTGCGAATCAAGGTTGTCTATTCCACGCACCGGGATTCCGCGGATGATCTGGCTACGGGACGCATCCATTTCGCGGTTGGTTTTTCCGAACCCGGAAATAGCGATCGCGGGCTCGAATCGCTGGAAAGCTTCACGGACGAATATGTTGTCGTTGCCCGCGAGCATCATCCCCGGCTCGGTCATACGCTTACGCTCGAACAATATCTGGCGGAGCGCCATGTTGTCGTTACGCCATGGAGCAACGAGGGAAGCGTCATCGACGCCGCGCTCCTCAGAGCAGGCCACCGACGCGACACGGCCGTTCATCTTCCGAGTTTGATGGCGGCTCCGTTCGTCGTTGCCGGTTCGGATCTGATCATCACGATGCCGAGACGCATCGCGGAAGAATATGCGCCCCTTCTGAAATTGCGCATTTATCCCGCACCGTTCGAAGCTCCCGGATATACCTTGAAGGTCACTTATCACAGACGACACGCGGACGCGCCAGGACACGCATGGATGCGAGAGCAAATACTCCTGGCGCTTCGTGAGCAAACCGCTCATTAAGCGCGTGAGGCGAACGTTCACGGAAGTGCCCGGAAATCCGCGAAAAAGCAAAAAAAAGCGCCCCGCATTGCGAGACGCCCAGGGGAGAACAGCCTGTTGCTGCGGTCAGCTCACTTCGAGCACCAGCAATTGCGCGCCGTCCGTAACCTGATCGCCCACTGCGTACAACACCTCGGTCACCGTGCCGCCGAACGGCGCGCCAATCGTGTGCTCCATCTTCATCGCTTCCATGACGACGAGCGGCGTGCCCTTCTCCACCACCGCGCCCGGCTCCACGAGCACCGCAATCACCTTGCCCGGCATGGGCGCCGTGAGGCGCCCTTCTCCGTGGTCCGAATCGGCGGCATGCGCGAGCAGGTTCTGCCATTCGAACGACATGGCTGTGCCGAGGCAGAACACGTGAAAAACGTCGCCGTCGATAAACACGCGGCCCGTCACACGCGTATCGCCGATAGTCGTCGCGTATTCGTCAGCACCGCGCCCGCGCGACCACGTATACGCGTCGACGCTGCCTGCGCAGCCTAGCGTTTGCGCGCCGCCATCCTGCGCAAACGTCGCCGGGAACGTCGTGTCGGTTTCGAGCTCGCGCCAACCGATTGTCTGCTGATAGCCGCCGTTCAGCCGCCAGTGCACGAGCGATGCCCACGGCGACGCGTCCCGTGTGGATGCGTCTTCGCGGCTGAGCAACGCGGCGCTGGCCAGCGCGAGCGCTTCGCGTACCGGCTTCTGATGCGCCGCGAAAAGCGCATCGTGATGGCGTTCGATGAGGCCGGTGTCGAGATCGGCAGCGGCGAATGGCGCGCACGTCACGAGCCGGTGCAGGAACTCGACGTTCGTATGCGGCCCCACCACCTCGCAGGCTTCGAGCGCGCGCTGCATGCGCGCGAGCGCATCTTCGCGCGTCGTGCCGTGCACGATCAGCTTCGCGATCATCGGATCGTAGAACGGCGTGATCGTGTCGCCTTCGCGCACGCCGCTGTCGATGCGCACTGCCGCGCGCTGTCCGGCCGCCCCAATCGCAAACTCCACGCCTTCAGGCATGCGCAGATGCTTGAGCGTGCCCGTGGAAGGCAAGAAACCGCGTGCGGGATTTTCAGCGTAAATACGTGCTTCGAGCGCATGCCCCTGGACCGCAAGCTGCGACTGTGCGAGCGGCAACGGCTCGCCCGCGGCCACGCGCAATTGCCATTCGACGAGATCGAGCCCCGTGATCATTTCGGTCACCGGATGCTCGACCTGCAGGCGCGTATTCATCTCCATGAAATAGAATTCGGCGCCGGTCATGATGAATTCGACCGTGCCCGCGCCCACGTAATGCACCGCGCGCGCCGCCGCGACGGCGGCTTCGCCCATGGCGCGCCGCACGCTCGCATCGAGCCCCGGCGCAGGCGCTTCCTCGAGCACTTTCTGATGGCGCCGCTGCACCGAGCAGTCGCGATCGAACAGATACACCGCGCCGCCACGCTTGTCGGCGAACACCTGCACTTCGACGTGACGCGGACGCAGCAGATATTTCTCGATCAGCACGCGGTCGTTGCCGAAGCTGCTCGCGGCCTCGCGCTTGCATGACGCGAGCGCCGCGGCGAAGTCCTCGCTGCGCTCGACCACGCGCATGCCCTTGCCGCCGCCGCCCGCACTCGCCTTGAGCAGCACCGGGTAGCCCATTGCGTCGGCTTCGCGCTGGAGTAGCGCCGCGTCCTGATCGTCGCCGTGATAGCCCGGCACGAGCGGCACCGAAGCCGCCTGCATCAGCGCTTTGGCGGCCGCCTTCGAGCCCATCGCGGCAATCGCCCCGACCGGCGGTCCGATGAAAACGAGGCCCGCTTCGTCGCATGCGCGCGCAAAGGCTTCGTTTTCGGAAAGAAATCCATAGCCCGGATGAATCGCCTGCGCGCCCGTTGCGCGCGCTGCGGCGATGATGCGCTCGATGCGCAGATAGCTTTGCGCAGCCGCCGCCTCGCCGATATGCACGGCTTCGTCGCACGCGGTGACGTGCTTCGCGTTGGCGTCGGCATCGGAGTAAACGGCCACGCTCTTGATGCCGAGTTTCCGGCAGGTCGCCGCCACGCGGCACGCAATTTCGCCCCGGTTGGCGATCAGGATCTTGTTGAACATATGTGATCTCGCTGTCGTTCGTATGAGCCCTGACTCTCAGCCGGTGGGCTGGCCGCGCCAGCGCGGCGTGCGCTTTTCAAGGAACGACGAGACGCCTTCGCGCCCTTCGTCGCTCGCGCGGATGCGCGCGATACGGATGGCCGTGTCCTCGATCAACGCGTCGTCGAGCGGCCGTCCCGCGACATCCTGCACCAGTTGCTTGCACTCGCGCACCGCGTTCGGACTGTTTGCCGCGAGCGCCTCGACGATGCGCTGCACGGTGGCGTCGAGCGTGTCGGCGCTCACCGCCTCGCTCACGAGGCCGAGGCGCTGGGCCGTTGCGCAGTCGAATGCCTCGGCCGTGACGAAATAGCGGCGCGATGCCTGCTCGCCCAGCGCGCGAATCACATACGGCGCGATAGTCGCCGGCATCAGGCCGAGACGCGCTTCGGAGAGGCAGAAATGGGCGGTCTCGACGGCAACCACGATATCGGCCGCGCAGACGAGCCCCATGCCGCCCGCGTACACGTCGCCGTGCACGCGCGCGACCACCGGCTTCGGACAGCGATACAGCACCGAGAGCATCTGCGCGAGACGCATGGCATCGGCGCGGTTTTCCTCGTCGGAGTAACCGGCCATCTTGCGCATCCAGTTCAGATCAGCGCCCGCGCAGAACGCACGGCCGCTGCCCGCCAGCACGATCGCGCGCACGTCGTCGCGCGCGCCGAGCGCCGTGAATGCGGCGGTAACATCGGCGATCATCGTTTCGTTGAAAGCGTTGCGCACGTCGGGCCGGTTCAGCGTGACCGTCGCGACATGACCGGCGACGTCGACCAGCAGCGTTTCGTATTGCATCGTCAAGCTCTCCTTCCCGAGCGACGCTTACATGCGGAACACGCCAAAGCGCGTGTCCTCGATAGGCGCGTTCATCGTCGCGGAAAGCCCCAGACCGAGCACGTCGCGCGTCTGCGCCGGATCGATCACGCCGTCGTCCCACAGCCGCGCGCTCGCATAGTACGGATGCCCCTGGCGTTCGTACTGGTCGCGGATCGGCTGCTTGAACGCCTCTTCCTCTTCCGCGCTCCAGCTGCCGCCCTTCGCTTCGATACCGTCACGGCGCACCGTCGCGAGCACCGACGCAGCCTGCTCGCCGCCCATCACGGAGATGCGCGCATTCGGCCACATCCAGAGAAAGCGCGGCGAATACGCACGGCCGCACATGCCGTAATTGCCTGCGCCGAACGACCCGCCGATGATCACCGTGAACTTCGGCACCTTCGCGGTCGCCACGGCCGTCACCATCTTCGCCCCGTTGCGTGCGATGCCTTCGTTCTCGTACTTGCGGCCCACCATGAAGCCCGTGATGTTCTGCAGAAACACGAGCGGGATCTTGCGCTGGCAGCACAGTTCGATGAAGTGCGTGCCCTTGAGCGCCGACTCCGAAAACAGGATGCCGTTGTTCGCGACGATCCCCACCGGATGGCCCCAGATGTGCGCGAAACCGGTCACGAGCGTCGTGCCGTAGCGCGCCTTGAATTCGTCGAATGCCGAATCGTCGACGATGCGCGCAATCGCTTCGCGCACGTCGAACGGCTTGCGCGTATCGACAGGAATCACGCCGTACAGGCTCTTCGCGTCGTAGCGCGGCGGCAGCGGATCGCGCAGCGCGAGAGGCGGCGTCTTCGTGCGATTCAGATTGCCGACGATGCTGCGCGCAATCGCGAGCGCATGCGCATCGTTCTGTGCGAGATGATCGGCCACGCCGGAAAGGCGCGTGTGCACGTCGCCGCCGCCAAGATCTTCGGCGCTGACTTCTTCGCCGGTCGCCGCCTTCACGAGCGGCGGGCCGCCCAGGAAAATCGTGCCCTGGTTCTTCACGATGATCGACTCGTCGCTCATGGCAGGCACATATGCGCCGCCCGCCGTGCACGAGCCCATCACGACCGCGATCTGCTCGATGCCCTGCGCGGAGAGATTCGCCTGGTTATAAAAGATGCGGCCGAAGTGATCGCGATCGGGAAACACGTCGTCCTGGTTCGGCAGGTTCGCGCCGCCCGAATCGACGAGATACACGCACGGCAAGCGGTTTTCCTGCGCGATTTCCTGTGCCCGGACGTGCTTCTTCACAGTCACGGGATAGTACGTTCCGCCCTTCACCGTGGCATCGTTGCAGACGATCACGCACTCCTGGCCCGCGATGCGGCCGATGCCGGTGATGATGCCCGCGCCGGGCGCTGCATCGTGGTACATGCCGTACGCGGCGAGTTGCGAGAACTCGAGGAACGGCGTGCCCGGATCGAGCAGTTGCGCAATGCGGTCGCGCGGCAGCAGCTTGCCGCGCGAGAGGTGCTTGTCGCGCGCCGCCTCGCCGCCGCCGAGCGACAGCTTGTGGATCTTCTCGCGCAGGTCCGCGACGACTGCTTCGAGCGCGGCGGCATTCGCCTTGAAATCGTCCGAGCGCGGATTGAGCTTCGATTCGATGATCGGCATCGCGTGCTTCCTTTCGTGACGTGCAGCAGGGTTACATCGTTTCAGCAAAAAGCTCGCGGCCAATCAGCATGCGGCGGATCTCGCTTGTGCCCGCACCGATTTCATAGAGCTTCGCGTCGCGCCACAGGCGGCCGACCGGATACTCGTTGATATAGCCGTTGCCGCCGAGAATCTGGATCGCTTCGCCTGCCATCCACGTTGCCTTTTCGGCGGTATAGAGAATCACGCCCGCGCAATCCTTGCGCACCTGGCGCACGTGATCCGTGCCGAGCGTGTCGAGCTGGCGTCCCACGGCGTAGAGATACGCGCGGCACGCCTGGAACGTGGTGTAGAGATCGGCGACCTTGCCCTGGATAAGCTGGAATTCGCCGATTGCCTGACCGAACTGCTTGCGGTCGTGAATGTACGGCACGACGGCATCCATGACTGCGGCCATGATGCCGGTCGGGCCGCCCGCGAGCACGGCGCGCTCGTAATCGAGGCCGCTCATCAGCACCTTCACGCCGCCGTTGAGCTGACCGAGGATGTTCTCTTCGGGCACTTCGACGTCCTGAAACACCAGTTCGCCCGTGTGCGAGCCGCGCATGCCGAGCTTGTCGAGCTTCTGTGCCACGGAAAAGCCCTTCATGCCTTTCTCGACGATGAAGGCCGTGATGCCGCGCGGACCGGCTTGCGGATCGGTCTTTGCGTACACAACGAGCGTGTCGCAGTCGGGGCCGTTGGTGATCCACATCTTGGTGCCGTTGAGCACGTAACGGTCGCCTTTTTTGTCGGCGCGCAGCTTCATGCTGACGACGTCCGAGCCCGCATTCGGCTCGCTCATGGCGAGTGCGCCGACGTGTTCGCCCGAGACGAGTTTTGGCAGGTATTTGCGCTTTTGCGCTTCGGTGCCGTTGCGGTGGATCTGGTTCACGCACAGGTTCGAGTGCGCGCCATATGAAAGACCGACCGATGCGGACGCACGCGAAATCTCCTCCATCGCAACCATGTGGGCGGTATAGCCCATGCCGGCGCCGCCGTATTCCTCGGAGACGGTCATGCCGAGAACGCCCAGATCGCCGAACTTGCGCCACAGGTCCATGGGGAACTGGTCGGTGCGATCGATTTCGGCCGCGCGCGGCGCGATTTCCTTTGCCGCGAAGGTGGCGATGCTGTCGCGCAGCATTTCGACTTCTTCGCCGAGGGGGAACTGCAGTCCGGGTACATTGCTCATGAGTGTCTCCTGTATCGATCCGGGCATCCAGCGTCGCCCCACGGATGCACATTTCACGCCACATTTACGTATGCGTCAATAGGTATAATTGAGTAACGCTCAAATTTATCTATCCGGGCAAAACGCTTGCCTGATCCACAAAAATTCATCAATAATTCACCACAATCCCGCCATAAACTGACCGTCACTCAACATGCTGGCCGCAACCCGAACCGCCCTACCTGCTTCGCGCCGGCAGCCCGCCGGGCGCAAATCGCAGCAGCGCGTGAAGGAGATCCTTCAAGCGGGCCGCGACGTGTTCTCCGAAAAGGGCTACGAGCGCGCGACCACGGCCGAGATCGCGCAGCGGCTCGGCGTATCCGAAGCCACCGTGTTCAGCTACTTTCGCGGCAAGCGCGAACTCTGCGCGCGCGTCATCGGCGACTGGTATGACGAATCGATCGAAGCAATCGAGGCGGGACTGCCGCGCGACGGCACCGTGCGGCAACAGTTCGCTTTCATCGTGCGCATGCATCTGCGCCTGATGCTCGAAAGCGGCACAGGCATCTGCTCACTCGTGCTCTCCGAAGGCCGCACGCGCCATCACGATCTGAGCGAAGCGCTTACCGAAATGCAGCGCCGTTACACCGCGCCGCTCATGCGCGTGCTCGCGCGCGGCCAGGATAGCGGCCAGATCCGCAACGACATGCCGCTGCGCCTCCTGCGCTCGCTGGTCTTCGGGCCGATGGAGCATGTCCTCTGGGATGCGACGCTCGGCAACCGGCGCACCGATATCGAAGCCACTGCGCAGCGGCTCATCGACGTGCTGTGGGCCGCCCTTCAGCCGCCCAATATCGAACTGGCCGCACTCGCGCAATTCAGCCAGGACGTGGGCGAAGCCATGCGCCGGCTCGAGAGCGAGCGCACGGCGCGCAAGCCGGGCGACACCGCCACGCCCGGCTAAATCTGCCGTACGCTGACGGCTGTCCTCCCGCCGCCGCGCACCGCAGCCATGACCGACACGCTCACCGCCCCGATCGCCTCCCGCTTCGCCTCGCTCGCGCTCTCGCATCTCACGCGCGAGTATCCGAACAAGCTCACGCATGCGCTTGCCGGTCCAGCGGACGTGCAGTCGCCGCGTGCGTTACATCCGGTGTTTTATGGCAGCTACGACTGGCATTCGTGCGTGCATGGCTACTGGCTGATTGCGCGTTTGCTCACGCGCTTTCCGGATCTGCCCGAAGCGCCGGACATCGTCGCGGTGATCGACGAACACTTCACGGACGAGAAAATGGCCGGCGAGCGCGCCTATCTCGACCTGCCGCACAACCGCGGCTTCGAGCGCCCATACGGCTGGGCGTGGCTGCTCGCGCTCGCGGCGCAGCTCGATGCGATGAAAACGCCGCAAGCAACACGCTGGGCGCGCACGCTCGCACCGCTCACGCAGGCGTTTGTCGAGCGTTTCGAGGAATTTCTGCCGAAGGCGACGTACCCCATCCGCGTGGGCACGCACTTCAATACCGCGTTTGCGTTGACACTCGCGCTAGCATTCGCGCGGCAAACCGCGCAGGACGGGCTAGTGAGGTTAATCGAGCAAACCGCGCGGCGCTGGTATCAGGACGATGCCGGGTGCCAGGCCTGGGAGCCTTCAGGCGACGAGTTTCTCTCGCCAGCCCTGATGGAAGCCGTGCTGATGAGCCGCGTGCTGCCCACCGCCGAATTCGCCCGCTGGTTCGACGCCTTTCTGCCCGATCTGACCGCACGCCAGCCGCGCACACTCTTCACGCCCGCCACGGTCACGGATCGCACCGATGGAAAAATCGCGCACCTGGACGGCCTCAACCTGAGCCGCGCGTGGTGCCAGCGCACGCTCGCGCGCACGTTGCCGCCTGACGATGCGCGCGCGGCCGTATTGCGCGAAGCGGCGCAGACACATCTGCAAAGCGCGCTCGGGCATGTCGCGGAATATTACATGGGCGAGCACTGGCTCGCGTCTTTTGCCACGCTTGCGCTCGAAGCGTAAGCGTCTGAGGTTTCTCCGCGGCACACCGCCGCGCGGGCCGCATTCAGCCCATGCGTACGGCTATTCGCCGCGCAGGCGCCATCGAATTGTTACTGGCGCTATCCTTGCTCATACGAACTCGCAAACCAATCCGGCCCAAAAGCGAGCATTCGCGGCACCCACGCGCCAGGCACTTGTAACAACTCGAAAAATCAGTGCAATCCACGTAATTGCATTGGCACGCGCGATGTCATAGCGTTCGATAATTAACGAGTGGGCGCATCCGCGTCCCAGGCATCCGTTCTGGAGAAAGTTGTGAACAGGTCAAAAGTGATCCTCGGGGCCATCGCGACCGCCATCGTGTGCGCGAGCGGCGCAGCCCATGCGGCGCGTTGGGCCGTCGGGGTGGGCGTCGGCGCGCCCTGGTACTACCCGGCGCCTTATTACTACGCACCGGGGCCGGTCATCGTCGCACCTCCTCCGGAACCGCCTACCTGGATCGAACAAGGTCAGCCGCCATCCGGCCCCGACGATCAGGCGTATTCGCCGTATTCGCAAGGTCCGGCGGGTGCGGCAGACGATCCCGAAGCCGATAACAGCGACACCTGGTATTACTGCGACGCATCGCGGACGTACTACCCGTATGTGAAGCAGTGTGCGTCGGGCTGGCGCCCGGTTCCCGCCCAACCCGCTCCCGAGAACTAAACCTTCCAGACCAGATCGAGGTTCCAATGAAAACGACCTACCTCGCGCTACTCGTCACCGCAGGTCTCGTCAGCGCATGCTCCGTCGTCCCCACCGGGCCGAGCGTGATGGCGCTGCCGGGTGCGGGCAAAACCTTCGACCAGTTCCGCGCCGATGACGCGCAGTGCCGCGCGTTCGCCTTCCAGCAGGTGGGCGGCCAAACGACCAATCAGGCTGCGACCAATACCGCTGTGGGCAGCGCGGCGGTCGGCACGGCACTCGGCGCGGCGGCTGGCGCCGCGTTCGGCGGCGGCCGCGGTGCCGCGGTCGGCGCGGGCGCGGGACTGCTTACGGGCAGCGCCGTTGGCATGAGCAACGTCCAGGGGTCCTCCTTCGACATCCAGCGCCGCTTCGACTACGCGTACCTGCAATGCATGTACGCGAGCGGCAACCGCATCCCGGTTCAGGGCCGCATGATGACGACGCCGATGCAGGGTGCGCAGCGCTTCATGCCGCCTCCGCCTCCGGGATCGGTCCCGCCCCCGGGCGGGTGGTAATGAGAGACCGTCTGCTTCGCGACCGCGGCTGAAATGCGCGATCGCGAAGCGGCGTGCGTTCGCTGCTTCGCGATTTAGCACCGCGCGCTTGTTCAGTCATCCAGATTTTTACGCACCAAACTAGAAGGGGCACCACGGGTGCCCCTTCAATCATGCATTTTCCCAACGCTGCGCGTGCTCAAACGATGATCAAACTACCGGATCGAGTCCCGCGCATCCGCGGACGGCTGCCATGAAACTTCGCGTGCCGCGCCCGTCTGCAAATCGTACATCGTCACCTGCAACTTGCCGCGCTTGACTTCGGGCTTCAATCCGCCAGGCGACCCGCGATCCTCGAGCAATGGCTGCAACACAGGTGCGAGCGATTTGAGTAGTTGCACCGACAACGCACTCGTGAACGTATAGCGCGCCGCATACGGTTCGTGCACCCACGCCGTGAGCGTGCCGTAGAACCGGTTGTCGATCACGAATACGAAGGTCGCCGTGCGGTTCACCTTGCGCGATTCGATCAGCCGCGCACCCGGCGCATAAACGTTGAAGCGCTGATCGCCCGTGCCGGTCTTGCCGTACACCTCCAGCGTGCGCCCGTCCTTGAAGGTCATGCCGTCGGCAAGGCGCCGCGCCGTCCCGCCTGCCACCACCGACGTCAGCAACTCATGCACCACCTGCGTGATCTCCGGCGAGACGAGCGGTTGAGGCTTCGAATCACCGTGCACGAAGCGCGTTTCGTAAGGCGTGCCGCGCGCGAAGTCGAGCGACTCGAAGCTGTGCGTCGGCAGCTTCTGGCCGTCGCTCGCGATGAGGCCGATCAGGTTCGCGAGCGCCGCGGGCCGGTCGCCGGAAGCGCCAATCGCCGCGCCATACGAAGGCGTGATGTTCTCGAACGGGTAGCCGAGCGCGCGCCACGACTGGCCAATCGCATCGTAGGCGCGCAGTTCGATCATGTGGCGAATGCGCCGGTCCTGCGTCAAGTGGTATTTCGTTTTAAAGAGCCAGCGATACGTATAGAGGCGCACGTCCTTGCTGTCCTTCTGAATCTGGTCGAGCGTCGCATCGGGATGCGCACGCAGATAATTCAGCAGCCACAGTTCAAGAGGATGCACGCCCGCGATATAACCGCGGTCGTTCAGATTGAAACGATCGATTGCGTATTTGTCGTATTCCTTCGCCAGATCCCCGTCGTCGAGCCACTGGAACTTCGTGCCCTTCAGTTGCGCGCGCATCTGGGCGTCGAACCACGTCTGCGAGCCGTCCGGCACTACGCTGCGCAGCACCGTTGCGATGCGCGCCGGACCTTTGCGCGTATGTTGCAACAGGATCGCCAGTTGATCGTCGGCGCTCTTGCCTTGATAGCGCGTGTAGAAGCGCTTCATATAGACCTGACTTTCGCCGTCGGCGAAGCGCGTGAGGTACGCGGTACGCACCAGCGGATTGTCGAGCCACTGCGGCGGCGGTCCCGAGGTCTGAATCATCTCGTAGCGGACGATATCGCGCATCAAACGCACGAACACGAGATTCACCGAATGCTGGAACGCGCGCTGCACCGTGAGAATCTGCGAGTTATCGCTCGAATCGAAGTTGTTGAAGCTCTGCGCGCCGCCGCCGGTATAGAACGTTTCGCCCGGATTCGCCGAGTATTTGCGCTCGACCGCCGCTTCGAGCATCGAATGCAGCGAGCGATCATCCGTCTTCGACAGATAGTCGAGCGCCCAGCGCGTCAACGCATCGGACGGATCGGGCTGGATCGCGCGCAGCTCCTTCGCGGTGAGCGCGCCGTACCGCGCATGCAGGTCGCTCACGATCTGCAGGTACGTAATGAGCGTTCGCAGCTTGGCCGTCGAGCCGAGATTCATGCGCGCGCCGGAATTGATGTCGAACGGCTGGTTCACGCTGTCCGTCTGCACGCGCACGAGATTTTCGCCGTTGCGCCGCTCGAAGAGCGTAAAGCTGTAGGCGATCTTCGACGGATCGTCGGCGGGTCTGAGCATCTCGAAGCCCACCAGTCCCGCCGCTCGCGCGCCGTCCTTCGTCATGGCGTCGGCGAGGCGCGCGTTCACGGCCTGCTGCACGCTCTCGTCGAGCGTCGCGGTCGCGCTGACGTCGAGGCGGTCGAGATCGTAAAGCGTCTTCAGTCCGAGCGTCTGCATCAGTTGCGTGCGCAGCGACAGCACCGCCTTGCGCTCCAGATACGACGCGGCGACATGCTGCGGCTTCGTGCGGTCGAGCGTGAGCGTCGTGCCGAGCGCCGCGTCGCGCAGCGCGGGCGTGATGACGCCGCCGCTCGCGAGCAGGCGCAGATAACTATCGGTGAGTTTCGCGAGCGCCGGATTGTCGCGTACGAGGAAGTAAGACGGCGCGCGCTGCGCGATCAGCAGCGAGAGCACCTGGCGGAAGGCGAGCGCCTGCTCGGCGAGCGTCGCCGACGACACCGGTTCGCGCAGGATGGCGTTCACTTCGTGGAAGTCGCGGCCGTACCACGCGGCGAGACCATCGCCGATGCCGTTCACTTCGCCGATGCCCGCCTTCGCCGAAAGCGGCACGGAATTCAGATAGCGGACCAGGATGCGCTGACGCGCAGCCATGGTCTGCGGGCCATCGAGATACGCGCGCACCGAAGCCGACGCGATCTGCCGCAGCTTTTCCGGCGGCGTCGCGGTGCGGCCGCCGTCCGAATGGCGAAATTTCTCGATCTGCGTGGCGAGCGTGCTGCCGCCCGGCGTCTGCTGATGCCGGTTCAGGACGCGCTTGCCCTGATCGACGAGCGCGCGGCTAAAACGGCCCCAGTCGATGGCCGGATTGCGATTGGGTTGATCTTCGGCGAGCAGGTATTTGTCTTCGATGAAGAGCAGCGAGTCGCGCACGAGCGGCGGCACGGCATTGAAATTCTCGTAGGCGCGCTGCGGATAGCGCGTATGAAACAGCATCGTGCCGTCGGCATCGCGCAGCATGAGGCCGGCCTGATCCTTTTCTTCATACGGCACGAAGAGCCCTTCGTCCGCAAGCGCCATCATGCGCTCCGAATCGCGCGCCTGGGCGGCAACGGCAAAGCCGTGCGCCGTGAGCCGCCGCTCGAACGCAGGCAGTTCCGCGTAGCCGAGCCGCACATCGTAAGGCCCATTCGTCGTGGGAAAACGGATGTTGTGGCTTGGGCCGCTTTCGACGGCGAAGCCGATGTCGCGCGTGAGTTCCGAAAGGTAGTGCGCCTGCAGGCGCGAGGTGTCGATTTCGATCTGGACGATGCGCGCAATGATGACGATCGCGGCGAGCAGCGTGACGACGAAGCCCCACTTGACCCACCGCCAAAGTGAGGCCACACCCACACCGAAGGTGCGAAATGGAAAGCGGATCGACGGGCGGTTCATACGTAGTCTCCCTGACGTCTCGCCAGATCACGGAACGGCACCTGATTTATAGTCTATCTCGCTATGTCGGAACGCGTACGGCCTTATGTTGGCCTCCAATCCGACAGTCGCAACGCCGCAACAGTCATACCCGCGCGACCCGCGCGGCCCCCGGACACGTCACGATGCCGACATAATGTATGGCCGCTGTATGGCCGCCGCCGTATGGTCGACTACGCCCCGGCGCGGGCCACGCCGCGCGCCTTCCCACAGGAGAAACATGAAGTATTCCGCTCTGCCGCTTGTCTTCACGCTCACGCTCGGCGCGTGCGCCTGGTTCCAGAGCAACCCGGATTCGGGCCAGCCGGTGATCGACACGACGACCCACCGGTCGGTCCACGACGTGATCGAGTGCCTGACCGCCCAGGCGGGGCGGCACGGCGCGAGTTTTCGCACGAGTGCGCTGCCGCAGGGCGAAATGCTCGAATTCGGTGATTCGAACGTCATCAAGGTGCGCGCCGACCAGGGCGTCACCACCTACCGCTTCTACGCGGGTAAACGCCACGCGTCGAATCTCTGGATCGAGGGCGCGAGCAAGATCTGCGCCCCCTGATCCGCCATCGGCAGATACCCTGGGCGGAATCCGATTTACATACTTTTACGGACGTAACGTCGTGTAGCATCGCGACACATTTTGGCTGCCGGTTTTAAGAATCGTTTAAGTCTTGGCCCGCATCATCGGCCGGACCAAATAACACCCAGCAGGAGGAACCCGTGAAGAGTTCTGATCCGATGACCCAGGAACGATTCAATCCGCAGCAGGCGGCCGTGAAGCCGGCGAAGCGCACGATCCTGCGACGGCTGCTGAGCCATCACGAACTCGCAACGCTGTTGCTGCTGCTGCACGCGCCCATCGACGCGTCCGCCAAACCCGAAATTCCGATGCTCCAGGAAGCCGGCCTCGTCGAGCAGGTGCCGAGCAGCGCTTCGGGCGCCGCGAAAATCCGGCTCACGTCGGCGGGCAACGCCGTGCTCCAGGGGCTCGGTCTCGCACGCTGACGCCAGCGCAAACCCGCGCGAACCTGCGCGAACGCAAGAAAAAACCGGCGGTGCGCGTTAAGCGCACCGCCGGTTTTTTTGCGCGCCTGAAATGGAGGCGCGCGTCACGGCGCGCCGGATTCGCCCACTCCCGCATCGTGCGCGAGGTCCATCAGACGATAGCCGGTCCGATAGACGGGCTCCAGCTGGAAGCCGTTCGGTTCGTCGATATCCAGCAGCACGCGCAGCCGCGATACGTGGCTGTCGATCGTGCGCGTGGGCGTGCACAAGTCGCGTCCCCACACCATCGTGTAGATATGGCGACGCGACAGCACCCGCCCGACGTTCGCGAAGAAGAGCAACGCGAGCCGATACTGCGTGCCTGAAAGCGCCACCGGCTTGCCGCGAACGAAGACGATCTGGCGACGCGTGTCGAGCCGGTATGGTCCGGCAAGGAGTGTGATGTCGTCGTAGCGTTCCGGAAACGCACGCCGCAGCAGTGCGTTGACGCGCGCGCCGAACACCAGCGGACACACCGGCAGGCTCACGTAGTCGTCGGCGCCCACGGCGAACGCGCGCACGATGCTGTCCTCCGAAGTGTCCTCCGACGCGAACAGTATGGGTATCTGGCTGCCGCCCGGCACACGTGCAGTCTTGAGCACAGCTTTGCGCACAGCAGGGGCCGAGAGCCGCGTGCCTTGCCAGTCGAGCACCAGCATGTCGAGCGTCGATGCGGCGAGCGCTTTGGAAAGAACAGGCCAGTCGCTGAACGGCACACATGTGTGCCCGCTCTGCGCGAGCACACACGCGATTTGTCCACGTTGCGCCTCGTTACGATGAAGGACCGCGATACGCATATAAACCGCCTGTTCGATGAGGTGATTAGTCGACGGCATTCTGTGGATAACCGAGTCATTCGGCTATGAGAGCAATCCGATTTCGTGAGGAGGGTTTACCACGCTCTCGCGCCTGCCGGATCGAGCGCTCCGCAACGCTATGCGCGATACATCGCATGCGTGCATGCGTGCGACGCGTCGTACACATCGCGGCCGCTGCGGCGATACTTCACGTCGCACTGAAACATCGCGGCCAGGCCTCGCCCTAACATGGACGCATGACACACGCATCCATGCCCCCGGCCCGCTTCACGCCCGCCCTCATCCGTATCGTCGCAACCGTGAGTGCGGGCTTCATCGTCACGCAACTCGACGTCACCATCGTCAACATCGCGCTCGCGCGGCTCGCCGCCGATCTGAACGCGAGCGTCGCGCGCCTGCAATGGATCGTCGACGCCTACACGCTCGCCTTCGCCGTACTGATGCTATCGAGCGGCGTGCTCGGCGACCGTTACGGCGCACGCCGGATGTACGCGGCGGGCCTCGTCGTGTTCGCGCTCGCTTCGCTTGCCTGCGGTCTCGCGAATGCGCCCGCCGCATTGATCGCTGCGCGCGCCGTCCAGGGCGCAGGCGCCGCTTTGATGTTGCCGAACTCGCTCGCGCTGCTCAACGAAGCGTGCCGCCACGATCGCGCGCTGCGAGCACGGGCCGTGGGCTTCTGGACTGCGGCGGGGGCGATCTCGATTGCCGCGGGTCCCGTCGCGGGCGGGCTGCTGATCGCCGCGTTCGGCTGGCGCAGTATTTTTCTTGTCAATCTGCCGCTGTGCGTCGCAGGACTCGCAGCGACGCTCGCCTGGGTTCCCGCGTCGCACCGCGCTCCCCCCGGCAATCATGCAGGCGCGCCACAACGGCCCGCTGTGCGCAGCCTCGACGTACGCGGCCAGTTACTCGCGATCGTCGCGCTCACGGCATTCACGGGCGCCGTGATCGAATGGCGCCCGCTCGGCTTCGCACACCCTGCCGTGATCGGCGGCTTCGCGCTGGCGCTCGTCGCGCTGTGCATGTTCATCCGGCTCGAAGCGCGCATCGCCGATCCCATGCTGCCGCTCGCCATGCTGCGCCACCCGACATTCAGCGCAGCCGTGCTGTTCGGTGTCTGCGTGAACCTCACGTACTACGGCACGGTCTTCGTGCTCGCGCTCTATCTTCAGCACGCGCGCGGCGAGTCGCCGTTGCAGGCGGGCCTCGCGTTCATGCCGCTCACCGGCGGTTTTCTGCTTTCGAATCTCGCGAGCGGTCACGCTGTTGCGCGCTACGGAGCGCGCTTGCCGATGATGGTGGGCGCGCTCGTCGCGGCGTCGGGCTATGCGCTGTTGAGCGTGATCGATGCGGCCACACCGCTCGCCGCCGTGCTCGCGCCGTGCCTGCTGATTCCTTTGGGAATGGGACTCGCCGTGCCTGCCATGACCACCGCCGTGCTCGCCTCAGTCGAACCGGCTCGCGCAGGCACGGCATCGGCGTTGCTCAACACGGCGCGGCAGGCGGGCGGCGCTGTGGGCGTCGCTGCATTCGGCGCGCTGAGCGGCACGGGCGCCGCGGCCCAGGTGGTGGCGGGCCTGCACGCGGATACCGCCATCTCGACAGCACTCTTGCTCGCCGCAGCGGGGTTTGCGTGGTTCGTGCGGCAGGACGCCGTTCCTGCGCCGGGACGCGCACCTGGCGCAACGCGGCTCGACGGCTCGCGCTGAACGCCGTGCATGCGTTGCACGCGCTGGACGGCGCCTGACTGTCTGCCTGTTAAAGCGACGCTTCCTGAATCGTCCCGGTGGCGATCGCGCGTTCGATGAGCCCTTCGCTGCGTGCGCGCTGCACGGCGTGGGCAATCAAACGGTCCGGCTCTTCCAGCTCGACCTTCAGCGCACCGATCAGGCCGGTCGCATCAAGTATCACCAGGGTCTTCGCCGAGTCCGCGTAGCTGATCAGCACACGATGCGTGCCGTCCTCGGCAAGACTCGCGCAGAGCTGCTCCGTCTTGCCGCCCACGGTGAAATCGAAGTTCTGTATCAAGGCATGCTCCCTTGCCGCCCGGCGAATTGCGGCCTTAACCGCGCCGCCCGCTGTGCGTCTCACGCATTGCGTCGATGGAGGCTCGCCCCGCGCCGGTCACCATCAGCAGCAGGAAACCGCCTGCGATCGCAATGTTCTTCCAGAAGTGGACGACCGCGTCCTGCTGCTGGGCGGCGTCGGCGATGTTCCAGAAATCGTGGCCGAAAACCGCCGTGGCGATGGTGTACACGGCCAGCAGAAAACCCACTGCACGCGTGCGCACGCCGATCACGAGCGCGATGCCGCCGAGCAGTTCGACCGCCACGGCAACCGGCGCGGCGATCGTCGCGTAAGGAACACCCTTCGTGTGAAGGTAGCCCATGAAGCCCGCGTAACCGAGCAGCTTCATCGCGCCGCCCCACAGGAACAGGACAGCAAGCGCAATGCGGGCGATGAAGATGACCAGGGATTCAGCGGTTCGCGTCATGGCGTGCTCCGGTATGTATTGACGGAATGACCTCGCAGCCCGCGCACAGTTCCCGCGACGACACACGCCAGCCACCGTCGCATTGCGACGGGAGCACAGCAGGCTCTGAAGCCATTGCCATCAGAATTGATTCGGATTACCTGGTATATGGCGCGCAGCTTCGCGCCGTTTGACCGCTTCCCGACCTTTGAAGCACCGCACGCCGCACGCGGCCCGCGCCCTGTACGCGCGCGGCACGCAATGCGGGTTCTCACTGAACGGGCCAGTGCTGGCACGCTCAATGCTTGTGACGCAGGCCGTGGCCGCGATGGGCTTCGAGCCAGCGCGCGAGGCGCGCCTCAAGAATGCCCCGGCTGCGACGCGACACTGCCCACATGGCGGCGCACACCGCCAGCATCACGGCTGGACCCAGAAGATAAGCAGCTACGGTTTCCCTCATGGCACTCTCCTCGCCACGCCGCCGAACTTTGACATTTCATTTTAGGCGATCGCACGTTGGCGGATAAAGCTCGCTCCTGCTCTTCCGGTCAACGTTTGCGCGTGTATTCCGCAGGCCGCGACATCAGGCAGGCCGGGCCACACGCGCCGCACTTCTTCTATCTGTGGTGCATCCGGTGCATCTTACTCGCGTCGCCTGCGACGATGCGTCACAGCGTGAAAAGCGGTTCGTAACAACGAACGTCACACGCATTGTGTAGTCTTGCATGACACCAGTCGGCGAATGCGGTGCGCTCTGAAGTTGTATCAAAGGCGCGACCATTTGTTACATTTAAATCTTCCGATGTATTAATGTTGCATTGCGCATTTTTTACTCGCGCTGTTAATACTCGAAAACGCCTGGTTGTCTTATCTCGCCAACACTCCCCACGCCGATAGTTGCTTTCGCAACGAAGCCTCCACCTGTAAGCCATATTTGACGGGCATGTGCGCCATACGAGCGTTTGATCTGCATCGTCGCAACGTTGTCATACAAGCAAACGTAAATATCAGAAAAACTTACCGAAATCATTGTTCACAAACAATGATTTTTTTGTGACAGGGATTGATTTTCGAGAAACCACCTCATACAATTCCGGCCAAGGTGTTACGAGTTGTAACACCTTGTATCAATTAGCCAGGCCCCGCCAGGAAACAAAAAAGAGCGACGGTCGGCACAAATGGACCAGAAAGCACAACGACGGCAAAAGCCGTGGCGTTAATGATTCGGGGCTTCGGAAACTGAGAAATGGACCGCAGCAGCGAGACGCTGGATTCTATCCGCGAGATTAATTTGTCGTACCTGATGCTTGCGCAGCGCATGCTGCGCGAGGATAGGCCAGTCGGTATGTTCCGGCTGGGTCTGTCGTCGGAACTGGCCGAACTGCTTGCCGGGCTGTCGCTCGCTCAGATCGTCAGGCTGGCTGCTTCCGACCAGCTCCTTTGCCTGTTCCGCTTCGACGATCACTCGATGTTGTCCGCGCTTACGCAGACGGCAAAGCATGCGGACGTGGCAACCACTCACGCAGCTATCCTGCTTGCAGGACAGCCGGCTGGGCAATTCGCCTGAGGAGCACGTCCATGACGCGGCGCAGCCTCACCGAAGACGCTCAAGAGGTATTTCGCGCGATCGCGCTGATCGAGCTGGGCGCGCGAATGCAAGTGCTCGAAAGCGAGCTGACCCTCTCGCGCGACCGCATGATCCGCCTCTATCGCGAGATCCGCGGCGTGTCGCCGCCGAAAGGAATGCTGCCGTTTTCGGCCGACTGGTACATGACGTGGCTGGCGAACATTCACGCTTCGCTGTTCTACAACACGTACCTTTTCCTCAAGAACGAAGCGCGTTGCTCGCATCTCGACGCGCTCACCAAGGGGTTCCGTCTGTATCTGGAACACTGCCGCCACAGCGAGACCGAGCCCGTGCTCGATCTCACGCGTGCGTGGACCCTGGTGCGGTTTTTCGATGCCGATATTCTGCAGTTGACGCCTTGCTGCCGTTGCGGCGGCAAATTCGTCGCGCACCGTCACGACCTTCAGCATAACGTCGTGTGCGGCGCATGCCAGCCGCCTTCGCGCGCGGGCAAGACGAAAAAGGCGGCTGCGGCGCGACGGGGCGCCACGCAGACCGAAAGCGACCACCCGGTTACATCGGGCGGCATCGCCGAGGCTGCTTGAGCGAGGAAACAAGATCCGGGCCCACCCGGACAGGACCAAAACAAGACCAAGACGCGAAGCCGTCCGGTGCGTTCAGCGCACCGGACGGTAAAGCGCTTTTTCTTTTTCTTTTCCCGTATTCCTCCCGGCTGCGCGCGAACAATTCAGCGTGAAGCGAGCGGTGCGGGCGCCGAAGCGCCGCCATCGCGCGGCTGATCGTCAGCCTTCATTCCATCCCAGCCGCCGCCCAGCGCGCGAATCAGATTGACTGTCGCGACAGCCTGCGAACCCTGTAGCTGGCTCGCCTGCAATTGCGCGACCAGCACCGAACGTTCGCTATCGATCACGTTCAGATAGCTCACCTCGCCTTCTTCATACTGCGTGCGCGACAGATGCGCCGAGCGCTGCGACGCGTCGACGGCATTGTCCTGCTCGCGAATCTGGTCGCTGAGCAGGCGCAGATCGGAGAGGTTGTCCTCGACTTCGCGGAACGCCACGAGCACCTGCTGGCGATACTGCGCGACGTCCTCGTCGTATTTCGCGCGCGACTGCGCAAGATTCGCCCGACGACGGCCGCCGTCGAAGAGCGGCATCGTGAGCGCCGTGCCCGCGAACGGCCCGAGCAGGAACGCACGGCTCGACCACATGAAGAGATCGCCGAGCGACGCCGACTCGAAGCCGAACGCGCCCGTGATATCGAGTTTCGGGAAGAACGCCGACTTCGCGAGGCCCACGCGCGCGTTCGCGGCAGCCATCGCACGCTCCGCCGCCGCGATATCGGGACGGCGTTCGAGCAGCGTCGAAGGCAGGCCCGGCGGCACCTGCGCGGCAACGGGTGCAAGCGGCGTCTCGGGGAACGTGAAGTCCGCCGGCGCCTTGCCGAGCAGGATCGCAAGACCGTGTTCCGACGCCGCGCGCTGACGCGCAACGCCCACTGCATCGGCACGCGCGCTCGCGAGTTCGTTGCGCGCCTGAGCGACGTCGAGTTCGCTGATATCGCCTTCCTTGAACCGGCGTTCGACGAGCTTGAGCGCATCTTCACGCAGCGCCACGGTGCGGCGGTACAGATCGACATTCGAGTCGAACTGGCGCAACTGGAAATAGTTCTGCGCGACGTCGGCCTGCAAGGTCAGTTGCACCGAGCGGAACAGCGCCTCGCTCTGCTGCGCATCGGCACGCGCAGCGTTCACGTTCGAACTCACGCGGCCAAACAGATCCGCCTCGTACGACGCCGTTCCTTGCGCGCGCCAGAGCGTTTGCGTCGGCACGTTGGTGTTCTGCGGCAGAGACTGCGAAGCGGGTGAAAGACGCTCGTAAGTCGGTCCGAATCCCGCGTCGAACGAAGGGAACCACGACGCGCGCGCCGCCTGCGTCACCGCGCGCGCCTGCTGCACGCGCGCGGCGGCCGCCTTCAGATCCTGGTTCGCGGCCTGCGCCTGCTGTTCGAGCGCGTCCAGCGTCGGATCGCCGAAGATCGTCCACCACTGGCCGCGATGCGCGGCATCGGCAGGTTGCGCGGGCGTCCAGGTGCCGACATCGTGCGGACCCGCGGGCGTCCGCTGGGCTTCCTTGAATGCGGCTGGAACGGCTGCATCGGGCACGCGATACGTCGGCTCGACCGAGCATGCCGCGAGCCACGCAAAGAGCGCGACGGACGCTGCGATCCGCGTGATGCGCCCCCACGCAACGCTATTTCCCGGCAAGCGGTCTTCAACGGAATAGTGAGTCATGTTTTTCTTCTCCTCAGGCATCGACCGTCGGTCGCGTCGTGCGCGCACTGTCCTTCTGCGCAACGTGGATCTTGCCGCCCGCAATCGTGCGCAACACGACATAAAACACCGGCGTCAGCAACAGACCAAACGCGGTCACGCCGAGCATGCCGAAGAACACTGCAATACCCATCGCATGACGCATCTCCGAACCGGCGCCTGTCGACAGCACGAGCGGCACGACGCCCATGATGAATGCGATCGACGTCATCAGAATCGGCCGCAGACGCAACCGGCTCGCCTCGATGGCCGCGGAGAACGGCGTGTGGCCGTCGTGTTCGAGCTCACGCGCGAATTCGACAATCAGGATGGCGTTCTTCGAAGCCAGTCCCACCAGCACCATCAGGCCGATCTGCGTGAAGATGTTGTTGTCGCCCCGCGTGAGCCACACGCCGGTTAGCGCGCACAGCACGCTCATCGGCACGATCAGGATCACCGCGAGCGGCAGCGTCAGGCTTTCGTAGAGCGCGGCCAGCACGAGAAACACGAGCAGCACGCTGATCGGAAATACCCAGATGCCCGCGTTCCCCGCGAGAATCTGCTGGTAGGTGAGATCGGTCCATTCGAACTTCACGCCGCGCGGCAAGACCTCGGCCGCGATGCGTTCCGCCGCTGCCTGCGCCTCGCCCGACGAATAACCCGGCGCAGGACCGCCGTTGATGTCGGCGGCGGTGTAGCCGTTGTAGCGCACCACCATCTCAGGACCGTAGGTGGGCGTCACCGTCACGAGCGACGATAGCGGCACCATTTCGCCCGCGGCGTTGCGCGTCTTCAGCTGCAGGATGTCGTCGGCCTGCTGGCGAAACGGCGCATCCGCCTGCACGCGCACCTGATACACGCGGCCAAAGCGGTTGAAGTCGTTCACGTAGAGCGAGCCCAGATAAATCTGCATCGTGTTGAATACGTCCGTCACGGGTACGCCAAGCTGCTTCGCCTTCGTGCGGTCGAGATCGACGTTCAATTGCGGCACGTTGATCTGGTAGCTCGAAAACGTCGGCCCGAGTTCGGGCGTCGTCGCCGCGCGCTTCATGAAGTCCTGGGTCGCGCGATCGAGCGCCGCGTAACCCACGGCGCCGTGGTCTTCCAGCTGCATCTTGAAGCCGCCGAGCGTGCCGAGACCGAGCACCGGCGGCGGCGGAAAGACAGCGACGAACGAATCCTTGATCTGCGCGTACTGCTGGTTCAGCGCACCCGCAATCGCCCCCGCCGAAAGCGCCTTGCCGCCGCGCTCCTTAAACGGCTTGAGCGTGACGAATAACACGCCCGCGCTCGAACTGTTCGTGAAGCCGTTGACCGAAAGACCCGGGAATGCCACCGCGCTTTCGACGCCAGGCTGTTTCAACGCGATTGCGCTCATGTCGCGAATCACGTTTTCGGTGCGGTCGAGCGACGCGCCGTTAGGCAGTTGCGCGAATGCGATCAGATACTCCTTGTCCTGCGCAGGCACGAAACCGCCAGGCACGACGCGCGCCATCAGAACCGTTGCGCCGATCAACACGACGTAGATCATCAGCATGGCGCCCTTGTGGTGCAGCACGCCGTGCACGCCGCGCCCATACGACTCCGAGCCGCGATGAAACACCTTGTTGAACCAGCGGAAAAACCCACCGAGCACGCGATTCATCGCACGCGTGAGCCAGTCTTCCTTTGCGTCGTGACCGCGCAGCAGCAGCGCGGAAAGCGCGGGCGATAGCGTCAGTGAATTGAAGGCCGAGATCACCGTCGAGATGGCGATGGTCATGGCGAACTGCTTGTAGAACTGACCCGTGAGACCGCTCATGAACGCAAGCGGCACGAACACGGCGACGAGCGTGAGCGCGATGGCGATGATCGGCCCGCTCACTTCCTGCATGGCCTTGTAGGTCGCGTCGCGCGCGGAAAGGCCGCTCGCGATGTTGCGCTCGACGTTCTCCACCACGACGATCGCATCGTCCACGACGATCCCGATCGCGAGCACCATGCCGAAGAGCGATAGCGCGTTGATCGAGAAGCCGAAGGCGAGCAGCAGCGAGAACGTCCCCACAATCGACACCGGCACGGCAATCAACGGAATGATCGACGCGCGCCACGTCTGCAGGAACACGATCACCACGATCACGACCAGCACGATCGCTTCGAGCAGCGTATGCACGACCGCTTCGATGCTCGAGCGCACGAACTGCGTCGGGTCATAGACGATGCGGTAGTCCACCCCGGCAGGAAAGTCGTGCTTGAGCTCCTTCATCGTGGCGCGCACCTGGTCGGAAATCGCGAGCGAGTTCGCGCCCGGCGCCTGGTTGATTGCAAGCGCGACGGCGGGCTTGTTGTCGAGCAAGGACCGCAGGCCGTATTCCGATGCCGCGAGTTCGATGCGCGCGATATCGCGCAGATACGTCACGCCGCCATCGGGATTCGTCTTGACGATGATGTTGCCGAATTCGCCTTCGGTACGGAGGCGACCGCGCGCATTCACGTTCAGTTGCAGCGGCGTGCCCGGCACGCTCGGCGACGCGCCGATCACACCCGCGGCCACCTGCACGTTCTGCTCGCGGATGGCGTTGACGACATCGCTGGCCGTGAGATTGCGCTGCGCGACCTTCTGCGGGTCGAGCCAGATACGCATGGCATAGTCGCCCGAACCCCACAACTGCACTTCGCCCACGCCCTGGATGCGCGCGAGGCGGTCCTTCACGTTGAGCAGCGCATAGTTGCGCAGATAGGTCATGTCGTACGCGTTGTTCGGCGAGATCAGGTGCACGACCATCGTGAGCGTCGGCGAGCTTTTGATCGTCGTGATGCCGAGGCGCTGCACGTCCTCCGGCAAACGCGGCAGCGCCTGGTTGACGCGGTTCTGCACGAGCTGCGTGGCCTTGTCCGGGTCGGTTCCCAGACGGAACGTGACGGTGAGCGTGAGATTGCCGTCGCTGTTCGCCTGCGATTGCATGTACAACATGTTCTCGACGCCGTTGATCTGCTCTTCGAGCGGCGCGGCCACGGTTTCGGCAATCACCTTCGGGTTCGCGCCCGGATACTGCGCATGCACGACCACCGACGGCGGCACGACCTCGGGGTATTCGGAGATCGGCAACTGGAACAGTGCGATCACACCGGCCAGCAGGATCACCACGGACAGCACGCCCGCGAAGATCGGCCGGTCGATGAAGAATTTCGATATGTTCATGGGTTGCTCGTTAAGTTAACGCTTAGTTCCACTAATCGGTGCGGAGGAAAGCACACTCGATGCCAGGACGCATGCCTCAGGAGGTCTTGCTGTCCTTCGTCCGGGTCGGTGTTTGCGCGGGTGTCTGCGCGGGTGTTTCTTTCGCCGCGGTGGCAACAGGCTGTGCGGGCTTCGCGGCGGAAGCGCCCTGCGGAACAACCTGCGAATCCACCTGCGGAGTAACCTGCAAAGCGGCGGCGAGCGGATCGGCGTCGTGCGTCCTGGCGAGCGACGAGGCGGCGTCGCCTTCGGGATCGCCATTCATCGGCACCGTGCGCGCACGCACGGCCTCACCGGGGCGCACACGCTGCGCGCCGTTCACCACGACGCGCTCGCCCTGCTGCAGCCCGCCCGCGATCACGCGCAAATTACCCTGTTGTCCGCCGATCTGCACGGGGCGATACGTGACGTGGTCGCCCTTGTCGAGCACGTAGACGAACTTCTTGTCCTGGTCGGTGCCGATAGCGGTGTCGTCCACGAGCAGCGCCGGATGCGGGGCGCTGCCGCTCACCTTGATGCGCGCGTAGAGGCCCGGCACGAGCGTGCCGTCTGCGTTGTCGAAGCGCGCGCGCACGCGAATCGTGCCCGACGACGTGTTGAGCCGGTTGTCCACCGATTCGATCGTGCCCTTGCGCGAATAGCCCGATTCATTCGCGAGCCCAAGCTCCACCGGCATAGCCGAACCGTCCTTCATGCGGCTGATGTAGTCGAGGTAGGTCTGCTCGTCGGCGTCGAATCCGGCGTAAATCGGCGAAACCGAAACCAGCGTGGTGAGGGGCGCCGCGCCCGCCCCCGCCGACACCACGTTGCCCACGGTAATCTCCGCGCGCGACACGCGCCCCGACACCGGCGCGACGATGCGCGTGTAGCCCAGGTTGATCTGCGCCGCTTCGAGCGCGGCCTGCGCGGCCTTCAGGTTCGCGCTCGCTTCGCGGGCGGCGTTCTGCTTCTCGTCGTAGTCGCGCTTCGCGATGGCGTTGTCGGCGATCAGACGCTGCGCGCGTTCCCAGTCGCTCTGTGCGTAGCCCGTGCGCGCCTGTGCGGCGGCGAGCTGCGCAGCGGCCTGATCGACGGCGGCCTGATACGGACGCGGGTCGATCACGAACAGCGTATCGCCCTTCTTGACGAGCGCGCCGTCGCGGAAATTCACGGAAACGATCGTGCCCGAAACCTGCGGCCGGATATCGACTTTCTCGACGGCCTCGAGGCGCCCCGAGTAGCTCTGCCAGTCGGTGACCGTGCGCTGGATCACGGCGGCAACGTCCACTTCGGGTGCGCTCGGCGCTTCGGCGGCGGCGGCCGGATGGGTTTCGAGGCGCATGGCAACGAGCGCGCCGAACCCGGTAACCGCAACGACGGCCAGCGCCGCCATTGCGATACGCGTACGGGAAAACGATTTGAGTGACATGTCCGGCTCCACGAGTGTTGATTGAATGTTCTTTATCGTTTTGCGCAGGCCTCGAAGCAGCACTTGAAGAAGCCCACGGCCTCACTGAGCGCGGCTTCGTACGCGACAAGCTGCGCGTGCGAGATGCTCGGATAGCGCACCACCTGGGTGCGCACGCCCGCCTCGATCAGGCGGCTCGCGTATTTTTCGGCCTCGATATGCAGTACGTCGTTTTGTGCGGTGACGATCAGCGTCGGCGGCAAACCCGCCAGCCGCGACGATTCGAGCGGCGCCGCGTACGGATGCATGCGCTGCGCCGCCTCGGGCAGATAGGCGCGATAGCACGCGGCGCATTCGCCTGCGGTAATGTCCGAGCCGAGCCGCCGTTCGTCGCCGAGGCGCGTGAGGCTCGGATCGAGCATCGGCGCAAAGAGCGCCTGTGCGACGAGCCGCACGTCGCCGCGATCGCGTCCCATGAATGCGAGCACATTCGCAATCTGTCCGCCCGCGTCGTGACCGGCTGCCATCACGCGCTTCGGGTTGCCGCCGAACGCGCGGGCGCGCGTGATGATCCACTGCGCGGCGCGATGCGCGTCTTCGGGCGCGGCCGGAAACGGAAACCGAGGCGCGAGCGAATAGTCCACCGAAACGACGAGCGCGGGCAGGTGCTTCGCGAAATAGCGCGACGCTTCGCTGCCGTCGTCGATCGTGCCGCGCACGAAACCGCCGCCGTGAAAATAAAGCAGGATCGGCAGCCCGCTCGCACCGGCAGGCCGGTAAAGGCGCAAGCCGATTTTTTGTGCGTAGCCGTCGATCTCGACGTCCGTCACCAGCAGGTCGTCCGCCGCGGCCGTTGCCGCACCCGCCACACCCGCCGAGGCTGCACCGGCAACTGCGGGCGCAGCCGGGCGAGGCACGCCGGACACCGGGTCTTTCTGAAGCGTGTCCTCGGCGCAGGCCGGCGAAGTCGAAGGCTTGAATGCATCCATGTCGAAACGGCGCAGTGCGCGAGATTAGATTCGAATGGAGCGCATTGTGAATTCGGCAGACCTGCAAATAAATACCTATAATCGGGCAACACAATTCGGCGCACCCGAACAATCTGTCGCTCCTTTTACGCGCAGGGCAGCCGAATTCTTACGGAGAATGGCAATGGACCGCCTGCAAGCCATGCAAGTGTTCACGCGTGTCGTCGACACCAACAGCTTTACGCGCGCAGCCGAAACGCTCGACATGCCGCGCGCTTCGGTCACGACGATCATCCAGAATCTCGAAGCGTTTCTCGGCGTGCGCCTCATGCATCGCACGACGCGCCGCCTGTCGCTCACGCCCGACGGCGCCGCGTATTACGAGCGCTGCGTGCGCATCCTCGCGGACGTCGAAGAAACCGAGATGACGTTCCAGGACCGTAACCGCAAGCCGCACGGCAAGCTGCGCATCGACATGCCGGGCTCGATCGGCCGGGCTATCGTGATCCCGTCGCTGAGCGAATTTCACTCGCGCTACCCGGATATCGATTTGCAGCTCGGACTCACCGACCGGCCGGTGGATCTCTTGCAGGAAGGCGTCGATTGCGTCGTGCGCGTCGGCGCGTTGCAGGACTCGTCACTCGTGGCGCGCCGCATCGGCCTATTCGAAGGCGTCTCGTGCGCGTCGCCGGCCTATCTCGAGCGGCACGGCACGCCGCAGACGCTCGAAGACCTCGAAAACCACCGCGCCGTGAACTACTTTTCGAACCGCACCGGGCGCGTGATCGACTGGGCTTTCCTCGTCGGCGGCAAGGAAGTGGAAATCAAGCTCAGCAGCATCGTTTCGGTGAACGACGCCGATGCCTATGTCACCTGCGGCGTCGAAGGCTTCGGCCTGATCCAGCCCGCCCGCTACCAGGTGCTGCCGTATCTGAAATCGGGCGAACTCGTCGAAGTGCTGCCCGACTTCAAGCCGCTGCCGATGCCGATTTCGGCGGTCTATCCGCACAGCCGGCATCTGTCGCCTAAAGTGCGCGTGTTCGTCGACTGGATCGCCGAGGTATTCGACCGCTGCCCGCTCTTGAGCGGACGCGCGTCGCTCGACAAAACCTGCACGAAGCGCACGCTCGAAGAGCGCGAATCGGGCACGACCTTCGAAACGCCGGTCGTTACGGAGTGGGTCGCATAATGCACGGCACGCGCGCCGAACGGGGCTGATACGCGGCGCGCGCAACTGCACAGCGCAATTACAAAGCGGATTATTCCGGAATTTCAACAATTCAATTCACGGCCAGCGCGTTGATCCCCGGCGCGCGTGCGCCTATAGTCCTCGTGTCGTTACGCGGCGTTCGCGTCCCGCCGATTCATGGCAATGACGTGCCGCCACGGCAGTTATTCCGGATAACGAATCATCGAGGATTCAAAATGAATTTCGCAGAACCTTCCGAACTCGATCAATGGGACAGGACGACTCCGGTCTGGACGCCGTTCCGGCATTGATCGCAAGACGCAAAAAGCCCGGCAATCATGCGATTACCGGGCTTTAAACTGTCGCTCGGCCATCCTCAGCGAACCACGAAATCCGGCTCGAAAAACACCCAGCGCACTTGCGGGAATTTCGCCTGAAGGTCCGCTTCGATCACGTTGATCGCGGCAACCATCGCGCGGCTTTCGGCGTAATCGATCATCTCGGCCTGCACGGCCACGACGATCTCCTTGCCCCATTGCAGCGTGATCAGATTGATGATGCTGCGGATCTCGCTGCGCGCACGCAAGAACGCCTCTATTTCGCCGCGCATCTCGGGGCTCGCCGATTCGCCGACGATCATCGACTTCACCTCGCGGGCAATCAGCCCCGCGATCGTCATCAGCAGCAGCCCGACGCCGATCGAGCCTAACGCGTCCCATACCGGATTGCCGGTAACGACGGTCAGCAGCACGGCTGCGAACGCCATGGCAAGACCGGCCAGCGCCGCGATGTCCTCTCCGGCCACGACGAGCAGATCCGATTCGCGCGTCTCGCGGAACCACCGCCACAGCGACTTCGTCGGCGCGCCCGCACGGATCGCCCGCAGCGCGCCGATGAGCGAGAGCGTCTCCAGCACCACCGAAATGCCGAGCACCGCGATCGCCACGTAGACATGCTGCAGCGGTTCGCGCGCGATCAGCCGGTGAATGCCCTCGTACACCGAAAATGCGCCGCCCACGAAAAACAGCAGCAGCGCCACGAGCAGCGAATAGAAATTGATCGCACGGCCCGAACCCATCGGGTGCAGCGGCGAAGGCGGCTTGCGCGACTGGCGCAGGCCCAACAGCAGCAACAGTTGATTGCCGCAGTCGGCGCTCGAATGGATCGCCTCGGCAAACATCGCGCCGGAGCCGGTGAGCGCCGACGCCGCGAACTTGATGATCGCGATGCCGGCGTTCGCCGCGAGTGCGTAAACAATGGCTTTCGACGACTCCGCGCTCATGCGACCTCGACGCGCGCCGGGCCCGCGTCCAGTTCGCCGATGATGCGGGCATCGGCAAAGCCGTCCGCATGCATGATCGCGAGCACGTCGGCGACACAGTCGGGCGCGCAGGCGATCAACAAGCCGCCCGACGTTTGCGGGTCGGTGAGCAGCGCCTGCGCGACGACCGGCAGGTCGGCGCCAAGCTTCACACCGTCGCCGTACGAGGCCCAGTTGCGGCCCGATGCGCCCGTCAACACGCCGTCCGCAGCCAGCGCCTCGACGCCGGGCAGGAACGGCAGGTCGGCATAGCGCACGCGCGCGGTCAACCCCGCGCCGCGCGCGATTTCGAGCGTGTGGCCGAGCAGGCCGAAGCCGGTCACGTCGGTCATCGCGTGCACGCCGTCGAAGGCGGCGAGCTTCGCGCCCGGCGTGTTGAGCTTCGTGGCGGCGGCGATCATCGCCTGGTATCCGGCGGCGTCGAGGCGCTCCTTCTTGAGCGCAGCCGAGAGCACGCCCACGCCGAGCGGCTTGCCGAGCACGAGCACGTCGCCCGCGCGCGCCGATGCGTTGCGCTTCACGCGGTCCGGATGCACGACGCCGATGGCGGCGAGCCCGTAAATCGGCTCGACCGAGTCGATCGAATGGCCGCCCGCGACCGGAATGCCCGCCGCCGCGCAGACATCCTCGCCGCCGCGCAGCACCGCGGCGATCACGTCGTGCGGCAGCACGTTGATCGGCATGCCGACGAGCGCGAGCGCGAGGAGCGGCTTGCCGCCCATCGCGTAGATGTCCGAAAGCGCGTTCGTGGCGGCGATGCGGCCGAAGTCGTAAGGATCGTCGACGATCGGCATGAAGAAGTCGGTGGTCGCGACAATCGCCTGTTCGTCGTTGAGCTTGTAGACGGCGGCATCGTCGGCGGTTTCGGTGCCGACCAGCAGATTCGGAAAGGCTGCAGTAATCGGCGTGCTGCGCGCGAGCAGCGCGGAGAGCACGCCGGGGGCGATCTTGCAGCCGCACCCGCCGCCGTGCGAAAGGCTGGTGAGACGCGGAGCGGCAGAAGGAGCAACGATTGGATCGGTCATGATGGGCGCGAGGCGAAATAGTTCGAGCCGATATTATGGCCAGTTCCGGCAGCCCCTGCACGCGTGCCGCGCGCGCATGCCGTCTACCCATTCAACATGACGCGGGTATGTAGACACCATGTCGGCGCCATGACCGCACCATCGCGGCTCAGTCGATGCGAATTCCATTGCGCGGATTCGACCGACGTGTCCAGTCAATGCACAACCGCGTCTTCATTCTTCACTTACATGATTTCTTCCACAACGATTGACGCCGCATCCATCGATTAGTCTTGATATACGTCATCCGGAAGAAAAACGCGATCCCGGCATGTATCGAAACAAGCAGCGGCGCAAGCACGACGCGTTGTCGTAAGCCTGTGAAATGTGCCTGAAAAACAGTGCTTTTCTGTTATGTAACGATCACAAGCCAGGGTTCATCAGCTTGGCAGGCAACGGCACATGCACTAGTCTTTCTGGAGTCCGCTGTTGGTCTCGCAAACAACGGAACGCTCGATAAAAAGCTTCCCAAAGTGCAGCACGGCAGTTTCGATCAACGCTCAGTCTTGTCTCGCTGATGCGTCGTCTCGCTGATGTCTGCGCCTAAGCCGACGCGTCCACCCTTCATCGCGCCGCAGGACGGCGCGGGGTGGAAATCGTCGGAGACCGGCGTCGCCCGGCTTTCGAATTTTGCCGTGCGCGTTGGCTTGTTGCCGTAGCACCTCTCGGGGTAGAACCAGCAAGCCCAATCATGGAGAGACACCGTGAAGCGCGTGCCACTTCGTCGGATTCAAGCGATCAGTTACGCGACACTCCTGCTCTTTAGCACCGCCGCCGAGGCTCAGTCGCTGGAGAACCAGGCGGCCCAGGACAACATCACCACCCTGCGGCAGGAGCTCAACACCCGGATCAAGGAACTCGAAGCACTCAAGCACAAGCTCGCCGAAGAGGAGACGAATATCGGCCGGCTGAGCCACGCGCTCGACAGCAAGCAGCTCGAGCTGCAGCGCGGCACGGGCGGCACGGATATGAACGGCTTGCCGGTCGGAACAACGGCGGGCGCAGCCGCGACCGGCGACGCCGCTGCGGCGGCGCAGGCCGCGACAACCGACCAGGCAGCCAGCGCGCAGGCCACGACGCCTGCCGCGGCATCCACCACGAACGCTCCGGCCGCCACCGCACAGGCCGCGCCAACCGATCAGAACGTGCCCGTGCAAGGCACGTCGCCCGGCGGCGTCACGTCGGCGCCGGTGGAAAACGGGCAAGCGGCAAACGGTCAGAATGCGCCGGTGGGCCAGGCGCCCGTCGTCGACACGCGACCTCCCGCAGTCGCGCCGATCTTCGAGCAGCCCGGCGTGCTCACGCCAAGACACAAGTTCGTCATCGAACCGTATTTCCAGTTCGCCTACTCGTCCGAGAACCAGCTCTCGCTCGTCGGCTACACGATCATCCCGGCGCTCCTGATCGGCCTCATCAACGTGAGCGAGGTGAAAACCACCACGCTCACAGGCGGCGTCGCAGTGCGCTACGGGATCACGAACCGGATGGAACTCGAAGTGCGCGTGCCGTACGTCTATCAGACCAACGATACGGTGGAGCGGCAGATCTTCACCGGCGCGGCGGCCAACAGCGTGATCAGCAGCAACGGCCATGGCATCGGCGACGTCGAAATGACGTTGCGCTATCAGTTCAATCAGGGCGGGCCGGAAAAGTTCTACTACGTCGGCTGGCTGCGCTTCAAAAGCGCAACGGGCAAGAGCCCGTTCGACGTCGTCACCGATTGCGTGACGACCTGCATCTCGAACACGACCGGCACCGGCCTGCCGTTGCAGCAACCGACCGGATCCGGCTTTTACGCGATCCAGCCGGGCCTCACCTGGCTGTTCCCGACCGACCCCGTCGTGTTCTTCGGCAACTTCAGCTATCTGCACAGCTTCGGCAAGAATGAAAGCCTGACGCTGCTCAACGGCGCGACCGAGAACCTCGGCAAAGTTCAGCCGGGCGACATCTGGGGCTTCAACATCGGTATGGGTCTTG
This sequence comes from Paraburkholderia sp., assembly GCF_024281035.1. GTDB lineage: Bacteria > Pseudomonadota > Gammaproteobacteria > Burkholderiales > Burkholderiaceae > Paraburkholderia. The sequence continues at coordinate 94,704 of NZ_JAMXLH010000028.1, forward strand.
CACTGAATGAGAAGGCCTCGGTCAGCATCGGCTATGACCAGAGCATCGTCTTGCCGACTTCGCAGGACGGACAGAGGGTGCCTGGATCCGTGCGCGCGATACTCGGCACGCTGCTGATCGGCTATTCGTACCGGCTGTCGCCCTCGACGACGCTCAACTTCTCGCTCGGCGCGGGCCTCACGCGCGATACGCCGGACCTCACGGTCACACTGCGCGTGCCGATCTCGTTCTGAGCGGCTGCGCACCTCACGCCCGCGCCCGTGTCTTGAACCTGGCGCGGGCGCACCGCTCTAGCGCGGGCGCACCGCGTTGATCAGGGCACTGTTGATCGTCGCGCCCACGTTCTGCGCCTTGAACGGACCCAGCGAGTTCACCGACGTATTGATCGTCGTGAGCGCCTGGATCAGCTGGTTGCTGAGCGTGTTCTGGATCACGCCGCCCGTCAATCCCGGCAATGCGCCCGGTTGCACCGCGTTGCCGCTGCCGACCTGCACGAGTCCGCTCGTGCTGGCCGACGCGAGCGCCTGCGCCTGCTGCGCCGTCATGGTGGCGATATCGGGGATGTTGAAGTTGGTCGTCGACACCATGTTGCCGTTGACGAACGCGACACGCTGGATGCCGAACGACACCTGCAACCCCGAGGGCAGATCGAAGCCGCCACGCATGTCGTCGAGTTGCCGGGGCGTCAACGCGGACGCCGCGAGCGGCGCCCAGTTGGGATCGCTATACGCGGCATCCGTTTGCGGCGCAGTAATCGGATCGCCTTGCAGCCGTGAGGCAGGTGCGTTCTGCGCGAGGCCAGGTGGCTCATCCGCGGCGGCCAGCCGATGCGCGGCATCGCTGGAATCCGGCATAACCGCTGTAACCGGCGTGTCGGTTTCGGCCAGCGCGTCGCCTGCCGTCATCACGCGCCCCTCGGTCACGGTGGGCGTATCCTGCTCGATCGCCCCCACGCCGAACGACGTCATCTGGCCGAACAGCACGGCAGCGATACCGGCAAGTCTTAGAGGTTGAGGTTTCATCGTCATCCTCAGAATTCTCCGGGTCCCAGCTTCGGCACCACGACGCTAAACAGCCCCTCGCGCGGTATCCCGGTGTAAAGCGGCGCATCGGGCGCGACGTGCCAGTCGCGCGCATCGTTGAATCTGGCCTGTGCGGGCTTGTTATGAATGACGAATACCACACGGTCCAGCCACTTCTGCTCGAAGTCCGCGCGCGACATGGCCCGGGTTCCCGTCGCCGGGTCGCCGATCAGCACGCGTCCGGCGCGCACGCCCTTCACGACCACGAAGTGGTGATAGCCATGCTCGACGATCAGGACGATCGCCGGAGTATGGGTCTGCTCCAGCTTGTCGAGCGGCACTTCGTAGCCATCCGCCTGAAAGCCGCGCGACGCAAGAAAGTTGCGGATATCGAGCAGCGAAAACCCTTCGCGGCGGATCTTTTCCTGATCGCCGTTCTGGAACATCGTGACGAACGCCTGCTGCTCGGTGACTGGATAGTCGTACTGATAAGTGAGCAGCGTCGCCACCGCCGCCGAGCCGCAGCTGAAGTCGTACTGCTGTTTGACGGTCCACTTGAAGCGGGCTTCTTTCAGGCTCGTCACGTGCAGGGAGTAGTACCCGCCGGCCGGATCGGTCACGTCGATGGGATCGGCCCGCGCCGCCGAAGCGGCGAGCGTGCACGCAAGTGCGCATGCGAGTGAAGCAGCCACGGCGAATCGCTTCATGGCTTCAGTTCCCGAAGCGCACGTTGAGCACAGTCGCGTTCTGGATCAGCACATTGGCGCCGGTATTCTGGATCACGGTCGGCAGGCCGCTCGAACTCGCGAACGAGCCTTCGGAGATCGTGTTGGAACCGGTCTCGACTCGCGTCGCGGAGTTGTTCGCGACTGCGCCGGTCAGATAATTCTGGCCGACCAATACGTCGCCGCCGCGGTGCTCGTCGAGTTGATCCGTCGTCATCGCCACGCCGAACGCGTCTTGCTTCGGCGGCGCTGCGGCTGTTGTCCCGCTCGCGGGTGGCGTTGCCGCGGCGCTCGTTTCCGGCATACCAGCAGGCATACCCGCAGGCACACTCGCAGGCACACTCGCAGGCACACTCGCAGGCACGGCCGACGGGAGCGTAAACAGGGGTGCGGCAGCCTTCACACCAACCTGCGCACCAACCTGCGCGGACGGCGCCTGCACCGCATCGTCCGCATGCGCGCTGACACCGGGCAGTGCCAACGCGGTTGAAACCAGGAGCAGCGAAATTCTCCTTCGCGCTTGCATGGGCCTCTCCTTTGCCTGAGTGCGCCACGGGTCGTCGGGGCGCAAGAAGGCACGTTCAGGACCTCGGTCTCGCGGAAGTGGATGGCTGAAACGTCACTGTCCGCCGGACCTCGGTGCGGTAGCCGCGAGGCGCACTGGCGTACGCCCCGCGGTGGATCCCCCGGCATTCATGCATGACAAATCCGACTCAGTGGCCTACGGTCAGGTTGGCCTGAACGGTGACGGCCTGTTGCGCAAGCGAAGCTGCACCGCTGTTCTGGCTCATGATCGAGATGCCCGCTGCCGACTGCGCCGCAGCCGTCATCGTGTTGCTCATATCGAACGTGCCAGCGTTCACCGTGTTGGTGCCGCCTGCTCCGCCAGCGCCACCGACTCCGCCCGTGCCCATGCCGCCATTGCCGGTTGCACCTGCCGCGCCCGCTACGCCTGCTGCCCCGGCGCCACCCGTACCTCCGGTTGCGCTTCCGTTGCTCGCAGTCGTCGTTGCGCTGCCGTTGCTGCCGCTGCCGCCGATGCCCATTCCGCCAGCACCGCCGGCGCCGCCCGAGGCCACGGCTGCGCCGCCTGCACCGCCCGTGCCGCTGCCGTTACCGCCAGCGGCCGTAGTCGTGCCGGTCGTCGCCGCGCCGCCCGCTGCCGTGGCTGCACCGCCTGCCCCGGCACCCGAGCCGCCCGCTCCGCCGCCACCGCCCGCGCCGCCAGCAGAGGTTGCGGACGCAGTGGACGTTTTGCCGGCCAGTGCGCTGCCACCGTTACCGCCGTGCCCGCCGTTGCCGCCGACGCCGCCGTTGCCGCTGTTGCTGCCGCCGACGCCGATCGCGAGGCCGCCTGCCGCCCCGTTGCCCGCCACCGCCAGCCCGCCAGAGCCATGACCGTCACCGCCCTGCGTACCGCCTGCAGATGCGGTGCCGCCATTGGCACCGGCACCACCAAAGCCGTTGCCGGCCGTGGCGCTGCCGTTCTTGACGTTACCAGCCGTGGCGCTGCCGTTCGAGGCCGTACCGGCGTTGCCGCCGTTGCCGCTGGCACCCGCGTTGCCGCCGTTGCCACCGACACCCGCGCCACCGAAGCCCGCACCAGCCGCGCCAGCCGAACCGCCTGAAGCACTACCGAAGTTCGTAGCGACGTTGCCGATGTTCGTCACGCCAAGATGACTGACCGAACCGCTCAGCGTGCTCAATGCGACAGCCTTGCTGTGATTGAAGGAGTCCTGTTGCAGAGTCGCCCAGGAGGCCACTTCGTTGGCATTGCTGCCAGATCCGGAAGCGGTCTGGGTATTCGACGCGCTGGCCGTGAGTGCATTGGCGCCGCTCGTCGAACTCTGGTCGCAGGAACCCTTGTTGTCGCTGCAGGGGTTAGCCATCGCAAAGCTGCTGAAGCCTAATGCCAGCGCCGCGGCGGCCGCCATTAGAGTTCGTTGCATAAGACCTCCTGATGACTAGTGACCCACAGTCAGGTTCGCCTGCACCGTAACGGCCTGTTGCACGAGCGAAGCCGCGCCGCTGTTCTGGCTCATGACGACGATGCCCGCTGCCGACTGCGCAGCGCCCGTCATGGCGTTGGCCATGTCGAACGTGCCCGCGTTGACCGAGTTGGTACCGCCAGCGCCGCCAGCGCCACCGACCGCGCCGTTGCCCACGCCACCGTTGCCCACGCCGCCCGCGCCGCCTGCACCGCCCACTGCACCGCCAGCACCGACACCTGCCGTCGCGCTGCCGTTCGAGGCCATGCTCGAAGCGCCGCCGTTGGTCGCGCTGCCGCCCGTGCCCGTGCCGCCAGCACCGCCTGCGCCAGCCAGGGCCGTCGCCGCGCCGCCTGCACCGCCGCCGCCCGTGCCCGTGCCGCCCGTGCCGGAAGTCGAACCGGTCGTTGCCGCGCCGCCCGTACCGCTGGCCGCGCCACCGGCGCCGCCACCGGCCGCGCCGGCATTGCCTGAGCCGCCCGCACCGCCAGCCGAAGTCGACGTTGCAATCGAGCTGTTGCCGGCACTCGCGCCGCCGCCTGCGCCACCGGCTCCACCTGCGCCGCCGCTGCCGCCGTTGCCGCCGTTGTTGCCGCCACCCGCACCGGCGAGGCCGCCCAGCGCTACGCCAACACCCGCGCCCCATCCGCCGTGACCGATGCCGGTGCCGCCCTGCGTGCCGCCTGCGTGCGCGTTGCCGCCGCGTCCGCCGTTGGCCGCGTAGCCCGAACCGGCCGTCGCGCTGCCATTGGTGGAGTTGCCAGCCGTCGCGCTGCCGTTCGTCGCGTTGCCGCCCGAACCGCCCGCACCACCTGCGCCGCCGTTACCGCCGTTACCGCCGATGCCGACGCCGCCATAGCCCGCACCGCCAGCGCCACCCTTACCGCCTCTCGCGCTACCGTAGTTGGTCGCGTAATTGCCGATACCGGAAACACCGACGTTGGCGACGTAGCCGTCGAGCTTGCTCAACGCCACGACCTTCGTACTGTTGTTGGAGTCTTGCCAGACGCTCGCACCCGATGCGATTTCATTGGCGTTGCTGCCGCCTGCCGTTTGGGTGGAGGTTGCCGAGCTAGTCAGGGAGTTCGCCCCCGACGTAGACGACTGATCACAAGCCTTGGAGTTGTCACTGCATGGATTTGCCATTGCGTACCCACTGAACCCCAGGGCCAGGGCTGCAGCGGTCGCCAGTATTGTCATTCGCATGGGATCCTCCTTGTTGATGAACGGGCGGCTTGGCCAGATTGCGCCAATCCGGCTCGCTTCACGCACAGGACATGCCATGCACTTACGTACTTGAATTTACAAAGGAAAGCGGCGTTTCCGGCGGGTTCCGGAAAGCGCGTGGGATGCCTTACAGGCCTTTATGTTTCAGGACTGAAACAAATATATCAATGCCGCACTGGCACGCAGTGGGTATGCATTAACAAATTTCTTTAAATTCAATTAATTATCTTTTTCATATGAAGTGAAAACGGCCTCATAAAAAACGTTTCGCTTTTTTATCATTCGATTAGGCAATCCACTATCAGTCTTGTCTGATTATAATTGTTATATAACCGCGCACCCCCTCTGCAACAGGCAACACAGCCCAAGAACCGCATAAACAGGACCATTCAGATGATCATCCGGGTAAACGCAAAACGTATCTTTTGCGATTTCACCCATTCATCCTTAATTCAAAATTCAACTGAAGATAGCACGTAACCAAACCTCAATTCCAGCTCATTCTTCATGCCATTAAATTTAACACAAATGTGACAGCTAACATCAATTCCTTACGTGCGCCCTCACACAATAATTGCAAATATAATTACGAAAGAATGTTTAATAACCAGTTGTGCGATTAATATTATTATCGGAGAAAACCGGTTATCAAACGTAGCGCTGGCGCTCGCCTGCCAGTTCGGCCTGCCAGTTGCCGACCATGGTGCTGGTCCAGTGCGGATCGTCATGCGGCAGATCGTGTCCGGCCGACGGATGCCGGTGGTGGCGCACCTGCCACGCGGCGGCCAGGCTCGCCGAGCATGCGGGGTTCACGAGCCGGTCCTGTTGCGACGACAGCAACAGCAACGGGCACGCAGGCGCGCGCGGCGCGGCGCAAAATCGTGTCGCCGCAACGAGTTGGCGAAGCGCATTGCCACGGCTGACCGGCGCACTTTCGCGGATTGCCGTCCAGGCGGCGAGATCGGCATCGAGCGACGCGCGGCGGTTGCAGGTGATGCGGTGAATCACGGTTTCCGCGGCGGGCGCGTCGCGCCAGCACACGGCCAGCCGGATCAGATCGGGCCAGCGCTGCGGGCGCAGCCGCTCCCACGCGTGACTGAAAGGCCGCATGCTTGTATTGATCAACACAAGTTGCGCGACCTCATGCGGATATGCCTGCGCCCAGGCCGTCGCCACCATGCCGCCGAGCGACATGGCCAGGATGCGGTACGGCGGCGGCGCCCCCTGCTCCAGGGCCGCGGTCCGCACGAACGCCACCATCTCCTCCACCGAAAGCGGCGCGGGCAACGTTGCATAAGCACCGTTGCCCGGCAGGTCGAGCGTCAGTATCCGCCCGGCGGGCGCCGCGTCGCCGAGCAAATCCGGCAAGCGCCCCCAGTGCCGGCTTTCCCGCGTCAGCCCGCGCAGCAGGATCCATGTGCTCATACGCGGGCCTGGCCCCTGTCCCGGTGATACCAGTGCTCGATTGCGCGGTGCAGCAGCTGCTGACGGTCGTGCCCCTGCGGTAGCCAGCGCTGCGCCGAATACGCGGCGCGCGTGAGGAACTCCATCAGGTTTGCATGACGCCGCAGCACGCGCGCAGTGCGGTGCGCCTTCACGGGATTGAACATGCCCTGACGCGAGAAAATCTGCCTCGGATTCTTCTTGATCCACAGCCACGAGCCGAGTTCGAGCGTGAGCGGCAAGAACACGTTTTGCTCGGGCGCGTGATCGTAAGCGAAGTCCCACAGATCGCCGTGCAGCAGATATTGATGGCTCTGCGGCTCGAAGGTGTAGCCGTGGTGCGGATGCGCGTGCTCGAACATCCGCTTGAGGACATACATCTCCGGCAAATTACGCATGAGCTGGCGCGTGCGCGCATAGGGGAACCAGATGCTGTCCCGCCACCCGTAGCCCGAATGGCAGTCGAGTGCGAAGCTGAGCGGGCGGCACGCCAGTTCCTCTTCGACGATCTTCAGCAGCGCCGCCGCCTCGATCTCCAGCGGCGCGCCGCGCCGCCCGCGATACCACGGCAGCCACGGGCCGACGCGCTGACCGCCCGCGAGAAACGGCACGTGTCCGTCGGCGTTCTGCGGCGCGTTGCGCATCAGGTCGATGCCGTTCGGATTCGCCCGCGTGGCAAGCCACATGCCGCCGGGGTTGACGATCGGGCAGCAGTAAATCCGGATTGATTCAAGGGTGTAGGCGAGAACCTCGTCCCACGCGAGCCGCTCGATGAGCGCCCGCATGTAGTCGAGCACAAGCTGCGAGCCGATACGCTCCAGTCCGTGAATGCCGCCGAATAACGCAACCGCGGGGGCCTGCGGATCGGTCGAGCCGACCGATGCAACGAGGATCTCGAACCTGCGCCCGCGCACCTCGACCGTAGCCAGGCTGCGCGTGTCGAACCACCTCGCCCCCTCGTCAAGTAGCGTCTTCAGGTCCTCGTATTCCTCGAAGCTATCGGGCAGAAAACCAAGAGCCTGCATGGAACGTTGCTCGGTCAAAGGAAGGGCCGCGTTTGCGGTGACAGTGGGCCACGCTTCCCGCCAATATAGCCCCTCCATATGACTGTCGTGCATCGGAAATGCCGGCTGGTGCACCGGGATTCGACCATGCGTCCGGAGTCGCCGGCCATGCGTTTTCGGCGACCGGTCGAGGGTCGCCGAAAGCGCATGACGCACACGCGCGATCACTGCGCGCGCAGCCTCTGTCAGGTTCATGAAGTCGTCTAGACATTACATTTCTTTCACCCAGCCGTCATAGTCGTTTTCTAGAATGGCCCGACTCAATGACCCAGCGACTCAGCAACTCACGCCAGACTCTCCTGATTAATATGGACGCCATACGAATCGAACGACTCTCAAAGACCTTTGCGAACGGCCGCAAAGCGCTCGACGATATCGACCTGCGTATCGGCACCGGCGAAATGGTGGCCCTGATCGGCGCTTCGGGATCGGGCAAATCCACGCTCCTGCGGCATGTCTCCGGCTTCATCGCCTCCGATCAGCAACCTTCGCATATCGAAATATTCGGCCGCCCCATTCAGAAAAACGGCCGCATCGTGCGCGAGGTGCGCAACATCCGCCGCGACGTCGGCTTCGTGTTCCAGCAGTTCAATCTCGTGCACCGGCTCACGGTGGAAACGAACGTGCTGGTCGGCGCACTCGCGCGGCTGCCGCTGTGGTGCCGCCTGACCGGATGCTTTCCGCGCAGCGAGCGCGAACTGGCGTTCGCCGCGCTCGAGGAAGTCGGCATCAGCGACAAGGCGCGCGAACGCGCCGCGGATCTCTCCGGCGGCCAGCAGCAGCGCGCAGCAATCGCGCGCGTGCTCGTGCAGCATGCGCGCCTCATCCTCGCCGACGAACCGATCGCCTCGCTCGACCCCGAATCGTCGCGCCGCGTCATGGACCTGCTCACGATGCTCAACCGCCAGCACCGGCTGACCGTGGTCGTCTCGCTGCATCAGGTCGATATCGCCATGCAGTACTGCACGCGCACGGTCGCGCTGCGCGACGGCCGCATCGTCTACGACGGCCCGAGCGCGGCGCTCACGCCCGCGCTGCTGCAACAGCTTTACGGCAGCGCCGCGCGCGAGCTGCTGGACCCTGCCGATCCTGCCGCGTCCGCAGCCCCCGTGGGCGCGCACCGCTTCGGCGAACCGCCCGAACAATCCGAACGATCCAGACAATCCGAAGCAGCCTGAACCCATCTTCCTCAACGTGGACTTCAACCCATGAAACTGTTCCGCTCCCTGCTCGCGGCGAGCGCCGCGTGTCTCGCCTTTGCCGGCACCGCAGCGCACGCCGAAGACCTGAACTTCGGCATCATTTCGACGGATTCGTCGGCGGTGCTCAAAAAGGTCTGGCAACCGTTCGTCGACGACCTCAACCGCAAGACCGGCCTGCAGGTCAAGCCGTTCTTCGCCACCGACTACGCGGGCATCATCGAAGCGATGCGCTTCAACAAAGTCCAGCTCGGCTACTTCGGCAACGCATCGGCGATGCAGGCCGTCGACCGCTCGAACGGCGAAATCTTCGCGAAGTTGCGCTCCGCCAACGGCGAAGCAGGCTACAAGTCGGTGCTGATCACCAACGTCAACAGCCGGTTCAAGACGCTCGACGATGTCTTCAAGAATACGAAGGACGTGACGCTCGGCTACGGCGATCCGAACTCGACCTCGGGCACGCTGGTCCCGGGTTACTACCTGTTCGCGCAGCGCAACGTGGCGGTCAACGCGAAGACCTTCAAGGCCGTGCTGCCGGCGAACCACGAGTCGAACATGCTCGCCGTGGTCAACAACAAGATCGATATCGCCACCAACAATACGATCACGCTGGACACGCTGGAGCACACGCACCCGGATCGCTTCAAGAAGGTGCGCGTGCTGTGGACCTCGCCGGTTATCCCGTCCGACCCGCTCGTGTACCGCAAGGATCTGCCTGAAGCGACGAAGCAGAAACTGCGCGACTTCTTCTACGGCTATGCGAAGACCGATCCGAACGAGAAAAAGATCATGGCCGACATCACGGGCTTCGCGGGCTTCGCACCGTCGACGGACGCGCAGCTGATCCCGGTCCGCCAGATCTCGCTGTTCCAGGAGAAACGGAAGATCGAGGCCAACGCGACCCTGGCCGACGACGACCGCAAGAGCCAGATCGCCGCCATCGACGCGAAGATCAGCGCGCTCGCCGCTGAATCGAAGCAATGAGCGTGACTCACCCCGACGGTGCAAGCGCGGCGGCCACGGCGGGCGCCGTGCCCGCCGCCGTGCGTGCGCGCTACGCCCTGGCCGCCCAGTCCGAAAAGCGCAGCTGGCGCTCGCTCGTCGGCTGGGCGCTCGTGTTCGTGCTGCTCGGCGCGACCTGGCGCGGCGCGGACATGCGCCCGCTCGACCTGTTCAGCGACACCGCGAGCATGGGCGAGTTCGCACGCGACTTCTTCCCGCCGAACTTCTCCGAGTGGCGTTTCTATGTCCACGAGATGGGCGTGACGCTCGCGATCGCGCTGTGGGGCACGGTGCTCGCAGTCGTCTGCGCGGTGCCGTTCGGGCTCATGTCGGCGCGAAATCTTGCGCCCGCATGGATCCGCCATCCGGTGCGCCGCGTGATGGACGCCAGCCGCGCGATCAATGAGATGGTGTTCGCGATGCTGTTTATCGTCGCGGTGGGGCTCGGCCCGTTCGCGGGTGTGCTGGCGCTGTGGGTCCACACGACCGGCGTGCTGGCCAAGCTCTTCGCGGAAGCCGTCGAAGCCAGCGACCCGCGTCCGGTCGAAGGCGTGCGCGCGACGGGCGCGAATCCGCTCGACGAAATCATCTACGGCGTGCTGCCGCAGGTGACGCCGCTGTGGATCTCGTACGCGCTCTACCGCTTCGAATCGAACGTGCGCTCGGCGATGGTGGTGGGCATGGTCGGCGCGGGCGGCATCGGCGTCGTGCTGTACGAGAAAATCCGTTCGTTCGACTATGCACAGACCTGCACGGTGCTCATCATGGTGATCGCCGTCGTCACGGTAATCGACCTCTTCTCCGCCTGGCTGCGCGAACGCGTGATCTGAACGCGGCCGCGGCCAGTCAGGTCAGCCTCTCCGGCCGCACGCGGGCATTTTCCGATGCCCGCGTTTGCGTTTCTTTCCTGCTCACAACGGGCGGCTTGGAGCATGACCGACGCTACCGATTGTGAGCAGTACGTCTACTACACGCTGCTCGTCAACCCGGATTTCGATCAGCGCCCTGAAGGGCAGCGCATTGTCGGGGAAACGCAGGGAAGACCCGCTGCGTTCGGCGCGGCCATGGAGGCGCTGCCCGATTCCGTGGTTCAGGAAATCAAAAGCAACCGTTTCGGGCGGGTGATAGCAGGAGCCGGACCGTGATCAAACAACTGATAGTGCTGTGTTTCGTGACCGTCGCTTTGATGGGCTGCGACGTTTTATCGTCGGAGCCCACTTACGGCGGGATGAGTGTGTCTGGGATGAATTACACGCCCTTCAATCTGAGCCGATTCATCATCCGGGACAAGTATGGGAACAGGGCGGGCGGCGGTGGAGACCTGATGCCAGGCAGTGGTGCAGGCTCGGTGAACTGTTGCTACAAGTTGAAGGGAACGGAGTTTACGGTTGACTGGGAAGTGTATGACGCCGACGAAGCGATCAAGGCGATCGATGCACATCAGAAGATCAGGAAGATTCACAAGACAACGCAGGTGCATTTTCCAAAGACGAAGATATCGGGCGGCATCGGCGCGGTGATACTGGGCGTGCATTTCTATCCCGACGATCACGTCGAGTTTGAGTTTCGCAATGACATGGGTGGATCGCGGATCGACTACGCAGCAGTGGATCACTGGTTTCAGACGAAATCTGGGGAACTGGCAAATATTAAAGATCCGGATGAGGCCGAGTGGTTTGAGGCCAGGGCATTCAGGCGTACTGCACGCGTCGCGTCGCAGGGGTGGCTGAAGTATCGCCTGACCGACACCACCGATCTTCAGCAGTACGTGTACTACACGCTGGTCGTCAGTCCGGGTTTCGACAAACACCCCGCAGTGCAGCGCATTGTTGAGGAAACGAAGGGGAAGCTGGGTGCGTTTGGCGCCGCCATGGAAGCGCTGCCCGATTCCGTGGTTCAGGAAATCAGAAGCAACCGTTTCGAGCATGTGACTACAGGAGCAGAGCATGGCTGATGCCGCACAGCTGGACCCCGCCGACCGGACGCCGCTTGAGGTAATCGTTGCAATGGGCGAGAACCGCAGCGCGCTTCCCAACGACGCCTGTATTCCCTGTGGCGCCGTAGTTCACATGGGATTCTTTTTCGA
>NZ_JAMXLH010000029.1 GCF_024281035.1 Paraburkholderia sp.
CTTTGTCGGTGTCGCCATACAACGGTAAGCTGTTGAGCCGGCAAGAGTTGCCCGACGGCGTGAGCGTTCCGCCTATCGTCGCCGCCAAGACTTTGCTCTTCGTCACCGATGGCGGTGACTTGGTGGCCTATCGCTAACGATCCCTCATTTCCGGCACGGTGCCGGCCGAAAACCTGCTGCCATGGCTTTTAAAATCGCTATCGTCGGTCGCCCCAATGTGGGGAAATCCACGCTGTTCAACCGGCTCACGCGCTCGCGCGACGCGCTGGTGGCCGACCTGCCCGGCCTCACGCGCGACCGCCACTACGGCGAGGGGCGTGTGGGCGATCGCCCGTACCTCGTGGTCGATACCGGCGGCTTCGAGCCCGTCGCGAAAGACGGCATCCTGCACGAGATGGCGCGCCAGACGCGTCAGGCGGTGGAAGAGGCGGACATCGTCGTGTTCATCTGCGACGGCCGCAACGGGCTCGCGCCGCAGGACAAGCACATCGCCGACTATCTGCGCAAAACCGGCCGGCCGATCTACCTCGTCGTCAACAAGGCCGAGGGCATGAAATACAGTGCCGTCGCCGCCGATTTCTACGAACTCGGACTGGGCGACCCGCGGGCGATTTCCGCCGCGCACGGCGACGGCGTGACCGAGATGATCAACGAGGCGCTCGACGACGCCTACGCCGATCAGCCGGAAGAAAGTGAAGAGGACGCCGAAAAGCATGGCGTGAAGATCGCAATCGTCGGGCGTCCGAACGTCGGCAAGTCGACGCTCGTGAACACGCTGCTCGGCGAAGACCGCGTGATTGCGTTCGACATGCCGGGCACTACGCGCGACTCGATCTACATCGACTTCGAGCGCGGGGGCAAGAAGTACACGCTCATCGACACAGCGGGTTTGCGCCGCCGCGGCAAGGTGTTCGAGGCCATCGAGAAGTTCTCCGTCGTGAAGACCCTGCAGTCGATTTCGGACGCGAACGTCGTGGTCATGATGCTCGACGCGCAGCAGGAGATCTCCGACCAGGACGCGCACATCGCCGGCTTCGTGGTGGAACAGGGCCGTGCGCTCGTGGTGGGCGTGAACAAGTGGGACGGTCTCGACGATCACGCACGCGATCGCGTCAAGCACCACCTGGAGCGCAAGCTGAAGTTCCTCGACTTCGCCAAGTTTCACTTCATTTCGGCAACGGAGAATTTCGGTGTCGGCGCGCTGATGCGTTCGGTGGACGCCGCCTACGCCGCCGCGATGGCCAAGCTGCCCACGCCGCGCCTCACGCGCGCGCTGATCGAGGCCGTGCAGTTCCAGCAGCCGCGCCGCCGCGGCCCGGTGCGTCCGAAGCTGCGCTACGCTCACCAGGGGGGACAGAACCCGCCGATTATCGTGATCCACGGCAATGCGCTCGATGCGGTCACGGAGACCTATAAGCGCTATCTGGAAAATCGCTTCCGGGAAACTTTCTCGCTGACCGGGACTCCATTGCGCATAGAGTTTCGTTCGTCGACGAACCCCTACACCGAGAAAAACTAGGCTGCGTTCGCTGGCGCTCACACCGTCCTGGCCGGACGGGTGTGATCCGCGCGGGTGAACGAGAATCAGCTATAGTGTAGCGATTGGCGCCGAATCCCTTTTTCCTCGGCGTCGTCCCAAGTTAAACCTGCAAAAAAATACGGAGTTCGCTATGAGCAACAAAGGGCAACTGTTACAAGACCCGTTTTTGAACGCGCTGCGCAAGGAGCACGTGCCTGTTTCGATCTATCTGGTCAACGGCATCAAGCTTCAAGGGAACATTGAATCGTTCGACCAGTACGTCGTGTTGCTCCGTAATACGGTTACGCAGATGGTGTACAAGCACGCCATTTCCACGGTCGTCCCCGCCCGTCCGGTGAACTTCCACCCGGATTCGGAAGCGTCCTGACCCACGGTACGGCCGGTCCGGGGCGCCCGAAAGGCGAGCCGGGCCGGCCGTTTCCATTTTGATACCCGCTAATTTGACCAACGCCGCACTCGTCGGCATCGACTTTGGCAAGACCGATTTCGAAGCCGGCCTCGAAGAACTCAGCCTGCTCGCACAAAGTGCGGGCGCCCGTCCTGCCGTTACGCTCACCGGCCGACGCTCGAGCCCCGACGCCGCCATGTTCATCGGCAGCGGCAAAGCCGATGAACTGCGTCTCGCCTGCGAGGCGAACGACGTCGAAATCGTCATCTTCAATCACGCGCTGTCGCCCGCTCAGCAACGTAACCTGGAGCGTGCACTGGACCGCCGCGTGGTCGATCGCACAAGCCTGATCCTCGATATTTTTGCGCAGCGCGCCCGCAGCCACGAAGGCAAGCTGCAGGTCGAGCTCGCGCAGCTCCAGTACCTTGCCACACGGCTCGTGCGCGCGTGGACTCACCTTGAGCGCCAGAAGGGCGGTATCGGTTTGCGCGGCCCCGGCGAAACCCAGCTCGAAACCGACCGTCGGCTCATCGGCGAGCGCATCAAGATGCTGCAGGGGCGCCTCGCGAAGCTGCGCCGCCAGCACGGCACACAACGCCGCCAGCGTCAGCGCAACCAGACGATGTCGGTGTCGCTCGTCGGCTATACGAATGCGGGCAAGTCCACGCTGTTCAATGCGCTCACCAAGGCGCAGGCGTATGCCGCCGACCAGTTGTTCGCCACCCTCGATACGACCTCGCGGCGCCTGTGGCTCGGAGGCGAGGTCGGCCAGATCGTGTTGTCGGACACTGTCGGCTTCATCCGCGAGCTGCCTCACCAGCTGGTTGCCGCGTTTCGTGCGACGCTCGAGGAAACCATTCAGGCCGATCTGCTGCTGCACGTGGTCGACGCGTCGAGCGCGGTGCGTCTTGACCAGATCGATCAGGTCAACGGAGTGTTGCACGATATCGGGGCGGATTCGATCCGCCAGGTGCTGGTGTTCAACAAGATCGATGCCGTGCCTGAACTGGCGGCCCGCGGCGGGACGGTCGAGCGGGACGAATATGGTAATATTTCGCGCGTCTTTTTGAGCGCGCGAACGGGCGTCGGGCTGGCTACGCTGCGCGCTGCCATCGCAGAAATTGCGACTGCGGAGCCGCTTGTCGACGCTTCACAGCCTTCGCAGCGGTTTGGTGCCTTTGGTGCCGACGGGGACGCGCTGCCCCATGAGCCTCGCAGGGAACCGGAACACGGCCGCTGAGCTACGATCAGCCACAATGAGCCACAATCAGGCTGGTTCGGAACGGCGCGAACCGGAAGGTTTGAACCGAAAGGCCACCCCGCAATACCTGGCAAAAGCAGGCGAAAGCCACACGCATTGACCCGCTGTCTACTCTGGTGAACGAACACAGGTGAACGATTACAACAAGCGGACTGGCTGGCAGCGTGCGCGCGCCATTCTCACGTTGAACGACCCTCGTTGGGGCCGTGGTGACGCCAATGGTCACCGCGCGGACGATTCGCGCCGCCCGCCGGGCAAGAACGGCCGCAACGACGACAGGGGCGGCGATCAGGGCGACGGTCCGCCCGACCTCGACGAAATGTGGCGCGACTTCAACCGCCGCCTCACGGCATTCTTCGGACGCAAGGGCCAGGGCCCGGGCGCTCCCGGTCCTCGCCCCGACAACGGGCACGGGGCGCGCATCGGCGTCGGCATCGTGCTCGGCGTGCTGATTGCGATCTATCTGGGCAGCGGCGTGTTTGTCGTCCAGGACGGGCAGGCCGGCGTCGTGCTTCAGTTCGGGCAGTATCGTCAGACCGTCGGTCAGGGCGTCCACTGGCGCTTGCCGTTTCCGTTCCAGACGCAGGAAATCGTGAACGTCGGCGAGATCCGCGCTGTCGAGATCGGCCGCAGCAATCTCGTGCGTCCGGCCAACGTGAAGGATGCGGCGGTGCTCACGCACGACGGCGACATTCTCGACGTGCGCTTCACGGTGCAGTACCAGGTGAAGCAGCCTACCGATTATCTTTTCCGCAGCGTCGATCCCGATCTCACCGTCACGCAGGTCGCGCAGAACGCGGTGCGCACGGTCGTGGGCGCGCGCAGCACGAGCGATCTGCTCTACGCGGACCGCGAACCGATCCGTGCGCAGCTTGCCGATGCGATCCAGCATGCGCTCGACGAATACAAGACCGGCCTTGCCGTGACCGGCGTGACGATCCAGAGCGTGCAGGCGCCCGAACAGGTGCAGGCTGCGTTCGACGACGCCGCGCGCGCGCGCCAGGAGCGCGCGCACGCGAAGCTTGAGGCACAGGCTTACGCGGATCAGTTGCTTCCGCATGCGCAGGCTGACGGCGCACGCATGATCGACGATGCCAAGGCCTATAGCGAGCGTGTCGTCGCGCGGGCAACGGGCGACGCCCAGCGCTTCAAGCAGGTGTACGAGCAATACTCGAAGGCGCCGGCCGTGATTCGCACGCGCATGTATCTGGAGACCATGCAGCATATCTACTCGAATACGACGAAAGTGTTCGTCGACAGCAAGGCCGGCAACAGTGTGATCAATCTGCCGCTCGACAGGATCGCCGAGGCAACGCGCCAACGCACGGCTGCTGCCGCTGCCGCCGCCGGGATTGCCGGAGCGCCGGGTGCCGCTGCCAGCTCCTCCGCCGCGCCCGGGGCATCGGCCCCCGCCGCGAGCGACGCGCAGCAGTCCGGCGCCGCGCAGCCGGGCGCCGCCGCTTCGCCCGCAGCGTCGGCGAGTGCCCCCGGCAACGAGTCGCTACGGTCGCGTGACGCGTTCCGCAATCGCGGTCGCGAAGACGACGTGCAGTAACGGAGCGCTCATATGAACCGAATCATTGCGCTTGCAGTCGTTGTCGTTGTGGCCGTGCTGGTCATCTCGTCGTCGGTGTTCGTCGTCGATCCGCGCCACGTCGCCGTCATTGCGTCCACGGGCGGCCGTACGGATTCGCTTGCCGAACCCGGCATCCACGTGAAGCTGCCGCCGCCGTTCCAGACCACGACGTTCATCGATACGCGCGTCCAGGCGTTCGCTACGCCCGACGCGGTCCGGTACTCGACGTCCGACAAGACCGAATTGCTCGTGAACCCGGTGATCCGCTATCGCGTCACCGATCCGCTCAAGTTCTTCGCGGCGACGCGCGGCGACGCGCAGACGCTGTCCGAACGGCTCGCCTCGCTTTCGCGCGATGCGCTCAGCGGCGCCTTTTCGAAGGTCACGCTGACCAACGCGCTCGCGCAGCAGGAGGCGATTGCCAATGGCGCGCGCGATACGCTGCGCGAGGCTGCCGCGCCGCTTGGCGTCGACGTCGTCGCCATCGAGTTCTCGCGCGTCGACTATCCGCCCGAACTGGCGGACGCGGTCTTCAAGCGCATGAGCGCCGCGCGCGAGCAGGACGCCGCCAATGAGCGTGCGCAGGGTGCGGCCGAAGCACAGCAGATCAAGGACGATGCCGTTCGCCGTCAGCAGGGCGTGCTCGCCGATGCCTACAGCCAGGCGCAGGCCATCAAGGGCGAGGGCGACGGCAAGGCCGCGGCCATTGCTGCCGAGGCGTTCGGCCGCGATCCGCAGTTTTATCAGTTCTACCAGAGCATGCAGGCGTATCGCGAGACCTTCAAGCCGAGCGACGTCGTCGTGGTCGATTCGTCGAGCGAATTCTTTCGCTTCATGCGCGGTCCCAACGGCGAGGCCGCAGCGGCTCCCGCCGCACCGCGCAAACATTAAACAATACGAGACAAACGAAGGGCCGCGCGCTTGCGCGGTACGTTCTTTAGCATGGACATAGCCGGTTCCCTCCTGCTCGCGATCGCGCTGATGCTGATCATTGAGGGCATGTTTCCGTTCGTCTTTCCGACGGCGTGGCGCGACACCTTCCGTAAAATCGCGGAGCGGCCGCCGCACCATATCCGGATCGGCGGGTTGATTGTGATGGGGCTCGGCCTCGTGCTGCTCATGCTCGCAACCTGATTGCGTGATTGCCTGATTGCAAATGCGCGCGCGCGGACTGTGCCGTGCGCTCCGGTACTGCGGCTCGCGCGCCACGCTTCGCGCGCCGCCTTCATAGTGGTAGGACTCAATCGATGTCGACCTGGTTACTCCCCGAAAATATTGCAGATGTGCTGCCGTCCGAGGCGCGCAAGATCGAAGAATTGCGCCGCCGCCTGCTGGACCGCTTCCGCGCATACGGCTATGAAATGGTCATGCCGCCGCTGCTCGAATATCTCGAGTCGCTGCTCACGGGTAGCGGTCGCGATCTGAACCTGCGCACGTTCAAGCTCGTCGATCAACTTTCGGGCCGCACGCTGGGTCTGCGCGCGGACATGACGCCTCAGGTTGCGCGCATCGACGCGCACCTGCTCAACCGCCAGGGCGTGACGCGCCTGTGCTATGCGGGCAATGTGCTGCATACGCGTCCGCGCGGCCTGCACGCCACGCGCGAGCAGATTCAGATCGGCGCAGAAATCTACGGTCATGCGGGGCTCGAAGCCGACCTCGAAATCCAGCAGTTGATGCTCGATGCGCTGCGGCTCTCGGGGCTCACCAAAGTGCGTCTCGACCTGTGTCACGCAGGCGTGCTCGCCGCGCTGATCGAGGACGATCCGGCGGCAGCGGCGCTCGGCGATTCGCTGTATGAGGCGCTCGCGGGCAAGGATGTGCCGACGCTCGCGGAACTCACGGCTAACCTCGCGCCGGCCACGCGCGACGCGCTGCGTACGCTGCCGTCGCTCTATGGCGACGCGAGCGTGCTCGACGAGGCGCGCCAGCGTCTGCCGGCGCTCGATGGCATCGCGCGCGCGCTGGACGATCTGGCGTTCCTCATCGGCGAGATCGACGGCGGCGAGCTGATGATCGATCTGGCCGATCTGGGCGGCTACGCGTACCACACCGGCGTGATGTTCTCGGCGTACGTGGACGGCGTGCCGAATGCGGTCGCGCGCGGCGGCCGTTACGACAAGGTGGGCAAGGCGTTTGGCCGGGCGCGCGCCGCGACGGGTTTCTCGCTCGATTTGCGCGAAGTGGCCCGGATTTCACCGGTCGAAGCGCGCAGCAGCGCGATCCTCGCGCCATGGCGTCACGACGAGGCGCTGTGCGCCGCCGTCGCTGCGCTGCGCGACGCGGGCGAGGTCGTCATTCAGGCGCTGCCGGGCCATGAACACACGATGGATGAGTTCGCGTGCGACCGCGTGCTGGTCGAGCGCAACGGCGCGTGGGTTGTCGAAACACGCGTCTGAGCAGGGCTGCGGACGGATTCAAACGGGGCAGCACGTCCCCGTTTTTTTTTCGTCCATGCCGTTGAGCGCAAAGGAAAAACCCAGTTTTTTCGGGAAAAACCACGAGCTCGCCCCCGAACCCATATAAAATGCGTTTTTAACCAGCTTACGAAACACCATGTCTGCCAGCGCAGTGAATGTAACCCCGGGACGCAACGTCGTCGTCGTGGGCACCCAGTGGGGAGATGAAGGCAAGGGCAAGATCGTCGACTGGCTGACGGACCACGCCCAAGGCGTGGTGCGCTTCCAGGGCGGTCACAACGCCGGCCACACGCTGATCATCGGCGGCAAGAAAACCATTCTCCGTCTCATCCCGTCGGGCATCATGCGCGCCGGCGTCGCGTGCTACATCGGCAACGGCGTGGTGCTCTCGCCCGAAGCCCTGTTCAAGGAAATCGGCGAGCTCGAAAGCGCGGGCGTCGACGTCCAGAAGCGCCTCTTCATCTCCGAAGCCACCACGCTGATCCTCCCGTATCACATCGCCATCGACCAGGCTCGCGAAGCGCGCCGCGGTGCCGCGAAGATCGGCACGACCGGCCGCGGCATCGGCCCGGCCTACGAAGACAAGGTCGCACGCCGCGGTCTGCGCGTACAGGATCTGTTCGAGCCGGAAACCTTCGCCGAGCGTCTGCGCGAGAGCCTCGACTATCACAACTTCGTGCTCACGCAGTATCTGGGCGCGGCGGCGGTCGACTTCCAGCAGACCCTCGACACGATGCTCGGTTATGCCGACCGTCTGAAGCCGATGGTCACGGACGTTTCGCGTCGTCTTTACGATGTGAACTGCTCGGGCGGCAACCTGTTGTTCGAAGGCGCGCAAGGCACGCTGCTCGACATCGATCACGGCACCTATCCGTATGTCACGTCGAGCAACTGCGTTGCAGGTGCTGCGTCGGCGGGCGCGGGCGTGGGCCCGCAGCAACTGAACTACGTTCTCGGCATCACGAAGGCGTACTGCACGCGCGTCGGCTCGGGCCCGTTCCCGAGCGAACTCTACGATGCGGACAACCCCGATCGCCAGGACATGGCGGGCGTGACGCTTGCGAACGTCGGCAAGGAATTCGGTTCGGTCACGGGCCGTCCGCGCCGCACGGGCTGGCTCGACGCCGCCGCGCTGCGCCGCTCGATCCAGATCAACGGCGTGACGGGCCTGTGCATCATGAAGCTCGACGTGCTCGACGAGCTCGACGAAGTGAAGCTCTGCGTCGGCTACAGGGTGGACGGCAAGGACGTCGACATCCTGCCGCGCGGCGCGTCGCAGGTTGCAGCCTGCGAGCCGGTCTATGAAACGTTCCCTGGCTGGAAGGAAAGCACCATCGGCATCACGCAGTGGGACGCGCTGCCGAAGAGCGCGCAGGCTTACCTGAGCCGCGTGCAGGAAGTGGCAGGCGTGCCGATCGACATGGTTTCCACCGGCCCCGATCGCGACGAAACGATCCTGCTGCGTCATCCGTTCAAAGTGTAAGAGGAACGCGCACGATGATTCAGATGACGGACCCGCGCAACGACGAAAAGAACCTGTGGGTCGGCTGGGATGAGTACCACCGGCTGGTCGAACTGCTGGCGCTCGCAGTGCACGAATCGCGCTGGAAGTTCGACCAGATCCTGTGTCTCGCACGCGGCGGCCTGCGCGTGGGCGACCAGCTCTCGCGCATTTACGACCTGCCGCTCGCAATTCTCGCGACCAGCTCGTACCGCGAAGCCGCTGGCACGCAGCAGGGCGACCTCGACATTGCGCAGTACATCACGATGACGCGCGGCCAGCTGTCGGGCAACGTGCTGCTCGTCGACGATCTCGTCGATTCGGGTGTCACGCTCGCGCGCGTGCAGGATCACCTCAAGGAGCGCTATCCGGCCGTGACCGGCGTGCGTTCAGCAGTGCTCTGGTACAAGGGCTGTTCGAAAGTCAAGCCCGACTACTTCGTGCAGCACCTGCCGACCAATCCGTGGATCCACCAGCCGTTCGAGGAATGGGACACGGTGCGTCCGCACAACCTCGGTGCGTGGATCAAGCGCGGCCTCCAGCAGTCGGGGCAGAGTCTCGTGTCCTGATGCGGATGCGCAATGCCAGTCGTCGTCGCGTATTGCACGATATGACGTGATATTACGTGGCATGGCGAATGAAGAACGGAGCCTTTCGGGGCTCCGTTTTCTTTTGGGGCGGGGGTTGGCGGGGGGTGACGCGTGCCGGCGTACCGCGCCACGCACCCGGGCAGACGTCGAAAGGGGCCAATGCTACACTTCGCCGGAACGAACGACGTGGCATCCCAACAACGATGCGCCCTGGCGCGCCACGTCGCCCGGTTTAGAATGGCGGTCGTTTTTTCTCCGCCTCGGAAACGGACTTCCGCGTTTATGACAACTAGCACACACGTGGCCAAGCAGCCTCTGCCGACTCTCGCCATGGCAGCGATCGGCGTGGTCTTCGGCGATATCGGCACCAGCCCGCTTTATTCGCTGAAGGAGGCGTTTAGCCCGTCTCACGGGATCCCGCTGACCAATACCTCCATCCTCGGCGTTATCTCGCTCCTGTTCTGGGCAATCATCATCGTCGTGAGCATCAAATACGTGCTGTTCGTGATGCGAGCCGACAACAACGGGGAAGGCGGCGTGCTCGCACTGATGGCGCTGGCGCTACGCCCGTTCAACCGCGCGAGCCGATTTGCCATGGTGCTGACGGGGCTCGGTATCTTCGGCGCCTGTATGTTCTACGGCGATGCGGTGATCACCCCGGCGATCTCGGTGATTTCGGCGGTCGAAGGTCTCGAAATCGCGGCGCCCAAGCTCGCGCATCTCGTGCTGCCGCTCACGATGCTGATCCTCATTGCACTCTTCTGGATCCAGCGGCATGGCACGGCCCTCGTCGGCCGGCTGTTCGGACCGATCATGGTGCTGTGGTTCGTGACCATCGCCGTGCTCGGCGTCTCGCGCATCCTGGAAGCGCCGGCGATCATCGCCGCGCTCAATCCGTACTACGCGGTCAGCTTCATGGGCGAGCACCTCTTGCAGGCGTACGTCGTGCTGGGCTCTGTCGTGCTCGTGCTGACCGGCGCGGAAGCGCTCTACGCGGACATGGGCCATTTCGGCGCGAAGCCGATCCGCATGGCCTGGTACGTGCTCGTGATGCCGTCGCTCGTGCTCAACTACTTCGGCCAGGGTGCGCTGCTGATGCAGAACCACCACGCCATCGAAAATCCGTTCTTCCTGCTCGCACCCGACTGGGCATTGCTGCCGCTCGTCGTGCTCTCGACGGTGGCGACGGTCATCGCATCGCAGGCCGTGATCTCGGGCGCGTACTCGCTGACGAGCCAGGCCATCCTGCTTGGCTACGTGCCGCGCATGAAGGTGCTGCATACGTCCGAACTCGCGATCGGCCAGATCTATGTGCCGGTAGTGAACTGGATGCTGCTCTTCATCATCCTGTGCATCGTGATGGGCTTCAAGAGCTCGGACAATCTCGCCGCCGCGTACGGTATTGCCGTGACCGCGACCATGGTGATCACCACGGTGCTCGCGTGCGTCGTGATGGTGAAGGTCTGGAACTGGAACAAGGTGCTCGTCGGGCTGATCATCGGCGGCCTTATGACCGTCGACCTCGGCTTCTTCGGTGCGAACCTGCTGAAGGTCGAAGAGGGCGGCTGGCTGCCGCTGTGCATCGGCGCGCTACTGTTCTTCCTGCTGATGACCTGGTACAAGGGCCGCATGATCGTGAAGGCGCGCACGGCCGCCGACGGTATTCCGCTGATGCCGTTCCTGCAGGGGCTGCTCGCGCACCCGCCGCATCGCGTCTCGGGCACGGCGATCTACCTGACGGGCAGCAATGCGCTCGTGCCGGTGAGCCTGCTGCACAACCTCAAGCACAACAAGGTGCTGCACGAGCGCACGATCTTCCTGACGTTCGTGACGCGCGACATTCCCTATGTCGCCGATTCGGAGCGCGTGAGCGTGAAGGACATCGGCGGCGGGCTGTATCTCGTGAAGGCCGACTACGGCTTCAACGAAACACCCGACGTGCAGGCCGTGCTCGAACAAGTGGGACGTTCGCACGGCATGACGTTCGAGATGATGGACACGTCGTTCTTCCTCGCGCGCGAGACCGTGGTGCCGACGCAGTTGCCGGGCATGTCGTTCTTCCGCGAGCGTGTGTTCGCGTGGATGCACCAGAACGCCGCGAAGCCTACCGACTTCTTCAGCATCCCCGCGAATCGCGTGGTAGAGCTTGGAACGAAGATCGAGATCTGATCGCGGGTACTTTCGCTGCGATTGTCTTTCGGCAATGAAAAACGGCACCACGGTGCCGTTTTTTCATTGGTCGACGCTACGTGGGCCGTCGCAGGCCCACGCGCTCGATCAGCGTGACTTGAGCTTCGCGAAAGCGGCTGCCATCGCGCCAGCGGGCTCCGCTTCGCGCGGGCGCTGCCCACGGCCTGAATTGCCGCCGCCGTTGCGGTTGCCCGCGCCGCTGCCAGCGTTCCCGCTGTTGCCGCCGCGCTGTGCGGCGACGCTCGTGGGGTCGTCGGCGAGGCGCATCGTCAGTGCGATCCGCTGACGCTTCACGTCGACGTCGAGCACCTTCACCTTCACGACCTGGCCGGCCTTCACGACTTCGTGCGGGTCCTTGATGAACTTCGTGGACATCGCGGACACGTGCACGAGGCCGTCCTGGTGCACGCCGATGTCGATGAACGCGCCGAATGCGGCCACGTTCGTCACGACGCCTTCGAGCAGCATGCCCGGCACGAGATCGGAAACCTTCTCGACGCCGTCGCGGAACGTAGCGGTCTTGAACTCGGGACGCGGATCGCGGCCCGGTTTCTCCAGTTCGCTGAGGATGTCGCGCACGGTCGGCAGACCGAAGCGTTCGTCGACGAATTCGGTCGGCGCGAGGCCCGAAAGCGCTTCACGATTGCCGAGCACGTCGCCGATGGTGCGCTTGATCTTTGCGAGCATGCGCTCGACCACCGGATAGGCTTCCGGGTGCACCGACGAGCGGTCGAGCGGATTCTCCCCGCTGTTGATGCGCAAGAAGCCCGCGGCCTGTTCGAAGGTCTTGTCGCCGAGGCGCGGCACGTGGCGCAGATGCGCGCGCGACGGGAACGGGCCGTTGGCGTCGCGATAGTCCACGATGTTGCGCGCGAGCGTCGCGTTCAGGCCCGAGACGCGCGAGAGCAGGGCGACCGAGGCCGTGTTCGCATCGACGCCGACGGCGTTCACGCAGTCCTCGACCACGGCGTCGAGTGCACGCGCGAGCTCACGCTGGTTCACGTCGTGCTGATACTGGCCAACGCCAATGGCTTTCGGCTCGATTTTCACGAGTTCGGCGAGCGGATCCTGAAGACGGCGCGCGATGGAGACGGCGCCGCGCAAGGTCACGTCGAGTTCGGGGAATTCCTTCGCCGCGAGTTCCGATGCGGAATACACCGATGCGCCCGCTTCGGACACGACGATCTTCTGCAGCTTCAGTTCGGGATGGCGCGAGATCAGCTCGCTGGCGAGCTTGTCGGTTTCGCGCGAGGCCGTGCCGTTGCCGATGCTGATGAGCTCGGCCTGCGTTTCGCGGGCGATGCGCGCGAGCTTCGCGAGCGAGCCGTCCCAGTCGCGGCGCGGCTCGTGCGGGTAGATCGTGTCGGTCGCGAGCAGCTTCCCGGTGCGGTCCACGACGGCCACCTTCACGCCCGTGCGCAGGCCCGGATCGAGGCCGATCACGGCCTTCGGTCCTGCCGGTGCTGCGAGCAGCAGGTCGTTGAGGTTGCGCGCGAACACGCGGATCGCTTCGGTTTCGGCCTGCTCGCGCAGGCCCGTGAGCAGTTCGTTTTCGAGGTGCGGCTGCACTTTCACGCGCCAGCACCAGCGGCACACGTCGGAGAGCCACTTGTCGGCCGGGCGGCTCTGATTCGAGATGCCGAAATGACGCGCGATCATGCCTTCGCCGGGGTGCGGCACGAGCGCGTCCTGCTCGGCGCCGAGGCCCAGCTTGATCATCAGCACGCCTGCGTTGCGGCCGCGAAAGAGCGCGAGTGCGCGGTGCGACGGCACGGTCTTGATGGTCTCGGAATAGTCGTAGTAGTCGCGGAATTTCTCGCCTTCTTCGCTCTCTTTGCCGTCGACCACGCTCGACGTCACGACGCCCTGATCGTGCAGCCAGTCGCGCAGTTTCCCGAGCAGCTCGGCCGTTTCGCCGAATTGCTCCGAGAGGATGTCGCGCGCGCCGTCGAGCGCGGCCTTCACATCGGCGACGCCTTTTTCGGCGTCCACGTATTGCGCGGCTTCGGTTTGCGGATCCAGCAGCGGATTGGCGAGCAGCGCATCGGCGAGCGGCTGCAGGCCGGCTTCGCGCGCGATCTGCGCGCGCGTGCGGCGCCTGGGCTTGTACGGCAGATACAGATCCTCGAGGACCTGCTTGCTGTCCGCGGCAACGATGGCGGTGCGCAGTTCGTCGGTGAGCTTGCCTTGTTCGTCGATGCTCGCGAGGATGGCGGCACGGCGCTCTTCGAGTTCGCGCAGGTACAGGAGCCGCTCTTCGAGCGTGCGCAGCTGCGTATCGTCGAGATTGTCGGTGACTTCCTTGCGGTAGCGGGCGATGAACGGAACGGTCGCGCCTTCATCGAGAAGCTGCACGGCGGCTGCCACCTGGCGCGGCTGAACGGCCAGTTCGGTGGCGATACGCTGGACGATCTTGAGTGCTACGGTTTCCGTCATAGGGTCTGGATATTCTTGCGATGATCGGGTTGCGCGGGTTGCTCACGTTGCATTTCCCGTGCCCTGAACGCTGTGGCCTTGCGGCGCGCCTGCGCTCTGGTGGAGCGGCGCATTTTGCCATAAATGCCGGAGCGCTCAACCCGGGGGGTGTTAGAATTTGGCGCATGTTCCGCTGCCTCCAGAAGACGTTGACGACCTTCCGCTTGCTCCCCGGCTCAACCCTCGTACCGACCCGCCCGCGTCAAGACGCTGGCTGGCGGACCGCCGCCCGTCTGGCGGTTTGCGCCATTGTGTTGTGCGCGTCGGTCAGCGCGCCGGTCAGGGCGCAGGACCACACGGCGACGGAAGCGTCGCCGGAAGCGTCGGATGCATTGGCTGCGGGCGTGCAGGCGGGTTTCGAGGCGCGTCAGAAGGAACTCGACCGGCGCACGGCGGAGAACAATTATCGCTATGGGGTGGCGCAGCACGATTGCTACAGCACGTTCTTCGTGAATCATTGCATTGGCAAGGCGCGCGATCGCATGCGGGTCGTGCAGGCGGATATCCGTAGCCAGCAGCTCAAGCTCGACGACGAGCAGCGCGCGGAACGCGCGCGCACGCGCGACCAGCAGGCGGCGCTGCAACGCGCGCAGGATGCGGCTGATGCGCCGCAGCGTGCCGCCAATGAGGCGCGCAACGCCGCGGCGTTCGAGCAGAAGCAGCAGCAACATGCGCTCGATGCGCAGCAGCGCGCCGCCGAAGCACCGCAGCGCGCCGCCAATGAGCAGGCGTATGAACAGAAGCAGCAACAGCACGCACTCGCAGAGGCGCAACGCACCGGCGAGCAGTCGCAGAAGCAGCGCGCGGCGAACCAGGCCGCGTACGACCAGAAGCAGTCGGATTTCCAGAAGAAGCTGAACGCGGCTCATCAGCAGGGCGAGCAAAAAGCGCAGGAACGGACCCAGAAGGCCGAGCGCTTTCAGCAGAAACAGGCGGACGCGGCGAAGCACAAGGCCGACGTCGAAGAGCGTCAGAAACAGGCGGCCGAAAAGGCCCAGCAAAAGCAGCAACAACAAGAGCAGCAGGAACAGCAGCAAAAGCAGATGCAGCAGCAGGACCAGTAGCACGTTTTTTGAGCCGTACAGCACCTCAGGCGCGCAATCCGATACGCGAGGAGCGCGCCGTTCAGAACGAGGAGGCGAGCATGCGCGAGCAGCAACGTGAAGTTAAGGCCGCGGTTCTTCAGGACCGCATTCTGCAGCTGGAGTCGGAGCACGGCGATCTGGACCGGCTGATCGAACGGATGGCCGAGACGCCGGGAAGCGACGATCTCGAATTGCAACGGCTCAAGAAGCGCAAGCTCAAGGTCAAGGACAACATCATCCTGCTGCAACTGCAGCTGGACCCCGATTCAACGAAGATTTCGGACGGGCACGCCTGATTCCGGGTCCTGGCAGGCGCCGGGGCGCGGCTCCAAGACCGCCGCGCCCGCCGGACCGAGCAGGAACCGCTTGCCTTGAATTCAACACCCGTATCCCGATCGCGGCCGGCGCCTGAAGGCGACGTGCCGGCTGACGCACGTCCCGCGTCCGGCGCCGCATCGTCTGCAACGTCGGCAACGTCCGTGTCGGCGGCGGCGCTGAGCACGCGCCGTGCCGCCGAACTCGAAGATCTGTTCGCCGCCGACGGGCTGCTCGCCCGCGAAATCGACGGCTATCGGCCGCGCGCGTCGCAGATCGAGATGGCGCGTGCCGTGGCCGCCGCGATGGAGGCGGCGGCGCAGGCGCTGCCCGATCCCTCGGCGTTCGAATTGCAGTCGCGGCCGGCACGCCGCCAGCGCGGCGGCGCAAGCGACGCTGCCGCGCCGGAGCGTGCGGACGAAGCGGCGAAGGCCATCGCGGAAGCGGGCGACAACACGCTGATCGTCGAAGCGGGCACGGGGACCGGCAAGACATACGCCTACCTCGTGCCGGCGATGCTCTGGGGCGGCAAGGTGATCGTCTCGACGGGCACGAAGCACCTTCAGGACCAGTTGTTCCAGCGTGACATCCCGACGGTTCGCGACGCGCTCGCGGTGCCGGTGAGCGTCGCGATGCTCAAGGGACGCTCGAACTATCTGTGTCATTACTATCTGCAGCGCACGGCCGATAACGGCCGCCTGCCGTCGCGCCAGGAAACGGCGTATCTGCAGGAGATCGTGCGCTTCGCGAAGGTCACGCGCTCCGGTGACAAGGCCGAACTCGCGAGCGTGCCCGAGACGGCGGCGGTGTGGTCGATGGTGACGTCGACGCGCGACAATTGCCTCGGCCAGGAGTGTCCGCACTACAAGGATTGCTTCGTGATGCAGGCGCGCCGTGAGGCGCAGCAGGCCGACATCGTCGTCGTCAATCATCACCTGTTCTTCGCCGACATCATGCTGCGCGACACCGGCATGGCCGAACTGCTGCCGAGCGCGAACACGATCATCTTTGACGAAGCCCACCAGCTACCCGAGACGGCAACGCTGTTCTTTGGCGAAACGCTTTCCACCTCGCAGTTTCTCGAACTCGCGCGCGATTGCGTGACCGAAGGCCTGAGCCATGCGCGCGACGCCGTCGAGTGGGTGAAGCTTGGCGCAGCGCTGGAACGTGCCGCGCGCGACGTGCGGCTTGCATTCAAGGAAGATTCGCTGCGCCTGTCGATCACGCAGTTGCCCGGCGATCATCCGCTCTTCGATTCGCTCGATGCACTGCAAACCGAGCTTGCAGCGCTCGTGACGGCGCTCGCCAGCCAGGCTGAACGTGCCGAATCGCTCGGCGCGTGTTTGCGCCGAGCGCGCGACTTGCAGGGCGTGCTGGCGGGCTGGACGGTGCCCGCGGCGGCCCCAGTGCCGTCGCATGATGTGCGCAAGACCGAAGCGCGCAAGCCCGAAGCGCAGGGCGAGCAGGACGACGAACACGCCGATGCCGACGAGAAGGTCCGCTGGGTCGAAGTGTTCTCTCACACCGTGCAGTTGCACGAAACGCCTTTGTCGGTCGCGCCGATTTTTGCGAAGCAACGTGCGGGCGTGCCGCGTACGTGGATCTTTACGTCGGCGACGCTCTCCGTGCGCGGTGACTTCACGCACTATGCGGCGCAGATGGGCCTCAGTTCGCGCCGTTCGATGACGCTGCCGAGCCCGTTCGACTATCCGTCGCAAGGGCTGCTCTACGTGCCGCGCAACCTGCCGCAGCCGTCGTCGCCGCAGTTCACGGACGCCGTGTTCGAAGCTGCACTGCCGGTGATCGAGGCCTCGGGCGGCGGCGTATTCATGCTGTGCACGACGCTGCGTGCGGTGGATCGCATCGCCACGAAACTGCGCGAGACGATCGAAGCGCGCGGCTGGAATACGCCGCTCCTCGTGCAGGGCGACGCGAGCCGCACGGAGCTGCTCGAACGCTTCCGGAACTACGGCAATGCAATCCTCGTCGGCAGCCAGAGTTTCTGGGAGGGAGTGGACGTGCGCGGCGATGCGCTATCGCTCGTGGTGATCGACAAGCTGCCGTTTGCGCCGCCCGACGATCCCGTACTTGCGGCGCGTCTCGACGCACTCACGAAGAAGGGTTTGAGCCCGTTCGCAGTCCATCAGTTGCCTCAAGCGGTAATCACGCTAAAGCAGGGCGCGGGCCGGTTGATCCGTGCCGAAACGGATCGGGGCGTGCTGATGATCTGCGATACGCGTCTCGTCGATAAACCCTATGGACGTCGCATCTGGCAAAGCCTGCCGCCGTTCAAGCGAACGCGCGAGATCGAGGTGGTGAGGGAGTTCTTCGGCAGGCAAGAGGACGACGACGCGCAGTAAGCGGCGAGCGAGGCGGTGCTGCAGGGAGCGGGGCCGTTTCGTTGGGCATGCAGAATATGCGAGCCGCATGTCGAGGATGCCGCAAAAACAAAAAAGCCACGAACGAAAATTCGTGGCTTTTCTGCTTGTGTGGCACACACCTGGCGATAGCGCCACGTTGTGTGCCGACACACTGCGATGCCCGCCGGAGCTGAACTCCGCGCGGGCGTTGCAGCAATACAGCTTACTGGCTTGCGCCAGCAGCCGGCGATGCAGCTTCCGGAGCTGCCGGCGATGCGGCTTCCGGAGCAGCAGCGGCCGGTGCCGAAGCGTCGCTCGCAGCAGCTGCAGCGGGAGCAGCAGGCGAAGCGGCTTCCGGAGCGGCGGCCGGGGCCGACGCACCGTCTGCCGGCGCGGCAGCCTGATCGCTGCTCTTGTTGCACGCAGCCAGTGCGACAACTGCCAGCAGGGATGCTACGAGGAGGGATTTCTTCATGATCACGTCCTTTTATGGTTAAAGGTAAGCAACAGCGCAAATAATACCGGTAATGTGCCCCAACACCGACCTGGGCTGAAGGAGGCGCGTTTCAAGTGCGCGAATCTTCCCAACAGCTTGGGCGGAAATTATAGGCACTTTCGTATCGACCGTCGACCAATCCAGGGCCAATACGTTGTCTTTCTCATACTAGCATCATATTAGTACGGTATAACAACCTGGTACGGTATAGCAGTCCAGAGCACTTACGCAAGCGCCCCAGCCCGTATCCAGCCCGCACAATACCACTCGTAAAGCAAAGCTGTCATCGGCGCGGCATGCGAGAGTGTTACAAAGCGTTTCCCATCCATCGCGCCGTGGTTATCCGGTAATCAGCCAGTTCTGGCAGCCATTTTCCTGCAGCTCCGAGCAGGGACTATTCCCCGTTCAGACAGTACGAGCGCGCATCGTAATGCAGGATTGACCTGCGGTCGAGCGTTTCTCCCACATTTTGACGCGTGAAACTGCAATCGCGCCTCACCAGGCGACCGGCGGGCCTACCGTTTGGGTGGGTGAAGACGACAGGTGCTTCGATCCGCTTAATCACCGCCCAGAAAAATAAGATACATCAGCATCGTGGTGATGGATTTTTGAGCGTCCTTTTGCGCCTTCCGTTTCCCGCCAATCGACGAGAGCCCGCGTCTGCGACGGCCCACTTATTACGCGCGCGACAGCACTTTGGCATAGCCGCCTTCGAACTCGCACGGCGCTGTAAGAGCCAGTAGCGAAATCGGTATATCGATTAATAACTGGAAGGGGAGTGAAAGCTTGGCGGGCCGGTCGAGCGTGCAACACGGTCGTGCGCCGTGGACAGCGATTCGGCGTTGATATCTGTCGCGGGGCGACGCGCCTGGCGTGCCGTTTGAGCGCGCCCGTCGGATGGTCAGGGGGATGCCATCGCATCGTATAATAGCGGCAGTATTCTGGAGGATCGAATGAAAATTGCAAAGGACACCGTCGTGTCGGTCGCTTACAAGCTATCGGATGCGCAGGGCAATCTGATCGAGGAGAGCGACGAGCCGATGGTTTATCTGCACGGCGGCTATGACGGCACGTTCCCCAAGATCGAGGAAGCGCTGGACGGCCAGGAGCCGGGCTTCGAGACCCAGATCCAGCTTGAGCCGCAGGATGCGTTTGGAGAGTACGATCCCGAACTCGTGAAAATCGAGCCGCGGAACCGTTTCCCCGAACCGCTCGAAGTCGGCATGCAGTTCGAGGGCACGCCTGAAGAGGGCGACGAAGATCTCGACACGCTCATCTACACCGTCACGGACGTTGCCGAAGACAAGGTCGTGCTCGACGGCAATCACCCGCTTGCGGGCATGGCCCTGCGATTCGCGCTGACCGTCAAGGAAGTGCGCCAGGCGACCGACGATGAAATCGAGCATGAGCATGCGCACGGCGCGGACGGTCTCGAAGTGATCGACGAAGACGAAGACGACGAGGACGGCGGCGAAGACGGCTCCAAACCCACGCTCCACTAATCTGTCCACCACGCCGGCTCTGGCCGGCGCCTGCTATGCCACGTGTGGGTGCATGCACCCGCACGCCCGTCTGAAAATCTACTGATCTTGCAGCATTGGCGGTACCGGGAGCTGGCTGTTCGGCAGCGTCCCGGGCGCCGGTTGCGCGGGCGCGGGGATTGCGCTGCTCGCGGGCTGTGCTGCGTTCTCCGGCAGGACGCCGGGCGCCTGCTGCATGCCGGGAATTTCCGTGACATCGGGCATCGACGACATTTCCGGCATCCCGGGCTGTAGCGTCGGCTGATTGAAGTCCGGCAGCGACGGCGCGAGGGGCGGCAGATGCTTCGGCACTTCGCGCACGCTCACGCGCAGCGGCGTGCGCCGCGTCATATCCGCGTCGATCTGCAGCCATTGCGTGAGCGGGGCGCGCAGATCGAATGCGATGCGCGTGACGTTCGCCACCTTCCCACCTTTTTCAGTGCGCAGCGGCTGATCGATGACGTAGCCGCGTGCGAGCTTCGTGTCGTCGGCATGGATGAGCACGACCGGGCCGCGGAACGTTTCGGCCAGTTTGATCAGACTGCGCCTGAATTCGAGGTAGCCGTCGTGCGTTCGACGGCCGAAGCGTAGCCAGGCGAAGCGGTCCGCCCGCTCGTCGCGTTCCGGCAGCGGGTCGGCCTGAATGAAGATCACAATCGCTCGCGCATCGCGGCGCTTCGCATATTCGGCAGCATGTTCGAGCCAGAAGCCGTTGGCGATCACGCGGTCTTCGAACTCGCCGTTGCGCCCGCCCGCATTCAGATAATGGTTGTTGCCGTCCGGCACGTTCAGCGCCAGGAACACCGTATCGCCAACCTGCCAGCGCACGTTTTCCCGGTAGGGCCTGAATCGCGGAACCTCGCTTTCGCGCGTGAGGGAGAGCGCATTTTGCCCGAGTGTGGCGGGATCGGAAAAGAAGGTCTGCCGCATCCGGTCGAGCCGCTCGACCGGATCGTACCCGCCCGATCCGCTTGTGCCGCATGTGACCCAGTCGTGCTGGCCGGGCACGAAGACCAGCGGCGCACGCGACGCGTCGAGCATATCGCGGCGCCGGTCGTAGATAGAATCCGCACAGGTTTCGCGCGGACCCTTGAGGTTGCCGTCGTAGACGACGAACGCCGGTTGCGGCTCGCGGCTGATCGCGTCGATGAGCCGGTTTGCGGCGGGTTCTTCGCGTTGCGAGGTCAGGATGTTCGCAACGACCGCGAACGTATAGCGCGGCGACTGCGCCCATGCAGTGCCGATCGGCAGTGCAAGAGCCAGCGTCGCCACCAGGGCATGCAGCGGGACGTGCAACGCGACGTACAGCGCGCACGCGCGACACGGCGCGGTGCTCCCGTGGCGCACCGGCCGTGGTGGCGTCACGCGTGGACGCTCAGTTTTTTGCGTGCGGCGCCGTTGCCAGTTCATGCAGTTCGTACAACAGATCGAGTGCATCGCGCGGTCGCAGTTCGTTCGGATCGAGCGCGCGCAGCCGTTCGGCGACGAGCGACGCGCAAGGGTCCGGCGCTTCCGTTGCGTCCGCAACTTCGAGCAGTTCATCGTTGTCAGTCGCTACCGCGAACAGGTCGAGTTGCGGTGTGGGCTGTCCCGCCGACATCTGCTCGAGATGTACGAGATGTTTGCGCGCCGCCCGGATCACCGCAGCGGGCACACCCGCGAGCTGCGCGACCTGCAGGCCGTAGCTCTGGTTCGCCGGGCCTTCCTGAACCGCATGCAGGAACACGATGCCGTGCCCGTGCTCGACCGCCGAGAGATGGACGTTGGCCGCCTGGGGAAATTCCGTCGGCAGCTGCGTCAGTTCGAAGTAGTGCGTGGCGAAGAGCGTGTGACAGCCGTTGCTCGCGAGCAGGTGGCGCGCGATTGCCCATGCGAGCGCAAGTCCGTCGAATGTCGACGTGCCGCGCCCGATCTCGTCCATCAGCACGAGACTTTGCGGCGTGGCGTCGTTGAGGATTGCCGCCGCCTCAGTCATCTCGACCATGAAGGTCGAACGCCCGCCCGCGAGATCGTCGGCTGCGCCGATGCGCGTGAAGATACGGTCGATCGGGCCGAAACGCGCGCTTTTCGCGGGCACATAACTGCCTACGTACGCGAGCAACGCAATCAGCGCGGTCTGACGCATGAACGTCGACTTACCGCCCATATTCGGGCCGGTGATGAGCAGCAGCTTGCGGTCGGTGTTAAGCGAGCAGTCGTTCGCGATGAACTGCTCGACCTGCGCCTCGACGACCGGATGACGGCCCTGTTCGATCTCGATGCCGGGCGCCTCCGAAAATTCCGGTGCGTTCCAGTCGAGCGCGCGGGCGCGCTCCGCGAATGCCGCGAGCAAGTCGAGTTCCGCGAGCGCCGCGGCGACGCGCTGGCAATCGGGGATGAAGGGCAGCAGCGCCTGCAGCAGCGCGTCGTAAAGCGCGCGCTCGCGCGCGAGTGCGCGCTCCTGCGCCGAAAGCGCCTTGTCCTCGAACACCTTCAATTCAGGCGTGATGTAGCGTTCGGCGTTCTTGAGCGTCTGGCGGCGGCGATAGTCCTCGGGGACTTTATCCGTCTGTCCGCGCGTGACTTCGATATAGAAACCGTGAACCTTGTTGTACTCGACGCGCAGATTGCCGATGCCCGTTCGCGCGCGTTCGCGCGTTTCGAGATCGAGCAGGAACTGGCCGCAGTTTTCCGACATGTCGCGCAGTTCGTCGAGCTCCGCGTCGTAACCGCGTGCGATCACGCCGCCGTCGCGCACCATCGCAGCCGGTTCCGGCGCGACCGCGCGCTGCAGCAGGTCCGTGCATGCGGCGGGCGGCTCCAGGGCGACGGCGATGCGCGCAAGCGCAGTCGCTGCACCGCTGGCCGCAGCGACTTGCTCGCGCAGCGCGGGCAGGGCGGTGAAGGTGTCGCGCAGGCTCGACAGGTCGCGCGGACGGGCCGAGAGCAGTGCAAGGCGCCCGGTGATGCGCTCGACGTCGGCGACCTGGCGCAGCACGGCGCGCATGGCGTCGACAGTCGCGGGCGGCGGCGCATCGAGCAGCGCACCGATCGACTGCTGACGCATCTGCGCAACCGACGCGTCGCGTGGCGGATGATGCAGCCAGTGGCGCAGCAGGCGGCTGCCCATCGTCGTGCTGCAGGTATCGAGCAGCGAGCAGAGCGTGGGCGATTCGGTGCCGCGCAGTGTTTCGGTCAATTCGAGATTGCGGCGCGTGGCCGGGTCGAGCCCGATATATTCGGATTCGGCTTCGACCTTCAGGCTGCGCACGTGGCGCAGTTGCTGGCCCTGGGTAGCCGCCGCGTAGAGCAGCAGCGCGCCCGCTGCGCCGCATGCGCTCGTCAGCGATTCGGCGCCGAAGCCGTCGAGACTGGCGACGTCGAGTTGACCGCGCAGCCGCTCTTTGCCCGATGAAACGTCGAAGTGCCACGCCGGCACGCGCGTAAGTGCGCCGATGCCGGCGGGCGCCGTCCATCCCGCTGTATCGGCGGGCATTTCCGCGACGAGAATTTCCGCGGGGCGGATGCGTTCGAAGGCTGCGCCGACCTGGTCGGGCGCCACTTCGGCGAGGCGCAGTGCGCCGCTGGCGAGATTGAGCCAGGCGAGGCCGACGTTCACGGTTACGCCACGCCGGTTGTGGCCCGGGCAGACGGCCATGAGGTAGACGTCGTTCTTGTCGGAAAGCAGTGCCGCGTCGGTCAGCGTGCCCGGTGTGACCACGCGCACGACCTTGCGTTCGACGGGCCCCTTCGAGGTGGCCGGATCGCCGATCTGCTCGCAAATCGCCACCGATTCGCCCAGCTTCACGAGCTTCGCAAGATACTGTTCGACGGCGTGGTGCGGCACGCCTGCCATTTTGATCGGATTGCCCGCGGACGCGCCGCGCTGCGTGAGCGTGAGATCGAGCAGGCGCGCGGC
The DNA here is from genome assembly GCF_024281035.1 of Paraburkholderia sp. Taxonomy (GTDB): domain Bacteria; phylum Pseudomonadota; class Gammaproteobacteria; order Burkholderiales; family Burkholderiaceae; genus Paraburkholderia. The sequence continues at coordinate 23,616 of NZ_JAMXLH010000029.1, forward strand.
CTTCTCGGCGTCTTCGAAGAACAGTTCGTAAAAGTCGCCCATCCGGTAGAACACGAGCGTGCCCGGGTGGTCGGCCTTGATGCTCAGGTACTGGCGCATCATCGGCGTATGTTGCGCGATGTCGCCTTCGGTATGTGTAGCCATCCTCGGAGTCTTGCTAGGGGTTCAGGGCGTGAGTTTAACTCGCGCCGTGCGCATGTGAACCTGGCCGAACGGCCAGCGCCGTGCGTACGTGCGCGCTTGTTCGTCAACGGACGCGCGCAGGTCCGCCTGGTGCGCGCTCGCGACGCTGCGTCGCATGGCGGGCGCGCTCGTCGCGGCTGCGGCTATGCCGGGCGCATCGCGAGGTCCGCCGACACGTGGATGTGCGACGAAGCGTGCGGCACAGACCGAAACGTGCGCGCCGCCGGGCACCGTGGCGACGATGATCGAAAGCGTGATTCGGTAAGGATTCCGTATTTTACAAACGAGCAATCTGCCACGCGGAATCCGGACACGCCGCACGCGATCGTCAGCCTTGGCAGGCAGCCGGGCGCGTTCAGCGCGGAAAACGATCGAGCGGCCGAAGCCGCTCGCTGCTGCTGGATGACTCGCGATGAAATCCCCGCGTGGCCGCGCCGGTTTGCGACCGGGCCGCGGCGCACGCGGTCTTCATGAACGTCAGGCCGCGTTGATGCGCGTGTACTTCGAGAGGATCGGCACCATCTGCGCGTACAGCTTCGGGTTGCCCGCGACCACTTCGCCCACATGGAGGAAGTCCGAGTCGCCCGTGTAGTTGCCGATCAGGCCGCCTGACTCCGTCACGAGGAGCGCTCCAGCCGCGACGTCCCACGGGCTCAGGCCTTGCTCGAAGAAGCCGTCCATGCGGCCCGCGGCGACGTTCGCCAGATCGAGCGCCGCCGCGCCCGGACGGCGCAGGCCCGCGCAGGCGCGGGTCATATCGGCGAACAGATCGGTGTAGCGCTCGAGGCTGTCCTTCTCGCGGAACGGGAAGCCGGTGCCGATTAGCGCGTCGGCGAGACGGTCGCGGCGGCCCACGCGGATGCGGCGGTCGTTCAGGAACGCGCCGCGGCCACGCGAGGCGGTGAAGAGGTCGTTGCGGGTCGGATCGTAGACGACAGCCTGCGTGACGATGCCCTTGTGCGTGAGTGCAATCGAGACGCAGTAGTACTGGAAGCCGTGGATGAAGTTCGTGGTGCCGTCGAGCGGATCGATGATCCACTGATATTCGGATTCGTTGTCCGAGTGGCCCGACTCTTCCGCGAGAATGGCGTGATCGGGGTAGGCGGTCTTGAGCGTGTCGATGATCGCCGCTTCCGACGCCTTGTCCACCTCCGTGACGAAATCGTTGTGCTGCTTCTTCGAGACCTGCACGAGCTCGAGATCGAGCGACGCGCGGTTGATGATCTGCCCGGCGCGGCGCGCGGCCTTGACAGCGATGTTGAGCATGGGATGCATGAGCCTGGATCCTTTTTATCCAGCGCGTGCCACAGGGTCGCGCGCCAGTTTGCAGAAGATAAAAGCGTCTAACGATGGACAGGAGCTTACGCAGACCTGTCCCGCCAACGGAGACGAATTGAATAAGAGCGAGGCGCGGCGGGCCGGTCGGCCGGATGTCGGCGCCCGTCGATAATTCGTCGATAAACCATCGATAGTGGACGCCGACGCCTTGCGCTCACCCAAAAGACGAGCGCAACCGCGTGCGAATCCGCCATTTTACCCGAGTCCGGCCGGGTCTTGCTTGACGCGTTCCGCATCGGCCTGCGGGTTAGCAGCAAGGCGCGCTACCATACGCATACGTGTTCGTTTCATTTCGCTGTCGTTCGAGACTCATCTTGGTGCATTCCGATCTTCACGCCGCCTCAGGCGACACCCACGAGCCGCTGCGCGGCGGCTTCACTTCTACGCGTTTCGTGCTCGTCGAGCCGAGCCATCCCGGCAATATCGGTGCGGCTGCGCGCGCGCTCAAGACGATGGGCTTTTCGCGGCTCGTGCTCGTCGCGCCGCGCATGCCGCAGGCGCAGAGCGACCCCGATGCCGTTGCGATGGCGAGCGGCGCCGACGATGTGCTGGCGGGTGCCCATGTCGTGCCGACGCTCGCGGACGCGCTCGCGGGCACGCGCTGGTCGCTCGCGGTGACGGCGCGCACGCGCGAGTACGGGCCGCCGCCCGGCACGCCGCGCGAGGCGGTGCAGGACGCAGCCCGCCAGGTGGGCGCGCACGGCGATATTGCGATTGTGTTCGGCAATGAGCGTACGGGTCTCTCGAACGACGATGTCGAGCGCTGCAGCGCGCTCGCCCATATTCCGGCGAATCCGGCGTACAGCTCGCTCAATCTTGCGCAGGCGGTCCAGGTGCTCGCCTACGAGCTTCGGCTCGCGTACCTCGCGGCAGGCGAGGCGGGCGCCGCGCTTTCGGCTGCGGGCGCTGTGCCCGCGGGATCGCCGCTCGCCACGAGCGACGACATCGAGCGCATGTACGTCCATCTCGAGAACGCGTTGATCGCGCTCGGCTTTCTCGACCCGGCCAATCCGAAGAAACTGATGTCGCGGCTGCGGCGGCTCTTCGCACGCTCCGGCCTCGAGCGCGAGGAGGTCAACATCGTGCGCGGCATTGCAAAGAACATCCTTCAGATCAAAGGCCGGGACCGGGACGACGAAGCGCGCTAGCCCGCGCATTGCCCACGCATACCCCGCGCACTGCCTCTGTCCGGCTGCGCGCGACCGGCCTTGGTGTCGGCGCGGGCTTCGGGCACGTATGGGCCGTTGCGCCTACAATCAACTGCACGTAATAAGCAAATCGGCATCGTGGCTGTTGCTGCGATGCCGTCGCACATGGCGCGAACCTGCGCCGCCGTTCCCGCAAAAACGCGCACAACACCGCGCCACAAAAACGCGTGACAGCCATGTTCAATAGACTTCGCGAAGACATCGCCACGATTCGCGAGCGCGATCCCGCCGCTCGCAGTGCGTGGGAGGTGCTGACCTGCTATCCCGGTCTGCACGCACTCGTCCTGCATCGCGTGGCGCACGCATGCTGGCGCGCGAAGCGCCGCTGGCTCGCGCGCTACATCTCCCAGCTCGCGCGTTTTCTGACCGGCATCGAAATCCATCCGGGCGCGACGCTCGGCCGGCGCGTGTTCATCGATCACGGGATGGGCGTCGTGATCGGCGAGACCGCCGAAGTCGGCGACGACTGCACGATCTACCAGGGCGTGACGCTCGGCGGCACATCGCTCACGCGCGGCGCGAAACGTCACCCGACGCTTGGCGCGGGCGTCATTGTCGGCGCGGGGGCGAAAGTGCTCGGTGGTTTTACGGTGGGTGCGCAGGCGAAGATCGGCTCCAATGCGGTGGTCGTGAAGCCGGTGCCGGAGGGCGCGACAGCCGTCGGCAATCCGGCACGGATCGTCATGCCCGCGAAGGCCGCACAGCCCGAGGCGAAGGCGAGCACGGCGCGCGAAGCGTTTTGCGCCTACGGGATTACGCCGAACGCGGACGATCCGGTGTCGCTTGCGATTCACGGTCTCATCGATCACGCGGCCACGCAGACGCAGCGCGTGGATGCGATTGTCGATGCGCTGGAGCGTCTTGGCGCGCGCTTCGAAGCGCTGCATGGCGCCGATGCGGCGCTGCTCGATCTGCGGCGCTTGTCGGCAGGACTGGAGTGCGGGGCGGCCGAGAGCGAAGCCGCGAAAACAGACGAAGCCGACCATGCCGATCGTGCCGGTCACCCGTCTCACAGCAACGTGCGCATATGACCTTCACGTGCGGGCATGACCTTCGTCAACGCACGAAGTAGCGCGCCTGCCGGTCTTTCGATGCCGCTCACTCGAGCGGCAGCATCCTGAATCCTTCCGCATCGACGCGCAGATAGCCGCCACGCGGCTTGCCGTGATCGAGATCCCAGTCGGGCAGCACCCACCGTACGCCGCCAGGTTCCTCGTGGCGTGCCGGGCGGTGCGTATGACCGTGAATGATCGTCCCTGCGCGGCTGCGCTTGAAGAGCGTCGCGACGCCGCGCGCCGTCACGTCGTAGCGCGGCAGGATGGGCCGCGAACGGCCTGCTTCGCTTTTGCTCCGCATCTTCTCGGCGAGCGCGCGCCGCCAGCGCAGCGGCCACGCGAGAAAGAGCAGCTGCACGAGGCGATTGCGCGCGAACTTGCGAAACAGCTGGTAGCCGTGATCTTCGGTGCACAGCGCGTCGCCGTGCGCGAGTGCAATGCGCGTGCCGAAAGCCATGATCGCGATCGGATCGGTCAGCCAGATTGCGCCCGACGCTTTCATGAAGCGCCTGCCCATCAGGAAGTCGCGATTGCCGTGCATGACGTAGAGCGCGATGCCGCGCTCCGAAAGCGAGTGCAGCAACGCGGCCATGCGCGCGACGAATGGATCGTCGAGCATGTCGTCGCCGATCCAGTATTCGAAGAGATCGCCGAGGATGAACACCGAGTCCGCCTGATCGGCGGTGACGCGGATAAAACGCTCGAACGCGGCGACCGTGTGCGGGATCGCCTCATTCAGATGCAGGTCCGAAATGAACATGAACGGGCGTGCCGCGTGAGGGCGCTTGCCCTCGCCGGGCACGCCCGCAGCGGCGTGTCGTAGTGCCTTTTCCTGCAGCATGAATGAAGCGTGCGCGGTGTGTTGTCAGTCGACGATGACAGCCTTCTCGATCACGACGTCGTCAACCGGCACGTCCTGATGGAAGCCCTTCGAGCCGGTCTTGACCTTCTTGATCTTGTCGACGACTTCGAGGCCCTCGACGACCTTGCCGAACACGGCGTAGCCCCAGCCTTGCGGCGACGGCGACGAGTGGTTCAGGAAGTCGTTGTCGGCGACGTTGATGAAGAACTGGGACGACGCCGAATGCGGGTCGTTGGTGCGCGCCATCGCGATCGAGCCGCGCTCGTTCTTCAGGCCGTTGTTCGCTTCGTTTTCGATCGGAGCGTCGGTGGGCTTTTGCTTCATGCCGGCTTCGAAGCCGCCGCCCTGGATCATGAAGCCGTCGATGACACGGTGGAAGACGGTGCCGTCGTAGTGGCCCTTCTTCACATAGGCGAGGAAGTTTTCAACCGTCTTCGGGGCCTTTTCGGCGTTGAGTTCGAGCTTGATGACGCCGTGGTTCGTATGCAGTTCGACCATGATTCAATCCTTTGCTGTGGCAGGGGTGGTTGGACGGCGCGGCAGCGGCACGAGGCGAAGCGTTGCGCTCTCGCGTGTGCCGGTGCCGCGCCGTGCGATGAGTGAGGCGGCGTTGCCTGTTGCTGTCTGTTATTTGCCGACGACGGTCGCCGACTGAATCACGATTTGCGTTTGCGGCACGTCGGACATCGGGCCGCGCGTGGTGGTCGGCGCCGCTTCGATCTTCGACACGACGTCCATGCCCTGGGTGACCTTGCCGAACACCGCGTAGCCGTTGCCGTCCGGATTCGGATAGTCGAGGCCGGCGTTATCGACGGTATTGATGAAGAACTGCGCCGTCGCCGAATCCGGGTCGCTCGTGCGTGCCATCGCGATCGTGCCGGTTACGTTCTTCAGGCCGGTCTTGCTCTCGAGCGGGATCGGCGCGCGCGTGGGCTTCTCGACATAGCTCGTCGTGTAGCCGCCGCCCTGGATCATGAACCCGCGGATCACGCGGTGGAAAATCGTGCCGTTGTACTGGCCTGACTTCACGTACTGGAGGAAGTTGTCGACGGTCTTCGGCGCTTTCTCAGGATAGAGCTCGACGCGGATGTCGCCCTCGCTGGTCTTGATCAGCACCTGCGGGTGCGCGGCCTGCGCAGCCGGTTGCGCAAAGGCGGGTGCGTTCGCGATCAGGGCGGCGCTGCCGAGCGCCAACATCAACCATTTCATGAGTATCCTCGGAAAAGCGGGTAGCGGAAAAACAGGGTGCGGCGCTGCGTGCGCAGCGCGACGCGGCTTACTGCGAAGGCGCCATGAACGGCGGCATCGCGAGCGGCCCGCTCGGGCCGCCGAACTGGAATGTCGGGCTGTTCAGCACGGGCGAAGCGAGGGGCGCGGTACTCGCGCCTTCCGCTTGCGCCGGGTGTGCCGGGTGTCCCTTACCCGGCGCATGGGACGGCGCGACGATATTCTGGAGGTCGGTGAGGCGCTGCTGCGTCGTGCCGCTTGCATGGCCGAGCGCCGTTGCGCGTCGGTATGACGCATCGGCGAGGCGCAGATAGAGGTCGCCGAGGTTCTCCCAGGCGAGCCCATAGGACGGGTTCGCCTTGACCGCCGTTTCCAGCGCGACGCGCGCATCGTCGAAGCGGCCGTGCTTCGCGTAGAGCGCCGCGAGATTGTTGTACGGTTCGGGCAGCTCGGGGTACTGCTGCGTGAGCGCGATGAACGCCTCGATCGCCTCGTCGTCGCGATTGATGCGCGCGAGGATCGTGGCGCGCTTGAACTTCGCCTGTACGTCGCGCGGGTTGGACTTGATGCGCGCGTCGAGGGCTTCGAGCGCGGCCGCCCAGTGATGCTGCGCGATGGCGCTGTCGGCTTCGGGCGTGCTGTCCGTCGTCGCAAGCGTCGCAGCCTGTGCGATTTGCGCGCTGCCAAGGACGAACGCGACGCTCGCAAGCGCCGCTGCGGCAAGGGTCGCAACGCGAGGCGCGCGGCCGCTGGAAGGTTTCATAGGGTGAGTTCGCGGTGTTATACTCCGAGCCATTCTAACAAAAGGTCTGTGCGTTTTCGTCGCGCGCTTGTTCCGGTTGCATCCGGTATGTTCCGGGCGCGCAGCGTGAGACGCCTGGCTGTCTTTGCCCCTCGTGGTCGTCTCCGCCCAGATCGCAGCCTGAGCGCCGCGGTGCGTCGCACCGGCCGGCAGCGATCGACGCCGTTGCGGATTTTCTTCGAACCACGTATCCATCTTCTTTATGGAATCACTGCGCATCTACAACACGCTCGCACGTGACAAGCAACCTTTCGTGCCCCTCGAGCCCGGCGTCGTGCGCATGTACGTCTGCGGCATGACGGTGTATGACTATTGTCACGTTGGCCACGCGCGTGTGATGGTGGTATTCGATATCGTCCAGCGATGGCTGCGCGCGCTCGGTTATAACGTGACGTACGTGCGCAATATCACCGATATCGACGACAAGATCATTCGCCGCGCGGTGGAAAACGGCGAGACGATCAAGTCGCTCACCGACCGCTTCATCGGCGCGCTTCACGAAGACGCCGATGCGCTCGGCGTGGCGCGCCCCGATCACGAGCCGCGGGCGACCCAATATATCCCGCAGATGCTCGACATGATCGGCATGCTGGAGAAAAATGGCTACGCGTATCAGGGCACGGATGGCGACGTGAACTACGCGGTGCGCAAGTTCGCGAACTACGGTGCGCTCTCGGGCAAGTCGATCGAAGACTTGCGTGCGGGCGAGCGCGTGGCGGCAAACGACGCCAAGCAGGATCCGCTCGACTTCGTTCTCTGGAAACAGGCAAAGCCGCAGGAGCCAGGCGACACGAGCTGGGATTCGAACTATGGCCGCGGACGTCCGGGCTGGCATATCGAATGCTCGGCTATGGGCTGTGCATTACTCGGCGAGCATTTCGACATTCATGGCGGCGGCCAGGATCTGCAGTTTCCGCACCATGAGAATGAAATTGCGCAAAGCGAAGGTGCAACCGGCAAGACCTTCGTCAACTACTGGATGCATAACGGTTTCGTGCAGATCGACAATGAGAAGATGTCGAAGTCGCTCGGCAACTTCTTCACGATCCGCGACGTGCTGGCGAAATACGATGCGGAAGTGGTGCGCTTCTTCATGGCGCGCGCGCACTATCGTTCACCGTTGAACTACAGCGACGTGCACCTCGACGATGCACGCAACGCGCTCACGCGTCTTTACACGGCGCTGAAGGACGTGACGCCGGATGCGGGCGAACTCGACTGGAACGAGCCGTTTGCGCAGCGTTTTCGCACGGCGATGAACGACGATTTCAATACGCCGGTCGCGATCGCCGTGCTGTTCGATCTTGCGACTGAAGTGAACCGGACGCGCGATGCGGTGCTCGCGCGTCAGCTGCAACGCCTCGCGCGCGTGATGGGGCTTCTGGTGCGCGAGCCGCGCGTGTTTCTGCAGCAGGCGGTGGGCGCGCCCGAAGCAGGCGCGCTCGACGTAGCCGCAATCGAAGCGAAGATCGCCGCGCGCGCCGCCGCGAAGCAGGCGAAGCAGTATGCGGAGGCGGACCGGATCCGGGCCGAACTGCTCGATGCCGGTGTCGCGCTGGAAGACAAACCGGGCGGATTGACCGAGTGGCGCCGCGTTTGAGCGGGCTGTCCAGTTTCCACTGATCGATTCGCGAGGCAGGAGGCAGGATGGTAACGGCCACAAAGACGCAGGCAAGGCGGTCTGCGTCACTAACGGGCGCGGCGGCGGGCAGGCGCGCGGTGCGCGGCGCCGCGGCGGCGAAGACCGCAAAAGACGTGCTCGATGGCAAGACGGCGCCGGCAAACAAGACGGCCGGCAAGCAAAGCGGGGCAGCGCTCAATGGCGAGGCGAAGCCGGCACCCAAAGCGGGTGTGAAATCGGCGCGCATGAAGGCCAACGGCGCACAGGTGCCGCTCGATGACGAAGCATTGCATGCCGTGCCCGCGCCGCAGCCCGATGGCGCAGCGGCGCTCGAAACGTCGGCTGATCATCGGTCCGACGCGTTCGAGCTTGAAGTGCAGCGCCCCGACTACTGGGATCGCGCGTGCGCCGATCTCGTCAAGCGCGACCGCATTCTCAAGAAGCTGATTCCGAAGTTCGGCCCCGTGCATCTCATGAGCCAGGACGATCCGTTCGTCACGCTCGCACGCTCGGTGGTCGGCCAGCAGATTTCGACGGCGGCAGCGCAGGCGATGTGGCGGCGTGTCGAAGATGCATGCCCCAAGCTCGTGCCGCAGCAGTTCCTGAAGCTCGGTCACGAGAAGCTCGCGGCATGCGGACTGTCGAAGCGCAAGGCGGAATACATTCTTGATCTTGCGCAACACTTCGTGTCGGGTGCACTGCACGTCGGCAAGTGGAAGTCGATGGACGACGAGGCAGTGATCGCCGAGCTCACGCAGATCCGCGGCATCGGCCGCTGGACTGCGGAGATGTTCCTGATCTTCAATCTCGCGCGCCCGAATGTGCTGCCGCTCGACGACCTCGGACTTATCCGTGCGATCAGCGTCAACTACTTCAGCGGCGAACCGGTCACGCGCAGCGAAGCGCGCGAAGTCGCGGCCAACTGGGAGCCGTGGCGTACCGTCGCGACATGGTATATGTGGCGCAGTCTCGAGCCCGCGTGAGCCGCGTGCTTCGGTTTGATGGCATTTGAAGGTGCGAGCGAGGTTGCGCGTTTGACTATCGTCATCCGCCAATCGATAGTTCTGCGCCAGTTTCGATGCGGGCAGTCGCGGTTAGAATACGCGCTGCCGGCAAGTGCAAGGATTCCAACACATGAAAACCACGTTTCTGGATTTCGAACAGCCGATCGCTGAACTCGAAGCGAAAATCGAAGAACTGCGCTTCGTTCAAGACGACTCGGCCGTCGATATCTCGGAGGAGATCGACCGGCTTTCGAAGAAAAGCCAGCAGCTCACGAAGGACCTCTATTTAAGCCTGAGCCCGTGGCAGGTCTCGCAGATCGCGCGCCATCCGCAGCGTCCCTACACGCTCGACTACGTTCACGAGCTGTTCACCGATTTTCACGAACTGCATGGCGACCGCGCATACGCGGACGACCTGGCGATCGTCGGCGGCCTCGCGCGCTTCAACGGCCAGGCCTGCATGGTGATGGGGCAGCAAAAGGGCCGCGACACGAAGGAGCGCGCCGCGCGCAACTTCGGCATGCCGCGTCCCGAAGGCTATCGCAAGGCCGAGCGGCTGATGCGCCTCGCCGAGAAATTCGGTCTGCCGATCTTCTCGTTCGTCGACACGCCGGGTGCATACCCGGGCATCGGCGCGGAAGAGCGGGGGCAGTCGGAAGCGATCGGTCGCAACCTGTACGTGATGGCCGAACTGAAGACGCCGATCATCACGACGATCATCGGTGAAGGCGGCTCGGGCGGCGCGCTCGCGATTGCCGTGGCCGATACCGTGTTGATGCTGCAATTCTCGACCTACTCGGTCATTTCGCCGGAAGGCTGCGCGTCGATTCTGTGGAAGAGCGCCGCGAAGGCGCCCGAGGCTGCGGAAGCGCTTGGCCTCACCGCGCACCGCCTGAAGGCGCTCGGTCTCATCGACAAGATCGTGAACGAGCCGCTCGGCGGCGCGCATCGCGATCCGAAGGGCATGGCCGCGTTGCTGCGCCGCGCGCTCTCCGACTCGCTGCGCCAGTTCCAGGGCATGAGCGTCGCCGATCTGAAGGAGCGTCGTTACGAGCGCCTGATGGCCTACGGCAAGTTCAAGGAAACGACGCCGGGCGCGTAAGCCTCGCGTCTACATGGCCGGCGCGAACGCGCCGTCACGCTGTGACCGACCATCCCGATCCCGACGCCGGGCGCATCGTTCTCGATGCGCTCGGCGTCGTGCTTTCCAGCCTCCCGAACGACAGCATCGTCGCCATTGCCTATAGCGGCGGCCTCGATTCGTCCGTGCTGCTCGATGCCGCCGTGCACATGGCGGGCGCGTCGCGTTGCGTCGCGCTTCACGTGCATCACGGTCTGAGTCCGAACGCCGACCAGTGGCTCGCGCATTGTGCGGCGACGGCGAGTGCGCTCGGCGTGGCGTTCGACGCGCGTCACATCGCGGTGGCGCGCGACGATCGTGCGGGTGTGGAGGCTGCGGCGCGCGAGGCGCGTTATGGCGCGCTCGACGCGATGTGCGCCGCGCATGGCGCGCAGTCGCTGTGGCTCGCGCAGCACGCCGACGACCAGGCCGAAACCGTGCTGCTGCAGCTGCTGCGCGGGGCAGGGCTCGCGGGCCTGGCTGCCATGGCGCCGGTGCGCACGCCCGCTGGCGGCGTGCCGCGCGTGCGGCCGTTGCTACATCTGTTGCGCTCGCAACTAGAGGCGTATGCGCATGCGTACGGCGTGCGCTGGATCGACGACGAATCGAACGTCGATACGCGCTACGCGCGCAACGCGCTGCGCCACGACGTGATTCCCGCGCTTGGCGCACATTTTCCGGGCTATCGCGATGCGCTTGCGCGCACGGCGGCGCATGCGGCGTCGGCACAGCGCCTGCTCGACGAGCTCGCACAAATCGACCTTCGCGATATCGCCGTCGGCCACGATGCCGAGTCGCTCTCGCACGCGAAGCTGGTCGCGCTCGACGATGCGCGCGCACTCAACGTACTGCGTTACTGGATGCGTGCGCTCTGTCTGCCCGCGGCGTCGACCGCGCGCATCGCCGACGCGTTGCGCCAGTTGCGTGAGATCGCCCGCGATGACGGCACCGGCGGCGATCATGCATTGGGCGTCGATCACGCCGGGCAACGGCTGCGCTGCTATCGCGGGAAAATTTTCTGGGAGAGGGCGCGTGAGCCGAAGGTTGCGCAATCGATGCGTGAACCGGCCGAACTGCGCTGGCATGGCGAGGAAATCTGGCGCTTGCCGCAGTGGCGCGGCACCTTCGTGTTTGCACCCGCCGATGCCGCCGATCCCGATGCAGTGCCCGAAGCGCTGCTCGCCAGTCAGTCGCTCGTCGCGCGTGAGCGCTCCGGCGGCGAGCGCGTGCGCGACGCGTCAGCGGGGGTGAGCCGCACGCTCAAGCATCTGTTTCAGCGGCAGGGCATTCCCGCCTGGGAGCGCGATGTGCCGCTGCTCTTCAGCGGCGAGACGCTCCTGTTCGTGCCGCGTATCGGCGTGAACCGCGCGGCGTTTCCCGAGTGGGACTCTGCCGCGTACGGCGGCGCATCCGCCGTTACGGCGACGTCGGCCTGGCGCCGCATCGAATGGCGCGAGGATCTGCAGATCGCATGACGCTATAAAAATAAATCGGACCCCATTATTAATGCCTGTACGGCACCGATATTGGTAAAAAGGGTTGAATCAATAACGCCAATCGCCGCAAATCCTTGCTGCACAAGCCTTTTTCGTCCATGAGCAACCAATTTCGTCTTGAAATTTCCGCGCTGATCGGGTAGGTTAACTCGTTTGTCCAGCCCGCTTTTTCGTGTTCACGGACGCCGCCAAAAGCGGCACATAGTGAAGAGGGCGCGATCTTTCCTTCGGCGGTTAAGCGTCGGTTGCGGGGACATCGTCGCGACATGCGGGCAGGGGCGCCGGAACCCAATTATTTTTCGCGCGCCGGACAAACTCCGCGCGTGCTGCACGCGCTGCATGCAAGCCGTAGCCAAGCCAGGGGCCAGGGGCCGGGCGGCAAGGCCGTCTTCAGTGCGCCAGCGCGGTAACATCTCCAGTTCAGAACGACAATGGCACTCATCGTACACAAATACGGCGGCACCTCGATGGGCTCGGTCGAGCGCATCAAGAACGTCGCCAGGCGCGTTGCCAAATGGCACAAGGCAGGCCACAAGATGGTCGTCGTGCCTTCGGCGATGTCCGGCGAAACCAACCGTCTGCTCGGGCTCGCGAAAGAGATTTCCGCGCAGCCCAATCCGCGCGAACTCGACATGATCGCGTCAACCGGCGAGCAGGTGAGCGTCGGCCTGCTGTCGATCGCGCTGCACGAAGCCGGCGTCGACGCCATCAGCTACACCGGCTGGCAAGTCCCGGTCAAAACCGACAGCTCGTTCACGAAGGCGCGCATCAGCGAAATCGACGGCGAGCGCGTGCTGGCCGACCTCGATGCGGGCAAGGTGGTCGTGATCACGGGCTTTCAGGGCATCGACCCCGAAGGTCACATCACGACGCTTGGCCGCGGCGGCTCGGACACTTCGGCAGTCGCGGTGGCCGCGGCGCTGGAGGCCGACGAATGCCTCATCTACACGGACGTCGACGGCGTCTACACGACCGACCCGCGCGTGGTGGACGACGCGCGCCGCCTCGATCGCATCACGTTTGAAGAGATGCTGGAAATGGCCAGCCTCGGTTCGAAGGTGCTGCAGATCCGCTCGGTCGAATTCGCGGGCAAGTATCAGGTGAAGACGCGCGTGCTCTCCAGCCTGACCGACCCGATGATGCCGCTCGACGAGGAAATGAAATCGGGCACCCTGATTACTTTTGAAGAAGACGACACCATGGAAAAAGCAGTCATTTCGGGTATCGCGTTCCAGCGCGACGAGGCCCGCATCGCCGTGATGGGCGTGCCCGACAAGCCGGGAATTGCGTATCAGATCCTTGGCCCGGTGGCGGATGCGAACATCGACGTCGACATGATCATCCAGAACCAGAGCGTGGAAGGCAAAACCGCTTTCACGTTCACGGTGGCCCGTGGCGATTACACCCGCGCGATGGATATCCTCACGAGCCAGGTGAAGGATCACGTGAAAGCCGAGCAGGTGCTGGGCGACCCGAAGGTGTCGAAGATTTCCGTGGTTGGCGTGGGCATGCGTTCGCACGTGGGCGTTGCGAGCAAGATGTTCCGCACGCTGTCGGAAGAGGGCATCAACATCCAGATGATCTCGACCTCCGAAATCAAGATTTCTGTGCTGATCGACGAGAAGTACATGGAACTGGCGGTGCGCGCGCTGCACAAGGCATTCGATCTCGAGCACGAGTGAGCGCCATGTGACGCGGGTTTGATGCGTGTTTGACGGGTCTCGTGGGCGTAGCAGTATGGTGGCCGAAGTTTATGGTGCGAAGTCGATCGCATACCGGCCGAAATCCTGCAAAAAAATACGTCCCACAAATTGACCGCGACGCGCTAACCCGCTATCATCTTGGCTTCGTCGCGCTGCCTCCCTGGCGCGAGCGAAGTTTTTGGGAGACGTGGCCGAGAGGTCGAAGGCACTCCCCTGCTAAGGGAGCATCTGGGCCAAAACCTGGATCGAGGGTTCGAATCCCTCCGTCTCCGCCAGTCATATGGTGGCGAAACCCCGCAAGTTCTCGGACTTGCGGGGTTTTTGTTTTTCGGCTTGAAAATGTGGTTTGCCGGTGTGGCTTACGCGAATCAATCCGTGGCTGGCGGGAATGTCAGGACTGCGCAGCGATGTGTCGCGATGTGTCGTTTTGTCCGGCGCGCCGTTGCAGAAACCCCGAACGACCGAGCGCCAAGTGCGATGACTTCGGCTCGCAAACGTTGCGAGACTCGCCTCCACGGCATCGTGAGCGGTGTTATGCTGCCGGGCGTTGAAGTAGCGCGTAGTTTCGGCGCACGGGCCGTGAATGCCGGGAAAGTTGTTAATGCGATTCACGCCACGTTGCGACGCCATGTTGCGCGGGCACTGAGGTGGGGGCCGTCCACGCCCTTGTAACGAGACGTAACGACGGCTTGCGCAGAGGCGCTCTGTGCATCAGTTATTACAATCGTGAAATGTTCACTGCCCGAGGCTGCGCTATATTGCATGCAACAAAATCATTCGCAAAAAGGTGAGTCCATGAAGTTCGCACGTGTTCTTGCAATGCTTGTCGGGGGTGTGGCTATCGGTGCGTCGGGTGCAGCCATGGCTGGCCTGAACGTTGGCGTCAATATCGGCGTTCCTGCCCCGGTTTATGTCGCACCGGCGCCGGTCTACGCGCCGCCGCCGCCCGTCGTTTATCAGCCCGCGCCGGTTTATGTCGCGCCGGCACCGGCGATCTTCATTGGCTGGCACGGCGACCGCTATTGGGATGGCCGCCGCTACTGGGGCCGCGACGACTGGTATCGCCATCATGGCCGCGGTGAAGATCGTGGCCGCTGGGGCGGCGATCACGATCACGGTCACGGCCGCTGGCACTAAGCGAGTCGTACGCGGCGCTTGATTACGCAAAGGCGGACGCAAAAGCGGACGCAACAGCGCTGCAAAAGAAAAGCCGCCCAGGAGGGCGGCTTTTTTGTGTCTTGCAGTTGCCCGCGCAACGAAGTGCGGGGGCAGTGCGTCGGCAGTACGTTATTCGCTGAGACCGGACATGACGCCGACCACGGCGTGAAAGCCACCGTCGACGTGCATGATCTCGGCGGAGATGCCGCTCGCGAGATCGGAGAGCAGGAACGCGGTCGAGTTGCCGACCTGTTCGATCGTCACATTACGCTGCAGCGGCGCGTTCGCCTCGACGAAGCCGAGAAGCTTGCCGAAGCTCTTGATGCCGCTCGCCGCGAGCGTCTTGATCGGACCGGCCGAAACGCCGTTCACGCGGATACCCTTCGGGCCGAGCGAAACCGCGAGATAGCGCACGCTTGCTTCGAGCGAGGCCTTCGCGAGACCCATCGTGTTGTAGTTCGGAATCGCGCGTTCGGCGCCGAGGTAGGTGAGGGTGACGAGCGATGCGTTGCTGGCGAGCATCGGCTCTGCAGCTTTCGCGAGTGCGGGGAAGCTGTACGCCGAAATGTCGTGCGCGATGCGGAAGTTTTCGCGCGTCATGCCGTCGAGAAAATCGCCCGCGATCGCCTCGCGCGGCGCGAAGCCGATCGCATGGACGAGGCCGTCGAGCGTATCCCAATGCTGCTTCAGATCGACGAAGAGGGCTTCGATCTGCGCGTCGTCGGCGACGTCGCAAGGGAACACGAGGTTGCTGTCAAACTCGTTCGCGAATTCTGTGATGCGGTCCTTGAAACGCTCGCCGACGTACGTGAACGCCAACTCTGCACCTTCGCGTTTGCAGGCTTGCGCGATGCCATATGCGATCGAGCGGTTCGACAGCAGCCCGGTCAGCAGGATGCGTTTGCCAGCGAGGAAGCCCATGGATTCTCCTAATCAGGTCAATGCGTCGCGCGCCCCGAGTGCCGCGCCGCGCGGTTTGGGTAGAATTCTCTCACAAGACACCGCTCACTGGACAAATCGCCACCCATGACCACAGGAACGCCCGCCAGGGCAGCGCGCGCGCAGCGCGGGCAAACGGTTGCGACGCGGTTTTGCGCGTGGGCGAAGAGGGGGGCGGCCTGTTGTCTGGCGCTCGCATTTTCATTCGCGGCGATGCCGTCCGCGCACGCGGCGTATGCGATTGCGCAATTCGGCGAGCCGAAATATCCGCCCGGTTTCAAGCACTTCGACTATGTGAATCCGGATGCGCCGAAGGGCGGTACGCTCGTGCTCGCGAATCCGGATCGACTCACGAGCTTCGACAAGTTCAATCCCTTCACGATGCGCGGCAACGCGGCGCCCGGCCTCGGCTTGATGTTCGAGAGCCTGACCGCGGGCAGCATGGACGAGGTGGCATCCGCGTACGGCCTTCTTGCCGACGACATTCGCATCGCGCCCGACCGGCTTTCGGTAACTTTTCACCTGAACCCGCGCGCGCGTTTTTCGAACGGCGATCCGGTCACGGCCGCCGACGTCAAATTCTCGCTCGACACGCTCAAGAGCCGGCAGGCGTCGCCGTCGGTACAGGCGAATTTCAGCGAAATCACGCGCGCCGTGGTGATCGATCCGGCGACGATCCGCTTCGACTTTCGCACCCGCAACCGCGAACTGCCGTTGATTGCAGGCGGCATGCCGGTGTTTTCGCAGAAGTGGGGGATGCGCGCCGACGGCAGCCGCATCGCGTTCGATCAGATTGCGTTCGAGGAGCCGATCGGCAGCGGGCCGTACGTGATCGAGCACCACTCGAATGGCCGCACGATCACCTACAGGCTCGATCCGCACTATTGGGGCAAGGACTTGCCCGTGCGCGTCGGCACGAACAACTTCGAGCGCATCACCTACAAGCTCTATTCCGACGATGTCGCGCGGCTCGAAGCGTTCAAGGCCGGCGAATACGATGCGCTCGTCGAAAACGTCGCGCGCAACTGGGTGCGGCGCGACGTCGGCAAGCGGTTCGACAGCGGCGAGCTCATCAAGCGCGAGTTCCCGCAGCACAACGGCACGGGCATGCAAGGTTTCGTCATCAACCTGCGCAAGCCGATTTTCCAGGACGTGCGCGTGAGACAGGCACTCGATCTCGCGCTGGATTTCCAGTGGCTCAACCGCATGCTGTTCTATAGCCAGTACACGCGGCTGGATAGCTGGTTCGCCAATACCGAGTTGCAGGCGAGGGGGCTGCCTTCAACGGGCGAACTGGCTCTGCTCGATCCATGGCGCAAAGATCTCGATCCGGCCGTGTTCGGCCCGCCGCCCTTGCAGCCGAACACCAATCCGCCCGGCTCGCTGCGCGCGAATCTGCTCAAGGCGCGCGGCCTGCTTGCGGCAGCCGGCTGGACCTATCGCGACGGCGCGCTGCGCAACGCGCAAGGCCAGCCGTTCGAGTTCGAAGTGCTCGACGATACGAGCGCCTCGGCGCAGTGGGCGCCGATCATGGCGCAGTACACGCAGGCGCTCGTGCGGCTCGGGATTCGCGTGAACTATCGCGCGGTCGACTTTGCGCTTTATCAAAAGCGGCTCGACGCCTTCGACTTCGACATGACGACGATCCGCTTTCCCGACGTGCAGGTGCCGGGTGCCGAGCAAGTCGACCGCTTCGGCAGCAAAGCCGCCGACGAGCCGGGCTCGGGTAATCTGATCGGCGTGAAATCGCCTGCCGTCGATGCGATTCTCAAGGCGCTCACACAGGCGCAAACGCTCGATCAACTGCTCGACGCCGCGCACGCGCTCGACCGGGTGCTCATGCGCGGCTACTATGTCGTACCGCAGTGGTACAACACGACGCACCGCGTCGCGTTCCGGAACACGCTGGCTTACCCGGCGAAGCTGCCGCTTTATTACGGCGCGATCGACTGGATCACCTCGACATGGTGGTTCAAGCCGCACCAGAGCGTCGCGCCCTGACGCGGTCTTGCCACGCAGTCATAACTCACGGACGCCAGGAGCATGTGGAGCTATATCGTCAAACGCTTGCTGCTGATGATCCCGACGCTGTTCGGCGTATTGACGCTGACCTTCGCCGTGATTCAGTTTGTGCCGGGCGGCCCGGTCGAGCAGGCGGTGCGGGAACTGCGCCGCGGCGCGGAGCAGGGCATGCCGTTCGGCATGCGCGCGCATTCGGGCGTCGACGCGCAGCAGATCGCGCAGCTCAAGGCGCTCTACGGCTTCGACAAGCCGCCCGTCGAACGCTATTTCCTGATGCTTCGGCGCTTCGCGCGTTTCGATCTCGGACAGAGCTACTTCCATCACCAGAGCGTGTGGTCGCTGATCGTCTCGAAGCTGCCGGTGTCGATCAGCATCGGGTTATGGACGTTCTTTCTCACCTATCTGATATCGGTGCCGTTGGGCATCGCGAAAGCGGTGCGCAACGGCTCGCGCTTCGATCTCGTCACGAGCCTCGTCGTATTGATCGGCTATGCGATTCCGGGTTTCGTGCTCGGCGTGCTGCTGCTCGTGCTGTTTGGCGGCGGCACGTTCCTGCAGTTGTTCCCGTTGCGCAACCTCACGTCCGACAACTGGGACACGCTGTCGTGGGGCGGCAAGATCCTCGACTACCTGTGGCACATCACGCTGCCCGTGACGGCGTCGGTGGTCGGCAGTTTCGCCGTGACGACCATGCTCACGAAGAACGCGTTCCTCGAAGAGATCCGCCGTCAATATGTGCTGACCGCGCGCGCAAAAGGCCTCTCCGAGCGCACCGTGCTCTGGAAGCACGTGTTCCGCAATGCGTTGCTGCCGCTCGTGGTCGGGTTTCCCGCGGCGTTCATCGGCGCATTCTTCACGGGCAGCCTGCTGATCGAGACGCTCTTTTCGCTCGACGGCCTCGGGCTGCTTTCATACGAGTCGGTGGTGCGGCGCGACTACCCGGTCGTGCTCGGCACGCTTTATCTCTTCACATTGATAGGACTGCTGACGAAGCTGATCTCCGATCTTTGCTATGTGTGGGTCGATCCCCGCATCCAATTCGAACAACTGGAGCGCTGAGTTGAACCGAGTCCGTTCCGGCGCAGAATCCGCATTGCGCACCGAGTCCGTGCGCGCTTTCAAGTCACCCACACCGGCCTCGCGCGTCTGGGCGCGCTTTCGGCAGCAGCGGCTCGGCTACTGGAGCCTGATCGTGTTTCTCGTCGCGTTCGCGGCGAGCCTTGCGGGCCCGCTCTGGAGCAACGACAAGCCGCTCGTCGTGCGCTACGACGCTCACCTGTATTTCCCGCTCTTCAAGGATTATCCCGAGACGACGTTCGGCGGAGATTTCCCGACGCCCGCCGATTATCTCGATCCGTATATCCGCCATCGCTTCGATGCGCCGGGCAACTTCGCGATCTATCCGCCGAATCCGTACTACTACGACACGCTCAACTACTTCTCGAAGGTGCCGAATCCCGCGCCGCCTTCGCGGCAGAACTGGCTCGGCACCGACGCGAGCGGCCGCGACCTTTTCGCGCGGCTGGTCTACGGTTTTCGTGTTTCGGTGGAGTTCGCGCTCGTGCTGACCGCGATCGGCACGATCCTCGGCGTGCTCGCGGGCGCCGTGCAGGGGTACTTCGGCGGCAGGGTCGACATCGTCGGGCAGCGGCTCATCGAAATCTGGAGCGCGATGCCGGAGTTGTATCTGCTCATCATCTTCGCGTCGATTTTCGAGCCGGGCTTCATCCTGCTGATCATTTTGTTGTCGCTCTTCGGCTGGATCGGACTCTCCGACTATGTGCGCGCCGAATTCCTGCGCAACCGCAACCAGGATTACGTGCTCGCCGCGCGTGCGATGGGTCTCTCGAACTGGCAGATCATCTGGCGCCACGTGCTGCCCAACAGCCTCACGCCGGTCATCACGTTCCTGCCGTTTCGCATGAGCGGCTCGATCCTCGCGCTCACGAGCCTCGATTTTCTCGGCCTCGGCGTGCCGCCGCCGACGCCGAGCCTCGGCGAACTGCTTGCGCAGGGCAAGGCCAATCTGGACGCGTGGTGGATTTCGATGTCGACGTTCGGCGTGCTGGTCGTCACGCTGCTGCTGCTCACGTTCATGGGCGATGCGCTGCGCAATGCGCTCGATACGCGCATCTCCGATGCGATGAAGGCCGGAGGCAACCAGTGAGCGCGCCTCTACAGGCATCCGGCACGCCGCTGCTCTCGATCGAGGGCCTGAGCGTGCGGTTTAACGACACGGTCGCCGTCGACGACATCGCGTTAGAGATCGGACGTGATCAACGTGTGGCGCTGGTCGGCGAATCAGGGTCGGGCAAGACGGTGACGGCGCTCGCGATCCTTCGGCTGCTGCGCGACGCTCAGGTGACGGGGACGATCCGCTTCGACGGCGAAGATCTGCTCGCAAAGAGCGAGCGCGCGATGCGCGGGCTGCGCGGCAGCGACATCGCGATGATCTTCCAGGAGCCGATGTCGGCGCTCAATCCGCTCTATACAATCGGCGAGCAGATCGCCGAGACGATCGTGCTGCACGACGGCGTGACGAAGAAGGAGGCTTACGAGCGCGCGGTCGGCTTGCTTGAGCGCACGGGCATTCCGGAGCCGCGCAGGCGCATTTTCGACTACCCGCATCAATTGTCGGGCGGCCAGCGCCAGCGCGTGATGATTGCGATGGCGCTCGCGTGCCGGCCGCGCCTCTTGCTCGCAGACGAACCGACCACTGCGCTCGACGTGACGATTCGCGGCCAGATCGTCGAACTGCTGCTCGAACTGCAGCGCGAAGAAGCGGCGAAACCTGGCGGGGGCATGTCGGTGCTGCTCATCACGCACGATCTGAACCTCGTGCGCCGCTTTGCGCAGCGTGTCGCGGTGATGGAGCGCGGCAAGCTCGTGGAGGTGGGCACCGTCGAGCAGATTTTCGAGGCGCCACAACATCCCTACACGCAGCGGCTGATCGCGAGCCGGCCCGAGCGCAACGTCGTGCCCGTGCTGCCGATTGCGCCGGTGCTGCTCGAGGCGAGGGGCGTTGTCGTCGACTTCCCGACCCGGTTGCCCGGCTTCAAGGGCTGGTGGCACAAGGGACGCTTCCGGGC
The DNA here is from genome assembly GCF_024281035.1 of Paraburkholderia sp. Classification (GTDB taxonomy): domain Bacteria; phylum Pseudomonadota; class Gammaproteobacteria; order Burkholderiales; family Burkholderiaceae; genus Paraburkholderia. The sequence continues at coordinate 44,443 of NZ_JAMXLH010000029.1, forward strand.
CGTGAACGACGCGAGCGTTTCGGTGCGGCAGGGCGAGACGCTCGGCATCGTCGGCGAGTCCGGATCCGGCAAGTCGACCCTTGCGATGGCAATGTTGGGCCTGCAACGAACTGCCGCAGGCCAGATCGAGTTCCAGGGCAAATCGCTCAAAAGTTATCTGGGGCGCGAAAAACTTTCGTTGCGCTCGCATCTGCAGGTTGTCTTTCAGGATCCATTCAGTTCTCTTTCGCCGCGGCAGACCATCGAGCGCATCGTCGGCGAAGGGCTCGCGCTGCATCGACCCGATCTCGGCAGCGAGGAACGCCGCAAACGCATCGTTGCAACGTTGCGCGAAGTCGGGCTCGACCGCACGGCATTGCAACGCTATCCGCACGAATTCTCGGGCGGGCAGCGCCAGCGCATCGCCATCGCCCGCACGCTTGTGCTCGAGCCGCGTGTGATCGTGCTCGATGAGCCGACCAGCGCGCTCGACGTTTCGATTCAGCAACAGGTGTTGCGATTGTTGACGGATCTGCAACGAAAATACAACCTCGGCTATGTGTTCATCAGCCACGATCTCGAGGTGATCGGCGCGATGGCGCACCGGGTTGCGGTGATGCAAAACGGGGCGATCGTGGAGGCGGGCGACGTCGATCGGATCTTCGACGAACCGGCTCATCCTTACACGAAAAAGTTATTGAAAGCTGCGCTGTCGCGCTGATGAAGGCGCAGAAACCTGCGCCAATGATGTGGTTATTGCGATTGTTTTTTTCTATTTGTTTTGACACGCAAATACTTACTGGCTAGTATCGTCCAGAGTTTTTTTCTAACCCCCTGTTTCGCGGGCACTTTCTACCGAACAATGCAGTACCGATACTTGACCCAGGCTTGCGCGCGCGTCGTCGCCGGGATGTTCATCGGCATACTGGTAGCCGCGGCGCCCGGCGCTTTCGCCGACGAAGTAAGCAGCTCTACCCAGGATGTCTCCGGTTCGCCCAGCACTGCGGCGAACTCCCAGGCTACGCAATCCCTTCCCACTGAACAGGCGACCCCGGCTCCGGCTGGCAGCGGCGCCCGATCGTTCCTCTCCGGCATGGCCGGCAAGGCTGGCGATGTCGTTGTGGGCGCACTGAACATGATCGGCGTCCGCTATCGCTGGGGTGGCAGCACTCCGGATTCGGGCCTCGACTGTAGCGGTTTCGTGCGCTACGTGTTCCAGGACACGCTCGGCATGTCGCTGCCGCGCCGCGCGGAAGAGATGAGCCGTGTTGGCGAGAAAGTCAGCATGAGAAATCTCAAGCCGGGCGATCTCGTGTTCTTCAATACGATGCGCCGCACGTTCTCGCATGTCGGCATCTATATCGGCGACAACAAGTTCGTCCATTCGCCGTCCACCGGCAGCACGATCCGTGTCGACGATCTTGACGACGGATATTGGGAAAAGCGCTTTACCGGCGCCCGCCGCGTCGAAGCGTCGTTCACGCCGCAACAGCAGCAGGACCTCCGGCAGCGTGTGAGCGTTCAGCTCAACGGTGGTTCCGGCGGTAACTAAGCGCTGTTAAAAGGTTCGGATTCTCGAAAAGCCTGCTTCATCTGAAGCAGGCTTTTTTCGTTTTCGCGTTGGCCCGGGCCGCAGCCCGCGTTCTCTCAGGCAAACGAGGCGTGCACGGCCGCGAGCTTGCGGTCAAGCTCCGGCATCATCCTCGCGACGGCTTCCTCACCCGCGAGGATGGCCGCGTTACGCTGGCCAAAATCGCTGCCCGACATCGCGTTCAGGGCCGGACGAATCACCACGTCCGCGTATTTCTCAAGTTCGTAGTTCTTGATCGACTGGCCCATGATCGTGAAGGTCTGCATCAGCACATCGAACTGACTGACCGTCGCGGCCGTTTCCGGGCGCGCCGAGATATCCACCGCGATCACGAAGTCGGCGCCCATCTTGCGCGCAAACGAAGCCGGCACGGGACTCACGAGGCCGCCATCGACATATTCGTGGCCGGCGATCTTTACCGGCTCGAAAATCGACGGCAGGCTGCACGACGCGCGCACTGCCGTGCCGGTATTGCCGCGCTGGAACAGGATCGCCTGGCCGCTGTGCAGATCGGTGGCGACGATGCCGAGCGGCTTCGCCATCTTTTCGATCGGGCGATTGCGCAGGGTCGTGTTCAGGTAATTCTGCAGGGCGACGCCGTGCAGGAAGCCGCGCGTGCTGAACGGCATGGCCCAGTCGCTGATCGATGCTTCGTCCATCTGCAGCGCGAGCTTGTTGAGGGCGAAACCATTCATGCCCGAGGCGTAGAGCGCTGCGACCACCGAGCCCGCACTTGTCCCCGAAACCACATCGACGTGGATATTGCGCGCTTCCAGCGCCTTGATCACACCGATATGCGCAAAGCCGCGTGCAGCGCCGCCGCCGAGCGCGAGGCCGACGCGCACCGGGCGAGCCGGCCTCGCAATGGGCGGCACGGCGCTGGCTGCGTTGCCGGGCGGCGGGGCGGTCGTCTCGCTTACGGGCGGTGCAACTTTGGCGGTTTCGGTGACTGCGGTCGTGCAGGCTGCGAGGACGGTGGACGCTGCCGCGAGCGTAAAGCTGCGGCGGCTCAAAGAGGGCGATGACGGCTTCAAACGGGTTCTCCAACCGGCACCGGACGGGCTGTCGTGGGGCGCGCAATCACAGGATCACACCCGGATCACACGCCGCAAACGGTCCGTGGGCCGCAATCTGGTCGCGTGGGCAGCGCCTGGCGTTCCCCGCGGCGCCGGGCGATGGATGCGGCGCGCCGACATCATAAGGCAAAGCCGCGCCGGTTTTCAAAAAGCACGTGTAACGCCTTGTGTCGGCGCGGGTTTGGGGTCACAGGGCGCTCCACGCATCGGTCCAGCGTCAGCCAATGATGCGAGCACGGTGGCGATGTGCGGCAAAGCGGCCCGTGCCCCATTCGCCGGGCGCGTGCGCGCCCCAAGGCCGGGCCGAAGGTGCCTGCGGCGGGTATAATCCGGTCTCGAATTTTCCCGGTTCTTCGTTCGCACGCGTGCCGCGTTGTGTCGCGCCGCGCCGCTGGCGAACCCCGCCGACCGTCGCCGACCGCAGTCGCGCGGCCGCACCGTCTCCGAGTAATTGCACATGACCACGACTCCTGTCCGTACCCGCTTCGCGCCGAGCCCGACCGGCTTCATCCACCTCGGCAACATCCGCTCCGCGCTCTATCCGTGGGCGTTCGCGCGCCACAACAAGGGCGTATTCGTGCTGCGGATCGAGGACACCGATGTCGAGCGGTCGACGTCCGAAGCGGTCGACGCGATCATCGAAGGCATGGCGTGGCTTGGCCTCGATATCGATGAAGGCCCGTTCTACCAGATGCAGCGCATGGACCGTTACCGCGAAGTGCTCGCGCAGATGGCCGAGCAGGGCCTCGTGTACCCGTGCTACATGTCGACGGAAGAACTGGACGCGCTGCGCGAGCGCCAGCGCGCCGCGGGCGAGAAGCCGCGCTACGACGGCACGTGGCGTCCCGAGCCGGGCAAGGTCCTGCCGGTGCCGCCGGAGGGCGTGAAGCCGGTGCTGCGTTTCCGTAACCCGCTGTCGGGCGTGGTCGCGTGGGACGATGCCGTGAAGGGCCGCGTCGAGATCTCGAACGAGGAGCTCGACGACCTCGTGATCGCGCGCCCGGACGGCACGCCGACGTACAACTTCTGCGTCGTGGTCGACGATCTCGACATGAAGATCACGCACGTGATCCGCGGCGACGACCACGTGAACAATACGCCGCGCCAGATCAACATCCTGCGTGCGCTCGGCGCCGAGCCGCCGGTCTTCGCGCACCTGCCGACCGTGCTCAATGAGCAGGGCGAGAAGATGAGCAAGCGCCACGGCGCGATGAGCGTGATGGGTTATCGCGATTCGGGCTATCTGCCGGAAGCGGTGCTGAACTACCTCGCGCGGCTTGGCTGGTCGCACGGCGACGCCGAAGTGTTTTCGCGCGACCAGTTTGTCGAGTGGTTCGATCTCGAGCACCTCGGCAAGTCGCCGGCGCAGTACGACCAGAACAAGCTCGACTGGCTCAACAACCACTACCTGAAGGAAACCGATAGCGCGCGTGTCGCGCAACTCGCGAAGCCGTTCTTCGGGGCGCTCGGCATCGACGACGCATCGCTCGCGCAGGGTCCGTCGCTCGAAGGCGCGATCGCGCTTCTGAAGGACCGCGCGAACACGATCAAGGAGATCGCCGAGAGCGCACAGATGTTCTATCGCGAGCCGCAGCCCGAAGCCGAGGCGCTCGCGCAGCACGTCACGGATGCCGTGCGCCCGGCGCTCGCCGACCTCGCTGGCGCGTTCAAGGCGGCTGAGTGGACGAAGGAGGGCATTTCGGCCGCGATGAAGGCGACGCTCGCCGCTCACAAGCTGAAGATGCCGCAACTGGCGATGCCGGTGCGCCTGTTCGTGGTGGGCACGACGCACACGCCTGGCATCGATGCGGTGCTCTCGCTCTTTACCCGTGATGTGGTGGTGAGTCGTATCGAGCAGGGTCTCGCGAAATCGGCTTGATCTTTTTTCAAGATTTTCGGCGCCGGCACTAGCGCCGGCGCATGAGTTCTTGTAGTATTCGGGCTCCGTTGAAAACGGAGCGTGAACGAGTTGCAAAGTTCACGACGGAGTGGCTGGATCGGCGAAGTTTCAAGAACGGAAGTTTCAAGAACGTTGCCAAAAACGATCCAAAAGCTCTTTACAAAAGCGAAATTGCTCCTTATAATCTCGCTTCTGTTCTGCAAGGGGGTATAGCTCAGCTGGGAGAGCGCTTGCATGGCATGCAAGAGGTCAGCGGTTCGATCCCGCTTACCTCCACCAACAGAGCAGAGTAGGAATTTCTCCGCGAAAGCGGATGTGAAGAAAAAAATCTTCACATAATGCTGTAAAGAAGTTAGAATCTTGTTTCTCGCGATTAGCTGAATTAACTAGCGAATTGCAGGAAAACGGCAGTAAAGTGTAGCAAGGCATTATCTGAAAAGATCATGTCCCCTTCGTCTAGAGGCCTAGGACATCACCCTTTCACGGTGAGTACAGGGGTTCGAATCCCCTAGGGGACGCCAGAGACAACAGCGGCGCCATTGCAGCACGGCGACGCAGCCAGCGGGAATCGACCGACGCCCGCCGGTAGCAGCAGGACTGGAGCGGTAGTTCAGTTGGTTAGAATACCGGCCTGTCACGCCGGGGGTCGCGGGTTCGAGTCCCGTCCGCTCCGCCAGACGAACGAAGCCCACTGGAGTTTTCCAGTGGGCTTTTTTCTTTTGGACTGCCGTTTCTCTTTTGTCTGGCCATACGGACAAACTGTCATTGCCGGCGTGCGCGCGGTATCGTAGCGTAATCGAGATTTAACCCGGCGAGAATTAATTCCGCGAGATTCAACCCAGCGCGCCGCTTGCATTCCATGTTCGCACCGAACGACATCCCATCGCGCTTCCAGTTGCGCCAGGCCTCCATGGACGACTTCGAGTTCGCCGAGGCGCTCACGCGCCACAACATGGGTGGCTACTATCGGCGGCACCATCTCATCTGGCGCGGCGATCTGTTTCTTGCTAGCTACCGCGAGTCGGAGAACTTCATTCTCGAACTCGATGGCCAGGCGATCGGCGTGCTGCGCATCACGGAAGAGGGCGATTCGCTGCATATTCGCGACGTGCAGATCGCCGAGGGCTACCGCGGCCATGGCGCCGGCACTTTCCTGCTCGACATGTCGCATCGCTGGGCACGTGAGCGCGGGCTGCGCGAATTGCAGTTGCGCGTGTTCATCGATAACCCCGCTGCGCGGCTCTATCTGCGTATGGGTTATCGCGTGGCAGGACCCAGGCTCGCGAGGCTCGGCTCGATACGGCACATGACGCGGCCGGTCTGAGCGCATCGCCATACACGCGGTTCAATTGCGGCTTGCGACGAGGGATCGACGTTGCGTTCAGTCGTTACGTTGATAAATTGCGCGATATCTATTCGTCCGTTTAGTCGGACCCATCGCGAGCGGCGTCCATCACATCGCGCAGCACCGAGTCTTCAGTGCCTTCTTCCGTACGATCGCCTGTGCCGCGCGCGATGAATGCACGCGGACTCTCCCCGAAAGCACGCCGGAACATCGCCGAAAATGCGCTCTGGCTCTGGTAGCCGAGTTCCTGCGCGACGATCGCCATCGGCCGCCCCTGATTGAGCAGCGGAATCGCTCGCGCAAGAATGGCCTGCTGGCGCCACTGAGAAAAACTCACGCCGAGTTCCTGCCGGAACAAGCGCGCGATCGTGCGCGTGCTCGCACCGACCTGAGCGGCCCAGTATTCGAGCGAACCCGGTCCGGCCGGGTCGGCGAGCAGCGCCTCGCACAGCGAGCGCAGGCGCTTTTCCTCGGGCATCGGCACCGAGAGCGGCAACGGTGCGGAGCGCGTGATCTCGTCGAGCGCGAGCGCGCCGAGCAGCCGTTCACGCGCGGGTGCGATGCGGCGTTCGTCGAACGCGGCGATCGTTTCGCGCAGGAGCCCCGAGACTTCGACCACGCGGCATGCGTCGAGTCCAGGCGGAATCACCGATTCGTCGACATAGAGCGTGCGCAGGAAGGCATCCTCGACGATCACCACTTCGTGCGTCACGTAAGGCGGAACCCAGATCGCGCGCGATGGCGGCACCATCCACGTCGTGCCGGGCGTCATCATGCGCAGCACGCCGCGCGATGCGTACGCGAGCTGCGCCCAGGCATGCGTGTGTTGCGAGATCCGTACGCCAGTCGCCATCGGACGCGAGCGCACACGCACGGGATGCGCGGACGTGGGCTCGAACTCCGGAGGAATGTCGGCGAATTCCGCGCGCGGGTCGACGTGCGGACTGGCGTGCGGGTTGACGTACGGCGGCGGTTGCAAGGGCATGGTGGAAGACACGCGCACGGGTGCGCGCAATGTGAACGGCTCGCGGTCATTTTAGGTGCAATCCGGCTGCAAGCGCACGGATGCACGGGCGGCGATGACATGCGATGGCCGTTCGGCAGAGGTGTCCGCACCGTTTTATGGGCAGGCATAATACGGACGAATCGCCTTATCCGAACGTATCCGAATTTACCGAACGTATCCGAATGGAGACACCATGAATATCGCCACAGCCGACCTCTGCGATGCACACGAAGACCGGCTCGCCGCCGGCACGCTGCACGTACTCGATCCCGTCTTCCGCTGGTTTGGCCGCTTGCCGTCTTTCAGCGGCCCGGCGTTCACGCTGAAAGTCTTCGAAGATAACTCGCTCGTGCGTGCGACGCTTGAGATGCCGGGCGAGGGCCGCGTGCTCGTCGTCGATGGCGGCGGCAGCCTGCGTTGCGCGCTGGTGGGCGGCAAGCTCGGGGAACTGGTGCAGAACAATGGCTGGGCGGGCATCGTGGTCAACGGCTGCGTGCGCGATACGCTCGAACTGAATGCGCTCGATGTGGGCATTGTCGCGCTCGCGACGCATCCGCAGCGCAGTTTCCGGCGCGGCGTCGGCGAACGTGAAGTGACGGTGCGCATGCCGGGCGCGGTTGTGCGCACGGGCGACTGGATTTACGCCGATATCGACGGCGTGCTCGTCTCGCACGAGCGGCTCGACGCGGCCTGAAGGCCAACCTGAGGACCAACCCGAAGGCCGACCTGAGCGCCAGATGCGCTAACGCGCCAAAAAATACAAAGGCCCGGCGGAAATCCGCCGGGCCTTTGTTTTCTGCCGGGATCGCGCGTGGCGATCAGCCGGTCATCAGATTTCTTCGTAGAGCGGCAGCGTCAGGAACTCGACGAAATTCTCCGACGTCGACATCTGCTCGAAGATCTGCGCAGCGCGCTCGTACGGCTTCGTGTCGCCGCCCACCACGGCCTTCACCTTGTCCAGCTCCTGCGGGATCAGATCGCGCACGAGTTCGGCCGCGACCTTGCGGCCGTCGTCGAGCTTGCCCTTCGGCGAGCGGATCCATTGCCACACCTGCGAGCGCGAGATTTCAGCGGTCGCGGCATCTTCCATGAGGTTGTGGATCGGCACGCAGCCATTGCCCGCGAGCCACGAACCGAGGTAGTGGATGCCGACGTTGATGTTGCCGCGCAGGCCCGCTTCGGTGATCGGCGCTTCAGGACGGAAGTCGAGCAGATCCTTGCCCGCGATGGTCACATCGGCGCGCTGCTTCGCGATCTGGTTCGGCTTGTCGCCGAGCACTTTCACGAACTCTTCCATCGCGATCGGCACGAGGCCCGGGTGGGCGACCCAGCCGCCGTCGTAGCCGTCGGTGGCATCGCGCGCCTTGTCCGAGCGCACGCCGGCCATCGCCTTGTCGTTTGCTGCCGCATCGTTCTTGATCGGGATGAGCGCGCTCATGCCGCCGATCGCCGGTGCATTGCGGCGGTGGCAAGTCTTGAGCAGCTCGAGTGCGTAGGCGCGCATGAACGGCACCGTCATCGTGATCTGCGCGCGGTCCGCGAGGCAGAAGTCCTTGTCGTTCTTGAACTTCTTGATCGCCGAGAAGATGTAGTCCCAGCGGCCCGCATTCAGGCCGGAGCTATGCTCGCGCAGCTCATACAGGATTTCGTCCATCTCGAACGCCGCGAGAATCGTCTCGACGAGCACCGTCGCGCGAATCGTGCCGCGCGCAATGCCCACGGCTTCCTGCGCGGCGACGAAGATGTCGTTCCACAGGCGCGCTTCGAGGTGGCTTTCCATCTTCGGCAGATAGAAATACGGGCCGCTGCCGCGCGCGATCAGTTCCTGCGCGTTGTGGAACAGATAGAGCGCGAAGTCGAAGATGCCGCCCGACACACGCTGCCCGTCGACCGTGACGTGCTTCTCGTCGAGGTGCCAGCCGCGCGGGCGCACGATCAGCGTCGCGACCTTGTCGTTGAGCTTGTACGACTTGCCATTCTGCTCCAGCGAAATCGTGCGGCGCACCGCGTCCTTGAGGTTGATCTGGCCGGTGATCTGGTTGTCCCAGTTCGGCGCGTTCGAATCCTCGAAGTCGGTCATGTAGGCATCCGCGCCCGAGTTCAGCGCGTTGATGATCATCTTGCGCTCGACCGGGCCCGTGATTTCCACGCGGCGGCATTCCAGATCCTTCGGCAGGGCCGCGACCTTCCAGTCGGCTTCGCGGATGGCCTTCGTCTGCGCGAGGAAATCGGGACGCTCGCCGGCGTCGAGACGCTTCGTGCGCTCGGCGCGCGCCTTCAGCAGTTCCTGCCTGCGCGGCTCGAATGCGCGGTGGAGCTTTGCGACGAGTTCCAGCGCCGCGGGCGTGAGGATCGTTTCGAAGCCGGGCTTGATGTCAGCCGAGATCTGCATGCCTTGCGGCAGTTGCAACGTGTTAGCCATATTTGCTCCTTGGTCGGTCGGTTTATGAATGCTTGGGTTTGTGCGCGTCGTCCGGTCAGGGAGGATCGTCATGCGCCCGGGCGGGGGCGCGCCGGGGTCCGTTCGGGCGGCGCTGCGGTGTCGAGAAAGGCGGCGAGGTCATCCATGCCGCTGCCGGTGCCGTGCGGGGCAACGCCGAGTTCTTCGGCGGGCAGTCGCTGTCGGTTGATCCAGAACGTCGTGTAGCCGAACCAGCCGGCGCCTGCCGCGTCCCAGCCGTTCGACGAGACGAACACGATCTCGCCAGGCGTTGCGCAGAAGGCCGCCGTGCCGAGCGCGTAGGCCGCGGCTGCCGGTTTGTAGGCGCGCACGGGATCGACGGAAAGCACGTGGTCGAAGAGCCCGTTCATACCCGCGCTTTTTACCGCGACGTCGAGCATGGGCGGATTGCCGTTCGAGAGAATCGCGAGGCCGGGGCGCGAGCCGTCTTCACGCGGCGTGCGCAGGCGGCGCAGCATGGGCAGCACGTCGGGGAACGCAGAAAGGCACGCGTATTCGTCCATCAGGCGTTTTTCGTCCGCGCCCGTCAACGCTAGATTCAGGCGGCGCGCCGCATAGCGCAGCGCGTCGAGCGTCACGTCCCAGAACGGGCGATAGCGTGCGCCAGCCGGATCGGACAGCGTGCGCAACTGCGTGTATTCGATTTGCTTGAGACGCCAAAGCTGTGAGAGCGCATCGCCGTGGCCGGGGAACATCTGCTCGGCGGCGGCGGCGACCGAGTGCACGTCGAACAGCGTGCCGTAGGCGTCGAAAATTACGGCTGTCGGGAATCGGGTTGCGGTTTTTGCGGCGGATTGTGCGGCGCTTTGTGCAAATGAAGCAGGCATCGTCGGATCCTCCATCGTCAGGGGGCTTTCTGAATTGTATTGATGCGCTCTATCTCTGAAAAAGGGCGCACCGATCACTTGATCTTTTACTTTTGCCCACCTAATCTGGCCATTCGCACGACCTTTACCACCCGATTCGTTCACATATTCACTTCTCATTGCCCGCCGATGGATCGCTTCAAGCAGATCGAAACTTTCGCCGCCGTCGCGGCCAAGGGCAGTCTCTCCGCCGCCGCGCAAGCTGAAGGCGTCGCGCCCGCCATCATCGGTCGCCGTATCGATGCGCTCGAAGAGCGGCTTGGCGTCAAGCTGCTCGTACGCACGACGCGTCGCATCACGCTGACGTTCGAAGGCTCCGCGTTTCTCGAGGACTGCCAGCGCATCATCAACGACATGCAGAACGCCGAAGCGAGCGTTTCGGCGGGGCGCGTGAAGGCGAGCGGGCACGTGCGCGTGTCGGCGCCCGCGGGCTTCGGACGGCGTCACGTCGCGCCGCTCGTGCCGGCGTTCACGAGCGCGCATCCCGATGTCTCGATCACGCTCGATCTCTCCGATCGCCTGGTCGACCTCGTCAACGAGGGTTTCGATTGCGCCGTGCGCCTCGGCGAGCTGCCGGACTCGTCGCTCGTTTCGCTCAAGCTCGGTGAGAACCGCCGCGTGTGTATCGCTTCGCCGGATTATCTTGCGCGGCACGGCGCGCCCGAAACGCTCGCCGATCTCGCGCACCACAACTGCCTCGCGCTCGGTGCGAGCGGCGCGAACCAGCAACGCAGCTGGACTTTTCAGCAAGACGGAAAGGTGGTGTCGATGCGTGTGACGGGCACGATGGAATGCACCGACGGCGCAGTGCTGCACGAATGGTGTCTCGACGGCCACGGACTGGCGTGGCGTTCGTGGTGGGAAGTCGGTGAGGACATCGCGGCGGGGCGGCTCGTTGCTGTGCTCGATGCGTTCGCCGCGCCGCCCATCGGCATCCATGCGGTGTTTCCGCAGCGTCGGCATTTGCCCTTGCGTGTGCGCCTCTTTCTCGATCTTCTCAAGCATACGTACGGTCATCCGCGGTACTGGGGCGGGGAGTGACGGCTTCGTTGGAGCGCCCGCATGCGCGTTTCCGATATGCGTGGAGACCCGCATGTGCGCCTTGCGCCCGTTTTTAGCGCACTACAATCGTTCTGACGGGATCCGGATGCCGAACACCCGGAATGCCCGGATCGCCGCGACTGGCCGCTGCGTACAACGGAGGGCGCCATGTTCAAGCACATTCTCGTTCCTACCGACGGTTCGGATCTGTCGAAGAAGGCAATCGACGGCGCGATCGACCTGGCGCGCACCGTTGGCGCACGAGTCACGGCCTACGCGTGTCTGCCGCAATATCCGTATGCACCGTATGCGGACGTCGTGATCGAGCAACCGGGCGATTTCCAGACCCGCGCCGAGCGGGAGGCGCGCGCGCATCTGCAGGAAATCGAAAACACGGCGCGTAGCGCGGGTGTCGTCTGCGAAAGCCGTACGAGTGTTCATCCGTCGCCGTATCTCGGCATCATCGAAGCGGCCGAAGCGGGCGGCTGCGATGTGATCTTCATGGCGTCGCACGGACGCCGGGGACTCGGCAGCCTGTTGATCGGCAGCGAGACGCAGCGCGTGCTCACGCATACAAAAATTCCAGTGATCGTTTACCGCTGATTTACCGCTGAGAACGCAAAGCACGCGACAGACCCAGCTGCGGCGCGTCACAACCGCCACGGTCGCCACAGCCGGCGCATGGGCATATACATACAGCCGGTGCCCATGCGCCTTCCGTGGTGCTGCCCTTGTTGGGCTTCATTTGCTGGCGAGACCTGGCGCCGCGTGCCCGGCCGGTTGCCGGGCCGTGCGGCGGGCCGGATCGTGTCCGGCAGCGCCTGGCCTCGTTCTGCCCCCTGATTGGCTCGCCCTGTCGTGGAAGCCTTGTGTCGCAGTAGGTGGCATGACGGATCGCTGCCGCAGCCGGCGCGCCCCGCCAGGGTCACGCGTACCGGCTGCGGCACCGCCCGGCGGTGCCGTTGCTGCGGGTGGTCTTACGCCACCTTCTTGTCGAAGAATTGCTCGTCTTCCGTCGAACCGTGCAGGGCGGTCGTCGACGCTTCGCGCTCGACCGTCTGCGTCACGGCGTCGAAGTAGCCCGTGCCGACTTCGCGCTGATGCTTCACGGCGGTGAAGCCCTTTTCGGCGGCGGCGAACTCGGCCTGCTGGAGTTCGACGAACGCGCTCATGTTCTGGCGCGCATAGCCGTGTGCGAGGTTGAACATCGAGTAGTTGAGCGAGTGGAAGCCCGCGAGCGTGATGAACTGGAACTTGTAGCCCATCGCGCCGAGTTCGCGCTGGAACTTCGCGATCGTTGCGTCGTCGAGGTTCTTCTTCCAGTTGAACGACGGCGAGCAGTTGTACGCAAGCAGCTTGTTCGGGAACTGCTTGTGGATCGCTTCCGCGAATTTCTTGGCGAACTCGAGGTCCGGCTTGCCGGTTTCGCACCAGATCATGTCGGCGTACGGCGCGTAGGCGAGACCGCGCGAGATCGACTGTTCGAGGCCGTTGCGCGTGCGGAAGAAGCCTTCCACCGTGCGCTCGCCCGTGAGGAACGGCTTGTCGTTGTCGTCGATGTCGGAGGTGACGAGGTCGGCGGCTTCCGCGTCGGTGCGGGCGAGCAGCACGGTCGGCACGCCGCAGACGTCGGAAGCGAGGCGCGCAGCGGTCAGCTTGGCGACGGCTTCGCGCGACGGCACGAGCACCTTGCCGCCCATGTGGCCGCACTTCTTCACCGAAGCGAGCTGGTCTTCGAAGTGCACGCCCGCGGCGCCCGCTTCGATCATGGCCTTCATCAGTTCGAACGCGTTCAGCACGCCGCCGAAGCCGGCTTCAGCGTCCGCGACGATCGGCTGGAAGAAGTCGACGTAACCTTCGTCGCCCGGGTTCTTGCCTTCGGACCACTGGATCTGGTCGGCGCGCGTGAGCGTGTTGTTGATGCGCTTCACGACTTGCGGCACCGAGTTGGCGGGGTAGAGCGACTGGTCCGGGTACATTTCGCCGGCGAGATTGGCGTCGCCCGCGACCTGCCAGCCCGACAGATAGATCGCCTTGAGACCGGCCTTCACCTGCTGCATGGCCTGGTTGCCGGTCAGCGCGCCGAGCGAGTTGATGAACGGCTCGGTGTTCACGCCTTTCCACAGCTTTTGCGCGCCCTGCTTCGCGAGCGTGTGCTCAGGCTGGACCGAGCCGCGCAGACGCACCACGTCGTCGGCGGTGTAGTTGCGCTTGATGCCTTTCCAGCGCGGATCGGTATCCCATTCCTGTTGGAGTTGCTTCGCTTGTTCCTGACGGGTCGACATGATGTGCTCCTTCGTTTGCCTGATAAGTAAGACCGGATGGAATCGGTGACTTCGCAAAATGAGGTACTGCTCTTGCGCTTCCGTGCGTTTCGTTTCGTGAAGTCTTATATAAGAGTCTAGGCAAATCGATATGGGGCCGACAGATGTCTATGCGGGTTTTTTGATGTTTTTTTATTCAATAAAATCAATCAGTTATTTGATTCGTTTCGCAATAAGGGACGCAATTTCCCATCTTGCAATGAGTCGCTTTGTGCCACGCAGCACGATTTTTTACGAAGCAAAAAATTTTTTCATATCGTGAAATCGTGACGGAGGCAAAAAAAGACCGGTGACGAGGCACCGGTCTTCGATTTGCAGCTTCGGGCGCAGGCCGGAAATCCCGTCTTGCTCCCGCAATAATCAGCGCTTAGCTGTCGCGACGTGCGCCACGCGGGCCGTCGTTGCGGCGGGCGCTGTAGCCCTCGCGCGAGCGGCCGAAGCCTTCACCGCGCGGCTGGCCGTAGCCGCGGCCATTGCCGTTGCCGTTGCCGCCTTCGCCGCGCGAAGCGCCGTAGCCTTCGCGGGATCCGTTGCCGCCGTCGCGCTGGCCGTAACCGCCGTCACGCGACTGGCCGCTGTAGCCGCCACGCGAGCCTTCGGACTTGCCTTGCCAGCCGCCGCCGTTGCTGCCATTGCCGCTACGGTTGCCGTAGCCGCCCGGCTTGCCGCTGCCGAAGCGTCGGCCGCCGTTGCCATTGCCGCCAGGACGGCCGCGGCCGCCGAAGCCGCGATTCGCGGGCGGTGCCTTGCGCGGCTCGAAACCTTCGACCACGTTGACCGGCAGCGTCGAACGCACGAAGCGCTCGATGCGCTTGAGCGCGCCTTGCTCGGCGTGATGCACGAGGCTCACCGCGACGCCCGAACGGCCCGCACGACCCGTGCGGCCGATACGGTGCACGTAGTCTTCGGCGAACTTCGGCAGGTCGTAGTTGAAGACGTGCGTGATGCCCGGAATGTCGATGCCGCGCGCCGCGACGTCGGTCGCGACGAGCACGCGCACGCGGCGCTCGCGCAGCGAGCGGATCGTGCGGTTGCGTGCGCCTTGCGGCAGGTCGCCGTGCAGTGCGGCGGATTCGAAACCGGCGTCGGCCAGGCGGCCGGCGAGCTGGTCCGCATCCATCTTGGTCGCCGTGAACACGATGGCCTGGTCGAGGCTCTCGTCGCGCAGCAGGTGGTCGAGCAGGCGATCCTTGTGGTCGCGGTCGTCGACGTAATGCACGGTTTGCGCGATGTTCGAGTTCGCCTCGATCTTGTACGTGATTTCGATGCGCTCCGGATCCTTCAGCAGGCGGCCGGTGAGCGAGCCGATCTTGCCGTCGAGCGTGGCCGAAAACAGCATGGTCTGACGCGACTCGGGCGTGGCGGCGACGATCGTCTCGATGTCTTCGATGAAGCCCATGTCGAGCATGCGGTCGGCTTCGTCGAGGACGAGCATCTTGAGTTCCGACAGGTCGATGCGGCCGCGCTCGAGGTGGTCGAGCAGACGGCCCGGCGTCGCGACGAGAATCTCGGGGTTCTTGGCGAGCAGCATCAGCTGCTGGCCGTAGGCCACGCCGCCGAGGATGCTGACCGTGCGCAGGCGGCGCAGATGCTTGCCGTAGGTCGACGCAGCGGTGGTCACCTGCATGGCGAGTTCGCGCGTCGGCGTGAGGACGAGGAGGCCCGGGCGTGCGACCGGCTGCGGACGGCGCTGGCGGCGATCGCCTTGTTCGCCCTGCGGACGCGGCTCGCGCGGCTGTGCGGCCTGCGCCTTCTGGAGCTGCGCGAAGCGCTCGATCGCGGGCAGCATGAAGGCCGCGGTCTTGCCCGAACCGGTCGGGCTCGAGACCATCAGGTCGCGCCCGGCGATGGCAGCAGGAATGGCGCGCTGCTGCACGGGGGTAGGCGACTTGTAGCCCGCTGCGGTCAGCGCCGAGATGATCTCAGGCGACAGGCCGAGCGACACGAAAGTCGGGCCTTCGGGCACTTCGGGCGTGTCGGTGGCTTGCGCGGCAGCTTGTGCTTGTGCCGCGGTTTGCGCAGATGCGTCGGCAGCGTCACCGAGACCGAGGGCAATGCCTGCGATCGCGTCGAGGGGGCTTGGGGTAATGCTCGAAGTCATGAAAATCCTTGGGAATACAGGAAATAGAACGTCGGCGCCAATCGGCATACCCAAGTCGTCTGATTTTGCGAACAAATCGAAAAACGGGGGCAATCCACCACATACGGTGGATTTTCGTTAGAAGCTGTTTCGGATGCGGCGCACCGATATTGGCTTGCCGCCAGCCTGATACATGACGGCCCGAAGGGCCAAGGCAGGAGGGGACAGGTTCTAAACTGGATTGGAGCTTAACGCTGCGAGGCGCCTTGCTGGCCCGCCCAGCGCTGGCTGGGTGGCCGGAACACGGCGCGACGCGAATTATATCCGGATTTGTTGCGCTGCGCCAGAGCGAATTGCCGGCGAGGGATTGCGGCGGGCTACGGACGGTGGCAGGCCCATCGGCCAGCCGCTTACGCCGCAATCCATGGCCACGGCGATGGCCATGGCGCAGCGCCTGCCCCGGTGCCTAGCTCGCGTCGCCGCTCTTGAGCGATTCGACCAGCTCGACGTATTGCTGCTTCGCTGCGTCCTGGGCCGTGCCCTTGAGGGCGGCCCAGGCTTCGTACTTGTACTTGCCGACGATGTCGGTGAAACCCGGCTTGTCGCCGTGGACGTCGCCTTTGGTAGCCTGCTTGTAGAGCGCATAGAGGCGCAACAGCGTCAGGTTGCCCGGCCGTTCGGGCAACTGCTGTACTTCTTCATGGGCCTTCTCGAACAGCGCATTTACATCACTCATTGTCTTTCCTCTACGGGTTTAATCAGAAACAGCAGAAACAGCGCGGAAACAGGCGCCGATGGTAGCAGCGCGCTCCGACATCTGGCTGGAGAGATTCCTCCAGAATCGGGCCGGCGACGTACGCACCATGTCCCGCATGGGAGAGCGCGGGGCGTCGCATTACAATGGCGGTCATGAACGACACCGTGCTGCTTGCCCTCGATACGTCGACCGAATTCTGCTCGGTCGCTCTTCTTCGCGCCACCGCCGCCTCCGGCGGTGCGTCCGTTACCGAACCGTACGCCGAAGTCGCCGTGTGGGTGCGCCACGAGGCCACCGGCGCCGTGTCCAGCACGCGCCTGCTACCGGCTATCGGCGAGCTGCTCGCCGAAGCCGGGCTGACGCTCGCGGACTGCGACGCGATTGCCTTCGGCGCCGGGCCGGGCTCGTTCACGGGGCTGCGCACCGCCACGGGCGTCGCGCAGGGACTCGCGTTCGGGCTCGATATTCCGGTCGTGCCGGTCGGCACGCTGCTCGTTTGCGCCGAAAGCGCGCGGCTGCGCGATGCCTCGGCGACTCACGTGCTGGCCGCACTCGACGCCCGCATGGACGAGGCCTATTGGGCCGAGTACGAGTGGGACGCGGCGGCGCGCGACTGGCACACCGTGCGTCCCGCGTCGCTCGACGCGCCGGAGCGCATCATAGCGCCCGAGGCTCCCTTCACGCTGGCGGGCAACGCCGCTGCGGCGTTCGGCTCTCGGCTCGCGGCCTCTCATGCGGCCCGCGTGATCGACGCAGAAGCGCTGCCGCACGCGCTGCCGCTCGCGCATGCCGCGCTGCGCGCGTTCCGCGCAGGCCACGCGCTGCGCGCCGACCAGGCGGCGCCCGAATACGTGCGCAACAAGGTCGCCCAGACCACGGCGGAGCGGCTGGCCGCGAAGGCCGGGCGCGCTGCCCCCGACGCGCCGCCTGCGTCCGCCAAAGAGGACGGGCGATGAGCGGCGTGTTGATGACCGACCGCTATCTGTCGCAGATGACCGAGAGCGACCTCGACGAGGTCGCCGCCATTGAGCGGGTTGCATACGAATTTCCGTGGTCGCGCGGCAACTTCGAAGATTCGCTGCGCAACGGCTATTACGGCATCTGCATGCGCCACATGACGGGAACGCTGCTCGGCTACTGCGTGCTGATGCCGGTGGTCGACGAGATGCATCTGCTGAACCTGTGCGTCGCGCCCGCGGCGCAGGGCGCGGGCGCCGGGCTCGCGCTGTTGCGCGAAGCGGTGCGGATCGCGGGGGCGCAGCGGCTCGAAGGGCTGCTGCTGGAAGTGCGGCCATCGAATCATCGTGCGATCCGGCTGTACGAGCAGTTCGGCTTCGTCACGATCGGCCGGCGCAAGAACTACTATCCGGCCCGGCATCATAGCCGCGAGGATGCGATTGTGATGCGTTTTTCTTTTGCAGGGGAGGGCGCGGATGGCGCTCAATGAGTTCGCGCTGGACGAACTGGGCCTCACGCCGCGCTGGGTGAGCAAAGGCACGCAGGCGTCGCGTGCAGCCGCAACGGTGACGGTTGATGCGGCCGGTGCGGGCGAGCTGGCCGCGCCGGTTGCTCTCGCTGCAGGAGATGCTGCTGTGGCTGATGCTGCCGTGCAGGCAGACGCGCGCCAGCAATCGCAGGCAGCACGACCAGCGCGTTTGGGCGATCTTCCGGCGCGCGCCGCGCGCGCGGATGCTGTCGAAACGATCGACGATGCAGCGTCTGCCGCGCCCGCGTCCCAAACGGCCACCCGTGCACCGGCCGTCCCGGTTGCGTCCGACGAACCGCCACCGCTGACCGAAGAAGATTTCGCCTGGTTCGACGCCGCGCCCGCGCTTCCCGATGCGCATGGCGACGAGCCTCATTCTCGATCCGCAGCACCCCGAAACGATGTCGCGGCGCTCGACTGGGATGCACTTGCCGAACGTGTCGAAACCTGCACGCGCTGCCGTCTGTGCGAGAAGCGCACTAAGACGGTGTTCGGCGTAGGCGACCGCGAAGCCGACTGGATGCTGATCGGCGAGGCCCCCGGCGAGAACGAGGACCGCCAGGGCGAACCGTTTGTCGGCCAGGCCGGCAAGCTGCTCGACAACATGCTGCGCGCGCTGTCGCTCGCCCGCGGCGAGAACGTCTATATCGCCAACGTCATCAAGTGCCGCCCGCCCGGCAACCGCAATCCCGAGCCCGATGAAGTCGCGCGCTGCGAACCCTACCTGCAGCGCCAGGTGGCGCTCGTGAAGCCGAAGATCATCGTCGCCCTGGGCCGTTTCGCGGCGCAGAGCCTGCTCAAGAGCGAGGCCAGCATCGCATCGCTTCGCGGTCGCGTGCACGAGTACGAGGGCGTGCCTGTGATCGTCACCTATCACCCCGCTTACCTGCTGCGCAGCCTGCACGACAAGTCGAAGGCGTGGGCCGATCTCTGCCTCGCGCGCGATATCTGGCGCAAGGCGGGCGGCGGCGAAAAATGATCGCCGCCCCGCCCGCGGGTACATCCGGCGCTGATATGGCCGGGCGTCTCGACGGGCTGACCGATCCCGCAGTGCGCGATCTTGCGTGGTTGCTCTTCAGCGCGGATCTGTTGAGCGCACAACCACCGCGCGCGCCGCTCGCCGAGCCGTGGAACCCACCCGCCGATGCGCACGCCGCCGCGCAATGGCTCATTCAACTCGATCGCGATCCGGCGCCGCTGCATGCGGTGCTCGACGGCAGCCGGCCGAAGCGGCTCGGCCGCTATGCCGAGATCCTGCTTGGCTGGTTCCTCGAATACGGCCCGGCAGCGCGGCTCGTGGCGGCCAACGTGCCGTTGCGGCGCGCGGGCCGCACGCTCGGCGAATGCGACTTTCTTGTCGAGACGCGCGATGGTCAGCGTCTGCACTGGGAACTGGCCGTGAAGTGCTACCTGCATTGCGGCAATACGTACGCTATGCACGCAACGCTCGCGGACTTCGTCGGGCCCGGTTTGCGCGACCGGCTGGATCGCAAACGCACCCATCTGATCGATCATCAGCTTCGGCTCAGCGAGCGGGAGGAGTTCGTCTCGCTCGGATTTCCTGGGCCGTGGACCGCGCAGATGTTCGTGAAGGGCTGGCTGTTCTATCAGGCAGGAGCAAGCGCGCCGGCAGCCGTGAACGATCCGCCCGCGCTCGCGCGAGGCCACGCACGCGGTTGGTGGGTTACGCGCACGGAGTGGCCCGCGTTCGCCGCACAGCAGGTTGCCGATGGCTGGAGCGCATTGCCGCGCATGGCGTGGCTCGCGCCGCGTCGGATCGCAGGCGGCAAGCGCGAACTGTCGAGCGGGATGGCGGCGGCAGGGCGCATGCAGTCTGAGCTATCGCTGCGCGCCGCGAGAAGCGGGGAAAGGGTCGTCGATGTGCCGGGCACGTTCGCCGATCAAATGTCGGTTGCGGCCCCAGTCGATCCCGAAACGTTGCTCGCGCATCTGCCGCGCCTCGACGAACCGGTGATGGTGGCCGCCTTCGTCGCCGATACGGCAAACGGCTACATCGAGCAGTCGCGCGGCTTCATCGTCCCCGATGATTGGCCCGCTCAAGCCAGGGCGTTTGCGCGCGAATAAGGCCGCGCGCGAACGCTCACCACCAGCGATAGAAGTGATGCACGGGCCCGACGCCGTGGCCGACGTCGAGGCGATCGCTCGCTTCGAGCGCGCCGGTGAGGTACTGCTTGGCGTCGCTGACGGCTTCGGCAAGCGTTGCCCGCTGCGGCCACAGGGCCGCGATAGACGAAGACAGCGTGCAGCCTGTGCCGTGCGTATTGGTGACGGGCACCCGCTTCGCGCCAAGACGCAGCGTGCCGCTGGCTTCGACGAGCCAGTCCGGGCTGTCGCCGCTACTGAGATGACCGCCCTTCATCAGCACGGCGCGTGCGCCGAGTGCGCGCAGCGCCTCGCCTTGCTCGACCATCGCGGCTTCGTCGGCGGCGGGCGCAACGCCGAGCAGCGCCGCGGCTTCCGGGAGATTCGGCGTGACGACGCCCGCGAGCGGCAGCAATTCCTCGCGCAGCGCCGCGACGGCTTCCGGCGCAAGCAGCGCGTGATTGCTCTTCGAAATCATCACCGTGTCGAGCACGATAAGCGCCGGCTTGTGACGGCGCAGCGCGTCGGCGACGGCGCGCACGATTGCCGCGTTCGCGAGCATGCCGATCTTCACGGCGTCGATGCGGATATCGTCGAATACGGCGTCGAGCTGCGCCGTGACGAACGCGGGATCCGGTGTGTGGATGGCGGTGACGCCGCGCGTGTTCTGCGCGGTGAGCGCGGTGATGATGCTCGCGCCGTAGGCGCCGAGTGCGGAGAATGCCTTGAGGTCGGCCTGGATGCCCGCGCCGCCGCCCGAATCCGAGCCGGCGATGGTGAGGACGTTCGAAATGGATGAAGTCATGGCAACTTGAAGGACGGGCGGGCGCACCAGGATGTGCGCGCGAGGCGCACACGCGAAGGCAATAACGGGATCAATGGCGGTGATTTTCGCCGATCAGCGCGATGGAGTCGAACGCGCGCTGATTGGCCTGGTGACGACGCATCACGAGCCACATCATGAGGCAGACGAAGGTGCCGAACAGCACGATGACGACGGTGACGGGCACGTCGAGCCAGACGAGCACGGCATAGAGGCACAGCATGACGAGCACCGAGAGGTTCTCGTTGAAATTCTGCACGGCGATGGAGTGGCCGGCGGAGAGCAGCACGTGGCCGCGATGCTGGAGCAGCGCGTTCATCGGTACGACGAAGAAGCCCGAGAGCCCGCCGATGAAAATCAGGAACAGGTAGGCGAACGAGAGGTATCCGCTCACGTGCATGTGGCCGAGGCGCATGCCCCAGTGCGGCGGAAAGAGATCGCGCGTGTAGAACGCGAGCATCATGACGGCCAGTCCCATCACGATGCCGACCGGAAGCACCGACAGCGACTTCTTGAGCGGCACGCGTGCGGCGGCAATGATGGCCCCGGCCGCGACGCCCACGGCTACGACGGCCTGAAGGATCGCACCCTCGGAGAGCGACATGCCGAGCGAGACTTCGGCCCACTTGAGCACGATGAATTGCAGCGTGGCGCCCGCGCCCCAGAAAAGCGTCGTGACGGCGAGCGAGATCTGGCCGAGCTTGTCATGCCACAGGATCAGGAAGCAGTCGGCGAAATCGGCCACGAGGCGCACGGGCCCGCGTTGCTGGCGCGGGTAGCGTGCGCCGGTATCGGGAATGCGCAGATTGAAAAGGGCCGCGACGACGTAGATGGCCATGATGACGAGCATCGCGGCCTGGGCGGGGGTCTGGACCGACGCAGGCGTATGGTGGAGCACGTGCAGCGCGATATGCGGGCTGATGAGCGCGCCGCCGAGGACGGTGCCGAGAATGATCGATCCGACTGTGGTGCCCTCGATCCAGCCGTTCGCGGCGACGAGCCGTTCAGGCGGCAACAGTTCGGTCAAGATGCCGTATTTCGCGGGCGAATAGGCTGCAGCCCCGAACCCGACGACGCCATATGCGAATAGCGGGTGCGTGCCCGCGAGCATCATGGCGCAGCCCACGACCTTGATCGTGTTCGTGATAAACATCACGCGGCCCTTGGGGCGCGAATCGGCGAAGGCGCCGACGAAGGCGGCCAGAACGACGTAGGAGAGGACAAAGAACAGCTTGAGCAGCGGGGTCATCCAGCTCGGGGCGTGGAGATCTTTCAGCAGTGCAATTGCAGCGATCAGGAGCGCATTGTCGGCCAACGACGAAAAAAACTGCGCGGCCATGATGGTGTAAAAGCCTTTTTTCATCTGATGCGATGCTGTCCTCGCTGCGGTCCGTCCGCCCCGGACGGATGGGATGCATCCGGGCTTATTACGTTCGAAATGGGTTGTGCGCAGGGCTTTATATCATGAAAATAGGTGCATTCCGACTAGCAGATTCCTTGAGCGTCCTGCAGATGGGACTTCCGGGCCCTGGAAGTGCATCGTAAGCTCATGATTCGAAAGCGTCTTTACGAAAATTTCCCATGCCTCGCCCCCTCTCAGCCACGATTCATACCGCCGCACTCGCCAACAATCTCGCCGTCGCCCGCCGTTATGCGCCGAAGTCGAAAATCTGGGCCGTAGTCAAGGCCAATGCCTACGGGCACGGGCTTGCCCGCGTGTTCCCGGGCCTGCGGGCCACCGACGGCTTCGGACTGCTCGATCTCGAAGAAGCCGTGAAACTGCGCGAACTGGGCTGGGCGGGTCCGATCCTGCTGCTCGAAGGCTTCTTTCGTCCGACCGATATCGACGTGATCGACCGCTACAGCCTCACGACGGTCGTGCACTCCGACGAGCAGATGCGCATGCTCGAAATGGCGCGTCTTTCGAAACCGGTCAACGTGCAGCTGAAAATGAACAGTGGCATGAACCGGCTCGGCTATACGCCCGAAAAATATCGTGCGGCGTGGGAACGGGCGCGCGCCTGCCCCGGCATCGGTCAGATCACGCTGATGACCCACTTCTCGGACGCCGACACGACGCGCGGCATCGCCGAGCAGATGGACGCGTTCGAGCGTGGCGCGCAAGGCATCGCCGGCGTGCGCAGCCTGTCCAATTCTGCCGCGACGCTCTGGTATCCGGCCGCGCACTTCGACTGGGTGCGGCCGGGCATCATCCTCTATGGCGCATCGCCGTCGGGCGTGGCGTCCGCGATCGAGGGTGTCGGACTGCAGCCCGCCATGACGTTCAGTGCCGAGATCATCGGCACGCAAACCATCGCCGAAGGCCAGACCATCGGTTATGGATCGACTTTCACGGCGCGCAAGCCAATGCGCATCGGCGTCGTCGCCTGCGGTTATGCGGACGGCTATCCGCGCAGCGCGCCCGAAGGCACGCCCGTGGTGGTGGAGGGCGTGCGCACGCGCGTCGTCGGGCGCGTGTCGATGGACATGCTCACGGTCGATCTCACCCCGGTGCCGCGTGCGGGAGTGGGCGCGCGTGTCGAACTTTGGGGTGCGGCCCTGCCGATCGACGACGTCGCGCAGGCGTGCGGCACGATCGGCTACGAGCTGATGTGCGCCGTTGCGCCGCGCGTGCCGGTACGGGCGGAATAAGCGGTGGCGAAGGTCAAGACGCTGTATACGTGTAGCGAGTGCGGCGGGCAGGTTCCCAAGTGGCAAGGGCAATGCCCCGCGTGCGGCGCGTGGAACACGCTGGTGGAAGGCGTCGCGGAACCGGCGGGCAACCACCGCTACCAGTCGCTCGCGAAGAGCGCGCCTGTGCGGCGCCTCGCCGAAATCGAGGCGTCCGACGTGCCGCGCTTCACGACCGGTGTCGGCGAATTCGATCGTGTGCTGGGCGGCGGCCTCGTGGCGGGCGGCGTGGTGCTGATCGGCGGCGATCCGGGCATCGGCAAATCGACGTTGCTCCTGCAGTCGCTCGCGCAGATTGCAGCCGAGCGCCGCGCGCTCTACGTCAGCGGTGAAGAATCGGCCGCGCAGATTGCGTTGCGCGCGCAACGGCTTGCGCTGCTCGATCCCGGTTCGAAAGCGAGCGAGCTGCAACTGCTCGCCGAAATCCAGCTCGAAAAGATTCAGGCAACTATCGAGGCCGAGAAACCCGATGTTGCGGTGATCGATTCGATCCAGACCATCTATTCCGAGGCGCTGACTTCCGCGCCCGGTTCAGTCGCGCAGGTGCGCGAGTGCGCGGCGCAGCTCACCCGCATTGCAAAGCAGTCGGGCACCGCGATCATCATGGTCGGCCACGTCACGAAGGAGGGCAACCTCGCGGGGCCGCGCGTGCTCGAACACATCGTCGACACCGTGCTCTACTTCGAAGGCGATACGCATTCGTCGTTCCGTCTCGTGCGCGCGTTCAAGAACCGCTTCGGTGCGGTCAACGAACTCGGCGTGTTCGCGATGACGGAGCGAGGCTTACGTGGTGTCGCGAATCCGTCCGCGCTATTTCTGTCGCAGCACGAACAAAGCGTGCCGGGTTCGTGCGTGCTCGTGACCCAGGAAGGCACGCGCCCGCTTCTCGTCGAGGTGCAGGCGCTTGTCGATACCGCTCAGGTGCCCAATCCGCGGCGGCTCGCAGTGGGTCTCGAACAGAACCGGCTTGCGCTGCTGCTCGCGGTGCTGCATCGGCACGCGGGAATCGCATGCTTCGATCAGGATGTGTTCCTGAACGCCGTGGGCGGGGTGAAGATCACCGAACCGGCCGCCGACCTCGCCGTGCTGCTGGCCATTCACTCGTCGATGCGTAACAAGGCGTTGCCCAAAGGGTTGATCGTTTTCGGCGAAGTGGGGCTTGCGGGCGAGATCCGGCCTTCGCCACGCGGCCAGGAGCGCCTGAAGGAAGCGGCGAAGCTGGGTTTCTCGTGCGCGCTGATTCCGCGTGCCAACGCGCCGAAGCAGCCGGTCGACGGCTTGCAGGTGATTGCGGTCGAGCGGATCGAAGAGGCCATCGACAAAGTTCGTACGCTTGAATGAAACCGGCCGGGTGCGGCTATTCATTCAGGCGTACGCAAGGTGCACGCAAGGCTCATGCAGGGCACACGCAGGGCGCTGCGGATCCTGTACTGTCGCGTAATGATTAGTAACAACCCTGCCACACACTGTAACCTGGGCTTTCTGCGATTTCCCTATTCTTGGCCGCATGTTCGACTCGCGCGCAGCGGAAAGGATAGCGTCGTGAAACAGATTGATACGCTCGCCGATAGTCGTTCGATCGTCGTGCGCGGGTGCAGGATATCCGAGCCGCTCATGCAGCCCTGGGGCAGCAGTTGCCGCATCGTCGAGTGGATCGACAGCGACGGCTGCATCTCGCGACGTGTGGTGGCCGGGAACGTGACGGCGGCCCAGGTGCGCAGTACGATTGCGCATCACGTGGAAGGCCGCCGGCACATTCTCAACGACGACGAACGCACGCCGCGGCAAACACTGCCACGGCGTTAGCCAGTAAAAATGGGCGCCATGTGCGCCCATTTTTACTTTTGCCCCGCATTCACATTTTTGACCGCGCCGCGCGTCGGGTTTCAGTTCCAGGGGCCGTAGGAGAACGGCTTGCCGCTGCTGAACGCGCCGATTTGCGGGTTCACGCGGGGCGCGCTTTGCGTTGCCGCATCTTGCGCTACCGGATTGTTTGCCTGCTTTGCGGTGTTTTCCGCGAGTGCTTCCTGCAGGACGTCCGGGTTGAACAGCGGGTGCCGCGACGCCTCACCTGCGGTGAGCACAGGTGTCACGCAACAGTCGATCGGTTCAAGCAGGTCGATCCACGTTTGCAACGGCTCCGCTGCGATGATCGCTGCGAGTTCGCGTATGAGCCCCGCAGCATCCGTGCCGCCGATTGCCTGCCCCAGACTCCAGTGCCGCTCGGCCCACTCTTCGCGGCCGAGCGCCTTGCAGAACGCCTGCCAGAACTTCAGTTCCAGCGCGCCGACGGCGAGCCAGCGGCCGTCCTGGGTGCGATACAGGTTGTAGCAGGGCACGCCGCCGTTGAGCAGACCGCCGCCGGGCTGGAGGGCTGCCGCGTCGTCGTTGGCGAGCGCGACTTGCGCGACCACGTTGTAGGCGTAAGCGGCGTGCGCCATCGAAATGTCGATAAAGCGGCCCGTGCCGCCGCGTGCGACCTGCCAGAGCGCGGCGAGGATCTGCGTGACCGCCGAGAGCGCGCCGCCGAGCAGGTCGGCGATCTGGAAATTCGGCAGCACGGGCGTTCCGTCGCGCGCCGCAAGCTGGTCGAGCACGCCCGAATAGCCGATGTAGTTCAGGTCGTGACCGGCGCGGTCGGCGAACGGACTGTCGGCGCCGTATCCGCTGATGGCGCAATAGACGAGCTTCGGATTGATCTGGCTCAGCGTTTCGTAGCCGACGCCCAGCCGCGTCATCACGCCGGGGCGAAAGCTCTCGACGAGCACGTCCGCTTCGCGCGCGAGCGCCAGCAGGACATTGCGCCCGCTTTGCGATTTCAGGTCGATCCGGGTTTCGCGCTTGCCGTGGTTGACGAGGCGGTAGAACGCGCCGGGCCGCGTGGCGACTTCGTCCGCGGAGCTTTGCATCATCGCGCGGGCCGCATCGCCTGCGCCGGGCGGCTCGATCTTCAGCACGTCCGCGCCCATTTCCGCGAGACGCAGCGTGGCAACCGGGCCGGGCAGCAGCATGGTCAGATCAAGGACGCGTAGACCTTGTAACGCAGCAGGTGACGACACTCGTATCTCCTTCGCTTCGTACGGCGCGTGCGCCGCGGCTAGCCAATCTGTTCGAGATCCTCGTGCGCGTCGAGCCAGTCGGCTTCGAGCGTATCGAGGCGCGCCTGGACTTCGGCCTGGCGGCGGATCGCGTCGGTCAGGCGTGTCTTCTGGCCGGGCTCGTAACTCGCGGGATCGGCAACGAATGCATCGAGCGTGCCTTTTTCCGCGTTGAGCGTGTCCATTTCCTTCTCGATCTTGCCGATTTTCACCTGGAGCGGTTTCTTCAGCTGCGACAGCTTCTGGCGCGTCTCCGCTTCCTGGCGGCGCTGTTCCTTGCGATTGACGCCCGCATCGGCTGCGCCGTCGCCGCCCGCGTCCTGCCGGAGGGCGGCGCGCTGTTCGGCGGCGTGCTGAAGCAGCCAGTCGCGATAGTCGTCGAGATCGCCGTCGAACGGCTGCAGGCGATGTTTGGCAACGAGCATGAACTGATCGGTGGTCGCGCGCAACAGATGGCGGTCGTGCGAGACGAGGATCAGCGTGCCTTCGAATTGCGCGAGCGCCATCGTGAGCGCGTGACGCGTTTCGAGATCGAGGTGGTTGGTCGGCTCGTCGAGCAGCAACAGGTTCGGCTTCTGCCAGATGATGAGCGCGAGCGCGAGCCGCGCCTTTTCGCCGCCCGAAAACGGCGCGATGGGCGCTGTGGCCATTTCGCCGGGAAAATTGAAGCCGCCGAGAAAGTCGCGAAGTTCCTGCTCGCGCGTGTCGGGTGCGAGGCGCGCCAGATGCTGCAACGGCGAATCGTCCGGGCGCAGTGTTTCCAGTTGATGCTGCGCGAAATAGCCGATCTGCAGGCCCCTGCCCGTGCGCAGATCGCCCGAGAGCGGCGCGAGCGTGGCGGCGAGCGTCTTGATGAGCGTGGACTTGCCCTGGCCGTTCGCACCGAGCAGGCCGATGCGCTGCCCGTTCTGGATCGACAGCGCGACATCGCCCACGATGGGCGTTTCTCTGCCGTCCTCGGCGCGGTAGCCGCAGCGCACGTCTTCCATGACGAGCATGGGATTCGGCGCGGAATCGGGCGTGCGGAATTCGAACGTGAACGGCGAGCTTGCGTGCGCGGGCGCAATCAGTTCCATCTTTTCCAGCGCCTTTACGCGGCTTTGCGCCTGGCGCGCCTTGGTCGCCTTGGCCTTGAAGCGGTCGATGAAGCTTTGCAGGTGCGCGACGGTTTTCTGCTGCTTTTCGTAGGCGCTTTGCTGGAGCGCGAGTTGCTGCGCGCGCAGGATTTCGAACTGCGAGTAGTTGCCGCCGTAGCGTTTGATCTGCTGGTTTTCCAGATGCAGCGTGACGTTGCAGGCCGAATCGAGGAACTCGCGGTCGTGCGAGATCACGATGAGCGTGCCCGGGTAGCGATGCAGCCAGTCTTCGAGCCAGACGATCGCGTCGAGGTCGAGGTGGTTCGTCGGTTCGTCGAGCAGCAGCAGGTCGGAGCGGCACATCAGCGCCTGCGCGAGGTTCAGGCGCATGCGCCAGCCGCCCGAGAAGCTCGAGACCGGCGCGCGCGTCTGCTCGAGCGTGAAGCCGAGCCCGAGCAGCAGCGCTTCGGCGCGCGCGGGCGCGGTGTAGCCGTCGGCGTCGGCGAAGGCCGCGTGCGCCTCGGCTTCGGCCGCGCCATCGTGCGCAACCGATGCCGCGGCGATGCGCGCCTCGATGTCGCGCAGCGCGGCGTCGCCGTCGAGCGCGTAGTCCAGTGCGGTGCGCTCGACAGCCGGCGTTTCCTGCGCGACATGCGCGATCCGCCACGAGGGCGGCAGCGAAAAATCGCCCGCATCCGCGTGCAGTTCGCCGCGCAGCACGGCGAACAGCGTTGATT
This sequence comes from Paraburkholderia sp., assembly GCF_024281035.1. Lineage (GTDB taxonomy): Bacteria > Pseudomonadota > Gammaproteobacteria > Burkholderiales > Burkholderiaceae > Paraburkholderia. Next base: position 72,883 of record NZ_JAMXLH010000029.1, read on the forward strand.
TGCCCGCGCCGTTCGCGCCGACGAGACCGGCCTTTTCACCGGGGTTCAGCGTGAATGAGGTCTGGTCGAAAAGCGGCTTGGTGCCGCGGGCAAGACTGAATTGATTGAAGCGGATCACAGCAGCGCCAGCTTGGGAAAACCGCTATTTTAGACTGTGCGGCCCGTGGGCCGGCATCAGCCGTTCGGCCGATGTGCGGCGCGCGGCGATTCTCGCCTAAACTGGGGCATTTCCCGGGGAGTGCACAGATGACGTCGATCTATTCGTTTTCAGCAGAACCGCTTGGCGGCGGCGCGCCGGTGAGCCTGGAACGCTTTGCGGGCAAGGTGCTGCTGGTCGTGAACACCGCGAGCGAGTGCGGGTTCACGCCGCAGTACGCCGGTCTGCAAAAGCTTTACGAGGCGTATGCCGCGCGCGGCCTCGACGTGCTTGGTTTTCCATGCAACCAGTTCGGCAAGCAGGAGCCGGGCGACGCGGCGCAGATCGGCAGCTTCTGCGAGCAGAACTATGGCGTCGGGTTTCCGATGTTCGACAAGATCGACGTGAATGGCGCGAATGCTCATCCGCTCTATCGCTGGCTCACGGGCGAGGCGCCGGGCGTGCTCGGGCTAGAGGCGATCAAGTGGAATTTCACGAAATTCCTCGTCGACCGAAACGGCAATGTGGTCAAGCGCTATGCGCCGGTCACCAAGCCGGAGGCAATCGCGGCGGATATCGAAAAGCTGTTGTGAAGCGGCCCTAAAGGATCGGCGCGAACAGGCGCGCGAGATGCATGGTCATCTTGCGCCAGGCGAGCGCATCGCGGTATTCGGTGCGGTCCACCTCGACGGCCTGCTCGAAGTCGCGCAGCAGCATCGCTTCGACCTCGGCCGCGAAGCCGCGGTGCACCGTGAGTACCATGATCTCGAAGTTCAGCCGGAATGAACGGTTGTCGAGGTTCGCGCTGCCAACGACTGCCGCCACGTCGTCGATCAGCAAGACCTTCTGGTGCAGGAAGCCAGGCTGATAACGGAAGATGCGAATGCCGGCGCGGATGGCATCGAATGCGTACAGCGTCGAGGCCTCGAACACCACGTAGTGATCGCGGCGGCCCGGAATCATGATGCGGACGTCCACGCCGCGCAGCACAGCGAGCCGCAGCGCCGAGAACACCGCTTCATCGAGCACGAGATAGGGCGTGGTGATCCACAGCCGCCGGCGTGCCGCGTTGATCGCCTCGACGAAGATGAGCGAACAGGTCTCCTGGCGATCGGCGGGACCGGTCGGCATCACGAGACAGAACATGTTGTCGTCGCAAGGCGCGACGGGCGGCGGTTCGCAGTCGGGCAGCTCCTGCGTGACCCAGTACCAGTCCTCGGTGAAGGCGAACTGGATGTTCGCGACCGCGGGGCCGCGCACTTCGATATGCGTGTCGCGCCAGGGCGAGAGCGGCGGTTTGGCGCCGAGGTATTCGACGCCCACGTTGTGGCCGCCCACGAAGGCGCGCTCGCCGTCGACGACGACGATCTTGCGGTGGTTGCGGAAGTTGAGCTGGAAGCGGTTGACGAAGTGGCGCCGCGTCGAAAACGGATGCACCACGACGCCGCCTGCGCGCAATGCGTTGACGTAGCTCGCGGGCAGGTCGAAGCAGCCGATGCTGTCGTAGAGGAAAAACGCGCGCACGCCGCGCGATACGCACTGGATGAGCGTGTCCTTCAGCATCTCGCCGAGGGTGTCTGCGTGCACGATGAAAAATTGCACGACCACGTAGTGGCGTGCCTGCTCGATCGCCTCGAAGATGGCCGAGAACGTGGCTTCGCCGTTCACGAGCGTGCGCACCGAATTGCCGGGCACGATCGGCATGCCGCCGAGCTGCGCCATCGTCTGGATCACGCGCGCGCCGAGTTCTTCGACCGGCCATTCGCCGTTAGAAAGGAGCTCGTCCCACTCGGGCGCGTGAGCGCGCGAGCGCAGGGTTGCATTGCGCAGCCGCCGCGCGTCGGCGTAGCCCGCGAACTTGCTGCGACCGAGGAAAAGGTAGGGGATCAGCGTCAGATAGGGCATTGTCGCGAGCGACACAGCCCACGCGATCGCGCCTTGCGAGGTGCGGGTGTTGAGGATGGCGTGGCACGCCGCAGCGATTCCGAGGAGGTGGATGATCGCGAGAAGCGGGCCGAGCTGTGACCAGTCGAATTGCATAGGGGCGCGGGGCGCGCCGGATGCTGGACGACACCGTAGCGCTGTAGCCGGGAAGCTTCCATCTTACCGAACCCGGCCGGGCTGGGGTTATGGTTCCGGCCCCGGGCGCGCGCGCAAAACCGCGATCTGACAGTTTTCGCGAATTTTCGCGCGCGAAAGGTACTTACAAAAGGCGTTTACACCGGCAGATCGGCCGCCTGGATCAGGAATACCTGATCGTCGCCCGCGCTCGTCGAGAGCCAGACGAGGTCCAGCCCGCCGAAGGCCGCTTCCACGTTCGCGCGCTCGTTGCCGATCTCCACCACGAGCACGCCTTCGTCGGTCAGCCAGTTGCGCGCCTGCGCAAGAATGCGGCGCACGATGTCCATTCCGTCCGCGCCGCCTGCGAGCGCCATTTCCGGCTCGTGACGGTATTCGGGCGGCAGCGCCTGCATCGATTCGGCGTTGACGTACGGCGGATTCGTCAGGATGACGTCGTAACGGCGTTCGGCCAGCGGCGCGAACAGGTCGCCCTCGAACAGCGCGACGCGCTCGTCGAAGCCGTGCTCGTGGACGTTGCGGCGCGCCACTTCGAGCGCCGGGGCCGAGAGATCGACTGCGTCGATGTCGGCGTTCGGGAACGCATGCGCGGCGAGTATCGCAAGGCTTGCCGAGCCGGTGCACAGTTCGAGCACCGCGCCCACGTGTTCGGGATCCTCGACATACGGCTGCAGGCCGTCTGCGAGCAGTTCGCCGATGAACGAACGCGGCACGATCACGCGTTCGTCGACGTAGAAGCGCACGCCATGCATCCACGCTTCGTTCGTGATGTAGGCGGCGGGCACGCGCTCGGTCGCGCGGCGCTCGATCACGCCGAGCACGGCGTCGATCTCGTCGGCCGCGAGCCGCGCGTCCAGGAACGGGTCGAGCAGATCGAGCGGCAGATGCAGCGTGTGCAGGATCAGGTAGGCGGCCTCGTCGTAGGCGTTGGACGAGCCGTGGCCGAACGCGAGTTCCGCGGCGGTGAAGCGCGTCACGGCGTAGCGCAGCAGGTCGCGCACGGTGGAGAAGGTGGTCGACAGGGGATGCGTCATGTGTGGGGCTCCGGCAGGCGTATTCAGGCGATCAGTTGTTCGAGCACGCGACGATACACGTTCTTCAGCGGTTCGACGTACTTTAGTTCGATATGCTCGTCGATCTTGTGGATGCTGCCGTTCGGCGGGCCGAATTCGACCACCTGCGGGCAGATGCGCGCGATGAAGCGGCCGTCGGACGTGCCGCCCGTCGTCGAAAGTTCGGTCGTGACGCCGGTCTCGTCGAAAATCGCTTTTTCGAGCGCATTCGACAGCACGCCGCGCGGGGTGAGGAACGGCAGGCCGCTCACGGTCCAGTGCAGCTCGTAGTCGAGGCCGTGCTTGTCGAGGATCGCATGCACGCGCTGCTGCAGGCCTTCCACCGTGCTGGCGGTCGAGAAGCGGAAGTTGAACTGGACGTCGGCGTGGCCGGGAATCACGTTGCTTGCGCCGGTGCCGCTGTGCAGGTTCGACACCTGCCATGTCGTGGGCGGGAAGTACTCGTTGCCGTCGTCCCACTTTTCGGCCACCAGCTCGGCGAGCGCGGGCGCGAGCAGATGCACGGGGTTTTTCGCGAGATGCGGATAGGCGATATGCCCCTGCACGCCCTTGACGATCAGCTTGCCCGACATCGAGCCGCGGCGGCCGTTCTTCACGCAGTCGCCGAGCGTGTGCGTCGAAGTCGGCTCGCCGACGATGCAGTAATCCATTTTCTCGCCGCGCTGCTGCAGCGCTTCGACGACCTTCACGGTGCCGTCGGTCGCGGGGCCTTCCTCGTCGCTCGTGATGAGAAAGGCGATGGCGCCGCGATGCTGCGGATGCGCGGCGACGAACTCTTCGCTCGCCACGACGAACGCGGCGAGCGAGGTTTTCATGTCGGCGGCGCCCCGGCCGTAGAGTTTGCCGTCGCGTTGCACCGGCTCGAACGGCGGCGATTTCCACTGTTCGAGCGGGCCGGTCGGCACGACATCGGTATGGCCCGCGAAGGCGAGGAGCGCTCCGGCGGCACCGTCCGTGCCGCGCTTCACGGCCCACAGGTTCGTCACGCCGTGCGACTCGATCGTTTCGCATGTGAAGCCGAGCGGCGCGAGGCGCTCGGTCATGATGCGCTGACAGTGCTGGTCGTCGGGCGTGACGGACGCACGCGCGATCAGGGCTTCGGTAAGGGCGAGGGTGCCGGACATGGAAGGGCCACTTTCAATAAAAATGCCGGCGCCGCGAGTTCACACGGGCACCGGCAACAGCTTGTTATTACGCGTTGTGCGAAGCAGTCCGGCTCACGCGAAGAGCGTGGCGTACTGTTCCGCCGAAAAACCGAGCGTCTTCACACGGCCGTTCACGACGACGACAGGCCGCTTGATGACCGATGGCTTCTCGATCATCAGCGCGATCGCACCGTCCTGGCTTTCGGCCGCCGACTTCGTTTCGTCGGGCAGGCCGCGCCACGTCGTGCCGCGCTTGTTCACAAGCGCTTCGAGGGACACGTCCTTGAGCCAGCCTTCGACCATCGGCGCGCTCACGCCCGCCTTTTTGAAATCGTGAAATTCGAATGCGACGCCGTGCGCTTCGAGCCACACACGGGCCTTCTTCACGGTGTCGCAGTTCGGAATGCCATAGACGACGGTTTTGCTCGCCGCCATCAATCGCCTCGCAGCAGCTCGTTCAGGCCGACCTTGGCGCGCGTCTTCGCATCGACCTTCTTGACGATCACGGCGCAGTACAGGCTGTGCGAGCCGTCTTTCGAGGGCAGGTTGCCCGCGACGACGACCGAGCCCGCCGGAATGCGGCCGTACGAAACTTCGCCGGTTTCACGGTCGTAGATCTTGGTGCTCTGGCCGAGGTACACGCCCATCGAAATGACCGAGTTCTCTTCGACGATCACGCCTTCCACGACTTCCGAGCGCGCGCCGATGAAGCAGTTGTCTTCGATGATGACCGGATTGGCCTGCAGCGGCTCCAGCACGCCGCCGATGCCGACGCCGCCCGAGAGGTGCACGTTCTTGCCGATCTGCGCGCACGAGCCGACCGTCGCCCAGGTGTCGACCATCGTGCCTTCGTCGACGTATGCGCCGATGTTCGTGTATGACGGCATCAGCACGACGTTCTTCGCGATGAACGAGCCGCGGCGCGCGATGGCCGGCGGCACGACGCGAAAACCGCCCGCGGCGAAGTCTTCGGCGGTGTAGTTCGCGAACTTCGACGGCACCTTGTCGTAGAACTGGCTGTAGCCGCCCGCGGGCATCGGCACGTTGTCTTCGAGACGGAACGACAGCAGCACGGCTTTCTTCACCCACTGGTTGACGACCCAGTCGCCGTCCTTCTTCTCGGCGCAGCGCAGCGCGCCGCGGTCCAGTTCCGCGATGACGTGGGCGACGGCTTCGCGCACGTCGTTCGGTGCGGATTTGGCCGAGAAGTCCGCGCGGTTTTCCCAGGCGTTGTCGATGATCTGCTGAAGTTGTTGCGACATGGTGTTGGTTTCGTGTGAGTTCGGATAGGGAAGGCGGTGCGGGCGCGGCGCGCCTCGGAGGTGCCTCGTGGGTGCCTTATGGGCGCCGCGCGTGGCGTTCAGGCGAGCGAGCGGCAGAAATCGACGATGCGTTGTGCGCCCTCGATGCACTCCTCGACGTCGGCGACAAGCGCCATGCGGACGAAATTCTGTCCCGGATTCGCGCCGTGCGCGGTGCGGGCCAGATAAGAGCCCGGCAGGACCGTCACATTATAGTCGGCGTAGAGACGCTGGGCGAAAGCGGTATCGGACAGGCCGGTACGCGCGACGTTCGCCCAGAGGTAGAACGCGGCGTCCGGCAGACGCACGTCGAGCACGTCGGCGAGCATCGGCGTGACCGTTGCAAACTTGCGCGCGTACTTCGCGCGGTTCTCGCGAACGTGCTGCTCGTCGCCCCACGCAACAGCGCTCGCGGCCTGCCAGACCGGCGACAGCGCCGCGCCGTGGTAGGTGCGGTAGAGCAGGAACTGCTTGAGGATCGCGGCGTCGCCCGCGACGAAGCCCGAGCGCATGCCCGGCACATTCGAGCGCTTCGACAGACTCGACAGCATCACGAGGCGCTCGAAACCGCGGCCGAGGCGGTGCGCCGCTTCGAGCCCGCCGAGCGGCGGCTTGGTTTCGTCGAAGTAGATCTCGGAGTAGCACTCGTCGGAGGCGATCACGAAGCCGTAGCGGTCGGACAGCGCAAAGAGTTCGCGCCAGTCGTCGAGCGTGAGAACCGCGCCCGTGGGGTTGCCGGGCGAGCACACGTAGAGCAGCTGCGTGCGGGCCCACACGTCCTCGGGCACCTGCGAATAGTCGCACGCGTAGTTGCGTGCCGGATCGCTGTTCACGAAGTACGGCTCGCCGCCCGCGAGCAGCGCGGCGCCTTCGTAGATCTGGTAGAACGGGTTCGGGCAGAGTACGATCGCGCGTCTGGCAGGATCTTTCACGCCGGCGGCCGGATCGACCACCGCCTGCGCGAGCGCGAACAGCGCCTCGCGCGAGCCCGAGACCGGCAGCACTTCGGTGTTCGCGTCGATGGCGGGCAACGCGTAGCGCGCCTTGATCCAGTTCGCGATCGACTCGCGCAGCGCGGGACTGCCCGCTGTCGCCGGATACACCGCGAGACCGTCGAGCGAGGCGATCACGGCGTCGCGGATCAGCGTGGGCGTCGGATGTTTCGGCTCGCCGATGCCCAGGCTGATGGGCCGCAGGCCGGCTTTCGGCGTGACGTCCTTAAAGAGGGCGCGCAGCTTTTCGAAGGGATAGGTCTGAAGGGTGTCGAGTAGCGGATTCACTTGGGCGTTGGGCGGGCGTAAGCGAAAAACGGGCGTAAGCGAAAAACAGAGGAGCAGGCGCGCGGAACTCGCCTGCGGCGCGCACTGAAACCATGCGGCAGACGGTTGCAGGCGGTCGATTATAGCGTGGTGTCGCGGGCCATGCGGCGTGCCGCATGGCCTTTACGAATCGTCTGCGGCTTGTGAGGGAAAGTTGAAGTTTTGAACGCTCTGAAGGGCTTTAAAGGGTGTGAGGGGGCAAGAATGCGGTTTTCGATGTATCGGCAGTGCATGACCCGCGACGCGCACGTAAAGCAACTGAGGCAACTGAGGCACCTGACGTGCCCAGGGACGCTGCGATGAACCAGCGCTTGCGCGTCGACTGGCCGACGCTGGCGATCCTCGTCGGCGCGTCGGTGTGGGGCATCGTCTGGTATCCGCTGCGGATGCTGGCGGCGCTCGGCGTCACCGGCACGGTTGCGAGCGCGGTGACGAGCGCCGCCGGGTGCGCATTCGTGCTGTTGCTACGCCGCCGCTCCATTGCGACGGTGCGCTGGCACTGGGTCTTGCCGTTTCTCGGGCTCGCGGCGGGCGTGACGAATCTGGGCTTCGTCTGGGGTACGATCCACGGCCAGGTGATGCGCGTGATGCTGCTGTTCTATCTGGCCCCGGCATGGACCGCGCTCTTTGCACACTTTATCCTCGGCGAGCGGCTGACCTGGTCGGGCGCGGCGCTCGCTGCGCTTTCGCTTGGCGGGGCGATGCTGATGCTGTGGTCGCCGGCGCTCGGCGTGCCGCTGCCGGGCAATGCGGCGGAATGGGCGGGCCTCGCGGGCGGCATGGGTTTCGCGATGAGCAACGTGCTGGTGCTCAAGACGAGCCGCGTGCTGCCGGAGATGCGCCCGGAAATGCGCACGGCCGTGATCTTTGGCGGCACGGCCCTGTTCAGCGCCTGTGCGAGCACCTTCGAACCGATGGCGGCGGTCCCCACGGGCGACCTGCTCGGGCGCGCGCTGCTGCTCGTCCTGGCGCTCGGCCTCGTGCTCGCGTCGAACAACATGATCGTGCAATACGGCCTCGCGCGCGTGAGCGCGAACCGCGCGTCGATCATCATGTTGTTCGAGATCATCGTGACCGCGCTCAGTTCGTGGCTCTTCGCCGGTGAGGCGCCCGGTCCGCGCGAGTGGGCGGGCGGCGGCTGCATCGTGCTCGCGTCGCTGCTGTCGAGCTGGGTACACCGCGTGCGCAGCGCGCCTGCCGGGCGCGAGGACGGCGCCGGGCTGTCAGGCGGCCATGCGGACAATGGCGACGATACTGACGGCGGCAGCGCAGGCAACGGGTCGCAGCGCGAGCAGAACGACGTGCGTGCGATGGTATGATTGCCGCTAATTCTCGCCGAGGAGCGCACGCCAGGCCGCGCCGCGCGGCGAGCCGTGGCGGCTGCCCAGTGCGCGTTCCGCTGCCGGGCGATTGCGCCGGCGCGTGGTGTGCGGCACGGGCGGTCCCGTTCACTCTCCCAATTCAAACAGCGATATCGCCGTGCGTCTGACCTCGATTAAACTCGCTGGCTTCAAATCATTCGTCGATCCCACGCATTTTCAGGTTCCGGGCCAACTGGTCGGTGTGGTCGGGCCGAATGGCTGTGGTAAATCCAACATCATCGACGCAGTGCGCTGGGTGCTCGGCGAGTCCCGTGCGTCCGAGCTGCGCGGCGAGTCGATGCAGGACGTCATCTTCAACGGCTCGACCGCGCGCAAGCCCGGCAGCCGCGCGAGCGTCGAACTCGTGTTCGACAACGCGGACGGCCGTGCCGCCGGCCAGTGGGGCCAGTATGCGGAGATCGCCGTCAAGCGCGTGCTGACGCGCGACGGCACGTCGAGCTACTACATCAACAACCTGCCGGCGCGCCGCCGCGACATCCAGGACATCTTCCTCGGCACGGGCCTCGGACCGCGCGCCTACGCGATCATCGGCCAGGGCATGATCGCGCGCATCATCGAAGCGAAGCCGGAAGAGCTGCGCGTGTTCCTCGAAGAGGCGGCGGGCGTCTCGAAGTACAAGGAGCGCCGCCGCGAAACGGAGAACCGTCTGCACGACACGCGCGAGAACCTCACGCGCGTCGAGGACATCGTGCGCGAACTCTCGACGAACCTCGAAAAACTCGAAGGCCAGGCGGTCGTCGCGACGAAGTTCCGCGAACTGCAGTTCGACGGCGAGGAAAAGCAGCGCCTGCTGTGGCTGCTGCGCAAAAACGAGGCAGCGAGCGAGCAGGAGCGTCAGCAACGCGCGATCGAACAGGCGCAGATCGATCTCGAACGCCAGACGGCGCAACTGCGCGAGGTCGAGGCGCAACTCGAAACGTTGCGTGTGGCGCATTACACCGCGAGCGACGCGATGCAGGGTGCGCAGGGCGCGCTCTACGAAGCCAATGCCGAGGTGAGCCGCCTCGAAGCCGAAATCAAGTTCATCGTCGAGTCGCGCAATCGTGTGCAGGCGCAGATCGCTGCGCTGAGCGCACAGCGCGAACAGTGGCAATCCCAGGCGCAGAAGTCGCAAGGCGACATCGAGGACGCCGAAGAGCAGCTGGCGATGGCCGAAGAAAAGGCCGCTGTCGCGCAAGAGGAGGCTGCTGCGAAGCAGGACGCGCTGCCCGCGCTCGAAGGCCGGTGGCGCGATGCGCAGGGCCAGCTCAACGAAGAGCGCGCGGGCATTGCTCGCACAGAACAGGCGCTGAAGCTCGAAGCCGCGCATCAGCGCAACGCTGATCAGATGCTGCAACAACTGCAACAGCGTCACGAGCGGCTCAAATCCGAAGAGGGTGGACTCGACGCACCGGACGAAGCGCAGCTCGAAGAGTTGCGCATGCAACTGGTTGAGCAGGAGGAAATCCTGCACGACGCGCAGCTGCGGCTCGGCGACGCGCAGGAAGCGCTGCCGCGTCTGGACGGCGAACGCCGCTCGGCACATGAGCGTGTGCAGGCCGAGAATGCGCAGATTCACCAGCTCGAAGCGCGCCTCTCGGCGCTCAAGCAGTTGCAGGAGAACGTGCAGACCGAGGGCAAGATCCAGCCTTGGCTCGAACGTCACGAGCTCGGCGCACTGCCGCGTCTGTGGAAAAAACTGCATGTCGAGGCCGGGTGGGAAACGGCGCTGGAAGCGGTGCTGCGCGAGCGGCTCGCCGCACTCGAGGTGTCGAACCTCGACTGGGTGAAGGCGTTCGCTACCGATGCACCGCCCGCCAAGCTCGCGTTCTACGCGCCGCCCGCGGCGGGCCAGGTGGCGCCTGCGCCTTCCGGGCTCGCGCCGCTGCTCTCGCTCGTGCGGATCGACGATGCGGGATTGCGCGCGGTGCTGACCGAATGGCTCGGCTCGACCTTCGTCGCGGCCGATCTTTCCGAGGCGCTGGCGCAGCGTGCGCAGTTGCCGTCGGGTGGCGTGTTCGTCGTGAAGTCCGGCCACATGGTGACGCGCGTGGGCGTGCAGCTCTACGCCGCCGATTCGGAACAGGCCGGCATGTTGGCGCGGCAGCAGGAAATCGAGAATCTGACGCGCCAGGTGCGCGCGCAGGCCCTGCTCGCCGACGACGCGCGTGCGGCTGCGATTCGCGCAGAGGCTGCGCACACGCAGGCTGCGCAGGCGCTCACGGAAGTGCGCCAGCAAGCCGAGCGCGCGACGCAGCGCGTGCACGCACTGCAACTGGACGTGCTGAAACTCACGCAGGCGCACGAGCGTTATACGGCGCGCAGCACGCAGATTCGCGAGGAACTCGACGAGATCGCGGCGCAGGTCGAAGAGCAGCGCGCGTTGCGCGCCGGGTCGGAAGCGAACTTCGAGCGCCACGATGGCGAGCTGGCCGAACTGCAGGCCCGTTTCGAAGACAACCAGCTTGCGTTCGAAGCACTCGACGAGGCACTCGGCGCTGCGCGCAATGAGGCGCGCGATCTCGAACGTGCCGCGAGCGATGCGCGCTTCGCCGCGCGCGACATGGCGAACCGGATCGAAGAACTGCGGCGCAACATCCAGGTGGCGCACGATCAGAGCGAGCGGGTAGCGGCGTCGCTCGAAGACGCGCGGGCCGAACTCGAAACGATCAACGAACAGACCGCTCACACCGGTCTGCAGGATGCGCTTGAGATTCGCACGCGGAAGGAAGCGTTGTTGCGCGTTGCGCGCACCGAACTGGACGATCTCACCGGCAAGCTGCGTCAGGCCGACGAAACGCGGTTGAGCGCCGAGCGTGCGCTGCAGCCGCTGCGCGATCGCATCACGGAATTGCAGTTGAAGGAGCAGGCCGCACGTCTGAACGGCGAGCAGTTCGTCGAGCAGCTGCAGGCCGCGGGCGTCGATGAAACGGCGCTGCGTGAGAAGCTCACGCCGGACATGAGGCCATCGTATCTCCAGGGCGAAGTCACGCGCATCAACAACGCGATTGCGGCCCTCGGTCCGGTAAACATGGCGGCACTCGACGAACTCGCAGCGGCGAAAGAGCGCAAGATCTTCCTCGACGCGCAGTCCGCCGATCTGACGAGCGCGATCGAAACGCTCGAGGACGCGATCCGCAAGATCGACCAGGAAACGCGCACGCTGCTGCAAGGCACGTTCGACGAAGTGAACCAGCATTTCGGCGATTTGTTCCCGCGCCTCTTCGGCGGCGGTCAGGCGAGACTCATCATGACGGGCGACGAGATTCTCGATGCCGGGGTGCAGGTGATGGCGCAGCCGCCGGGCAAAAAGAATTCGACGATTCACCTGCTGTCCGGCGGCGAGAAAGCGCTGACGGCGACCGCGCTGGTGTTCGCGATGTTCCAGCTCAATCCTGCGCCGTTCTGCCTGCTGGACGAAGTGGACGCGCCGCTCGACGACGCGAATACGGAGCGTTTCGCGAATCTGGTGCGTGCCATGTCGGACAAGACGCAGTTCCTGTTTATTTCGCACAACAAGATCGCGATGGAGATGGCCCAGCAGCTGATCGGCGTGACGATGCAGGAGCAGGGCGTGTCCCGCATCGTTGCGGTCGACATGGAAACAGCGGCGGGTTTTGCACAGAATACGGTTTAACGAGCGGCGCGCGATGCGCATCCGGTGGTGCCGGGCGAAAGCCGGCCACCGCGTGCGGCGCGAACGCAACGCAAGCGGAACGCGCCTGTGGCGCGCCGCTGGACAAGAATTGCTGATGGAGCATGCATGGACGAGTTGACTCTCGGATTGATCGGCGCGGGCGCCGTGGTGGTCGGGGGTGTGGTGGTCTATAACGCGTGGCAGGGCGCGAGAGTGCGCAGGCGCATGCCGCGGCCGATGCCGCAGGAAGTGGCCGAAACGCCGCCGCGCGACAACCTGGAGGAGCAGAGTCCGTTCATCGAGCCGGCCCGAGCGCCAGCTCGGCGCGAACCGTCGCTCGCGGGCGATGCCGAGAAGCGCGTCGAGCCGGGGTTCGGCACAGTGGCGCCGCTCGATACGCCAGCCGACATCCAGGCTGAAAACACGTCGCCGAACGGATTCCCCGATGTGGAAACCGAGGCCGGCCCGCCTGCCGTGGAGCGCGCTGCGCCTGCTGCCGTGCCTGAAGAGGCCGAACGCGTAGAACCGGTCCTGCCTGCCGCGACCACGATTTCGTCTGCGCCGCCTGCGGTCGTCGATCGCCGCATCGATTGCATCGTCCCGATCCGCCTTGCGGCGCCGATGGCTGGCGAGCGCGTGATTCCGTTCGCCCAGCGTCTGCGTCGCGCCGGCAGCAAGCCGGTGCATATCGAAGGCAAGCCTGAGGGCGGCGACAGTTGGGAGCTGCTGCAAAACGGCGTGCGCTATGAAGAGCTGCGCGCCGCCGCCCAGCTTGCCAACCGCAGCGGCCCGCTTAACGAACTGGAGTTTTCGGAGTTCGTGACCGGCGTGCAGCAATTCGCTGACGCACTCGACGCCGCGCCGGAATTCCCGGACATGATGGAAACCGTTTCGATGGCGCGCGAACTCGACGGTTTCGCCGCGCAATGCGACGCGCAGCTCTCGATCAACGTGTTGTCGGACGGCGCACCGTGGTCGGCGAACTACGTCCAGGCCGTGGCCGCGCAAGACGGCCTGCTGCTCTCGCGCGACGGCACGCGGTTCGTGAAGCTCGACGCGAAGCAGAACCCGGTGTTCATGCTGCAGTTCGGCGACACCAACTTCCTGCGCGACGACCTCACGTATAAGGGCGGCCAGATGATCAGCCTGATTCTCGACGTGCCGGTGGCCGACGAGGACATCCTGCCATTCCGTCTCATGTGCGATTACGCGCGCTCGCTCGCGGAGCGCATCGGCGGCCGCGTGGTCGACGATCAGCGCCGTCCGTTGCCGGAATCGGTGCTGCAGTCCATCGACAAGCAGCTCATGACGCTCTACGCGAAGCTCGAACAGGCCGGCATTCCGGCCGGGTCGCCCGCCACCCGGCGGCTCTTCAGCCAATAATTCGAATGTGCGCAGCGCGGCGCCGCAAGCGCGCCGCGCGTTCGTCGCGTCGCTCGTGGTGCGGGCACGCGGCGTGCGACGGCCTGCGCGAGGCGCCACCGTAGAGGCGTCGGATACAACTGCTGGAAAGCTCATGGCGGTCACGCATCGTGCAGGTTGCGAATGCGTTCACGCTCGCATCCCGGGTAACCCGTTGTCAACGCAGCGGGCCGAACGTTCGCCGTTCGGCCAGGGGCGCGCGGGCAGTGCGTGAGCGATGCGCGCGCGGTGTTCGGCCATGGCCGTTTGGCCGATCCCACACGGGCCGCTTCCTGCGATAATCTGTCTCCTAAATCCACTCGTGAAGCTGCTCCAGCATGGCCCGAACGCCCGCCCGTCATCCCGATGAACCGTCTGCGTCGCAACGTGCGGCGTGGTTGCGCGCCGAACTCGAGCGTGCGAATCACGCGTATCACGTCCTCGACCAGCCGGAGCTGCCCGACGCGGAATACGACCGGTTGTTCAAGGAACTTCAGCAGATCGAATCCGGTCATCCCGAACTCGTTACGCCCGATTCCCCCACGCAGCGCGTGGGCGGCGAGGTTGCGACCGGGTTCGAATCCGTCGTCCACGACGTGCCGATGCTCTCGCTCAACAATGGCTTCGAGGATGAGGACATCGTCGCATTCGACAAGCGCGTGGGCGACGCGCTCGACAAGTCCGAAGTGGAATACGCGTGCGAACTGAAGTTCGACGGGCTCGCTATTTCCCTGCGATACGTGGACGGCCTGTTCGTTCAGGCTTCCACGCGCGGCGATGGATCGACCGGAGAGAACGTCACTGAAAACGTTCGCACGATCCGCTCACTGCCGTTGCGTCTTAAGGGCGAGCGGGTGCCGAAAGTGCTCGATGTGCGCGGTGAAGTGCTGATGTTCCGCCGCGACTTCGAGCGCATGAACGAGCGCCAGCGCGACGCCGGCCAGAAAGAATTTGCCAACCCTCGCAACGCGGCGGCGGGCAGCCTGCGCCAGCTCGATTCGAAGATCACCGCGCAGCGGCCGCTGTCGTTCTTCGCCTACGGCATTGGTTCGCTCGAAGGCGAGCCGATGCCGGCCACGCACAGCGAACTGCTCGACTGGTATGCGGAACTCGGCCTGCCGGTGAACGGCGAACGTGCCGTCGTGACCGGCGCGCAGGGCCTGCTCGCGTTTTTCCGTGCGGTCGGCGAAAAGCGCGACAACCTTCCGTACGACATCGACGGTGTGGTGTACAAGGTCAACCGGCGCGACGAGCAGGACGCGCTCGGCTTTGTTTCGCGTGCGCCGCGCTTCGCGCTCGCCCACAAATTTCCGGCTCAGGAAGCGCTCACGAAACTGCTAGCCATCGATGTCCAGGTGGGACGCACGGGTGCCATTACGCCGGTTGCACGCCTCGAACCCGTGTTCGTCGGCGGCGCGACGGTAACGAATGCCACGCTTCACAATGAAGACGAAGTGCGGCGCAAGGACATCCGCATCGGCGACACGGTGATTGTGCGCCGCGCAGGCGACGTGATTCCCGAAGTGGTGGGCGCGCTACTCGATCGCCGTCCCGCCGACGCTCGCGAATTCGTGATGCCTACGCATTGCCCCGTCTGCGGATCGGGCATCGAGCGGCTGCCCGACGAGGCCATCGCACGCTGCACGGGCGGCCTGTTCTGCCCGGCGCAGCGCAAGCAGGCGCTCTGGCATTTTGCGCAGCGGCGCGCGCTCGATATCGACGGCCTCGGCGAAAAGATCATCGACCAGCTCGTCGACCAGAACCTGGTGCGCACGCCCGCAGACCTTTTCAACCTCGGCTTCGGCACGCTGGCGGCGCTCGACCGCATGGCCGACAAGTCGGCACAGAATCTGCTGGATTCGCTCGAGAAGGCCAAATCCACGACGCTCGCGCGCTTCATTTATGCGCTCGGTATCCGGCATGTCGGCGAATCCACGGCGAAGGATCTCGCGAAACACTTCGGTTCGCTCGATCCGTTGATGCGCGCCTCCGTCGAGGAATTGCTCGAAGTGAACGACGTGGGTCCGATCGTCGCCGAAGCGCTGCACCAGTTTTTTGCCGAGGAACACAACCGCACGGTCATCGAGCAACTGCGGGCGCCGGGCAAGGTCGCATGGCAGGAAGGCCCGCCTGCGCCGAAGGCGCCGCAGGGCGTGCTGGCCGGTAAAACTGTCGTGCTGACCGGCACGTTGCCGACGCTCACGCGCGACGCAGCAAAGGAAATGCTCGAAGCGGCCGGTGCGAAAGTGGCAGGCTCGGTTTCGAAGAAGACCGATTATGTGGTGGCAGGCGCCGACGCGGGCAGCAAGCTCGCGAAAGCCGAGGAACTCGGCGTGCCGGTGCTGGACGAAGAAGGGTTGCACAAGCTCCTGGAGGGGTCCTCGACATGATTCGCGAAATTCTCAGGATGGGCGATCCGCGGCTGCTCAGCATCGCAAAGCCGGTCGATCATTTCGACACACCCGAGTTGCACACGCTCGTCGCCGACATGTTCGACACGATGCACGCTGCGAATGGCGCGGGTCTTGCCGCGCCGCAGATCGGCGTGGATCTGCAGGTCGTGATCTTCGGCTTCGAGCAAAACGAGCGCTATCCCGAGGCGCCCGCCGTGCCGCAAACGGTGCTTATCAATCCCGTCATTCATCCTCTGTCGCATGACATGGAAGAGGGATGGGAAGGATGTCTGTCGGTACCGGGCATGCGCGGCGTGGTGAGCCGATATTCGATGATCCGCTACAACGGCTTCGATCAGTTCGGCACGCCGATCGAGCGCGTCGCCGAGGGCTTCCACGCCCGCGTGGTCCAGCACGAATGCGATCACCTGATCGGCAAGCTCTATCCGATGCGGATCACGGACTTCTCGAAGTTCGGCTATACCGACGTGCTGTTTCCCGATCTCGACCCGGTCGCCGACGATTAAGTCGATCAAGTAAAAACGGGAGCCGTTGGCTCCCGTTTTGGTTTGCACGAGCCTCCCCGCATGAGGGAGGGTTCGGCGCAAATCAGATCAAATCAGATCAACTCAGAACGATTCGTCGGGTGTCAGATAGCGCCACTGGCCTTGCGGCAGCGCGCCCAGCAGCACACGGCCCATGCGCACGCGCTTGAGCCCCACCACCTTCAGTCCGACCAGCTCGCACATGCGGCGGATCTGCCGCTTCTTTCCTTCGCGCAGCACGAAACGCAACTGCTCGCCGTTCTGCCAGCTCACCATCGCGGGCTTGAGCGGCACGTCGTCCAGTAACAGGCCGTGGCGCAGTTTCGCGAGAAGCTCGGCGGGAAAATGCTGTTCGATGTCGGTCTCGATGTCGTCGTAGGTCACGCGCACGAGATATTCCTTGTCGATGTCCGACTGCTCGCCGATCAGCTGCTTTGCCACGCGCCCATCCTGGGTCAGCACGAGCAGACCGGTCGAGTCGATATCGAGGCGGCCCGCCGGTGCAAGCGTGCGCAGATGCAGCGGCGAAAAGCGTACGCCCGAGCGATCGCCATCCCACTGGTTGGCTGCCGTGACGAGCGTGGCAGCGGGCGGATAGCCGTCCTCGGCCTGGCCCGAGACGTAGCCCACCGGCTTGTGCAGCAGGATCGTCACCTGGCGGGCTTGCGCAGCGCGTGCCGCCGGATCGATCTCGATGCGCTGGTCGGGTGTGACCTTCGTGCCCAGTGTGTCGATACGCTCGCCGTCGACGAGAACCCAGCCCTTCTCGATCCACTCGTCCGCCTCGCGGCGCGAGCACAGACCGAGTTCCGACATGCGCTTCGACAGGCGCAGGGAGCCGGCTGCGTCGGTCCCGGTGTGGGTCGCGCGGTGCGGTGCACCCTCAGCCGATTCAACGGGCGCGCTGCGCGGAGCGCGGTCGTCCGGTTTAACGCGTGTCGCGAACTTGCGCGCGGGGGCGTCGTCGCGATAACCCGAGGCGGCTTTTACCGGGCGCGTGAAGCTGCGCTCTTCGCGCGCGGGGCGCTCGGAGTTCGTGCGGCGCGCGCCTTCGTCGCGGGGGCGGCGGCCTTCTGCCGACGAGCCGTATTCGCGGCGCGGTGCGGCGCCCGGAGCTTTGCGGTCGCCGAATTTGCGATCGCGGTCGCCGAAGCCTTCGCTTCGCGGGCGAGCGGGACGGCGTTCGTCACCAGCGCCTTCACCGCGCGGACGAGCGGGACGGCGATCATCACCGAATCCCTCGCTGCGCGCTCGCGCCGGGCGGCGATCATCACTGAAACCTTCGCCCCGTGGACGCGCTGGACGGCGGTCATCACCGAAGCCTTCGCCGCGCGGACGAGCCGGACGACGGTCATCACCAAAACCTTCGCCACGCGGACGCGCCGGACGGCGGTCATCACTGAAGCCTTCACCGCGCGGACGAGCCGGGCGGCGATCATCACTGAAGCCTTCACCGCGCGGACGAGCGGGGCGGCGATCATCACCAAAGCCCTCGCTGCGCGGACGAGCCGGACGACGATCATCACCGAAGCCTTCACCGCGCGCACGGGCCGGACGACGATCATCACCAAAACCTTCACCGCGCGGACGAGCCGGACGGCGATCATCACCAAAACCTTCACCACGCGCACGAGCCGGGCGGCGATCATCACCAAAGCCTTCGCCACGCGGACGCGCCGGACGGCGTTCGTCACCAAAGCCTTCGCCACGCGGCCGCGACGGACGGCGATCATCACCAAAGCCTTCACCGCGCGGGCGCGCCGGACGTTCTCCCGGCGCCGTTCGTACGGGCCGCTTCGCCGTATCGCGATCGCGCGGCGCGGCCGCTTTGGCGCCGCTACGTTCGGTCGTGCGGCCCTCGCCGCGCGCGCCCGCGGGCTTCGCCGGTGTCTTCGCGGCGGGCGCCGCGCTTGTGGCCGGGCGTACCGGCTTGCGTGCGGTCGCGCTGCCGCGGCGGACGGGGGCGCGTTCGGGCGTGGCCGGGCGCGGGTGCCGCGCTGTGAGTCGAATTCTGGTGGACATGGTTATTTACACTGCTATTGCGCGCAGCAATTCGGTCTCGACGCGGATCTGCAGGCGGTTATCGGAGAGAACCGTGCCGTCGAGCAGAAACACGTCTTCGACGCGTTCGCCGAGCGTATTGATCCGTGCCGCGTGGACGCCGACCCTGTGTTCGGCCAGCACGCGCGCGATGGAATAAAGAAGGCCCGGCCGGTCGTTCGCCGACACGGACAGGATGTAGTACTGGCCGCGCTCGTCGGCTCGCAGATCGACGCGCGGCGTCACCGGAAACGTGCGCGAGAGCCGTGACAGACGGCCTTTGCCCGGCTCGGGCAGCGGGCCGCCGGCAGCGGTCAGCCGCGCCGCGAGTTCCAGTTCGACGAGGTTCGCGATGTCGCGGTAGTGCACGTCGCCTTCGGTATGGGCGACGATGAAATTATCGAGCGCGTAGCCGTGGCGCGTCGTGCTCACGCGCGCGTCGAGCACGGACAGGCCGCTGCGATCGAAGTAGGCGCACATCGTCGCGAAGAGGTCGGGGCGGTCCTTCGCGTAGACGAGCACCTGCAGCGCCTCGCCGATCGGCGAGGGCCGCGCGCGCACGACGGGCGCAGGCGCTTCGACGTGGCGATAGAGCACGCGCGTCTGCCAGGCGATATCGGCGGCGTCGTGGCGCAGGAAGTAGCCTACGTCCAGCTCCTTCCAGAGCGCGCAGTGCGCGTTCTCCGGCACGGTTTCGAGGCGCAGCAGCGCGATGGCTTCCTCCTGGCGCTTCTTCAGCTTGGAGTGCATATCGGGGCGCGCGCCGCCGAGCACGGCGAGGGTCGCGCGATAGAGGTCCTCGAGCAGCTTGCCTTTCCAGGCGTTCCACACCTTCGGGCTCGTGCCTCGGATATCGGCGACCGTCAGCAGGTAGAGCGCGGTCAGGTGCCGCTCGGTGCCGACCAGATCGGCGAAGCGCTTGATGACCTCGGGGTCGCTCGTGTCCTGCTTCTGCGCGACCTGGCTCATCGTGAGGTGATGCTGGACGAGCCAGACGACCAGCGCGGTATCGTCGGCTTCGATGCCGTGCTCGCGGCAGAAGCGGCGCGCATCGGCCATGCCGAGCGTCGAGTGATCGCCGCCGCGGCCCTTCGCGATGTCGTGAAAGAGCGCCGCGACGTACAGCGTCCAGGGCCGCTCGAAGTTGGCGATCAACTGGCTGCAGAACGGGTATTCATGCGCATGCTCGACGACGGCAAAGCGGCGGATGTTGCGCAGCACCATCAGGATGTGCTGGTCGACCGTGTACATGTGGTAGAGGTCGTGCTGCATCTGGCCGACGATGCGCCGGAAATTCAGCAGATAGCGTCCGAGCACGCTCGTCTGGTTCATGAGCCGCATGGCGTGGGTGATGCCGCTCGGCTGCATCAGGATTTCCATGAAGAGCCGGCGATTCTCGGGATCGCGCCGCCAGTGCTGGTTCATCGTCTCGCGCGCGTTGTAAAGCGCGCGCAGCGTGCGCGCCGAAAGGCCCTTCAAACCCGCCACCTGCTCGTACAGCAGAAAGGCTTCGAGGATCGCGTGCGGCTCGCGCTCGAACACGTCGTCGCTCGCGATCTCGATCATGCCCTGCTTTTCGACGAAGTTATCCGAGAGCACGCGCGTGATGCCGCTGGTGCTCGGGAAGAGTTGCGCCTCGATGTTCTGGATCAGGATCGTCGCGAGCTGCGTGACCGCCTTTGCGGCCCAGTAGTAGCGGCGCATGAGCAGTTCGCTCGCGCGGCGCGTGGCGCTCGCCGCGTACCCGAAGCTTTCCGCGACGCCGGTCTGCAGGTCGAATACGAGGATGTCCTGGCGGCGCCCTGCAATCACATGCAGGCGTGCGCGCAGCGTCTTCAGGAATGCCTCGTTGCGGCGCAGCTCGCGCGCTTCGCGGCCGGTAATCAGTCCGCGCTGGTCGAGTTCGCGCCAGCTGCTGCCGAACGCCGCGGCTTCGGTGATCCACAGGATCAACTGCAGATCGCGCAGGCCGCCGGGGCTTTCCTTCACGTTCGGTTCGAGCGAGTAGGGCGTGTCCTGGAATTTGGCGTGACGCTGGCGCATTTCCAGCACCTTCGCCTGGAAGAAGGCACGCGGGTCCATCGCGTCGCGATAGCGCTGCGCGAAGTCGCCGAACAGCGTCGCGCTGCCGGTGATGCGGCGGGCTTCGAGCAGCGACGTGCGCACCGTGATGTCGTGCGCGGATTCATCGAGGCACTGCGACACGCTGCGCACGCTACTGCCGATTTCGAGCCCGAGATCCCACGCGAGCCCGATGAAGCGCTCGATACGCGCTTCGAGCGGCGCGAGCGGCGCGTCGTCGGGCAACAGCACGAGGATGTCGACATCGGAATAAGGCGCGAGCTCGCCGCGCCCAAACCCGCCGACCGCGACGAGCGTGAGCGACGCGGGCAGATCGCAAGCGTTCCAGGCCTGGCGCAGCGTCTCGTCGGTGGTGCGGGCGAGTGCGCGCATCAGCGTGTCGACATTGGTCGCGGTGCGGAAACGCTCCAGCAACTGGGCCTTGGCGGCCTTGTAGTCGGATTTCAGCGACGACGTATCGGGGACGGCGGCGGCGGGAACGCTCATGGGCTCGGGTTGTACGTGCGCGGGTTGGGTTGCGGCCGGCCGGAACTGCGCCGCGGCCGGATCTGCCGGTGAGCCGCCCGGAACGGACGGTGTCGCTGCCGCGCGCCCTCTCCGGCGGGGCGGGCGTGCGCAATCGCGCTGCGATGACTGCCGACGACTGCTGATAACTACGTTCGATCGATGCAGCGCGCCCGACTTTTCAGAATTGTCTCGCGATTTTCAGGATTGTCTCGCGACTAGCGGTTCTGCGCCAGGTGGCACACGGCCGCCGCCAGCGAGTCGGCCAAGTGCGCGCGCGGTTGCGCGGGTGGCTGCGCAGGTCGCTGGACGGCGCCCGCGAGCGGCGCGCGCCGCTCGCCTGTCCGGCGCTTCAGGCAGCCGTGCCCGCGGCCTGAGCGACGATCGCCGGTTTGGCCGGCGTGCCCGCCGAGACCGTGAGGACCTCGTAGCCGGTCTCGGTGACGAGCACCGTATGCTCCCATTGCGCGGAGAGACTGCGATCCTTCGTTTTGACGGTCCACTGGTCCGGCATGGTGCGGATCTCGCGGCGGCCGGCGTTGATCATCGGTTCGACCGTGAAGATCATGCCGGGCACGAGTTCGATGCCCGTGCCGGGGCGCCCGTAGTGCAGCACTTGCGGGTCGTCGTGGAAAACCGTGCCGATGCCGTGGCCGCAGTATTCGCGCACGACGCTGTAGCCTTGCGCCTCGGCGTAGCGCTGGATGGCGTGGCCGATGTCGCCGAGATGGGCGCCCGGGCGCACCTGGTCGATGCCGAGCCACATGCATTCATAGGTCGTCTGGACAAGGCGCTTCACGAGGATCGAACCCTCGCCGACGATGAACATGCGGCTCGTGTCGCCGAAATAGCCTTCCTTGATGACCGTGACGTCGATATTGAGCGCGTCGCCGTTCTTCAGCGTTTTTTCGCCCGGAATACCGTGACAGATCACGTCGTTGACCGAGATGCAGGTGGCTTTCGGATACGGCGGGTAGCCTGGCGGCTGGTAGTTGAGCGGCGCCGGCACCGTGCCTTGCACATTGGTCATGTATTCATGGCACAGGCGGTCGAGTTCGCCGGTCGTTACGCCCGCGACGATGTAGGGCGTGATGTAATCGAGCACCTCGCTCGCCAGCTTGCCGGCGACGCGCATTTGCGCGATGTCGTGTTCATTCTTGATCGATATGGCCATGATGGGCGCCCGGAAATGCTGTCGAATATCAAATTATCGCACCTTATCCTACGCGTCGCTGTCTTTTGAAAGGCAGGGCGGCAGACGCACCTGCTGGCGGCGGCGCAGGTTTGCGAGGGTAATAGCTGGCTTGAGTGAGCCGACCCGCGCGTGCTATACTCAACGGCTAAGTCGCTCGCTCTATTTCTTCGAAATATGCAAGGAATGCCGCGTGGCTTAGAAGAGAAGCAGCAAAGAAGCAAGCAGGAGCCCGCTGCTGTCGCGGGCGCGATACCGGAAGCGGGATGATTTTCCGGTGACGACAGCATATTCGCGAGCCGGCGCATCCAGGGTGCCGTTTGCGTTTCGATCTTTTTGCTACGAGTTGCATGAATTGCAACAATTCACGGCGAAAAGACGGCGCATCCGGTGCGGCAGCCGGCTTCAGACCCAAACCCTAGCGGAGAATTTCTCATGGCAGTTACCATGCGCCAAATGCTGGAAGCCGGTGTCCACTTCGGTCACCAGACGCGCTTCTGGAACCCGAAGATGGCCCCCTTCATTTTCGGCCATCGCAACAAGATTCACATCATCAACCTCGAAAAGACGCTGCCGATGTACAACGACGCGCTGAAGTACGTGCGTCAACTGGCATCGAATCGCGGCACGATCCTGTTCGTCGGCACGAAGCGTCAATCGCGCGACACGATCTCCGAGGAAGCACTGCGCGCTGGCATGCCGTACGTCAACGCACGCTGGCTCGGCGGCATGCTGACCAACTTCAAGACGCTGAAGGTTTCGATCAAGCGCCTGAAGGACATGGAAGCGGCCGTGGAAGCAGGCGATCTCGAGAAGATGAGCAAGAAGGAAGCGCTGCTGTTCGAACGTGAAATCGCCAAGCTGCAGAAGTCGATCGGCGGCGTGAAGGATATGGGCGGCATTCCGGACGCAATTTTCGTCGTCGACGTCGGCTACCACAAGATTGCCGTGACGGAAGCCAACAAGCTCGGCATCCCCGTCATCGCCGTGGTCGATACGAACCACTCGCCGGAAGGCGTGGATTACGTGATCCCGGGTAACGACGACGCGAGCAAGGCCGTCGCGCTGTACACGCAAGGCGTGGCCGACGCGATCCTCGAAGGCCGTGCGAACGCTGTCAACGACGTGGTTGCCGCAGCGCGCGGCGATGACGGCGACGACGAGTTCGTCGAGGTCAATTCGGAGGCGTAAGCTGCCCCGTGTCCGGCAAGAAAAGGGGGCTTTCCATAGGCCCCTTTTTTTTAAGCCGTGACTTTCGCTGCCGTGCCACATGCGCGGCACCGTGAGACTGTAAAAATCATGTTTCGCGGAAAACGAATTCCTGCTGGCCGCATCGAAAGTGCGGCCGGTGTGTACCAGACAGACTCAAGGAGCGAATGATGGCGGCAATTACCGCAAGCATGGTGGCTGAACTGCGCGCGAAGACCGACGCGCCGATGATGGAATGCAAGAAGGCGCTGACGGAAGCCGACGGCGACATGGCGCGCGCCGAAGAGCTGCTGCGCGTGAAGCTCGGCAACAAGGCGAGCAAGGCGGCTTCGCGTATCACGGCTGAAGGCGTGATCGCATCGTATGTCGGCAACGGCGCGGGCGCCGTGGTCGAGCTGAACTGCGAAACCGACTTCGTCGCGAAGAACGACGACTTCAACGCATTCGCGAAGACGGTGGCCGAGCTGGTCGCCACGCAAAACCCCGCTGACGTCGCAGCCCTGTCGGCGCTGCCGCTCGAAGGCTCGACCGTCGACGCCGTGCGTCTCGCGCTCGTCGGCAAGATCGGCGAGAACCTCTCGATCCGCCGTTTCGCACGCTTCGCAACCTCGAACAAGCTGGCCTCGTACCTGCACGGCACGCGCATCGGCGTGCTGGTCGAGTACACGGGCGCCGAAGAGCAGGTCGGCAAGGACGTGGCAATGCACATCGCCGCGATGAAGCCGGTCTCGCTGTCGTCGGACGACGTGCCGGCCGACCTGATCGCCAAGGAGCGCAGCATCGCCGAACAGAAGGCTGCCGAATCGGGCAAGCCGGCCGAAATCATCTCGAAGATGGTCGAAGGCTCGGTGCAGAAGTTCCTGAAGGAAGTCTCGCTGCTGAACCAGCCGTTCGTGAAGAACGACAAGCAGACGATCGAGCAGATGCTGAAGGCCGCCGGCACGACGGTTCATCAGTTCGCGCTGTTCGTGGTCGGCGAGGGCATCGAAAAGCGTCAGGACGACTTCGCCGCCGAAGTGGCCGCGCAAGTCGCTGCTGCGAAGCAGCAATAAGGTTCACGCGCGTACAGCAACAGCAGTACCCGCAGTACCGTAGCACCCGCGGCGGAGCAATCCGCCGCGGCGGGCAGCGCAGCGGCGCCCGTGCGGCCGGCCCCCGGCGGCGCCAGGTGGCACGACTGGCGCGCAGCGGCTTAGGTTCGTCGATTCCGGCCGCGCTTGCCCGAAGTTGTATTTCACCCCTACAGTTTCAAGTTATTGCCTTTCCGCGCGATCTGGATACCTCATGCCCACACCCGCCTATAAACGCGTCCTGCTCAAACTTTCCGGCGAAGCCCTGATGGGCGATGATGCCTTTGGCATCAATCGCGCCACGATCGAACGTATGGTGGCGGACGTGGCCGAGGTGGTGCGGCTCGGCACGCAGCTCGCGGTCGTGATCGGCGGCGGCAACATTTTCCGCGGCGTCGCGGGCGGTGCAGCCGGTATGGACCGCGCAACGGCCGACTACATGGGCATGCTCGCGACGATGATGAACGCGCTCGCCCTGCAGGATGCAATGCGCCACGCGGGCATCGAAGCGCGCGTGCAGTCGGCGCTGCGCATGGATCAGGTGGTCGAACCGTACATCCGCCCGCGCGCCATTCGCCAGCTCGAAGAGGGCAAGGTCGTGATTTTCGCGGCCGGCACGGGCAACCCGTTCTTCACGACCGACACGGCCGCCGCACTGCGCGGCTCGGAAGTCGGCGCGGAAGTCGTGCTGAAGGCAACGAAGGTCGACGGCGTCTACTCGGCGGACCCGAAGAAGGATCCGACGGCCACGCGTTATGCGACGATCAGCTTCGACGAGGCGATCGGCCGGAACCTGCAGGTCATGGACGCGACGGCGTTCGCGCTGTGCCGCGACCAGAAGCTGCCGATCCGCGTTTTTTCGATCGTCAAGCCGGGCGCGCTCAAGCGCATCGTTCAGGGCGAAGACGAGGGCACGCTCGTCCACGTGTAAACTCTCGTCATCCGAGAGGCTCGATTGCGGGCCGCGTCCCCTCGCGAAGTGGCGGGCGCCGGGCGGTCCGTACCGTTAAAGGTTGGGAGGTTTCAAAATGGCTGTGGCTGACATCAAGAAGGGCGCGGAGCAAAAAATGCAGCGCTCGATCGAAGCATTCAAGAGCGATCTCGCGAAGATCCGCACTGGCCGGGCGCATACCGGTCTGCTCGATCACATCCAGGTCGATTACTACGGCTCGCCCGTGCCGATCTCGCAGGTCGCGAACCTGACGCTCGTCGACGCGCGCACGATCGGCGTGCAGCCGTGGGAAAAGAAGATGGTGCAGGTCGTCGAAAAGGCGATCCGCGAGTCGGACCTGGGTTTGAACCCGGCCACGCACGGCGATCTGATCCGCGTGCCGATGCCCGCGCTGACCGAAGAGCGCCGCAAGGAACTCACGAAGGTCGTCAAGAGCGAAGGCGAGACGGCGAAGGTCGCCGTGCGCAACCTGCGCCGCGATGCCAACGAGCAACTGAAGAAGCTCGTGAAGGACAAGGAAATTTCGGAAGACGACGAGCGCCGCGCAAGCGACGAGGTCCAGAAGTTGACGGATCGCTTCGTGGCCGAGATCGACAAGCTCGTCCAGACCAAGGAAGCCGAAATCCTGACGGTCTGAGGCCGCCAGGCGCTCAGTCCCGACCGGGTTTCTCTTCTTTATCGCAGTAATAGTCCGACGGCCATGACCTATACCAGCTCAACCGTTCGCGTGCCCGACGTGGCGGCCGTGCCGCGCCACATCGCGATCATCATGGACGGCAATGGCCGTTGGGCAACGCAGCGCCGCCTGCCGCGCGTGGCGGGCCATACGCGTGGCGTCGACGCCGTGCGTTCGGCCGTCGAAGCGTGCGTCGAACGCGGCGTCGAATATCTGACGTTGTTCGCGTTCAGTTCCGAGAACTGGCGACGCCCGACCGAGGAAGTGTCGTTCCTGATGCGCCTCTTCATCACCGCGCTCGAGCGCGAGGTGGGCCGTCTGCACGCGAACGGGATCCGTCTGCGCGTGATCGGCGACCTGTCGATGTTCAACGAGCGCATCCAGGATCTGATTCGCCGCGCCGAAACCAAGACCGCGCGCAACACGCGTCTTACGCTGACGATCGCGGCGAACTACGGCGGGCGCTGGGACATCATGCAGGCCACCCGCAAGCTCGTGGAAGAGGCCGCGAAGAGCGGCGTGGCGGTGCCCGTGTCCGAGGACACGCTCGGCCAGCATCTGGCGATGGCCTATGCGCCGGAGCCCGACCTCTTCATCCGCACGGGCGGCGAGCAGCGCGTCAGCAATTTCCTGCTGTGGCAGCTCGCCTACACCGAACTCTATTTCACCGATACCTACTGGCCCGATTTCGACGCCGCCGCGCTTGGCCGCGCGATCGAATCGTACGTCGAACGCGAACGCCGCTTTGGCCGCACGAGCGCCCAGCTCGTCACCCAATCCCAGAACGCCGACTCGCTTTCATGCTAAAGACCCGTGTCATCACGGCGATCGTGCTGCTGGCCATCCTTTTGCCAGTCACGCTGTTCGCGCCGATCTCCGTGTTCGGTGCGCTGATCCGAATCGTGGTCGTGTTCGCGGCGTGGGAGTGGGCGCGCCTGCTCAAGGCCGGGAAGAACGGCTCGATCATCTACGCGGCCATCGCCGGGGCAGTCGTGATACTGAGCGCCCAGCTCGAAGCGCCGCGCCCGCTCTTCCAGGCCGCTGGCGTGTTCTGGATCGTCGCCGGTCCTTACGTGCTGCTGCGCAAGCCGACGCTCGCCGCAGGCGCCTGGCGCGTGTTCCTGCTCGCGTGCGGCCTCGTGATCTTCGCCGCCTGCTGGCACGCGCTCATCGCGGCGCGCACGGCGGGCGTGGCGTTTGTCCTGTCCCTGTTGCTGGTCGTCTGGCTGGCCGATATCGGCGCATACTTTGCTGGTAAGGCGTTCGGCCGCCACAAGCTGGCGCCTTCGATCAGCCCGGGCAAGACATGGGAAGGAGCGGTGGGCGGCTGGGCCGCCGTGATGGCGGTGTCGATCGCCGCGATCGCGTTGCACATCCTCGCGCCGACGCTTTACTCCGCACTGGCCGCCCAGCTGGGTTTCGGCCGTGCACTTTTTGTGCTTACCGTGCTGGTCGCGTTCAGCGTGATCGGCGATCTGTTCGAGTCGATGCTCAAGCGCCAGGCTGGCGTGAAGGATTCGAGCGGTCTCCTGCCGGGCCACGGCGGGGTGCTCGACCGTATCGACGCGCTGCTGCCGGTGCTGCCGCTTGCAATGCTGCTGCTCGGCTAGAGACATGAATATGCAAAAACGACTGACACTGCTCGGCTCCACGGGCTCAATCGGAGACAGCACGCTCGACGTGGTCGCGCGTCATCCGGAACGCTTCTCGGTTTATGCGCTCACGGCGCACCGCAACGGCGACAAGCTCGTCGAACAATGCCTGCGCTTCAAGCCCGAAGTGGCCGTGGTCGGCGACGCGGATACTGCCGCGCGCGTCGAGAAGAAACTGCGCGAAGCGGGCTGCCGCACCGTCGTGGCCCATGGCCCGCAGGCGCTCGTCGACGTCTCGAAGAGCGACGGCTGCGACACGGTTGTGGCCGCAATCGTCGGCGCGGCGGGTCTTGTGCCCACGCTCGCGGCGGCGAAGGCCGGCAAGCGCATCCTGCTCGCGAACAAGGAAGCGCTCGTGATGTCGGGCGACATCTTCATGGACGCGGTGCGCGACAACGGCGCGATCCTGCTGCCGGTCGACAGCGAACACAACGCGATTTTCCAGTGCCTGCCGCGCGAGCGCGAACTGCACGGCGGCGTCACGAAGATCATCCTCACCGCTTCGGGCGGACCGTTTCGTACGCGCGAACCGGCCACGCTCGTCGGCGTGACGCCGGACGAGGCGTGCAAGCATCCGAACTGGTCGATGGGCCGCAAGATCTCGGTCGACTCGGCGACGATGATGAACAAGGGCCTCGAAGTGATCGAGGCGCATTATCTGTTCGAACTGCCTGGCGAGCGCATCGACGTGCTGATCCATCCGCAGAGCGTGATCCATTCGATGGTCTCGTACGCGGACGGTTCGGTGCTCGCGCAACTGGGTAACCCCGACATGCGCACGCCGATCGCGCACGCGCTGGCGTTCCCGGATCGCGTCGATTCGGGCGTCGCGCAACTCGATCTGACGCAGGTCGCCACGCTCACGTTCGAGAAGCCCGACTACGCACGCTTCCCGTGTCTCGCCCTCGCGATGAAGGCGCTGGCCGAAGGCGGCGTGGCGAGCGCGGCGCTCAACGCGGCCAACGAGGTCGCGGTGGAGGCGTTCCTTAACCGCCGCATCGGTTTCATGGCGATCGCGCAGACGGTCGACGCAGTGCTTAACGCGCTCGACAATACGGCCGCGTCGAACCTCGACGTCGTACTTGAAGCGGACGCCGCGGCGCGCCGTGCGGCGCACACCATCATCGACAGCCTGCCGGTGCCGGCCTGAGGCCGCTTTAGGCCGCGTAATGCACGTTTCGCGCGTTACGCAACGGCACGCCGCGCAAGCAGGAGGCGCATATGAACCTGCTCACCGAACTGGTGGCTTTTCTCGTGGCGATCGGCGTGCTCGTCGTCGTCCACGAATATGGGCATTACAGCATTGCGCGCCTGTGCGGCGTGAAGGTTCTGCGCTTTTCGATCGGCTTTGGCAAGCCGATCGTGCAATGGGTCAGCAAGAAGAGCGGCACTGAGTGGACCATCGCGGCGCTGCCGCTCGGCGGCTACGTGAAGATGCTCGACGAGCGCGAGTCGGACGAGCGCATTCCAGCGCACGAACTCCCGCACGCGTTTAACCGGCAACCGGTCGGCAAGCGGATCGCCATTGTCGTGGCGGGCCCCATCGCCAACTTCCTGCTGGCCATCGCATTGTTCGCGCTCGTGTTCGCGACGGGCGTGAACGAGCCCGCGGCCATCGTCGCTGCGCCGCCCGCGCATTCTGCCGCGGCACAGGCGGGGTTCCAGGGCGGCGAAAAAATCGTCTCTGTCACGAATGCGAACGGCAACGACACCCAGCCCGTGCGTTCATGGTCGGATCTGCGCTGGAAGCTGCTGGCGGCGGCGTTCGACCACGGCCGCGTGGTGCTCGCGGCCCGCGACGGCGGCAGCACCTACGATTTCCCGCTTGATCTCGCCCAACTGCGCGGCAAGGACCTCGACGACGACTTCATGTCGCACCTCGGTCTCGAGGCCGGCGGCGGCACGCTGCAGGTCGCGGGCGTCGAACCGGGCAGCGCGGCGGAGCGCGCCGGCATGCGCAAGGGCGACCATCTGCGTGCAATCGATGGCCGTCCTGTCGACAGCGCGGGCATGTTCATCTCGTATGTGAAGGCACATGCAGGCAAGCCGTTGCGTCTCGAAGTCATGCGCGGCAACGCCACCCAGCCGCTGATGCTGACGGTCGTTCCGGCGGGCCAGCGCGACGAAGAAACCGGTGAGACAGTGGGCCACATCGGTGCTGCGCTCGCGGCGCAGGCGCCTTCGGTGGAGGTGCGTTACGGGCCGATCGAGAGCGTGAAGCTCGGCGCCCATCGCACCTGGGAGATCGCGGTTTACTCGCTTCGGATGTTCGGCCGCATGATTACGGGCGAAGCGTCGCTGAAGAATCTATCGGGCCCGGTGACGATTGCCGACTACGCGGGCAAGAGTGCGCGGCTTGGTCCGTCGGCATTTCTGTCGTTCCTCGCGCTTGTGAGCATTAGTCTCGGTGTGCTCAACCTGCTCCCAATTCCGGTATTGGATGGGGGGCATCTGTTATATTATCTGGTTGAAGCCGTAACGGGCAAAGCCGTATCCGAACGCTGGCAGCTCGTGCTGCAGCGTGCGGGCCTGGCCTGCATCGTCGCGTTGTCGGCGATTGCGTTGTTCAACGATCTGGCTAGGTTAATCCATTTTTAAAATGTCGGGCGGCGTCCGGGACGGGCTGCCTGACCTGATACAGCTATACATACCTGGGGAAGCACGTTGTTTAGACCTCATCGCTTGGTTCCAAAGACCGTTGCGGCCGCCGCCCTGGCCGCGCATGGACTGGTTGCTCATGCAGTAACTGCGGCAGCGACTACGCCGTTCGTGGTTCAGGATATCCGGATCGAAGGGCTGCAGCGCGTCGAGCCGGGCACCGTTTTCGCGTATCTGCCCATCAAACAGGGCGATACTTTCAACGACGACAAGGCTTCTGAGGCGATCCGCGCGCTTTACGCGACGGGCTTCTTCAACGACGTGAAGATCGCCTCCGAAGGCAACGTCGTTATCGTGCAGGTGCAGGAACGTCCGGCGATCGGCACGATCGACTTCGCGGGCATCCACGAGTTCGACAAGGACAACCTCACGAAGGCGCTGCACGCGGTCGGTCTCTCGCAGGGCCGCTACTACGACAAGTCGCTCGTCGACAAGGCCGAGCAGGAACTCAAGCGCCAGTACCTCACGCGCGGCTTCTACGCCGCCCAGGTGGTCACGACGGTCACGCCGATCGACAGCAATCGCGTCAGCCTGCTGTTCTCGGTGAACGAAGGCCCGAACGCGAAGATCCGCCAGATCAACTTCATCGGCAACAAGGCGTTCAGCAGCGGCACGCTGCTCGGCGAAATGCAGCTCTCCACGCCGAACTGGTTCTCCTGGTACACGAAGAACGACCTGTACTCGAAGGAAAAGCTCACGGGCGACCTCGAGAACGTGCGTTCGTACTACCTCGACCACGGTTATCTCGAGTTCAATATCGACTCGACGCAGGTGTCGATCTCGCCCGACAAGAAGGACATGTTCCTGACGATCGGGATTCACGAGGGCCAGCCGTACACGGTGTCGGGCATCCAGTTGTCCGGCAATCTGCTCGACCGCGAGGCCGAGCTGAAGAAGCTGATCAAGATCAAGCCGGGCGACAAGTTCTCGGCCGAAAAACTGAAGAGCACGACGAAGGCCATCGTCGACAAGCTCGGTGAATATGGCTACGCGTTCGCCACGGTCAATGCGCTGCCGAAGATCGACCAGGAACACCACAAGGTCGAACTCACGCTGCAGGTCGATCCGAGCCGCCGTGTCTATGTGCGCCGCGTCAACGTGATCGGCAACACGCGTACGCGCGACGAAGTCGTGCGCCGCGAAATGCGCCAGCTCGAAAGCTCGTGGTTCGACTCGAACCGCCTGGCGCTCTCGAAAGACCGCATCAATCGTCTCGGCTACTTCACCGACGTCGACGTGACGACGGTGCCCGTGGAAGGCACGGCCGACCAGGTGGACGTAAACGTCAAGGTCACGGAGAAGCCGACCGGCGCGATTACGCTGGGCGCGGGTTTCTCGTCGACGGACAAGGTGGTGCTCTCGGCGGGCGTGTCGCAGGACAACGTGTTCGGCTCGGGCAAGTCGCTGTCGTTGAACGTGAACACCGCGCAGACGTACCGCACGCTGTCCGTCACGCAGGTGGACCCGTACTTCACCGTGGACGGCATCAAGCGCATCACGGACGTCTACTACCGCACGTACCAGCCGCTGTACTACTCGACCGATTCGAGCTTCCGCATCATTACGGTCGGCGGCGATCTGAAGTTCGGCATTCCGTTCTCGGAAGTCGATACGGTGTTTTTCGGCCTGGGCCTCGAGCAGGACCGCCTCGACGTCGACGCCAACACGCCGCAGAGCTACAAAGACTACGTGGACCACTTCGGTCGCGTGTCCAACAACGTGCCGTTGACGATCGGCTGGTCGCGCGACTCGCGTGACAGCGCGCTCGTGCCGAGCAAGGGCTATTTCACGCAGGCGAACGCCGAATACGGCACGCCGGCGGGCGGGACGGAGTACTACAAGGCCGACGTCCAGGCGCAGTACTATTACTCGTTCGCGCGCGGCTTCGTGCTCGGCCTGAACATCCAGGGCGGCTACGGCAACGGCCTCGGCGGCAAACCGTTCCCGATCTTCAAGAACTACTACGCCGGCGGTATCGGTTCGGTGCGCGGCTATGAGCCGAGCTCGCTGGGTCCGCGCGACAAGTCGACGAACGACCCGATCGGCGGTTCGAAGATGGTTGTCGGCAACATCGAACTGACGTTCCCGCTGCCGGGCACGGGTTACGACCGCACACTGCGCGTCTTCACCTTCATCGATGGTGGTAACGTCTGGGGCAGTGAAGGCAGCAGCATCGGCGCGAACGGCCTGCGTTACGCCTACGGTGCGGGCCTGGCCTGGATCTCGCCGATCGGTCCGCTCAAGCTGAGCCTTGGCTTCCCGCTCCAGAAACACACGGGCGACCAGTACCAGAAGTTCCAGTTCCAGATCGGGACGGCATTCTGACGGCGCGAAACATACGCTGTACGGCGAAGTCGTACAGCGGGTTGTATGGAAATCGGAATCCAGAGAAACGAGAGGATGACTTTGCTAACGGGTAAGTATTCAAGACGGGTGATCGGGGCCATGGCGCTGTCGCTGGCGGTGTTTGCTCTCGACGCGGGCGTAGCCCACGCGCAGGAGGCGAAGATCGCGGCAGTCAACTCTGATCGCATCCTGCGCGAATCCACCCCGGCGAAGGCCGCGCAGACCAAGCTGGAAGCCGAGTTCGCCAAGCGCGACAAGGATCTGCAGGACATGGCGCAGCGTCTGAAGTCGATGTCCGAGTCGCTCGACAAGAGCGGCGTCGCGATGTCGGCCGGTGACCGCGCGCAGAAGCAGCGCGATCTGTCGCAGCTCGACAGCGACTTCCAGCGCAAGCAGCGCGAATTCCGCGAGGATCTGAACCAGCGTCGCAACGAGGAACTCGCCGCGGTGCTGGAACGGGCGAACAAGGTGATCAAGCAGATCGCCGAGCAGCAGCATTACGACCTGATCGTGCAGGAAGCCGTCTACGTGAGCCCGCGCATCGATATCACCGACCAGGTGCTCAAGGCGCTCGCCGGCTCGTCGGGCAGCAATTAAGCAGGAGCAGGACACGTATGGCTTTTACGCTTGAGGAACTCGCCGGGCGTTTCGGCGGTGAAGTGGTCGGCAACGCCGCGCAACGCGTCGGCTCGCTCGCGCCGCTCGACCAGGCCGGTCCGCAGCAGCTGGCATTCCTCGCCAATCCGAAGTATCTGGCGCAGGTCGAGACGACGCGCGCGGGAGCGGTGCTCATCAGCCCGGGCGACCTCGATAAGCTTGCTTCGCGCGACGGCCGCAACTTCATCGTCACACCCAATCCGTATGCTTACTTCGCGCGCGTCGCGCAGGCGTTCATCGACCTCGCCGCGCCGAAGGTTCAATCCGGCGTTCATCCGGGCGCTACCGTAGACGCTTCGGCGCAGGTCGCTGCGAGCGCGGTAATCGGCCCGAATGTGACGGTCGAGGCGGGCGTCGTAATCGGCGAGCATGTGCGTCTTGACGCGAACGTGTTCGTCGGACGCGGCACGCGGATCGGCGCGGGTTCGCATCTGTACCCGGGCGCCACCATCTATCATGGCTGCCGCATCGGCGAGCGAGCGATCGTGCACGCGGGCGCGGTGATCGGCTCGGATGGTTTCGGGTTTGCGCCCGATTTCACGGGCGAGGGCGAAGCGCGCACGGGCAGCTGGGTCAAGATTCCGCAGGTCGGCGGTGTGTCGATCGGTCCGGATGTCGAGATCGGGGCCAATACGACGATCGATCGCGGTGCAATGGCCGATACGATTATCGAAGAATGTGTGAAGATCGATAACCTCGTGCAGATCGGTCATAACTGCAAGATCGGCGCATACACGGTGATCGCCGGCTGCGCAGGCATTGCGGGCAGCACGACGATCGGCAGGCATTGCATGATTGGCGGCGCGGTGGGCATTGCCGGGCACGTGACGCTCGCCGACTACGTGATCGTCACGGCGCAATCGGGTGTCTCGAAGTCGCTGAAGAAGGCCGGTGTGTACACGAGCGCCTTCCCGGCGGTCGACAACGCCGACTGGAACAAGAGCGCCGCGCTGCTGCGCAACATCGACAAGCTGCGCGATCGCATCCGGGCGCTCGAGGCAGCGCTTCCCGCGAAGCCGCAAGGCGACGCGTGACAACAGGTAGCCCGGGCGCGGTGCGCGCGGGTACAACACGACCGGCGTCTTTCGTCAGGCGCCGGTTTTTTGCGTGCCGGACCGTGCTCCGGGCAGATCCGCATGCCGCGATCCGCGGGGCTGGCGCATACTGCGCGTCAGCGCCAAGCCAACGGCATCGGCATTCGCAGTCATCTTCGCGCAATTCCAGCGTGAGCAGAAATACCATGAACATCGAAAAACTCAACTTCGACATCCACAAGATTTTCACGCTGCTGCCGCATCGCTACCCGTTCCTGATGGTCGACCGGGTCATCGAGCTCGAGCCGCACAAGAGCATCAAGGCGTTGAAGAATGTGACGGTCAACGAGCCGTATTTCACGGGCCATTTCCCCACGCGCCCGGTCATGCCCGGCGTGATGATCCTCGAAGCGCTCGCGCAGACGGCCGCGCTGCTGACCTTCTCCGAACAGCAGCAGGACTTCGCGAACACGCTGTACTACTTCGTCGGCATCGACGGCGCGCGCTTCAAGCGCGTGGTCGAGCCGGGCGACCAGCTGATCCTGAACGCCACGTTCGAGCGCTACATGCGCGGCATCTGGAAGTTCAAGGCGCAAGCCGAAGTGGACGGTGTCGTCGCGTGCGAAGCAGAGCTCATGTGCACCGTGAAAAAAATGGATGCGGACGTGCAATAACGCGCGCCGCGGGGTGCCGTCGCGCGTCGCGTGATGCGCCGGCAGATAACAGAATCGGAAGCAAAGACGAATGAGCAGGATCCATCCCACCGCGATTGTCGAACCCGGTGCGCAAGTTGACGAATCGGTCGAGATCGGGGCGTACGCAGTCGTGGGCGCGAACGTGAGCATCGGCGCGCGTACGATTGTCGGGTCGCATACCGTGATCGAAGGTTATACGACGATCGGCGAGGACAACCGCTTCGGCCACTTTGCAGCGATTGGCGGCCGTCCGCAGGACATGAAGTACAAGGGCGAGCCGACGAAGCTCGTGATCGGCAACCGCAATACGATCCGCGAATACACGACGCTGCATACGGGCACGGTGCAGGACACCGGCGTCACGATCATCGGCGACGACAACTGGATCATGGCCTACGTGCATGTCGGCCACGACTGCCGCCTCGGCAGCAACGTGATCATGTCGAGCAACGCGCAGCTCGCGGGCCACGTGATCGTGGACGACTACGCGATCGTCGGCGGCATGACCGGCGTGCACCAGTTCGTGCGCATCGGCGCGCACTCGATGGTGGGCGGCGCATCGGCGCTCGTGCAGGACGTGCCGCCATTCGTGGTCGCCGCGGGCAACAAGGCTGTGCCGCATGGCGTCAACGTCGAAGGCCTGCGCCGCCGCGGCTTCTCGCCCGATGCGATTTCGGCGCTGCGCTCGGCTTATCGCACGCTCTACAAGAACGGCCTGTCGCTCGAAGAGGCGAAGGTCCAGCTCGCGGAACTGGCGGAGGCGGGCGGCGACGGCGATGTCCACGTCAAGGCGCTGATCGCGTTCGTCGAGCAGTCGCAACGCGGCATCATCCGCTAACCAATGGTCCTGCAAGCCCGTCCCTTGCGTGTTGCGATGGTCGCCGGCGAACCGTCCGGCGATCTGCTGGCGGCCTCGCTGCTCGCCGGCCTCACGGAACGCTTGCCCGACACGACGCAGTACTACGGAATCGGCGGTCCGCGCATGTCGGCTGCCGGTTTCGACGCGCACTGGCCGATGGAAAAACTCACGGTGCGCGGCTACGTCGAGGCGCTCAGGCACATCCCCGAAATTCTGCGCATTCGCGGCGAACTGAAGCACCAGTTGCTCGCCGATCCACCCGACGCGTTCATCGGCGTCGATGCGCCCGACTTCAACTTCGGCCTCGAGCACGCGGTGCGCGCGGCGGGCATTCCCACGATTCACTTCGTGTGCCCGTCGATCTGGGCGTGGCGCGGCGGTCGCATCAAGAAGATCCAGAAGTCGGTGGATCACATGCTGTGCGTCTTTCCGTTCGAGACGGCGATCCTCGAAAAGGCGGGCGTTGCGGCGTCTTATGTGGGCCACCCGCTCGCCGACGAGATTCCGCTCGAACCCGACGTGGCAGGCGCGCGCCGCGCGCTGGGCCTGCCCGAGAGCGGGCCGGTGATCGCCGTGCTGCCGGGTAGCCGGCGCTCCGAGATCAACCTGATCGGCCCGACATTCTTCGACGCCATTGCACTCATGCAGCAGCGCGAACCGGGTCTGCGCTTTGTGATGCCGGCGGCGACGCCGGCGATCCATGCGCAACTGCAGGAACTCGCGAGCACGCGCCAGAACCTCGCGTTGACGATCATCGACGGCCAGTCGCAGCTCGCGATGACGGCTGCCGATGCGATCCTCGTGAAGAGCGGCACCGTGACGCTCGAAGCGGCGCTGCTGAAAAAGCCGATGGTGATCTCGTACAAGGTGCCCTGGCTTACCGGGGAGATCATGCGCCGGCAGGGTTATCTGCCGTACGTGGGCTTGCCGAATATTCTGGCGGGCCGTTTCGTCGTCCCCGAAATTCTCCAGCACTTCGCGACGCCCGAGGCGCTCGCCGACGCCACGCTCACGCAGTTGCACGACGAAGCGAACCGGCGCACGCTCACGGAAATTTTCACCGAGATGCATCTGGCGCTGCGCCAGAACACGTCGCAGCGCGCCGCCCAGGTTGTGGCTGAAATCGTCGAGCGCCGCAGAGGGCACGCATGATGGACGACGAGACCGGGCGTGCGCGCAAGCCGGTGGCCAAGGGTGCTGCGAAAGCCGCAACGAAGGCTGCAACAAAGGCTGCAACTAAATCCGCTCCGAAAGCGCAGTCGGCGGCGGCGGCAAAGCGCGCCACGCGCCTCGCGCAGGCGCAGCAGGCTGGCTTGCTGTTCGATTCGCCCGACGACATCGTCTGCGGCGTGGACGAGGCCGGACGCGGTCCGCTCGCCGGACCTGTCGTCGCGGCAGCGGTGATTCTCGATCCGGCCCGGCCGATCGCCGGGCTCGACGACTCGAAAGCGTTGACAGCCAAGACCCGCGACGCGCTTTACGATCTCATCGTCGAGCGCTCGCTCGCGTGGTGCGTCGCGTCGGCGACGGTCGAAGAGATCGACACGCTCAATATCCTGCAAGCGACGATGCTCGCGATGCGGCGCGCAGTCATGGGGCTCGGCGTGACGCCGACGCTCGCGAAGATCGACGGCAACCGCTGTCCGGTGCTGCCCGTGCGCAGCGAAGCTGTTGTTGGCGGCGACGCGCTGGTGCCGAGCATTTCGGCGGCGTCGATCATTGCGAAGGTCACGCGTGACCGCATGCTGATGGAACTGCACGCGTCGTATCCGGCTTATGGATTCGACGTGCACGCGGGCTACGGCACGCCGCAACATCTGGCCGCGTTGCGTGAGCACGGTCCCTGCGAGCATCATCGCCGCTCGTTTGCGCCGGTGCGCGAGGCTTATGCGCTGCACGGCGTCGTGGCGACCCGCGCGGTGGCCGCGCGTCACTCCGCCGATCCGCACGACGACGCTTTCGCGCCGGTCTGATGTGGCCGCGCGTGTGCTCTGAGCGCCGCATCGCGCGGCGCGTTTTTCTTTTCCCGAATTCCTTTTATTCAGATCGCCAGGCCCGAACGTGAAAGCCATTACGTCACGCGACAATCCGCTCTACAAGCATCTGAAAGCGCTGGCTGGCTCGACGCATCAACAGCGCAAGAGCGGCCAGGCCCTGCTCGAAGGTTTCCATCTGGCGAGTGCCTGGCTCGACGGTGGCGGCCAGCCGGAATATTGCGTCGTGACCGACGGCGCGCTCGCGCACGAAGAGGCGCGTGCGATTGTCGCGCGCGTCGACGACCGGCGCGTGATCACGCTGCCCGATGCGCTGTTCGGCCAGCTTTCGAACGTCGTGCACGGCGTGGGGATGCTGCTCCTCGTCGATACGCCCGAGGCCGTCTTGCCGCAGCGCGTGCTGTCGACCTGCGTGGTGCTCGATGGCGTGCAGGATGCGGGCAACGTCGGCTCGATCCTGCGCAGCGCGGCGGCGGCGGGGATCGATAAGGTGTTCTGCACGCCGGGCACGGCCTACGTATGGTCGTCGAAGGTGCTGCGCTCGGCGATGGGCGCGCATTTCCTGCTGGAAGTGTTCGAGGACGTCGAGCCCGGCACGCTGGCCGATATGCTGGGTGTACCCGTCGTCATCACGGATTCGCACGGCGCGCAGGCCATCGACGAATGCGATCTCACGGGTCAGGTTGCCTGGGTGTTCGGCAACGAAGGGGCGGGCGTGTCGCAGGTATGGCGCGATGCGGCTACGCATCGAGTGACGATTCCGCAGCCGGGCGGCATGGAATCGCTGAACGTCGCGGCCGCCGCCGCTGTTTGCCTCTTCGAGCAATGCCGTCAGCAGCGCCGCGCGCGCTGAAGCCGGGTCCGCTCGACGCGGCTGGCCGGCCGCTACCTATTGCCGCGTATCAGTAAGCCGGCTTGTCGAGCCGGACCTCCTGCAGGATCGTCGTCGCGATCTCCTCGATCGACTTGTGCGTCGACGAGAGCCACTTGATCCCTTCACGCCGCATCATCGCTTCCGCTTCGTTCACCTCGAAACGGCAGTTTTCGGGCGCTGCGTACTTGCTGCCCGGGCGCCGCTCGTTGCGGATTTCGGCGAGTCGATGCGGGTCGATCGACAGCCCGAAAATCTTCTGGCGATGCGAGAGCAGTGCCGTCGGCAGCTTGCCGCGCTCGAAGTCTTCCGGAATCAGCGGATAGTTTGCTGCCTTCACGCCGTACTGCATGGCGAGATAGAGGCTCGTCGGCGTCTTGCCGCTGCGCGACACGCCCACGAGGATCACGTCGGCGTCCGCGAGATTGCGGTTCGACTGACCGTCGTCATGCGCGAGCGAGAAGTTGATCGCCTCGATGCGGTTCTTGTATTCGTCCGTGTCGGCATTCTGGTGGCCGCGGCCCATCGCGTGGCTCGACTTCAGCTCCAGTTCCTGCTCCAGCGGCTCGACGAAGGTCTGGAACATGTCCAGCACGAGTCCGTTCGCGCGCTTGACGATCTCGTTCGAATTGCTGTCCACGAGCGTGGTGAACACGATCGGGCGGCGGCCTTCGTGAACGGCGGCTTCGTTGATCTTTTCGGCGGTCGCGTAAGCCTTGTCCGTCGAATCGACGAACGGAACGCGCACGAGACGGAATTTCTGGTCGAACTGGGACAGGATGGAATGCGCGAAGGTTTCGGCGGTGATTCCGGTACCGTCGGAGACGATGAATACGGTGGGCGGCATTGACTGAAGCAGGGTACGTACGTTGCGATTGGACAGCTGGGAGACGGACGGAACACCCGGATCGCATCTGTCGGAATATTCCGGGGCACGATTCGGACCGACTGGCACATTTTCGGAGTCGGCACGGTAGAATAGCGGCAACCTGTTGGATAAGCAATTGCAGCACAACCACGCCAAACCGCAGCCAATGTGGCTGATTCTGGTGTCAACTTGCAGCGATTCCGTCTAACTTCGCGTAATCGCATGCATATCCCTGCTTTCCTGCCGCTGGATTCGGACTGCGGCAGCTTGAGCGATTGCTTCTCCAACAGGTTGCGCAAGACGCGGATCCGCTTCCCATGAGCGTTCCGCGTTCGAGCCCACTTGCGCAATCGTGAATTTTTTTCACACTTAGGGGCTTGTATGACTAACACCGTTGCTAAGGACCAGGCATATGTAGTGCCTTTCGAGCAGTTGCGGATGACCGATGTCGAGATTGTGGGCGGCAAGAACGCCTCGCTCGGCGAAATGATCAGCCAGTTGGCCGAGGCCGGCGTGCGCGTGCCCACGGGCTTCGCGACCACCGCGCTCGCGTTCCGCGACTTTCTGAAACACAACAACCTGACCGAGCGGATCGCTGCGCGTCTGGCTTCGCTCGACGTCGACGACGTCAAGGCGCTGGCCGAAGCGGGCAAGGAGATCCGTCAATGGATCGTCGACGCGCCGCTGCAGCCGCAGCTCGAAGCCGATATCCGCGCCGGTTTCGAACAGCTCCAGAACGGCTCGCCGGCTGAGCTGTCGTTTGCCGTGCGTTCTTCGGCGACGGCGGAAGATCTGCCCGACGCATCGTTTGCCGGCCAGCAGGAAAGCTACCTGAACGTCGTGGGCATCGAGGACGTGCTCGACCGCCTCAAGCACGTGTTCGCGTCGCTCTACAACGACCGCGCCATTTCCTATCGCGTCCACAAGGGCTTCACCCACGCCGAAGTCGCGCTGTCGGCTGGCGTGCAGCGCATGGTCCGTTCGGACGTCGGCGCCGCGGGCGTCATGTTCACGCTCGACACGGAATCGGGTTTCAAGGACGCCGTGTTCATCACGTCGAGCTACGGCCTCGGCGAGACCGTTGTGCAGGGCGCGGTGAATCCGGACGAGTTCTACGTCTTCAAGACCACGCTGGCACAGGGCAAGGCGCCGATCATCCGCCGCTCGATCGGCTCGAAGCTCATCAAGATGGAATTCACGCAGCCGGGCGAGCCGGGCCGCGTGAAGACCGTCGACGTCTCCCACGAAATGCGCAACCGCTTCTCGATCACCGACGAAGACGTGATCGAGCTGGCGAAGTACGCCGTCATCATCGAGAAGCACTACCAGCGTCCGATGGACATCGAGTGGGGCAAGGACGGCCGCGACGGCAAGATTTTCATCCTCCAGGCGCGCCCGGAGACCGTGAAGAGCCAGGCCGCGGGCAAGGTCGAGCAGCGCTTCAAGCTCAAGGGCCAGTCGCAGGTGCTCACCACGGGCCGCGCGATCGGCCAGAAGATCGGCGCGGGCCGCGTGAAGGTGATTCATGATCCGTCCGAAATGGAACGCGTGCTGCCGGGCGACGTGCTGGTCGCCGATATGACCGACCCGAACTGGGAGCCGGTGATGAAGCGCGCATCGGCGATCGTCACGAACCGTGGCGGCCGGACCTGCCACGCGGCGATCATCGCGCGTGAGCTGGGCGTGCCGGCGGTCGTGGGTTGCGGCGACGCGACCGATACGCTCAAGGAT
Organism: Paraburkholderia sp.; assembly: GCF_024281035.1. GTDB lineage: Bacteria > Pseudomonadota > Gammaproteobacteria > Burkholderiales > Burkholderiaceae > Paraburkholderia. The sequence continues at coordinate 114,363 of NZ_JAMXLH010000029.1, forward strand.
GGCGCGCTCGTGACCGTGTCGTGCGCCGAAGGCGACGAAGGTCGCATCTACGACGGCCTGCTCGAAACGGAAGTCAGCGAAGTGCGCCGCGGCGAGCTTCCGGCGATTCCCGTGAAGATCATGATGAACGTCGGCAACCCGCAGCTCGCATTCGACTTCTCGCAGCTGCCGAACGCCGGCGTGGGCCTGGCACGTCTCGAGTTCATCATCAACAACAACATCGGCGTGCACCCGAAGGCGATCCTCGAGTACCCGAATGTCGACGCCGACCTGAAGAAGGCCGTGGAAAGCGTCGCGCGCGGCCACGCGTCGCCGCGTGCGTTCTACGTCGACAAGCTGACCGAAGGCATCGCCACGATCGCGGCGGCGTTCTATCCGAAGCCCGTGATCGTGCGTCTGTCGGACTTCAAGTCGAACGAGTACAAGAAGCTGATCGGCGGCTCGCGCTACGAGCCGGACGAAGAAAATCCGATGCTCGGCTTCCGCGGCGCCTCGCGTTACATCGCCGAGGACTTCGCGCAGGCGTTCGAGATGGAATGCCTCGCGCTCAAGCGCGTGCGTGAAGAGATGGGCCTTTCGAACGTCGAGATCATGGTGCCGTTCGTGCGTACGCTCAAGCAGGCGGAGCGCGTGATCGGCCTGCTCGAGAAGTTCGGCCTGAAGCGCGGCGTCAACGGCCTGCGTCTCATCATGATGTGCGAAGTGCCGTCGAACGCGATCCTCGCCGAAGAGTTCCTGCAGTTCTTCGACGGCTTCTCGATCGGCTCGAACGATCTGACGCAGCTCACGCTGGGTCTCGACCGCGACTCGGGCATGGAACTGCTCGCCGCCGACTTCGACGAGCGCGACGCGGCCGTCAAGTTCATGCTCAAGCGCGCGATTGAAACGTGCCTGCGCCTGAACAAGTATGTCGGCATCTGCGGCCAGGGCCCGTCCGATCACCCGGACTTCGCCGAGTGGCTCGCGAAGGAGGGCATTGCGTCGATGTCGTTGAACCCCGACACGATCATCGACACGTGGGAGGCGCTCGCCAAGGCGCAGGCGAAGTAACGATCGCGTAACCAGCGCGCATCGCGTCCCGCGCGAAATGTGATGCTGCTCCGTGCGGGTTTCTCGCCACACGGAAAAAAGTGTCAGCTTCGTGCTATAACACCCCGGTCATGCCGGGGTGTTTTACTTTGGGAGGCGGAAGTGGGTCCACATGGTTTGTTCTGGTGGGTCGGCGCGGGCGTGCTGATCGTTGCCGAATTGATGACGGGCACGTTCTACCTGCTGATGATCGCGCTCGGCTTCTTCGCGGGTGTGCTTGCCTACGGGCTGGGTGCGCCGCTCGACCTGCAACTGGGCATTGCGGCTGCCGTCGCGCTGACTGCCATGATCGTGCTGCGGCGCTCGCGCTTCGGCCGACGCAAGCGCAGGGCGGACGCGTCGAGCGATCCAGGCGTGAATCTCGATATCGGCGAACCGGTGACCGTGCCCGGCTGGCAGGACCGCCGCGCGCGCGTCATGTATCGCGGCGCCGAATGGGACATCGAACTCGCGCCCGGCGAACCCGAGGATGCGCGTCTCTATGAAATCAAATCCGTGCGCGGCAGTTGCCTGATCGTCGCCGCGCGGCGCGGTGAGGCGCTCAACGGCGCGCGGCACGCATGAGCCGTCGCGCCTGACGTGCAGTGCCGTACCGTTTCATTCGTAGTCCATCGCATCTATCGTAGGGAAGGAGATCATCAATGCAAGTTCCAGTCGTCGGCCTGATTCTGCTCGTGATCGTCATCGTGCTGGTCGCGCAGACCGTCAAGATCGTGCCGCAGCAACACGCGTGGGTCGTCGAGCGGCTTGGCCGCTTTCACGCGACGCTCACGCCGGGGCTTTCGATCGTGCTGCCGTTCGTCGATCGTGTGGCGTACAAGCACGTGCTCAAGGAAATTCCGCTCGATGTGCCAAGCCAGGTCTGCATCACGCGCGACAACACGCAGTTGCAGGTGGACGGCGTGCTGTACTTTCAGGTGACCGATCCGATGAAGGCGTCGTACGGATCGAGCAACTATGTTTTCGCCATCACGCAGCTTTCGCAGACCACGTTGCGCTCCGTGATCGGCCGCCTCGAACTCGACAAGACCTTCGAGGAGCGCGACTTCATCAATCACAGCGTGGTGTCGTCACTCGATCAGGCTGCATCCAACTGGGGCGTGAAGGTGCTGCGCTACGAGATCAAGGATCTCACGCCGCCGAAGGAAATTCTCCACGCGATGCAGGCGCAGATCACCGCCGAGCGCGAAAAGCGCGCGCTGATTGCTGCGTCGGAAGGTCGCAAACAGGAGCAGATCAACCTCGCGTCGGGTGCGCGTGAAGCGGCGATCCAGAAGTCGGAGGGCGAGAGGCAGGCAGCGATCAACCAGGCGCAGGGTCAGGCGGCCGCGATTCTTGCCGTGGCGGAAGCGAACGCGCAGGCGATCCAGAAGATCGGCGCGTCGATCCAGGAGCAGGGCGGCATGGACGCGGTCAATCTCAAGGTGGCCGAACAGTACGTCGGTGCGTTCTCGAATCTCGCGAAGCAGGGCAACACGCTCATCGTGCCGGGCGACATGAGCGATCTGAGCACGATGATCGCTTCGGCGATGACGATCGTGAATCGCGCGGGCGTGCGCGAGCAGCAGGTGAAGGGCGCCTGATGCACACCTGAGCGCCGTGAGGCATCGGTAAACTGAAAACGGGCCGCAAAAGCGGCCCGTTCGCGTTGCAGGGCACGGTTCGGAAAGCGCCCTGCCGCTCAGGTCGGCGTGCGCATGAGACGCGCCTTTTCGCGCTCCCAGTCGCGCTTTTTCTCGGTTTCGCGCTTGTCGTGCAGCTTCTTGCCCTTCGCGAGGCCGATTTCGCACTTCACACGGCCGCCCTTGTAGTGGAAGTTCAGCGGCACGAGCGTGTAGCCGCGCTGCTCGACCTTGCCGATCAGCTTGTCGATCTCTTCGCGGTGCAGCAGCAGCTTGCGGGTGCGGACCGGGTCGGGGTTGATGTGCGTGGACGCCTCGGGCAGCGGGCTGATATGCGTGCCGATCAGAAACAGTTCGCCGTCCTTGATCACGACGTAACCTTCCTTGATCTGGCCGCGCCCCGCGCGCAGCGACTTGATCTCCCATCCTTCGAGCACGAGTCCCGCCTCGTAGCGCTCTTCGATGAAGTAATCGAAGAACGCCTTTCTGTTGTCGATGATGCTCATGAGGAAATGGAAAAGGCCCAACTCGTTTAAAATCACGATTTTAGCAAAGCGGGCCCACGAAAGCCCGATACGCTTTTATAACCCTCGCCACGCGTCGCGCAATCTATGGCAGATGTCCAGAAAACCGTGCTGATTCGCCATTCGGCGGAACAGATGTTCGACCTCGTCACCGATGTCGACGATTACCCCAATTTCCTGCCGTGGTGCGGTGGCGTAGAAGTCCACCAGCGGGACGAGAACGGTATGGAGGCGAAGATCCATATCAATTTCAAGGGCATCAAGCAGCATTTCGCCACGCGCAATACGCAAAAGCGCCCCGAGCGCATCGATATGGACTTCGCCGACGGTCCGTTCCGCAAGTTCACGGGCTACTGGCGCTTCACGCCGCTGCGCGCGGACGCCTGCAAGATCGAGTTCGCGCTGCATTACGAGTTTGCTAACGTCATCCTCGAGAAGATCATCGGGCCGGTGTTCCATCACATCGCGAACACCTTCGTCGACACCTTCGTGAAGCGCGCCGACCAGCGCTACGGCAAGCCATGAGCGCGAAAATCGCCGTCGACGTCTGCTACGCGCTGCCTGATGCGCAGACGCTCATCGCGGTCGAACTGCCGCCCGGTGCGACCGTACGGCAGGCCATCGACGCGAGCGGCATCGCCGCGCGCCATCCGGAGATCGATCTCGCGACGCTCAAGGTCGGGATCTACGGCAAGCTCAAGCCGCTCGACGCCACGCTCGCCGACCACGACCGCGTGGAGATCTATCGTCCGCTGATCGTCGATCCGAAGGCCGCGCGGCAGCGCCGCGTGGACAAGACCCGCAAGGCGGGCTCCGTGGAAGGGCGCAAGTGGCTGCACAAGGATTCACGCTGAAGCGCTGAACCCGCGAAAATTCGCGCAAATTCACGAACAGAACGGATCGCAACGGCGCAAGCGCAGTTGCGGTCCGTTCTGCTTTATGGCCTCCGCGCTTGCATGCGCGGTTATGCCGCGTTCCCGTGGCGTTCGCTGTGGCCGCCGCTGTGAGCCTCGCCGTGGTGACCTTCGGCCGGGACGATGCCGTCGCCGTGCGCGGTTTCCTCCGGTCCGCCCGCATGCTGCCGCACCGACCAGCTCACGCCCGCGACGAGCAGCACGATGGCCGCGATTTCGAGCCCGCGAGGCAGACGGTGGTCGTAGATGAAGCCGTAGAGCAGGGCGAACAGCGTCTCGAATACGATCATCTGCCCCGAGAGCGTGAGCGGCAGCCGTTTGGCGGCGGCGTTCCAGAGCCCGTTGCCGAGCCACGATGCGCCAATCGCGAGGACGAGGTTCAGTTGCCAGAATGACGTCCAGCGCGAGGCTGAGACGCTCGCCTGCACCGTGCCCGACGGCATGGCGAGAATCACGAGCCACAGCAGGCCGCCGAGCGCGCCCGTCACCACACCCCACAGCACCGACCACTCGTTGCCGCTGAAATGCGCGTTGCGATGCAGATAACGGGCGTTCTCGACGGCAAACCACGTCCAGCAGACCAGTGCACCAACTGCGCAGCCGAGGCCCGCGATCTTCGTGAGCGTGCTTGCGTGAAGGCCGTCGCTGGCGCCTGCCGTGAACACGTCGACGTTGATGCAGACGATGCCCGCGGCGATCATCGCAAGCGGCCAGGCGAGGCGCGCAAGCGGCACCGCGCCGTGATCGCGCCGCCCGAGCAGGGTTACCGTGACGGGCAACACGCCGACGATCAGCGAAGCGGGTGCGATGCCGACCATGTGGATCGCGCTCGCGAGAAAGAGGTAATAGAGCAGGTTGCCCATCAGCGCGAGCTTGACGAGCGCGACGAGATCCCGGCGCGTGAGGCGCGGCCAGACGCGCCGCAGCATGGGCACGAGCGCGGCGAGGGAGACGAGGCCGTACATGACGTAGCGGCCCGCGCTCAGAAGCAGCGGCGAGAAATCGGCCAACTGGCGGGGCACGACGAACACGGTTCCCCACAATGCACCGGCGAGAACGCCGTAGAACACACCACGCCGCATCTTCGAAAACTCCGGATCGATCAGATTGAGATTGGCTTCGAGCTTAGCCCGTGCGCCGCGCATCAGTCTTGTTCAATCCTGCAGCGTGGGGGTTTCCGCTTCCACGCCTCGGGCGATGCAAAGGGCCGGATGGGTGCGCCCGCACGTGCGCATCCCCGGCCCCGGAAATTTTCCTGAAATCGTCGCTAACCTACTGTTGATACTGATGATTTCCAGGGCGCTATCCCGTATAATCTGCTTTTGCGCCTATAGGATTTGCCATGCGTCTGATCCAGAAAGCACTCACGTTCGATGACGTGCTCCTCGTTCCCGCCTTCTCCGACGTTCTTCCGCGCGACACCAGCCTCAAGACCCGGCTGACCCGCAATATCTCCCTGAACATTCCGCTCGTCTCGGCCGCGATGGATACGGTCACCGAAGGCCGTCTGGCAATCGCGATGGCGCAGCAGGGCGGCGTCGGCATCGTCCACAAGAACCTCACGCCCGCCGAGCAGGCGCGCGAAGTCGCGAAGGTGAAGCGTTTCGAATCCGGCGTCCTGCGCGATCCGATCACGATTCCGCCGCAAATGCGCGTGCGCGACGTGATCGCCCTGTCGCAGCAGCATGGCATTTCGGGCTTCCCGGTGGTCGAAGGCGCCCAGCTCATCGGCATCGTCACGAACCGCGACCTGCGCTTCGAAACGCGCCTGGATGAGCCCGTGCGCTCGATCATGACGCCGCGCGAGCGTCTCGTCACCGTCAAGGAAGGCACGCCGCTCGCCGAAGCCAAGGCGCTCATGCACAGCCACCGCCTCGAGCGCGTGCTGGTCGTCAACGACGCGTTCGAACTGCGCGGCCTGATGACCGTGAAAGACATCACCAAGCAGACCGAGCACCCGGCCGCCTGCAAGGACGAGCACGGCAAGCTGCGCGCGGGCGCGGCGGTCGGCGTGGGTCCCGACAACGAAGAGCGCGTCGAGCTGCTGGTCCAGGCCGGCGTGGACGTGATCGTCGTCGACACGGCGCACGGCCATAGCAAGGGCGTGCTCGAGCGCGTCCGCTGGGTCAAGCAGAACTTCCCGCACGTCGAAGTGATCGGCGGCAACATCGCCACCGCCGACGCTGCGCGTGCACTCGTCGAGTACGGCGCGGACGGCGTGAAGGTCGGCATCGGCCCGGGCTCGATCTGCACGACGCGTATCGTCGCGGGCGTGGGCGTGCCGCAGATCAGCGCGATCGCGAACGTCTCGGACGCGCTGAAGGGCACGGGTGTTCCGGTCATCGCCGACGGCGGCGTGCGCTACTCGGGCGACGTCTCGAAGGCGCTCGCAGCCGGCGCGAACGCCGTGATGATGGGCAGCATGTTCGCGGGTACTGAAGAATCGCCCGGCGACGTGTTCCTGTATCAGGGCCGCCAGTACAAGTCGTACCGCGGCATGGGTTCGGTGGGCGCGATGAAGGACGGCGCCGCGGACCGCTACTTCCAGGACAACTCGGCGAACATCGACAAGCTCGTGCCGGAAGGTATCGAAGGACGCGTTGCCTACAAGGGCTCCGTCAACGCGATCCTGTTCCAGCTGATCGGCGGCGTGCGCGCTTCGATGGGCTACTGCGGTTGCAGCACGATCGACGAAATGCACGAGAAGGCCGGATTCGTCGAGATCACGTCGGCGGGCATGCGCGAATCGCACGTGCACGATGTTCAGATCACGAAGGAAGCGCCCAACTATCACGTGGACTAATCGCCCATGAAGCTGCTGCTGCGCGTTGTACTGATTGTCGATGCGTTGATGCTGCTGGGCTTCGGAGCGCTGTTCCTGCTGACTCCGTGGACCTCGCTGTACGACGCGCTGCAACTGGTGCAACCGCAGCCGGCATTTGTCGGGCAGGTGCTCGGCGTGACGCTGCTGGGTTTGTCGTGGCTCGCGGTGCGAGCCGCTTTCGACGGTGCGATGACGGTGCCGGTCGGGCGCGTGGCCGGTCACATCAACTGGATCAGCGGCGTGCTGATGCTGGTCTGGTTGATCGGGCTGCACAAGCCGCAGTTGACGGCCTTCGGCCAGTTGATTGCTGGCGGCGTGGGCGCCTGGCTGATCGTAATCGGGTTCGGCGCCGTGAGGCTTGCCGGTGCGGTCCGGCGGCGCGAGAAAGCACGAGCGCAGGCACAACCGCAGGCACAGACGGCAGAAGCCACGGCGACGTGGCGCGGCGCAAAGAGCGAGCCGCGGCGGGAATCGGTTACTTATGCGGAGCCGGTTTTCTCGGGCGCGGAGCCCGCTGGCGGCGGCGCACAGGCTCAGGAGGCGCGACCGCAGCCTGCGGCGGGGGACGCTGCGCAGCGCACTACGCTGTCCGCCGAGGAGGCCCGTCTGGCGGCCCGCGACGAGGCGGCCGATGCACCGAGGCCACCGCTGCATGGCTGAGCCGCGCCAGCACACGGCAGCCTTGCGTCCGAACTGTGGCGCACCAAAAATCACGACGAAGAGCACCACACAAAACCGCATTCAGAATTCACGCCGTGCAGCTTGCGCGGCGTTCCGTATCCGTTCTTTCTTAGGTCTAGTCCGCAGCCATGCACGACAAAATCCTGATTCTCGACTTCGGTTCGCAAGTCACCCAGCTCATCGCGCGACGCGTGCGCGAGGCGCACGTCTTCTCGGAAGTCCACCCGTACGATGTGGATGAAGCATTCATCCGCGAATTCGCACCGAAAGGGATCATCCTCTCGGGCGGCCCGAACTCGGTCACGACTTCCGACACGCCGCGCGCGCCGCAGGTCGTGTTCGAACTCGGCGTACCGGTGCTCGGCATTTGCTACGGCATGCAGATGATGGCCGAGCAACTCGGCGGCAAGGTCGATGTCGGCCACGTGCGCGAATTCGGCTACGCCGAAGTGCGTGCGCGTAACCACACGAGCCTGCTCGAAGGCATTTCGGACTTCGAGACGTCTGAAGGCCACGGCATGCTCAAGGTCTGGATGAGCCACGGCGACAAGGTCACGGAAATGCCTGAAGGCTTCAAGCTGATGGCATCGACCGAATCGTGCCCGATCGCGGCGATGGCCGACGAGGCGCGCCACTTCTACGGCCTGCAATGGCACCCGGAAGTCACGCACACCCTGAAGGGCCGCGCGATGATCGAACGCTTCGTGCTTGGCATTTGCAAGGCGAAGGCCGACTGGGAAATGGGGCATTACATCGACGAAGCCGTCGAGTCGATCCGCAAGCAGGTCGGCGACGAGCACGTCATTCTGGGTCTTTCGGGCGGCGTGGATTCGTCGGTGGCGGCAGCGCTTCTGCATCGCGCGATCGGCGACCAGCTGACCTGCGTGTTTGTCGATCACGGTCTGCTGCGTCTGAATGAAGCCGAACAGGTCATGGCGACCTTCGCCGAGAACCTCGGCGTGAAGGTGATCCACGTCGATGCGAGCGAGGCGTTCCTCTCGAAGCTCGCGGGCGTGACCGATCCCGAAGCGAAGCGCAAGATCATCGGCGCGGAATTCGTCGAAGTGTTCCAGGCCGAAGCGGGCAAGCTTACCGACGCGAGGTGGCTCGCCCAGGGCACCATCTATCCGGACGTGATCGAATCGGCGGGCAAGGGCAAGAAGGCCACGCATACGATCAAGAGCCACCACAACGTCGGCGGCCTGCCGGAGACGCTGAACCTCAAGCTGCTCGAGCCGTTGCGCGAACTCTTCAAGGACGAAGTGCGCGAGCTGGGCGTGAAGCTCGGCCTGCCGCCCGCGATGGTGTATCGCCATCCGTTCCCGGGCCCGGGCCTCGGCGTGCGGATTCTCGGCGAAGTGAAGCGTGAGTTCGCCGATCTGCTGCGCCGCGCCGATGCGATCTTCATCGAGTCGCTGCGCAACACCATCGACCGTGAAACCGGCAAGTCGTGGTACGACCTCACGAGCCAGGCGTTTGCGGTGTTCCTGCCGGTGAAGAGCGTCGGCGTGATGGGCGACGGCCGCACCTATGAGTATGTCGTTGCGCTGCGCGCCGTGCAGACGCAGGACTTCATGACGGCGCACTGGGCGCATCTGCCGCATGATTTGCTCGGGTACGTGTCGAACCGGATCATCAATGAAGTGCGCGGGATTAATCGTGTCGTGTACGACATTTCGGGGAAACCGCCCGCGACGATTGAGTGGGAGTAGGGGGTTTAATTAATTTACTTTAAAATCAATGACTTGCGATGGCCGATAAGCAACGTGCGCTCGATGCTAAATGGGAAGGCGCGGCTCCGTAAGTCCTTGGGAAATAAAGAGTTTTTAAGGTGCATCTCCATCTGCGGGGAGTTTGGCAATCTTAAATTGACGGTATTCCGGACGGTATACAAGAGCAGCGTGTGCGGTGGCTCGCTTAATACCGTCAGGAGTGTCGACGGTATCTGTGACGGTACCGGGCGGTGGCTGCAGACGTTTTTTGTCTGCTTGCGGATCGCAGCGCGAAACCCTGATCGGGTAGGGTTCCGATCAGGGGCGTCGCGCGCTCACCGCGACCCGATCCGTAGTCATTCAGTAGGGTTGTCCGAAAAAATTCTACAAATTTAGGACACATTGCGCGTATGGGTTGACCTTCGTCCGAAGAAAATATACAAATATCGGACAAGGTGTGACTATGAATGACCTGAAAACCCAGATTATTAGCCACATAGAGGCATCTGACACAGGCCGTGTGTGGGTGCCTGCCGATTTTTCCAATCTTGGCAGCCGCGACGCCGTGGATAAGGCGTTACAGCGCCTCGTTGCCGCTGGCCGGCTGCGCCGGATCGACCGTGGGTTGTACGATCGACCCAAAATTAACAGCCTTACCAAGAAAGCCACCGCTCCGGACTATCGGGCGGTCATCGATGCAATTGCGCGCCGGGACCAATTGCGCCTTATGGTTGACGGCATGACTGCTGCAAACGATCTAGGTTTGACGGACGCAGTACCGGCTATGGTCACGATCCATACGGATGCGCGTCGCCGATCCATCCAACTTGATAAGCTCACCATCCACTTCAAGCTAACTGCACCGAGTCGCCTGTATTGGGCCGGTCGTCCGGCGATGCGGGTAGTGCAGGCGTTGTACTGGTTGAAGGACATGTTGCCGTCGGACAGACCTCGCGTTCTCAAGCGGTTGACCGCGCTTCTGGCTGACCCCGCGCAAGGAGACGTCATTCGCCAAGACCTGCTCATTGGTTTCAGCAAGTTACCGGCATGGATGCAGGAATTCATTCGGAAACTCCCCGGCTGTGACCCATCGATCGGTGGACTGCTGGCGGATGAGAAACGCATGCATCAGCAGGAGTCCGTAGCCGGGAAGCGTAAGTCTACGGGCAAGGTGCGGCCATGAACCAGAATTTCGACAAGATCATTCAAGCTGAGAACGACGAGCGGCGCGATCTGTTTTTGACAGCGGCCGCCCGAATGGGGACGGCAGTCCAGAACGTCGAAAAGGATTTCTGGGTGTGCTGGACCCTGGACGTGCTGTTTAACGGCTTACCGAATGACGGCCCCCGCCTCCTGTTCAAGGGAGGCACGTCACTATCCAAAGCGTTCGGACTCATTTCGCGTTTCTCCGAGGACATTGATATCACGGTGTTCCGGGAAGACATTGGCGAGCCTGCGGAGGTGGAGGACCTGGACGCCCTGAGTGGCAAAAAACGCCGCGCCAGATTGGATCGCATTCGTGATGCCTGTCAGCACTACATAGCTGAAGAGATGGCTGTGCGTTTCCGAGAAATCGCTGAAACGATGATTCCCGCAAGTCAATTTCGCGTCGAGTTCGATGCCGATGACCCGGATCGTCAGACACTGCTGTTCTGGTACCCCGTCGTGACTGCTGATCCAAAGGACTACATCCGTTCGGCCGTAAAGATCGAAGCAGGCGCCAAGTCGGCGTTGGATCCACACGAAGTAGCCACAGTCAAGCCTTACATCGCGGACGATCTGCCAGATTTGGACCTTGCCGTGCGGAATGTCACTACGGTCAAGCCTGAACGTACCTTCTGGGACAAGATCATCATCCTGCACGGCCTGCGACAATGGCACGACCGAAGGGGCGAGCTACGGCACGGCGGGCAGCGCGTTTCACGGCACTACTACGATATCTACCTGTTGCTAAAACACCCGGACGCGGCGGCGTGGCAGGCAAATCATCGTTTGGCGGAGGACTGCGCGAAGCACGCCAGACTTTTCTTTGGTAGCGCGGATCTCGGCCTTGACGCAGCCACTCATGGCAATTTCACATTGGCGCGTTCGGATGGTATGCACGACGCGCTGGTCCGAGATTATGCTGCGATGGGCGGCATGATTTTCAAGGGGTTGCCTCCGATTGATGATGTCCTGAAAGCAGTCGCGACATTGGAGGGGAACTTGAACACTCACGAGCCGGACTCTGCGTAAGCCGGATGCGAGGGGCAGCAGGTGGGTTTAATTTTTTGTCACCCGCCCGAAGCTTCCAAGAGACGCCGCCGGTGGTCGATCTTTCCGTCGCCTCGGCACTGATCGATGCATCACAGCTGGCCTCTCGGCGATGCATCACAGCTGGCCTCTCGGCGTTGAATTGCAGGCTGTGACAGCCGAACACGATTTCAACTTCGCCTGCTGAGTCGGTATCGGCTTCCTCGAATCTGAAAATGTGCCGCAGTGTGCCGGAATCGGTTGTGAGTCGATGTAGTATCGGATGACTGCTTTTGGGGAAATTTCTCGTCTCATATAACAAACCGAGGGCAATTTGAAGAATCGCTCACATCCAGGCAGGCCGGAAATCCGCTGAAGCGGTACAAGGCCTTGTGTCCTTTGAACTTCAATGCTGCTGACTCGCATCTAAATGAATACCGCTGTGATTGCTAGCGACTCATCGGACGATCAAGAATCCAGCTCCTTCGAGGCATACTTTCGCGATTCGGCATTCGCGATCGAATCGCCGATAGCTTGGGCGCTGTCTCAACGGCTCGAAACTCTTGACGCGCTACGCGGCTTGATTTCAGGTAGTCAGGCTGTTGCGCGTCTGCGGCTGTGGGTATTCCTGGAACTCGCTGGCCAGCCACAGGGCCGTCTACAACGGGACGATCTGACCCAACTGTTCCACGTGCTCAAATCCGATGCGCTCGACATGGTGCTGAAACGCCTGCGCGAGCTTGGCCTGCTAGTTTGGGACGCGACAGATCAAGACTACCATCTCTCGTCACTTGCCCAACAGGTGCATGCGCTCCTCGCACCGCTCACACGCGCGGCAACTGAGGGCGACGAGATGGCGACGTTGCTTGCGCAGGTCGCTGGAGCGCAAGCGCTGGGTCTCTCGGATGCCAGCCAAATCAAGCATCTGCATGCCCAGCTCGCACGTCTACATGACGAGTTCGCCGATGCTATCGCGAGCGGCTCAGAGGCGCGCCTGCGCGATGCTCGTCCCCGCTTTGAAAGGGCGCTGACATTGGTCGAGCGTGCCGGCGAGGCACTTACGGCCTTGATCCGAAGTGATTACGATGATCCGCGTCTAGAACGAGAGGCGCGGACCCTAGGCCACGGTCAGGCACGACTATTATCGATGGCTAGCCAGCTCACGCGCGCGCTGCAGCAGGCAGATCGCCAGCGGGTTACGCTGGGCAGCACGGGTGTTACCAGTTCTGACGTGCGTCTGTGGCTCCAATCGCATCCTGCGCTGTACGAGTTGCTAGGAGATGCGCTATCAACCGGCGTACGGCCCGTATTCGTGAGCGGGCACGACTTGCTGGACGTGGCCGAAGGCGAGTTCGAACGCGAGCGGCCGGATCCGCAGCGCTCAGCGGGGCTACCACCCGCAGCTCATGCAAAGCCGGGGGAGCTGGAAGCGTTGCGTATGCCGGTAGAACTTGCGATGCTGATCGCTCAGTTATCAGACTGGTCTGTTGTGCCCGCCGGCGAGCCACCTTTGCAACGGCGAGTCGGCGAGGTCGTGCTTGGTGGGCGATTTGCGCAAGCATCCTATCGGATGCAGCTGTTGCCTCTGCTGGGCGATGTTCAAGCGCGTGGCCTTCAGGGCCAAACGGGAGATTTCGCGCGCCTGCCTTGGCGGGCGGCACTGTTGCCTGTCCTGGACGAAGTAGACGATCCCCACGTTGCCGCCCTGAGCGCTGGCCACCTCCAACCTGAAAAGCTACCCGACCAAGATGAACGATTCTCTTGATGATGCCGCGCTGCTTGCGGCCGAGCTGCTAGCTCGCCGCTGGTTGCCGCGCCAGCACCCGCGCGTACGCCACGCCTTGATCGACGCCGACGTTTGGCAGTCCGTACAGGAGCGACTGGGGCAGGTCGGTTTGTATTTGATTGACAACATTCATGCGGACTACGTCAGTGTCGCTCTTTTGCGCGGAGCCGAAACGTTGGTTTTTGGAGAGGCGGGCTTAGACGCCAACAACAACGTGGACTTGCCGCGTGACGCTGTCTCACTGTTGGTCGTGCTGTGGTCGTTGATTGTATTGCCTAAGCGTGAGCGTCAGGCCGCCCGCGCGGCTAGCGCCGACGGCGAGACTCAAGCCGAGATGTTCGCGAGCGATCGCCCGATGCCGAGTGCGGTTTCCGTGAGTCCCCTTGTTTCCTACAAGGCTTTGCTGACTGACTTCGGTACACAATTGGGCAAGAAGACCCGCATGGATGCGAACCTGAAGCGACTGGAAACGCACGGGTTCATTACTCGCCGCGGTGATGACATTGCTGAAGGACCGTTGCTGGATTTGTTGCTCAACTATGATGCGCTGGCGCCACGCATCCTCGATGGTGCGCTTAGCGACGTGCTAGCGCGCACGCATTCAGAGAGTGCAACGGAAAGTGATTCCACGGAGGTTCGAGGCTGATGTTTCACTTGCAAACTCTCGAGCTACTTCAATGGGACTATTGTCAGCGGATCACACTGCCGCTTGATGGCTCAATCATCACCGTGGCGGGTCCCAATGGCTCCGGCAAGACAACGCTGCTCGACGCGATGCGCACCTTGCTCGGTCTAGAGTGCTCGGGCGGCCGCAACTACAAGACGTATGCGCGTCATGCGAACGCCGACACGACTTGGCTTCGTGCCACAGTAGACAACCGATCACGTAGCCGCCAGAGTTCGAGTCGGCCGTTTGCGCGCAACCTCCTGTATTCGGATCAGGTAACGCTCGCCTGCCGCATTGAACGCAACGGTGGCGATTGGCAGCGACGCTATTTGATGGTCGACGGGGATGCGCCGATCGAAGTTCTGGTCGAAAAGCCAGACAAAGACTGGCTAGGCGTCGAGCACTGGCGTAAGCGCTTGGAGGGGGCAGGTTTGTCCCGAGCCATCGCACGCGTGTTAGCGCTCGAGCAGGGCCAGACTGATCGGCTTTGCGAGTACTCACCGAAGGAATTACTGCGCTTGGTCTTCGATGTTTTTGGCGACCAGGAAGTGCTCGATCGCTACGAAGAAGCCCGCAAGCACCAGCGCGAGCTGGCGACTGAAGTAGAGACTGCCGAACGGGAGCTAGCTCACAGCCAGGCTCAGTTCGCTCAGCTGGAAGGTCGCGTTAATCTCTACCGCCAGTATCAAGCCAAGTTGCGCGAACGAGAGTTCTTGGCGACGGAAGTGATTCCAGTGCTGACGTGGTATGAGGAGCGGCAAGATGCGGCCACCAAGTTACGTGAACTGCATCGCCAACGCCTGCATCAGGCCCAGCTGAAGCGTCAGCGGGCCGCGGACAGCGCGATGCTGCTTCAACTGCTGGAACAGAAGAGTATAGCTGCCGAACGTGTGCGGCAATTCGAGGCCGAAAGAGATGCCGCACTGGCATTGCAGCGGCAAGCGCGCGACGTCGAACGACCGGTGGAGGATCTCGTCAAGCACGCTGAGGAGTTGCAAGCTCTCGCCGCAGTAGAAACCAATGCGGCCGACCTCGCTGAGCACCTGAGAGCCTTGGAACAACGCAAGGCCGAACTGGGCGAGCAATGGCGCTCGGTCAAGGCAGAGCGCGACAGCGCCCAGGAGGGACTGGATCGCTTGCAGGCTCGGCGGCAGGCTCCACGGCCGAAGGAAGTTGATAACTTCCTGAAGCTGTTGCGTAGCGAAAACGTTGCTCACCACGTGATGGCTGATGTCGTCGAGATTATTGACGAGCACTGGCGAAATGCAGCAGAAGGCGTGTTGAGCGGAGCGCGCTGGGTGGTGGTGCTGGATGACGCGGATAGTGAGGCACGGGCGATGGCGTTCGCGGAACGCGAGCGCTATCGACACTACATTGTGTCCGAATCCGCCGAAGCGCCTGTACGACCGGCCCCAGAGAGTTTGCTCGCAGTGTTGCGATTTTCGGCACCTGCTCCAGTATGGTTACTGAAACAACTCGCGCAGATCCGTCGCGTGGACAGTACGGACGAGGGACTAGAGCAGAAGGGGGAGTGGATAACGCAGGCCGCTTACTGGCGTGATGCCCGCGGAGGACGCAGTGTATGGGTGGACCCGGGCGAGTACCAGTTCGGTGCCCAGGCGCTCGCTTCTCGAAAGGAAGCTATCGAGCGACGTCTGGTGCAATTGGATCGTCAGCTAACGGGAATAGCGTGCGACCAACAAGATGTACAGAGGCAACACACTGCGGCTGTCGAGGCCAGTAAGGGGCATCGCGCGGCTGAAGAACTGGCGCGGCGAGGTGAGGAATTCGAACGGGCGCGTCAACAACTGCCGGCACTGAGGGCTGCGCGCATTACGGCTGGTGACGAATGGCAGAGGCTTGACCGCGAATACGTGTCGGCGGGTAAGGGGCGCGACGACGCAGGTAGGGCATACAAGGAGACACAGGAGCGGCTTGTTGCAACCGAGCGCGACGCGGAGAAGTACGAGCGTGAGTGGCGTGAGCGCTTCGATATGCAGACCGCTCGCGCCGCCAGCTCACGCGAACAGAAACGGCGGTTCCCAGCGCGGTGGATCACGCGTGAGAAGCTCGTCGATCTGCGCGAACGGTTCGAGAACGCCAGGCAGGCGCAATTGCGCAGCGATGCAGTTGAGAAAGACCTGCAACAGGGGCAATGGGAAACGGACGCCACTGTTGAGGAGAAACATACGCTAATGCAGGCCACGGTGGGCGGGCAACTGGCACAGCTAGAAGAGCGTAAGGCCAGCAACGCTGCTGCGTCTATTGCGGTCAATAACGCGCGCGAGCGTTACATCGACGTACTGCGCGCTACCGTTCGCCGTTACCGTAAGAACATCGTGGATTTGGGCGTCCTTGCGGGTGTCGAAGTCAATGCCGATCTGCCGCACCTGGACAACGACGACACCGTGTTGCGTCAAGCCGAACTCAAGGTCAGCTTCAATTTCGACGGCAAGGGCCAGATTGGGTTGAATGACGGCGAAGCATCCGGCGGTCAGCAGGTGATTAAGTCGCTGATCTTGCTGGTGGGTTTGCTCAAGGATGACGAGATGTCTGGTGGTTTCGTCTTCATCGACGAACCTTTCGCTCACCTGGACGTACGAAACATCCAACTGGTTGGTCATTTCCTGAAATCCACCAGAGCTCAGTACGTTCTGACCACACCAATAACGCACAACGTCGAGGTGTTCGAACCTGCGGACATCACACTAGTCACATCCAAGAAGCCTCGCGACTCGCGCTGGGCACCGCCTATTGGAGTGCTGCAGCGACGGGGCGAGACAATCTGAACATGATCACGTCGGTGACAAATTGGGTGGATACAGAGCGCAAGCGCGGGATGCGAGATCGCTGCGCGTCTGGCGGGGTACCTGAGCACCTGCTCCTGCTTGATCCGGAGCAACGTGCACTGCTGCAACGCTGGGTGCGGGCTGACAGCATGCGCCGTAGCCGAGCTGCGCTGTTGAGCGAGGCCGGACCCGCGGCGATTGAGCGTGCCGAGGAACTTTGTGAGCGATTGCTGTGTGAAGGTTGGATCGTACGACGCGAGCGGCTCACCAACGGTACATGGCAATGGGATTCGATTACGTGGCGTGATCTTCCTCGGTTGCAGTCGATATTGGCAGTCTCCAGTCCGCGCCAACGTGCAGAACAACGGAAGGCGCTTGTCGAGCAGGGCATGGCTTGGTTGAGGTTGCGATCCGAGCGGGGTGCTGCAGGTGCGGTCGATCCCGATCTGTTGGACGAGCTTACTCGGGCCTTGGCGCAACTGGGTGAAGACAAGACGTTGCGCCTCGACCTCCTCGGCACGCGCCTCGATTTGCTCCGGGCCGTCGCGGCCTGGCATGATGCAGGTGGCCAGGGGACTCGCCGCGATTTTGCGTTGCAGGCGCGCGGGACGACCAAGGCGATTACCGATGCCGACTGGCGGTGGTTGGATGCTGCATTCGACTTGGAACGTTTGCGTATCGCGCGGTTCGCTCCTGTAGCCTGGCTTGCAGGAGATGTTTTGCTGAAATGGGCTGGGCAGCCGGTGCACCTCCATCCTTTGCACTTTGTAGCACTGCCGTTATCAGATCTGTCACGCGCCGAGGCTGTCTCAACGCCAATCCGCTGGTGGCTTATCGAAAACCGCGCTAGTTTCGAACGTCAAGCGCTAAGGCGCGGGTCCGGTACAGGTCTGGTGTGGATGCCTGGGCGTCCCTCCGCGGCATGGCTGGACGCTATCGGTCATCTGTTGACGCTTTCGCCCGCACCGGCCTGGATCAGCGCAGATGCCGATCCGGCGGGCGTGGACATCGCCTGCACCGTTGGGGGACTCTGGCAGGCGTACGGCCTGACTTGGGAGCCATATAAAATGGACGTGAGTCAATGGGAGGATACTTCGCAGCGTTGGCCGCTTAACGAACATGACCGTAAGCTGCTCGCCGTCCTATTGGCACGGCCCGATCTGCCGGCCGACTTGCGCAAGCTATGCGAAGCGATGCGGCGAGACGGTCGCAAGGCAGAGCAAGAGGGTTGGGTTTGAACTGAGGCTCAGCCGGTGCTGCTGCAGTGCGCTTCGTGTGCGTCTGGTGGGAGAAACGGCCGGAGCCGATGGCCATGGTACCGGTTGGCTATACCAGGACCGCATTGGAAAGTGCGTGACGGTATCGATGACGGCATCCGCGCAGAAATCGTCTTCGGATGCCCAATGTTAGTGAGCTTTCAACGAAGATTCTCCGATGCAGTCTGTCCAAAGCTGATAACTGCCGGCGGTTTTTCCGGTATCGCTGACGGTATCGTCGATGAATGCGTTAGCGGCACCCCGTCCCCGCAAGGGGACAGCCGCTGGATTGACAATCGAGTGGGAGTGAGAATTCCCGTTAAATCAGGGGCTTGATCGCGTCTCGCCGTTGCGCATTCGCTGATGTTGCGATAGTTCGTGACCGGGTTCCCTGGTTCAGTTCGTCTGCTGTCCAGGCTCAAATTTGGACAGGATTTGGACAAGAAAGAAACGGCTTGGCAAGTTGCCAGGCCGTTTTGCGTTGTAGTCTGATCCCGGCTGTGCGGCGACGCTGTCCTTTCAATTTGAGCCCGATGCGTTCGTGGTTGTAGTAGATGTAATGTCTCAGTCCGGTGTGCAGTTGCTCGGTGCTCGTGAAGTAGTGTAGCGTAAGCGCTTTGCGTCGCGCCTCGAACACCTATTGCCGCAAGGCGCCTTATCAATGGTTCAATTTCTACGATTTCTGGGTGCGCCCCAGTGGGGGAGCGAATGCCCGGGACTGACCTGAAGGATGCCGCAGGCAAAGCGAATGCTGTGGTATTTGGCGATCGCCATCTGACGATCGAGGACGTGGTGGCCGTCGCACGTGACGGCGCCGGTGTGCGCCTGAATGACGATCCGGCCTGGCGAGAGCGTATCGCGCGCGGCGCGGAATTTTTGCGCCGGCATCTCGAAACTGGCGCGACCGTGTACGGCGTCAACACGGGTTACGGTGACGCCTGCATTGTCGACGTGCCGATGGCGCTCGTCGAGGATCTGCCGTTGCAGCTCATGCGCTACCACGGCTGCGGCATGGGCGAGTATCTGGACGATCCCTCGGCGCTCGCCGTGATCGCCGCTCGCCTGAATTCGCTGGCGTTTGGACTTTCGGGCGTGCGCCCGGTGCTGCTCGAACGGCTCGCCGATCTCATCAATCATCGCATGCTGCCGCGTATTCCCGCCGAAGGTTCGGTCGGTGCAAGCGGCGACCTCACGCCGCTTTCGTATGTCGCGGCGGCGCTGGCCGGCGAGCGCGGCGTACAGTTTCGCGGCGCGCTGTGCGAGGCACGCGACGCGTGGCTCGCGCTCGGCCGCGAACCGCTCACGCTCGCGCCCAAGGAAGGCCTCGCACTGATGAATGGGACGGCGGTCATGACGGGCCTCGCGTGTCTCGCGTTCACGCGTGCCGCGCAACTCGCGCGTCTGACCGCGCGACTCACTGCGCTCGCAACGGTGGCGCTCGACGGGCGTGCCGCGCATTTCGACGCGTTCATCTTCGAAGCCAAGCCGCACGCCGGGCAGGGCGAAGCGGCGGCCTGGATTCGCTCCGATCTGGCCGGGCGTCCGGATACGCCGGGCCACCGGTTGCAGGACCGCTATTCGATCCGCTGCGCGCCGCACGTGATCGGCGTGGCAAACGACGCGCTCACATGGATTCGCCGCGACATCGAAAACGAACTGAATAGCGCCAACGACAACCCGCTGATCGATCCCGACGGCGAGCGCGTGCTGCACGGCGGTAACTTCTACGGCGGCCATATCGCGTTCGCGATGGACGGCCTAAAGACAGCCGTGGCGAATCTTGCCGACCTGATGGACCGGCAGCTCGCCTTGCTCGTCGACGACAGGTTCAACAACGGTCTGCCGCGCAATCTCACGGGTGCGACGAGCGAGCGCGCGCCGATCAATCATGGCTTCAAGGCCGTGCAGATTTCGTCATCGGCGTGGACGGCGGAGGCGCTCAAGCACACGATGCCCGCGAGCGTGTTCTCGCGTTCGACGGAAGCGCACAACCAGGACAAGGTGAGCATGGGGACGATCGCGGCGCGCGACTGTCTGCGCGTGCTGCAACTCACAGAGCAGGTCGCGGCGGCGCATGCGCTCGCCACCGTGCAGGCCGCGCGCCTGCGGCTGCGCGGCAACACCGCCACGGTAATTCCCGCGCCGCTTGCCGCGTTCATGGATGACGTGGCCGCTACGTCGCCATTCGTCGATGAGGATCGCTCGCTGGAACACGAACTGCGCGCGATGGCGAAGCGCATCGCAGCGGGCGACTTTGCGCGTGCGCAGCAGGAGAAGTAGCCATGAGTGGATCGAGCGAGGCAACGCCTGCGTTGAGTGCAAGCGCGAACGTGGAAGTGCCGTTCCACGACGTGGACGTGCTGAACGTGTGCTGGCATGGCCACGATCGAAGTACCGTGGCATCAAGGTTGATTCAGTTTGATCGAAAATGCCTACATGGTGCCTACACTGACTCCAGAAAGGAAATAGCCCGGCCGCGATGACCGGGCTTTTTGCTTGATATCTTTGGTAGGGCGTGAGTGGCTCGAATACTCGCCTACGGATTAAGAGTCAGGAATAGCATCCCAGTGCGGGCGTTTATGTTGATATGCAGGCCCGTGACTGACAGGATTCGACGAGTACGATTGTGCGGAGTGTCCCTTGCCCGCAAGGCGAATTGCCGCCATTGGATGCGTAGCATGGTTTCTGCAAGCTCTGCCGGGACCGCATTGGAACGTGCCTGATGGTATCGAAGACGGTATTCCCGCAGAAGCCGTCCTCAAGTTCCTGGGGGTTGCGATCTTTCAGCGGAAGCGCAGGTTGGTTCTCCGATACAGTCTCCTCAGAGCTGACAACTGCCGACTGGAATTTCCGGTATCGCTGACGGTATCGACGCCACGTGACCAGGCGGAAACGCGGTCCCCACAGGCCTCCCGCGATGCCGTTGACAACCGAGTGGGAATAAGCAGCAAATCATCCGCAATAAAAACAAAATAAAAACCCGGGCTGAATCTCCCAGCCCGGGTTTGACAGAACTACATTTCGGCCTTACTTACCCGCGGTGTACTTGAACTCGATAATCGACCCGGGGTTATCGAGCTTGAACGACGCATTCCCCGCTTCGGTCGTGCCCAGGCCGGCGGTGTCCGTCGCGACATAGATGGCCGAGCCGTCATGGCTCGCGACGATTTCTCGATAGCGGTTAATCGAGCGGAACAGCGGAACGGCGTCACCCATCGCAACGCTATTGGTGGCATCCAGCTTCACGCGGAACACGAGACCGCGCTTAAGCGACGTGATCAGCAGCGAATGCTCCCAGCCCGGCACGCCGTGCGGGCCGCCCTTGTAGTACGTCACTGACGATGGCGCGATAGTCGGCCAGCAGATGAAGTACAGATTCTTGTCCGCGCAGACCGGATCGTTGAAATCGAAATTGCTCGGTACGGTGTAGAAGGTCTTGATCGGTTCGACGAAGGCCGGATCCGACCATTGCGACTCCTTCATTACCGGCACGGCATCCGGCACCTTGAGGCCGTTTTGCGCAGGGTCCTTCTCCTTCTCCGTCAGCGCCTCGCAGCCGCCTTTCACAGCCGACCAGTTCGCATACGCGTAACCGGAATCGTCCTTGCGGCCCGCGACGTGCGGCCAGCCATAGTTGCCGCCCGGCACGATCAGGTTCAGTTCGTCGTCGGTGTTCGGACCATGCTCGGCCGCAAACAGCCTGCCGTTCGGCGAGAACACCATGCCCTGCGAGTTACGGATCCCGTACGCATAGATATGGCTTTTAACGCCGTGAATCACCGGGTTGTCGTTCGGGATCGAACCGTCGATGTTCAGACGCAGGATCTTGCCCTGGTACAGCGAGTAATCCGCCGCCTTGATCTGGGCTTCAGTGGGAATATCCTGCGCGTGATTCGGCTGGCAGAGATAGGAGAACTGGTTGTGACCCTGGTCGCCGATCGAGTAATAGAGCTTGCGGTCCGGGCCGAACAGCAGGCGCGCCGACTGATGGTCGAAGCTCGACGGCATGCCCTTGATCAGGTCGACCGGATGGGCGAGCTTGCCGGTGTTCGCATCGTACGTATAGCGGCGAATCAAGGTGGCGTTAGGGGAGTCGCCGCCCTTGCCGGTTGCGTAGGTCATGGAAACATAGACGTAGTCATGCCCCTTTCCCTTGAGTAGCTCCGGGTGGAGCGCAATGCCGAGCAGGCCGTTCTGATGCCCCTCGTCGTAGACCACATCGGGAATCTCGGCCAGCACCGAAAGATTGCCGGTCTTGGGATCGACGCGCAGCACGCGCCTCGTGGCCTGTTCGGTCAGCCAGAGTTGCCCGTCCGGCCCCAGCACCATGTTGTGCGGATTTTTGAGGCCGGTAACGAGCACGCGCTTCGTGAAGTGATCGGGCAGCGCCGCGAAATGGGTGCCTACCGGAGGCGGCGAATCGGCGTAGGCGGCCCCTGCAGAAAAAACGAGCGGAGCGATTAATGCGCACAGGATTTTCTTGTTCACTTGCAGACCTCATTATTGATGAAACATCAACCCCGGAGAGGGACAGCACGCGTCGGCAAACAGGATCGTGTAGCGATAAAACGGGCCATGCTGGAATCGGCAGGGGAGCGGCGACTCCGTAAAGAAAGCTGTATCACCTGGAGCGGATACAGGCTTTACGAAGGATTGGGGACCCTGATCTACAAGAGCAAACTCAGTAATGCTAATCAGCCTGGATAATCGACGAACACCTGCCATCGGGAAAAACAGTTAAACCGCTGTTACGTACGATGGCGCTTGCTGTGCGATTTCCCCATCCAGATCGAGCTAGGCCGGTTTTCAGCTTACAACACGAGAGATATTCTCGATTAGGGAGTATTTCCCGATTTTTGTTGTGTAATTGTCAGGTTTTAGGCCCGGAATGATCCGCCATGTACGGTGCGGCGTTCCGCGCAAGCGTGCGCTATCGCTGGCGGTCTCGAGACACGGTAAAATCATTAAGTTGTTGTCCGTGAAAGAGTTTTTTATGCCGTCAAAGCTTATGTGAGAAAGAAGTCGTGTCGCAGGGACGGAAACCGCGCGCCACCGCCTCGCGCGTCCTGCGCAGCCGGTCGGGCGGTGAACCGTATTTGACGCCAGGCTGCGCGCTTCGCCCCAGTTCGTTGCGTGCGCATTTTTATTTCCTGATTATTTCCTGAAACTGGGCAGAATCGTTGGCCGGATACGCCGCACTGAGGCGACCGGAAAAACATGACTTCAAACGATAAAAGCGGCCAGCTCAAACGCGGCCTCAAGAACCGCCATATTCAGCTGATCGCACTCGGCGGCGCAATTGGCACGGGCCTTTTCCTCGGCATCGCGCAGACGATCCAGACAGCCGGACCTTCGGTGCTGCTCGGCTACGGCATCGCGGGCATCATCGCGTTCTTCATCATGCGCCAGCTCGGCGAGATGGTCGTCGACGAGCCGGTCGCAGGCTCGTTCAGCTATTTCGCCGACAAGTACTTCGGTCCGTTCGCAGGCTTTCTCTCGGGCTGGAACTATTGGGTGCTGTACATCCTCGTGAGCATGGCCGAGCTGTCCGCCGTCGGCATCTACATGCACTACTGGTGGCCGAACCTGCCCACGTGGGTGTCGGCGCTCGCGTTTTTCGTGATCATCAACGCGATCAATCTCACCAGCGTGAAGTCGTATGGCGAACTGGAGTTCTGGTTCGCGATCATCAAGGTGCTCGCGATTGTCGGCATGATTGCGTTCGGCGGCTGGCTCCTCGTGAGCGGTCACGCCGGTCCCGACGCCAGCGTGGCCAACCTCTGGCGGCACGGCGGCTTTTTCCCGCACGGCGTGAGCGGCCTCGTGATGGCGATGGCCGTCGTCATGTTCTCGTTCGGCGGCCTCGAACTCGTCGGCATCACTGCCGCCGAAGCCGACGATCCCTCGCACACGATCCCGCGCGCAACCAATCAGGTCATCTACCGCATCCTGCTTTTCTATGTGGGCGCGCTCGCCGTGCTGCTCTCGCTGTATCCCTGGCAGAAGGTGGTGACGGGCGGCAGTCCGTTCGTGCTGATTTTCCACGCGATGAACAGCGACCTCGTCGCCGGTGTGCTTAATCTCATCGTGCTGACGGCTGCGCTCTCCGTGTACAACAGCGGCGTCTACTGCAACAGCCGCATGCTTTACGGCCTCGCGCAGCAAGGCAATGCGCCGAAGTCGCTGCTCAAGGTCAACCGCCGCGGCATTCCGCTGGCGGCGCTCGGCGTTTCGGCGCTCGCGACCGGCGTGTGCGTGATCGTCAACTATTTCATGCCGGGCAAGGCGTTCGAACTGCTGATGGGGCTCGTCGTGTCGGCGCTCATCATCAACTGGGCGATGATCAGCCTGATTCACCTGAAGTTCCGCCGCGACAAGGCGCGCGCCCGGCAGACGACGATGTTCAAGAGCCTCGGGTATCCGTTCACGAACTATTTATGTCTGGTTTTCCTCGCGGGCGTTCTCGTTGTAATGTATCTCACGCCGGAATTGCGGATTTCCGTGTATCTGCTTCCGGTGTGGCTCGCCGCGCTCGCGCTCGCGTACCGGTTCTGGCAGCGCAACGCGGGATCCGCCCTGCAAGGCGGTGCCGCGACGCGCCAGGAGCATACTGATCGTCTTTCATCCTGAACAGCCCATTTCGCAAACACCATGTTCGAACACATCGACGCCTATCCCGGCGACCCGATCCTCACGCTGAACGAGAACTTTCAGAAGGATCCGCGCCAGAACAAGGTCAATCTGAGCATCGGCATCTACTTCGACGACGAAGGCCGCCTGCCCGTGATGCAGGCCGTCCGCACCGCCGAAGCGGCGCTGCTCGAAGAGCCGGGACCGAAGCCCTATCTGCCGATGGCGGGTTTCGCCCAGTATCGCGACGCCGTGCAGGCGCTCGTGTTCGGCGCGCAGTGCCCGTCGCGCACGGCGGGGCGCATCGCGACCGTACAGACGCTCGGCGGCTCGGGCGCGCTTCGGGTCGGCGCGGATTTTATCAAGCGCTATTTCCCGGCGAGCGAAGTCTGGGTGAGCGACCCGACGTGGGAAAACCATCGCTTTATCTTCGAGCGCGCGGGCTTCACGGTGAAGACCTACCCGTACTACGACGAGGCGACGGGCGGCCTGAAATTCGACGCGATGCTCTCGGCTATCGACGCGCTGCCGCCGCAGAGCATCGTGCTGCTGCATGCGTGCTGCCATAACCCGACGGGCGTCGATCTCGACCGCGCGCAGTGGGAGCAGCTGATCGACGTGCTGCAAAAGCGCAATCTGCTGCCGTTCGTCGACATGGCGTACCAGGGTTTCGGCGCGGGCCTCGACGACGACGCGTTCGCCGTGCGCGAGATCGCGCGCCGCGGGCTTCCGGCCCTGATCGCCAACTCGTTCTCGAAGAACTTCTCGCTCTACGGCGAGCGCTGCGGCGGCCTGCACGTGGTCTGCGAAGACGCGGCGGCGGCCGATCGCGTGCTTGGGCAGTTGACGGGCTCGGTGCGCTCGAACTACAGCAATCCGCCCACGCACGGCGCGAAGATCGTCGCACGCGTGCTGACCACGCCGGATCTGAAGCAATCGTGGGAGCAGGAGCTGGCGGCCATGTGCGAGCGTATCGCCCGGATGCGCGTCGCGATTCACGACGGCTTGCGCGCGTATGTGAGCGGCGAGGCGCTGTCGCGCTATATCCGCCAGCGCGGCATGTTCACGTATACGGGCTTGTCGGCCGATCAGGTCGAGCGGCTGCGCGAAGAGTTCGGCGTTTACGTGCTGCGCTCGGGCCGGATGTGCGTGGCAGGGCTTAACGACAAGAACGTCGGGGTCGTGGTCGACGCGATTGCCAAGGTGATCGCACACTAGGCATCTCTGCGCTTCGCGCGCGGTGCACGGCCGTCAGGAGGGCCGTGCCGCGTGCGAAGCCGCTTCACACGGTACGTTCGTACGCCGCTTACGGGCTGCTCGCATCACGGCATTGGCCCGATCAAAGCCTTTCGCTGCCAGCCCAACACGGTGGTGCCGTCGCTGCCCGCGCGGCGCCATTCAGAACCGGATGCCGGTTCATGCGGCATTCGACAGCGGGCTGTCAAGCCATTCACGTCGACGGAAGCCACGACAGAGCCTGACGGTCCTCCAGGTCACGCCCTGATAGAATGCGTGAGCCGCAACGTGATGAATTACCGATGAAATTGCTTGATGCCCTCGTCGAACAACGGATTGCCGCCGCAGCCGCGCGCGGGGAATTCGACGACCTGCCGGGCGCCGGATCGCCCCAGGAATTCGACGACGACCTGTTCGTCCCCGAAGAAGTGCGTGTCGCCAACCGCATTCTCAAGAATGCCGGGTTCGTGCCTCCGGCTGTCGAACAGTTGCGCGCGTTGCGTGACCTCGAAGAGGAACTCGCCAAGGTCGGCGACAAGGCGGCGCAATGCCGTCTGCGCGCGCGTTTGCTCGCGCTCGACATGGCGCTCGAATCGCTGCGCGGCGGCGCGATGGTAGTGCCGCAGGAATACCGCCGGCGTATCGCCGAGCGGCTTTCAGGGCGTGCCGCGAATCCGCAACCCGCCCAGTCCACTCAGCCTGTTCAGGCGGAGGCGCAGTGAACACGCCGGCCGCCACACCGGCCGCGCCTTCCAGCGTTGCCGTCGACCCGCAAGATCGCGCCGATGCTACGCCCGACGCTGTTGAGCCAGGCACGTCCACGCCTTCGCAACTGCCCGATCCCGTGAGCGAGCGCGACCGCCATTTCATGCGGCTTGCTCAACTCGCTGCCGAAGATGCGCGCGCGGCGGGCGAGGTGCCCGTTGGCGCGGTGCTGGTGCGCGGCGACGAGGTGATCGCGACAGGTTTCAACCATCCGATCGGGGCGCACGATCCGTCCGCGCATGCCGAGATGGCCGCGCTCCGTGCGGGCGCGAAGGCGCTGGAAAACTACCGTTTGCCGGGCTGTGAGCTCTATGTGACCCTCGAACCGTGCCTGATGTGCGCGGGCGCCATCATGCACGCGCGGATCGCGCGCGTGGTCTACGGCGCGCACGACCCGAAGACGGGCGCGTGCGGCGGTGTCGTCGATGCCTTCGCCAACGCGCAGTTGAATCATCACACCAATGTGGTGGGCGGCGTGCTCGAAAGCGAATGCGGCGACGCGCTGCGCTCGTTCTTCGCGGAGCGACGCCGGGCGAGTCGCGCGGCGCGCCGCGCCGTAGCAGGCGAGACGCCGTCGGCGGATGACGACTCCGCCAGCACGGGCGACACCCCATCCCAATCGACATGACCAAGCATCGCACCATCGAACTGATTGCACCGTCCGGTTATCCGCCCGATCCGATGGTGGTCGAGCGTGCGCTCGATCGCCTGCAGGCCGAAGGCCATCGCGTCGACGGCATCGCGGCAACCGAGCGGCGCTACCTGCGCTTCGCGGGCACCGACGGCGAACGTGCCGCCGAACTCAACCGCCTGGCCGACCCGTCGCGCGACTTGCCCGATATCGTGCTCGCCGTGCGCGGCGGCTACGGCGCCGTGCGCCTCCTGCACGGGCTCGATTACGAAGGCCTGCAGCGGCGGCTCGCCGGGCGGCCGATTGCGTTTTGCGGCCATAGCGACTTCACTGCGATCCAGCTCGCGCTGCTTGCGCGCGCGGGACTCACGACGTTCGGCGGCCCGATGCTCGTGAGCGACTTCGGCGCCGAGGATCTCAGCAGCTTCACGATGCAGCACTTCTGGGACACGCTCTCGAAGCCCGATTTCACGCTCACCGTGGACGCCCCGCAGGCGCAGACCGCACATGTTTCGGGCACGCTCTGGGGCGGCAACCTTGCCATGTTGACTTCTTTGATCGGCACGCCGTTCATGCCGCCGGTGGAGGGCGGCATTTTGTTCCTCGAGGACATCAACGAGCAGCCGTTTCGCATTGAACGCATGATTTATCAGTTGCACCTCTCGGGGATTCTCGGGCGCCAGCAGGCACTCGTGCTGGGCGACTTTTCGGGCGGCAAGCCGTTCGACTACGACAACGGCTACGACCTGGACGAAATGATCGAGCAGGTGCGCTCGGTGGTCGGCGTTCCGGTCATCACGGGCTTGCCGTTCGGGCATATCGCGGACATGGTGACGCTGCCGGTCGGCGCGCAGGCGAACCTGCAGGCCACACCGCTCGGGTTCAAGCTGGCCGTGAGCGGATATCCGCATCTCGGCTGACGCGGGGGCACAAAAGCGCTTTCGAGCGCTTTTTTTACGGCCTATATATGCAACTAACTGCCAAGCCGTTCGTTCGCACGCAAATGTCCGACGCACTTGTGTCGCGACTAACCGCTGGCAGATAAATGGCGCATATTGGGCATGCTGGCGGCGATTGGAATGCCGCGCCGCCAACCGGTGCGTACGGGCATCGCGCGGTTGCTGCACCAGGTTGCTGCAGTGGAGTCGTGCACGCGAGGCAGGGCAGTTTTCATACACCTTGCTTGACCTGCAGTATCTGAACGCGCGTATGGGCGTGCCCCGATGATTTGGCTACACTGATCTGGTCCTGAAAGCGGATTGCCGGGCTGATCCACCGCGCGCCGTTTGCGCACTGGCAATTCACGCGCGGCGACCGCTCTCCGTCGAATTCGACTCTCGCCGGATCTTGCCTTCACAACACGATCGGTTGACTCTTCCAACATGGCACTCGATCCTCTCTATCCTCGCGATCTAACCGGTTATGGCCGGCATCCGGTGCAGGCCGACTGGCCGGGCCAGGCGCGCGTTGCGGTGCAGTTCGTCCTCAACTACGAAGAGGGCGGCGAAAACTGTGTGCTGCACGGCGATAGCGCCTCCGAGCAGTTCTTGTCGGAAATCGTCGGCGCTGCCGCGTACCCCGCGCGTCACATGAGCATGGAATCGATCTACGAGTACGGCTCGCGCGTCGGCGTATGGCGCATCCTGCGCGAGTTCGAGAAGCGCGGCCTGCCGCTCACGGTATTCGGCGTCGGCATGGCGATCGAGCGTCATCCGGAACTCGGCCGTGCGTTCGTCGAACTCGGTCACGAGATCGCGTGCCACGGCTATCGCTGGATCCACTATCAGGACGCGACGCCGGAACGCGAAGCCGAGCATATGAAGCTCGGCATGGAAGCGATCGAGCGCGTGACGGGCGTGCGTCCGCTCGGCTGGTACACGGGCCGTGACAGCCCGAACACGCGCCGTCTCGTCGCGGAATACGGCGGCTTTCTCTACGACTCCGACTATTACGGCGACGATCTGCCGTTCTGGATGGATGTGGAAGTGACGGGGGGCAAGACCGTGCCGCAACTGATCGTTCCGTACACGCTCGACACGAACGACATGCGCTTCGCCACGCCGCAGGGCTTCAACACGGCGGACCATTTCTTCGCGTACCTGCGCGACGCCTTCGACGTGCTCTACGAAGAAGGCGACGAGGCGCCGAAGATGATGTCGATCGGCATGCACTGCCGGCTGCTCGGCCGCCCGGGGCGGTTTCGCGCGCTGCAACGCTTTCTCGACCATATCGAGCAATACGATCGCGTCTGGGTGGCGCGCCGCGTCGACATCGCGCGTCACTGGCGCACGCATCATCCCTACCAGCCGCGCGCTCGCCGTGCCGCCACGTGAAGTTGCCACGTGAAGTTGCCACATGAAGACCATGGACTACACCCTCGAACAGCTTAACCGTGCCTCGACCGAAGCCTTCGTGGCCGCGCTTTCAGGCATCTTCGAGCACTCGCCATGGGTGGCCGGGGCTGCTGCCGTAGAGCGTCCGTTCGCGAGCGTCGAGGCTCTGCATAGGGCGATGTCGCAGGCCGTCAAATCTGCGGGCGAGACGAAGCAGCTCGCGCTGATCCGTGCCCACCCGGAACTTGCGGGCAAGGCGGCGGTGCGCGGCGAACTGACCGCCGAATCGACACGCGAACAGCGCGGCGCGGGCCTGAACCAATGCACGCAGGAAGAGTTCGACAAGCTGCAGTCGCTTAACCGGGCGTATCGCGAGAAGTTCGGCTTCCCGTTCATCCTCGCGGTACGCGGCTACGACCGCCAAGGCATCATCGCGAACTTCGAAGCGCGCGTGAACAACAGCCGCGCCGACGAAATATGCGCGAACCTCGACGAGATCTATCGCATTGCGCGCTTTCGGCTCGACGAGTTGATCGACGCTTGATGCGGCGCTTTTGCGCTATCACCGGACAGACAAGAAGGAAGACGACGATGGCACTCCCGACTCTTGATTCCAACGCTCCAGAATTCACCCGCCGCTATGTGAATCTTGCGGACCCGCGCCTCGGCGCGCAGGCGCTCGAAGCCAGCGACGAATTCTTCGCGCCGAAGGAGCGCATGCTTAACCCGGAGCCGGCTGTCTTCGTCCCGGGCAAGTACGACGACCACGGCAAGTGGATGGACGGCTGGGAGACGCGGCGCAAGCGCACGATGGGCTACGACTGGTGCGTCGTGAAGCTCGCGCGCCCTGGCGTCGTCAAGGGGCTCGACCTCGATACCAGCCATTTCACCGGCAACTATCCGCCCGCGGCATCGGTGGAGGGTGCGTATGTGCCCGAAGGCATGCCGACGGCTTCGACGCCGTGGTTCGAGATCGTGCCGTCTACGTCCCTGACAGGCAACAGCCACCACTATCTTGAAGCCGCCAGCGGCCAGCCGTCCCAGCCATACACGCACGTGCGGGTGAACATCTATCCGGATGGCGGCATTGCGCGTCTGCGCGTCTACGGCCAGCCGCAGGTGGACTGGAACGGCGCGAGCCGCACCGAACACTTCGACCTTGCCGCCATGGCGAACGGCGCGTACGTGGTCGCGGCGAACAACCAGCACTTCGGTCTCGCGTCGAACATGCTGATGCCGGGCCGCGGCGCGAACATGGGCGACGGCTGGGAAACGCGCCGCCGCCGCGAGCCGGGCAACGACTGGGCGATCATCGCACTCGCACATCCCGGCATCATCAAGAAGATCGAAGTCGATACCGCGCACTTCAAGGGCAACTATCCCGACCGCTGCTCGGTACAGGCTGCGTGCGTGACGGGAGGCACGGACAGTTCGCTCATTACGCAGGCGATGTTCTGGCCGGTGCTGCTCGGCGAGCAGAAGCTGCAGATGGACGCACAACACAGCTTCGAAAGCGAGCTGGCCGCGCTCGGCCCGGTCACTCACGTGCGTCTGAACATCATTCCGGACGGCGGCGTGTCGCGCCTGCGCCTGTGGGGTACGCTCGCGTAAGCGGGCTGTGAGAGGACCATGAGCAACCCGACGCAACGCTCCGGCTCGACGCTAGCCGTCGAGCTGCTGACGCGCGCTGCGTTCGCGCCGTTCGGCGATGTGATCGAACTTGAAGGCGCGAACGCGTTTCCGATCAACCTCGGCACGACGATCCGCTATCACGATCTCGCGAAGGTGGACGTGACGGACGAGGGCGGCCGCGCGCTCATCAATCTCTTTCGCGGCGAAGCGCGCGTGCTTCCGTTCGAGGTGAAAATGCTCGAGCGTCATCCGCTCGGCAGCCAGGCGTTTTTGCCGCTCGATAGCCGTCCCTATCTGATCGTCGTGGCGCCCGTGGGCGATCTCGACGTCGCAAAGATTCGCGCATTCGTGACCCACCGCTGGCAAGGCGTGAACTACGCGAAGGGCGTGTGGCACCATCCGCTGATCGCGCTCGGCGAAGCGAGCGACTTTATCGTCGTCGATCGCGGCGGCGCGGGGCACAACCTCGACGAGCAGGATCTGCCCGAGTCGCTCTGGATAAACGAAGACGCTGTGCGCGCCGCGCGGCGTTGAAGCCTCGCGCAATGCCGCGCAGCGTGTAAAACGCCGCGTGATTTGCCGGGTTGCGGCGCATTTTCTTCTCGCACGCGGCCCTTGCTGCCTTACCTCACTATCTCGTCGCGCCGCCTTCGAACCAGGCGGCAATCTTCTGGCGTTCGTCGTCGGTCATGTGCGTGATGTTGGCGAGCGGCATGACCTTCAACTGCACGGCCTGCCGATACAGACGCTGGGCGTTCTGCGAAATCTCGTCGGGCGTATCCAGCATCACGCCAGCGGGCGCAGCGCCGATCAGCGTCGGATGGGCCGAATGGCATGCCACGCAACGGGCCTGCACGATCGGCTGGATATCGGCGAGTTTCAGTTTCGGCGAGTTGGCCGCTTTGTCCGCTTTAGCCGCTTCCGCCTGCGGCACGACCGGGCGCGGCAGCGTCCAGAAGAGGGCGGCGAACATCAGCGCGATGCCGCCGAGCGGCAAATACCACAACACGCGGCCGCGATGGCGCATCACGAAGAACTGGCGGATCAGCGCACCGGCCAGCATGATCAGCGCGAGCACGACCCAGCTGTGCGGGTGCGAATAGGTCATCGCGTAGTGATTCGACAGCATCGCGAACACGACCGGCAGCGTGAAGTACGTGTTGTGCACCGAGCGTTGCTTGCCGCGCTTGCCGTAAGCAGGGTTCGGCGCTTCGCCCTTCAACATGGCGTCGACCATCTTGCGCTGGCCCGGGATGATGACGAAGAACACATTCGCCGACATGATCGTCGCGAGCATCGCGCCCATGATCAGATACGCGGCACGCCCGGCGAAGATGTGGCAGGCGAGCCAGGCCGCAAGCAGGACGTAGACGCCCACGCATACGCCGAGCAGCGTGTCTTTCGTGCCGAGCAGGCGGCACAGCGCGTCGTAGACGATCCAGCCCGCGGCGAGGAAGCCGAGCGCGGAGAAGATCGCGACGGCCGGGCCCATGTCGAGCACGCTTTTGTCGATGAGGTAGGCGCCGGGCGCGAAGAGATACAGGACGGTAAAGAGCGCTGCGCCCGAGAGCCAGGTTGTGTATGCGGGCCACTTCGACCAGTGCAGATCCCCGGGCATTTCGGGCGGCGCGACCGTGTATTTCTGCATGTTGTAGAAGCCGCCGCCATGCACGTGCCACAGTTCGCCGAATACGCCGCGCATGCGCTGGTTCGGATCCGCAGGCGGCTTGAGGCTGTTGTCGAGTGCCACGAAGTAGAACGATTCGCCGATCCAGGCGATCGCGGCCACGACATGGAACCAGCGCAGGGCGAGATTCAGCCAGTCGGTGATGAAACCCGTCATCAGACCTGCCATAAAGCGCCTCCACTCCTGATTCGTTGCGCGCGCAACACCTCGTGCGAATTGCAGGCGCGGTGCCTGCTTCAGCGCCGGATTCGGTGCCTCGTGCGTTTGGCAGCTGCCGTGCGAAGCGCTTGCGCCGCCGGTCTCGTGTGTATGGTGTGGCGACGATGGATTGCCGGATGGGGGGAGCGCGCCTAGCTGCCGCGGTAGGTGCTGTACGACCAGGGCGAGACGAGCAGCGGCACGTGATAGTGCGCGTTGGCGTCTGCGATCCCGAAGCGCAGCACGACGCGGTCGACGAAGCGCGGGTGCGGCACCTGCGTACCGAGCGAGGCGAAATAGTCGCCCGCATGGAACACGAGTTCGTATTCGCCGGCCGCGAACGCCGCGCCTTCGAGCAGCGGTTCGTCGCAGCGGCCGTCGTCGTTCGTCGTGACGGTTTTCAGTGCGCGGCGCGTATCACCCGCGAGCGCGAAGAGTTCGATTTTGATGCCCGTGCCGGGACGGCCATTCGCGGTGTCGAGCACATGGGTGGTGAGCTTGCCCATTCGCAGTTTCCTCGTGTCCAGCCTGTTATGCATACGCGACGTTCAACGCATTGTAAGAACCATCGTGGCGTAAGCGGGTAGACGATAGTGAAGATAAGTCCTTCAGCATGAGTGACGTGACGCGATGCAGCACGCGGGCACGCGCGCGCTCTGCGCGGATTCGCCGTGGTTTCGGCATCGTTCGATGCCCCGGTGGCCGTCGAAGCGATGCATAAATACGACCTTTACAGGGCTACGCTCAATCTGTGTATCGTCGCTTGCATGAGTTGCCAGCGCAATTTTGATCGTCGAAGGTCGATCGCCTCGCATCGCTGACTCATCGACCCTCCGGGTAATAAATCCGGGCTGATAGATCGAATTTATCGGTACATCGTTTTCAATATAAGGGAGGGAATCCGTCGAGGGCAGCTTGCGCCAGAACCCCCCGCGTCACGTGGCCTGGCGGGATTTAATGCCTCTCGACTAACGCCCGTCTAACAGGTATCGTCACCCCCGCGCGACGGCCCCGTCATCGGCCGGTCGCGGCCTGGCTGCCCCGAACGGTGCGGGGGCAACCACTCCGTGCGGCATGCGCGGGCATAGAACTCGAATAGCAGTAACGTACTTCGGCAGAACCTTCATGGGCGATTCTTCTTCACGTCAGGCGGCGGGCACGGCTTCCGGAGCAGCTTCCGGGAGCGGCATTGTGCCGCGTCTCGCGCTCACGGGCATCACGAAGCAGTACCCGGCAGTGCTCGCGAACGACGACGTCACGCTCTCGGTCGCGCCCGGCGAGATTCACGCGCTGCTCGGCGAAAACGGGGCGGGCAAAAGTACGCTCATGAAGATCGTCTACGGCGCGGTGCGGCCCGATGCGGGCGAAATCCGCTGGGAAGGGCAGCCCGTCGACATCGCGAACCCGGCCGCCGCGCGCAAGCTCGGCATCGGCATGGTGTTCCAGCACTTTTCGCTCTTCGAGACACTCACGGTCGGCGAGAACATCGCGCTCTCGCTCGACGAGGCGTTCGATCTCAAGGCGCTCGCGAGGCGCATCAGCGAGGTGTCGGCGCAATACGGTCTCGACGTCGATCCGCAGCGCCACGTCCACAGCCTGACCGTGGGCGAGCGGCAGCGCGTCGAAATCGTGCGCTGCCTGTTGCAGAACCCGCGCCTGCTCATCATGGACGAGCCGACCTCGGTGCTTACGCCGCAGGCCGTGCGCAAGCTCTTCGATACGCTGCGGCGGCTCGCATCGGAAGGTTGCAGCATCCTCTATATCAGCCACAAGCTCGACGAAATCCAGGAACTCTGCGACACGGCCACGGTGCTGCGCGGCGGCAAGGTGACCGGTAATGTGACGCCGCGCGAGGAGACGCATGCGTCGCTCGCACGCCTGATGGTGGGGCGCGATTTGCCCGACTACACACGCCGGCCGCACACGCCCGGCGACGTGCAGCTCGACGTCAAACATCTCTCGATGCCGAGCGCCGATCCGTTCGGCACTTCGCTCGCCGACGTGACGTTCGCCGTGCACGCGGGCGAGATCTTCGGCATTGCGGGCGTGTCGGGCAACGGCCAGGCCGAACTGCTCGCCGCGCTCTCCGGCGAGGCGCATCTGGGCCGCCATGTTCCGGCCGATGCGGTGACGATCTGCGGCGAACCCGCAGGGCGGCTCACGGCGGGCGAGCGTCGTCGTCGCGGCTTCGCATTCGTGCCCGAAGAACGGCTCGGGCGCGGCGCGGTGCCCGAGATGTCGCTATCGGAAAACGCCTTGCTGACCGCGCACCGCGAAGGCATGGTGCGCTCGGGCTGGCTCAGGACGGGCGCGATGCGCGCATTCGCCCAGCGCTGCATCGACGCCTTCGACGTGCGCTGCGGCGGTCCCGACGCGCACGCGGCGAGCCTTTCGGGCGGGAATCTGCAGAAGTACATCGTCGGGCGTGAGATCCTGCAGACGCCGAAGGTGCTCGTCGTCGCGCAACCCACATGGGGCGTCGACGTGGGTGCGGCGGCGTTCATCCGTCAAGAGTTGCTCGATCTTTCGGCGCGCGGGGTCGCGATACTCGTGATCTCGGAGGAGCTCGACGAGTTGTTCGACATCTGCGACCGCATCGCGGTGCTCGCGGGCGGGCGGCTCTCACCCGCACGGCTCACCGGCGAGACGAATGCCGAGGAGATCGGACGCTGGATGGCGGGCTTGTTCGGCGAGCGCGCGGCAGGCGGCGAGCCGCCCGCGGCCCCCGCCGCGTCCGGGCCTGCGGCGCATGTCTGAGGCACATGTCTGACGCGCGGCGCGCGAAGCGCTGGCAAGGCAGCGTTGGCGTCGAGCCGAAACGGGCGGCTTGCGCACTCCGGCGCTGATCCCGGCGCTTGAACCTGGACTGAGCCTGGATCGAGCCCGAATTGAGCCTGCCCTGCGCGGCGACCAAAACCGAAAACCGACACACCCGGACTGAACACCGATCACACCATCATGATTTTTCCGTTTCGACTCGAGGCCCGCACGGCGCCGTCCCGCACGGTGCGCATCGCCGTGCCGCTGATTGCCGCGCTGCTCACGCTCGCGATCGGTTTCCTGATCTTCGGCCTCGTCGGGCGCGACCCCGTGCAGGCCATGCACGCGTTCTTCATCGAACCGCTCTCGACCATCAATGGCTGGTCGGAGCTGCTGCTCAAGGCGTCGCCGCTGTGTCTGATCGCGCTCGGCCTCGCGGCGGGCTATC
Organism: Paraburkholderia sp.; assembly: GCF_024281035.1. Lineage (GTDB taxonomy): Bacteria > Pseudomonadota > Gammaproteobacteria > Burkholderiales > Burkholderiaceae > Paraburkholderia. The sequence continues at coordinate 150,779 of NZ_JAMXLH010000029.1, forward strand.
GTGCGAACGTCTGGAACATCGGCGCCGAAGGGCAGATGGTGCTCGGCGGCATCGCGGCAAGCGGCGTGGCGATCTACTTCGACCAGTCGACCGGCTGGTGGATCCTGTTCCTCATGATGATCGCGGGCGTGCTCGGCGGCATGGCCTGGGCGGCGATTCCGGCGTGGCTCAAGAGCCGTTTCAACACAAACGAAATCCTCACGAGCCTGATGCTCACCTATGTCGCGACGCAGGTCCTGATCTGGCTCGTGAGCGGCCCGTGGCGCGATCCGAACGGGATGAATTTCCCGCTCTCCGAGATGTTCAGCGGCGACGCGCTCTATCCGACCTTCGGCGGCGACTGGCGCATTCACTGGCTGCGCGGCACGCGCCTGAATGCCTCGATCTTTCTCACGCTCGCGGCGATTCCGCTCGTGTGGCTCTTCCTGCGCCGCAGCTTCGCGGGCTACCGCATGAGCGTGGGCGGGCTGGCGCCGCTGGCCGCGCGCTACGCCGGTTTCTCGGAGAAGAAGACGATCTGGACCTCGCTGCTGCTCTCGGGCGGCCTCGCGGGCCTTGCGGGGATGGGCGAGATCGCCGGTCCGATCGGTCAGCTTCAGGCGACGTGGTCGCCGGGCTACGGCTTCACGGCGATCATCGTCGCGTTCGTCGGGCGGCTGCATCCCTTCGGCATCGTGCTCGCCAGCCTGCTGATGGCGCTGCTCTACCTCGGCGGCGAGGCCGTGCAGACTTCGCTGCAACTGCCCCAGGCGCTCTCGGGCGTCTTTCAGGGCCTGCTGCTGTTCTGCCTGCTCGGCGCAGATCTCTTTGTGAACTACCGCGTACGCCGCCGTCATCCGGTCGCGACGAGCCACTGATTTTGATTCGGGCATAACGATATGGATATCCAGCAAGCCAGCTCGCTCACGTCGAGCGCCGTGACGGCCGCTATCCCGCTCATGTTCGCGGGCATCGGCGAACTCGTCACCGAGAAGTCGGGCGTGCTCAACCTCGGCGTCGAAGGGATGATGCTGATGGGCGCCGTGAGCGGCTATGCGACCACGACCGTGACCGGCAGTCCCTGGCTCGGGCTCGTTGCGGCGATTGCGGCGGGCATGGCGATAGCGCTGCTCTTCGGCTTTCTCACGCTCACGATGCTCGCCAACCAGGTGGCCACGGGGCTTTCTCTCACGATTTTCGGGGTCGGCCTTTCGGCGTATGTCGGCAAGCCGTACACGTCGGCAGCGAACCCCGCGACCATCGCCGCCTGGCCGATTCCCGGGTTCTCGCATCTGCCTGTCGTCGGTCCCGCGCTGTTCAACAACACGCCGATCGACTATCTCGCGTTCCTGATGTTCGTCATCGTCGGCTGGTTCCTGTACCGCACGCGCGCCGGGCTCGTGCTGCGCTCGGTCGGCGAGTCGCCGCAGGTCGCGCACTCGGTGGGTTTTCCCGTGATCGGCGTGCGCTACGGCGCGACGCTGTTCGGCGGCGCGATGGCGGGCCTCGCGGGCGGCTACTACTCGGTCGTCCAGTTGCACCTGTGGCAGGAGCAGGTCACCGCGGGCCGCGGCTGGATCGCACTTGCGCTCGTCGTGTTCGCCACCTGGCGGCCGGGGCGCCTCCTGATCGGCGCGCTGCTCTTCGGCGCGGTGACCGGGCTGCAGTTCTATGCGCAGGCCATCGGCGTGCCGGTGCCGACACCGTTTCTCGCCATGCTGCCGTACGTCGCGACGATCGTCGTGCTGGTCCTGATTTCGCGCAACCCGAACACGATTCGCCTGAACGCGCCGGCCTCGCTCGGCAAGCCGTTCTTCGGCGCCGCCTGATACTCCATCGAAAACGCAGTATTACCATCCAAAACAGGAGATCCATGATGAAAAAAACCATCCTGACGGCGGTCGCCGTCGCCGCCGCGTGCGGCACGGCGGCGCTCGTGCCGTCGGCCAATGCGGCCGATGTGCCGGGCGTTGCGTTCGTCTACATCGGCAATCCGGGCGATGCCGGCTGGACGTTTGCGCACGATCAGGGCTCGCGCGTGGCCGAAGCGAAGTTCGGCAACAAGATCAAGATCACCCGCATCGAGAACGTGCCGGAATCGGCTGACTCGGAGCGCGTGTTCCGCGATCTCGCGAACAAGGGCAACAAGATCATTTTCGCCACGAGCTTCGGCTATCAGGATTTCGCGCTGAAGGTGGCGAAGGATTTCCCGGACGTCACGTTCCTGCACGCGACCGGCTACAAGAAGGCGTCGAACTTCGGCACCTATGACGTGCGCATGTACCAGGGCGCGTACCTCGCGGGCGTCGCGGCAGGCTACGCGACGAAGACGAACACGCTCGGCTTCGTGGCGTCGGTGCCGATCCCCGAAGTGGTGCGCAACATCAACGCGTACACGCTCGGCGCGCGTTCGGTGAACCCGAAGGTCCACACGAAGGTCATCTGGATCAACAGCTGGTTCGATCCGGGCAAGGAAAAGCAGGCGGCGGAAACGCTGATCGGCCAGGGCGCCGACGTGCTGCTCCAGAACACCGACTCGAGCGCGACGCTCGCGACGGCTGAAGAGAAGAAGGTCCACGCGTTCGGCTGGGATTCGAACATGCAGAAGTTCGGCCCGCACGCGCACCTCGGCTCGGTCGAGGCGAACTGGGGCGTCTACTACGTCAACGCCATCCAGCAGGTGATGGACGGCAAGTGGAAGAACGACCCGGTGTGGTGGGGCATCCCGCAGAAGGCGGTCGATCTGGGCGACGTGAACACGTCCGCGCTGCCGGCTGACGCCGTGAAGGCAGTCGCCGCGAAGCGCGCAGCGATCGCGGGCGGCAAGTGGGACGTCTTCACGGGCCCGATCAAGGACCAGACGGGCGCAGTGAAGGTGCCGGCCGGCAAAACGCTGACCGATACGGAACTGCAGCGCCTGAACTGGTACGTCGAAGGCGTCGACGGCTCGCTGCCGAAGTAAGCCGACGCAGCCGGCATGCACACGCGGCCGCGCGTAGCCTTCGGGCTCGCGCGGCCGTTTGCGTTTGAGGCGCGCCTGGGTTGCGCTTCGGTAGGGCCCGGGTTGAACCGGGTTGAACCTGGGGCAGCGAGGCGGCTGCGCCGCTCAATCGTCGATGCGCAGCCCGACCTTGATCGTCACCTGCCAGCGCGTGATCTTGTCGTCTTCGACGAGGCCGCGTGTCTCGGTCACCTCGAACCAGTGCAGATTTCGCAGCGTCTTCGACGCACGGGCAATCGCGCAACGGATGGCGTCGTCGCTCGATTCGGTGGACGAGCCGGTCAGTTCGATCTGCTTGTAGACGTGATCGTTCATGATGGTGTCTCCTCACGGTCCGCGGGTAGGTCAATCGAGTATAGGCAATTGCGGCCCGGTATCATGGCGCTCCGCGCCGCACAAGGCGCGACGGGCGAACGACGCTGGAGGTGGTCAATGATGGACAGGCAGGAACTGGGATTTTGCGGACCGGGGCTGATGGGCGCGCCGATGATCCGCCATCTGCTGGGCGCGGGCCATGCGGTGTGCGTGTGGAACCGCACGCGCGAAAAGGCCGAGGCGCTCGTCGCCGACGGCGCGCGCGTTGCCGCGGCGCCGCGCGAACTGGCGCAGCACGCTGAAATCGTGCTGCTGTGCGTCGCCGATGCGGCGGCGGTCGAGGCGGTCGTGTTCGGCGCCGACGGGCTGCTCGGCGCGCAGTGCGACAAACAGGGCGATCCGGCTGACCGCACGCGCATGCGCTGCATCGTCGACCATTCGAGCATTCCGCCCGACGCCACGCGCGCGCTTGCCGCGCGGGCAGCGGCGCGCGATGTCGGCTGGGTCGATGCGCCGGTCTCGGGCGGCGTCACCGGCGCGCAGGCGGGCACGCTTGCGGTCATGGCGGGCGGCGCGGACGCCGACATTGCACTGGTCGCGCCGATCCTCGCCGCGTACTCGGCGCGCGTCACGCATATGGGGACGGTAGGCGCGGGTCAGACGACCAAGCTGTGCAATCAGGCGATCGTCACGGCGACGGTGGCCGCGATTGCCGAAGCGGTGAGTCTCGCGCGGCGCAGCGGCATCGATGCCGCCAGGCTGCCGGAGGCGCTCGCGGGCGGCTGGGCCGACTCGGCGCTGCTGCGCACGTTCGTGCCCCGCATGACGCAGGACGGGCTCGATCCGATCGGCGCGCTTAAAACGTTCCAGAAGGACGTCGACACGATTGCCGCCGCCGCGCAGCAGACCGGCACGCCGATGCCTGTTTCCGGCACGGTTCAGCAGTTGCTGCGGCTTGGTGCGGCGATGGGCCTCGCACAGGCCGATCTTTCGGGCTTCATCGACGTGTTGCAGACGCCGCGTAGCATCGCGCGGTGACGTGGCGCAGCGGCGGCGGGGGCGGGGGCGGGCGGTTGCGATCCGGCCCCGTGCGTTGCGGCGCTTGTTTCTGGGCTTGTCGTTGCGGCTTTGCCGCGCCGTTTTTCTGCGACGCCCATGCATCGTTCAAACGCTGCGCGCGGTTCGCACGCGGCTTGCGGCTCGTACCGAGGTATCAGGTGCCCGCGAACTAGCATAACCTGATAAAATTACAGGTTTTTCGTCGATCTACTTTCAGGGGCGCGCTGTGCTCTCTACCGCCAACATCACCATGCAATTCGGGCCGAAGCCCTTGTTCGAGAACATCTCGGTCAAATTCGGCGAAGGCAACCGTTATGGCCTGATCGGCGCGAACGGTTGCGGCAAGTCCACGTTCATGAAGATCCTGGGCGGCGACCTCGAACAGAGCTCGGGCAACGTCGTGCTGGAGCCGAACGTGCGTCTGGGCAAGCTGCGCCAGGACCAGTTCGCCTACGAGGACGTGCGCGTGCTCGACGTCGTCATGATGGGCCACACCGAAATGTGGGCCGCGATGACCGAGCGCGACGCGATCTACGCGAACCCCGAGGCCACCGACGACGACTACATGGCGGCGGCCGATCTCGAAACGAAGTTCGCGGAATACGACGGCTACACGGCCGAAGCGCGCGCGGGCGAACTGCTGCTCGGCATCGGCATCGGCACGGAGTTCCACAATGGCCCGATGAGCGGTGTCGCGCCGGGCTGGAAGCTGCGCGTGCTGCTTGCGCAGGCGCTGTTCTCGAAGCCGGACGTGCTGCTGCTCGATGAACCGACGAACAACCTCGACATCAACTCGATCCGCTGGCTGGAAGATGTTCTGAACGAGTACAACTCGACGATGATCATCATCTCGCACGATCGTCACTTCCTGAACCAGGTCTGCACGCACATGGCGGACATGGATTACGGCACGCTGAAGGTCTATCCGGGCAACTACGACGACTACATGCTCGCGTCGGCGCAGGCGCGCGAGCGCCAGGCCGCGGCGAACGCCAAGGCGAAGGAGCGCGTGGCAGACCTGCAGGACTTCGTGCGCCGCTTCTCGGCGAACAAGTCGAAGGCGCGTCAGGCCACCAGCCGCCTGAAGATGATCGACAAGATCAAGATCGAGGAATTCAAGCCCTCGTCGCGCCAGAACCCGTTTATCCGCTTCGAGTTCGAAAAGAAGCTGCACAACATCGTCGTGGTGGCCGAAGAGATCACGAAGCAGTACGAACGCACGATCTTCAGGAAATTCGGCATCAGCGTGCAGCCGGGCGAGCGTATCGCGATCATCGGCGAGAACGGCGCGGGCAAGACCACCCTGCTGCGCTCGCTGCTCGGCAACCTGGCACTCGACGGCGGCTCGGTGAAGTGGGCCGAGAACGCGAACGTCGGCTACATGCCGCAGGACACGTACGAGGAGTTTCCGGGCGACGTCACGCTGATGGACTGGATCGACCAGTATCGCCAGGAAGGCGACGACGAGCAATCGGTGCGCGGCACGCTCGGCCGTCTGCTCTTCAACGCGGACGACATCAGAAAGTCGGTGAAGGTGCTCTCGGGCGGCGAGAAGGGCCGCATGATCTGGGGCAAGCTGATGCTCGGCCGCCACAATGTGCTGCTCATGGACGAGCCGACCAACCACATGGACATGGAGTCGATCGAGTCGCTGCAGATCGCGCTGGAGAAGTTCGAAGGCACGCTGATCTTCGTGTCGCACGACCGCGAGTTCGTGAATGGTCTGGCCAACCGCATCATCGAAGTGAAGACGGACGGCACGATCAACGATTACAGCGGCAACTACGAGGACTTCCTTGCTAGCCAGGGGCTGCATTGAGCAACCATGCGCTGGCGTGAATGCCACGCGGGCGGCGCGAAAGCGTCGCCCGTTTTTTGTATGCGCGTGAAACGTCAGTCAGTTGCGTTTGCAACCAGCATTGATGACGCGCGGCGGGGATTGCGGGGCGCGGCTTAACGGCGCACGTGTCATGCGGCGGTGTGGCGCGGCGAGTGAAGAAGCGGGCCGATCGACATCGACGCCGCCATGTGAAAAATTGCCGCGCCGCTCGGCGGCTGCAAGTAGTCAGGCAAGGGCCGGGAGAGCGGGAAATACGGCCTGGAAGCGTATCTGGAATCCGAATCGACGCAGTTCAAAGCCCCGAATTCTGATCGCAAGTGGCTTTGGTGTCGGTGCAAATATTTTCGTGCGTCGTGTTGATTAACATCACGTAAAGAAGTGTTACTGCGACAGTCTGTGCACTTGCTTGATGGTTATCAATATCATATGTTGGCAGCGCGCGACCATTCTAACTTTGTTACATACCACGCAGGTCATCATGTTCCCTAATCACTCCTTCGCTCCGCTCCAGATTCGAGGCCGTCGGCTGCTGCCGGTCGTCCAGGGCGGCATGGGCGTCGGCATTTCCGCCCACCGCCTGGCGGGCAGCGTCGCCCGCGAGGGCGCAGTCGGCACCATTGCGAGCATCGACCTGCGTCACCATCACGCCGATCTCCTCGAAGAATGCCGTGCCAACCCCGGCCATGACACGCTGGCTAACGCGAACTTGACCGCGCTCGGGCGCGAGATCGATGCGGCGCGCAAGTTGAGCGGCGGCAACGGCATGATCGCGGTCAATGTGATGAAGGCGGTCGCTGCGCACGCGGATTACGTGCGCTCCGCCTGCGAGAACGGCGCCGATGCGATCGTCATGGGCGCGGGTCTGCCGCTCGACCTGCCGGAGCTCACGCAAGGTTGCGATATCGCCCTGATCCCCATTTTGTCGGACGCGCGCGGCGTCGCGCTCATCCTCAAGAAGTGGATCAAGAAAGGCCGGCTGCCGGACGCTATCGTCATCGAGCATCCCGCTCACGCGGGCGGCCACCTCGGCGTCACTTCCATCGAAGACATGGGCAACGAGCGCTTCGAGTTCGACCGCATCCTGGCGGAACTCGAAGAGGTCTATAAGACGCTCGGCATTACGCGTGCCGACGTGCCGCTGATCGTCGCGGGTGGCATCAACAGCCACGAGGCCGTGCGAAAATGGCTTGAAGCAGGTGCAAGTGGCGTGCAGGTGGGTACGCCGTTTGCCGTGACGGAAGAGGGCGATGCCCATCCCAACTTCAAGCGCGTGCTTGCCGATGCGAAGCCTGAAGATATCGTCGAGTTCGTCAGCGTGACGGGACTGCCCGCACGTGCCGTCAAGACGCCGTGGCTCGAGCGCTATCTGCGCAACGAAGCGCGCGTGCGTGCGAAGATCGGTTCGATCAAGCTCGCATGTCCCACCACGCTGGAATGCCTCACGGCGTGCGGCTTGCGTGACGGTATCGAAAAGTTCGGTCACTTCTGTATCGATACGCGTCTTGCTGCCGCACTGCGCGGTGATGTGGCGAATGGTCTCTTCTTCCGCGGCCGCGAATCATTGCCGTTTGGCAACGCAATTCGCAGCGTGCGCGATCTCCTTGAACTCCTTCTGACGGGAGTGACGCGGCCTGCGGTCGCATGCCGTGCGGCGTTTGCCCTGACTTGATCTGACTCAATCCCGTAACGTGGTATGCCCCTGAAAATAAAAAGGTCTTTTAACAAGACCAAAGAAAACAGGGCTTACCACAATGAAAGATTGCATCAAAACTCTCGCGGCTACGGCTGCACTGGTCCTTGGGACTACTACATTTGCGGCAGCACCGGCCATGGCGGCCGACGCATCCGGGCCCGTTCGCACCGGCCTCGCTGCAGGTGACGTGCTCGTGCGTCTGCGGGCTATAAGCATCATCCCGCAGTCCAGCGCAAGCGGATCACTCGACGGACTTGGCGCGCAAGTCAACAACTCCATCGTGCCGGAACTCGACTTCACGTACATGGTGACGAGCAGCATCGGCGCCGAACTGATTCTTGGCACGTCGCGCAATCAGGTCACGTCGAAGATCGGTGACCTTGGCGGTGTTGGCGTGCTGCCGCCGACGCTCTTGCTGCAGTACCACTTCAACCACGCAGGCAAAGTGCGGCCGTACGTCGGCGCGGGTTTGAACTACACGCTGTTCTACAACAACGGTCTGCATGCAGGCGCCGGTGGTCCTCCGGTTCACATCGACAACCACAGCTTCGGTCCGGCGCTGCAAGCCGGTATCGACGTCGACGTCACGAAGCGGGTGTTCGTGAACGCCGACATCAAGAAGATCTGGATGCGCACGAGCGCATCGGTCGACGGCGCGCCGCTCGGCATGCTGAGGATCGATCCGCTCATCGTCGGTGTCGGTGTCGGTATGCGCTTCTGAGACGCACGCACCATGCAAAAAGCGCCGGCTATGTCCGGCGCTTTTTTTTCGTCAGGCGCGGATCAGGCGCGGATCAGGTGCGATCTTTCTGGAAGCGCATCGCGGTGCCTTCGCGCTCGATGCGTTCCCAGACCGCGCGCTTCTCTTCGTCGGTCATGAAAACCCAGTTGGAGACTTCCATCGCCGTGCGGCCACAGCCTTTGCAGATTTCGTCGAAAAGGGTGGAACAGACGCCTATGCACGGGCTGTCCGGAAGATCGTGGAGGTTGGATGCCATTGAAGGAGCCTTGAACGGGGCGGCGAGCATCGGTGCAATGAACCGTGCCCTGCCGTCCACGGATAAAAACCCCGCTATGTTAGCCGATACCGGCGCGGGCCCGGTTCATTGCACCCGATGCCCGGCTGGCATCGCCCAGTACGCATGCAGCACCTTGTCGGTGTCTGGTGTGCGCCCGTGCGCGAGGTTCGTCCAGGAGCCGGTCGCCCTGTCGGGAAATATCGGGGATGTAGCAGGGCGGCGGCCTTTGGCGCCCGCGCTCCCGGAGCATCGAGGCCGCGCGCCGGGCGGCGCGTCGCACGAAAACAGCACGGACAGAATTTTTGATGAACACGTGCGCAGAACGGGCTAAAATTGCGCGCGATTTACCTTCAGACCAGGCGCTTGCGCGGGGCTGTCCCGTTTGCGCGACAGGGCGGCGTTTTCTTTGTCGTCTAACATGTTTGATGGTAGGTTTCGTAAATCTCAGGGGGGCCGCGCCTGGCGCGGCACGATGCGAGGCAGACGGCCAGCGCGGGCTGGCCAGGATCGGAGAACGGAATGAAAAGACGGGTGGTGACACGACTGGCCGCGCTGGCGCTTTGCGCGGCGCCGTGGGTGGCGTCGGTGGCGAAGGATACGCAACTGAACGTGTACAACTGGTCCGACTACATCGCCTCCGACACGCTTCCGAACTTCACCAGACAATCCGGCATCAAGGTCAAGTACGACAACTACGATAGCGACGACACGCTGCAGGCCAAGCTCCTCGCGGGCAATTCGGGCTACGACATCGTTGTGCCGACCAGCAACTACGCGGGCAAGCAGATTGCCGCCGGCATCTTCGCGCCGCTCGACAAGTCGAAGATCCCCAATCTGAAGTACCTCGATCCCCAGCTGATGGCGCTCGTCGCCGGCGCGGATCCGGGCAACAAGTTCGCGGTGCCCTGGGCGTACGGCACGACCGGCCTCGCGTACAACGTGACCAAGGTGCAGCAGATTCTCGGCAAGGACGTGCCGCTCAACAGCTGGGACATCCTCTTCAAGCCGGAGAACATTTCGAAGCTGAAGTCGTGCGGCGTCTCCGTGCTCGATGCGCCGGACCAGATGTTCGCGGCCGCGCTGCATTACATCGGCAAGGATCCGATGTCGACGAATCCGGAAGACTATCGCGCCGCGCTCGCGATGATGAAGAAGATCCGTCCGTACATCACGCAGTTCAACTCGTCGGGCTACATCAACGATCTGGTCGGCGGCGACATCTGCTTCGCCTACGGCTGGTCCGGCGACGTCGTGATCGCCAAGCACCGCGCGATCGAGGCGAAGAAGCCGTACAAGATCGAGTACTTCATCCCGAAGGGCGGCGCGCCGATCTGGTTCGACGTGATGGTGATTCCGAAGGATGCGCAGCACAAGGACGCCGCGCACGAGTGGATCAACTACATCGAGACGCCGCAGGTCCACGCCGCCATCACGAACTCGGTCTACTATCCGAGCGCGAACGCGGAAGCGCGCAAGTACGTGAACAAGGACATCGCAGACGATCCGGCCGTCTATCCGCCGCCGGAAGTCCTGAAGACGCTGTTCCTGCTCAAGCCGCTGCCGCCTGAGATCCAGCGTCTGCAAACGCGCCTGTGGACCGAGTTCAAATCGGGCCGCTAAGGCGAGCCCCGACAGCCAGCCTGTTCCCCCGAGCCCCCGACAGACCGCCGGGGGCTTTGTTCGTCAACACCCGTCCAGCGACAAGACAGGGCAGAGAGAATCATGAGTGACCAATCGAGCGCACGGGCTGCGGCCGGCGCGCTGCCTTCGGGCTCATCCGCCGCAGGGACTTCTGCGGATAACTTCGTGCAGGTCATCGACGTCGTCAAGAAGTTCGGCGAGACAGCCGCCGTGAATAACGTCAGCCTTTCGGTCAAAAAGGGCGAACTGTTTGCGCTGCTCGGCAGCTCGGGCTGCGGCAAGTCCACGCTGCTGCGCATGCTCGCGGGTCTCGAAACCGTGACCTCCGGCAAGATCCTGATCGACGGGGAAGATCTCGCGACGCTGCCGCCGTATCGTCGGCCGGTCAACATGATGTTCCAGTCGTACGCGCTCTTTCCGCATATGACGGTCGAGTCGAATGTCGGGTTCGGGCTGCGCCAGGAAGGCGTGAAAAAGGGCGAATTGACCGAGCGCGTCGCGGCGGCGCTCGAACTCGTGCAGATGTCGCGCTACGCGAAGCGCAAGCCGCATCAGCTTTCGGGCGGCCAGCAACAGCGCGTCGCGCTCGCTCGCTCGCTCGTGAAGCGCCCGAAGCTGCTGCTGCTCGATGAGCCGATGTCCGCGCTAGACAAGCAGATTCGCCAGCGCACGCAGATCGAGCTCGTGAACATTCTCGACACGGTCGGCGTGACCTGCATCATGGTCACGCACGATCAGGAAGAGGCGATGACGATGGCGGGGCGCCTCGCCGTCATGAGCGAAGGCGAAATCGTCCAGCTCGGCACGCCGAACGAGGTCTATGAATTCCCGAACAGCCGCTTTTCGGCGGAGTTCATCGGCTCGACCAATCTCTTCAGTGGCACGGTCGTCGAGGATGAACCCGATCACGTCTACGTCGATTCGCCGGACCTGTCCGTGCGTCTGTACGTGAGCCACGGCATTACCGGCCCGCTCGGCATGCCGGTGACGATTTCGGTGCGCCCCGAGCGCATCGCGCTCACGCGCAAGCCGCCTGAAGGCACCTACAACTGGGGGCGCGGCGAAGTCATGAACGTCGCGTACATGGGCGGCTACTCGCTCTATCACGTCAAGCTCGATTCGGGCAAAACCGTGGTCGCGAACGTATCGAGCCTCGCCATCTCCGAGATCGAATCGCCCGGCTGGGGCGACGAAGTTTATGTGCGCTGGAGCGCGTCGGCAGGGGTGGTGCTGACGTCATGAGCGTGGTACTGAAGAAAATCGTAAGCTGGCCCATCAGGCGCTTCAAACTGACCGGCAGCACGGCGGTCGTGGCAGGACCGTTCATCTGGCTGTTGCTGTTTTTCCTTGTGCCGTTCATCCTGGTCGTGAAGATCAGCTTTGCGGACCAGCAACTCGGCATTCCCCCGTATACCGAACTCGTCTCGTTTGCCGACGGCGTCGTGCATCTCGCGCTCGACCTGTCGCACTATGCGTTCCTGTTCCAGGACAGCCTGTACTTCGCGACGTACGTCAATTCGGTGATGGTGGCCGCGATCTCGACACTGCTGTGTCTCCTGATCGGCTACCCGATGGCGTACTACATCGCCCGCTCGAATCCTGCCTCGCGCAACATCCTGATGATGGCGGTAATGCTGCCGTTCTGGACTTCGTTCCTGATCCGGGTCTACGCGTGGATCGGCATCCTCAAGAACAACGGGCTGTTGAACAACTTCCTGATGTCGACCGGGCTGATTCATACGCCGATCGAGCTTTATCACACGAACACGGCCGTTTATATCGGCATGGTCTATTCGTACCTGCCGTTTCTCGTGATGCCGCTTTACGCCCATCTCGTGAAAATGGATCTGACGCTGCTCGAAGCCGCCTACGACCTCGGCGCCAGGCCGTGGCGCGCGTTCATCGAGATCACGCTGCCGCTGTCGAAGAACGGCATTATCGCGGGGTGTCTGCTCGTGTTCATTCCGGCTGTGGGCGAGTACGTGATTCCTGAGTTGCTTGGCGGCGCGAATACGCTGATGATCGGCCGCGTCATGTGGAACGAGTTCTTCGATAACGCCGACTGGCCGATGGCCTCCGCCGTGACCTGCGCGATGGTGCTGCTGCTGCTCGTGCCGATGGCGCTGTTCCAGCATTTTCAGGCGAAGGAACTGGAGGGTCGCGGCCGATGAAAACCAATCCGGTTCTGCGGTACATCGCACTCGGCCTCGGCTTCGCGTTTCTCTACATCCCGATCATCAGCCTGATCGTTTTCTCGTTCAACGAGTCGAAACTCGTGACGGTGTGGACGCGCTTCTCGATACGCTGGTATCAGGCGCTCGTCACCGACGACGAACTCATCGCCGCCGCATGGCTATCGCTGCGCATCGGCCTGATGACCGCATTCGCCTCGGTCGTGATCGGCACGTGGGCGGGCTTTGTGCTCGCTCGCATGGGGCGTTTTCGCGGCTTCACGCTCTACACCGGCATGATCAATGCGCCGCTCGTGATCCCCGAAGTCATTCAGGGCATTTCGCTGCTGCTGTTGTTCGTGGAAATGGGCAAGCTGATCGGCTGGCCTGCGGGGCGCGGCGTCTTCACGATCTGGATCGGCCACGTGATGCTCTGTATCTCGTACGTCGCGATCATCGTGCAGTCGCGCGTGCGCGAACTGAACCCGTCGCTCGAAGAGGCCGCGCTCGACCTCGGCGCGACGCCGTTCAAGGTGTTCTTCACGATCACGCTGCCGCTCATCTCGCAGGCGCTGGCCGCGGGCTGGCTGCTGTCATTCACGCTCTCGATCGACGACCTCGTGCTGTCCGCGTTCCTTTCCGGCCCGGGTTCGACGACGCTGCCGCTCGTCGTATTCTCGCGCGTGCGTCTGGGCCTGAATCCGGAGATGAATGCGCTCGCGACGCTCTTTATTCTCGTCGTGACGATCGGCGTCGTGGTGGGCAACTACTTCATGCAGCGCGCGGAGCGCAAGCGCATGGCGTTGGCCGTCTGAAGCAGGGCGCTCAACATCACTTTTGCAGCATCACCGCACCGTCACGACATCCCCATTGCGGGATCGCTAATCGAATCCGCACTCGTTTCCACGCGTCCAGCGAAACGACGACGGAACAATGGGTCGCTGTCGCTACGTACCGCGAAGTCGTACCATCGACCGCTGTCGGTTAGCGGCCAGTGCAGCGACGATTGCGCCTGCGCATTGACAGTCATGGTCCACGGTCCGTCGCGGCGATAGGCAAGCGGTTCGACAGTGAACGTGCACGGCGCAGTTCCCCGGTTGATCAGGTCAACATGGATGTCGCCGTTTGCGATGTCATAGCAGACCCGGATCTCGGGATTCGGTGTCGCGCCGGACAGATGGCCGGCATCGCCGGTGAATTGCCGGTGAAAGCCGTTGGGGCCGAGCACCCATAGGTCATAGCGTCCCTGGTTGTCCCGTCCTCCGTTCCATGTGTCATCCAAAGTTTTCCCGGCCTCGACAACGTAGCGTCGCGGGAGCCTTCCCAGGTTGTAGCGGTCGTACACGTGGAACACGGCGGCCTGTTTGCCGGAATTCGCGAAGTGCAGTTCAACCATTCCCGAAGCGGCGACGTGTGCGCTGGTGTGCAGTTCGTACGGCAGCGCGCGCGATGGTCGATGTCCGGTTGCCTGGATGGGCAAGCGCGTATCGACAGGCAAGGGCACGTCGGGGAGTGCAGCCTGCGCGTCGCGCAACTGGTCGGCGGCCGCGCGCGTGCCGCGTCCTGTCAGCTCGGGTAATCGCTCGGTATTGGGTGTCCGAAAGTTGAACGCGCTCGTCAGATCACCGCATACCGCGCGACGATAAGGGCTAATGTTTGGTTCGTTCACACCAAAGCGCATTTCGAGGAAGCGCAGCACGGACGTGTGATCAAAAACCTGCGAATTGACCCAGCCGCCACGGCTCCATGGCGACACGACGAATAGCGGTACGCGCGGCCCTGGACCAAACACCCGTCCGTCCGGTTTGGGCTGCAACTTGCTGCCTGCAGGAGCCGGCTGTGTGAAATATTCGAACGCCATGGCTTCGTCAGGCAATGTCGATTTTCCCGCCAGCGTACCGTCCGGATTGCGCGATGGCGCGGATGGCGACGGTACGTGATCGAAATAGCCGTCGTTCTCGTCGTAGTTGATCAGTAGCACCGTTTTGCTCCAGACATCGGGATTCGCAGTGAGTGCGTCCAGCACCTCCTGGATGAACCACGCGCCCTGCACGGGACTCGACGGCCCCGGATGCTCGCAATAAATCGATGGGGCATTGATCCACGAGACTTGCGGTAATCGTCCCTCGAGCACGTCGCGGCGAAAGGCATTCAGATATTCGTCCGGTGATGTGCCTGGCAGCGTATTGGCGATCCCCTTGTAAAGGGGCGTCTTCGCATTGTCCCTCGCTGCGTCGTAAGCATGGTATGGCAGCGGCTGGCCAGTGTTCGAGTAAGGTTTGCCCGGTGCGCCGCCGCTCGAAACCGGAAAGCCCGATTTCAGATTCGCATGCCGAAACGGTACGAATGCCCCCAGCAGATTGTCGCCCCATTCATCGGGCATGTTCTGGTAGCAGATCCAGCTGACACCGGCCGCCTCCAGGCGTTCCGCGTAGGTCGTCCACGTGTACCCGGTGTCCGCAGTCGCCGGGAGGCCGTCGAGCGCATTCCATTCGTTGTTCACAAACGCGGCGTTGACTGCAGTCGCGCCGTTGGTCCCCGTGAGGTGATACGAGCGATTCGCATCCGTTCCCGTGTGCATCCCGCAGTGGTACGCGTCGCAGAGGGTGAACGCGTTTGCGAGTGCAAACTGGAACGGGATTTCCTGCTCCTTGAAATACCCCATCGACGTGTCTGTTTTCGATTCCGGCCAGCTTGCCATCCGGCCGCCATCCCACGCATCCTGACTGTCTGCCCACGTGTGCGGAGTGCCCGTGGTTCGTTGTGCATTATTGGCAGAACCGTCGAGGTGGTACGGCGTCAACAGCGTGCCGTTTGCGCGTGCCTGCTGCCATACGCGACGCCTGTCCGGCAACGGAATCGTGAAGCGATCGCCAAAGCCACGCACGCCTTTGAGCGTGCCGAAATAATGGTCGAATGCGCGGTTCTCCTGCATCAGAATCACGACGTGCTCAACGTCGCGGATAGTGCCCGTCGAGTTGTTCGCCGGGATTGCGAGTGCACGGCGAATCGAGGCAGGAATGCCGGCAAAGGTGGCCGTTGCGGCAGCACCGGTACCCGCGAGCTTCAGAAAATCACGTCTGCTGTTCATGTCGAATTTCGGATCGAAGTGTGACGCGCTCACGGTGCGCAACACAGGTTGGATTTGGTCGTCGGCGGCTGGTTGATTTTGCGTTAGCGTACGCAAGAAAAGTGTCGGGACAATGAAAGGTTGGCGCGGATATGGACGCTGCACCGGAAGGGATGGGTGGCTCAAGCGTTGTCAGATTGGCGGGTGTGGCGCTTAGGATGGCGGAATAAACAAGGTAAGGTCGCTCTATCCCGGACATCGATTCCCGGCACCTGCGTCATGTATCGATTTCGACCACGTCGATTTACTTGCGTACCGACGATGTAAAGCGAGCGCGCCGGTTCGGGCGGGCATTGACCGACTGAATTAATCGCTCGCCACGTCGACCAACAAGCCGGTCGACGTTCGCAATGTCGCACGACGAAATTTTCGGGGGCTCCGGCCTGGATCCCCTGACGTAACGAAAACGGCGCGCGGCCGATTCAGCCGCGCGCCGTTTTGGCTTCTGCTGCGTTCTGTTGCTGTTACTGTGCGAGCCGGTAGCCCATGCGGAAACCGCCCCAATGCCGCCCATTTACGAAGATCGGTGCGGACGCATCCTTCATCATCACAAAGTTGCCGCCGCCCATGTCGCGCCGGTAGGTCTGCAACAGGAACGGCTTCGTATGCGAGCCTGCAGCAACGCCGGCGCGGTCGCTGAAGATGCGGTGATTGCGGCAATGCGCGGCATTCCACACGGGATCGTCGCGCTGCGGCAGCGAGAACTTGCGATTGTGCGTCGGGATATAACCGTGCGGGTCGATCGTGACGCAGAACGCCACGCGCGAATCGAACTCGAGGAGCGGCTCGATGATCTCGGGCAGCACACGGTCGGCGAATCCGGTGAAGCGCGCGATGTGCTGCTGCGGATTCGTGTGGGGCACCGGCACGTAGTCGGTGTCGAAGAGATCCGCCTCGCTGATTTCGCCACGCGCAACCGCCTTCTCGAACAGCTTGCCGACCTGCGCCGCCCCGCGTTGCACGACCTCGACGAAAGGCGTGTCCTCGGTTTCGACGCCCGTCGCCGCACTCAATGCGATCAGCGTCTCCGATACGTCCAGCAGGCGCCCGAGTTGATCCTTGGCCTGCACAAAATTGCGGCTCGAATCCTCAACGCCGTTCGCCATTTCGGCGACCTGCGCTTCGAGTCCGTCGCACTTTTCCTCGATTTCGCCGGTGAGCTGGGCGATCTGGCCGGCGTGCTCGTCGAGTTGCGTGATCGCGACGCCGGTGCTTTGCATCGCCGAGCCGATGGAGTGCGTGCCTTCGCGGACGCGATGCGCGCGCTCGGTGTTCGTCGCACCTTCGGCGATGAGCTGTTCGGTCTGCTGCGTGAGTTCGGCGAGCGTCTTCTCGATCTGGCCGGTGGCCAGCGCCGTTTTCGCCGAGAGATTCTTCACCTCGGACGCCACGACGGCGAAGCTCTTGCCCGATTCGCCGGCGCGTGCGGCCTCGATGGCGGCGTTGAGCGCGAGCAGCTGGGTTTGCCGCGCGATCAGCGAAATTTCCTCGGAAACCTTCGAGACATGCGCGAGCGCGCTGCGCAGCGCACTGATCTGGCTTTCGATGACGGTCACGCCTTCGACGAGCCCATGGATATCGGCAAGCGATGCTTCGATGGTCTGTTGCGAGGACTGCACGGTCGCGGCCGTGCTGCTGCTGACTTCGCGCATGGCCCGGGCCGCGGCGGCAATCTGGTGATTGCCCGCGAGGGTATGCGCAGCCGAGTCGCGTAGCGCGTGACAGACGCCCGCCTGGTTTTGCACCCGCGCGGCGACTTCGTCGACGTGGCCGGATACGTCGCAAATCTCAATTCCAAGGCGGCCCGCCTGGGCGGCGATATCGCCGACGATGGCAGACGACTTTCCTGTGCGGCGAGCGCCGAACAGGCGAAAACGCAAACGTGACATCAGGTCTCCTTGCCCGTAAGGGTCGGTAAGCGTGGGCCCGTCGTTCGTGCGCATATCGGGCTCTCTCCATGCAGTTTAACGGCGTGCAGCGGGAAGACTTGAGCGCTCGAAGTGCCGCAGGGATATGATCGGAAACACGGGCCGCGCAGCGCCCGTACCGGGAACACGATGATCGTGGCAATGCTCGATGCGGATACCTTCGGGGTGCTCTGGCAGCAACTGATCCAGCTCTGGGAGCTGATCGTGATGATCTGCCGCTTTCTGTGGGGGTTGCTGCGGCTTTTAGGCGGCGCTTAAGAGCTTTAAGGGCGTTAAGGGCGTTAAGGGCGTTAAGGGCGTCAAGGGCTTAAGGGCTTAAGGCCGTGCGAGCCCGGCGATGCCGCACGGCGTTGGCGCACAACCGGGTGCGGCCGGATTCGATTGACTACGCGCGCGCAAGCGTGCGCGACATGCTGAGAGGGGACACGATGACCGATGATTCCACCCGTCGCTTTACCGACCGGGTAGCCGATTACGTGAAGTTCAGGCCGACCTATCCGCGCGAGCTGGTGACCTTCGTACATGCCGATTGCGGTATCGCACCGCTTGCGCGCGTGGCCGATATCGGCGCGGGCACGGGCATTTCCGCGAAGCTTTTTCTCGATGCGGGGCATCCGGTGGTGGCCGTCGAGCCGAACGCCGCGATGCGCGCCGCCGCCGATCAACTGCTCGGCGACTACCCGAACTACCGCAGCGTGGCGGGCACGGCGGAAGCCACGACGCTCGATACCGCGAGCGTCGATCTCGTGACGGCCGCGCAGGCTTTCCACTGGTTCGACGAGAAAGGGGCGCGACGCGAGTTCGCACGTATCCTCAAACCGCGCGGACAGATTGTCCTGTTTTGGAACAGTCGTCTGCTGGAAGGCTCGCCCTTTCTTGCGGGCTATGAGGCGCTATTGCAGCGTTTTTGCGCGGACTATGCGCGTGTTGCGGAGCGTTATCCAGACGACGCGGCGATGGCCGAATGGTTCGGCGACGGCTTCGAGCGCAAGACGGTTTTCCCCAATGCGCAGTTGCTCGATTTCGATGGACTGCAGGGGCGGCTGATGTCTTCGTCTTACGCACCGAAACCGGGCGACCCGCGCCACGAGCCGATGCTGGCTGCGTTGCGCACGCTCTTCGAACAGACGCAACAGGATGGCCGCGTGAATTTCGTCTACGAGACGCGCGTTTATGCGGGAAGGCCGCTGCGCTAGCGCATGAATTCGTCGATGAATCGCAGCGCGAATTAATACTCGTAGCCTTAATCGGGGGAGGTGTTATCGCGCCAGGTTGAAAAGCGAAGCGCAGTCCCATCTGACCGGGTGCGCAATCGTTGTCGCGCCTCGATAAAAAACGGGCTCTGCAAGAGAGCCCGTCGTGAGATTGCTTGTTTGCGCCATGCAGCGCCGAGCATGCATGAGACTTCTACGAATTGCCCCAGTCGTCGGAGCTGTCATTGCTGCCCATATCGACGCCGCCGCCTGAACCATCGTCCCAGTCGTTCGAACCCTGGCCGAGGTCGAGGCCGCCGCCATCGCCGCCGCGCGGTATGCGGCGGCCGTCTTCGTCGACGTAGACATCGCGCTCGACCACGCGGTCACGCCCGCGACCAAGTGCCTCGCCGAGCAGCACGCCGGTCAGCAATCCGCCCATTCCACCCATTCCGCCGCCTTGCTGCACGATGACCTGCGGCGGTTGTTGCGGCGGATAGGGCGCCTGCGGTTGATGCCCGAACGCGGTGTCGGCTTCGCGCGCATAGGCGGAATTGCTGCCGCCAGGCGAGGCCGCAGCGGGCTGCGCGTTCGGATCGGGGCGGCCATCGGCACGCGCCTTGAGGCTTTCGAACTGGTGTTCGAGGTCCTCGATCTGATACGGCGGCAGCGGATTCGCGCTGTTCGAGAGCGTTTCGACGAGGCCGCGCAATTGCGCTTCCAGCCCCTCGACTTCCTTTTCGAGCACGTCGTGGCCCGGTGCTGTCGACAGCCGCACGTCGAGCTTGAGCGAGCGCACCGCATTGAGCAGTTCGGTGGCGCGCTTGAGCTGATCGAGACGGTCGCCGCCAGTCTTGGCGTCTTCATTCGACTTCGCGCGGCGCAGCGTCCAGCGCAGTACCAGCGCAATGCCGGCGAGCAGGACCGCAAAGCCGATCCACGCACCCATGCCGAGGCCATGGCGTTGCGGCGCGGCTGCAGGCGCAGCCTGCTGCGCTTCTTGCTGATTCTGTTGCTGAACCCGTTGCTGAGTCTGCTGCTGGGCGAACGGATTAGCCGTGCGGCTCGTGGTGACGGCACCGGCGCGCGTCGCATCGGCGCGGATTTTCGCTTCAACCTGGGCGAAGCGTTGCGGTGTCGTGAAGCGCAATTGCGGATCGAGCGATCTGGCCTGCTCGACCTGAGTCAGCGCGTCGGCGTAGCGGCCTTCGCGGTTGAGCACCTGCGCGTAGAGATAGTGGGCGTGCGCGTTGTTCGGATGTGCCTGCAGAACCTCAACGAGGCCTGAATCCGCGCGTTGCCAGTCGCCTCGCGACATGGCGGATTCGATCTGCTGCGCGCTGGGCACCGCGAACGCGGCACTGCTCGCGAATGCGAGCGAAGCAATGGCGGCGACGAGAAACTTTTTCATGTTGCAAGCCGGGCGGCGTGACGCCCGTCTCCATGACGATCGGGACGAGGAGGCGGCCCGCGGTGAGCGCCGCGCCGCCTCCGGACACCCCTGCGCGTTATTGCGCCGGTGTGTTCAGTTGCTTCTTGAGGGCTTCGAGACGCTCATCCACCGATGGCCCCTTGTTCAGCGCGGCGAGCTTGTCGTCGAGCGCCTTGCCGCTCGATGTGTCGGCGGAGGTGAGCCGCGCATCCGAGCGCGCGTTCGACAGCGCGACCTTGTCTTCGAGCTTCTGGAAATCGGCCGAGAGATTCTTGCCGCCGATGCCGCCGAGCGCGGTAGCCGCGACGTCCTTCGCCTGCGCGATCTGCTGCTTCGCCTGCAGGATGTTCGAACGTGCGTTGAGGTCGTTGCGCCGCTGGCGCATGTCGTCGATCTGCTGCTTCAGTTGATCGACGGACGGTTCGAGCTTCGCGAGTTCCGTGGCAAGCGCATCGCGTTCGGCTTCGGCCGTGGACTGCGCTCCGAGCGCTTCGCGTGCGAGCGCTTCATCGCCCGATTGCAGCGCGCGCCGCGCGCCTTCTTCGTACTTCTTCGCCTTGTCGGCGGCCACGTCGCGCTTGCTTTGCTGCGTTGCGACCTGCGCCTGGATCTCGACGAGCGAGTTCTCCGCTTTCGCGATGCTGTCGTCGAGTTCGCGCACGATCTGGCGTGCGTCGCGCGACGGGTCCTGCACCGAATCTGCGGCGTCGTTGAGCAGGCCCTTGAGCGTGCGAGAGATGGAGTCGAAAAGCGACATGAATTCCTCCGTGAATTGAAACGGGCTGCGATGGGCCGAAATGCACGCAAGCGCGGACAGCGTCGAGCAGCATCGGCATCGTGCCCGCTGTCACCAGTGCCGGCAACAGTGCTGGTGACAGCGTTGTTGCCAGCGCTTTTGCCAGCGCTTTTGCCAGCGCTTTTGCCAGATTACGCCGCTTTGCACAGACCGCGCATGCAGCCGGTAAATCGGGGCGCCTTTCGCCTATTGCAAGAGCGTGTTGACGAACCGGCGCGACGAACCGGCATGCTGCCAGGCATGGCCCGGCCGCCATCGCTCGCGGATATTACACCACGGGGTCTCTTAAAGGCGGCTTAAAAGGGGACTTAAAGCGGACCTGAATTTCCGCAGCCCGGCTTGCCGCGTGAGGACGCATCGCTACGCAAACTTGCCATCTTCGGGCGCACCGTTGCCATGTTCGTCGCGATGCGTGTCGGCGGCGTGGCTCGCTCGCTTTGCGCGCGCAACTGGCGGCGCGCTCAGCGACTGGAGCGGTTCATCGTGACCGGCCTGTGCGGGATCGGCAAACGCCGCGTCGGCAACGGCTGCTTCAGCGCTCAGACGGGCGACGGCCTGGGCGATTTCGCGCGTGGCGTTGCCGATGTCGTGTCCGGCGGCGGGAGATGAGGGCAGCGCCGCAGCTTGCGTTTCAGCGGCTACTTGCGGTTGTGCGGCCTCCGCCTCACCGTCGCAGCGGGCTGCCGGTCCGGCGAGGTCATGATCCGTTTGCGCGGGCGCAGTGGCTTCGTCGTTTGGCGCGAGTTGCGCTAGCCCGGGCTCGCCGTCCTGGGCGGGAACTGCTGAAGGCGCGGGCCGCAGCGCGCTCCCGCGCCGTGGACGCAAGGGCTTCGCGGCTTTGTGCAGCACCTGGGCAAGCGTATCGGGTTCGCGCGGCGCGTTCAGCCGGTCGACGATGCTCGCGGCTTTCACCTGATCGCTCGTCGCGCCGAACGCGAGCACGGCGCGGCGCATCAGCTCGCTGATGCTGATGCCGAGCGTGTCGGCCGAAGCCGAGATCGCGCGCTTTTGCGCGGGCGTGACGAAGACGACGATGCGTTCGCTAGGCTTGTTCATGGTCGGCTGCCAGGTCGGCTTCGGGTGACCCCGGGATCCCGCCCGGGGCGCGCATGCGGCTGTCTTGCGAAGACTGCATGCGGGCCGGGTGGAGCGTGTCGCAGCTTCGCATCATACGGCTTGACGCACGATGCGCAATGCCCGGGTGTGCGCGCTGCGGTTGCACGCGGAGCAACAATATGCGGGCGACCCCGGCGTGCGGCGCGCATTCCGGCGCTCAACGGCGGTTTGTCTGAAAACCTTTTGCGAAGAACGTGTCGGATGGCGCAAAGAGCCGCCTTTTGCCGCGAAAATGCGGGCTTGAAGATGCAGGTGCTTGTATGTGCCGCTTGCCGCACGCGGCCTGCCAACATTTTTTTTTACAAAATCCCCGTCTCGCGCCGCGTGATTTATTTAGAATGCGCTGTTACATTGCGTGATGGCGCGCGTTGAGAGCGTGCCGGGCGGCGGGACGGGGGCGTAGCCAGCCGCGTTGCGGCGACGGCCGCAGGCCGGCGCTGCCGGTCGCCGCATTGGCGCCATGACGCCATGACCACGATCCTTGTGCGCGAGAGAGACGCGCACATATGGGCGCAAGCGGGCACAAACGGGCGCATACAGGCGCGAGCGGGCCCAAGCAGGCCCAAAGCAGGCCCAACCGGGCACAAACGGGGGCGCGCATCGGACGCGCCAATCATTCCAGTCATGCCTATCATTAAACAACCGCCTTCTTCGCAGTATCCGAACGACGATCGGGAACCCAACTTCCGCAACGGACACCAGCAGCCGGACCGCCACACGCCGCCAGACGGTGCGAGTGGCGGCGCCGCGCGCCGCCGCTCGATCGGCGGGTCGATTGCGCTCTGGTTCGTCGGCTTGATCGTGACCCTGCTTGCGGTCGGCGCGCTGATCGCCGGTTATGCCCTTGTCGTGATGGGGCCGCATCTGCCGTCGCTCGACGCGCTCACCGACTATCGTCCGAAGGTTCCGCTGCGCGTCTATACGGCCGATCACGTGCTGATCGGCGAGTTCGGCGAGGAACGCCGGCAGATCGTGCGCTTCCAGGACATCCCCGACGTGCAGAAAAAAGCGGTGCTCGCAATCGAGGACTACCGCTTCTACGAGCATGGCGGCGTCGACTTCGTCGGCATTCTGCGCGCGGGTCTTGCCGACCTTACGCACGGCGGCGCGGCGCAGGGCGCGAGCACGATCACGATGCAGGTCGCGCGCAACTTCTTCCTCTCGAGCGAGAAGACCTATACGCGCAAGGTCTACGAGATGCTGCTCGCGTACAAGATCGAGCGGGCGCTCACGAAGGATCAGATCCTCGAGCTGTACATGAACCAGATCTATCTGGGGCAGCGCGCCTATGGTTTTTCGGCAGCGGCGCGCGTGTACTTCGGCAAGGATCTCAAGGACATCACGCTCGCGCAGGCCGCGATGCTCGCGGGGCTGCCGAAGGCGCCGTCCGCGTATAACCCGATCGTCAATCCGCACCGCGCGAAGATCCGCCAGGAGTACATCCTCAAACGCATGCTCGATCTCGGCTATATCACCCGGGATCAGTACGACGCGGCGATCAAGGAGCCGCTCGTGACGAAGAGCGCGGGCAACGAGTACAGCGTGCACGCCGAATACGTCGCCGAAATGGTGCGGCAGATGATGTACGCACAGTACAAGGATGAGACTTACACGCGCGGCCTCACCGTGACGACCACGATCGATTCCGCCGATCAGGAAGCCGCCTACGACGCCGTGCGCAAGGGCGTGATGGATTACGAACGCCGCCACGGCTATCGTGGGCCGGAAGGCTTCGTGCAACTGCCCGCGAGCGGCGACGACCGCGAGCAGGCCATCGAAGACGCGCTCACCGATCACCCGGATAACGGCGCGCTCGTCGCGGCTGTCGTGATCGAAGCGAATCCGAAGCAAGTCAAGGCGCAACTGCTCGACGGCACGACCGTCACCATGAGCGGCGAAGGCCTGCGCTTCGTGGCGGCGGCGTTGTCGCCGCGCGCTTCGCAGGCGCAGCATATCCGCGTGGGCTCGATTGTGCGCGTGATGCCCGACGACAAGGGCAACTGGCAGATCACACAGTTGCCGCAGGTGGAAGGCGCGCTCGTCTCGCTCACGCCGCAGGACGGTGCGATTCGTGCGCTGATCGGCGGCTTCGATTTCAACAAGAACAAGTTCAACCACGTCACGCAGGCATGGCGCCAGCCGGGTTCGAGCTTCAAGCCGTTCATTTATTCGGCGTCGCTCGAAAAGGGCCTGGGACCGGCGACGATCATCAACGACGCGCCGCTGTTCTTCCCGCCTAGCACGCCTGGCGGCGACGCGTGGGAGCCGAAGGACGACGACCAGCCGGAAGGTCCGATGTCGATGCGTCTCGCGCTCGCGAAGTCGAAGAACCTCGTGTCGATCCGCATCCTTTCGTATATCGGCACGAAATACGCGCAGGACTTCGTGACGCAGCGCTTCGGCTTCGATGCCGACAAGACGCCGCCGTATCTGCCGATGGCGCTGGGCGCGGGGCTCGTCACGCCGCTGCAGTCGGCGGGCGCGTACTCGGTGTTCGCGAACGGCGGCTATCGCATCAACCCGTATCTGATCGCCGAAGTCGACGACTCGCACGGCCGCCCGATCCTGCGCGCGCAGCCGCTCGTCGCGGGGCAGAATGCGCCGCAGACGATCTCGCCGCGCAACGCGTACGTGATGGGCAGCCTGCTGCATACGGTGGCGACCTCGGGCACGGGTGCGGGTACGAACGTTCTGCATCGTAGCGATCTGCACGGCAAGACCGGTACGACCAACGATGCCAAGGACGGCTGGTTTGCGGGTTATCAGCGCTCGCTGGTTGCGGTGGCGTGGATGGGCTACGACCAGCCGAAGAGCCTCGGCAGCCGCGAATTCGGTGCGCAGCTCGCGCTGCCGATCTGGGTGGAATACATGCAGCACGCGCTGCGCGGCGTGCCGCAACAGGATCCGCCGCCGCCCGAAGGCGTGACGTCGATTGCTGGCGAGCTGTACTTCACGGACATGACGCCGGGTAGCGGCTTCGTGGCGAGCATCGGCGTCGATTCCTCGAATCTGGCGGGTGGGGCGGGCGAGGCCGTTGGCGGGATGGCGCCGGCCGGCATGACGCCGCCGAACGTGACGTCGAACGAGAAGCAACAGATCATGGACCTGTTCGAGTCGAACAAGCCCTGATAAGCGGGGGTTTTAATAAAGGTGGTCGATACGGCGCGTTGGTGACAACGCGCCGTATTTTTTTGGCTTTTTTCGGCTTGCGCGCTGATACGTCGATGGAAACGAAGGGAATCAGGGGGATGAGTTGTAGTTCTTGCCGCTATTCCGCATCCTCGGTCACATCACAAATAAAAGACTCGGTCGCTTTCAGCACAATCCAGTTAAGCGCGGCGCCAATCACGAAAAGAGCCGCCCCACCGAGGTACCCGCGCCATATAGCTCCGCATATGGTCAGAGAACTCGTTATCGCGAATATTGTAGTAAACCGACTCAAAATGCTCGTCGAATTTCTATTCCGGCGCTGCTTGTGCTCGTTCCGTTGTTTAGCGACACGCCTAAAAGCATCGCGCAAATTGGTCATGGAATTGGTTTGAAAATCAATTCTCTATTAAGAACGCGCACCCCCTCTGGACCGGCCTGGATGAGTCTGCGCTCCTCCTCCGCGACCAGGCGCTCGAACTGAAAACCGGAATTTTTAGCAAGTTCAGCTTCAACGACGCTGATTGCCTCTAGCGCCCATGGCACCTCCGACTCGAAGTGTCCCAGCAAGCGGCCATCTTGACGAACGACGATACGATAAATTTTCACGAGGCTAACCCCTGTCTAAGATTGGAACAGGCCGGAACGCTAGTTCCTCTATGTGTTTGCGCAACCTGGAATTTGCTGTTAGCAGAGTTGCGATCTTTTCTGCAGAGTCTGCGGGCTTTTACGTTGAAGCTAGTCACTCTGCTGCCGCCCAAAGCGGTATGAGTGATCAATAGGACTCCAATGTGTTCGTGTCATGCACCTCCAGCAGGCCAAAAATGGCTATCTGGCAGATCACGCGCGCCGTAAATGGCTTGCCCGACGCGGACCACCGTGGCTCCTTCTTCGATTGCGGTTTCGAAGTCTCCTGACATGCCCATCGACAACTCAGTGACCTCGTTTCCTCGGGGCAGATCTTGCTGAATGCGGTCTTTCAGATCCCGAAGCAGAACAAAACACTCGCGCACGCGTGCGGTTTCCGATGACAGCAATGCCAATGTCATTAGACCGCGCACCCGAAGGGCGGGATATGCCGCCAGTCCTCGCACAAAGGCCACTACGTCATCCGGGTGCAAACCATATTTGCTAGCCTCGCCTGACGTATTGACCTGCACAAATACGTCGAGGCCACGTCCCTCTGTTTGCAGGCGCCGCTCTAGCGCTTCCGCGACGCGTGCGCTGTCGAGTGCCTGAAATTCCGAAGCAAATTGAGCAACCAACCTGGCCTTATTTGTCTGGAGGTGGCCGATTACCGACCACCGTAAGTCTGTTAAATCGGACATGGCCCCCCACTTGCGATAGGCCTCTTGCACCTTGTTCTCGCCTAGTTCCCTGCAGCCCGCCGCATAGGACAGTCGGATGCGCGCTTCATCGACCGTCTTGCTGACCGGTAACAGGCGAACCGAGGATGATGCTCGGCCAACTCGCTCGCAGGCACGGGCGATGCGATTACGCACCTCAGCCAGGTTGCGGCGAAAGTCCTCAACCGTCAGCGCTTGCGGATAGCGTGGGTCACCCGCTTCCTGCGGGTTAACTGACTCATTCATGTTCATGGCCCCATCGACGAAAAAATGGTTCTATGCGATCCATAAGCATAACGTAGTATTGTTTTGGCGCGGTAACATGATTGCTTGGGCCAAATGGAAAGTCACGGCAAAGTCCGTCGATCGAAATTCGAGGGTACACACGCAAATGAGTCTGACAAAACAGAGGACTCTGATAGCGATGGCAAATACGGCGCGTTGGCAACAACGCGGCGTATTCTTTGGGCTTGCGCGTTGCTACATCAACGGACAAGAACAAAGTCGTTGAAGATCAGTTGTAGTCCCAGGTGTCATCGACCTTTACGACTTTCCAATGTCCGTGTTCGTTGCGTAGAAACACAAGGAGGCCTGTTTTATCCTTCGAGCCGAATGTGACGGGGACGATCGTGACATCCCCGAGCGAAATTGGCCGCTGCGTCGCAATGTGCGCGGCCCAGTCGCGCGGATCATAGTCCTGGACTTTCAGAAAATAGTCCACGCCTTGCGGTGGCCCACTGCGGCTGTATTCGTCTTTCAGCCGGTCAACAGTCCGCTGCGCAACGTAGTCGTATATTGCGTGCTCCCGCAACGGCGCGGTCTGGTCGTTGTCGTGCTTGAAGAACCATTGATAGAACGTAGCAACGAATGCGTCCGGCGCCGCAGGCGTACTTTGCGCGTGTGCTTGCGCGGAAAACGCGAGAGAGAGGCAGATTGCAGCCCACAGCGCGGGGAATAGCGAGCGAATGTCCCGGTTCATATGCGACCTCAGTTGTGCCGGTATATCTGGTAGGACGGCCGGGCAGTGCGATATGCCGGCCCGGGATAAAAGCCGTTGAGCTGTTTGAAATCAGAAATCCAGATTGACCCGCTATAGATGGCCATGTGACCGTGTGCATGTCCTGGTGCGGGTTCTATGACTATGACATCGCCCGCCTGCGGTTCTCCATCAGCGCGATAAAAACCCGCGTTTTCGAGGCTCCGTTCGTAGTCTTTTGCATCGGGGTGACGCGACAGGACGATTCCGCCAGCTTCGACTGCGAGACGGACATACTCCGCGCATCTACCTTGACTTGTGTTTCGCGAACGTTGTTCTGCTCGGCTCGCTGCCACTCTGGGATCCCACGGCATGCTTTCTCCCAACTCGTTTTTGGGGATTCATCGTAGCAAGTTCGGGTGAGCAGGAAGGTGAATAATTGTTAGGTCATTCGAGTGTACGCACGCAAAAGAGTCTGCCAAAACCAAGAGCTCCAATAACGATAGTCGATACGGCGCGTTGTTACCAACGCGCCGTATTTTTTCGCCGTGCACATTAGCGTTATCGATCAAAGAAACTGCTGATCAACGCCACATCACTACTCGCCAGCAGCGCTCGTTTTAACGGCAGCATCGTCGGACGACTTCGCCGCATCCGCCGCCACGGGCGGGCTACCCATGGCCTGGAACAGCGCGGCCGTATCGGAGAGACGCGAGCCGCGATAGCGGATCTCGTCGAGCCGCGCGTTGCGCCATTGCTGCTCGCTTTGCCGTACTGCGTACCAGGGCACGGCACCGAGCCGGTAGCGCGCATTCGTCTCCTCGTACACGCCCTCGGACGAGCGTGCGGACAGGCTCGCTGAATCGAGCGCCTGCGCGTCGTGTTCGAGCGCCGCGAGTTGGTCGGCGACGTTCTGGAATGCTGCGAGCACGGTCTGCCGGTACGACGCGTTGGCCGCGTCGTACGTCTGTAGCGCCGCGCGCCGTTGCGCGAGGAGTGCGCCGCCGTGGAAGATCGGCTGCGAGAGCGAGGCGCCGATGGTCCATAGCGCGCCTGCGCCGGAAGTCAGCATCGGCCACGAAAATCCGGCCTGGCCGAGTGCAGCCGATAGCGTGATGCTCGGAAACATCTGCGCCGTGGCCGCGCCAACATCGGCGGCGGCGGCCTTTAGCGCCGCGTCGGCGGCTTCGATGTCGGGCCGCGATTTCAACAGTTCCGATGGCACCACCACGGGCACCTGCGGCGGCAGCGTGAGGCTCGCGAGATCGAGATCGGGCGGCGCCGCATCGGGCGTGCGGCCGAGCAGCACCGCGAGCGCGTGCCGCGTCGTGCTCAATTGCTGGCGCAGAACCGGCAGATTGGTCGAGAGTGCCGCCGCATTCTGTTGCGCACTCAACAGGTCCGTATGCGAGACCGCGCCGAGCGCATAGCGCTTCGCCACATCGTCGGCCTGCGCGTTGGCGAGCGCGACGAGCCGCTCGGTCGTATCGATTTCCGCGTGAAGCGTGGCGGCCCCAATCGCCGCGGCCACGATGTTGGCTGCGAGCGCGCGCCGCACAGCGTCGAACTGAAACAACTGCATGTCGACGCGCGCCGTGAGCGCCAGGTTATTGAGCCGTGTCGCGCCGAACAGATCGAATGTGTATCGCACCTGGACGAGACCGGCAAAGATGTCGTACTGCAGCTTGTCGACGCCCAGTTGCGGCACGCCCGGCGTGCGCTGGCGCTGTGCGATGCCAAGCGCGTCGACGGTCGGCAGCATCGAACTGCCGATCTGGCCGCGCAACTGTTGGCGCGCGGCCTGCAAGCTGTGATCGGCGGCGGCAAGGTTCGGACTGTTGCGCAGACCCTCGTCGACGAGCGCATCAAGTGCGTCGGAACCGTACAGCGTCCACCATTGCGGCACGGGTTTCGCGCCCACCACGAACTGCTGCGCGACACCTTGAGCGGCGACAGTTTGCGCCGGTTGAGGCTGTGCGCCGTAGTGCGCCGGTTGCGGCATCGCGGGCGCTTGTCCGCCCGGGCCCCAGGCGCAGCCTGTGAGTCCAATTGCGAAAGCGAGCGCGGCAGCGGCTGCGCAAGCGCCGCAGCAGGGCACGGACGCATTGCGTGCGCGCAAAATCATCGTGTTCGCGGACCGTTTCATGATGCATTCTCCGCGTGGCGGCCATCGCCGCCGGGTTCGTCGGTCTCGCTGCTGCGCACGCGGAACGCGGTGGCGTAGAGCGCGGGCAGATAGAAGAGCGTGAGCACGGTCGCACTCGTGATGCCGCCCATCAGGGCCGTCGCCATCGGGCCGAAGAAGTTCGAGCGCAAGAGCGGAATCAGCGCGAGCACGGCTGCGGCAGCAGTCAGCGTGATCGGCCTGAAGCGCCGCACGGTGGCGCCGACGATGGCGTCGTAACGCTTGCGTCCGTTGCGGATATCCGTTTCGATCTGGTCCACGAGGATCACCGAATTGCGCATGATGATGCCGAACATCGCAATCACGCCGAGCATGGCGACGAAGCCGAACGGCTGTCGAAACAGCATCAGCGCGATGACGACGCCGATCAGGCCGAGCGGCGCGGTCAGCACCACCATCATCACGCGCGCGAAGCTCTGCAACTGGATCATGAGCAGCGTGAGCACGGCAATCACGAGGATCGGCAACTGTACGTTGATCGACGCCTGGCCTTTCGCACTTTCTTCGACCGAGCCGCCGACCTCGATGCGATAGCCGGTCGGCAGCGTGGCGCGGATCGTCTGCAATCGGCTCAGGACGTTGTTCGTGACGTCGATGCCCTGGGCGCCCGCCTTCACGTCGGATTGCACCGTGATGGTGGGCTGCCGGTCGCGCGACCAGATCACGCCGTATTCGAGGTCGTTGACGAGGTGGCCGAGCGAGCCGAGCGGCACGGGTCCGTTGGGCGTCGGCATCGCCATCGTGAGCAGGTGTGCGGGATCGACGCGCTCGGCTGCGGGCGCGCGCAGATCGACGCTGATGAGCTTGTCGCGCTCGCGGTACTGCGTGACGGTGTAGCCCGAAAGCGTCATCTGCAGGAAATTCGCGACGTCCTCCGAGGACACATTCAACTGGCGCGCCCGCTGCTGGTCGATCTCGAAGCGAAGCGAGCGTTCGGCGGGTTCGTCCCAGTCGAAGTTGACGTTGTCGGTGCGCGGATCGTCGCGCATCGTGGCGGCGACACGGTCCGCGATGCCGCGCACGACGGCGATGTCATTGCCGCTGACGCGAAACTGCACCGGATAACCAACGGGCGGCCCATTCTCCAGCCGCGAGAGGCGCGTGCGAATCGCGGGGAAGTCGTTGCGCAGCTTTCCTTGCAGCCAGGTCGCGAGTTTTTCGCGGTCTTCCACCGATTTCGCCGTGATCACGAACTGCGCGAAGTTCGGTACCTGCAATTGCTGGTCGAGCGGGAGATAGAAGCGCGGCGCGCCGGTGCCGACAAAGGTGATCGAATGGTCGATTTCAGGGCGGCTCTTCAGTGCGGCTTCGATCCGTTTCGCCTCGCGCAGCGTGGCGTCGAAC
Organism: Paraburkholderia sp.; assembly: GCF_024281035.1. Taxonomy (GTDB): domain Bacteria; phylum Pseudomonadota; class Gammaproteobacteria; order Burkholderiales; family Burkholderiaceae; genus Paraburkholderia. The sequence continues at coordinate 182,090 of NZ_JAMXLH010000029.1, forward strand.
GAGGCGCCTTCGGGCAGGCGCACGTCGACGAGCAGTTCCGGCCGATCCGAACTCGGGAAAAACTGCTGCGGCACGAGCGTGAAGCCGGCGAGCGCTATCAGGAAGAGCACGATGGTGATGCCCAGCACGACCAGTTTTCTCTCGACGCACCGGCCGATCCAGCGCTGGAAGCGGCGATAAAAGCGCGTGTCGTAAATGTCGTGTTCGTGGCCATCGGGTTCGTGCGGCGCGCGCTGACGCTCGGGCAGCAGGCGGTAGCCAAGCAGCGGAATCAGCACGACTGCCGCGAACCACGATGCGATCAGTGCGATTGCGGAGACTTGGAAGATCGAACGTGTGTACTCGCCGGTGCTCGACCGCGCGAGGACGATCGGCAAGAAACCGGCGACCGTGACGAGCGTGCCGGTCAGCATCGGAAACGCGGTGCTCGTGTAGGCGTATGCGGCGGCGCTGGTGCGGTTCCAGCCCTGCGCGAGCTTCACGGCCATCATCTCGACGGAGATGATTGCGTCGTCCACGAGCAGGCCGAGCGCGAGCACCAGCGTGCCGAGCGAAACCTTGTGCAGGCCGATGCCGAACAGATACATGACGAGCGACGTGACGGCGAGCACGATCGGAATCGTGATGACGACAACCGTGCCCGTGCGCACGCCGAGCGAAACAAGGCTCACGAGCAGCACGATGCCGATGGCTTCGGCGACGGCCTCGATGAAGTCGTCGACCGAGCGCGAAACCGCCTTCGGCATGCTCGATACCTCGACGAGACGCAAACCCGCGGGCAGCTGGGCGCGCAGTTGCGCGACGCGTACGTCGAGCGCGCGGCCAAGCCGGATCACGTCGCCGTCCGGTTGCATGGTGAGGCCGATGCCGAGCACGGATTTGCCTTCGTAGCGCATCTGCGTGACGGTCGGCTCGTCGTAGCCGCGCCGGATCGTGGCGATGTCGCCCAGGCGAAAGCTGCGGCCGTTTACGCGGATCAGCGTATCGGCGAGCGCCTTGACGTCCTTGAACTGGCCGCTGGGGCGCACGAACACGCGATCGTCGGCGGTGGTCAGCGTGCCCGCCGCCGAAACGCTGTTCTGCGCGCCGATAATCTGCCCGATCTGCGTGGGCGAGATGCCGAGGCGCGTCAGTTGCGTATTGGAAATCTCGACGTAGATGTGCTGGTTCGGATCGCCGAAATAATCGACCTTGCCGACGTCGGGTACGCGCAGCAATTCTTCGCGCAGGTTGTCGGCGTAGTCGTGCAACTGGGCTGGCGAGAAACCGTCACCCTCCAGCGCGTAGATGTTGGTGTAGACGTCGCCGAATTCGTCGTTGAAGAACGGGCCCTGCACGCCGGGCGGCAGGTACGCGGCGATGTCGCCCACTTTTTTGCGCACCTGGTACCAGGTTTCTTTCACCTCGCTCACCGGCGCGGAGTCCTTCATCGTGAAGAACACGAGCGATTCGCCCGGGCGCGAGTAGCTGCGCAGGAAGTCGATGTGCGGCGTTTCCTGAAGCTTGCGGCCGATGCGGCTCGTCACCTGGTCCTCGACCTGGCGCGCCGTAGCGCCTGGCCAGAAGGTCTGGATCACCATCACGCGGAACGTGAAAGGCGGATCTTCGGACTGCGAAAGGCGCGTATAGGAGAGGGCGCCGAAGATCGTCGCGAGCGCGATGACGAAGACGACCAGCGCCTGATGCCGCAGCGCCCACGCAGACAGGTTGAAGCGCCCCTCTTCGTGAGGCGTGCTCATGACGCGAAGTCCTCGGAATGAAGCGGCGGAACCGGGCGCACTTTCTGGCCCGTGGTAACCGTGTGGACGCCTTGCAGGACGATCTGGTCGTTGTCGTCGAGGCCGCTCGTCACGGTGATCGTGCTGGCGTCGTAGCGCGAGATCGTTACGCGGCGCAATTGCAGCACGTTGTCGGGCTTGTGCACGATCCAGATGGCGGGCGCGTTGCCGTCATGAAAGAGGGCGGTGGCGGGAATCGTGAATGCGCCCGCGGCGCCTGCGTGCTTTGCCGCGAGCACGACGTTCGCGCTCATGCCGAGGCGGACGGCGGCGTCCGGCTCGTCGAGTGTGAGCTTCACGCGCCAGGTGCGGCTTTGCGGATCGGCTGCCGCAGCAATCTCGCGCACGCGCGCCGTATAGCGCTTGCCCGGCAGCGCGGGCAGATTCACCTGTGCGTGCTCGCCGATGCTCACGCCGGCGACGGTGTTCTCCGGCAGGTCGCAGAACACGTCGATATCGCCCGACCACGCCAGTTGATAGACGGGTTGGCCCGCCTGCACGTTCTGGCCGGTATCGGCGTTTTCGGCGGTGATGATGCCCGCGTGATCGGCGACGAGCTGCGTATAGCGGCGCTGGTTCTCGGCGAGCGCGAGCTGTTGCTGCGCCTGATCGCGCTGCGCGGTGGCCGAAGCGTACGCGTCCTGCGTCTGTTCGAGCTGCACTTTCGCGATGAGGTTGGCCTCGGCCTGCGCCGTGTCGCGTTCGAGCTGCTGTTTGGCGAACCCATAGCGATGCTGTGCTGCCTCGCGTTGCGCGGCGGCGCTCGCGGCGTTCTTGTCGTAGTCGGCTGGATCGAGGCGCGCGAGGATTTGACCGGGCTTGACGGTGTCGCCGAGGCGCACGCTGCGCTCGACGATCTTGCCGTTCACGCGAAACGAGAGCGGCGTCGAATACCGCGCTTCGACTTCGCCGGGGTACGTGGCCGGTGCGCCGTCCTGGTCGGGGCGCACGGTCATCGAGACGACCGGCCGCGGTTCGGGCGGCGCGGCGGTTTGCTTGCCGCATGCGCCAAGCGCAGCGGCGCCGCATAAAGAGAGGAGACCGGCGAGGCGGCGCCATTCTATGCCGCGCGATGACCGACTGGACTGCCTGCGCATCCTGCTCGATGCGCCACGACCGCAACGATTCACATGGACCTCGACTTGCTGGACCGCACACACGCGCAAGCGCGCGGCGGTGTGCGCTGCGCATGCCATGACACGGCACCGCAGGAACGGACTCGCGCCGAAGCACGTAGCGCATCGGCTGCAGATGATGAACTGGATTCTAATACAAGGTTGTATCTGAGTGCGCGAATGAATTCGAAGAATGGTTCGGTGCTAGACTCTCGCCATGACTCGCATCCGACTGACCCGCGAACAGAGCCGTGACCAGACGCGCGAGCGCCTGCTCGATGCCGCGCACACCATTTTCATGACCAAAGGCTTCGTGGGGGCGAGCGTCGAAGACATCGCGCTTGCCGCGGGATACACGCGAGGAGCGTTCTACTCGAACTTCGCCAGCAAGGCCGAGCTGCTCGTCGAGCTGCTGCGCCGCGACCACGAGACGATGCAGGCCGATCTGCGCGCGATCTTCGAAACCGAAACCACGCGTGAGGACATGGAAGCGCGCGTGATCGCCTACTACAGCCGCATGGCGCAGGACAACAAGGGTGTTCTGCTGTGGGCCGAGGCGAAGCTGCTGGCTGCACGCGACGCGCGCTTTCGCACGCGCTTTAACGCGTTCATGAAGGAAAAACGCGACCAGCTGGCCGCGTATATCGAGGAGTTTTCGGCGCGCGCCGGCACGCCCATACCGCTTGCGCCCGACCGGCTCGTGATCGGCCTGATCGGACTGTGCGACGGTGTGCAGTTTCTCGCCACGGCCGATCCGCAGCACGTCACGCCGTCCGTCGTCGAAGAAGTGCTGGCCCGATTTTTTGCGCGTGTGGTGTTCGGGCGCGACGTCTGAACCGCGCGTCCGAACCGTGCGCTTGAACTGTGCAGGCAGCGGACTTACGAACCGAGTCCAGGGCCGTAGTTGCTGCCGATCAGCCGCGTGACTGAAGCGACATCCAAATAGTCCTGCTCGGGCATCCCGTCCAGTATCCCCACCACTTCATTGCTGGCGCCCGCATTGCGTGCGGCGGCCACGAGATCGTCCTTGTTGGCCGGCCAGCGCACCTCGCGCAGCACGTCGGCGAATTGCAGATCGATGGGTTCGTCGGGAATGCGGGAGGCGGGCATGCGGAGTGTCCTTTGCGCGGCGTGCGCTCAGTGGGCTCAGTGCGCTCAGTGCGATGTGTCAGGTGGAGTGTGGCGCACGACGAGCATACAGAATCCATGCCGAACGCCGCCGCTGCGTGTGCCTGCGTGGCGTTCTGCGTGTGCGTTATGTTTCACGTCTGCTGGTGTAGTTCCGGGCTCAATACCTGATCGAGGCGCCGCGACTTCGGCAGGCTCAGGTATTCCCAATGCTCGTGGCCGCGGCTCACGGCAACCGGGACATTGGGAGCGGGCGGGGCGACCGGAGCGTCGTCCCGGTGGAACTGCATTCCTGCACTCGTTTGTTCAACCGGAGCTTCTTGCGCCGTACGCACAGGCGCGGCGAAGCACGATGCCGAGAGGAGAACGCTGGTCATCAGTGTCGAGGCTTTCATCGCTCGACCTCCTTTCCATGCAGCCTGCAGGCTGCAGCAAACGCTATGCCGCACCCCGAAGCGGCACACTTGTCAGCCCGCTATCCGGAAATTGCGACAGTTCCATCATGGCAGGAAATGCGGCAATGCGTCTCGAACGTGCGTGCTTTTTGATGCGGCTCAGACGCCGGGGCGCAGGACCTCGAAGCGGGTCCAGGGCCACGACGGCCGGTCGCGCATGTAACCGTTCAGCCAGTTCCACTGCGGATGACGCTGCATGAACGCCTGCGCGTCGAACGCTCGCCCGCACGGATGGCCCCAGCGTGCCCAGAACGCGAGATCGCGGGCCATTTCGCTATCCACGACCTTGCCGTCGTTCGCGCCCCACGGATTGAACGGTCCGTGATCGGAGCCGGCAAAGCGCGCGTCGTCGAGTTCGAGATGGCCGCAGATCGTGCGCGAGCACGGGTTGTCGTCGCGGTCGAGATAGACGTCGTGATGGTCGGCGATCATCTCTTTCGCCAGTTCGATGTCGATCTTGCCGTGGTGCCGCTCGGCAAGCTGCATGAAGCGCAGCCGCCGCGCGCCGTTGTGGCGCACGTCCGTGAAATCGTCGCCTTCTCCGACGCATTCCTGATTGCGGATCTTGAGGTCGCTCGCGGCGTTGAAGCCGCTGAAAAAACCGTCTTTCGTGATTTCGAAGCCCGCGTGCTGCAGCCCGAGCTCGTAGCGCGCGATTTCGCCCGTCTTGGTGTCGCCGAGCAGCCAGCTGTTCGCGTACCCGCCGTTGTTCGCCATCGCGAACATCTCGCACCATTCGCCGATACTCGACGCGTATTGCGTCGCGCGCCGCGAGCGGTAGAACTCGGGCGCGCCGCTCGCGCGGTAGCCGACGAAGTTGGAGATGGTCGTCTCCGTGACCATCAGCCCGGCCGAGGTGATCCAGAAATCGGTGAGGCTGGAAATGCAGCCGGGCAGGCCCTGCATGAGAATGCGGTGACCCGATTCGGGGACGATGTCGAACACCACGTTGAACGCGTCGCCTGCCGCGTAGCGGTCCCACGAGTTGTGCGCCATGACGATGCGGCCGTCGCGCGTCGCGCTGCCGGTCGCGATAAAGGCGCTGCAGTGATGGCCGCGCCGCCCGCGCCACGGCTTCACGTGTTGCTGCGGTTGCTGCGCCGCCGCATGCGTCGGCCACCAGCCCTGCAGCAAATCCATATAGCCGTTCCAGGCGAGCACCTCGGCGAACGACAGCTTTGCGCCGTCCGCGATGCCCTGGATTTCGTCGGCGAATTCGTGGTCGATCCGCGGCGCGAACTGCGTGACGGCGGCGTTCACGAAGGTCTCGAAGTCCTCGCCGGTGTCCCATTTCGCGAGATAGCGCGCCGTGCGGATCGCGTTGCGGATCTCGTTGCTGAGCAACTGGCCGTGCTGCTCGCCGCGGTCATACGGTTCGCCTTCGAGGTGCACGAAGATCCAGCCCGCGTGATCGCGTCGTACGGCATCGAGAGACGGTTCGCTCATCTTCGCTCCGGTTTGCATCCTTTCGGCCGATTTTGCCGATCGGCGCCGGCCCGGTTCGCGAACCCCGCAAACACGCCGGGGCAGCGCAAGGCTGCTTTCCATTGTAGAAAATCCAGTGCGCTTTAACAGGTGGTGCGTGGCGAGCCCGGTGCGTGAGGAGCCACTGAGCATGCGGCTCTCCGGGCGATGGAAGTGCGCGCACGAGGCGCGCGGCACCGCTTGCGCGACAGCTTCAGCGTTCGGGATTGAGCCGCTGATACGCGTCGAGGAGCGAGGTCTTGTAGACGACGCCGCTGAGCGTCGGTTGTTGCACGCTCTCGATGACAGGCAGGCGCTCGCCGCGGAACGCCATGAAATGCTGGAGGCCCGCTGCGAGCGACATGTCCGGCGTGAGCGCGTTAAAGGGCATCTGCACGTAGTCGGAAGCGCGCTTTTGCGATGTATCGCGTTTCTGCAGCAGATCCGAGGTGATATCGGCGAGCGCGACCGCGCCGAGGAAGTGCCCCGACGCGTCGATGACGTAGAGATACTTCACCGGATATTCGAGGAACACGCGCGTCATGTCGGAGACGGTTGCGTCGGCTTGCACGACGGTGTCGGCCGGGCGGATCAGCGCGCGCATCTGCGTGGCGCGCAGGCGTGTGCGTTCTTCCACCTCGCGATTGCGGTGTAGCGTGATTTCGTACATCGACGACTTGCCCGTCGCGCGCGCGACGAAATACGCGACCACGCACGAGAGCATGAGCGGCAGCACGGCCTGGTAGCTGAGCGTCATCTCGAAAATCATGAGAATCGCCATCAGCGGGGCCTGGGTCGCACCCGCCAGGAATGCGCCCATGCCGACCATCGCGTAGGCGTACGGCTCCGAGGTGCCGTGCGGAAACAACGTGTGCATGCCCTGGCCGAAGAGACTGCCGAACACGGCGCCCATGAAGAGCGTCGGTGTGAAGACGCCGCCTACGGCGCCCGAGCCGATTGTCGCCGTCGTGGCGATGAGCTTGAACACGAGCACGGTGGCGAGCGCGGTCCACGTCCAGGGCGAGTGGAGGATCGAATTGACGACGCTGTAACCGTTGCCCCAGATCTCGGGCGTCCACACCGAGATGACGCCGCACACGAGGCCGCCCAGCGCGAATTTCACCGGCAGCGGCAGGTTCAGGCGCGCGACGCGCGACTTCGTGCCGTCGAGCAGGGCGAGGAACTGTGGCGCAAGTGCACCGCACAGGAGGCCGAGCACGACGAAGAGCACGACTTCGATGCCCGAGATGGCCGGAAACGGCGGCATTTCGTACGGCGGCTTGTAGCCCGCGAACTCGCGCATCGTGATGTTCGCGACGACCGAGGAGACGACGATCGGCCCGAAGCTCTCCATCACGATCGATCCGAGCACGATCTCGGTGACGAAGAAGGCGCCCGCAATCGGCGCGTTATAGGCCGACGTGATACCGGCCGCCGCGCCGCACGCGACGAGCAGGCGCAGGCGCTGCGGATCGAAGTGGACCCAGCGGCCGATCAGCGAGGCAGCGAGCGCCGCGAGCTGCACCATCGGCCCTTCGCGGCCGATCGAGCCGCCGCTCGCAATCGTGAAGAGCGACGACGCACCGCGCCAAAGGCTTTTGCCGACCGGCATCACGCCGTCGCCGATTGCGACGGCTTCCACATAATCGGTGTGAACGGTGCGCGCGTCGTCACCAGGCGCCTTGCGTTTGGCGGGCATCAGCAGGCAGCCCGCGATGAAACCGCCCGCGGCGGGCAACCAGATGCGGGTCTGCCACGGCAGATGCTTCGCCATTTCGACGAGACTGCCGGACGTGCCGGAGAACAGGCGCTGCAACAGCGCAATGCCTTCGCGAAAGATCACGGTCGCGAACGCGCCAGCGACGCCGACGATGACCGACCAGACGAGCATCGTGTGCGCGTCGGAGAGTCGGAACAGGTTGCGGGCGCGGGTGCGCAGTTTCAGCAGGAATGACAGCACGGCGGAGAGGATGCGAGTGTAAGTGTGAGGAATCGGCGCCGAGCGCAAGCATAGCATTGCGCCCGGCAGGGGAATGGCGTCATGCGGCGCTGCGCATGGCCGCCGGCAGCAGTGGTTGACGCCCGTCGGGCGCCAGCCGGACGGCGGGCGCGGGCGTGACTGGCGCACGTCGCTAATGCGTCGCGTGGTCGAGTTCCGGGTAGTGCCGGAAGATGCCCGTTTCGTTGAACGGCAGGCGGCGCGGCGAAGCGAGATACGCGGCGATGTTCGGGCGCGCGGCCACGGCGTCGTGCAGTGCGCAGACGTGCGGATAGCGCTCGGCGAGATGCTTCGTCGCTTTCGGGAACGCGTAGCGCAGCCCTTCGACGATCTGGAAGATCGACAGGTCGACATACGTGAGCGCGTCGCCGACCATGTGCTGCGCGCCGGACGGATTCTGCGCGAGCACGCGCTCGAAGTAGCCGAGAAACTTCGGCATGCGATGCGCGAGGAAGTCGGCGGCGCGCGCCTTCGCTTCGTGTTTCTGGTCCTCGTAGTAGAGGCCGCTCGCGATCGGGTGATGCGTGTCGTGCACTTCGGTGACGAGATCGACGATCGTCATCTGCAGGCCATTGGCCACGTAGCGCAGACCTTCGTCGCGCGGCGCGAGCGAAAGCTTCGGTCCGAGATAGAACAGAATGTTCGCGGTCTGCGGGATCAGCAGATCGCCGTCCTTGAGGAACGGCGGCGCGAAGGGCGGATACGCGCCCGTGCGGCTGTCGAGCTCGGCGATCATCGCGCCGATGCCGTGCCCCGCCGATTTCTCGCCCCGCGCCACATCCACATAGTCCGCCTGCGCTTCCTCCAGTGCGAGCCGCACGAATTCGCCGCGGCCCTGCAGGCCATCCCAGTAATACAGTTCGTATGCCATCGGTTGCCCCTTTGCCATGACGCCTGCCCGTGAGACGGGCCGCACGGCACAGTATCGCGCGCAACCGGCGCCGTTGTTCGACGGATGCCGCACGCCCGATCAGCACACGCGGCACGGCGCAAGCCGAAACGCAAAAAGCCCCGCACGCGGCGGGGCGAGCCGCTGGCATTGCCAGCGGGCCGGGGGAAGATCGAGATCGGGGTGGCAATCCGGGTGGCATGCTGCCAGCGCGTCTGCCGTCAGGCGAACAGGCGTTCCACGGCCCAGGTAATCGCGAGACCGCCGCCGATCAGCCATGCGTAGACGACGAGCCCCGTGGTCAGCGCGCGCGGACCGGCCTGGCGGACCTGCGAAATACGCGTCTCGATACCGAGGGCGGTCATCGCCATCGTGAGCGCGAAGGTGTCGAGCGTGTTGACGGTCTGCGTCGCAGCCTCAGGCAGCATGTGCAGCGAGTTCACGATTACGAACGCGAGGAAGCCGAGCGCAAACCACGGCACCGCGATCTTGCGCGCGCCCCGCGCCGCGTGCGCCGCGCCGTTGCTGTGGCCGTGGCCGTGGCCGTGCGCCTGACGACGATTGAGCCACACGCCGAGCACGAGCAGCACCGGCACGAGCAGCATCACGCGGGTCATCTTGACGATGGTGGCGATATGCGTGGCTTCCGGGCTCACATTGCTTGCCGCGCCCACGACCTGCGCGACTTCGTGGATCGTGCCGCCGAAGTAGAGCCCGGCCCCGAGCGTGTCGAGATGGAGCCAGCCCGCGCGGTAGAGCACCGGATAGAGGAACATGGAGAGCGTGCCGAACAGCACGACACTGCCGACGGCCATGGCGCTCTTGTGAGGCTTCGATTGCAGCGTCGATTCGAAGGCGAGCACGGCGGCTGCGCCGCAGATCGCGCCGCCTGCGGCCGTGAGCATGGCCGTGTCGCGGTCGAGCTTCATGAGCTTCATGCCGGCCCAGGTGCCGATCAACAGCGTGCTCACGACGATTGCGGCAGATTCGACGAGCCCCGGCAGGCCGACCTGGGCGATCTCCTGAAGGCTCACGCGCAGCCCGAAAAACGCAACCGCGATGCGCAGCAGCTTGCGCGCGCAGAAGTTGACGCCAGCGGCCCAGCTTTCGGGCATTCCGTCGCGCAGGACGTTGCCGTAGACCGCTCCGGCGACGATGCCGACGATCAGCGGGCTCAGGCCCAGCCCGGCGATGGCAGGCAACGCGGCGAGGCGCGTGACGGCCGCCGCAAGCAGAGAAACGAACAGGACGCCGTTGAGCAGACCGCGTGTGGGGGACGGCTGATGCGCAAGAGTCGTTGAAGGGGAGGCGGACATGGCGATTCGGGAATCGGGTAGCGAACGAATGCGCTTATCCTAATTTAGATATATCGATATGAATAATCATCATTTGTGACGTAAAATATAAGTCAACCCGATATTTGTCCGTCATGACCCCGGAACAGCTGATAACCTTCGCCGCCGTCGCCGAGCATCGCAACATCAGCCGCGCAGCGGAGGCACTGCATCTCTCGCAGCCTGCGGTGTCGGGCCAGTTGCGGCTGTTGCAGGAGGCCTTCGGCGAGGCGCTCTACGTGCGCGATGGCCGCGGCGTGCGTCTCACGCCCACCGGGGAGCAACTGGCGACCCACGCGACGCGGCTGCGCGACTGCTGGCGCGACGCCTATGCGTTGCGCGACGCGCTGCGCGGACTGGAGCGCGGGACGCTGCGCATCGGCGCAAGCACGACACCCGCGAGCTATGTGCTGCCGTATCTGGCGGCGGCATTTCATCGGCGTTTCCCCGCGGTGAAGCTCGAAACGATGAACGGCAATACGTCCGATGTCATCGGCATGCTCGGCTCGCTCGACGTCGCGCTGATCGAAGGCCCGGTCGGCGCGCAGCTGCCGTCCGACACGGTCGTGCATCCGTGGCACGACGACGAGATCGTCGCCATCGCGCCACGCGGGCATCCGGTTGCTGCGCATGAGCACGCCGGCGTGCCCGATGCGCGCGTCCCGCTCGCCGCGCTCGGCGATTACCCGCTCGTGCTGCGCGAGGACGGTTCCGGCGTGCGTCAGATCGTGGAGCGCGCATTCATGCAAGCGGGTGTGCCGATGCGAATCGCGCTGGAAATTGCGGGCGTGGAAGGCGTGAAGGAGGCAGTGCGCGCGGGCATGGGCATCGGCTTCGTATCGGCCATGTCGATGCGCCACGAAGACGGCGCTCTGTCCCAGATCGCGCTCGGACCGCAGCCGCTCGCGCGGCATTTTTCGATTCTCGTGCCGCATGCGGGCGCGGCCTCGCGGGTCGCCCAGGTGTTTCTCGATCTGTGTCTCTCGGTGGACGCAGGTGAAACCGCCGCCGTCAGCGCGGCGAAGTAGTTTGCCGGTGTCCGGCGGGTTCGCCTGCTGCATCCTATGCTTCATGAGCGCGGCGCTCGTCGTCTCGTTCACGTTCGCGTTTGGGATGAGCGAGTCGCGCTACGCTGCTTCAGCCCTCGGAAAATCACGGACATGACCGAGAAAATCGTTGCGTACAAAACCTTGCCCGACGACGTACTCGCGAGTGCGCGCCACATCGTCGAACGCGCCGAATGGATGAAGGCGGGCAAGTGGACGGCGAGTATTGTCCCGGCGCAATGCGGCATCGATGTGCAGGGCGCGCCTGCCCAGTCAGCCGATCGCGACCGGGGCTGCGCGTCAGCCCCGATATCTGCGATGATTCGGGCTGCGGTGCGCGTTGGCGCGTGCCGGACGTTATAAGGCGCCTCATGTTCGTAGCCCCGACCACGCTGATCAGCCTCTCACTCGCGACACTCTTCGTCGCACTCTTGCCCGTGTTGCTTTATCGGCGGCTGCAGCGTCCTTTCGCGCTCGGCTGGCGCGACACGGTTGCGGGCATCGCCGTATTTGCGCTCTTCGCGACGGTGATCGAGCGCGGGCTCAACGGCTATATGCTGCACGGCAATCCCGTGACCGCCGCGTGGCTCGCGAACCCGCTTGCTTTCGTCGTCTATGGGGCGCTCGCCGCTGGCGTGTGCGAAGAGGTGGGTCGCTATATCGCGATGCGCATGCTTGCGCAACGTGCGCCGAACGCCGCGATCGCGCAGCCGTCCACCGACAGCATGGGCATCGGTTACGGCATCGGGCACGGCGGCGCTGAGGCGTGGCTCGTTGGCGTGATCGTGCAGTTGCAATGGATCGTGTTCGCCGTGCTCGCCAATCGCGGCGAACTCGACGAGCATCTCACCAACCTCCCGATGGACGCCGTATTACGCGTGCATCTGATCCTCGGTCGTTTGTCGCCGCAGCTCGCCGGCATATTCGCCGTCGAACGCACTGCGGCGTTCGTGTTCCAGATCGGTTTGTCCGTGCTGATGTGGCGCGGCGTGCGTGCGCGATGGAAGGGTATCCTGCCGCTCGCGATCGTTCTCCATGCACTGATCGATGTTCCCGCTGCGATGTTTCAGGCGCGCATGCTGCCGTTGCTCGCGGTGGATGGCGTCTATGCGGCCGTTGCGATCGCGCTTGTTGCCGTGCTGTTTCGCGTTTGCCGGCCAGCGCGTCGGGCGGACGCTGTTGCGTAAGCCGGTTTCGACCGGCGCGTTTTCTCACCTTTTTGTTGGTCTGGATGGAAGACTATCTGTTTGAATGCGCGAGTCCCGATTTCGAGGAGTTCGCGCGCGTGATCGCCGATCTCTTTCCCGAGCAGACGCGCTTTAGCGAGCAGCCTGCCGAAAACGGCTCGCCGCTCTTGATGGTGCATTGGGTGGCGATGCGCTTCGGCTCGGCCGCGCGGCGCATGACGATGACCATTGCGATTGCGCCTGCCGCGCTCGCGCGCTACCGGGCATTGCCGCCCCGGCTGCGCGGCCGCAGTTTCGCGGTGCTGCGCGCGTACGTGGAAGCGACGATTGGGTCGCTGGAAGAGCAGCACGCGAAAGGCGAGAGCGTTGCGCGTGAGGTGACGCTGGAGCTGGATGAGGAATTCGCGTGATGCGCCTCGCGCATCACGTATCGCTACTCGTGCATTGGGCGCTCAGTCCGCAAGCCGGTAGACCTTGGCGAAGCGCTCTGCCTTCACGACGCCGTAGTCGCCGGGCGCGTATTGCATGACCCAGTCGCCCGCGGTGCCGGTCAGGCGGTCGCCGCCCGCGGAGCGCACGATCGTGAACGGTTCGTCCATGCGCCGGGCGAGCACGACCGCGGGCCGGTTGCGATACGCGCCGGGCGTGCCGTGCGCAAGCGCCGCGTCGGCGGGCAGGTATTTCGCGTCGAAACGTTCGCGCGACACCACCCAGCGCTCGCCGGTGGAGCCGGTAATGATCGCGTCGCCGAGTGCGTAGCGATTCGGGCCTTCGAGGCTCAGCAGTTCGCCGGGTTCGGCGGCGAAGGTCACGGCGACGGTTTCGTCCTTGACGACGCGCTGGGCGGCGGCGTCGGTGCGCAGGTCGAGTTGGGCAAGTTCAATCATGATGGCGGCAGCGGAACTGCATCGAAAAAGCGTATTCCAGATGAAGCGACGGCCGGACTGAACTGTCCGGCCGTCATGCGGTCCGCAAGGGTACCTTGAATCGCACCGTCGCGCACGCCGTTTTGTGCGCCGCTTGCGCCAGTTTCGTGCGTGACCGTGTGCGCGGCGTTACTGCGCCGCTGCGGCGTCGCTCGCCGGCTTCGCGCGCCCCTTGCCGCGATGCTTCGAACGCGGGCCGCCCTTGCCGCCAGCTTCGCGGCCATGGTGACGGAAGGTCTGGTCGGCCAGCGCCTTCTGCTCGGGCGAGAAGCTGTTGTACAGCGGCTCGAACGCCGTAACGAGTTTTTGCATGTCCTCGGCGTGGGCCTGGGTGATTTGCGCGTACTGCTTCATGTCGTCGAGCGCGTTACGCGTGGTTTCACCGTTCGCGCGCTGCTTGAACAGATCGGACATGTTCTGGCTGTTGCTGCGCATCTGATCGGCGAAAGCCTTCCACTGCGGTTCCTGCTCGGGCGTGATTTTCAGTGTGGAATGCAGGTAGGCGATGCGTTCCTCGACGCGTTGCTGGTGCTCGGCGGCGCGCGCTTCCTGGGTTGCCGCGGCGGGCGCCGAGGCTGCGGCGGTCGTAGCTGCGGTCTGCGCGAAGGCACCGCTCATCGAAAGCGCGGCAACAAGGACGGCCAAAGTCTTCTTCATTTTTGCTCCTCGGATCATTTCGTAGCGATTCGTAGCGTCACGTAGCGTTTTGTAGCGAGTGGGACTCAATACCGGACCAATTGCAGCCGATATTAGTACCACGATAACGTCCGGCTGCGATGGCGGCGCGACAACTGCTTACAAGTGATACGCGCGGAAATCGCTGCAAATGCCTGCGAGCGCACGATGAAACGCGAGTGCAAGCCTGTCCGATGCCACCGGCCAATGGCTCGCACGCCGCGCGGCGCGCGATAATGACGCCACATCCTTTTGACTGTGAGACGTCCCATCGATGAGACCGCCGCGCCTCGACCAACTCGACGACCTCGACCGCAGCCTTGTCGCGCTGCTGCAGGAAAACGCACGCGAGAGCGTTGCAAACCTCGCGCGCCGGCTGGGCGTTGCGCGCACGACGGTGCTTGCGCGCATCGGTCGGCTGGAGCGCTCGCAGGTCATTGCGGGCTATGGCGTGCGGCTAGGCCAGGACGTGCTCGATGCGAGTCTTCAGGCGTGGGTGGGGCTCATCATCGCGCCCAAGCATGGCGCCGACGTGCAGAAGCGTCTCGGCAAGATGCACGAGGTGCAGCTGCTCTGCGCGGTCAGCGGCGAATATGACTACGTCGCCTGGCTGCGCGCCGAAACGCCGGACCGCCTCAACGATCTGCTCGACCAGATCGGCGGCATCCCCGGCGTCGAGCGCACGACGACCTCGATCGTGCTCGCGCGCAAGATCGACCGCGGCATGGTCACGGGCTGAAGGCGCAGCGGGAGTCAGGCCGACTTGTTTCGGCCCGGATCGGCCTGTTTCGACGAATCGTCGAATAGCCCGGTCTAAACGTCGAACATTGAGGTCGAAACGCAGCACTTTGCGTCTATAAACCATTTACGCATCTCCCTAGACTGTCTTTAGCGGGCGCGGCACTGCCCCGACCCATAAAACCAAGCAAAGGAGATGCAAGATGAAAGTTGCGATTGCCGGCGCTGGCCTGATTGGCCACACCATTGCCCACATGCTGCGCGAGACCGGCGACTACGAAGTGGTTGCCCTTGACCGCGACCCGAAAGCGCTCGAAAAAATCGCTGCGGACGGCATTCCCGTCGAGCGCGTCGACTCCGCCGATGGCGCCGCGCTGCGCAGTGCGCTCGCCGGCTACGACGCGCTCGTGAATGCGCTGCCGTACTACCTCGCCGTGAACGTGGCGTCGGCGGCGAAGGGGGCGGGCGTCCATTACTTCGACCTCACCGAGGACGTGCGCGCGACGCACGCGATCCGCACGCTCGCCGAGGGCGCCGATCACGTCTTCATGCCGCAGTGCGGCCTCGCACCCGGCTTTATCGGCATCGCGGCGCATGCGCTTGCGAGCCACTTCACCGAGATCCGCGACGTCAAGATGCGCGTGGGTGCGCTGCCGCAATTCCCGACCAACGCGCTCAAATACAACCTGACCTGGAGCGTGGACGGCCTCATCAACGAGTACTGCCAGCCGTGCGAAGCGATTCGCGACGGCCGCACGCAATGGGTGCAGCCGCTCGAAGGCCTCGAACACTTTTCGCTGGACGGTGTGGAGTACGAGGCGTTCAACACCTCGGGCGGGCTCGGCACGCTGTGCGAGACGCTGGCCGGGCGCGTCGAATCGCTCGACTACAAGTCGGTGCGCTATCCGGGGCATCGCGAGTTGATGCAGTTCCTGCTCGAAGACCTGCGCCTTGCCACCGACCGCGACACGCTCAAGTCGATCCTGCGCCGCGCGGTGCCCGAGACCGAGCAGGATGTCGTGCTGATCTTCATGACCGTGACAGGCATGCGCAACGGCCGTCTCGTGCAGGAAGTGCTGACGCGCAAGATCTTCGCCAAGACGGTGTGCGGCGTGCCGATGAGCGCGATCCAGATCACCACGGCGGGCGCGATGTGCGCCGTGCTCGACCTGTTCCGCGAGAAGAAGCTGCCGCAACAGGGCTTCGTGCGCCAGGAGCAGGTGCTGCTCGATCAGTTCCTCGCGAACCGCTTCGGGCAGGTGTACGAGGGCGCGACGCTCGACGCCCGCGCACTGGCGCCGCTGGCGTAAGGGAATCGCAGGCGGCGTCGGGCGGTCTGTGGGTGGCCTGTGGGCGGCCTTAGGGCGTCGCCGTCGCCTGCACGATGCGCTGCAGCAATGCGTCGTAGTCGGACTCGCCGGGCGCCGTGCTGTCGAAGACGATGAGGCCTTCGAGCTGCGCGCCCGAGGGCACGAAGCGGCGCTGCCGGTATTCGTCCCAGTGTGTGAGCTTGTAGGCATCGTTCGGGTTGCCGCGTCCGATGATGCGGCGGTGTGCCGTGTCTTCGGCTGTCTGCACCCAGACCACGGAGAGCGCCACCTTCGGCCCGATGTCGAGCCACGCACGGTCGAAGAGCCGCCGGTCGCGAATCTCACGCGAAAGCGGCCCGACGACGATCACGCTCACGCCGAGTTCGAGGTTTTCGCGGGCGGTATCTATCAGGCCCTGATACTCGGGGTCGCGCAGGTGCTTCAGGTAGAGGGGGCTGTCGCGGTCGTTCGGATCGTGCGTGAGCGCCCCCATGGCAGCGGAGCTGTAACGGCCATACAGCGTGTCTTTATCGAGCAGGCAGAATGCTTCGCCCGTCGCGCGGCCAAGCGGTCCGATCAGGCGTTTCGCGAGCGATGTCTTGCCAGTGCCAGCGTGGCCGCAGATGAAAACGAGGCGTGTCACGAAAGGTGGTTCTCCGCATCGGTGAATTGCACGTCTTCGCCGCGAGCGTTCGCGTCCAGCCACCTCGCGTCGACGATGCCGATGCCGGGTATCCACGAGAAATGCAGCATTGATTCAGTCTCCTTTTGCGCGCAGCGGCGCGGGCGCGCCACGCACGTTGCCAGATCGGTAAGATCGATCATCGCCGTTATGCACGTACCGTGCAAGCGCACACGAATGCGCCTTGTCGCGGACAGGCATGATGAACACACGCGCCGCGCGTGCCGGTGAAATCAACGGTAATAAATAGAAATATACGAAAATAGGCCGAAACAACCCGGCAGACCGATACAGACAGGGGACGCGTTTCATGCTTTCGCGTGTGTTCCATGCATTGCTCGCACCGTGCGCAATGACGCGTCATGGGGCATGCCGCTGCCTGCGCGCCGCAGCCCAGGCACTAGCGCTTGCCGTGCTCATTGCCTTCACCACGCTTACCGCGCTTACCGCGCTTACGATCGGCGGCTGCGCCGAAACGCCCGCGCCGCCGGTGCCGTTCAGGCCGGTGCCCGCCGAGCGCATCGTGTTGCCCGGCTATACGCAACCGGGGGAAGGGCGCGTCGCCGTGGATGTGCGGCGCGAGCGCACCAACAATCTGGTCGTCAAGTTTCGCGATGCGCCGCTCTACGTCGATGGCGAGCGGGTCGCCGACCTGATGAACGGCGAGCACGTCGTCCTGTACCTGCGTGCCGGCGTGCACCGCATCGCCGTGACGACGCAGTTCGACCCCGTGGTGGAGATCCGTTTCGTGGTCGATCCGCGCTATACGAACATCGCGAATGTATCGTTCGATACCGACCATCGCATCCTGATCCGCCGCGTCGCACGTTGATGTTCTTGCAACTTGTTCCGTAACGGCGATGCCGCATGCATGCGAGTTCGTCGTCTAGAGGCACACGTCGAAGCGATTCGCACGGTCGCCCGGCATGCCGGTTTGCTCAAGCGCGGATTTGCGATTCTCAGGCAACCGAGCTTGCGATCGATCGGCGTGATTGCATGACGCATCGGCGCGCAAATTGCGGCAAAGCTACATCGGCGCACACCTCTTCGCCGCGTGCGGCGCGGCAGTGGGGTCGTTGACGTTGCTGGCCCGCACTCGCAGGCCCGCGTGCGCCTGAATCGTTGCCTCCAATCGATGACGCGGGTAGTCCGCGCAGCAAAGCGGGAGACCCGCCATGCGGGTTTTGCGCATTCGCCACCGTGTCTTCGGCGTCGCACAGTGAAATATGCGCTCAAGAAATGCGCCGCCAGGCCGTTATGCGATACGTGTTGGTGACGAAACTAGCGCGTGCGGCCGGAGCGTGGCTGTGAGTGCTGCGCTTCGCGCGCCACCGCCCAAATGCCCGCGTGCCGCGTGTGCCGGTGGATCGAACCGGTCTGCGCGGGTGCTGCGTGCGCTTCGCTACCCGCGTCGCGCGCGGCCAGGCTCGCGACTACAGGATCGTGATGGATGCAATTGCCCCCGACGTGATGTCTGCAGCGGCTGAAATGCTGAGGAAGACGCGTGTCGGCAACACTGACGAGCAACCGGCGTGCGCCGGTACCGGCCTCGACCGCCGCGCGGGCGAGGCGTCGGAGTGGGTGGTCGCGGGCCATCGCGTGAGTGACGCACTCCGCCTGCGTCACCGATCGGCTCGACGCCCCGCGAGCGAGCGCGGCGCCATGACGAACCAGTCGTTGGCCGCGCAACGAGCCAGGGTTGCCCCGCAGGCTAGTCAAGGTGCATATGCATGTCCGGCGCACAGCGATTTTTTTAATGCAATCGCGCCCGTGACAATGTTCATGCTGTTCTTCCGGCCCGGCTTGCGCCTGCTCACTTACGATACGCCCGGCGCGAGCCTCATGCCGGAACTCGCGGTCATGACAGAGGGAACGGCGCTCGTGTTCGCTGTTGCGTTTGCTGTTGCCTTATTTGTCAGCGCAGTTGGCGCGGGGCACGTGCTACAGGTCATGGCGAGCGTCGCGATCGACGGTTCGGAACCGATGAGCGACAGGGCGCCGGTGCCTGGCGGGAACGGTGCAAGCGGCCTGAAAGGACGAAAGAGACTGAAGGGGCTGAAGGAACCGATGGAACGCATCATTGCCGGCGCGGTGTTCGGGGCATCTGTGCCCGACATGCGCTGCAGCTGCATACGAAGGACATAACAATCGACAGAGGGCGCGGTCTGCGCGGCAGTGGTGGACCGTCGAGGGCAATAGCCGCATCGCGGCGCGCAGTTGGAGGTGGAGCGCGCACGGCGAGACGGCCGCAACAGGCAGCAAACGAGGCAGGAGCAACAGAAAGATGGCGACGATCAAGGATGTGGCTGCCGTGGCAGGGGTGTCGTTCACGACGGTGTCGCATGTGGTGAACAATTCGCGGCCTGTGTCGGCCGACGTTCGAACCAAGGTCGAGCGCGCGATCCGCGAGCTCAACTACGTGCCGTCGGCGGTGGCGCGTTCGCTCAAGGCGCGGGCAACGGCGACGATCGGGCTGCTGGTGCCGAACGGCACGAATCCCTATTTCGCGGAGCTCGCGCGCGGCGTCGAGGATGGTTGCGCGCAGAAGGGCTACTGCGTGTTCTTCTGCAACTCGGACGACGATCCGGCCAAGCAGCGCAGCTATCTGCGCGTGCTGCAGGAAAAGCGCATCGACGGGCTGATCCTGGCATCGGCCGGCGACGACGCCGTGCTCGCGGCGACGCTCGCCGAAGCGCGCGAGCCGCTCGTCGTCGTGGATCGCAACATCGAAGGGCTCGACGCCGATCTCGTGCAGATCGACCATGAGCGCGGCGCGTGGCTCGCGACGCGGCATCTGATCGAACTCGGCCACCTGCGCATCGGCTGCATCACCGGACCGGTTTCGACGGCCGTGAGCGCGATGCGCGTGCATGGCTTTCTGCGCGCGATGGCCGGACGCGGCATCGAAATCCCGCCGGGCGCGATCGTCGAAAGCGACTTCTCGGGCTCGGGCGGCTATCTCGCCGCAGCGCAGCTCCTCGATACGGTGCGCCCCACCGCGATCTTCGCCTGCAACGACATGATGGGCATCGGCGCGCTGCGCGCCGCGGCCGAGCGCGGTCTTTCGGTGCCGGGAGACTGCTCGGTCATCGGTTTCGACGATATCGAGTTCGGCCATTTCACCTGGCCCACGCTGTCGACGGTGGGACAATCGGTGCGCGCGCTCGGCGAGATGGCCGCGCTCACGCTGATCGAGCGGATTTCGGGGGCCGCTGAAGCCGGCGCACCCGGACGCCGGCGCCTGATGGCGCCGCGCCTCATCGCGCGCGAATCGACCGGGCCGCTCGTTAGCGTCTCGGACGTGAAGTCGCTCGCGGCCTGAGGCGGGATGCGTCAGGGGAACATGCGAAGCAATCCGCGGGGAACGTGGCGTACACCGGAGCGTCCGTCGCACGATGCATCGCATTGAACCAGGAGCGACCGTGGCGGCAGAGAGATTCACACGGCCTGCGGGCGGACGCGTTGCGGTGGTCGGCAGCCTGAACATGGATCTGGTCGTGCGCGCGCCGCGCCTGCCGCAACCGGGCGAAACGCTCGCAGGTAGCGCGTTCGCGCAGGTGGCGGGCGGCAAGGGCGGCAACCAGGCCGTGGCCGCCGCACGCCTTGGTGCGCGGGTCGCCATCATCGGCTGCGTTGGCGCCGATGCCAACGGCGAGCAACTGCGCGCGGGACTCGTCGCGCAAGACATCGATTGCGCTGCGCTGGAAATCTCGCCGCGCGCGCCGACGGGCATGGCGCTGATCGTCGTCGACGAGGCGAGCCAGAACACGATCGTCATCGTCGCGGGCAGCAACGGCGAGGTTTCGCCCAGCACGATTGCGCAGCACGAAGCGGTACTGGCCCAGGCGGACATCGTGGTCTGCCAGCTCGAAACGCCGCCTGACTCCGTGCATGCGGCGCTCGCCGCAGCGAAACGGCTTGGCAAGACCACAATCCTCAATCCCGCGCCCGCCACGGGGCCGCTCCCGGCAGACTGGCTGCCGCTCGTCGATTACCTTGTGCCCAACGAACTCGAAGCCTCGGCGCTCACAGGCCTGCCTGCGAGCACGCCCGCCGAGGCCGCGCGCGCCGCACTCGCATTGCGTGACGCGGGCGCGCGCAACGTGCTCGTGACACTCGGCGCGCAGGGCGTCTGCGCACTGCTCGACGACGCGCCGCCCGCGCACTGGCCTGCGCCGCGCGTCACGGCCGTCGACACGACCGCGGCAGGCGACACGTTTATCGGTGCTTTGGCCGCGAGGCTGGCGCACGGCGTCGCGGCGCCGGCGGCGGTGCAGTTCGCGCTGCGCGCGGCGGCGGTCTCCGTCACGCGCGCGGGTGCGCAACCGTCGATTCCGGGCCTCGACGACGTACCCACCTGAATCCCTCGACTGCCGCACCGCGTTTGCGCCACGTTGTCTCCTGGATGTTCGGCTGGTGTTCCCCTATAGCCGCTGCAATCTTCATACCAAATGGTCCTTTTCAAGGCGGCCAGACGTTTGCCGTAAACGACGTAACGAGCGGACGTAACGAGCGGACGTAAAGAACGGCGATTCTTGTCATGACGTACGCCATGCGCCGCCACGTCATCGAGGGGAGATCATGAAACCGGGCATCGGCATCAAGGCGCGCGTCGGCCTCACGCTGGCGCTTCTCGCGACGCTTGCCGCCGTCGCCGGGGTGCTCGCATTGCCGGGCCTCGCCCGGTCCAGCGAGGACTGGCACGATACCTGTGCGAACGAAATGTTCAGCCAGCGGGCAATTGACGTCGCCGAACTGTATGCCGCACGCGAACATCTCGTACTGGACCGCGCCGGATTCGAGATCGGCACGCCTGAGGTCGCCCCGACACTGCGGCGCGCGCGCATGATGCGCGGCATCTCGGACGAATGGTGGAAGAAGTCCATCGACTTGCCGCTCGGCGCCGAAGAAGACCGTTTTGCGCGGGCAGTGTCGGCGCGGCGCGATGCGCTGCACGAGGCCGCCGACGCGTTCGCGGCGGTCATCCTGGCTGGCGAGAGCAACGGCGCACGGGAAACGTGCTAGACCGGCATTGACGGTGCATTCGCGCCGCCGCTCCGGACACGCCGGAACGCGCGAGAACGATCTGAAACGCCGCTGCATTGCAGCGTTTTTTTTTCGTTTGCCCCCGTGCTGGCGCGCACGCTATGCCTGCGCAGTTACGGTACATTGATGAGCGGTGTCACAAGCGCTGCCCAATTCGCACGGTACACTGGCGCGTCGGTTATGCCGGCGCAGGCCGCGAGTGCCCGTGCCGCGCGCATGGCTTTCCGGTGGGCGCGCCCCCGGCAAGCGAGACCCCCGACACAACGACATCCGACTGCATGGTTCATCCGTGCCGGTCACACGAGATAGAACAAAAGGACCCAGACATGACGCATGACGACCTCGCGCAGCGCCTCGTGAATGCGCGCCGCCAGCATCAGCTGATCGACACGGCGGCGCCCATGCGCATGCCGCCCGATGCGGCTACGGCCTACGCCATCCAGCAGGCCGTCATGGCGGGCCTCGGGACGACTACCGGCGGCTGGAAGGTCGGTGCGCGGGCGCCGGGCGGACCGGCATCGGGCGCGCCGATTCCGGCGACGCTCATCTACGCCTCACCCGTGCGGCTCGAACGGCAAGCGTTTTTCCGCGTGCTGGTGGAGCTGGAAATCGCGTTCCGCTTCGCCGAGCCCATCGCGCCGCGCGCCGATGCCTACGCGCGCGACGAGGTGCTCGCGCGGGTCGGACAGATCCTGCCGGCCATCGAGATCGTCGACAGCCGCTTCGCGGAATGGCCGAATGTTGCGCCGCTCGCGCAGTTGGCCGACGCACAGAACAACGGCGCGCTGGTGACCGGCCATGCGCTGCCCTACGCGGCGCTTGCGCGCTCGCTCGACTTCGTCGCACCCGAGCTGGAGCTTTCCTTCGACGGGGCGTCGCTCGTGCCCGAGGCGCCCGGCAATCCGGCGGGCGACCCGCGCGAATTGCTGGTCTGGTTCGTCAACCACTGCGCAGCCATGGGCATCACGATCGAACCCGAGTGGACGGTGACAACCGGCACTTATGTCGGCGCGCACCGTATCGCGGGGCCGGGGCTGCTGCACGGGCGCATCGACGGGCTTGGCGAAGTGGAGATCGAGTTCGTCTAGTGCGCGTGGCGCTGCCGCGCTCCGGTATTGAACAAGAGAAGCCGCCCGCGTAACGCGAGGCGGCTTTTTTGATTGCGTGTCGTGCCCGCACAAACTGTCAGGCGTGACAGTTTCGCGCGCCGTCCAAGCCACTACTGCCGGTAGGGACAGGTAACGTTCGCACGCGCGATTCGCATGATTGGCGCGCATGCAGAGCGGATGCGGGCGGCACCTGAATAAAAGAAAAATAAACTGTGACGCGCAGCGACAACAGCATGGACAAATCCGGTGCTGCCACCCATGGCGGAGAGTGGAGGAACGTGAGGGATAACGCGCAGACGCCTGCGAAAAAGAGGCGTCCAGTGGAGGCATGCGACGGCGAAGGCGCAAAGGTGCGAAAGGCGAAAGCGGCGTCTGTTGCCGCGGCCTGGATTTTGCGCGTGCTGAGGAAATTGATTG
This sequence comes from Paraburkholderia sp., assembly GCF_024281035.1. Lineage (GTDB taxonomy): Bacteria > Pseudomonadota > Gammaproteobacteria > Burkholderiales > Burkholderiaceae > Paraburkholderia. The sequence goes on from NZ_JAMXLH010000029.1 coordinate 205,388, forward strand.
TACGGCTTGCCCGGTCGTGCTCCAAGCAGTCTTTCACCTGGCCTTATCCGGCGCGATTTCTCTGTGAAAAAAAATAGAAAAGGGTTTAGGATGAATTCGAGCGATGTCGTTTCCGACGGGCGCGCCGCGCGCGACATCGGTCGAAGATCTAGCGAGGAGGTAGCATGGATATCTACAGCAGCTTCGCGACCCGCTTCGAAAAAACGCGAGAGGAAGAATTCTCGCTCGAGGAGTATCTCGCGCTCTGCAAGGAAGATCCCAGTGCGTACGCCACAGCCGGCGAACGCATGCTGACAGCAATCGGCGAACCCGAACAGATCGACACTCGAAACGATCCACGCCTGTCGCGCATCTTTGCGAACAAGGTCATCAAGGTCTATCCTGCGTTCCGCGAGTTCTACGGCATGGAGGACGTGATCGAGCAGGTGGTCGCGTATTTCCGCCATGCGGCGCAGGGCCTCGAAGAGAAGAAACAGATCCTCTATCTGCTCGGTCCGGTGGGCGGCGGCAAGTCGTCGATCGCCGAGCGCCTCAAGCAGCTCCTCGAACGCGTGCCGTTCTATGCGATCAAGGGTTCGCCCGTCAACGAATCGCCGCTCGGGCTGTTCGACTACGACGAAGACGGTCCCATCCTCGAAGAGCAGTACGGCATTCCACGCCGCTATCTCAAGAGCATTCTGAGCCCCTGGGCAGTCAAGCGCCTGCACGAATACAACGGCGATATCCGGCGCTTCCGCGTGGTGCGCCGCTATCCGTCGATCCTGAGGCAGATAGGCATTGCGAAGACCGAGCCTGGCGATGAAAACAACCAGGATATTTCTTCGCTCGTCGGTAAGGTCGATATCCGCAAGCTCGAACAGTATGCGCAGGACGATGCCGACGCTTACAGCTACTCGGGCGGCTTGTGCCTCGCGAATCAGGGTTTGCTCGAATTCGTGGAAATGTTCAAGGCGCCGATCAAGGTGCTGCATCCGCTGCTCACCGCAACCCAGGAAGGCAACTTCAAGGGTACGGAAGGGTTCGGCGCGATACCGTTTAACGGCATCATCCTTGCGCACTCCAACGAGTCGGAGTGGAAGGCGTTCCGCAACAACCGCAACAACGAGGCGCTGCTCGACCGGATTTTTGTCGTGAAGGTGCCGTACTGCCTGCGCTACTCGGAAGAGATGAAGATCTACGAGAAGCTGTTGCGCAACTCGTCGTTGGCCCAGGCCGTCTGCGCACCGGGCACGCTGAAGATGATGGCGCAGTTTTCCGTGCTCACGCGTCTGCAGGAGCCCGAGAATTCCAGCCTCTTTTCGAAGATGCAGGTCTACGACGGCGAAAATCTCAAGGACACCGATCCGAAGGCGAAGTCGTATCAGGAGTATCGCGATTTCGCGGGCGTGGACGAGGGCATGAACGGCGTCTCCACGCGCTTCGCGTTCAAGATTCTCTCGCGCGTGTTCAACTTCGATTCGACCGAAGTGGCCGCGAATCCGGTGCATCTGATGTACGTGCTCGAACAGCAGATCGAGCGCGAGCAGTTTCCGCCGGAAACCGAGCAGAAATTCCTGTCCTTCGTGAAGGACGTGCTGGCGTCGCGTTACGCCGAGTTTATCGGCAAGGAAATCCAGACCGCGTACCTCGAATCGTATTCGGAATACGGACAGAACATTTTCGACCGTTACGTCACGTACGCCGACTTCTGGATCCAGGACCAGGAATTCCGCGACCACGACACGGGCGAAAGTTTCGACCGCGCGGCGCTCAATGCCGAACTGGAGAAGATCGAGAAACCGGCGGGCATCAGCAATCCTAAGGACTTCCGCAACGAGATCGTCAATTTCGTACTGCGCGCACGGGCCGCCAACGCCGGCAAGAATCCGGCATGGATCAGCTACGAGAAACTGCGCGTGGTCATCGAAAAGAAGATGTTCTCCAACACGGAAGAACTCTTGCCGGTCATCTCGTTCAATGCGAAGGGCTCGGCGGAAGAGCAGCGCAAGCACGAAGACTTCGTCAACCGCATGGTGACGAAGGGTTATACGCCGAAGCAGGTGCGGTTGCTGTGCGACTGGTATCTGCGGGTGCGCAAGTCATCATGAGCGAGGAGGCTTTACCGTCCGTGCGCGGCGCCGCCAGCGCTTTACGGCGGCGGGCCGCACGGGCTTCCGGCGGGGCGCGGGCCGCATGGCCATAAGCGCGACGCAGATGCAAACCGCGCTGCGCCTCGCCCATTCGAAACTGGAGCGGGAGACTGGATGTGCTTCATCAAATCATCGACCGCAGGCTGGCCGGCAAGAACAAGAGCATTGCAAACCGCGAGCGCTTTTTGCGCCGCGTGAAAAACTATATTCGTCACGCCGTTTCGGAAGCGGTGCGTGATCGCAGCATCAAGGACATTCAGAATAACCAGAGCATCACGATCCCGCGCAAGGATATCGCCGAACCGTCGTTCCGCCACGGTCCAGGCGGGCGGCGCGAGATGGTGCATCCGGGCAACGAAGACTACGTGCGCGGCGACCGCATTCCGCGTCCGCAAGGCGGCGCGGGCGGCGGCGGAAGCCAGGCGAGCAACGAAGGCGAAGGGCAGGATGACTTCGTGTTCGAACTGTCGCGCGAAGAGTTCATGCAGTACTTCTTCGACGATCTCGAACTTCCGCGCCTCGTCAAAACCCATCTGATGGCCGTGCCCACCTGGAAGAGCATCCGCATGGGCTGGGCCGCCGAGGGCACGCCCAACAACATCGATGTCGTACGTTCGCTGCGCAGCGCCCTCGGGCGGCGTATCGCGCTGGGTGCGCCGCTCGCCAACGAACTTCATGAACTCGAGGAGCAACTCGACGTGCTCAAGGCCGATCCGGCCGACCGGCGCGAAGAAATCCGCGACCTCGAAGAACGGATCCACTATCTGCGCGGCCGCATCTGGCGCATTCCGTTCATCGATCCCTTCGACCTGCGCTACGTGAACCGCATCAAACAGCCACAGCCGTCGAGCCAGGCCGTGATGTTTTGTCTGATGGATGTGTCCGGTTCGATGGACGAGCAGCGCAAGGATCTCTCCAAGCGCTTCTTCATCCTGCTCTACCTCTTTCTCAAGCGTAATTACGAGCGCATCGAGGTGGTGTTCATCCGTCACCATACGCGCGCCGAAGAGGTGGATGAAGACACCTTCTTCCATTCCACCGAGAGCGGCGGTACGGTCGTTTCCAGTGCGCTGGAACTCATGAAAGAGGTGATCGAGGACCGATATTCGCCGAGCGAATGGAATATCTACGGCGCGCAGGCGTCGGACGGGGACAACTGGACGGACGATTCGCCGAAGTGCCGTAAGATCCTCCTGGATGACATCCTGCCGAAGGTGCGTTATTTTGCGTATATCCAGGTGACGCCTGAAGAGCAGAATCTCTGGCTCGAATACGCGCAACTGGCGCTGACCCAGCCGCATCTGGCGATGAAGAAAGTCGACTCCGCGGCGGATATCTACCCGGTTTTCCGGGAGTTGTTTGAAAAGCAGGTGGAAACATCATGACGACACGCCACTTGCACAACGAGGCGCGCGGCTATCAGCCGGAGCGCCGGAAGACTGGCGGCCACGAAAAGGGGCACCATGGTGCGAGGGAGGGCGCCACTGTACCCGCCGCCGGGGTACCGGGTCATGTTTCCGAACCCGCTCGTGAGCCGGAGCGTGGGCTTCGCGAGCCAAGGGAAGTGCACATGGACTTAGCCGATAGACGGCCGTTGCCGTGCCCGTCCGACTGGACCTTCGAGTTGATCGAGGAGTACGACACGCACATCGCGCATGTTGCGGAGCAATATGAGCTTGACGTGTACCCGATCCAGCTCGAGCTGATCAGTGCCGAGCAGATGATGGACGCCTACGCATCGGTTGGCATGCCGGTGAACTATCGTCACTGGTCGTTCGGCAAGCACTTCCTCGCGACCGAGAAGAGTTACCGGCGCGGCCAGATGGGGCTCGCGTACGAGATCGTCATCAACTCGAATCCGTGCATTGCGTACCTCATGGAAGAGAACACGATGACGATGCAGGCGCTCGTCATCGCGCACGCCGCGTACGGCCACAATTCGTTTTTCAAGGGCAATTACCTGTTCAGTCTCTGGACAGATGCCCACGCGATCATCGACTACCTCGTCTACGCGAAAAACTACATTGCCGAATGCGAAGAGCGTTATGGCCTCGATCGCGTCGAGGAACTGCTCGATTCCTGCCACGCGCTGATGAACTACGGCGTGGACCGTTACAAACGTCCGCAAAAGCTTTCGCTCGAACGTGAGGCCGCAATGCGGCGCGAACGGGAAGCCTATTTGCAGTCGCAGGTGAACGATCTGTGGCGCACGCTGCCCGCGAGGCATCGGCCGCTCGCAGAGGAAGTAGAGGAGCGTTTCCCGCCCGAGCCGCAGGAAAATCTGCTCTATTTCGCCGAGAAAAATGCGCCGCTCCTGCAGCCGTGGGAGCGCGAAGTGATTCGCATCGTGCGCAAGATCGGTCAGTACTTCTACCCGCAACGGCAAACGCAGGTTATGAACGAAGGGTGGGCCACGTTCTGGCATTACACGCTGCTCAATACGCTGTATGCGCAAGGCAAACTCGAAGACGGTTTCATGATGGAGTTCCTGCATTCGCACAGCAACGTCGTGTATCAGCCGCCCGTGACGAAGCACTATTACAGCGGCATCAATCCGTATGCGCTGGGATTTTCGATGATGAGCGATATTCGCCGCATCTGCGAAAACCCCACCGACGAAGACCGCAAGTGGTTCCCCGAACTGGCGGGCAGCCCGTGGCTCAAATCGCTGCACTACGCGATGCGCAATTTCAAGGACGAGAGCTTCATCGCGCAATATCTCTCGCCACATCTGATCCGCGAAATGCGGCTCTTTTCCGTGCTCGACGACGACATGCGCGACGCGCTCGAAGTCTCGGCGATCCACGACGACAGCGGCTACCAGTACGTGCGCCAGGCGCTCTCGCGGCAATACGACATGCATCATCGCGAGCCGAACATCCAGGTCTGGTCGGTCAATACGCGTGGCGACCGAAGCCTCACGCTGCGCCACTTCATGAGCGACAACCGCCATCTTTCCAACGACACGGATGAAGTGCTGCGCCACATGGTGAGGCTGTGGCAGTTCGACGTGTATCTGGAGAGCGTCGACGAGAACGGTACCGTGCGCAAGCGCTATGAGTGCCGTTATATGCCGCCCTCGTTGAGGGTTTAGCAGCCGCCTGTCTACCGGGCCGTCAAACTATCTGGACGTCGATGCGTCAGCTTTTCGGTGCAGGCTCAGTGCACTGCGCCGTGAAAGCCGACCTTGAACGCATAAGACAACAATTCAGCATCGTCGGCGATGCCGAGCTTACGCATGGCCTCTGCCTTCAGTGCGTCAATGGTGTGTCTGGACCGGTTGAGCTTGCGCGCAATCTCGACGGTCGACATGCCGGTCGCGTAGAGCTGGATCACCCGTACCTCAGGCTTCGATAAACCCATGCACAGGCCAAGACCGTTGACGACAGGTTCTTGCATCCAGGTCCCGCAGACGGCGCGGCGTGAACAGGAAGCGTCATCCGTGTACGCAGTGCGGATGGCGGCGATCAGATAGCTCGGGTCAACAGACTTGTTGATGCATGCACGCACACCGATCTGCGTGAGTTGCCGCGCGATGGCAGGGCTATCGATGACGGTAAAGGCCACGATCCTTAAATCCGGATACCGGCGACGCAGCCAGGAAAACATCTCGAATCCGTCGCCGATCGTTCCGTTCGGCATCATATAGTCCGACACGAGGACATCGCACGGCTTCGTTTCGAGTAATTTAACCAGCTCGTCAGGATTATTCGCGGTTCCGGAGATTCTTATTGCTTTGACTGAACCTAGTATGCATACGACGCCAGCAATAATCGTTGGGTGATCGTCTGCAATGATGACGTCAATGACCATGTCGATCCTGGTGATTCCCGCGATCGCCCTGATGGCTCACTGCACAGCACCCTGTTCCTGGCGGGGTACATAGCCGGTAAAGTGCCAGCGACCATCGTCTTCGAGGCGAAAACTCAGTTTTTCAAACACGTTCGCGCCGGTCGCGAGTGTCGTTGCGTAGTCGATATTCGCATACAGACCGTCGGGAACTTCGAGCGCGTTTTTGTAGATGATCCGGGTGATCTGTGCCCAACCACGACGGTTGACCGTGCCGAGCTTTTTCCTGGCCTCCAGGATGCCGGCTTCGAATTTATCCCTTTCGATACGATCTTTCACGAATTTGGCTGCGCCATTCCACACGACTCTGATCTGTCCATTGTCAAGGTGACGAAACACGACGTCTGCCTCCTGAAGTAGTTCGTTGGCCGACTCGCCATTGGATTGCGCGTGTGCATTTAAAGCAGTGGCGAGTGCAATGAGGGTGATGGATGATTTTATGAGCGTGTTTGCCATGTGTTTAGTCATGCAAAAGGTTCAGGAAACCATTGTGCGCTGCAAGCGGCAACGTTCACCAGCCAAATCCGAATCCCGCGCCGTACGTCTTGTTGTCTCCCGATATACCGACGCCGATCTTCAACACTGCGTTCGGCGACAGATTCGCGCTCGCGCCGAAAGCCATACCGGATTGGCCTGCGAAACGCGCTACGCCAACCGCGACAGTGAACGTTTTGCCTGGCGCAACCTGCGGCAGCATGGTCAGCGCAGTGGCCGCGGCAATGCCTTGCCGCGCCATCTTGTTGGTGTTTTGCAGTTCAGCGCTCAAGCTATTGATCTGCATTTGCTGATTCTGCGCAGAATGCGTAAACGACGTCGAAAGTGCATTGAGCTGGTTAAGGTTGACAGCGTCCGTGCCCTCCGTGCCCGGGGCCACGTTGATGATCTGACGTTGCTGCGTATCGTTGCCGACCGACACGACGTTCGAGCGACCGCTGTTTGTGGAGTCCGCACCTAACGCAACTGAATTCGACCCTGGCGTGACGGTCGGTGCGACGCTGCCAGGGATGCTCATGTCGGCGCCGGTGCCGGGGGCGCCGGACCCGGGCGGCTGATTCGCAAAGGACGTCGACAGTGACGCGAGAGAATTGTTGAAGTCCGCCATGCCTGACGAAAGCGATGCGATCGAACTTTCCGATGTGCTCAAACCTGTCGACAGAGATTCGTTGCCGCCAGCAAGCGGCGGGAGCGTATCCACGATGCTGGTGGTCGTGCTCAAATCAGTGCTCAACGAAGATACCGAGGTGGACAACGAATTGACTACTCGATACGCCGCGTCGAGCTGGCTGCCGTTCACCGCATCCGTGCTGGTGGCGGAAATGCGTCCCGCGGCGACGTTGGTGATCTGGCGTTCGGCGCCCGGCGCGCCGATGCTGATTACGCTGAGTGGGGCGCCACCGGCAAACGCATAGGCGACGCCGCCAATCGTCGCACTCGATGTCGGGTTCGGAGCAGCGGTGATCGAACCGGAACCTAATGCGACAGCGCCCGCATTGTTCGCGACGGCGTTTGCGCCGAATGCGAGCGTGTCGGCAGCGGTTGCGGTCGAACTGCTGCCGAGTGCGATCGAATTGTCGCCTGTTGCCACGATTGCGTTGCCGACAGCGATTGCTTTAATACCGCTCGCGGTATTGGAGAACCCAATCGACACGGACTCGCCGCCCGTGGCCATCGCCTGCTGCCCGATGGCTACGGCGCCACTCGATTCGGCTTGCGCGCCATCGCCCATGGCTACGCCGCCGGCCCCCGCCGCGGTTGCGTTCACGCCGATGGCCAGTGCATTGGCACCCGTTGCGCCGTCATTGTTCCAGTTGCCCTGTTGCGTGCCGTTATCGTTGATGCTGTAGTAATGCGGCTTTATGCCGTCTACGGCGGTCGAAGTCGAGGTGGACAGCGACGCGATGGAACTGTTGACCGATACAAGTCCGGTGGACAGTGAGCCAATGCCGGTCGAGGTCGACGCGGATAGCGACGTGACGGTGCTGTTGGTCGTGCTCAGGCCGGTCGAGAGGGAATCGATCGAGCTGGTCGCCGTCGACAAACCTGTCGAGACGGACGTCGACATCGAGGTGACGGTGCTGTTGGTCGAACTCAGACCGGTCGACAGGGAGTCAACTCCGATGGTGCCCGTCGAGATTCCCGTCGATAGCGAATCGAGCGCGGTGTTGGTCGCGTAGAGCTGCGAGCCGTTGATGGCATCGGTACTCGTCGCGGAGATCTGGCCGGCAGCAACATTGGTGATTTGACGCTCCGCCCCGACAGCCCCAACGCTCACCACACTCAATGGATTCGAACCCGCGAAAGTGTAGGGTACGCCGCCGATTATCGTGCCGGCTCGGGCTGTCGGCCTGGGCGCGGCGGTGGTCGAGCCTGCGCCAAGCGCGACGTCATCGGCGTTGTTTGCGACGGCGTTCGGTCCGAGCGCAATCGAATCCGTGCCCAGCGCGCGGCTGTCCGTGCCGGTCGAGTTGGCGTGGAAGTACTTGAGGCCTTGACTGTTGATATGGTCGATGGCTGCGCCGACGCTATTGGCGCTACTGGTCGTGCCGTTCGCGTTGTACATCGTGTACGACGGCGCAGAGATGGCGCCGGTCGCGGCGTTGTAGGTCGAGCCCCCGCCGAGCGCTGCAGCAGTGCTGGTGCCCAGATTGTCGGTTGTGACCGCAACCGTACTCAAACCGGTGGACAACGAGCTGACGCTCGACGAGGTTGAGCTCGACAGGGAGGTGATCGAACTGGTAGCCGTTGAAAGCCCCGTCGAGGTCGACGTCGATAGCGACGTGACGGTGCTGTTCGTTGAGCTCAGACCGGTCGACAGGGAGCTGACCGTGCTGTTGGTCGTGCTTAATCCGGTCGACAGCGAGGTGACGGTGCTGTTGGTCGAACTCAGACCGGTCGACAGGGAACTGACCGTGCTGTTCGTCGTGCTCAATCCGGTCGACAGCGAGGTGACGGTACTGTTGGTCGTGCTCAGGCCGGTCGACAGGGAGTCAACTCCGATGGTGCCCGTCGAGATTCCCGTCGATAGCGAATTAAGTGCCTCGTTGGTCGCGTAGAGCTGCGAGCCGTTGATGGCATCGGTACTCGTCGCGGAGATCTCGCCGGCCGCAACATTGCTGATTTGACGCTCCGCCCCGACAGCGCCAACGCTCACCACACTCAATGGATTCGCACCCGCGAAAGAGTAGGGTACGCCGCCGAGTGTCGTGCCGGTTGTCGGCTTTGGCGCAGCAGTGGTCGAGCCGGTGCCAAGTGCGACGTCATTGGCGTTGGTTGCGACGGCGTTCGACCCGAGCGCGATCGAATTGGTGCCCAGTGCCTGGCTGTCCGGGCCGGTCGAGTTGGTGTGGAAGTACTTGATGCCTTGACTGTTGATCTGGTCGACGGCCGCGCTGACGCTATTGACGCCACTGGTCGTGCCGTTCGCGTTGTACATCGTGTACGACGGCGCGGAGATGGCGCCGGTGGCGGCATTATAGGTCGCGCCCCCGCCGAGCGCAGCGGCAGTGCTGGTGCCCAGGTTATCGGTTGTGACCACAACCGTGCTCAAACCGGTGGACAGCGAGCCGATTCCGGTCGAAGTGGACGTCGACAAGGAAGTGATCGAACTGGTGGCCGTCGATAGTCCTGTCGACAGGGAACTGACGCTGGTCGAAGTCGACGTCGATAGCGAGGTAACCGTACTGTTGGTTGAGCTCAGGCCTGTCGACAGGGAGCTGAAGCCGGTCGAAGTGGACGTCGACAGCGACGTGACCGAGCTGTTCGTCGAACTCAATCCAGTCGACAAAGAGCTGATACCGGTTGACGTGGACGTCGACAGCGAATCGATCGAACTAGTGGCCGTCGACAGCCCTGTCGAGGTAGACGTCGATAGCGACGCGACGGTGCTGTTCGTTGAGCTCAGTCCCGTCGACAGGGAACTGAAGCCGGTCGAAGTGGACGTCGACAGCGACGTGACGGTGCTGTTTGTCGAACTCAGTCCAGTCGACAGGGAGCTGACGCCAGTCGACAGGGAACTGATGCCAGTCGAGGTCGAAGTGGACAGCGACGTGACCGTGCTGTTCGTTGAACTCAATCCGGTCGACAAAGAGCTGATACCGGTCGACGTGGACGTCGACAACGAAGTGATCGAACTGGTGGCCGTTGACAGTCCCGTCGAGGTCGACGTCGATAGCGAGGTGACCGAGCTGTTCGTTGAACTCAGTCCCGTCGACAGGGAACTGGCGTTGGTCGAGGTCGACGTGGACAGCGAGGTGACGGCGCTGTTGGTCGAACTCAGTCCGGTCGACAGAGAGCCGACGCCAGTCGATAGGGAACTGATGCCAGTCGAGGTGGATGTGGACAGCGAGGTGACCGTGCTGTTCGTTGAACTCAATCCGGTCGACAAGGAGCCGATACCCGTCGACGTGGACGTCGACAACGAAGTGATCGAACTAGTGGCTGTTGAGAGTCCTGTCGAGGTAGACGTCGATAGCGACGTGACGGTGCTGTTGGTCGAACTCAATCCAGTCGACAAAGAGCTGATACCGGTTGACGTGGACGTCGACAGCGATGTGATCGAACTAGTCGCCGTTGACAGTCCTGTCGACAGGGAGCTGGCGTTGGTCGATGTCGACGTGGACAGCGACGTGACGGTGCTGTTGGTCGAACTCAATCCGGTCGACAAGGAGCTGATACCCGTCGACGTGGACGTCGACAGAGAAGTAATCGAACTGGTGGCCGTCGACAGTCCTGTCGACAGCGAGCTGGCGTTGGTCGATGTCGAAGTGGACAGCGAGGTGACGGAGCTGTTGGTCGAACTCAATCCGGTCGACAAGGAACTGATACCCGTCGACGTGGATGTCGACAGCGAAGTAATCGAGCTAGTTGCTGTCGACAGTCCTGTCGATGTCGAAGTGGACAGCGAGGTGACGGAGCTGTTGGTCGAACTCAATCCGGTCGACAAGGAGCTGGCGTTGGTCGAGGTCGAGGTGGACAGCGACGTGACCGTGCTGTTGGTTGAACTCAATCCGGTCGACAAGGAACTGATACCCGTCGACGTGGATGTCGACAGAGATGTGATCGAGCTAGTGGCCGTCGACAGTCCTGTCGAGGTCGAAGTGGACAACGACGTGACCGTGCTGTTGGTTGAACTCAATCCGGTCGACAGGGAACTGATACCGGTGGACGTGGACGTCGACAACGAAGTAATCGAGCTAGTGGCTGTCGACAGTCCTGTCGAGGTCGAAGTGGACAGCGACGTGACGGTGCTGTTGGTTGAACTCAATCCGGTCGACAGCGAACTGGCGTTGGTCGATGTCGAAGTGGACAACGAGGTGACGGTGCTATTGGTCGAACTCAATCCGGTCGACAAAGAGCTGATACCCGTCGACGTGGATGTCGACAACGAAGTGATCGAACTAGTGGCCGTTGACAGTCCGGTCGACAGCGAGCTGGCGTTGGTCGACGTGGACGTCGACAGCGAAGTAATCGAACTAGTGGCCGTCGACAGTCCGGTCGACAGGGAGCTGGCGTTGGTCGAGGTCGACGTGGACAGCGAGGTGAGAGAACTGTTGGTGGAACTCAGTCCTGTCGACAGGGAACTGGCGTTGGTCGAGGCCGAAGTCGACAACGACGAGACTGCGCTACCGGTCGTACTGAGCCCGGTCGACAGAGAACTCAACGCTGTCGAGTCCGAAGTAGACAAACTGGCGATACTCGACGCCGTCGTGCTTGCGACGGAATAAAGCTGGCTACCGTTGATTGCATCGGTGCTCGTGGGGCTGACCAGACCGGCCGCGACGAACTGGACACGTTTCTCGGTACCGGTGCCGCCGATACTGACCACGCCTGCTGCACCGCTTGAACCAGCAAAGTTACCAAAAGTCAGGTTTCCGATCGTTGCGCTGCTATACACGCCAATACCGGCGGTCGCCGATGTCGCCGTGCCAACCGTAGTGGCGCCTTGACCCAGCGCAACCGATCCAGTGACGCTTGCTGTGGCATTGGGGCCAAGGGCTGTCGTCGTGGAACCGTTGGCTAACGCCCAGTTGCCGAGAGCCACACTGCTCGCGCCGGAGGCGGTTGCTTTGTTACCGAGAGCCGCACTGCTCGCGCCGGAGGCGGTTGCATTGGGTCCAAACACCGCGGCCGACGCATTTGACGCCACTGCGGACGTGCCGATTGCGATAGCTCCGTTGAGTCCACCCGATGAAGCCGTGGCACCGTAGCCAATCGCCACCGCCCCGGTTGTAGTCGAATCGGTGAAAGCGCTGCGGCCAATTGCAACGCCATTTATACCCTGGGCACTCGCTCCGCCAGTGCCGGTATTATTTCCTCCACCAATTGCAACCGAACTGTCTCCGGCTGCACGGGTGTCGTTACCCAGCGCAACCGATCCCACGCCGCCACTGCTTGCGCCCGAGCCGACGCCGACGGTCCCCGCATTCGACGCGGTGGTATTGTTACCCACCGCAATTCCGTAAGCTCCGCCTGCAGTGGCATTGGTACCAATACCAATCGAGTTGGATCCCGTTGCATTTCCGCCCCCAGCGGAGTATTGACCAAGGGCTGGGCCGGAAACGAAAAGTGCCGTTAATGAAACAGCAGCCGCAATCGCCTTTTTATTGACGGCGCCAGCCGATCTTCCGCGCGCGGCGTCAATTTCAGATGCTGCAACCCATGCGCCAAGCGATTCATTCCAGATCGAGCGATATATCTTATTCATTTTACATTCCCGATACGTTAACTCGTAAATAAGGCAACCGCCTGAATGCGATAAAGGGTTGCTTCGCAAAACTAACCGGTCAAACGGATCCGCCAGATGCACTGTGCGAATGCGATGCGAATTAATCTGACGGCAAAATCCAAATTTAGAGAAAGCACTTAACGGAATGCGACACGAACAGTATCAAAATTTATTGGGTTTATACATTGAACTTGTCTGATTTTTATACTTATAAACATCATTTGTGCATCGTTTTTAATCTGTTTTGAGTAAATGCGATAGCCGTGATCTGCCCCCTGCAAACTGGGCCGGCAGGGGGCCTGGTAAAGTTCGTTTTCGGGCAAGAGACGAGCATGCAGAAGCGCTTTGCGGAACTGCAAATCCAGGCTCGCATAATCGTTGCGCCATGGCATCGGGGCCGCAACGAGCACAGGTCGCGGCAGCGCACTGAAGGATCTTTTGCCGGTAGAGGGCGTAGCGAAACGTCGTGCAATAGCGGCAATCCATGTGCGATGCGAAATTAAATCTTTAAATTTCCTCCTCAAGTGAATTGAGCAAATTCAATTAAGCCCGGAGGAGTAAGAATTTGATTTTTAGGCTGCAATCAATTTAATTGATCATCCGTGATATCAATATTTACTGGATCGGCGGATTCACGCTATCCTGTTTTTGTATCATGGAATTCACATTCGATCTGAATTTATCAATCTGAGCGAGCCTGTGAGAGCGTAATACAAGGTTGCAGCCGCTATCAGGCAGGAAGCCGGCGAGACTAAAGGCAACGCTAAAAATGCCGTTATGCAGTAAAGGATCGGCATGACTTCCCTGCTGCGCTTGTATGCCGGTTTAGGCCGGACGGGCTGCGATCACGAGCACGTGCAACAGCGTACGGGGAACAGGCGGTCGCGGTTAGCGCTTTACATGAAAAGTCTGTCTGAATCGGGCGGGTCGTGCGCGGCAAGGTGGTGCCAATGTGTATCTGCCGAATTGTTTTTGTGTAGATCAGTGAGCCGGGCAATAGCGCCATTTACTGCCGACTTAACTCCATGGAAAAATTATGAGCGAGCAGCTTCAGCACATCATCGACAGCGAGCACGAGCGCTGGGCGCTGAACATTTCGTCAGCGTTGCGTTCACTGCGCAGGTATGGCTTTTTCGTCGTGCAGGACCCTAATGCAGCGGCACTGCCCGCACCCGACCAGCAGCGCCAGGCACGCGAGGCAGCCTGCCATCTGCTTGCGGTGCCCGCGAATAACGAGAATCTGTCCACACACGCTGTTCACGAACTCGCACGCATGTTGCTCGAAGACGGCGCGGCTGGCCTCAAGCATATTCGCGGGCTGGAATAGCCGGCGTGCCGATGGCGACCGCTGCCGCCATCACGTAGCGCAGCGAAGGCTAGTTGATGGTGCGAACGCGCTGACCACGCGCAGCACCCGTATGAGTTGCCGGTTGCTCCGGCAAAAGTAAGGCGCCGACAATAAGCAATGCTACAAAAATGGCAAAGATAATGCCGATTCGCTTTAGCAGTTTTTTCATGCGCAATTAATCTGCCCAGAATGCATTGGCGGGAAAATTTCAACAAGCAGCGCGGCATTGTAAATGCTCGCATGACCAGCACGTCTCATAAGTGACGCATCGGCGGCGATCTGGAATAGACGGCGGCCAGGCGGATCGGGAAGGCGCGGCCTGGCCCGTCAGGGGCAACATGGTTCGTTGCTTTACCATTTGAAGTCGTGAAACCGATGCATCTCCGTCAGTGCCAATGCGGACGGGGTTGCATCGGTGAGTCACTCAGCGGCTTCATCAGGCCGAGCAGGTTTTTCCTCCCGCTGGACGATAGCTGCCTGCTTTCGCCTGATCTTCGTACATGTAGACGCCATGCTTCGTATTGCCGTAATACGGCGAGCCGGGGCAGTGATAAACGCCTGACTTCGTGTTGACCCACACCAGGACTCCATCGCCCGGCGGGCTTGTCGAGCCCGGCATCTGCAGATCTGCGCCATTTAGCACCATCGCGAGCCGCACGCCTGCGCGGCTCAATTGCAGAGCGACGTCTTGCTGTGCAGTGGAAACATAGTCGCTTGACAACGCATAGGTTCCTGAACTGTTCGGCGCGGGCAGCTTGCCGTACACATCCCGCTTCGCGATGTCGAACGCCTCCAGAGACCAGTCGCGCGGCGTCTGCGTCTGCCAGGTGGCGACCTGGCCGCTGGTGAGGTTGTCGATCAATTGACTGGCGACCGTATTGGTGTCGCTGCCGAGCTGCTTGACGAACGCCGTGTCCCAGTAACTATGCAGCTTGCCAGGCGCAATGCCGGGTGCCGACACCATCTTGTCGTTGCCGCCGCGATCGCTGCTGTCGCTTGCATGCAACGGCTGGTGCAGGTCGCCAACAAAGTGCAGCAGGAACTGGAGCGCGAGCAGACGTTCGGCGTCGGTGGTCTGAGGCGCCGCCAGCTCCTTCGCGAATTGATCCACTTTATCGACCACGCATGCGATAGCCGGGCCGGTGGAAGCTGGCGTGTTGAGCGGCAATGGCGGATGGCCAAAGCACGCGGCATCGATGTCGCCGTCGCTGATTTCGGTGTCGACGAAGTGCCAGTTCGCAGTTTCAGGATGTTTGTTGCGATAGCGGTCGGCCCAGATCGCTTCGCTCGCCAAGTCCGTCGCGGTGAGGCCAGTGTTGTCCTTCGCGAGCATTGCGTTGACGGCGGCACGCGTGCTGCTCGTCAGGTAGTGATCGGCGATCTTTGCGACGATCCGGTGCCCTCCATCGCCCCACGCGAAAGCGCTTGGGGCGATGGCGAGGAGCAGCGCGCCGCAGGCCAGCCAGTGGCGGACGCGGTGGCGGGACTGAGTTGGAAGGTTGAACGGTTTCGTCGGCACGGCGTGGAGCCTCGACTCGGGTGCTGTCATTTTCTGATCTCCTGCGTTTCTGGATGAAGAGCGAAGAACGTTGTCGGAGCGTCAGTATGACTAACCAACTGCTGGATCGTGATGACAATCGGCGTCGAAGGCCAACTTCGACAGCGTGATGTGCGGTGCATTCATGCATGGACGCGACGCTGCGATTGGGTATCGTGGTAGCCTTTGCTCCAGCGTTGCTTCAATTCTGGAATTTGTTTCAGGCGTCTTCTTTTATTGGACTCCTACGGAAACGTCACGCTACTTTAAAAGGATTTCGGACGTTGCCGGTCATGGGCAAGACTTCCCAAAATATTTCTCTCTCATGCTTCTGGCCGCGCAGGGTTTTGAGTGCCGGTTGCGCAGGCAGGGCGCGAGAACGGGAGGTCAGATTGTCGATACGCCCAGCGGCGCAAGAGGTTGCGCCAGAGAATAAGTCGCGCTTATTTGCCCGTGAAGCGGCGTAGCCGGGGCGTGGTATTTAATTCTTGTCGCGAGATCGTAAAGAGGTGAAGTGCCATGAAAATCGGCGGAGTGGAAAATTTTTCCATTTGCATTGCCACACCAAGTCTCCGCTCCATGATGTCGTCAAGTTATGTGCGATCTATTTCAGAGTTGCAGGCAAAGTGCTATTCGAGGGGATTTGGATTCGACATCAAGATTGTCAACGGAGTGAGCCCGATAGACCATACTCGAAATTTATTGGTTAGTATTTTTCTGAATCAAACGAATTGTTCGCATCTCTTGTTCGTTGACGACGATATGGGGTTTAGCGTTGACGAATTAATTGCGATGTTCGAGCAGGTGAACGATGCCGATGTGGTCGGTGTAATCTGTCCGAAGCGGAAAATCGATTGGCATCGTATCAAGAAGATTGTGCTGGCTAATCCGGATATCAATCCGGCGCACCTGGCCAATCTTGGCGGTAGCTACGAAGGCATGTTTTCCGTACCGAACAATGCTGCGACGGTTTCCGTCGGGCGACAATTGATTCCCGTCGATGCCGTCGGCACAGGGTTGATGCTTGTCTCGCGCTCATGTTTCGAGCGTCTGAGAAGAGTGGCCAAACTCACTTCGTACTATATGAACGAATACGATGGGCTACGTTGCGAGTCGTATTTTCAGTCCCGCCCCGGCCTTGGAGAAGATTTTGCGTTCTGTAATCTGGTTCTTCGTCATGGTGGCACAGTGCGTGGCGCGACAAACGTCACTGTCACGCACGCGGGACTTCACGACTACATCGGAGATTTACCCGGGATTGCCAAATACGAACGCCCCGCCTAACGCTTCGAAGCGCGGACTGCGGCGAAAATGCCTCTCAGGAGTTCGACCGGCGAAGGCGGGCAGCCCGGTATGGTGACGTCGACTGGCAGCAACTTCTCAAGCGGACCGCAGACGGCATAGCTGTCGCGGAATATTCCCCCGGTGCACGCGCACTCGCCAGCGGCCACCACCAGCTTCGGAGCGGGCGTCGCCTCGTAGGCCAGTCGTACCGCCTCGCGCATGTTCGATACGAGCGGTCCGGTCACCAGCAGCATGTCTGCGTGCCGGGGGCTCGCAACGAAGCGGATCCCGTGTCCCTCGATGTTGTAGTACGGGTTGTTGAGCGCGTGAATCTCCAGCTCGCAGCCGTTGCACGAGCCCGTGTCGATCTGCCGGATACACAGGGCGCGGCCCAGCACGTCGAGGATTTGCTGGTGCAGCTGCTGGGACTCCGTGCGCCAGTCGCTGCCGCCCTCGGGGACGGGTTCGGCAGGTGCGCGGGGGCTCGCGATTCGCTTGAGAAGTTGCCACGTCACAGGTCGTGCCCCGCATAGCAGAGGTTGAACGATTTGTTGATGAGCGGAAAGTCCGCAACGATATTGCCGATGATCGCAACTTCGACGGCGGGCCAGTTTTGCCACGACGGGTCATGGCAGTGGCAGCGGGCGAGCGTGCCGTCCTCGCCGGTTTCGAGCGCGACCAGCACGTCGCCGCGCCAGCCTTCGACCCACCCGGCGCCATACGAAGGCGCTCGCGCCGTTTCAGGCTGAACGGCAACGCTGCCGCCCGGTAGGCCCGCGACGATCGCGCGGATCTGACGCAGCGATTCATCGATTTCGCTAAACCGCAGCGCGACGCGGGCCGCAACATCGCCGCGTTTGTCGGTGGCGACGCGCGCGCCAATCTCGCTGTAGGGAACCGGCCCATGATCGCTGCGCAGGTCCATGGTGGCGCCGCTCGCCCGCGCAGCGAGCCCGCATACGCCAAACTGGGCGGCCATCTGCGGGTTCAGAAGGCCGGTGTTCGTGAAGCGATCCTGCAATCCCGGGTGATCGTCGTAGATGCGCCGCATCGATCGGACCTCGCGCTCGATGCGCTCGCTCTGGGCGACGATCGCGTCGGCGCAAGCCTTGCTGAGATCGCGCGCAACGCCGCCGGGCTCGACCGCGTCGAACAGGTAACGGTGGTCGAAGGCCTGCTCGTTCAGGCGCAGCCAGTCCTCCTTCATCCGCGAAAACTGTGCGAGCCCGAAGGCGAAGCCCGCATCGTTGCCGAGCGCGCCGACGTCGCCCAGATGATTGGCGACGCGCTCGCGTTCAAGCAGTAGCGCACGCAACCATTGCGCGCGCACCGGAATGGTCGTGCCGAGCGCACGCTCGAGCGCCATGCAGTACGCCCATGCGAAGGCTACGCTGCTGTCTCCCGCGATCCTGCCCGCGAGGCGATGGCCTGCAAGTGCCGGCGTTCGCTCGAATAGACGCTCGACGCCGCGATGGGCGTAGCCGAGCCGTTTTTCAAGCCGCAGCACCTTTTCGCCGACGACGGAGAAACGGAAGTGCCCCGGTTCGATGGTGCCCGCGTGAATGGGCCCCACCGCGATTTCGTGCACGCCGTCGCCGGTGACGCGCGTGAACGCGTAATCCGCTTCGTTCGATTCGAAGCGCTCCATGCCGGATGCGGACTTGCGCAACGGAAAGTAGTCGGCGGGCCAGTTGCCGTGATTCAGCCAGGGACGCGTGTCGTCCGCCCCGCATGCGCGCAGTCCGGTCAGATCGTGGACGGCGCGCTGCATGCGTGCTGCGCACACAAAGCGCGCCGAGAGATCCGGGTACCCGGCGGGTCCGGACGATCCTTTTTCAAGCGGCAACCGGACCCAGAGCAGGCCGTCTTCGACGGCATAGGCCGCGCATATCGTGAACGTGCCATCGCGCGCTTCGGCGCCCCACATCGTCACGAGCCGGCCTCCGTTCTGCGCGACGAGATTGGCTACGCCGATCCATGCGGGGGCATCGGCCTGCACCACGAGCGTGGCCGGCGGATCGGCGAAGTGGGCGAGGCGGCTGAGGCCGGTTAACTGGAGTGCGTCGATCCGCATGAATCATCCTGCAATCATGGCCGCGGCCGCGTGATACCACGCCGCAAGCCAGGGGGGGATGTAGAGCCCGAGCGCAAGCCCGATGGCCAGATGAATGAATACCGGCAGCAGGGCGGGCCGATGGTCGAGCCGGCGCGCAGTCGGTTCGCCGAATGCCATGCCTTGCACGTGCCGGAAAATGACCGCAAACGCGACGGCGAGCGCTACCAGTAGAAGCGGCACCGCCCAGGGCAGCGCATGGATCGCCGTGGTGAGAATCAGGAATTCGCTTGCAAAGACACCGAACGGCGGCATGCCGAGAATCGCGAGCGCGCCGAGGATCATGCCCCAGCCGACGAGCGGACTCACGCGAACGAGCCCGCGAATGCCGTCGATGGACTGCGTGCCGGTTTTTTGCGCGGCGTGACCCACCGTGAAGAAGATGGCCGATTTGATCAGCGAATGCGTCGTCATATGCAGCAGGCCGGCGAACGTCGCCACAGGTCCGCCCAGCCCGAACGCGAAGCTCATCATGCCCATGTGCTCGATCGACGAGAACGAGAAGAGGCGCTTCACGTCCTTCTGCCTGAGGAGCGAGAACGTTGCGACGAGCACGGAGACAAGCCCGAAGCCCACGAGCAGCCGTCCGGGCAGGCCGTTCTGGAGCGCGCCGTCGGCGAGCACCTTGCAGCGCAGCACCGCGTAGAGCGCGACGTTGAGCAGCAGCCCGGACAACACGGCGGAGATCGGCGTCGGGCCTTCCGCGTGGGCGTCGGGCAGCCAGTTGTGCATCGGCACGAGGCCGACCTTGGTCCCATAGCCGATCAGCAGGAACACGAATGCGAGCGAAACGATGACGGGGTCGAGGCTCGCCTTGGCGGCATTCAGGCTGGTCCAGAGCAGCGCGTCGCTGCCGCCCAGGCCGCGGCTTGCGGCGAGGTAAAGCAGGATCGTGCCGAAGAGCGCTTGCGCGATGCCGACGCCGCACAGGATGAAGTATTTCCACGCCGCCTCGATGCTGGCCGCGGTGCGATAGACGCTCACGAGCAGCACGGTCGCGAGCGTCGCGGCCTCCATCGAAACCCACAGCACGCCCATGTTGTTGGTCAGGAGCGCGAGCAGCATCGCGAACACGAACAACTGGTACATCGCGTGATACAGCCGCGTGCGGCCGGCGCTCATCCGGCCACGGTCGCGCTCGGTGCGCATGTACGGCTTCGAGAAAACGGCCGTGGTCCAGCCGACGAACGCGGTCAGCGCGGCGAGAAACACGTTGAGCGGATCGACGTAGAACAACTGGCCGAATGCGAATGCCGGGCCGTGCGCCACAGTGTTCTGCGCGAGCAGGAGCGTGGCGGCGAACGTCACGAGGCTGAACCCGGCGTTCAGGACAGGTGCGATGCGATGCGCGCCTGCCAGCGCAAGCGTCGCGCTCGCCACAAGCGGCAGCGCGAGCACCGCCGGGAGAATCCATGCGTTATACCCGGCGAAACTCCAGGCGACACTCCAGGCGTTACTCATCGTCGGGCTCGCCGAGGTGGGGAATATCCAGGCTGTCGAACTGCTCCCGGATCTGGAACATGAACACGCCGAGAATCAGCATGCCCACGAGCACATCGAGGCCGATGCCGAGTTCGACGAGCATCGGCATGCCGTTCGTGGCGGCAGCCGCGGCGAAAAAGAGGCTGTTTTCCATCGAGAGAAAACCGATCACCTGAGGGATCGCTTTCGCGCGCGTGATCATCATCAGGAACGAGAGCAGCACGCACGCGAGCGCGATGCCGAGCGTGCCGCGCGCGACCGACGAAGCGAACTGCGTGAGCGGCAGCGCGACGTTGAACGCGACGATCACGAGCACGATGCCCGTGAGCAGCGTCGCGGGAATGTTGAGCAGCGGCTCGATGTCGCTCGTCACGTTCAGGCGCTGCACGAGCCGGTAGAGGATCCACGGAATCAGTCCGACCTTGAGCACGAGCGTGAGCGCGGCGGAGACGTAGAGGTGCGTGTCGGCGAGGAGGGAGCCGAGCACGAGATTGGCAAGGGCAAGTACGAGGCCCTGCAGCGTGTACAGATGGATCAGCGCGAGAATGCGCCGCTGGCTCAGCATCGCGAAGGAGATCAACAGCAGGATCGCGGCGAGGAGATTGATGATCTGCGTGGCAAGCCCGTGCATTACGCCCCCAGCAGGAAATGGACGAGCATGCCGATGACGGCGAGCAGATACGCCGTCGCGAGGAATTCGGGCACGCGAAAGAGCCGCATCTTGGCGTTGAGCGTCTCGACGAGCGCGAGCAACGCGCCGCCCGCGAGGAGCTTTGCGAACAGCACGGGCACGGCGAACAGCAGCGCGAGCGGGTTGCCCGCCTCGGCGATGCCCCACGGCACGAAGAGCGCCAGGCCGATGCACGAGTACGCGAAGAGCTTCAGGCTCGATGCCCATTCGATCAGCGCGAGATGGCGCCCGGAGTACTCGAGGAGCATCGCCTCATGGATCATCGTGAGTTCGAGGTGCGTCGCGGGATTGTCGACCGGCAGGCGCGCATTTTCGGCGAGCGACACCATCGTGAACGCGATGCCCGCAAATGCGAGGCTCGGATAGATGGCCAGTTCGCCGTGGCCGAGCAGGGCGACGATGCGCGTGAGCAGCGTCGACTGCGTGATCAGCGAGGCGGAAAACAGCACCATGAGCAGCGCGGGCTCGGCGAGGAAGCCCACCAGCATCTCGCGTCGCGCGCCGAGTGTGCCGAACGCTGTGCCCGCATCCATCGCGGCGAGCGAAGTCGCGACGCGGGCGAGCGCGAACAGCCCGACGAGCGCGATCGCATCGGCGGCGGGCGACAGCGGCAGGTCGGTCGAGAGCGTGGGTACGATTGCGCACGCAAGCGTCATCGCACCCCAGACGACATAGGGCGTGAGGCGCGTGATGGGACTCGAGTGCTGCGCCACCACCGATTCTTTGTTGAAGAGCTTGTGCAGCGTCCGGTACGGCTGCCAGATGCTGGGGCCGCGCCTGCCTTGCAGCCGTGCGCGGCAGATGGCGACCCAGCCCGACAGGAGCGGCGCCGCGGCGAGTGCCACGAGAATTTCGAGTGCTTGAGAGAGCAGTCCGGAAAACGTGATCATCTGCGCACCAGGATCAGCAAAACGATCAGCGCGGCGAAGCTGTACGAGAGGTAGACGGCAATCCGGCCGGTCTGCAGCCTGCCCGCGAGCGCGCCAATCCACTGTACGGCGCGTGCGAGCGGCGCGTAAAGCCAGCCCCACGTGCGGTCGGCGGCAACCACGTGGTAGGTCGGCTGCGTGTCGAACGGCGAGGGCATGTCGCGCTCGATCTTGAAGAGCGGTGTGAAGATTTCGCGGATCGGCTGGCCGAAGCCCTCCGCCGTGTCCTGCATGCGTGCGGTCACGAACGGATTGCCGCAGGCCCAGGGCGCCGAGCGACGCAACCGGCCGTGATAGAAGCGCCGCACAAGCAGCCACGCGAGCGCGCAGCAGCCGAGGAAAAATGCGAGGAAAACGGCGGGCATGTAGCTCGCGCGATCGACGCTGGTGGGGGCGAGCAGCAGCCAGTGGCTTGCCGACACCGCCTCGCCGAGATCGGCGCCCGCGAGTTGACGCGTGACGGGCGCGAGCAGGCGGACGATCTGCACGGGCAGCAGCCCGAGCAGCAAGGTCGCGGCGACGAACCAGCAGAAGCCGGCGCGCCCCCACGCACCGGGATCGCGCGCGCGCGTGAGCGAGGCTTCGCGGGGTTGCCCGAGAAAGACGATCCCGAAGAACTTGACCATCGTGTAGCCCGCGAGCGCCGCGACGAGCGCGACCAGTGCGGCGATAACCGGCACGGCCATGTTCAGAAAGGTATTCGGCAGGGCGGGCGTGAAGAGAAAGCTCTGCAACAGCAGCCATTCGGAGACGAAGCCCGAAAGCGGCGGCAACCCGGCGCTTGCCAGCGCGCCGGCAAGTGCCGTCCAGGCCGTCCACGGCATCCGGTGAATCAGGCCGCCGAGGCGGCCGAGATTGCGCTCGCCCGTCGCATGCAGCACGGCGCCCGTGCCGACGAACAGCAGACTCTTGAACGCCGCGTGGCTCGCGATCTGATAGAGCAATGCGGTCATCGCGAGCGCGGCGAGGCCGTTCATGCCGAACGCGCGGAACAGGATGGCGAGTCCGAGGCTCACGAACATCAGCCCGATATTGTCGATCGACGAATACGCGAGCAGCCGCTTCATGTCCGACTGGATCGCGCTGAACACCACGCCGAGCAGCGCGGTGAACAGACCGAGCGCGAGCATCAGCACGCCCCACCAGGCGATTTGCAGGTGCAGCAGATCGAAGACAGTGCGCAGCAGGCCGTAGAGGCCGGCCTTCAGCACGAAGCCGCTCATGAGCGCGGAAACCGGCGAGGGCGCTGCGGGGTGCGCCTCGGGTAGCCACACGTGAAGCGGAAAGATGCCTGCCTTCGCGCCGAAGCCCACGAGCGCAAGCACAAAAGCGATCGACGCCGGGAAGGGCGCGAGGTGCTGCGCACGCATGGCGGCGAAAGTGTAGTCGCCGGTATTGGCCTGCATCAATCCGAAAGCTACGAGGATGGCCAGCGCGCCGACGTGGGAGATCAGGCAGTAGAGAAAGGCCGCGCTGCGGATTTCGGCGATGCGCGAGTTGCTCATCACGAGGAACGTAGCGGAAAGCGTGAGCACTTCCCAGGCGACGAGGAAGCTGTAGGCGTCGTCGGCGAGGAGCACGAGCGCGAGGCTCGCGATGCACACGTGATACTCGAAGCACAGCAGGCCGGGTGACGTGCCTTCGCCTTTGCGGAAATAGCCCGCAGAGAATGCGCTCACGCCTGTGCTCACCATGCCGAGCACGGCGAGGAAATAGGCCGAGAGCGCATCGAGGCGGAAGTGGAATGGCAAGCCGGGGAGGCCGAGCGGCAGTACGATGGTTTGCGCGTCGCCGGTCATACCGGCGACGCCGAGGCCGAACATCGACATGCCGAGGAGGGCGCCCGCAGGGAAAAGCGCGTGTGCCACCACGCGTGTACGGCGCAGGTTCGCGAGGCCCGCGCTCCCGATCGCCAGCCAGCCGGCGACAACATACAGTGCGAGCTGGATCACGAAGCGATGTTCCATCGAACCTGGTCTCCTGTCGCGTCAGCTAGGCGCAGCAAGCTATTTCGTTGTGTTTCATGTGCTTCGCGTACGCGCCAACGTCGGGGTCGAGGTCACCTGAAAGCACGATTTCGCGTGTATCGATCTTCGCACGAGTCGATGTCGCGAGCATCGGGACGGGCAGATTTAAACCGGGTTTTAAACCCTGGTTTAAGCCCTGGTTTAAGCCCTGGTTTAAGCCCTGGATCAAGCCCTGGATCAAGCCCTGGATCAAGCCCGAGGTTAAGCAGATTCGCAACGCCGGATTCCCCCAACCATGCATGCGTGGTGTGCAGGTGACTCGCATCATGTCGAGCGCATTTGGTTAACACCATATGTTAAGAGCATTAACAGGCTAGCAGAACTGCTCCGGCATGACCAGAGCGGGGCGTCACGCAGGAAAGGCGTGGTTGCGTTTACATATCATGCAAATGACATTAACATGCAATTACACTCGTGTAACGACAGCAGGGCTGCCTGCACTGGCAAAAATCAAGAAGCCGGCGCAGCGAGCCGAAAGGGGTTTGGGATGATTGACGTCGAGGTTCCATTGCTGTCGCACGACTGCCGGCGCTTGCTTCTGCGCGAGGCGGTGGGAGAGCAGGGGCTTGTCGCTGTGGGCGTCGGTCAGGCAAGCGGGCGTGGGTTCCAGTTGCTCCATCGCTTCGAGGCCACATGCGACAGGCTCGATGCGACGGGCGTCAATGTCGTGTTCGTCTATCCGGCAAAAGCCGCGCGCCATGCACAGGACGCGCTTTCGGTCATGGCGGCGCGCTACCGGCGCAGGCCGAGCCTGTTACTCGACGACACCGGTTTGTTCTTTGTCCGCGAGGTGCCGGTCCACCAGCTTTGCGCCATGCGTTTCGATCGGTACATGACATGCGTCGAATCTGTTGCGATTACCGTGCGTGAGCCTCAGTGGGACGTGCGATTGCGGGAGTTTCTGGTTAAGGGGCACAGACACGCAGACGCGGCTTGAGCGGCATGGATCGCACTGCCGGCATTGCAGCAAGCAATATGGCACTCATTGTGTCTTTCAGGCACGGCATGCATTTCTGCCTGGGTCAGTATGCTAAGCTGCCGCCGTCGCGGGACGCCGCAGCCAGGCCATGTTTTGGTCGCTGCCGTCCGGCATCGATTATAATTTGATTAACATATTTGGACGGCAAGCCTTCGCGTGATGGAAACCAAAAGCGCCCGACTGACGATACTGATTGACCCCGCCAAGAAGGCCGCATTCGAAGAACTGTGCGCGGCGCAGGATCTGACTCCTTCACAAGTCGTCCGTCAATTGATCCGCGAATATCTCGCGCAGCACGGCGTGACGTACAAGACGAAAAGCACCGTCGGGACGCGGGTGCGCCGGTAAATCCGGTACGCGTCCAGTCTGCCCGAAAAGGCAGAGCGCCCCGCGCTCATATCCGCCTGCGCGTTGTCGCAGGCTTTTTTTACACATCAAAAACCAACGCCGTTGCAGGTGCGAGGGTCGACTTATGAACGTATTGCCGCCGTGTCCGAAATGCCATTCCGAATTCGTGTATGAAGATGGCGCCGTCTATATTTGCCCGGAGTGTGCCCACGAATGGCCCGTGACTGAAGCAGCTGCTTCGACCGAACCCAGCGCCAAGGTTTATCGCGATTCAGCGGGCAATGTCCTGCAGGATGGCGATACGGTAACGGTCATCAAGGATCTCAAGCTTAAAGGCTCGGGCGGTGTGATCAAGATGGGTACGAAGGTAAAGAACATCCGCCTGGTCGATAGCGACCACGACATCGACTGCAAAGTGGATGGCTTTGGCGCAATGAGCCTGAAATCGGAATTCGTCAGGAAGGCGTGACGCGCGCTGCGGGTCGTGTCTGGAAGCTGGGCGGTTGGCGCTGTCGTTCTGTCGGCCCGACCGCTTTTCATCGTGTATGTTGGCTTGGGTGATTCGGCCGACTGCGCAGTGAGGCGCGTGAATCACGTTACACGATGACGCTGTGCAATGAAGGGTATGTGTTGTTCGTGTCCGTGAATGTGGGCGAAGCGCTGCAATCCTTTAGCCCGGCGTTTATTCAATAGTTAACATAATACAAATTATCGCCAATTTTCATGTTACGGCTTTTTGAAATGTCGGGTTTCCGCTAAATAGGAATGTCCGTTTTTCAACCCAACCGTAAGCTCTCGGCTCATAGCCCGAGCCGCGATTCCAGCACTGCGACAATTAGTCGACGCACGATGCAGCGCATCGCGATCTGGCCAAATCGCTAAAATAGCGGGCTATGCGTCCTGCCTGACCGATTTCGGACGCCGCCTCCGATTCCCCATCCACAGCGTCAGTCATGGCCCGCATTCAGCTGCAGTTTCCGGAAGACCAGTACTTTTACTCGACCCAGCTCACCGTTCGCGTCACCGACATTAACGGAGCCAATCACCTCGGCAACGATTCGATGATCTCGATGATTTCGGAGGCGCGTGCGCGCTTCCTGTTCGACGCGGGCCTGGAAGCCACTAAAGGCGCCCACACGAGCATCATCGTCACGGATCTCGCCACGACCTACCGCGCAGAAGCCTATGCGCGCGACCAGTTGTGCTTCGAAGTCGGCATCATGGATTTCAACAAGTACGGCGGCGACATCATTTTCCGCATCACCCGTCCCGCGGACGGCGCGCTGATCGCCATGGCGAAATCGGGCTTCGTGTTCTTCGACTACGAGGAAAAGAAGGTCGTGCCGATGCCGCGCGCGTTCAGCGACAAATTTCCCACCGTCAACATGATCGGCTGACGCGCCCTGCTGCTTGGCGCACGCGGTTCGTCGAGCGCCGTTCAGGGACGCTCGCCGCGCGCGAGCCGGTTGTCGATGTCGTTCACGACCGGCAGCAGATCCGCCACGCTGTCGATCACGTAGTGCGCACCAGCGCCGCGCAGTCGTTCGACGGCCGCCTCGCGACGGCGCCTGAATTCTTCGGGCGGCAGCGCGCGGACTTCCGCTTCGGTGAGTCCGAATGCGTTGCCGCTCACGGCGACGCCCACAGTCCACGTTCCGCCGTTGATGCCCTCCTCGATGCCGACTTCGGTATCGTCCACCTTGATCGTCTCGCGTGCGAGCCACACGCCCAGTTGCGGCAGCGTGCGGTAGATCATGTACGGCGACGGCCGCCCTTCGGGCGTGTCGCCGGTGCAGACGATGCTGTCCGGCTCGAAACCCTGCGCCGCAGCGCCTGGCACGATCTGGTCGATGATTTCGCGCGTATAGCCCGTCGTCGTGCCGATGCGCACGCCTTCGGCGCGCAGCGCAGCGGTGACGGCGGCCACGCCGGGGATCACGTCGCTGTACTGTGCCGCGACCGCGATATTTTTCGGCACGAACATGTCGTAGACCGCGTCGATGTCGGCTTCGCCCGGCGCATGACCGTGGCGCGCTTCCCACGCCTTCGCGACGCGCGGCAGCGCCATCAGTGCCGCAATGTGCGGCCGCTTGGCCATGCCCATCGGGCCGCGCGCCTCGTCGATCGAGATCGGTACGCCAAACGCTTCGAAGGTCTCGACGAACGCGCCCATCGGCGCGCGCGAACCGTAATCGACCAC
This sequence comes from Paraburkholderia sp., assembly GCF_024281035.1. Taxonomy (GTDB): domain Bacteria; phylum Pseudomonadota; class Gammaproteobacteria; order Burkholderiales; family Burkholderiaceae; genus Paraburkholderia. Next base: position 233,028 of record NZ_JAMXLH010000029.1, read on the forward strand.
CGTGCCCGCCCAGTCGAAAATCACCGCTTTAACGTGTTTCATTGCCCTATGTCTTGCGAAATATCTGCGTGGAGAGGTTTCTGGTTGCTCGATCAACGATCAACGGCCGGCGATCAACGACCGGCGACCGGCGACCGGCGACCGCCGTTCACGCCGCGAGCGCTTCGCGCTTGCCAAGCGCTGCGGGTGCGGGCGCCCCGCTCGTCACGCCGAGTGTGCCCAGCGCATTGCGGCACGCTTCGATCACTTGCCGCATGACGGTTTCGTCGAGTGCGCCGATGCAGCCGATGCGGAAACTCTCCACCGTCGTCAGCTTCCCCGGATAGATGATGAACCCTTGCGTCTTCATCAACTCATAGAAGCGCTCGAAGTTGAAGGCTGGATCGGCGGGCGAAAAGAACGTGACGATGATCGGCGAGCGCCATTGGCCGGTCAGCAGCGGCTCGAAGCCGAGCGAACCCATGCCTGCCACGAGCACGTCGCGATTGCGCGTGTAGCGTGCGAGGCGCCCCGGCTGGCCGCCTTCGAGCGCGTGGAGGCGCAGCGCCTCGATGAACGCCGCGACGGCATGCGTGGGCGGCGTGAAGCGCCACTGGCCGGTGCGGTTCATCACCTCCCACTGGTCGTGGATATCGAGCGCGAGCGAATGGCTGTTGCCCTTTGCGTCGCGCAACACATCTTTTTTCGCGATCACGAAGCCGAATCCCGGCACGCCCTCGATGCACTTGTTCGCAGACGAAACGAACGCATCGCACGGCAGCGTGCGCACGTCGAGCGCCACCGCGCCGAACGCGCTCATCGAATCGATCAGAAGACGGCGGCCTGCACGCGCCGTGACGGCGGCAATTTCCTCGATCGGGTTCAGGATGCCGGAACTGGTCTCGCAGTGGACCACGACGACATGGGTGATCTCCGCGTTCGCGGCGAGGATGAGTTCGACGTCGGCTGCGCGCGGCGGCAAATAATCGCCGGTGTCATGCACGGTGTGACGGCGGCCCAGATAGCGCAGTGTCGTTGCGATGCGCTTGCCGTACGCGCCGTTCGCAAGCACGAGCGCGTGGCCGTCGCGCGGCACGAAGCTGCCGAGCATCGCCTCGACGCAATAGCTGCCACTGCCCTGCAGCGGCACGCAGTCGTATTCACCGTCCACATCGTCCACATCGCCCGCAATGTCCAGCAGGCTGCGGCGCAGTTGAGCCGTCATCGCGCGGAAGTCGCCGTCCCACGATCCCCAGTCGCGCAGCATCGCCTCTTTCGTCGAGGCGGCTGTCGTGAGCGGGCCGGGAGTCAGCAGATACGGTTCGGCGGGGGCGGTCATGCGGTGGGCTCCGGTTTGGCGTTCGACATCAAAGCCCGATAGCCTAGCCGAACCGTGCGCATCGGTAAAATCGATATAATCGATGCACCTATAAGTGGAACTTATCTCAACCGGATCGCCATGCAATACGCACAGTTACGCGCCTTTCACGCGGTTGCCGCGCACGGTGGTTTTTCGCGCGCCGCGCAGGCGCTATCGCTCACGCAACCCGCCGTGTCGGACCACGTGCGGCGGCTCGAGCACGACTTCGGCGTCAAACTCTTCGAGCGTGCGCCGCGCGGCGTCGAATTGACGGACCTCGGCAAGCGCCTCTTTGCCATCACGCGCCAGATGGTGAATTGCGAGCGCGACGCCCGGCGCCTGCTGGAAGCCGCGGGCGCGCTCGAATCGGGCGAACTGTCGCTGATTGCCGATGCGCCCGACCTCGCCATCAAGCTGATCGGCGGATTCCGCCGGCGCTATCCGGGCGTGGTGATCAGGCTGTCGATCGCCAACGCGGCCGAATGCATGCGCCGCGTGCTCGCAAGTGAAGCGGATGCGGCCATCACGGCTGCGCGCCAGGTCCACAGCCGCCTGCAGACGCGCGTGCTGCGCGAGGAACCGCTTGTGGCGGTCGTGCCCGCCGACAGCCCGGCGGCCAGGAAGCGCCGCATGACCTACGAGGAACTGGTGCGCGAGCCGATGGTGTTTCGCGAGGCACAGTCGGTCACACAGCAGCTGCTCGAAACCGAACTCGTACGCAAGGGGCTGCAGGTGCAGCCGGTGCTCTACGTCGACGGCCGCGAGGCGCTGCAGACGGCCATCGCGCAAGGCGTCGGCGTCGGCGTGATCGCGCACGCGGAATTCGGGCAATCGCCGCAGATCCGCATGATGGCGCTCGCGGACTGCCAGGTGCGCATGGTCGAGTCGCTGACGCGGCTCGCGGACCAGTCATCGAATCTGCTCGACGCCCTCTTTGCAACTGAACTCGATTGAGTTCGACTGAGCACGACCTTCAAGTAACGACGACGCCGGTTCCGATGGCATGCAGGAGATCGCGTAGTGCCTCGGCCTGTTCCATGCCTGCCCCGGATCGCAGTTCGATTCGCACCGCGTGCCCGGCAATGCCGTCCACGGGCCGCGCGAGCCATAATTCCACGGCAAGCGCGCGCCCCTCGGGTTGATCGACGGCGACAGGTTCGACGACGCACGGTTTGAAACAGGCGGATTCGGACATGGCGTGGACCTCATCGTGGAAAATGCGCCATGCCATCGTAGTGGCGGGCGGGCGCTGCACCAAATGACGAATGCGCGTTTGCAAATGACGGCCGCGTCCCGCACTAGCACCGGCGCCGCTATTTTTCCCGCGCCGGCTCGTGCGCCGCGTGGCAAACTGGTCAAATCGTTCCACTTCGGAGTTCGTCATGGAACGTCCGTTCACCGATCGCCGTGAAGCCGGCCGGATGCTCGCGCAGCGTCTTGGCGCATTCGCCGGGCGGCGTGACGTCGTCGTGCTCGCCCTGCCGCGCGGCGGCGTGCCGGTTGCATACGAGGTGGCCGCCGCGCTTGGCGCACCGCTCGACGTACTACCGGTCTGCAAGCTCGGCATGCCGTGGCAGGCTGAACTCGCGATGGGCGCGCTGTCCTCGAACGGTGCGCAGTTCGTCGACGAAGAGCTGGTGCGCGAAGCCGGCGTGAGTGCGGCGCAGTTGCAGAGCGCCATGGCCCTCGCGCGCATCGAACTGGGCCGCCGCGAGGCGCGCTATCGCGGCGAACGTCCGCTCGAACCGGTTGCGGGCCGCGTGACGCTTATCGTCGACGACGGCATCGCAACAGGCGCATCCCTGAAGGCCGCCGCGCGCGCCCTGGCGAGCCTCGGTCCCGCGCGCATCATCGCTGCGATGCCGGTCGCGCCCGCTGGAGCGCGCCTGCGGCTCGGCGGCGCCATCGACGATCTGGTGTGCGTCCACACCCCGCTTCAATTCTTCAGCGTCGGTCAGTTCTACCTGGACTTCGACCAGGTCGACGACGACACGGTGCGTTATCTGCTCGATCAGGCCGCAGGCGGCGCGAGCAACACCTGAGCAACGCCTGAGAAGCCGCGCGCCCCGCCGCTTCAGCGCACGGGGTTTGCGGCCTTCTCGCCGACAACCGTTTGCCACGGACGCACGCGCCAATGCTTGACGAGCCCGGCCATGACATAGGGATCGGCGCGCGCGAAGGCTTCGGCGGCCGCAGGCGAATCGCCCTCGAACAACAGCAGCGCGCTGTCGAGCGGCTCCGCCACCGCGCCCGCGAGCAGCAGTTCGCCGCGTGCCACGGCGGCCCATGCGAGCGCGAGGTGCGCGTCGCGGTGCGCGGCACGCCGCTCCAGGTAATCGTCGACGAGTTCGTACATCAGGAGCCAGTGCATCGTGTATCTCCGATAAATCGGGGCCTCTTCACATTCCTCACAAGGCCGACAGGCCGCATTGTGCAGCACGCGTGTCAACCGCTGACATTACCGCCCCGTTTTCAGGAAGGCTTTGCCATAATTGTTGCGGCGATGGGCTGCAATCATGCTGGATGCCTTCTCGCCCGACTATCGACAACGTCGAAACCCCAAGGGAGTGATCGATGAAGATTCAATCCGCTATTGCTGCAATCGTACTCGGCGGCGTTCTGGCCGCACCGGCGTTCGCACAGACGCCTGCTCAAACCGCCCAGCAGCAGAAGATGAAGACATGCAATACGCAGGCCGGCGCCAAGAAAGGCGATGAACGCAAGGCGTTCATGAAGCAATGCCTTTCGGCGGGCGGCGCGGCGGCACCGGCCATGACCCAGCAGGAACGGATGAAGGCGTGCAACGCGCAGGCTGGCGACAAGAAAGGCGACGAGCGCAAGGCGTTCATGAAGCAGTGCCTCTCGACGAAGAGCTAAGCGGTAATTGAAACAAGGCGCGCATCGGCTCCGGCCGAGGCGCGCTTTTTTATGTGTGCGCGTATTTCAATGCGCACAGGCTGTCGCGAATGCACCGCGCAGCGCCCTTGCCTTGCCTCCCGGCCGGGATCGGACCCGCGATTTTTCTCCTATGATGCCTCCAGCGGCGACCCCATACCGGACGACATGACACACACGCCATCGGTCCGCCGTTTGACGTTGATGCCAGCAGCATCGAACGGAGGCGCAGATGGCCTGGAGACACAAGAACCGCTGGTTTCGCCGCTGGCTGATGGCGATCGTGTTCTGGCTCGTGCCGGTGATGATCGTCGCCGGGCGCGAGATGCGCGACGAGATGGCCTACAACCGCGCGGACCTGCAACTGGCCCTGACCACGTGGACCTTCACCGACGCCGAACGCAACGACGGTGCGCCACTGCGCTGTCGCGGCACGCCGGATGCGGCTCGATCACTGGGCTGCCCTGCCGCCGTGCTCGCTGCAAATGCCCCACGCCAGCAGGCAGCGCTCGATGAGTACACGCAGCGCCGCTCGACCCTGGCCGTCTATCTCTGGAGCGTGTTCGTCGGTTACTGGATCGTGCCGGCGGCAACGCTGCTCGCCGTGGGCATCGTAATCGGCGCGATTCGGCGCGCGCTGCGGCGTCCCTCTGCGAAAACGTCGCCGAACGCCGTGACGGAGCGCCGATACTGACGCACGCACCGCGCACCCGGAGCAGCGCCGCCGCGAAGCGGTTTCCAGGCGGCTTCCGGTCACCTCAACGGAGGACAGGATGCAAACAAGCAAATTCCTTCTGAAAGCTTCCGTCGCCATCGCTGTCGCGAGCGCCGCCATCACCGGCTGCACGACCACCAGCATTCACCCGCCTGCCGAAATGTCCGCCGACGCCCGCCGCCAGTCGATCGACGCCGCCGTCGACGGCACGCTCTCGCGGCTCTATCAGACCGTGCCCGGCTCGCGCGAATTCGTCGGCCAGGCGCGCGGCATTCTGGTGTTTCCATCGGTGGTTCAGGCAGGCGTCGCCATTGGCGGCGAGCACGGCGACGGCGCGTTGCGCGTCGGCGGAAGCACGACCGGGTACTTCAGCACGACGTCGGTGTCCGTGGGCGCGACGCTCGGCGTGCAGTCGAAGTCCGTCGTCTATCTCTTCATGACCCAGAACGCCCTCGACAAATTCCGCCAGTCGGAAGGCTGGTCGGTTGGCGGCGACGCTTCGGTCGCCATCGTGAATGTGGGCGCGAACGGTACCGTTAATACCGCCACGGCCACCAGGCCGGTCGAAGTGTTCGTGCTCACGAACAGTGGCCTCATCGGCAATTTGTCGCTCGAGGGCACGAAGATCACGCGGCTCGCGCTTTGACACGCGCTGTGACACCGTTTGTCATACACGTCGTGCGGGCATATCTTCAGCTCGCTGATGTGTCGATCACCTTGAAGCGCGAGCGCTTGTTCACGCGGATCACGGTCTGATACGCCTCCACATACTGCTGCGCCATGCGGCGGGACGTGAAGCGCGCCTCGAACTGCCGGCGCACCCCCGTGCGCGGCACGCGCGCAATGCGGTTCACCGCGGCCACGGCGCCGATTTCGTCCTCGACGATGAAGCCCGTCACGCCCTCGTCCACCACTTCCGGCACGGCGCCTCGATTGAACGCGATCACCGGCGTGCCGCACGCCATCGCCTCGATCATCACGAGGCCGAACGGCTCCGGCCAGTCAATCGGAAAGAGCAGCGCATGCGCGCCCGAGAGGAAATTGGCCTTCTCGGCATCGGAGATCTCGCCGACGAACTCGACGTTCGGCATGGCGAAAAGCGGCTTGATCTCGTGCTCGAAGTACTCGCGGTCGGCCTCGTCGACCTTCGCGGCGATACGGATAGGCAACCCGCAGCGCTGCGCGATGCGAATCGCCGTATCCACGCGCTTTTCCGGCGAGATACGGCCCAGAAATGCAAGGTAGCGCTGCTCGACGGGCTGCGGCGTGTAGAGGTTTTCGGGCAACCCGTGATAGACGGTCGTGAGCCATTTGGCCTGCGGCATCGGCTGACGCTGCGCATTCGAAATGGAAATGACCGGCGCCGTGTCGAAGGTATCGAAAACCGGCTGCTGCTCGGGCAGATCGAGGCGGCCGTGCAGCGTCGTCACGAATGGCGTTTCCTGGCGTTTGAACACCGAAAACGAGTAGTAATCCATATGGAAGTGCAGCACGTCGAACTGGTCGGCCTGGCGGCGCACCATTTCCATCAGCAGCATGTGCGGCGCGATCCTGTCGCGGATGCCCGGATCGAGTCTCAGCGCGCGGGGCCAGACAGGTTCGAGCTTCGCGCTCGTCACGGAATCGCCGCTCGCGAACAGCGTGACATCGTGGCCGAGATCAACCAGCGCTTCGGTGATGTACGACACCGCGCGCTCGGTGCCGCCGTAGAGCTTGGGCGGAACCGATTCGGTCAGCGGGGCGATCTGCGCAATTCTCATCAGGTGTCTCCGGCGATCGGGGGCGTTCGGGTGTGTGCTTCCGCATCGGGCCTCGCCACTTCGAGGCGCCTCATTGTAAGGCAACCCCTGCGCGGCACAGGCGGGCCATCGGGGCGGAATCGGCGGCGGCTCGCATATATCACGTGGTTTGGTCATTATTCTGCACACCACGTGCGAGCGCCCTCGTTTTTTCAATTCCTGTCGGGACTTACATGCGGATACATCACGGCTTCGTCGTGCCGGTCGTGCCGGGTGACATTGTGGGGTCCGAATCTGTCAATGCCGCGCGCATCATCTGTGCGCAGTGCGCTCAATGTGACTTCGGGACGTTGCCGAGATCGCGCAGGAAGCTGTCCCGCCAGACGCCGAGGTTGTTGCGCCGCAAGGCGGCCATGTTGATCTCGTAGCGCGCCTGGCGCTCCGCGAGCGGCATCGACAGCGCGTGCTGCAGCGCCTCCGACATGCCCTCCGCATCGTGAGGATTCACGAGCAGCGCGCCGGTGAGTTCGGCGGCTGCGCCCGCGAAGATCGACAGCACGAGTACGCCCGGATCGTTGGGATTCTGGGCGGCCACGTATTCCTTGGCGACGAGATTCATCCCGTCGTGCAGCGGCGTGACATAGCCCACCTGCGATTCCCGAAAGAGCGACATCAGCTTCGCGTGGTCGTATTGCTGGCTCAGATAGCGGATCGGCGTGTAATCGAGACCCGAGTAGCGGCCGTTGATGCGCCCGGCTTCGCGCTCCAGCTCTTCGCGGATCAGCTTGTAGCTCGCGACATCGGAACGCGTGGGCGGTGCGATCTGCACGAGCGTGACCTTGCCGCGCCACGCCGGTACTTGTTCGAGCAACTGCTCGAACGCATGAAAACGCTCGACGAGTCCTTTAGAGTAATCGAGCCGGTCCACGCTCATGACGAGCTTGCGTCCTTCGAGGCTCTGCTTGAGGTCGAGCACCTCGTCGCGGCCTTCGTCACGCTCGGCCTGTGCGGCGATTTCGTCGGGAAACACGCCGATGCGGTAGACGCCCGTGCGCAGCTTGCGCCCGAACGCTTCCACCGAAGCCCCTTCGCCTTGCGCACGCACCGTGCCGCGCGCAGTGCGCGCGATGTAGTCGAGGAAGGCCTGCTGGTCGTTCTGTGTCTGGAATCCGAGCAGATCGTAGCAACACAGCGAACGGACGAGTTCGTCGTGCGACGGGATCGTCTGCAGCACCTGCGGCGAGGGAAACGGAATATGCAGGAAAAAGCCGATGCGGTTCTCGATGTCCTCAGAGCGCAACGCCTCGGCGAACGGGATCAAATGGTAGTCGTGGACCCAGATGTTGTCGTCGGGATGAATGAGCTTCACGAGCTTGTGGGCGAGCCACGCATTGACGCGCCGGTAGCCCGTGTACTCGTCGCGTTCGTAGCGCGCAAGATCGTTGCGGTAGTGGAAAATCGGCCATAACGTGGCGTTCGAAAAACCGCGGTAGTACTGGTCGTAGTCCTTGCGCGAAAGGCCGACCGTCGCGAACGTCACGGCGCCCTCCTTGACGAGCATCGGCCCCGCATTCGCCACCGATTCGCTCACGACATCGCCGCTCCAGCCGAACCAGACGCCGCCTCCGTCCTTCAGCGCGCCGAACACGGCGACGGCGAGGCCGCCCGCAGCGCCTTTCGCCTCCGATGGCGTTGCCACGCGGTTCGATACGACGATCAATCTGCCCATCTATCCCGTCCTCCACTCGTGCGTTCATGTGCGTAGTTCATGCCTGCGGCAGCAGCCGATGCTGATCGATGCGGTGAGGCTCGCGCATGGATTTGCGCTTATCAGCATGGGGCGTGCCACGCATGACGCGCACAGCATCTCCAACGGCAGCGAGCAGCCGAAAGCAGCCGTCACCGGGTGCGCCGCCCTGCGCCGCTCGCCGCATGGCTGGCCGGGACCGCCGCTGAGGCGTGCTGCATATCGCCCGCGACGTTGGTGCGCACCACGCTGCCGGTCACCGGATCGGCTTCCGTGTTCGCTGCCGTGCTCGATGCCGCAGGCTGCGCGGGCTGCGGCTCCCATACCGGCATGTCGGCTGCGCTGCTTTCCGGTTCCGCCGACACCTCCGCGCGCGTACGCGGCAGGAATTGCGGATAGTGCGCGTTCATAAAGGCGAACAGCCCTTCGCGCACGCGGCAGCGCAGATCCCAGTTCAGCCCTGAGTTGGGCGAGCTGACCAGCACGCGCAACTGCATCGCCCGCTCGTTGGCATCGGTGACCTGCAGGACCTGTACCCGGCCATCCCATTCGGGCGCGGGCGCGACGATACGTGACAGTTCCTCGCGCAGCGGCGCAAGCGGCATGCGGAAATCGAGCCACAGGAAGACGGAGCCGATGATCTGCGAGCTGTTGCGCGTCCAGTTCGTAAACGGGTTTTCGATGAACCATTGCAGCGGCACGATCAAGCGGCGCTGATCCCAGATACGCACGGACACGTAGGTGCCGGTGATCTCCTCGATGCGCCCCCACTCGCCCTGGATCACGACCACGTCGTCGAGCCGGATGGGCTGCGTGAGCGCGATCTGAAGCCCGGCGATCAGATTGCCGAGCACGGGGCGTGCCGCGATACCGGCGACGAGACCGGCCACACCCGCCGAAGCGAGCAGGCTCGCGCCGAACTGCCGGACATTCGGGAAGGTCATGAGCGCCGCGCCGACGCCGACGATCATGATCAGGATCATGACCGTGCGTGCGAGCACACGTGCCTGGGTATGGATGCGGCGGGCCTGGAGGTTGTCGACGATGTCGATCGGATGGGCCGCGATGATCGCCTCGCCGATGGCCGCTGCGCAGCGCACGGAAAGCCATGTGATCGCTGCAATGAGCGCGACGGCGACGAGTTCGCGCAGGCTGGAGATGAAGCGCAACGTGTCGGGCGCCTGCCACCACACGAATTCGGCCGCGAGAATGAGGATGACCGCGAGCGCGGGCTGGCGGACGTAGCGCACGATCACGCTCACGCGCGGATACGGCCCGGCGATGCGGCGCAGCACGCGCGAGCCAAGCCAGTGAACGGCCGCGGCAAACACGAGCGCGACGGCACTGACGATAAGCGTGCCGAGCCAGGTTTGCAGCGGCGCGTTGGCGATACGCGAGAGATCGTCGATGCTCGGCATCTGCGGTCTGTTCCTCCTGAGCCTGGCGGCTACGCGTGGAAACAGCACAAGCGACACGAACGCCACGGCCGCGGACGAAAACGGCGCAGCGTCAGCTGCCTACAGGCTCAACCCGCCTCTACCCATCCAACCAGCTCGTCGAGCCTGCCATGAGGGGCTCAGCTGCCGGGCTTGCAGGGAAAGGCTTTACCGAGACCGAGCGAAACAGCCGTGCTTGCGTTGTAGCCAATGATGTTCGGGTTGTCGGCGATGTACCTGCGCACCGCGTCGGTCAACTGCGCCGTGCGTGCGTCCGGCGGCAGGCAGAAATACTGGCCGACGCGCGGGCCGGTCGTACCGCCGATCGCGTCGATCGTGTTGAACACGCCATCCGCGGCGCCTTCGATGTAGGCCGCGCACGCGCTGCGCGAGGCGACATCCGTTTTCATGCAGAGCCGGTTGAGATCGCCCGCCGTGAAGGCAAACGCCGAAAGCGGCAGGACGAGCGCGCTGGCGCAAATCAGAGCCCGCAGCATGATTCTCCTTATTAGTGACGTATCGTGCGGCGCCCCGTCGAGTCGCCGCAGGCTGCCGGCCGTTCCGGGCGGCCGGCAACCCGGTTATTTTGCACCGTTTTGCGGGGCTGCCGCAGTGCCGGACTGGCCGCCCGACTGCGCCATGCGCGCGCTCAACCCCTTGATCGCGTCCGGCGCCTTGTACTGTTTCGCGAAATCGAGCGCGTTCATGCCGATCTGGTTCTTCGCGTTGAGGTTCGCGCCGCTGTCGAGCAGCAGCTTGACCGTCGACATGTGATCGCCGCGCGCGGCCATCATGAGCGGCGTCGTGCCGTTGGGCGAAAGCGCGTCGACCTGGGCCGAATAGCCGAGCAGCAGTTTCGCGATGTCGTCGTTGCCGTTCGCCGCGGCATAGTGCAGCGGGGTCCAGCCCTTCTTGTTCACTTGCGCGCCCTTCGTGATCAGCAGCTTCACGAGGTCGAGGTCGCCGTTGAGGGCCGCGAGCATCAGCGCGTTTTCGCCCGCGCGGTCTTCCGCGTCGATCTTCGTCTTCGGATTGTCGAGCAGCAGCGCGGCGACCTTGTCGGATTTCTCGCGCGCGGCCAAAACGAGAAGCGGGTTGCCCTGCTCGTCGACGGCGTTTGGATCGAGCCCCGTGCCGAGATCGCTGGCGACGCCCTTGTCATCGTCGAACTTGACGGATTTCACGAGCGAGGTGATCGATGCGGCCTGAACGGGCGCGCTCGCCAGCACTGCCGCGCTCATGCCGAAGACGAGCGCCGCGGCCATGCGCCGCGCCGCGGTGGTGCGTGCAGCACGCACGGTAAAGACGATGGGAAGTAGCGGTTTGGAGTTCATGTCAAGCCTTAAAATTATTCGCTATCGTTATGATAATAAACGGTATTGACAGCTTGAAAGTGCCTTATTCGACGGCTTGGGGAATCTTGAAGAGCCGGAAGAAGTTCTGCGTGGTAGCCGCACCGAGTTCGGCGTCGGACAACCCACGCTGCTGTGCAATGAATCTTCCGACATAACTTACGTACGCAGGTTCATTGGGTTTGCCGCGATAGGGTACCGGCGCAAGGTACGGCGAGTCGGTTTCGATCAGAAGACGCTCGATCGGCACCCGGCGCGCGACCTCCTGGACATCGGTCGCGCTCTTGAATGTCACGATACCTGACAACGAGATATGGAAGTTCTGCGCGAGCGCGCGCTCGGCGACCGGCCAGGGCTCGGTGAAACAGTGCATCACGCCGCCCGGCACGCCCGCGCGCTCCTCTTCCATGAGCCGCAGGGTGTCGTCGGCGGACGCGCGCGTGTGGACGATCAGCGGCTTGTTCGTCGCGTGTGCCGCGCGGATATGGGTGCGGAAGCGCTCGCGCTGCCATTCCATGTCGGCGACAGTGCGCTCGCCGAGGCGGTAGTAATCGAGCCCCGTTTCGCCGATCGCCACCACCTTCGGATGGGCGGCCAGCTCGGCCAGTTCAGCGACGGTGGGCTCCTTCGCGTCCTCATGGTCGGGGTGGACGCCGACCGAGGCGTAGACGTTCTCGAACCGCTCGGCGATATCGAGCACCGACGGCAGCGTCTCGAGATCGACTGAAACGCACAGTGCGTGCGTGACGTCGTGGGTGAGCATGTTCTCGAGCACCTGTGGCAGGCGCTCGCCGAGACCTTCGAAGTTGATGTGGCAATGCGAATCGACAAACATGGACAGTCCTGCGCAGGTTCAGGCGGCGGCGGGCGCGGTATCGAGCCGCTTGCCGAGGATGATGAGATCGCGCTCGACGCCGTCGAGCACGGCGACGCGCGGCAGCGATCCCCACACGGCAAAGCCGAAGCGGCTGAAAAGCCGCATGCTCGGCTCATTGTGGCCGAACACGAAACCCAGCACCGTGTGGATGTCGAGCCCCGGCGCGGCTTCGATGGCGGCGGCGAGCAACTGGCGGCCGAGCCCCTTGCCGCGCGCGGTTTCGTCCAGGTAGATGCTGACCTCGGACGTGTGACGGTACGCCGGGCGTCCGTAAAAATCGGAAAAACTCAGCCACCCGACGACGCGGCCGCCTTCTTCGACCACCCACAGCGGCCGCTTCGCGGGGCCGTGCGCGTGGAACCACGGCAGGCGGCTTTCCACGCTGACCGGCTCCAGATCGGCGGTGACGAGCCGTGACGGCACGGTCGAGTTATAGATCGCGACGATGTCGTGCAGATCGTCGAGGGTGGCATCCCGGTAGACAAGACTCATGGTGATCACGATTCGGATAGCGGCTGGCCGTGCTGCCGATGGCGCGCAGGCCGGTCCATCCCGGCCCGGGGCTCAGGCGAACAATTCACGATAGCCGAGAAACAGCTCCTCGAACACGAGGCGAGCATTTAACGGATGGTTCTCCACGGCACGTTGGCGCGTGACGGTCTTCAGATAACGTGCGAGCGCGCTGGCGTCGAGCTTCGCGGCGCAGCGCGCGAGCGCGGTGTTTGCTTGCGGGAAGTAACGCGGACGGCCCGCCGTGCGCTCGGCAAGCAGATCGTAGACCCAGCGCTGCAGCCATCCGAGCACGAGCGGCACCGGCAGCTTCTGGAGCGTTTCACCGCACGCAAAGGCATCGCACGCGGCGCCCGCCGAAAGCTGCGCGATCGTCCAGTCGCGCAAGGTGCGGTTCTCGTCGTGCGCGAGCGCGAGTGCCGCGAGCGGCGCACCGCCCGCCTCGGCGAGCAAGCCTGCCGCTCCGGCGACGCCCTGCGCCGCGAGCCACGCTTGCGCGGCCTCGGGCGCTGGCGTCGTCATCGGCCACTGGCGGCAGCGGCTGATGATGGTCGGCAAGAGCCGGTCGACGCGCGCCGACACCAGCAGGAAGACGACACCCGCGGGCGGCTCTTCCAGCGTCTTCAGCAGGGCATTCGCGGCAGCCACGTTGAGCGCTTCGGCCGGGTACAGCACGACCACGCGCATGCCGCCGCGATGCGAGCCGACGCCCGCGAAGTCGAGCAGCGCGCGCACCTGCTCGATGCGGATCTCTTTGCTCGGCGTACGGCTCTTCTTGCCGTCATCGTCGCTCTTGTCGCCCTTGTCTCCTTTCTCGGCTGCCTTCTCGCCGTCCTCGGCGCCCGGCATGCCTGCTTCGCCTGCCAGCGCCTCGGGTACGACGATCCGATAGTCGGGATGGTTGCCCTGCATGAGCCACTTGCACGCGGGGCAGGTGTCGCACGGCTCGCCATTGGGCTTCGGCGCTTCGCAGAGCAGACCCTGAGCCAGGTGCTGCGCAAAGCGGAGCTTGCCGATCCCGGCCTGGCCATGCAGCAGCAGCGCGTGCGGCCAGTGGCTACGCAATTGCTGGAGACGCTCCCAGTCGCCGGTCTGCCACGGATAGATCATTTTTAAATCAATCGATTAGCGGAGAAAGTCTGGATTTGAGGCGAACTCAACACCAAGACATGAATTTTGCAAATAACGTTGTTAAATCAAAGTTCTGCAATGATTTCTTCGAGTTGTTTGCGAATCGCTTCGATGCTTTGTGTCGAATCGATGATCGAGAACCGGCACGGCGCCTCTTCGGCCCGGCGCAGATATTCGTCGCGCGTGCGGGTGAAGAACGCTTCGGTTTCGCTCTCGAAGCGGTCCGGCTCGCGCGCCGCGCCGCGCCGTTCGCTCGCCGTATCGGTCGGCACGTCGAACAGCACCGTCCGGTCGGGCTGGAAACCGCCCTGCACCCACCGCTCCAGCGCCTCCAGCTTGTCGCGCGGCAACCCGCGGCCGCCGCCCTGATAGGCGAAGGTGGCGTCGGTGAAGCGGTCGGAGAGCACCCAGTCGCCCCGCGCGAGCGCCGGCTCGATGACCTGCGCGAGATGCTCGCGGCGCGCGGCGAACATCAGCAGCGCCTCGGTTTCGAGGTCCATCGGCTGGTGCAGCAGGATTTCGCGCAGCGTTTCGCCAAGGGGCGTGCCGCCCGGTTCGCGCGTCATGACCACCGTGCGCCCGCTCGGGGCGAGCTTTTCGGCGAGCCTGTCGCGAAACCAGGCCAGATGCGTGGTCTTGCCCGCACCGTCGATGCCCTCGAACGTGATGAATCGGCCCCGCGCCATTTACTGCCCTCGAATGTATTTGTCGACGGCCTTGTTGTGGTCGACAAGATTGTCAGAAAAAACGCTGCTGCCATCGCCCCGCGCCACGAAATACAGCGCAGTGGTCGATGCCGGATTCATCGCCGCCTGCAACGATGCGGCGCCCGGCAGTGAGATCGGCGTCGGCGGCAGGCCGGGGCGCAGGTACGTATTGTAAAGACTGTCGGTCTGCAGATCGCGTTTGTGCAGGCGGCCGCCATAGCTCTCGCCAAGACCGTAGATCACGGCCGGATCGGTCTGCAGCGGCATGCCTGTACGCAACCGGTTCGCGAACACGGCGGCCACGAGCGGCCGGTCGTCTGCCCGGCCCGTCTCTTTCTCGATGAGCGATGCGAGCGTAAGCGCCTCATACGGCGACTTGAACGGCAGCCCCGGCGCGCGCGCGGCCCACGCATCGGTGAGGCGCGTGTTCATGAGCCGGTAGGCGCGGCGGTACACGTCGAGGTCGCTCGTGTCTTTGTCGAACAGGTACGTATCGGGAAAAAACAGGCCTTCGGCGTTGCCCGTCGGCGCAGGCGGCGCGCCGATCGCGGCCAGGATCTGCGCGTCGGTCATGCCTGCGGTGTCATGGCGCAGCGCGGGGTTCGCATCGAGTTCGGCGCGCATGCGCTTGAAGGTCCAGCCTTCGATGATCGTCGCAACGTATTCGTTGACGTCGCCGAGCGCCATTTTCTGCAACACTTCGTACGGCGTCACGCCGAGCTTGAATTCGTAGTTGCCGGATTTCAGCTTGCTCTGCAGGCCGAGCGCGCGCGTCATCAGCACGAACAGTTCGGTCTGGATGGGCACGCCGCCGCTTTGCAACTGCGCCGTGACGCTGCGCACGGTGCTGCGCGGCTTGATGGTGACGTCGAGTTGCGCGGAGGCGAGCTGGACAGGCGTAGTGGCCCAATACCAGACACCCGCCACCGCGCCGGCGCCGAGCACCGCGAGCGCAGCACCGGCGATAAGGCATTTTCTCAAGAGGGACATGCGAAACACGGCTCAAGTGGACCTCATATAATAACTGCTTGCCCTCGCCAACGTCAGGATTGACTGTTCACCGAATCCATGAACTCCCCGCTCGACTCTGCTGCAACGCTCCCGCCCACCGCCACCGAACGACCCGCTGCCGACGATTTTGACGCCGTGCTCAAGCGCGGGGCGTACGCGATCCTGCCGCAGTTCGGCGTGATCGACGCTCACGGCGACGATGCCGCAAGCTTCCTGCACAACCAGCTCACCAACGACGTCCAGCATCTCGACGTGACCGGCGCGCGCCTCGCGGGCTACTGCTCGCCGAAGGGCCGCCTGCTCGCGTCGTTCCTCACCTGGAAGACCGGCGACACGATTCGCCTGCTGCTGTCGAAGGATCTGCAGGCGAGCGTGCAGAAACGTCTTTCGATGTTCGTGCTGCGCGCGAAAGCGAAGCTCACCGATGGCAGCGGCACGCTGCTCGTGGTCGGCCTCGCGGGCGACGTACGCGACGCGCTCGCCGCACAGTTCAACGCGCTGCCCGATGGCGTCCATGTCAAGGTGGACGATCCGGCCGGTACGCTGATCCGCGTGCCCGATGCAGCCGGTCGCCTTCGCTATCTGTGGATCGGCCCGAAAGAAGCAGTCGAGGCACGGCTCGCCGCGCTCGACGGCCAGTTGAAGCGCGTCACCCCCGAGGTCTGGGACTGGCTCGATATCCACGCGGGCGAGCCCCGCATCACGCAGCCGATCTCCGAGCAGTTCGTTCCGCAGATGGTCAACTACGACGTGATCGGCGGCGTGAACTTCAAGAAGGGCTGCTATCCGGGCCAGGAGATCGTCGCGCGCAGCCAGTATCGCGGCACGATCAAACGCCGCACGTCGCTTGCCAGCGTCGCGGCGGGCCTCGATGTTGCGCGTGCCGGCGTCGAGCTCTTTCACTCGGACGATCCGGGCCAGCCGTGCGGGATGATCGTCAACGCGGCTGCGGCGCCCGATGGCGGCGTCGACGTGCTCGTCGAGATCAAGCTCGCCGCGCTCGAATCGGGCAGCGTGCATCTGGGCGCGGCGGACGGTCCCGCGCTGCGCTTCCTGCCGCTGCCGTACGCCCTGCCCGCCGAGGTCTGACGCGTTGGCGCTGCTCCGTCAGCTCGCGCGTGGCGTGACGGGTGCGCCGGCGCTTGTGCCAACGCTTGTGCCAACGCTTTTGCCAGCGCTTCTGTCAAATGAGCCGGCGCACGCGCGGGGTCTGATGCCGTGTGCCTGATCGTCTTCGACTGGCGTCCTCACGCCCGCGACGGCGCGCTCTTCACGCTCGCCGCGAATCGCGACGAATTCCTGCGCCGTACCGCCGATCCGCTGCACTGGTGGCAAGCAGCGCCCGGCGTGCTCGCGGGGCGCGATCTGGTGGGCGGAGGAACGTGGCTCGGGATGACGCGCGGCGGCCGCTTCGCCGCGCTCACGAATTACCGCGCGCCGCATGAGATGCGCCCCGATGCGCCCACGCGCGGCACGCTCGTTTCGGCGTGGCTCACGGGTGCCGAGGGGCAGCCGGACACGCCGCTCGGCTATCTCGCCGACGTTGCGCGCAATGGCAGCCTGTATAACGGCTTCAATCTGGTGGTAGGCGACTGGACGCGGCGCGAACTGGCCTGGTACTGCAATCGCGGCGATCTCGCGCCCGCGCTGCTGCCCGAGGGTACGCACGGCATTTCGAACGCCGTGCTCGATACGCCGTGGCCCAAGCTTGTGAAGAAGCGCGCCGAACTCGCGCAGATCATCAATGGCGCGATGGATGTAACGGAATCTAGCGCCGCAAAGCCCGCGCCGCTCGAACGGCTCGTCGAGATGATGCGCGATCCGCAAGTCGCCCGCGACGACGAACTGCCCGCCACGGGCATCCCGCTCGCACGCGAACGCGCGCTCTCGGCGGCGTTCATCGACACGCCCGATTACGGCACGCGCGGCACGACCGCGCTACGCGTGAGCGTAGAGGGCGAGCGCATCGAGGTCGAAGCACTCGAACGCAGCGACGACAACGGCTCGCACCGCATCGAGCGGCCTGGCCACTTCGAGCGCCACGAAGCGTTCGCGATCGTCCTGCCCTGACGGCCTTATCGCTGGCCCGTCGTCCACCGCATTACTACGCTCCGCTCGCCGCCAGGCGCGCTCAGTCGCCGGCCCCGAATGCCTCGCGCAGCGCCTGTGCCGCCTCGGCATGTGCGCGCCGCGCGTCCTCCACGAAACCACCCATCTTGAAGAACTCGTGGATCATGCCCGGGTAGTGCGCGAGCGTCACGGCGTTGCCCGCATCACGTAGCTTCTGCGCGTAGGCTTCACCTTCATCGACTAGCGGATCGTATTGCGCGACCGCAATCCAGGCGGGTGCAAGCCCCGCGAAACTGGGCGCTTCACGCGTGCCGTCGAGCGGCGCGAAACGCCAGTCGTCGCGATCGTTTGCATCGCGCACATAGTGATTGAAGAACCACTGGATCGTTTCGGCCGTGAGCAGATGGCCATCGGCCAGACGCGCGTGCGAATCCGTGTCTTGATACCCGCTCGTGCCTGGATAGATCAGCAGTTGCAGCACCGGCGCCCTGCCCGCGTCGCGCGCGAGCACCGTGCATACCGCTGCGAGCGTGCCGCCTGCGCTGTCGCCGCCCACCGCGAGGCGCGCCGGATCGATCGCGTATTCGGCTGCGTGCGCGTGCAGCCAGCTATAGGCGTCGAAACTGTCGTGGACCGCGGTCGGAAACAGATGCTCCGGCGCAAGCCGGTAATCGACCGACAAGACCGCGCAGTGCGCGTCGCGCGCGAACATGCGGCACAGCGCGTCGTGCGTATCGACACTGCCCACCGTAAAACCGCCGCCGTGAAAATACACGAGCGCGGGCAGCGGTTCGGCCCAGTGCGGCTCGACCGGATAATACAGACGTGCCCGGATCGTTGCGCCGTCGCGCACCGGTACATCGAGGTCTTCCACCGAATGCATCGGGGCGGAAGGAATCTCCAGCACGGAGGCACTCTTCTCATACGACGCACGTGCCTCGTGCGGCGCGAGCGTGTGATACGGCGCCCGTCGTGCGCGGGCCACCATTTCAAGTACCAACGCAATCTTCGCGTTCAACGTCATGGCTATTCAAATCAGGAAGCGTGCTTCACTTCCGGTTTCAGCGAAAGCGGATCAATGGGATTGCGCAATGTTTCGATATCCTCATGGCGCATTTTCACCGATGGGAGAATCCCCGGATGCGTGAGGATATAGAAGCGCCCTTCGCGCACGGCCTCGAACGTCTGCGCCGCGACGTCCGCGGGCGTCAGGCGGCCCGAGCGCACCGCGCGCTGCAGTTGCAGATCGGCAGCCTGCTGAGAGCGCGTGAGCGGCGCGTCGTTGCGCAGATCGTCGGGACGGGAGCGCTCGGCATTGGCGATGCCGGTGGGCACGAACGCCGGGCACAAGAGCGAGCAGCTTACCGTCGCGCCAACGCTCTTCAGGTCGTGATAAAGCGTCTCGGTGAGCGAGACGACGGCGTGCTTCGACGCGTTATAAACGCCCATCGCTGGCGGCGACAGGAGTCCCGCCACCGACGCCGTATTGACGATATGCGCCGGTTCGCCCTGCGCGAGCATGATCGGCGTGAAGGCGCGCACGCCGTTGGCGACGCCCATCACGTTGACGCCGAACACCCAGTCCCAGTCCTTCGCGCTGCTCTCCCACACGAAGCCGCCGGTGCCGACGCCCGCATTGTTGAAGAGCAGATGCACCTTGCCAAAAGCGTCGAGCGCGGCCTTCGCGAGCGCATCGACTGCTGCCGGGTCGCGCACGTCGGTCGGCACACCAATCGCTTCGGTGCCTGCCGCACGCATGGCAGCGACGGTTTCATCGAGCGCTGTCTTGTCGACATCGGCGAGCACGAGCTTCATGCCGAGCGTGGCGGCCTCTTGGGCGAACGCGCGGCCAAAGCCGCTCGCCGCGCCGGTGATGACGGCCACGCGGCCGTCGAACTGGAACGGATCAGGCATTGCGTATCCTGCGGTAGGGAGCGTCAATGAAACGGGCCAACGCGCCTTGCGCCAGCCCGGCCAGGTCAGACCAGGCGATGAATCAGGCTACAAATCAGCGCATTAAATCAGCTTGACGAGCTGCTTGCCGAAATTCTGGCCCTTGAGCATGCCGAGGAACGCGGCGGGCGCGTTTTCGAGTCCGTCCGCCACCGTCTCGCGATACACAAGCTGCTTCTGCGCGACGAGCGTGCCGAGTTCCTTGAGCGCTTCCGGCCACAGCTCCATGTGCTCGCTGACGATGAAACCCTGCACGAGCAACCGTTGCGTGAGCAACAGCGCCGGATACTTCAGGGGTTGCGGCTGGCCGTCGTAGCCCGAGATGAAACCGCACAGCGCGATGCGGCCGAATGCATTCATGCGCGCGAGCGTCGCGTCGAGCACCTCGCCGCCGACATTCTCGAAATAGCCGTCGACGCCATTGGGCGTCGCCGCCTTGAGGGCTTCATAGAGGTTGCCGGCCTTGTAGTCGACGCACGCATCGAAGCCCAGCGTTTCGACCACGTAGCGGCACTTCTGCTCGCCGCCCGCGATGCCGACTGCGCGGCACCCCGCGCGCTTCGCGAGCTGGCCGACCACGCTGCCGACCGCGCCGCTCGCCGCGCTCACGACGACCGTTTCACCGGCCTTCGGCGCGATGATGCGGTTCAGCCCGTACCAGGCGGTGACGCCCGGCATGCCGACGGGACCGAGATAGGCAGAAAGCGGAACGTGGGCCGTATCGACGATATTCAGGCCCGAGCCGTCCGACGTGCCGAATTCCTGCCAGCCGAACATGCCGACGACCTTGTCGCCCGCCTTGAACTTCGGATTGAGCGATTCGACGACCTCGCCGACCGTGCCGCCGATCATCACTTCATCGAGCGGCTGCGGCGTGGCATACGATTTCGCGTCGTTCATGCGGCCGCGCATGTACGGATCGAGCGACAGGTAATGATTGCGCACGCGCACCTGGCCTTGCGCAAGCGGTGCGAGCGGCGTCTCGACGAGACGGAAGTTATCGACGCCCGCCGCGCCTTGCGGGCGCGACGCGAGCAGAATCTGGCGATTGGTCTGGGTCATGGCGTTCGCTTTGCGGCGCGGGGCCGCGTAGGGTGGATGCGATGGAGGACAATGCGCGCGGCGTCAGCCGTCGCTCGGTCCCGGTTTCGCAGTGGGATCGCTGCGCAGCCGCTGGCGTGTCACGTCACGCCCCACGGCAAGCCTGCGCATGTATTTGAAGGTACCGAGCGCTTTCGCGACGAAGTGGCCCGCACTGTCGCGGATCTCGCCTTCGCAATAGGCCATCGTCGTCGAACGGTGCAGTACGCGGCCGTACGCGCGCAATTCGCCGCGCCCGGGCTGCATGAAATTCACTTTCATCTCGACGGTGACGACGCCGACACCGTCCCCCGCGACGCTGCGCGCGGCCATCGCGAGTGCGATGTCGGCCAGCGTCATCGTCACGCCGCCGTGTGCAATATCCCAGGTGTTGAGATGCCACTCTGCCAGCGGCAGCGCCACTTCACTCGCACCGTCGGTCGCACTCACGAGCTGGACGCCCAGGTGATCGACAAACGGACTTTCGAGGATGGGTGGCGGCGTCTGCGCCTGATCGGTCATGGACGAACTCACAGTACGTAATCGACGCACTGGCGGCCTTCCGACACCGCCCCGGCGAACTTCTTCACGACGACGTGATCGGGGTGATCCTGGTAGGCATCGAGTGCGGCTTTATCGGTGAAATCGGAGACGAGCGCGATGTCGAACGTCGAAGCGAGGCCCGGCTGTGCAAGACCCACTTCGAGATGCAGCGTGCCCGGTGCGAGATTGCGGCAGCCTTCGAGCAAAGCCTTGAATTTCACGAGGTTTTCTTCGCGCGTCGCGCCCTCGGCCGACTCTCGGAGCTTCCACATCACGATATGACGAATCACCGTATTCACCTTTTCAGTCTGCATTGAACGGGTGCGGCACCGGGTGCGCACCGACAGGCGTCATGATACCTGTCCTGCATCCGGCGCGAGCGGCGCTTCTCTCGACACGTCACCGCCATCGGGCGAATCTCGGTGGCGATGGCGGTGGCGCGAAGGCAACGTTCTGGCGATGCGTGAAGCGCGGCGATGGCGCGCTCGCCGCACCATCGCGCCACCTCGCAAGGGTCAGACGACTTCGAACAGACCCGCTGCGCCCTGTCCGCCGCCGATGCACATCGTCACCACGACGAACTTCGCGCCGCGGCGCTTGCCTTCGATGAGCGCGTGGCCGGTCAGGCGCGCACCCGATACGCCATACGGGTGGCCGACGGCAATGGCGCCGCCGTTCACGTTCAGACGGTCGTTGGGAATGCCGAGCTTGTCGCGGCAGTACAGCACCTGCACCGCGAACGCTTCGTTCAGCTCCCACAGGCCGATATCCTCGACCTTCAGGCCGGCCTGCTTCAGCAGCTTCGGCACGGCGAACACCGGGCCGATGCCCATCTCATCCGGCTCGCACCCTGCCACGGCAAAGCCGCGGAAAATGCCGAGCGGCGCGAGCCCTTCGCGTTCCGCGACCTTCGCGTTCATGACGACGCAGGCGCTCGCGCCATCCGAAAACTGGCTCGCATTGCCTGCCGTGACGACGCCGCCCGGCATCGCGGTGCGGATCTTCGACACGCCTTCGAGCGTCGTGTCGGCGCGAATGCCTTCGTCGGCGGCGATCGTGACTTCGCGCGTGACGAGCTGGCCGCTCGCCTTGTCGGCGACGCCCGCGAGCACCGTGATCGGCACGATTTCCGCGTTGAAGAGACCTGCCGCTTGCGCCGCCGCCGCGCGTTGCTGCGACTGCACGCCGTATTCGTCCTGACGGTCCTTCGCAATTTCGTAGCGCTTCGCCACGTTCTCGGCGGTTTGCAGCATGCTCCAGTAAATCTCGGGCTTGTTCTGCGAGAGCCAGCTTTCCATCATCATGTGGCGGTTCATCTCGTTTTGCACGCACGAGATGGACTCCACGCCGCCCGCGACGAACACATCGCCCTCACCGGCAATCACGCGTTGCGAGGCGAGCGCGATGGTCTGCAGTCCGGAGGAACAGAAGCGGTTTACGGTCATGCCCGGCACCGAAACGGGCAGCCCGGCGCGCAGAGCGATCTGGCGCGCGATGTTGCCGCCCGTCGCACCTTCGGGGTTGGCGCAGCCCATGATCACGTCCTCGACGCGCGCCGGATCGATGTTGGCGCGCTCGACGGCGGCTTTCGTCACATGGCCGCCGAGCGTGGCGCCATGGGTCATGTTGAATGAGCCTTTCCACGATTTGGCGAGGCCCGTGCGGGCGGTCGAAACGATTACGGCGTCGGTCATGCGTGTCTCCTGAGTGTCGATCGCGGCCGGTGCTTCAGCGCTGGCTGCGATCCCAAGCGAATGCGTTGATCCTGCAAAAATTTCCCGAACAAAACGGACGGCTCGTGCGTGCGACTCAGTGTGCCGCGAGTGTGCAGATCACACCGCGCCGCGCTCGACGTCGGCCGACTGCGCGCGCGTCACGCCCGCGGCGGCCAGTTGCGTCCACGCGGCGGCAAGCGAGCCTTGCAGATCGATTGCGCGCGAAGCGTCCTCGATCAGCACGACCTCGAATCCCGCGGCGCGCGCATCGAGCGCGGACCACGCGACGCAGTAGTCGGTCGCGAGGCCGCAGCAATACACGCGCTTCGCGCCGGTGTCGCGCAGATAGCCTGCGAGGCCCGTGGGCGTCGTGCGGTCGGCTTCGAGAAACGCCGAGTAGCTGTCGACGTCCGCGTGATGACCCTTGCGGATAATCGCGCGTGCATGCGGCACATCGAGCCCGCGATGCAGCGCGGCGCCCTCGGTGCCCTGCACGCAATGCGTCGGCCACAGCACCTGCTCGCCGTACGGCAGCGCGATCGTCTCGAACGGCTGACGACCCGCGTGCCTGGCTGCAAACGATACGTGCTGTGCGGGGTGCCAGTCCTGCGTGAGCACGACATGGCCGAAGCCCTTCGCGAGCCGGTTCGCCACCGGCACGACTTCATCGCCGTGCGCGACGGCCAGCGCCCCGCCCGGCATGAAGTCGTACTGCAGGTCGACCAGCAGCAGCACGTCGTCCGCACTTCTCATGATGTCCGTCCGCTTGTTCGTCCGTTAGCCTGTCGGCTCAGTTGAACGTGCCGCCCTTCCCGGCCAGCGCGCTCACCAACGACGCGATCTGCCAGGCGTCGCCATTGGTCTGCTGCGCATAGCCGCGAATGGCGCGGGCCACGTTGTAGAGCCCGACCTTGTCCGCGTAGAGCATCGGGCCGCCGCGCCACAGCGGGAAGCCGTAGCCCGTGAGGTAGACCATGTCGATGTCCGACGCCTTCGAGGCGATGCCCTCTTCGAGAATCTTTGCGCCTTCGTTCACGAGCGCGAACACGAGACGCTCGACGATCTCCTCGTCGGCGATCTTGCGGCGCACGATGCCGGCTTCCTTCGAATAGCCGATCACCATCTCGTCGACGAGCGCGGAAGGCAGCGCGTTGCGCTCGCCCGCCTTGTAGTCGTACCAGCCCGCGCCGGTCTTCTGGCCGAAGCGGCCGAGTTCGCAGAGGTGGTCGGCGATCTTCGAGTATTTGAGGTCCGGCTTTTCCTGATAGCGGCGCTTGCGGATCGCCCAGCCGATGTCGTTACCGGCGAGATCGCTCATGCGGAACGGCCCCATCGCGAAGCCGAATTTCTCGATTGCGCGATCGATCTGCGCGGGCAGCGCGCCTTCTTCGAGCATGTAAAGCGCCTGGCGGATGTACTGCTCGATCATGCGATTGCCGATGAAGCCGTCGCACACACCCGACACCACGGCGGTCTTGCGGATCTTCTTCGCGATCTGCATGACGGTGGCGAGCACGTCCTTGGCCGTGTCCTTGCCGCGCACGACTTCGAGCAGCTTCATGACGTTGGCCGGGCTGAAGAAGTGCATGCCGACCACGTCCTGCGGGCGCTTCGTGAATGCGGCGATCTTGTCGAGATCGAGCGTCGAGGTGTTCGATGCGAGGATCGCACCGGCCTTCGCGACTTCGTCGAGACGCTTGAAGACCTGCTCCTTCACGCCCAACTCTTCGAACACGGCCTCGATGATGAGATCGGCCGACTTGAGGTCGTCATAGGAGAGCGTCGGGCGGATCAGCGCCATGCGCGCTTCGAGCTTCTCGATCGTGAGCTTGCCCTTCTTGACCTGCACTTCGTAATTCTTGCGGATCGTCGCGATGCCGCGGTCGAGCGCTTCCTGCTTCATTTCGAGCAGCGTGACGGCAATGCCCGCGTTCAGGAAGTTCATCGTGATGCCGCCGCCCATCGTGCCCGCGCCGATCACGGCGACCTGGGCGATCTCGCGCACCGGCGTGCTCGACGGCACGTCGGGAATCTTGCTCGCGGCGCGCTCGCCGAAGAACGCATGACGCAGCGCATGGCTTTCCGGCGTCTGCACAAGTTCGACGAAGCACGCGCGCTCGAATGCGAGGCCGCGCTCGAAGCCCTGCTTCACGCCCGCCGCAACGGCATCGACGCACTTCACCGGCGCGGGATAGTTCTTCGACATCGCCGCGACGGTATTGCGCGAGAACTGCAGGAAGCCTTCGGCATTCGGATGCGCGATCTTGCGGTTGCGTACGAGCGGATGCGGACCGGCCTTGTCGCCGACCTTGCGCGCGAACGCGATTGCTTCTTCGAGCAGATCGCCTTGCGCCATCGCATCGAAAAGGCCCGAATTCGCGAGCTTTTCGGACAGGACCGGCGCGCCGCTCACGATCATGTTGAGCGCGGCCTCAAGGCCGATTGCACGCGGCAGACGCTGTGTGCCGCCCGCACCCGGCAGCAGGCCGAGCTTCACTTCGGGCAGCGCGATCTGTGCGCCGGGCGCGGCGATGCGGTAGTGCGCGCCAAGCGCGAGTTCGAGACCGCCGCCCATGGCGACGCTGTGGATCGCCACCACGACAGGCTTGGCGCTCTTCTCGACTTCCGCGATGACGGTGTGGAGCGTGGGCTCCTGCAGCGCCGCGGGCGTGTTGAATTCCGTGATGTCCGCGCCGCCCGAGAACGCCTTGCCGGCGCCGGTGATCACGACAGCCGTGACGGCCGGATCCTGCGCCGCGCGCGCGATGCCTTCGACGATGCCGGTCCGGGTCGACAGCCCGAGGCCATTGACGGGCGGGTTGTTGAGCGTGATGACGGCGACGCCGTCGCGAGTCGTGTAATCCACTGCCATTGGGCTGCCTCCATGCGTGCGGGCCGCGTTGTGCGACGTCGGTTTGATTGTCCGACATTCCCGGTCAGAAGGCAGAATACCCAAAAAAGAACGTTCGTTCAATTTTTTATTGCTGCGCGCATATCAGGGTTTTACCGAAGGTCGTCGGGCTAAACACGGCACGCACAAAGAAAAAGGCGCAACCCGAGCGGTGCGCCTTTGGACCCTTGATGATGGATGAAACCGCGCGCTATCAGCGATTCGTGCCAGGCTCGCCGAGCGGACAATTTTCGGTGGCGAGCGCCGTGGGCAGCACGTGATCGCGGAACTGCTCGCGCAGTTTGAGCTTTTGCAGCTTGCCGGTCGCCGTGTGCGGCAACTCTTTGACGAACACGACGTCGTCGGGCAGCCACCACTTCGCCACCTTGCCCTCATAGAAGGCGAGCAATGCTTCGCGCGTGACCGTCGCACCGGGCTTCAGCACCGCGACGATCAAGGGCCGCTCGGTCCAGCGTGGATGCGCGCACGCGATGCACGCCGCTTCCGCGACAGCCGGGTGCGCCACGGCGATGTTCTCGAGGTCGATCGAACTGATCCACTCCCCGCCCGATTTGATGACATCCTTGCTGCGGTCGGTGATCTGCATGAAACCGTCGGGGTCGATGGTGGCGACGTCGCCGGTCGGGAACCATCCATCGACGAGCGGCGAGCCGTTTTCCTGACGAAAATACCGGTCGATCACCCATGGCCCGCGCACGTGCAGGTCGCCGAACGCGACGCCGTCCCACGGCAGTTCCTCACCCTTTGATCCGACGATTTTCATGTCGACGCCGAAGATCACGCGCCCCTGCTTTTCGAGCAGCGCGCGCCGCGCTTCGAGCGGCCGCTGCGACTGTTCCCAGTTGAGCTTTGCGAGCGTCCCGAGCGGCGACATCTCGGTCATGCCCCACGCGTGGATCACCTGCACGCCGTATTCATCCTCGAACGCGCGCAACATCGCGGGCGGGCACGCCGACCCGCCGATCACGGTGCGCTTGAGCGTGGTGAAGCGCACGCCCGCCTCGCGCATATAGGCGAGCAGGCCAAGCCACACGGTCGGCACGCCCGCCGAACACGTCACGCCCTCGGCCTCCATGAGTTCGTAGAGCGACTTTCCGTCGAGATCCTTGCCCGGCAGTACGAGCTTCGCGCCGTTGAGCGTCGCGGCATAGGGAACGCCCCAGGCGTTCACATGGAACATCGGCACGACGGGCAGTATCGCCTCGCGCGAGGACAGCGACATGGCGTCGGGCAGCGATGCGCCATAGGCATGCAGCACCGACGACCGGTGCGCATAGAGCGCGCCTTTCGGATTGCCGGTCGTCCCGGACGTGTAGCAAAGGTTCGAGGCGCTGCGCTCGTCGAGCAATGGCCATTCGTATTCGCCGTCCTCGGCTTCGATCAGCGTCTCGTAGCTCAGTATCGGCGTGCGCATCTCGGGAAGATGCGCTTCGTCGGTGAGCGCGATCCAGCCGCGGACGTCCGGGCATTGCGGGGCAAGCTTGTCGACGAGCGGCGCGAACGTGATATCGAAGAGGACGTACTGATCCTGCGCGTGGTTGATGATGTACGCGATCTGCTCGGGAAAGAGCCGCGGGTTGATCGTGTGGCACACGGCGCCGAAGCCCGGCACGCCGAAGTACGCCTCAAGATGCCGGTAACCGTTCCATGCGAGCGTGCCGATACGCTCGCCGGGCGCGACGCCGAGCGCGATCAGCGCCTGGGCGAGCTGCTTCGAGCGCTTCTCGCAGTCGCGATACGTGTAGCGATGCACGTCGCCTTCGATGCGGCGCGATACGATCTGCGTGCCGCCGTGATGCCGCGCCGCGTGCGCGATCAGCGACGATACGGTCAGCGGTACATCCATCATCTGTCCCAACAGCGGCGCAGTCATCGTTGCGGTCTCCTCGCCTTGAATGTCTGATATCTGCTTGTGTCCGATCGGATGGTCGAGCCGTCGCGGTCCGCCTGGCGGGCTCGGGTAGGTTCAAGCGGGCGGCCAGCACGTCCGCTAGCGCGGATTTACAATATCGGCTATTCATCAGGCGCTCAATATGTCGTTTTCACCAGGCCCCATTACTCCCCTGGCGGACTGCGCCGCGATGCGCGAAGTCCGCGACGGTCCGCTCGCCCAAGTCGAACGCGCGCTCACCGCAGCGCGCGACGACGCGTTTGGCGCACTCGGCACCACCTTTTTCACCCGATTGCCGGCAGATCCGCTGCCCGCGCCGTATCTCGTCGGCTTCTCGGCGGACATGGCGTCGCGGCTCGGTCTCGACGCCGCTATCGCCGACGATCCCGCATTCGCGCCGTACTTCGCAGGCAGTGGCACGCGCGAACGCACGCCGCAGTCGATGTCGTATGCGTCGGTCTATTCTGGGCACCAGTTCGGCGTGTGGGCCGGTCAACTCGGCGACGGGCGCGCGCTGGGCCTCGGCGAGATCGAGCACGCCGGCCAGCGCTACGAGCTACAGCTCAAGGGCACGGGCCGCACACCGTACTCCCGCATGGGCGATGGCCGCGCCGTGCTGCGCTCGTCGATCCGCGAGTTTCTGTGCTCGGAGGCGATGCACCACCTCGGCATTCCGACCACGCGCGCGCTCGCGGTAGTCGGCTCCGATCAGCCGGTGCGGCGCGAGACGATCGAAACGTCGGCGGTCGTCACGCGCGTCTCGCCGAGCTTCGTGCGCTTTGGCCACTTCGAGCACTTCTACGCGAACGATAATTTCGCCGCGCTGCAAACGCTCGCGGATCACGTGATCGCACGCTTTTACCCGCATCTGCGCGAAGCCGACGATCCATATCTCTCGCTGCTCGACGAAGCCGTGCGCAGCACGGCGGCGCTGATGGTCGAATGGCAGGCGGTGGGGTTCTGCCATGGCGTCATGAACACGGACAACATGTCGATTCTCGGCCTCACGATCGACTACGGTCCGTTCGGTTTCATGGACGGCTTCAACGCGAACCACATCTGCAATCACTCGGATTCGCAGGGCCGCTACGCGTACAGCATGCAGCCGCAGGTCGGCTACTGGAATCTCTTCTGCCTCGCGCAGGCGCTGCTGCCGCTTTTCGGCCAGAAGCGCAATGAAGGCGGCGACGCAGCTGACGTCGCAGCTAACGACAAGGCGCGCGGCGAGCGCGCGGTAGCCGACGCTCAAGGCGTGCTCGAACGCTTCAAGGGTTATTTCGGGCCCGCGCTCGAAGCGCGCATGCGCGCGAAGCTCGGCCTCGAAACGGAACACGACAGCGACGACGCGCTGGCCAACCGTCTCTTCGAGATCATGCACGCGAACCGGGCCGACTTCACGCTGACGTTTCGTCGTCTCGCGCGCGTGTCGAAGCATTGCGCGGACAACGACGCGCCGGTGCGCGACCTCTTTCTCGACCGTGCGGCCTTCGACGCATGGGCGAGCGACTATCGCGCGCGTCTCGCGCTCGAACCGCGCGACGATGCCGCGCGGGCCACGGCGATGAATCGTGTGAACCCGAAGTTCGTGCTTCGCAATCACCTCGCGCAGACGGCGATCGAACGCGCCGCGCAAAAGGACTTCAGCGAAGTGGAGCGGCTCTTGCGCGTGCTCTCGCGTCCGTTCGACGAGCAGCCGGAGCACGCCGCTTATGCGGCGGAGCCACCCGAGTGGGCGCAATCGCTCGAACTCAGCTGCTCCTCCTGAGTCGCGCACATTAATCATCCGCATTAACCGTCCGTATTAGCCGTGCGTTTTAGCCGCACCCTCGCGTTTTTCTTCGCACTGGCGCTGCCCAAATCGACAGACAGGAACCCACACATGAGCCACGACGATCACAATTCCGACGCCTATCCCGGCCACAAGGACGATGCCGACTGGCGCGAGCAGCTTTCGGACATGGAATACCAGGTCGCTCGCCATGCGGCGACGGAGCGGCCATTCACGGGCCGCTACTGGGATCACTGGGACCGCGGCGTCTACGACTGTGTGTGTTGCGGCACGCCCCTCTTCGAATCCGATACGAAATTCGACGCCGGATGCGGCTGGCCGAGCTATTTCCGCCCGATCAACGGCGAGGTGATCGAGGAGCGCACCGACCGCTCGCACGGCATGCTGCGCATCGAAGTGCGCTGCAAGCACTGCGGCGCGCATCTGGGGCACGTATTCGAAGATGGCCCCGCGCCGACTGGCCTTCGGTATTGCATCAATTCGGCTGCGCTACAATTCGAGCCCAAGTGAGCGCCGAGCGTGGCGTGAGCGGCGAGTGCGCCGGATGCGGCATGCGCGCCGCAGCGGCCGTCACGACGCTCAAGTAAAACACGACGCCACGCATGGCGTTGTGCCCTGTTTTTACGGACTTCCGGGCCGATAATGAAATTCCTGTTTGATCTGTTTCCGATCATCCTGTTCTTCGTTGCCTTCAAGGTGTGGGGCATCTTTACGGCGACCGCCGTGGCGATCGTCGCGACACTCGTGCAGATTGCATGGGTCGCATTCCGTCACCGCAAGGTCGATCCAATGCTCTGGCTGTCCCTCGGGATCGTCACCGTGTTCGGCGGCGCAACACTCGTGCTGCACGACGAAACCTTCATCAAGTGGAAACCCACCGTCCTCTACTGGGCGTTCGCAGTGGCGCTGCTCGTCTCGCAGATCGGCTTCGGCAAGAACCTGATCGAAGCGATGATGGGCAAGCAGATCACGCTGCCGCACCGGATCTGGACGCAGCTCAACTTCATCTGGGCCGTCTTCTTCGTGCTGCTCGGCCTCTTGAACCTCTTCGTGGCGTTTCACTTCTCGACGGACGCATGGGTCGATTTCAAGCTGTTCGGCGCCACGGGCATTCTCGTCGTGTTTATCGTCGGACAGAGTCTGTGGCTCTCGCGTTACATCAAGGAGGAGGAAGAATGAGCGCGGTTTTCATCAACGCAAGCCCGGCTGAGCGTGTGGCGCTGATCGAGTCGCGCCTCTCGGCGGCACTCGCGCCGGTCGTATCGATCGAGGTGCGCGACGATAGCGCGCAACATGCCGGCCACGTCGGCGCAGCCGCGGGCGGGCACTACAGCGTCACGATCGTTGCGGCCGCATTCGCCGGGAAAGCCCGCCTGGCAAGGCATCGCATGGTGTATGATGCGCTGGCCGATGCGATGCAGCGCGGCATTCACGCACTTGTAATCACGGCGCTCACGCCCGAAGAAGCTGCAGCGCTGCCCCGGTAGCCTATCTTTTAGTTCGTTCTTTTGGTTCGTTCGCCCTGTTAGGACTTTTCGATGACCTTGAAAAAAACCCGCTTCTGGGTGTTGCTGGCTGCGTGCGCCGCTGCGCCCGTCTTCGCGCAGAACATCGCCGTCGTCAACGGCACGCCGGTTCCCAAGTCGCGCGCCGATGCGCTGATCAACCAGCTCGTGCAACAAGGCCAGCAGGATACGCCGCAGCTGCAAATGCAGGTGCGCGAAGAACTCGTGCGACGCGAAATCCTGATGCAGGAAGCGTTGCGCCAGGGCATCCCGAACCGGCCGGACGTGAAGGCCCAGATCGCCATGGTCCAGCAGACCGTCGTGCTGCGCGCGCTGATCGAAAACTTCGCGAAGAACAATCAGCCGAGCGACGCCGATATCAAGGCGCGCTACGATCAGTTGACGCAGCAGGCGGGCGGCAGCGAATTTCACCTGCACCACATCCTCGTGGACAACGAGCAGCAGGCAAAGGACCTGATCGCGAAGATCAAGGGTGGCGCAAGCTTCGAAGACCTGGCAAAGCAGTACTCGAAGGACCCGGGCTCGGCGAAGAACGGCGGCGATCTGGACTGGTCGGACCCGAAGGCCTATGTGCCTGAATTCGCCGAAGCGGCCGCGCATCTGCAAAAAGGCCAGATGACCGATACGCCGGTTCACACGCAGTTCGGCTGGCACATCATCCGCCTCGACGACACGCGCCCGATCGCGCCGCCGCCGCTGGAACAAGTGCGCGACCAGATCAAGCAGCAACTGCAAGAGGAAAAGCTGCAGGCGTTCGAAGAGAAGCTGACCAAGCAGGCAAAGATTCAGTAAAGCGTATTGCGGAAGTTGGCTACACCCCAAAAGCTGGACACGAATCCAGCCTTTGGGGTGTTTTTCATGGTGAAGTACAGCGAGCAGATCGAACGTACCGTCTGTTTATGGTTTCGTTCGGTAGTGCCGCCATAGTTTGATGATCGCCATATAGGCCAGCACGGCCACGAGCAGGTCAATAGTCACCCATACTATGAAATACAGATCCTCCGGATCGCGGATACCAAGCCAGCGTGAAGCGCGCCACCATGTCACCGCGTGGCTTTCTGGCATTGGTATAGGGTATGTGTGAACGTAGGCTACGGAGAGGCGGAACAAGCCAACAAACAGCGCCACCTTGAATAGCCTGCGGGCAAGTGTTGCCATACGTGATCACCTCAATTTCTTCGACTGGTAGTGCCGCCATAGCTTCATGATCGCCACATAGGCCAGCGCGGCCACGATCAGTTCGATCGTCACCCACACTCCGATATACAAATCCTCGGGATTGCGGACACCGAGCCAATCCGAAGCACGCCACCATGCACGCGCCTCGCCTGCCGCCCACTTATGGGATGGTCGAACATAACGAAATGAAAGGAGAAACAACCCGATAAACAGCGCGACCTTGAAGAAACTGCGGGCAAGTGTTGCCATACGTGATCACCTCAATTTCTTCGACTGGTAGTGCCGCCATAGCTTCATGATCGCTATATAGGCCAATATGGCCACGAGCAATTCGATACTCGTCCACACCACGAAATACAGATCGTCGGGATCGCTGACGCCGAGCCAATCCGAAGCACGCCACCATGCACGCGCCTCGCCATCGGTCCACTCGTAGGGGTACGGCTGGACATAACGAAGTGATAGAGCGAGCAGCCCCAAAAACAGCGCTGCCTTGAATAGCCTACGGGCAAGCGTTGCCATACGTGATGACCTCAATTGTTCCATATGCGTTAAGCCCAGAATTGCCCGCGGGGATTGTCTTGGTGTTCAATAGTGACGTGCGGATTCTCTGGAAATCCGTACGACTCGGCAGGGTGATGCAACCAAGTGACACACCGTGCCCACCAGCTGGATGCAATCGGAATTGACCGCGCCTGACACCATTGACCCAGGTGAAATCGTCGATTCGCCCATCATCCCGATATAAGGCAAACCATTCACCGTGATCGGTCCGCCGTCCCTGATAGGCATTTAACTCATCTTTTATCCACGCATAAGCCCTGGAGCGTGCACCGCCTGCAGGCCTGTCAACGATCCAGTATTTACCAGCTGGAATCGGCCCTTTACTAACTATTGCCGTGCATCCGCCTCGATTGCGATATATTTCATCTCCCGAATACGCATCGAACGTACCCAAACCATCAATGGTCAGGGGTGACAGAAATTCATTATCCACCAGGAATCTACCTGTATAAGCCATTTCCACCCCTGTTTATCCGCGCTCATTCCATGAATCGGTAAATTTTATATTTCCATCGAGATAATGCCATGTGATACGGTCATACATCATGGAGATCGATTCGACGTGATTGAGAGCGGATGTCCGCGTCAGCCTGCTATTTGCCATTCCAGGATTAATACCGCAGACCTTTACGCCTTCGAACAGCATCACGAAATATACTTGCTCTTTTCCCGCATCATTGATGCGGTACCACTTGATTTCAGCTGATTGCAGCGTTTGCCCTGTCGCCACAGCCTTATAAAGGTAAGGTGTCGCAGAGTCAAACTCCTTTTCGAACGCAATCGGTGAGTGGGTTCGCGTGCCAGTAATTTTGCCGTTAGCAGCGTCTACCGGCAATCTCACGCCGTGGCTAAAACTGATGATTTCGATGCTGCCTTCGCGCTCCTGAATGGTTGATGAACCGTTTATGCGCGCACCGCCATCGTCTTTAAGCCACATATACGCTGGAATTGGCATATTAAAATCACTCCTTGGGAAAAGTTAACCAAAATAAAATCTCTTCATGATCAACAGAATGATCCACGAGACTGAATTCGGCGTTAACACTTTTACCGGAGTAAATTTACATGTCAGTTGGTGCGGTGCGATTTTCGTAAAAATCCTATATTTAACAAAATCGCATATTAAATTTACACCCTCCCACATCTGATTTTGAGATGCAGTCCGAAAAGATGTGGGAAGTATTTTGCATACTGCGCATACCACATCGGGGCATGCGTGCAAACGCATATTAAAGCGCGTAAAAAAGCCGACCCGAAGGCCGGCTTGTGCATTGGCGAATCAAGCGCGCGGCGTGCGGCTTAACCGACCCACTTACGCGCGTTGCGGAATGCACGCATCCACGGGCTCGCCTCGCCCCATGCCTGCGGATGCCAGCTCATCGTCACGGTGCGCTGCACGCGCTCGGTGTGCGGCATCAGGACGGTAAAGCGGCCATCGGGCGTCGTCACCGACGTGATGCCCTGCGGCGAGCCGTTCGGATTGAACGGATAGCGCTCGGTCGCCTGCCCCTGGTGATCGACATAACGCATCGCCACGGCAACCTTCGTCAGATCGCCTTGCTGCGAGAAGTCCGCGAACCCTTCGCCGTGCGCGACCGCCACCGGAATGCGCGAGCCTTCCATGCCGGCGAAGAAGATTGACGGCGAACCTTGCACTTCGACGAGCGAGAAGCGCGCTTCGAACTGCTCCGACTTGTTGCGCGTGAACTTCGGCCACGCGTCGGCGCCCGGAATCATCGAGGCGAGGCTCGACATCATCTGGCAGCCGTTGCAGATGCCGAGTGCGAACGTGTCCTCGCGTGCGAAGAAGGCCGCGAACATGTCCGCAAGTTGCGCGTTGAAGCGGATCGTCTTCGCCCAGCCCTCGCCCGCACCGAGCACGTCGCCGTACGAAAAACCGCCGCAGGCCACGGCGCCCGCGAAATCGGCGAGCGTCGCGCGGCCTTCGAGCAGGTCGCTCATATGGACGTCGTGCGCATCGAAGCCTGCACGGTCGAATGCGTACGCGGTTTCGAGGTGCGAGTTCACGCCCTGCTCGCGCAGGATCGCCACCCGCGGACGCGCGCCCGTGGCGACGAACGGTGCGGCGATGTCGTCGGACGGATCGAACGTCAGATGCGGCGTCATGCCCGGATCGGCGGCGTCGAGGAGCGCGTCGTATTCGGCGTCGGCGCAGGCCGGATTGTCGCGCAGGCGCGCAATGCGCCAGC
Source organism: Paraburkholderia sp. (assembly GCF_024281035.1). Classification (GTDB taxonomy): domain Bacteria; phylum Pseudomonadota; class Gammaproteobacteria; order Burkholderiales; family Burkholderiaceae; genus Paraburkholderia. The sequence continues at coordinate 267,918 of NZ_JAMXLH010000029.1, forward strand.
TCACTTCGCTCCACGCGCGCTGCAGTTCGGCGCGCGGCGCCTGATAGATGCGCTTCGCGTCGCGATAGATCTCGATGGCGTCACGGTCGTTCAGATGGCCGATCACGTGCGAACAGGCCGACAGGCCGTGCTGGCGCAGCACTGCGAACACGGCGTCGCGCTGCTGGGCGGGCACCTGGATCACGGCGCCGAGTTCTTCCGCGAACAGCGCGCGCAGCGTGCGGTCTTCACGACGGCCGCTTGTTTGTTGCGTCCAGTCTTTCGCGTCGCCGTAATCGGATTCGTGTTCGGTGTCCAGCGTAAGCATGTCGACGTTCAGCGACACGCCCACGTGACCCGCGAACGCCATTTCGCACACCGTCGCCCACAGGCCGCCGTCCGAGCGGTCATGGTAGGCAAGCAGCTGCTCGTTGGCGTTGAGTTGCTGGATCGCCGTGAAGAAGTGCTTGAGGTCTTCTGCGCTGTCGACGTCGGGCACCGCGTGGCCCACCTGCTGCGTGACCTGCGCGAAGATGCTGCCGCCGAGCCGGTTCTTGCCGCGGCCAAGGTCGATCACGATCAGCACCGATTCGCCGGCCTCGTCAACGCGGCGCAGTTGCGGCGTGAGATGGCGGCGCACGTCGTCGACTTGCGCGAACGCCGAGATGATCAGCGACACCGGCGCGACCACTTCCTTCGCGACGCCCTGTTCGTTCCACTTGGTGCGCATCGACAACGAATCCTTGCCCACCGGAATGCCAATGCCGAGCGCCGGGCACAGCTCCATGCCGATCGCCTTCACGGTGTCGTAGAGCGCGGCATCTTCGCCGGGCGCGCCGCACGCGGCCATCCAGTTCGCCGAGAGCTTGAGCTTGTCGAGCGAGGCGATGGGTGCGCACGCAATGTTCGTGACGGCCTCGCCGATGGCCATGCGGCCCGACGCAGGCGCGTCGATCACGGCGAGCGGCGTGCGCTCGGCCATCGTCATCGCTTCGCCCTTGTAGCCCGCGTAATCAAGCGTCGTGATCGCGCAGTCGGCGACCGGCACCTGCCACGGGCCGACCATCTGGTCGCGCACGCTCGTGCCACCCACCGAGCGGTCGCCGATCGTGATGAGGAAGGACTTGCTGCCGACAGTCGGATGACGCAGCACGCTCTTCGCGACTTCGTCGAACGCCACGCCGGTCACGTCGACCGGCACGAGCGGCGTGCTCGCGTGCTCGACGTCGCGGTGCATGCGCGGCGGCTTGCCGAGCAGAATGTCCATCGGCATGTCCACCGGCTGGTGGTTGCCGTTCGCGGCCAGCGCCTTTTCGTCGGTGTCGATGAGCTTCAGTTCGCGCTCGGCGCTTGCCACGCCGACCACCGCGAACGGGCAGCGCTCGCGCGTGCAGATCGCTTCGAACATGGGCAGGTCGGCGGGCGAAATCGCGAGGACGTAGCGCTCCTGCGCTTCGTTCGACCAGATTTCGCGCGGCGACAGCCCCGACTCTTCGAGCTGGACCTTGCGCAGTTCGAAGCGCGCGCCCTTGTCCGCGCCGTCGACGAGTTCCGGGAACGCGTTCGAAAGGCCGCCCGCGCCGACGTCATGAATGCTCAGGATCGGATTCTGCTCGCCAAGTTGCCAGCACGAGTTGATGACTTCCTGCGCGCGACGCTCGATTTCCGGGTTGCCGCGCTGGACCGAATCGAAGTCGAGCTGTGCCGTGTTCGTGCCGGTGGCCATCGAACTGGCCGCGCCGCCGCCCATGCCGATGCGCATGCCCGGGCCGCCGATCTGGATCAGCAGCGAGCCTTCGGGCAAGTCGTGCTTGTGCGTGTGCTGCGCGCTGATGTTGCCGATGCCGCCCGCGATCATGATCGGCTTGTGATAGCCGCGCACGGTGCCTGCAACGTTCTGCTCGTAGACGCGGAAGTAGCCGCCGAGATTCGGGCGGCCGAATTCGTTGTTGAACGCAGCGCCGCCGACCGGGCCGTCGATCATGATCTGCAGCGGCGACGCGATGCGGTCCGGACGACCATAAGCGGTGGCTTCGTCGGCGGGATTGCGGTGCGCGAGCGGCGTGGCGGCGTCGCGCGCGTTCTCCCAGGATTCGCGCGCATCGGGCAGTTCGAGGTTCGAGACCGTGAAGCCCGTGAGACCGGCCTTCGGACGCGCGCCGCGACCCGTCGCGCCCTCGTCGCGGATTTCGCCGCCCGCGCCGGTTGCGGCGCCCGGGAACGGCGAGATCGCGGTCGGGTGGTTGTGCGTCTCCACCTTCATCAGCGTGTGCGTGAGTTCGGTGTGGCGGCCGTACTGCTCGGCGGGTGCGCCCGCGCTACCCGCCTTGCGCGGGAACCAGCGCTCCGCGACCGCGCCTTCCATGATCGAGGAATTGTCCGAATATGCGACGATCGTGCCCTGCGGACTCACCTTTTCGGTGTTGCGGATCATCGCGAAGAGCGACAGATCCTGCTCCTGACCGTCGATGGTCCAGCTCGCGTTGAAGATCTTGTGGCGGCAGTGCTCGCTGTTGGCCTGCGCGAACATCATCAGTTCGACATCGGTGGGATTGCGTTCGAGCTTTGTGAACGCATCGACGAGATAGTCGATCTCGTCGTCGGCGAGCGCGAGGCCCAGTTCGCCGTTCGCGGTCTCGAGCGCCTTGCGGCCGTGGCCGAGCACATCCACGGTCTGCATCGGCTTCGCGGGCAGTTCGTCGAAGAGGTGCAAGGCCGTGTCGCGCGAGCCAGCCACGCTTTCGGTCATGCGATCGTGCAGCGCCGCCGCAACCGCTTCGCGCGCTTCGTCGGAAAGCGTTTTCTTGCCGCCGAGGATGCCCGATTTCAGCACCACCGTGTACTCGACGCCGCGCTCGATGCGGCGCACCTGTTCGAGGCCGCAGTGGTGCGCGATGTCGGTGGCCTTGCTCGCCCACGGCGAAACCGTGCCAAAGCGCGGCACGACGAGGAACGTTACCGTACTGCCGCGCTCCTGCGGCGCCGCGAACGGCGCGCCGTAGTGCATCAGCGCCTCGATCTTCGCGCTGTCCTCAGGGGTGAGCGGCGCAGCCGAATTGACGAAATGCAGATACTGGCCGTACACGCCGACGATGTTGGCGTCGAAGCTTGCACCGATACGCTGGAGCGTTTCAAGCAGGCGGGTTTGACGGAAGTCGGAGAGGGCCGAAGCACCGGGGAAACACGAGAAGTGGGCCATGGACTGGGACGTTGCGTCGAGGTTGCGTCGAAATTGCGTCGCGGAATTCGCCTCGCACGGCGGCGATGAGTCGCGCAAGGCGGCGACGGCAGGCGAAAGGGAGTCCGCAATTATAGCGCGGAAGGCCCGCCCCGGCCCGGCAGACGCAGCGCTTACCCTTTGCGCGCATGGCGAGCCGCCCCGTTTGGCTGCTATGATTGCGCGTTTCACCCGATCGGCTCGCAAAAAAACGCGCGCCGCACGCCCCACCCCTGGCACGGCGCCCCATTCCCGTCGGCGCGCCGTCCGCCTGCAGATCGTATTGTCATGGATGTCATCGTCATTGGCGGCGGAATCGCCGGCGTCGCCACAGCCTACCAGTTGCGCGCGGCGGGTCACCGCGTCTGCGTGGTCGAACGCCATGCGACGGTTGCGCAAGGCGCCACCTATGGCCACAGCGGCGTCGTGCTGCCCACTCCGCTCGACGTCTGGTTCGGCCCCACCTTTTTGCGCGGTGGACGGCACAGCGCGGGCGGCGTGATCTGCAGAACGGGATTCGGGGGCCAGGCACGCGCATTCGTCAAGCGGCTGCGCACGCTGCACGGCTCCGAAGCCTTCGCGGCCCGCTACGCGCAACTGCGCCCGCTGATCGAGGCCGCCGAAAGCGCGCTCGGCGACGCCGAAAACCGCTTCCAGCTCGAATACGAACAGCGCAAGGGCCTGCTCTACCTCGTGCGCAGCACCGGCGAATGGGCGCTCACGCAACCCGCGCTCGAACTGCTGCGCCGCTTCGAGGTGCCGCATCACGCACTGAGCGCAGCCGAATGCGTCGCGTTCGAGCACAACATTCCCGCCGATCCGCCGTTTGCGGGCGGCGTGCACTTCGATTCGGGGCGCGTGGCGAACTGCCCGCTCTTCGTGAAGCAGCTCAAGCAGCTGCTCGACAACAACGGCGGCGTGCAATTCCAGACCGGCCGCGAAGTCAGCGCGATCCGGCTCGAGAGCGGCCGCGCCGCCGTCGAGCTCGCGCCGCGCCTGCCCGAGGACGCCCGCACGCGCGACGTCGAAGTCATCTCCGGCGACGCCGTGGTCGTGGCGGCGGGCGCGCAGACGCCGCGCCTCGTGGCGCCATTCGGCGTCAAGCTGCCGCTTTATCCGTTGCGCGTGCACACATTGAGCGCGCCGGTCGCGCATGAGGAATGCGTGCCGCACGCGACGATCGTCGACACCGCCAGGCGCGTCGCCGTCACGCGTATGAATCACCGTCTGCGGATTTCGGGTGGCGGCGTGCTGCTGCGCACGCGCCAGGCCGAAGAACCACTCGCCGAAGCACTCACCGAGCAGGCGCTGGCGCTGCTCGGCGAAGCTTCGCGCGACTGGGCGCCGGGCGCGGCGCGAATTTCCGCCGCACTGGCGTGGGAAGGCATGAAGCTGCTGTCGGCGGACGGCCTGCCCGCGGTGGGTAACGCCGGTCATCCGCGGCTCTTCGTCAACGCCGGGCACGGCCCGGCAGGCTGGGCGCTCGCGCTCGGCTCGGCGCAGCTCGTCGCGCAGCAGATCACGGGCATCAAGTCCGATCTTCCGGACGACACCGTCGCCGCCCTGCGGCCGGATCGCGGGTAAGCCGCTCTACCTCTGCACCGCGCCCGGCGAAGCTGCCTGGATGCAGTCCGGGCGCGCGGCAAGCCCCGGTTTCGACAAGAACGCGGAGCCCCACGACGCGATGGCTCGGGTATCGTTGCACTGTCGATATCACGATCCACCCTCGCCATGTCCGCCACGCCGCTGCCCGCCTCCACCGCACCGACGCTCTTCACGCCCCACGACCGGCCCGTGCCGCTCCTGACCGTCGAGGAACTGCGCGTCTGCGAAACCGCTGCGCAGGCCGGTCTGCCCGAACACACGCTCATGGCCCGCGCCGGAGCCGCCACCGCACGCTTCCTGAACGAGCAGATCGCACACGCGCCCTCGCCCGCCGCTGACAAACCCGTCTGGTTCGCGGCCGGGCCGGGCAATAACGGCGGCGATGCGCTCGTCGTTGCGACGGAACTGCATCGGGCGGGCGTAGCTGTCGAAGTCTGCATGCCGGTCGAGGTCAAACCCGACGACGCGCGCTGGGCGCTGAGCGTTGCGCGCGCTGCAGGCATTCCCATCACGGCTGCGCCGCCCGCCTCGTTCGACGCATATGGCTGGCTCGTCGACGGGATGTTCGGCATCGGACTCGCGCGCGGGCTCGACGGCGTTTTCGCGGATCTCGCAGCACGGCTCTCGGCACGCGCGAGAAGCCATGGCCACGTACTTGCGCTCGACGTGCCGAGCGGCCTCGACAGCGACACGGGCAACGTCGTCGGCAGCGGGCCTGCCGTGCGCGCAACCCACACGGTCACGTTCATCGCGGCCAAGCCCGGCCTCTACACCGGCGCGGGCCGCGACCATGCGGGCGCCGTGAGCGTCGCACCGATCGGCATCGACACGGAAGCTCAACCATCGGCCGCCCGCCTCAATGCGCCCGCCCTCTTCGCCTCCTGGCTGCCCGCGCGCGATTACGCGACGCACAAGGGCACATTCGGCACGCTGGCCGTCATCGGCGGCGACACCGGCATGTGCGGCGCGCCCATTCTCGCAGCCCGCGCCGCGCTCCTCTCAGGTGCGGGCAAGGTCCATGTGGGATTCATCGGCAGCGATGCGCCGCCCTACGATCCGCCGCATCCCGAACTGATGCTGCACGCGGCAGACACGCTCGACACCGATGCCATGGATGCAATCGCGGCAGGCTGCGGCATGGGCGGCAGCGTTGCGGCGCGCAATCTCGTCGAATCGATCCTGCAGTTGAACGTCCCCGTGCTGCTCGATGCCGACGCGCTCAATCTCGTCGCGGGCGACGACGCGCTCGGCGCACGTATCGCCACGCGCGGCACGCCGTGCGTGATCACGCCGCATCCTCTGGAAGCCGCCCGCCTGCTTGCTGCGGATACGGCTTTCGTGCAACGAGACCGCGTCGCGGCTGCGCGCGCGCTGGCGGCGCGCTTCTCCGCGGTAGCCGTGCTCAAGGGCAGCGGCACGATCATCGCGGCACCCGATGGCCGCATCGCCATCAATCCAACCGGCAACGCGGCACTCGCGACAGGCGGCACGGGCGACGTGCTCGGCGGCCTGATCGGCGCGCTGCTCGCGCAGCGGCTGCCGCCGTTCGAAGCGGCCCTCGCAGGCGTCTGGCTGCACGGCCTCGCCGCCGAGGCGCTCTGCGCGGAAGGCGGCGGACCGGCCGGTCTCGCGGCAGGCGAACTCGCACCGAGGGTGCGGCGGCTCATGAACCGGCTGTTTTATCCGTCACGGGACGAGCGCAACGCGTAACGACGCGAGGCGGCACGCCGCTTGCTGGACACGCGTTATGCGCGATGGCTCGCAAACGGACGATCGTGCGTCTATGGAGACGCCGCCTTCGCGCCCCATCATGACTGCGCAGGTTCACGTGAGCCCGCTATACTGACTCACCACGCCACCGGCATTCATCGAGCGCGGGCGTGCAACTGCGCCGCGCGCGAAATGCCTCCGCCCGACCGGCGGACGGTATCCGCCGCCTTCCCACCGTGCTTCCTTGCCAGACGAACATGACGAATCCGCTTCCTGCATGGTCCGCGCTTCAGACGCACTACGAACAAATCCGCGATGAGCGCCTGCGCGACTGGTTCGCGCCCGCCAACGACACGGCCCCCACCCGCGCCGAACGCTTCACGTTCACCGGCGGCGGTCTTGCGGCCGATTTCTCGAAAAACCGCATCACCGACGCCACGCTGAATCTGCTCGTGCAGCTCGCGCGCGAAGCGGGCGTCGAAGCCCGCCGCGACGCGATGTTCGCGGGCGAGATCGTCAATCCGACCGAAGGCCGCGCGGCGCTGCACACCGCGTTGCGCGCGACCGGGCTCGACGCGCCGTTCCATGCCCAGGTCGTCGCCGAGCGCGCGAAGATGGCGAAGTTCGCCGACGCCGTGCGCAGCGGCGCCTGGACCGGCTACACGGGCAAGCGCATCCGTCATGTCGTGAATATCGGCATCGGCGGCTCGGATCTCGGGCCGAAGATGGTCGTGCACGCCCTGCAACACCTGGCGGCGCCTGAAATCAGCTCGCACTTCGTTTCGAACGTCGACGGCGCCGATCTGTGGCGCGTGATCGAGCACATCGATCCCGAAGAGACGCTGGCCATCATCGTCTCGAAGACGTTCACCACGCTCGAAACGATGACCAACGCGCGCTCGATGCGCGACTGGTTCGTGCAGAACGGCTGCCCGGAAAGCGCACTCGCGAAGCACTTCGTGGGCGTGTCGGCAAATCCGGCCGAGGTCGTGAAGTTCGGCATCGCCGCCACGAACGTCTTCGAGATGTGGGACTGGGTGGGCGGCCGCTATTCGCTGTGGTCGGCGGTGGGCCTCTCGATCATGATCGCGATCGGATCCGCGCAATTCGACGAACTGCTCGCGGGCGCGCACGACATGGACCAGCATTTCCGCGAGGCGCCGCTCGAACGCAACCTGCCGGTGCTCCTCGCGATGATCGGCGTCTGGTATCGCAACTTCTTCGGCTCGCAGAGCTATCTGGTCGCGCCGTACTCGGAGGCGCTGCACTACCTGCCCGCCTATCTCCAGCAACTCGAAATGGAGAGCAACGGCAAGTCGGCGCGGCTCGACGGACGGTTCGTCGATTACCCCACCGCCGCCGTCACCTGGGGCGAGCCCGGCACCAACGGACAGCACGCGTTCTTCCAGATGCTGCACCAGGGGCCGACGATCGTGCCGATCGACTTCATCGCGGTGCTCACGCCGGAACATCCGCTTGGCGACCATCATCCGAAGCTGCTCGCCAACTGCTTCGCGCAAAGCGAAGCGCTGATGCTCGGCCGCACCGAAGAAGAAGCGCGCAAGGTGGCGGGCCCCGACAAGCCCGAACTCGTGCCGCATCTGGTGTTCCCCGGCAACCGGCCGACCACGACGCTGCTTGTCGAAGCGCTCAACGCGCGCACGCTCGGCGCGCTGATCGCGCTCTACGAGCACAAGGTGCTCGTGCAGGCGTCCGTGTGGAATATCAATCCGTTCGACCAGTGGGGCGTGGAGCTCGGCAAGATTCTCGGCAAGGTGGTCGAGGCCGATCTCACCGCCGCTACCGGCGATGTGAAGCAGCACGATTCGTCGACGGCAACGCTGATCGCGCGAGCGCGCGCCGCACTCAAGCGCGCGGAATAAAAGCGGTAGCAGGTTTCTGACGATGCAAAGGGCGTGCGCCGCGGCGCACGCCCTTCGTCAATGAAGCAGCACGTCATTCAGCGTCCGGCTTCTTCGATCCTGCCGGAATCGAGCACTTCGCCATGCATCACGCGCCGCCCCGCTTCGATCGTCACCGTCGTATCGCAGCGGCGCGCAAGATCGATGTCGTGCGTGACCAGCACGAGCGTCGCGCCGTTCGCACGATTCATCTCGAACATCAGATCGATGACCGCGTGGCCCGTGGCGGCGTCGAGACTGCCGGTGGGTTCGTCGGCAAAGAGGATGGCGGGGTGCGTCACGAATGCGCGCGCAAGCGCCACGCGTTGCTGTTCGCCACCCGAGAGGAGTTTCGGATAGTGCCCCGTTCGCTGGCCGAGGCCAACGCGTTCGAGCAGCGCGCGCGAGCGCGCGAATGCCTCGCGGGTGGACATGCCGCCCTGCAGTTCAAGCGGCAGCGCGACATTTTCAAGCGCGGTGAGATGCGGCATCAGCTGGAACGACTGGAACACGAAGCCGACGGAACCGTTGCGCAGCGCCGCGCGTTGATCCTCGGCCATGCCGGTCAACTCCTCGCCAAGCAAGCGGACGGAGCCCGCGCTCGCGCTATCCAGCCCCGCTAGCAGTCCGAGCAGCGTAGACTTGCCCGAACCCGAAGCGCCGACGATCGCCACGCTGCTGCCGGCGTGGACGGTGAGATCGATACCGTCGAGTATCGTCAATTCCCCGGTGGCATCGGTGACCCGCTTGCACAATCCGCGCACTTCGATGACTGGATCACTATTCATTCGCATATGATCAAGCACAGGTTAGCCATCAAGGCGCCGCTCGGCGCGCCGTTTGCCGCTGGTTTCAACAATGCCTGGGCGACTGCTTGCGCAATTGCCTGCGTCAAATTCGTCACCGCGTTCGCCGTGATCGCCACGCTTTTTGCGCTATTTGCGATCACCGGCGCGCAGCCCGCAATCGCGGCCACACCGCCCGCCGCTGCGACTGCCGACACGGCAAAGCCCGTGATCGTGGTGCTCGGCGACAGTCTCTCCGCCGAATACGGCCTGCCGCGCGACACGGGCTGGGTCGCACTGATGCGCGAGCGGCTCGCGAACAAGCGAATCGATTATACCGTTGCGAATGCGAGCATCAGCGGGGACACAACGAGCGGCGGGCTCGCACGCCTGCCGCTCGTGATGCAGCGCCTCAAGCCCTCGATCGTCATCGTCGAACTCGGCGCCAACGATGCGCTGCGCGGTGTCCCGCTCGCCACGACCGAGAGCAATCTGCGCGCCATCATTGCCCAGATCCGCAAGGGCAACGCGAAGCCGATGCTCGTCGGCATGTACGTGCCGCCCAACTATGGACTCGACTATACGCAGCAATTCCATGGCCTCTATGGCCGTTTGTCCAAGGAATTGCACGTGCCGCTCGTTCCGTTCCTGCTTGCCGGTCTCACAGACAAACCCGAGTTGTTCCAGTCGGACCAGATTCATCCAACGCAGCAGGCACAGCCTTTGCTGCTCGACAACGTGTGGCCGACGCTCAAGCCGCTCCTCGCTGGCGGCGCACAGCACTAGCCGGTACGGCTCGCTGATGACTGACGCGCTGATGGCTGCTCGCTAACGCACTGACGCACTGACGTCGCTGCGCTGTGTGTGACGCAGCGCCGTTTGCGCCATGCGCGCCCCGGGCCGTCGGCCACGAAGCCTGGGCAGATCGGCGGCTTTTGCCGGAACCCGTCCGTCCCTGGCGGGAGAGAGAAGCGTGAACTACGTGTCCGTTATTTTCGTCGCGACAACGCTTGGCGCCTGCGCCAGCCAGCCGCTGCCGATGGGTGCGGAATCGGTCGGCACGAGCCTGCATCCGTCTGCTGCCGTTGCGCAGTGCATCGCGCAGAAGTGGGCCGATCGCTCGCAACAGCAGGTCGTCTCGCAGACGATGATGGCCAACAACCAGTCTATCGATGTCTACATGCCGGGCCAGCGGCCGCCCGATGGCGCTGCCGCGACAGTGCGCCCGTCCTGGTCGCCCAATAACAAGACCTGGGTAGGCTACCGCGCCGGTCGCGGCGTCAATGCCGCAAACGGTAGCGATGCCACCAGCGCCATCACCGCCTGCCTCTGATCGCACCGGCTGCGTGTGCCGCGAGCCCTGAAAAGTCAAAAGCCCCGCAATCCCGGACCGCACCGCAAAGCTGGATCGACATCCAGCCTGGCGGCGCAGCCCGTTGCGGGGCTTTTTTGCTGCTGGCACGGCGGACCGTGCCGTCTGTCTTACTGTCCGTCGCCGGACTGGCCGGCCGGACCGAGCGAGCCGTAGTACTTCACCTTCGAGCGATCGCGCAGCGCATCGAGATACGCCTGCGTCTGCGATTGCCCGCTCACCTGCGCGAGCTGCTGCTGCGCACCGGCGAGACGCGGACCTTCTGCGGCCGGGCCGTTCGTGACGGCATTGATGCGATAGATCGCAAAACCGTCGCTGCCGAGATCGACGCCGACATAGGCCGGCAGACTCTGCGCATCGGCCTTGAAGACTGCCGACAGCGCCGCAGGGGACAAACCCTGCGCTTCATTGCGCGAAACCTTCACCGCCGCCGAGAATCCGGCGGCCGCCTTCGACTTCTGCAGATCGGCGAGCCTGGCCTGACCGTCCTTGCGTGCGAGATCGGCGGCCTGCTGCGCGATGACGCGCTGACGCACCGCATCCTTGATCGCGGCGAATTCGGGCGTCGCGGCCGGCTTGAAGTTCGTGACGCGCGCTGAGATCAACGTGCTGTTGCCGACGTCGATCGCCTGCGTGTTGTTGTGCTGGTTCACCGAGTCGTTGGCGAACACAGCGTCGAGGAACTTCTGATTGTTCAACGGGTTGTCCGGCGGCAGCGCCGGATTCGGCTTCGACGTAACCGTTGCGGTCTGGATGGTCAGCTTGAACTTGTCGGCGGCCGGTTGCAGGCTCTTCGACTGCTCATAGACCAGCGAGGTGAAGCCTTCGGTCGCGTCGCCGAGCAGCTTCGTGGCCTGTTGCGCCTTGACGTCGCTCAGGATCGAGGCCTTCACCTCTTCGAACGGCTTCGTCGCCGAAGGCTTGATGTCCGTGACCTTGACGATGTGATAGCCGAAGTCCGACTGGATCACGTCGCTGATCTCGTCCTTTTTGAGCTTGAAGACGGCATCGTCGAACGCTTCGCCGCCCGCGATCATGCCGCGGCCGAAGAAGCCGAGGTCGCCGCCCTTCGCTGCCGAACCCGGATCCTGTGAATCCTTCTGCGCGATCTGCGCGAACTGGTCGGGATGGGCCCGCACTTCCGCAAGGATCGCTTCCGCCTTCTGCTTCGCAGTGCTGCGATCGGCCGCGCTCGCATCCTTCGGCACGGCGATCAGGATGTGGCTCGCGCGCACCTGTTCGTCGGTGCGGTAGTGGGCGATGTTGTCGTTGTAGAACTGCTTGAGGTCGGCGTCGGACGGATGAACCGTGGCCGCCACCGCCGCTGCCGACAGCACCAGATACTGGATCTGGGCCGTTGCCGGCGTGGCGAAATCGCTCTTGTGGGCGTCGTAGTAGGCCTGCAGTTCCGCGTCAGTCGGCTGCACCCTGGCCGCGTAGTCGGTTGCATGGAATGCAAGCGCCTGGACTTCGCGCTGCTGTTCCGAGAGCGCCGTGAGCTGCTGTGCGAGCGACTTCGGCGTGAACGCGCTGTTGATGACCGCGGCGGGCAACTGCTCCATCGCGAGGCTGTAGCGCACGCGCTCGTCGTACTGCTCGGGCGTCATGCCCTGCATGGCGAGCATTTCCTTGTAGCGGTCGAGGTCCATCGAGCCGTCGGGCTTCTTGAGCGACGCGATGATCGGATCGGACAGCAGCGCGCGGCGCACGGCATCGTCCGAAGCGCTGAGGTGCAGGCGCTGCGTCTCAGCAGCGAGCACGCGCTGCTGGATCAGGCCGTCGAGAATGTCCTTGCGATGCTGCGGCGTGTCGAACAGGGCCTGGTCGAAGCTCGCGCCCATGACCTGGCGAGCCTGATCGAGTTGCTGACGCGCGGCGTTGTCGTACTCGACACGCGTAATGTCGTGTCCATCGACGCTTGCGACATTTGCGCTTTCGTCGAAGAAGCCGCGGAAACCTTGAATGCCGACGAAGCCAAGCCCTGGCAGGACCACCAGGAGCAGCAGGAACATCATCAGCCGTTTGTGATTGCGGAAAAAGTCGAGCATGCGTGACAGAGCGAAGGGAGGGCCCAAAAACAGAACGCCCGATATTACCTCAGAGGACAATAAAAAAGGCGAACCGCAGTTTGCCTTCGGTTCGCCTTCTTTAGAAAGATCTGGCGGAGCGGACGGGGCTCGAACCCGCGACCCCCGGCGTGACAGGCCGGTATTCTGACCAACTGAACTACCGCTCCGTGCGGTTGCATCCTGCAACTACTTTTTTCAAGTACTGATGCAGATGCCTGAGGAACCGAAAACTGGTGGGTGCTGAGAGGCTCGAACTCCCGACCTACGCCTTGTAAGGGCGCCGCTCTACCAACTGAGCTAAGCACCCAGCTTAGCGATTCCTGAACTGCTCTTTGTGCTGCTTTTTGCACAACATCTACGTGCTTCTTTCAGTGCGCTTTTTTATGTGCTTTTTCAGCACCTTCTGCGCACTATGCCAGCCTGCACGGTGCAAATTGCACAACGACGGCCAGCGAGCCCGCTAGTTTAGCGCATCTTTGAGCGCTTTACCAGGCCGGAATTTCGGGACCTTTGCGGCCTTGATCTTGATCGCATCGCCGGTGCGGGGATTGCGCCCCGTGCGCGCCGTGCGCTTGCCCACGGCAAACGTGCCGAAGCCGACCAGCGTGACCGACCCGCCTTTCTTGAGCGTGCCCTTGACGCCACCGATCACGGCGTCGAGTGCGCGTCCCGCAGCCGCTTTCGAGATGTCGGCTTGCTGAGCGATGTGATCGATCAAATCCGTTTTGTTCATTCCAGCCCCCGAGAATGTGTTTGGGTAATCATTGCGACGCTTTGCGCGCCGGGATTTAGGAAAAGACGGGCCAGGCTCTATGCCGGGCTCGCTCATTTAACGGGTCGGAATCGACGGTGTCAAGCCGGGTTCAGCCTGATTTAACGGGACGTTCGAGGAATTCCTCCAGGGCACGGCGAAGCGCCGCCCGCAGATGCCCGCGACCAATCGTCCGGGCGGCGTTTGCGCAGGGTTTGCGCGGGGTTTACACGTCGTTCGCGCAATAAAAAACCCGCGGGCCAAGCCGCGGGTTTCCGGTACATCGCGAACCGTGCGCAGGATGCGCCGGCCGCCTCATTGCGTTAGCGATCAGTGCTTGACCACTTCGGTCGCGCTGGCGTCCGCCGGTTCGGCGACGGGCGTTGCCGCCTTTGCATCGTCCGCCTTCACCTCTTCTTCCGGCAGAGCCTGCGGCACACGTTCGAGCGCCAGTTCGAGCACCTTGTCGATCCAGCGGACCGGCACGATTTCGATCGCGTTCTTCACGTTGTCCGGAATCTCCGAAAGATCCTTCACATTCTCTTCCGGGATCAGCACGAGCTTGATGCCGCCGCGATGCGCCGCGAGCAGCTTCTCCTTCAACCCGCCGATCGGCAGCACTTCGCCGCGAAGCGTGATCTCGCCCGTCATCGCGACGTTGGCGCGCACCGGGATGCCCGTGAGCACGGACACCAGCGCGGTCGTCATCGCGATACCGGCGGACGGACCGTCCTTCGGCGTCGCACCTTCCGGCACGTGAATGTGGATGTCCTGCTTCTCGAACGCCTCGTCCTTGATGCCGAGACGCCGCGAGCGCGAGCGCACCACCGAGCGTGCCGCTTCGACCGACTCCTTCATGACGTCGCCGAGCGAACCCGTGCGGATCACGTTGCCCTTGCCGGGCATGACCGCCGCTTCGATCGTCAGCAGATCGCCGCCGACTTCGGTCCAGGCAAGGCCCGTGACCTGGCCGATCTGGTTTTCCTTCGCAGCCAGGCCGAAGTCGTACTTGCGCACGCCGAGGAACGTATCGAGATTCGTGCCGTCGACCGTCACCGCGCCCTGCGCCTTCTTCAGCAGAAGCATCTTCACGACCTTGCGGCAGATCTTCGATATTTCGCGCTCGAGCGAACGCACGCCCGCTTCACGCGTGTAATAGCGAATGATGTCGCGGATTGCACCTTCCGTGACCTCGACCTCGCCGGCCTTCAGGCCGTTGTTCTTCTTCTGCTTCGGCAGCAGGTAACGCTGCGCGATGCTGACCTTCTCGTCTTCCGTGTAACCCGACAGGCGGATGACTTCCATCCGGTCGAGCAGCGGCGGCGGGATGTTCAGCGAATTCGACGTGGCGACGAACATCACATCGGAGAGGTCGAAATCGACTTCGATGTAGTGATCGGCGAACGTGTGGTTCTGTTCCGGATCGAGCACTTCGAGCAGCGCCGACGACGGATCGCCGCGGAAATCCATGCCCATCTTGTCGACTTCGTCGAGCAGGAAGAGCGGATTGCGCACGCCGACCTTCGTGAGGCTCTGCAGGATCTTGCCGGGCATCGAACCGATATACGTGCGGCGGTGACCGCGAATCTCGGCCTCGTCGCGCACGCCGCCGAGCGCCATGCGCACGAACTTGCGATTCGTTGCGCGCGCAATCGACTGGCCAAGCGAGGTCTTGCCGACGCCCGGAGGCCCGACGAGGCACAGGATCGGCGCCTTGACCTTGTCCACGCGTTGCTGCACCGCGAGATATTCGAGAATGCGTTCCTTCACCTTCTCGAGGCCGAAGTGGTCTTCGTCGAGCACGGTCTCGGCGTTCGTGAGATCGTTGTTGACCTTGCTCTTCTTGCGCCACGGCAGGCCGATCAGCGTGTCGATGTAGTTGCGCACGACCGTCGCTTCCGCCGACATCGGCGACATCAGCTTGAGCTTCTTCAGCTCGGCGTCGGCCTTCTTCTTGGCTTCCTTGGGCATGCGCGCAGCGGTGATGCGCTTCTCGAGCTCTTCGAGATCCGCGCCCTCTTCGCCTTCGCCCAGTTCCTTCTGGATCGCCTTGACCTGCTCGTTCAGGTAGTACTCGCGCTGGCTCTTCTCCATCTGGCGCTTCACGCGGCCGCGGATACGCTTCTCCACCTGGAGAATGTCGATCTCGGCTTCGAGTTGCGCGAGCAGATGCTCGAGACGCTCCACGACCGGGAACATCTGGAGGATGTGCTGCTTCTGGTCGAGCTTGAGCGGCAGATGTGCCGCGATGGTGTCGGCGAGACGACCCGCTTCGTCGATACCCGACAGCGACGTCAGGATTTCCGGCGGGATCTTCTTGTTCAGCTTTACGTACTGGTCGAATTGCGACACGATCGCGCGGCGCAGCGCTTCGGTTTCGGCGCCGTCGGCATGATCGGGTTCGAGCGGCATCACCTCGCACGAAAACTGCGCTTCCTGCTCTTCAATCGAGAGCGTCTTCGCGCGCTGCAGCCCCTCGACGAGCACTTTTACCGTGCCGTCGGGCAGCTTGAGCATCTGCAGGATGTTTGCAACGCATCCCACTTCGTACATGTCTTTTTCGGTCGGCTCATCCTTCGCGGCGGTTTTTTGCGCGACAAGCATGATGTGCTTGCCGCCTTCCATCGCCGCTTCGAGGGCCTTGATCGATTTCGGCCTGCCCACGAAGAGGGGAATCACCATATGCGGGAAAACTACGACGTCTCGCAGCGGCAGCAGCGGGAGCGTGGTGCGTTCCGGCGGGAGGAGTTGGGTTCCTGACATTTCATTTCCCCATGAGTGGAATCAATTCATTCGATAAGTAAGGCCTGCGACAGCGATTGCAAGCCTCGAGCGTGTGGGAAAAGTTCAGTGACTCCAGAAATAGTGCGCCATCGACCACCAGACAAAACCAGACAAACGAAAAAGCCGTTCATCTCATTGTATGAACGGCTTTTTTCCGGAACTCTTTAGCCGATCACCGCCATTAGTTCGATCCTGCCACCTTCGGCGCGTCTTCGTAGATCAGCAGCGGTTTGCCGTCGCCGTCGATCACGTTGTCGTCGATGATGACCTTGCTCACGCCCTTCATGGCCGGTAGATCGTACATCACGTCGAGCAGCGCCTGCTCGAGGATCGAGCGCAGGCCCCGTGCGCCGGTCTTGCGGCGGATCGCCTTGCGCGCGACCGATTGCAGCGCGGCCGGGCGAATCTCCAGTTCCACGCGCTCCATGTTGAAGAGCTTGTGATACTGCTTGACGAGCGCGTTCTTCGGCTCGACCAGGATCTTCATCAGCGCGGCTTCGTCGAGCTTGCCGAGCGTCGCGACCACCGGCAGACGGCCGATCAGCTCGGGAATCAGACCGAACTTGATCAGGTCTTCCGGCTCAACTTCGCGCAGCACCTCGCCCGCGTCGCGCTCCTGCTTGCTCTTCACGCTCGCGCCAAAACCGATGCCGGTCTTTTCGGTGCGATCGGTGATGACCTTTTCCAGACCGTCGAACGCGCCGCCGCAGATGAACAGGATGTTGGTCGTATCGACCTGGATGAAGTCCTGGTTCGGATGCTTGCGGCCGCCCTGCGGCGGAACCGAGGCCATCGTGCCCTCGATTAGCTTGAGGAGCGCCTGCTGCACGCCCTCGCCCGACACGTCGCGGGTGATCGACGGGTTATCCGACTTGCGGCTGATCTTGTCGATTTCGTCGATATAGACGATGCCGCGCTGCGCCTTGTCGACCTCGTAGTTGCAGTTCTGCAGCAGCTTCTGAATGATGTTCTCGACGTCCTCGCCCACGTAGCCGGCTTCGGTCAGCGTGGTGGCGTCGGCGATCACGAACGGCACGTTCAGAAGGCGCGCGAGCGTCTGCGCGAGCAATGTCTTGCCGGAGCCCGTGGGCCCGATCAGCAGGATGTTGCTCTTGGAAAGTTCGACGTCGTCTTTCTTGTCGAGATGCTTCAGACGCTTGTAGTGGTTGTACACGGCCACGGCGAGAATCTTCTTCGCCCGTTCCTGGCCGATCACGTACTGGTCGAGGATGTCGCGGATTTCCTGCGGACCCGGCAGGTCCGAGCGCGACAGCGCTGCGTCGACGCCGGCGCCTGCGGCTTCGTCGCGAATGATCTCGTTGCACAGGTCGATGCATTCATCGCAGATGAACACCGACGGCCCTGCAATCAGTTTCTTTACTTCATGCTGGCTTTTGCCGCAGAACGAGCAATACAACAGCTTCTCGCTGCTGGAACCTTTCTTGTCCGCCATGGATAGATGAGCCTCCGGACACTCTTTTACATGATACGCCGTTTCCCCCGGCCACACCGGGAGGCGGATGAACCGCTTGCTGTGACGGCGTGTGGGCCGCAGGCTGCGAGCGCGTTTTCCGATTATTTCACACGGTTCGCGCGGCAGCGCCAATCCCTTTTTCCACGGAGGCCGAAGCCTCCGTCGATTGCGGGCGGCGCGCCAGAACGGGCCGGATCAGGGACGCTTGTGGAGCACCTGGTCGACGAGCCCGTACGCTTGCGCGTCCTCACCGGACATGAAGTTGTCGCGGTCGGTGTCGCGTGCGATGCGCTCGACCGGCTGGCCGGTATGGTGCGCGAGCAGCTGGTTGAGGCGTTCCTTCAGATACAGGATTTCGCGCGCCTGGATTTCGATATCCGACGCCTGGCCGCGCGCGCCGCCGAGCGGCTGGTGGATCATCACGCGCGAATTCGGCAGCGCGAAGCGCTTGCCCTTCGCACCCGACGCGAGCAGGAACGCGCCCATGCTGGCTGCGAGGCCCATGCAAAGGGTCGAAACGTCCGGCTTGATGAACTGCATCGTGTCGTAGATCGCCATGCCGGCCGAGACGGAGCCGCCCGGGCTGTTGATGTACAGGCTGATGTCCTTGTCCGGGTTCTCGCTTTCGAGAAACAGCAGTTGCGCGACAACGAGGTTCGCAGTCTGGTCGTTCACTTCGCCGACCATGAACACCACACGCTCCTTGAGCAGGCGCGAGTAGATGTCGTACGAACGCTCGCCGCGGCCGCTCGTCTCCACGACGATCGGCACGAGCCCGAGCGCCTGCGGTTCGAGATCCCGCGATGCGTGGGAGGTCAACGTATCCAGCGATTGAGCGCGAATGGTCATGCGGTGCATCCTTGTCTGGAAGATCTCTTCTGATTACCCCGAGTGGAGGCGGACCCCGCGTAATTCAACCACACTTGCCGAATGGAAAAATTACGCGGACGCAAAAACGGCGTGCTCGCCATCGGAAGCCCCGACAGCCGGCACGCCGCTGCGCGGTCGCCTTAAGCCTGCGCCGTTGCGCTTGCCAGTTCTTCGAAGCTCACGAGCTTGTCCGTCACCTTGGCCTTGTCGAGCACGAAATCCACAACGTTCGATTCGACGACGAAGGCTTCCATTTCGGCGAGACGCTGCTGGTTCGAATAATACCAGCGCACGACTTCCTTCGGGTCTTCGTAACTTTTCGCGAATTCGTCGACTTCGGCGCGGATCTGCTCCGGCTTCGCCTCAAGGCTGTTGGCCTTCACGAGTTCGGCCAGCACGAGGCCCAGCTTGACGCGGCGCTCGGCCTGGTCCTTGAACATCTCGGCCGGAATCGGCGCATCCTTGGCGTTCGGAACGCCGCGCTGCACGAGGTCCGCGCGCGCCATTTCGACGAGGCGCTGCTGGTCCTGTTCGACGAGCGCGTTCGGCACGTCGAGTTCGGAGATCTTCAGGAGCGCGTCCATCACCTGGTTCTTGACGATGGCCTGGGTGCGGCGCTTCGCTTCACGCTCCAGATTGTCCTTGATCTCGCCGCGCATCTTGACGAGGTCGCCGTCGGCGATGCCGAGCGACTTCGCGAATTCCGCGTCGATTTCCGGCAGATGCGGCCACTCGATCTTGTGCATCGTGATCGTGAACTTCGCGGTCTTGCCCGCGACGTCCTTGCCGTGATAGTCCGCCGGGAAGCTCAGGTCGAATTCGCGCGACTCGCCTTGCTTCAGGCCGAGCGCAGCCGTTTCGAATTCCGGCAGCATGCGGCCTTCGCCCAGCACGAACGTGAAGCCTTCTGCGGTGCCGCCCGGGAATGCGACGTCGTCGATCTTGCCGACGAAGTCGACCGTCACGCGGTCGCCGCTCTTCGCTGCGGTGTCGGCGCCGCCGTCACCGTGCTCGCCCGCGTCGCCGCGCGCGTGGAAATGCACGCGCTGCTTGCGCAGGATGTCGAGCGTGCGATCGATTTCGGTATCGGCGATCGACGTGGTCGTGCGCTCGATTTCGGCGGTCGCGACGTCACCGATCTTGACTTCGGGGTAGACCTCGAAGGTCGCGTCGAACGCGTAGGCGCCTTCAGCGGCCTCGGTCTTCGGGGCGAAGCTCGGCTGGCCGGCAACGCGCAGGTTCTCGGCGCGGCTGATGTCGAAGAACTCCTTGCCGATCTTGTCGCTCAGGACTTCGGCTTCGACCTGGCCCGAGTACTGCTGCGTGACCATCTTGAGCGGCACCTTGCCCGGGCGGAAACCCGGCATGCGCACGTTCTTTGCGAGTTGGCGGATGCGCGAATCCACTTCTTTCTGCACGGCATCCTTCGGCAGGGAAATCGTCACGCGGCGTTCGAGCTTGCCGAGGTTTTCAACAACGTTAGCCATGGCTTCAATCGTCCTAAAATTTATTCGAGCGAATCAGTAATCTTTGCTGTGCCGCGGTCCGCCTGCCCAATCGGGCACGCGGTGAGGCGACCCACAGCACCTGCGCCTCGTTGCGCCGCTTGCAGGTGCTTGTGCGCCTAATGCTGGCAACCCCCGCTGGCAACCCCGCGCCGCCTTTCACACGCACGCGCGACCAAGGTCGCCTGCGCGCTCCGGAACCCGCCCACGCGTGCGCTCTGCTGCACCGCAATGAGCGATTTGCGACGCGGTTCCGTCAAAAGAGCCAAGTATTTTAGCAAACTATTTCCGCCGTCAAATGGATTTGCCGCTCGGTTCCTCCCGGGATGGCGCCGGAACACGGCATTCGTGCGTACGCAACCGGCACAAATCGGCCGCAAACCCGCCATAAACCGCATGCCGGGCACTTCCCCGCACAGCGTCGAAGCGCAAATCGGACCGGGCAAGCTCGCCGCCGATGCAAACCCGGGCCGCCGCGCCGGCTGCCAATCCACCCTAGTCCACGCCGATTCACGCCGATTCACGCTGAGCCCCGCCTATCCACGTTGGCGAATGTGGCATATCCAGCCCGCGCGACAGCGCTGTTAAGCTAACGCTCTGGCCGACCGCCCCGCCGGCCTCAGCCGACGCCTACCTATACCAACCCTTGCCAGCATCGAGACACCATGCCCAACCCGTCGCCTGAAACTCCCGTCGTCGTCATTGCTCCGGATTCGTTCAAAGGCTCGCTCAGTGCGGACGGCGTGGCCGCCGCAATCGCCGAAGGCATCCGCCGCGCGCGACCGGACGCGGATATCCGCCTGTGCCCGATGGCCGATGGCGGCGAAGGCACGCTCGACGCGATGCTGATCGCGGGCGGTAAGCGCCATGTAATCAGCGTGCGCGGCGCAGCCGGGCCGATGCGCGACGCCGCGGTCGGCTTGCTGCAGGACGGCAGCGCGATTGTCGAAACCGCCGAAATCGTCGGCATCACCGATCCCGTGGGCATGGGTGTTCCGGTCGCAGCGCGCAGCACGACCGGCATGGGGCAGGCGATTCGCATCCTGCTCGACGAAGGCGTGCGGCGCTTCTACGTCGCGCTCGGCGGCAGCAGTACAAACGATGCCGGTGCGGGTCTGCTCGTCGGTCTCGGGCTACAGCTCTTCGACGCAGCGGGCCAGCCCGTCGACCCCACGCCCGAGGCGCTCGTGCGCGTGGCGCGTGTCGACGTATCGGGCCTCGATGCGCGGCTCGCGGACGCGTCGTTCGTCGCCATGTCCGATGTCGACAATCCGCTTACGGGCGAGCATGGCGCAACGGCCGTGTTCGGTCCGCAAAAGGGCGTGACGCCGGAACAGGTCGCGCCCATCGACGCGGCACTCGCGCACTTTGCCGATCTCGTCGAAGCGGCGCTCAACCGTCGTGTGCGCAATGAAGCAGGTTCGGGCGCGGCGGGCGGACTCGGCTTCGCGCTGCGCATGCTCGGCGCGAGCATCGAACCGGGCGCGGAAGTCGTCGCCCGTCAGATCGGCCTCGATACTGCATTGCACGGCGCGAACTGGCTCATCACGGGCGAAGGCCGTTCGGACGTGCAAACGCTGCATGGCAAGGCACCTTTCATTGCTTGCCGTCATGCGCAGGCCGCGGGCGTGCCCGCCACGCTGCTCTCTGGCGCGGTCGATCCCGCCGCGCTACCTCGCCTGTCAGAACACTTCAGCGGCTGCTTTTCGCCAGCACCCGGACCGATTACGCTGGACGCGGCGATCCGCGATGCGGCGACGCTGCTCACGAACGTTACCGAACAGCTTGCACGCTTGCGTTTTAGTATGCGCTGATGCGCAACTGTCTTCCTCGTTAAGCGGTTAAAAGATGCGCGCGCCACGTTTTTGCGTGGCGTGTATTTCGCACTACGCGACATTGACCCGCGGGCCGGTTGCGGCAACAATCACATCACGCGCAGTACTCTTGCGCACCCCTCACGCATTGCGCATTCCCCCACGCAACCAGGACGATCATGAAGGCAAGCAAAGCCGGACTCGAGCAATATTTGACTTATCGGCTCCATGTCCTGAACAAGCTCTCCGAACGGGGCAGCACCGAACGCTACCAGGCGAAGCTCGGCATCACGCTGCCCGAGGCGCGGCTCATTGGCGCAGTAGGCGCATTCGGCCCGTTCTCGGTGATGGAGCTCGCACGCCACGCGAATCTCGACAAGAGCCAGGCAAGCCGCGCGGCCGAAGCGCTGATGCGCCGCGGTCTCATGCGCCGCGACGCGAGCAAGGAAGATGGCCGCCTCGTACTCGTATCGCTCACACCAGAAGGACGTGCGCTCTACCGCAAGGTGATGCCGATCGCACGCAAATGGAATCAGGACTTGTTCTCCTGCCTCGACGACAAGGAACGCGAAACGCTTGGGCGCGCGCTCAACAAGATCATCGAGGCCTACGAGATTTAGCCGGTTTCATCGCCACACGGCGCACGGAAGACAGTAGAAAAGAAAAAGGCCGGTGCAGAACCGGCCTTGAATGATTGCTGTCTGGATACAGGCCGGATGCACGCCGCGCGCGTATCCGATACCGGGAAAAGAGAGTTGGTGCGTGAGGCCGGACTCGAACCGGCACACCCTTGCGGGCGTCAGGACCTAAACCTGGTGCGTCTACCAATTTCGCCACTCACGCGAATCTTTTCGTCTGCTCGCAGGGCCGCCGAGAGGGCACGCTGCGATCTCGCGCGCTCTCGTGAGCCATTCAACCGCGTGAACCTCGCGTTGCAGACACTGCCGGGCGGGACGGGCACGATATCCACGTGCACACACCTCCAATGCGCAGGCGCGAAATTCTAACCGATTGCCTGGCGCTTGTCTGCATGTGCACGATGCTAGAATCGCCAGTTTGCCGCCGCAGCCCGGGCCGTTGCCCGTTGTTTGCCGCCGCGGCGCACATCCCCACCCCGCAGACACCGTGAACTTCGACGACTACTGCCAGCAAAAGGCGGCTCCGCCCGGATCGGGCACCTACTACGCGCTGCGCCAGGCAAGCGCCGCGCGCCAACCGCTTCTCGCCGCCCTCTTCGCGCTGCGCCGCGAGCTGGAAGAAACCGCAAAGGAAACGAGCGATCCCACTGTCGGACGCACGAAGCTCGCGTGGTGGCAAAAGGAACTGGCCGGGCTGGCTGCTGCCGGCAACGGCGCGGGTAACGGCGCAGGAAGCGACGCGGGCAACACCGCGCAGGCACATCCCGTGACGCAGGCGCTTGCGCACCATCTCGACGATGTCAAGGCGACGTACCCCGCGCTGCAGGCGTTGCTCGCCGGTTACGCGATGGACTTCGATCAGGCGCGCTATCTCGACTTCCCCAACCTTCGGCGCTACATGGACGCCGTGGGCGGCACGTTCGCCACGCTCGTCGCACGCGTGAGCGCGCGCGATGCGGGCGCCGCCGCGCAATGGGCCGCGCCGCTCGGCAACGCGCTGATGCTCGCGCAGTTCGTGCCGGAGATCGGCAACGATGCGCGCCATGGCCGCGTCTACATTCCGATCGACGAACTGCAGCGCTACAACGTCACCGCCGCCGATCTGATCAATCGCCGCTACAGCGACGAATTCACCGAACTCATGAAGTTCCAGACGGCGCGTGCACGCGAAGCGATCGCCGCCGCACTCGACGGCATTCCCGCCGCCGAACGGCGCGGTCAGCGTACGCTGCGCTCGCTCGCGGCGCTGTCGCTTGCACTGCTGGAGGAAGTGGAGCGCGAGCGCTTTCAGGTGCTGCATCAGCAGATCGTACTCACGCCGATCCGCAAGCTCTGGATCGCGTGGCGCGCGGCGCGGCGCGCCTGAAACACCTATCGCTCGATCACACGCGCAGCATCGGCAGCGCCTGAAAGCGGTCCTGCAGCACGGCCTGTGCATCGAGCCCCCACCACGGCCCCAGCACAGTCGCATAGAGTCGCCGGAAATCGACGCCCGCCGGCAGATTTCCGTCGCCATCGAGCCGCGCCAGTTGCGGCGCCTGGCCGTACAGGCCGCCCGCAACGCGGCCGCCGGCCACGAAGTGCGCGCATGCCGTGCCGTGGTCGGTTCCGCGGCTCGCGTTTTCACGCGCGCTGCGGCCAAACTCCCCGTACGTGACGATCATCGTACGGTCCCAGCGCCCAAGTTCGACGAGCGCATCGCGCATCGCCGCCATGCCCGTAGCGAACTGATGCAGCAGGGCTGCATGCCGGCCCGGCTGGTTCTCGTGCGTATCGAAGCCGTTCAGCGTGAGCCGGATCGCCGCGATGCCGTCGCCCGGCACAGGTACACCCTGTGCCGTGTCGCTCAACGCGAGCGCCTGCATGGCCGTCTTGATCGACGTGCCGAACGGCCCCGGCCGAAACACGGTCTTCAGCGCGTACTGCTGCGAGTGCCTCGGACGCAACCGGTCGGCAACCTTGCGGATGTCGCGCTCGACGTCGAGAAGGTGAGCAAGTGTCGGATCGGGCTCATCCAGTGACGTCGGCGTAATGAGGCGCGACGCGAGCGCAAGGCGCGCCGGATTCACGAGTGTAATCACGCGCTCGCCGTTCGCGAGCGGGCCTGTCTCCGCACTGCCGAGCACGAGTCCATCCGTCGCGAAGCTCGTCGGCACCGGCGCGTTCGCGAATGCACGTGCGAGCCAGCCGTCGCGCAGATACTGGTCCGGACGCGACGCGGTGTCCCATATTTCGGTCGAACGGAAGTGCGACAGATTCGGCTGCGCGTAGCCCACGCCCTGCACGATCGCCAGCCGCCTCGCACGCCACATCGGCATGAGCGGTGCAAGCGCCGGATGCAGCGCCGTGCGTTCGTCAAGCTGGATCGCCTGATCGCGGCGCACACCGATGTTCGCGCGATAGCGGTGGTAAAGCGGATCGGCGAACGGCACGACGGTGTTGAGGCCGTCGTTACCGCCCTTGAGTTCGACGAGGATCAACAGATTGTCGTAGCCCGCCGCAAACGGACCTGTCGCGCCGCTTCGTGCGTGCGCCGCGCCCGGCAGCCACAGCGACATTCCCGCCGCAGCGCTCGCCGCCAGAAACTCGCGTCGCTTCATGGGGCGCCCCGCCTCTCGTGGCGGCCGCGCGAACTGTCCCGCTCCCTCATTCGACTGTTCATTTCAATTGGTGCTTCAGGTCCATCAGCAGTGCTTCGAGATCCGCTCGCCCGGGTCGCGGGCGCGAACGCATTGGCGGGTTCGATCGGCAGCGCGATGCGCTTCGTCTGCGCCCGCGGCGCCAGTGCGCGCACATCATCGGTGTTCGCGTCCAACGGTGCAAGCCGTCCGCTTGAAATCGAAACAATCGTCGCGCACGCGTGCGTACATTCGATCGTACAAATAGACTGACCGGCAAACGATTGCACCTGAGCAGCGTCAAACGTGATTCGCTTTATCGCGTTGCAAACGAAGCGATGAGAAAACCCATGTGCTTTGAATATCGCGGCCCTGCAAATGATCCGCAACGGATGTCGATTACGCAATCGATCGAGCGTGCACCGGGAACGACGCTGTCTCGCGCGGCAATACACTCAGCGTTTGTAAAGCTCGCGCACCGCGTCTTCGATGTGCTGGCGCAGGAGGCGGCGCTCTTCAGGTGTCATGTGGCCGTCGCGGCGCCGCTGGTCGAGGTCGGGCGGAACACCGGGCGTGTGCGAGTTCAGATCGGAGGCGGGATGATCGGGCGGATCGCTGCGGAAGCGGTGCGCAGGCGGCTTGTAGCCCACGGGATGAGAGGACATGTGGGGGCCGTCATGCCGGTTGATGGAGGGCTCGGCGCCGGCCGTGGCCGGATCCAATGCGGCCACGATGCCACCGGCTAGCGCCAGTGCAATCATGGTATGGCGCATTGTCGGCCTGACCCCTCCCTTCATTCTGTTCCCTTCGTCACGCGGCAAACAGCTACCTTGAATCCGTGCAAACCCGCGTCGGTGCGAGCGGCAATTTAAAGTCGGATGAAGTATCTACCGAACCGCCGCATTCCGTAAAGCAGTCTATCTGTCAGCCCTTGATGCCGTGGCACACCACGGGTAAATTTTGTAACTGACTGTAACCCGTTAATTGGTGCAAACTCGCACTACAGTCCAATCGCGATAAGATGCCTGCCATGGAAACCAAGAACCCCTCGAAAATCCTGGTTGTCGACGACGACCCGCGCCTGCGTGATTTGCTGCGGCGTTATCTCGGCGAGCAGGGTTTCAATGTCTACGTTGCTGAAAACGCACCCGCCATGAACAAGCTGTGGGTGCGCGAGCGTTTCGATCTGCTCGTGCTCGACCTCATGCTGCCGGGTGAAGACGGCCTGTCGATCTGCCGTCGTCTGCGCGGCAGCAACGATCGCACGCCCATCATCATGCTTACGGCAAAGGGCGAGGATGTCGATCGCATCGTCGGCCTGGAAATGGGCGCTGACGATTATCTGCCGAAGCCGTTCAATCCGCGCGAACTGGTCGCGCGCATTCACGCGGTGCTGCGCCGCCAGGCACCGTCGGAATTGCCGGGCGCACCGTCCGAAACCACCGAGGTCTTCGAATTCGGCGAATTCGCGCTGAACCTCGCCACACGCACGTTGACCAAAGCCGGCCAGGAAATTCCGCTCACCACGGGCGAGTTTTCGGTGCTGAAGGTTTTCGCGCGCCATCCGCGTCAACCGCTCTCGCGCGAAAAGCTCATGGAGCTGGCGCGCGGTCGCGAATACGAAGTGTTCGACCGCAGTCTCGATGTGCAGATTTCGCGTCTGCGCAAGCTGATCGAGCCTGATCCGGGCAGTCCGCGCTTCATCCAGACGGTCTGGGGCCTTGGCTACGTATTCATTCCGGACGGTGCAGCCTGAACCGGCTGGGCGTCTGCAATTCCTCTGTCTGACAGGAAGGTCCCATGCGGATTGACCGGCGTCTGCTGACGCTTGCGTTCGGCGACCTGTTCTGGCGCACCTTCCTGCTGATCGCACTCCTGATCGCGGTCAGTCTTGCAGCGTGGTTCCAGAGCTTTCGCGTGATCGAGCGCGAACCGCGCGCGCAGCGCGTGGCGCTGCAGCTCGTCGCGGTCGTGAAGCTCACGCGCACCGCGCTGCTCTATTCCGATCCCGACCTGCGCCGCGCGTTGCTCCAGGACCTGGAGAGCAACGAAGGCGTGCGCGTCTATCCGCGTGAAGCGACGGACAAATACAAGCTCCAGCCAGACGAATCGCTGAACCGGCTGATCGAGCACGACATCCGCGGGCGCCTTGGCGACGACACCGTCATCGCCCAGTCGGTCAACGACATTCCGGGCGTGTGGATCAGCTTCAAGATCGACGACGACGATTACTGGGTCGCGCTCGACCGCGATCAGCTCGATAACGTCACCGGCCTGCAATGGGTCGGATGGGGCGTGTCCGCGCTTGCGCTTTCGCTCTTCGGCGCGGCATTCATCACGAGTCTCGTGAACCGCCCGTTCGCACGGCTCGCGATGTCGGCACGCATGGTGGGCTCCGGTCAGTCGCCCGCGCCACTGCCCGAGAGCGGCATGGGCGTGGCCGCTGAAACCAACCGAAGCTTCAACCAGATGGTGCGCGATCTCGAACAGCTGGAAGCGGATCGCGCACTGATGCTGGCGGGCATCTCGCACGATCTGCGCACGCCGCTCGCGCGGCTGCGGCTGGAGACGGAGATGAGTCCGTCCGACCAGGCGACCAAGGATGCGATGATCGACGACATCGAGCAGATGGACCTGATCATCGGCCGCTTCCTCGACTACGCCCGTCCGGTGCAGCGCATGACCGAACGCGTCGACCTCTCGGTGATCGCGGGCGAAATGGCCGCGCGCATGGCGAGCGAAGACGGCGTGCGTCTCATCACGCGCCTCGCGCCGTCCGCCATGATCGAAGCCGACGACACCGACATGCGCCGCGTCCTCGGCAACCTGATCGAAAACGCCCGCAAATACGGCGCAAGCGACTCGGATGGCATTCCGCACATCATGCTCGAAACGCGCGTCTCGCATTCGCGCGTGGAACTCTCGGTCGTCGATGAAGGGCCTGGCATTCCCGAAGACCAGATCGCACTCGTGACGCGCCCGTTCTATCGCGTCAACAGCGCCCGCACGCAGGCCAACGGCACCGGCCTCGGCATGGCGATCGTGCAGCGGCTCGTAGGCCGCTATCGCGGCGCGCTGCGCCTGCGCAACCGCCTGCCCGGCCCCGGGCTCGAGGTGACGATCGAGTTTCCGCTCGCCAAGGGCGTATAAGCCGCACGGCGAGCAGCACAACAAGCGGTACAGCGAGCGGCGCAGATCATTTCGCCGCACCCGGTCATATCAGCAGCTTTCCCCTCGCCCGCGCAACGCCTGCGGCACATCGTCGTGCCGCGCGAGCGCTGCGGCTGTCACAATCGTCTTGATCAAGCCGATCACTCTCTCACCTGGAGCGGCAGCATGAAGACCGTGGGCGACAAACTCGAAGCCTTCTCCGTCACTGCGGCGAAGCCCGGATTCAACCAGCCGGAAGAAAACGGCGAGTCGGCGTTCCTCGACATTACCGAGCGGACCTTCTCGTCGAAATGGAAAATCATCTACTTCTATCCGAAGGACTTCACGCTCGTCTGCCCGACCGAGATCGTCGGCTTCGCGCGGCTGCAAAAAGCGTTCGAGGACCGTGAAGCCGTACTGATGGGCGGCAGCTGCGACAACGAGTACGTGAAGCTCGCGTGGCGCCGCGAAAACGCGGAGCTCGACCGCCTGAACCATTATTCGTTCGGCGACGTGAAGGGTGAGTTGATCGACCAGCTCGGCGTGCGCGATCAGGAGCAAGGTGTGGCGCTGCGCGCCACCTTCATCGTCGATCCCGACAACGTGATCCAGCACGTCTCCGTCGACCATCTGAACATCGGACGCAATCCCGACGAAATCCTGCGCGTGCTCGACGCCCTGCAAACCGGCGAGCTATGCCCGAGCGGCCGCCCCATCGGCGGCGCAACGCTTTAGGCCCTATGCGCGCAAGCGCGCGGACTCTGCCTCGGCGTGCACCGGCAGCCACTGGTCGATCGCGGCTTCGAGCGCGCGCTTTCTCTCCAGCACCCGCTTTTCGAGCAGTTGCCACGACAGCAGCGCAAGCACGAACGCCAGTGCGAACTGCAGCACGAGCGGCACGACGGCATCGGCGGCAGGCGGCAAGCCGAGCCTCGTGTAGAGCGCGGGATCTTCGCCCAGTTTCGACGGCACAAGATTGTGAAAGAGATAGAAGCCGTAGCTAATGGTGCCGAGATAAGCCAGCGGGCGCGCGTCGAGCGCGGCGACAAGCGCATTGCCCTGGCTGCGCACGATCCACACGAACACGGCGCACAACGAAAGCGCGAGGCCGATATCGAGCAACCCCGGCAGCACGGCACGCTGCTGTGCGACGCACGCTGCGCAATCCGCGCGGCCCACCGCGAATGCGGCGAGACTCGCAAAACCGGCCGCAAGCCACCATGCGCTTACGCTGCCGTTCCCCAAGGGCACGCGCGCCCCGACGATCGCCACCGCGCCGCCGAGCGCAATCAGCGCGAAATTCCACGGTGAGAATGCATAAACGAGCGGCGCGCTCGCCCCATGCAGATACAGCGCGAGGTGGATCAGCGCGGCGCAGCCAATCGCCGCCGCGCATATCGCGAGATGGCGGGACGCACGCGAGAACAGCAGCGCGAACGGCGCCGCGAGATAAAACTGCTGCTCGACCGCGAGGCTCCAGAAATGCGAAACGGTGCCCGGCCATCTATCGTGAACCACACCGATCCAGTAATTGGAAAGGAATGCGTAATGCCATGCGAGCCCCAGCTCGACCTCGCGCTGATAAAACAGTGCATGTGCAATGGTCAGCGCGATCAGCAGCAGATAGTAGACCGGCACGATACGCAGCGCGCGCTTGATGAAGAACACGTAGAGCACGGCATCTCTGCGCGCCGTGTGCTGCTCGATGCGCAGACGGTTGCGATGCAGTTCGCCGACGATCAGATAACCGCTGATCAGAAAGAACAGCCACACGCCGAGCTTGCCCACGTCGACTGCCTCGACGTGAGCCTTGTGCGCGAGAAACACGAGCACCACTGCAAGCGCCCGCAGGCCGTCAAGGCCTTTCACATGCTTTTCGTTCGCCGCCATCGCCCTTCCCGAGTCTCGACAAGAAACCAGTATCGGCAAAAATAAACGGGAATTTATCGGCAAGAAAAACAAGGGCGATGATTGCAGATGCAATCATCGCCCGTTGATCGTTGCAGGTACGCGGCTTGCGCCGTACCGGCCGCAATTTACTTTACGAACTGCTTTACGTACCGCTTGATCTACCTCAAGCGCGCGTGAGCAGCACGGCAGCTTGCGCTTCGATGCCCTCGCCCCGGCCCAGATAGCCGAGTTTTTCGTTGGTCTTGGCCTTCACGTTCACGCGATCGAGCGACAGCTTCAGGTCTTGCGCGATATTCGCGCGCATGGCTTCGATGTGCGGCGCGAGCTTCGGCGCCTGCGCAATGACCGTGCTGTCGACATTGACGAGCGCAAAACCGGCTTCCTCGACGCGGCGCAGGCACTCGCGCAGCAACACGCGGCTATTGGCCCCGTAAAAGTTTTTGTCGGTGTCGGGAAAGTGGCGGCCGATGTCGCCGAGTGCGGCCGCGCCGAACAGCGCGTCGGTGATCGCATGCAGGAGCACGTCGGCATCCGAGTGGCCGAGCAGCCCGCGCTCGTACGGCACCGTCACGCCGCCGATAACGAGCGGGCGTCCGGGCACGAGCGCGTGCACGTCGTAGCCTTGTCCGATTCTGATGTCCATGGGTAATTTCCGGGTTGGGTTGTCGGGCGCGCGATGCAACGCTCAGGCCGCCGGCGGCTGGCTGAGAATCGCTTCGGCTAGCGCGAAGTCTTCGGGGTACGTCACCTTGAAGTTGCGCAGGCTGCCCTGCACGAGACGCGGCGAATGGCCGAGCCATTCGATTGCGCTCGCCTCGTCGGTGAGGTCGTGGCCGTCCTGCTGCGCGCGCTCGATGGCCGAGCGCAGCATGCCGATGCGGAACATCTGCGGCGTTTGCGCCTGCCAGAGTCCGTCGCGCGCTTCGGTGCGGGCGATGCGCGGCGCGGGGCCGCCAGGTGTCACGCGCTTGAGCGTGTCGGCGACCGGCAGCGCCATGATGCCGCCCACGTCGTCGTCCTTCAACGCATCGACGAGCGAGCGGATCAGCGCGGGCGTGATGCCGGGGCGCGCCGCATCGTGCACGAGCACCCAGTCGTCGTCGCGCGCGCCGAACTCGGTCAGCGCGGCAAGACCGTTGAAGACCGATGCCTGGCGGGAGGCGCCGCCGCAGCGGCGCACGGCGAAGCGCAGGCCGCCGAAGCGGCGTGCGTCGAAGTAGCCGTCGTCGGGCGCGATGACGACGAGCGTCTGCGCGAATTCGCCACAGGCGTCGAACGCGGCAAGCGTATAGTGCAGGAGGTCGCGGCCGGCAACCATTCGATACTGCTTCGGCATGGCCGAGCCGGAGCGGCTGCCGGTACCGGCGCATGGGATCAGGGCAAACAGGCGTGGGGTCACGGTGGGTGCAATCGGCGTGGGTCAAATTAAAGGACGGATTTTATAATAGGTCCTTTGCCCGCACGGCCAACGCCCGCAAAAGCCCGCAAAAGCCCGAGAAGTCACGCGCAAGCACGCAGTAGCGCGGCCTCGCGCCGTTCCAGCCCCTTAGCCATTTGCAACGGCATGGCGCAGGACGGTTCAGGCACCCATCCGGGCCTGCCGTGCGGTCCTCGATGCCTCGCCTGGCGCACGTTCACGCCCGCCGGGCGGAGTCGCTGGTTGCGCGCCCCGAGGCTGTCACCGGCACTCACGTCCGGGCCGCCGTAGACGTTACCCTGTTGCCTATGTCCGATATCGCCGCTTCGTCGCAGTCTCCGTCCCCCGTCGCACTCGTCAAGCCGGGGCAGCGCTATGCCTTCGACGGCACGCACGGTTCGTCCGATGCGCTCCTGATCGCCCGGTACCGCGAAGCGTCGCGCGCGAGCGCCCCGCTCGTCGCCGTGATCTGCGCAAGCGCAGTCGACGCGCAGCGGCTCGCCCAGGAAATCCCGTTCTTCGCGCCCGAGGCGCGCGTACGCCTCCTGCCCGACTGGGAAACGCTGCCTTACGACACGTTTTCGCCGCACCAGGATCTCGTCTCCGAACGGCTTGCAACGCTGCACGATCTGGGCGAAGGCCGCTGCGACATCCTGCTCGTCCCGGCCACGACCGCGCTCTACCGCATGCCGCCCGCGTCGTTCCTCGCGGGCTATACGTTCTCGTTCGCGCAGGGCGAGCGGCTCGACGAGGCCAGGCTCAAATCGCAATTGACGCTGGCCGGCTACGAGCACGTGAGCCAGGTCGTGCGCCCCGGCGAATACTGCGTGCGCGGCTCGCTGATCGACCTCTTCCCGATGGGCTCGCCGCTGCCGTACCGTCTCGACCTGTTCGACGACCAGGTCGATTCGATCCGCGCATTCGATCCGGACAACCAGCGCAGCCTCTATCCGGTCAAGGACGTGCGGATGTTGCCGGGCCGCGAGTTCCCGTTCGACGAGGCCTCGCGCACCGCATTTCGCAGCCGCTGGCGCGAGGTATTCGAAGGCGATCCGAGCCGCGCGACGATCTACAAGGACATGGGCAACGGCGTGCCGTCGGCGGGCATCGAGTATTACCTGCCGCTCTTCTTCGAAGAGACCGCGACGCTGTTCCACTACTTGCCCGCCAACGCGCAACTCGTGTTTTCGGGCGATCTGGACGCTTCGATCCGCCGCTTCTGCGCCGACACGAAGCAGCGCTACAACTTCCTGTCGCACGACCGCGAACGGCCGATTCTGGAGCCGCAGCGCCTCTTCCTCACCGAGGACGATTTCTTCACGCTCGCCAAGCCGTTCGCGCGCCTCGCGCTGCCGGCGGCCAGTGCCGGCGGCTGGGCGAACGCGCTGCCGAACCTCGCGATCGACCGCCACACAAACGATCCGCTCGCGGCGCTGCGCGGCTATCTCGACACGACGAAAAACCGCGTGCTGTTCGCGGTGGAATCCGCGGGCCGCCGCGAGACGATTGCGCAACTGCTCGCCGAGAACCATCTTCGGCCCGCCTCGGCGGACAGCTACGAGGATTGGCTCACCTCCGAGGAGCGCTTCGTGCTTGGCGTCGCGCCGCTTTCGACCGGCTTCGCGCTGGCGAACGAAGGGCTCGCCATCGTCACCGAAACCGAGTTGTACGGGCCGCTCGCGCGCCGCGCCGGACGTCGGCGCCAGGAACAGGCGAGCAACGTCGATTCGATGGTGCGCGACCTCTCCGAGCTGAAGGTGGGCGATCCGGTCGTGCACGCGCAGCACGGCATCGGCCGCTATCACGGTCTCGTGACGATGGATCTCGGCGAAGGCGATACGGAATTCCTGCACCTCGAATATGCGAGCGGCAGCAAGCTCTACGTGCCCGTGTCGCAACTGCACGTGATTTCGCGCTACAGCGGCGCCGATCCGGACACCGCGCCGCTGCACGCACTCGGCTCGGGCCAGTGGGAAAAGGCACGCCGCAAGGCTGCGCAGCAGATCCGCGACACCGCCGCCGAACTGCTGAACCTCTACGCGCGGCGCGCCGCGCGCGAGGGCCACGCGTTCAAGCTCGAACCGCGCGACTACGTGAAGTTCGCCGAGAGCTTCGGCTTCGAGGAAACGCCCGACCAGGCGGCGGCCATCGCGGCCGTGATCGGCGACATGACGAGCGGCAAGCCCATGGACCGCCTCGTGTGCGGCGACGTGGGCTTCGGCAAGACCGAGGTGGCGCTGCGCGCGGCCTTCATCGCCGTGATGGGCGGCAAGCAGGTGGCGATCCTCTCACCGACCACGCTGCTCGCCGAGCAGCACACGCAAACCTTCACCGACCGCTTCGCCGACTGGCCCGTACGCATCGCCGAGCTTTCGCGCTTCAAGACCGGCAAGGAAGTGAACACGGCGATCCAGCAGATCAACGACGGCAGCGTCGACATCGTGATCGGCACGCACAAGCTGCTTTCGTCGGACGTGCAGTTCAAGCGCCTCGGGCTCGTGATCATCGACGAGGAACACCGCTTCGGCGTGCGCCAGAAGGAAGCGCTGAAGGCGCTGCGCGCGGAAGTCGACGTGCTCACGCTGACCGCGACGCCGATCCCGCGCACGCTCGGCATGGCGCTCGAAGGGCTGCGCGATTTTTCGGTGATCGCCACGGCGCCGCAGAAGCGGCTCGCAATCAAGACCTTCGTGCGCCGCGAGGAAGACAGCGTGATTCGCGAAGCCATGCTGCGCGAACTCAAGCGCGGCGGCCAGGTGTACTTCCTGCACAACGAAGTCGAGACGATCGAGAACCGCCGCGCGATGCTCGAAGCACTCGTGCCCGAGGCGCGCATCACGGTCGCGCACGGCCAGATGCACGAGCGCGAACTCGAAGCGGTCATGCGCGACTTCGTTGCCCAGCGCGCGAACGTGCTGCTGTGCACGACGATCATCGAAACCGGCATCGACGTGCCGACCTCGAACACCATCCTGATCCACCGCTCCGACAAGTTCGGCCTCGCGCAATTGCACCAGCTGCGCGGACGCGTGGGCCGCTCGCATCACCAGGCGTATGCGTACCTGCTCGTGCACGATCCGCAGGGCCTCACGAAGCAGGCGCAGCGACGTCTCGAAGCGATCCAGCAGATGGAGGAACTCGGCTCGGGTTTCTATCTCGCGATGCACGACCTCGAAATTCGCGGCACGGGGGAAGTGCTCGGCGACAAACAGTCGGGCGAGATTCAGGAAATCGGCTTCCAGCTTTACACCGACATGCTCAACGACGCGGTGAAGGCGCTCAAGGAAGGCCGCGAACCGGATCTGACCGCGCCGCTCGCCGCGACGACCGAGATCAACCTGCACGCGCCCGCCATCCTGCCCGCCGACTATTGCGGCGACGTGCAGGAGCGCCTGTCGCTCTACAAGCGGCTCGCGAACTGCGAACACGACGACTCCATCGACGGCATCCAGGAAGAACTGATCGACCGCTTCGGCAAAATGCCGCCGCAGGCGCACGCGCTCATCGAAACGCACCGGCTGCGGCTCGCCGCGAAGCCGCTCGGCATCACGAAGATCGACGCGGGCGAGGCGGTGATCGGCCTGCAGTTCGTGCCGAATCCGCCCATCGACGCGATGCGGATCATCGAGATGGTGCAGAAGCACAAGCACATCAAGCTTGCGGGGCAAGACAAGCTGCGCATCGAAACGCGCAGCCCGGATCTCGCGGTGCGCGTGGCAACGGTCAAGGAAACGCTGCGCGCGCTCGGCGCGCCCGCCCGGGCGGCGCGCCAGGACGCAGGCGCAGCGCGCCGCTGACCGTGCAGCGTGCGCGGGCGGCGCACGGGTGGCTCGCGGGTGGCTCGGGGGTGACTTTGTGTGCGCCGCGCAAACGCGCTCGCGCGGATCGATCGGTTGTTTGCCACAGCACAGAGCCGTGCGCGTTCGCAACTTTGGCCCGAACGATCCTTTTTAGGTAAGATTGACATCACCAGCCCGCTGGAGTCACGTCATGTCTGTCGCCGCCGATTCGGCGCAAGCCCCGCAGCACCCCCCTCCTTCCGCAGCTTTGTCCGCTGTTTCATCCATCTCGCCCGCCCCACTCGCCCGACGCGAACGCTGCCTGCGCAAGCGCTTGCCCGGCCTGTCCTGCGAAACGCAGCCGCAGTAACGCGGCGCCCACCACTCCTCACGCGCCATGTCCACAGGCATACCGTTACCCACCGATCGCACGATCGACGGCGAAGCAATCCCCTCACTCGACGACATCGCCTCGCAGCACTTCACGCTTACGCCGTGGGTGCTGCGCACGCCGGTGTTCGACCGCCACGACTTTTTTTTGCTCGAAGGCACGCTGATCAACTTCAAGTTCGAGCTGCTGCAGGCAAGCGGCAGCTTCAAGGTGCGCGGCGCATTCACGCATCTGCTCGCGCTCGACGCCACCCAGCGCAGCGCGGGCGTCACCTGCGTCTCGGGCGGCAATCACGCGATTGCCGTGTCGTATGCGGCGATGCGGCTCGGCATCAGCGCGAAAGTCGTGCTCTTTCGCACCGCGAGCGCCGCGCGCATCGCGCAATGCCGGCGCTTCGGCGCCGAAATCCTGGTGGCGAACAGCAGCGCTGAAGCCTTCGACATCGTGCGGCGCGTGGAAGCCGAGGAAGGCCGCTATTTCGTGCATCCGTTCAACGGCTACCGCACGGTGCTCGGCACCGCGACGCTCGGCTACGAATGGGCGACCCAGGCGCCCGATCTCGACGCCGTGATCTTGCCGATCGGCGGCGGCGGTCTCGCCGCGGGCGTCTCGCTCGCGCTGCGGCTCGCCAATCCGCGCGTGCACATCTACGGCGTCGAGCCCGAAACCGCCGACGCGATGAGCCGCAGCTTCGCCGCGAACCACACGGTGCACATCAGCCACATGCATTCGATCGCGGACTCGCTGATGGCGCCGCACACCGAGCAGTACAGCTACGAGCTGTGCCGCCGTCACGTCGACCGCATCGTCACGGTCTCCGACGACGATCTGCGCGCCTCGATGCGCGTGCTGTTCGACGAGCTGAAGCTCGCGGTCGAGCCCGCATGCGCGACGGCCACGGCAGGCCTGCTCGGCCCGTTGCGCGACGCCGTGCGAGGCAAGCGCGTCGGCATCCTGCTGTGCGGGACCAACACCGACCCGGCGACCCTCAGCGGCCATCTGGCGCGGGCACATTGAGGCGAATCGAGGACGCTTGTGATGAACGGGTGCAATCGGGACGCATAGGCGCGCTCCGGACGAAAAAGCGCGCATAACGCATATAAGTCCGATGCACAAGCAGCGAAAGGTCAGGCATTGTCAAATATCTATCGCATCAGGGAAGCGTTCGCTATCATTGCGCATTGAATCGCCGTGTTCCGTCCCTTCCCCGGAGAGCCTGCCCATGAGCATCATCAAAGAATTCAAGGAGTTTGCCGTCAAAGGCAATGTCATGGATCTCGCCGTCGGCGTGATCATCGGCGGCGCCTTCTCGAATATCGTCAATTCGGTCGTGAAGGATCTCATCATGCCGGTCATCGGCGTGGTCACCGGCGGCCTCGACTTCTCGAACAAGTTCATCCGGCTCGGCGACATTCCCGCGAGCTACAAGGGCAATCCGGATTCGTACAAGGATCTGCAGACGGCAGGCGTGGCCGTCTTCGGTTTCGGCTCGTTCATCACCGTGCTGATCAACTTCATCATCC
The DNA here is from genome assembly GCF_024281035.1 of Paraburkholderia sp. Taxonomy (GTDB): domain Bacteria; phylum Pseudomonadota; class Gammaproteobacteria; order Burkholderiales; family Burkholderiaceae; genus Paraburkholderia. Next base: position 305,181 of record NZ_JAMXLH010000029.1, read on the forward strand.
TCGCGTTCATCATCTTTCTGATGGTGAAGTTCATCAACAAGCTGCGCAGGCCGGAAGAAGCCGCGCCCGCCGAGCCGCCGCCCACGCCCGAGGACGTGCTGCTGCTGCGCGAGATTCGCGATTCCCTCAAGGACAATCCGCGCTGAAGCCGTCCGGCGACGGCCGCAAAAAAGAACCCGTGCAGGCGTCGCGCCGCACGGGTTTTTTGTTGCGCTCGCCACAAGGTGCGGCATGAAAGCGGCACACAAGCGACGCACCACCGGCGCATTCAGGATTCGGGCGGCGCCATCGAGCGCGTCGCATTCGTCTGCTCGATCAGGCGTTCGAGCTGGTCGAAGTTGACCGGCTTCGTGAGATGGGCCGTAAAACCCGCATCGAGACAGCGCCGCACATCGTCGTCGGTGCCGAAGCCCGTGAGCGCAATCGCGGGTGCGTCTGAAATCTTGCGGTACGCGTGAATGAAGTCGACGCCCGTGCCGTCCGGCAGGCCGATGTCGCTCACCACGAGATCGAAGCGCGTGCGGCCCGCGAACGCCAGCGCGTCGGCCACGCTCCCCGCCACGGCCACCGCGTGCCCGAGTCCGCGGATCAGTTGCGACATCACTTCGGCCGTGTCCTCGTGGTCTTCGATCAGCAGCACGTTGAGCACGCCCGCCTGTTGCGGCCCCGTCTGACGCGCCGGGGTCGCCACTTCGGGCCCCGGCATCGCGCTCGGCAGCACGATCGTAAACGTCGCCCCGCAATGCGCGCCTGGACTCCTCGCGGCCACGGTGCCGCCGTGCGCCTCGGTCAGCGCCTTCGTCACGGCCAGCCCGAGCCCGAGGCCGCCGAACTGCCGCGTCATATTGTGGCTGCCCTGCTCGAACGCATGAAAGAGCTTGCCGATCTGCTCGGCCGCAATGCCGATGCCCGTGTCCTCCACTTCGATCTGGACGTGCGTGCGCTCGTCGCGCGTGCGCACGTAGATGTGGCCGCCGTCCGGCGTGAACTTCGCGGCGTTGCGCACGAGATTCCAGAACATCTGCTGCAGCCGGGCGCGGTCGCCGCGCACGTAGTGATGCTGCGCGCGCAGATCGACGTGCACGTCCTGCTGCTTCACCTGGATTTCGCTGTGAAAGAGTTCCAGCACGGCGTCGATCACTTCGTGCACGTTGACCGTGTCGAGCGCGAGACTCAGCTTGCCATTCGCCACGCGGGTGAGGTCGAGCAGATCGTCGATCAGGCGCGCTTCGAGTTCGATGTTGCGGCGGATCATCAGCACGCCGGCGCGCGCGGTCTCCGGCAACTCGTCGATCTGTTCGAGCAGCCGCGTGCCGGCCAGCACCGGCGTAAGCGGCGTGCGCAGCTCGTGCGAGAGCATCGCGAGGAAGCGGTCCTTCGCGCGGTTCGCCTCCTCCGCGTTCTGGCGCGCCGCCTGCTCGGAGGCGAGCAAACGCTCGCGATCTTCCGCCGATTCGCGCTGCGCGTGCACATCGGTGCAACTGCCGAACCATTTGTTCACGCCGCCGCGCGGATCGCGCATCGCCACGATGCGCACGTCGAACCAGCGATACGCGCCGTCGTGACGGCGAATGCGCAGCTCGTGCCGGTAGTCGGTCGCGCCGCTGCCCACGGCCTTCTGCCACGTGAGGCGGATCTCTTCGCGGTCCTCGGGATGGACGGCGTCGAGCCATTCGAGCCCGGGCGACTGACGCGTATCGAACCCGGTGTATTCGAGCCACTGTTTCGAGAGGAAGTCGCAGGTGCCGTCGGCGCGGCAGGTCAGCACGAGGTGCGGCAGCGCTTCCGAGAGCGTGCGGTAGTGCTCCTCGCGGTCGCGCAGCAGCAGCGATTCGTCCGAGGCGCGTTGCAGCGCGACCTGCGCCAGCACACGGGCGACCGCCTCGGGCAGATAGTCGAGATAGTCGCCGGATTTCGGCACGACGTCCGAGACGCCCGCGCGCAGTGCTGCGATGACGCGCGACTCGTCGGTGAATCCGGTCACGAGGATCGCCGGCACACGCACGTTCTGCGCGCGCAGACGGCGGAAAAAATCGAGTCCGGTCTCCGCGCCGTCGAGCTGATAATCGAGCACGAGCACGTCGGGCGTGCGCGAGGTGAGCAGCGCGCTCGCCTCGCCCACGCTCGTGCAGGTGTCGACGCGCGCTCCGGCGCGTGCGAGCGATTTGCGGGCAAGCCGCAAGATGCCGTCGTCGTCGTCGACAACCAGCACATGCGCGCCTGCCAACAGGGTTCCGTCGTCATTCATGCGCGAAGTGTGCCTCCTGGCCACGGTGTGCATTGCGGGATGATCGGAGCGTGAGTGCGATGCGCTTCATTAGCGCGCTTTACGGATGCACATCACGCGCGCACATCACGGGCGCGCAGACCGGTGCGCGGCCGGCAGCTTCACGACCTGCAGGAAAAACCCGAGCCGCCGCACCGCTTCGATAAAGGCGTCGTATTCGACCGGTTTCGTGATGTACACGTTACAGCCCAGTTCGTAGCAACGCTCGATTTCCCGCGGATCGTCGGTCGTGGTCAGCACGATCACCGGCACGGAAGCCGTGGCCGGATCGGCCTTCAGGCGGCGCAGCACTTCGAAACCGTCGACGCGCGGCATGCGCAGGTCCAGCAACACGACGAAGTTCGCGAGATCGTCGCGGGACGGCACGCCTGGCGCGCCGGGCGCCTGGCCCGCTTCGCTGCCGGGCGCCCCGAAGAAGTAATCGAGCGCCTGCTGACCGTCCGAAAAGCGCACGAAGCCGTTGGCGACGCCGGAGCGCCGCAGATTGCGCTCGACGAGCGTCGCATGGCCGTCGTCGTCCTCGATCAACACGATGCTGACCCGTTCCCCCTCTGTCATGTCATGCCTCCAGCGGATACCGGCATTCGATCGCGCACATCGGGTGCGCTCCGCTTCTTCGCTATCACCCAGCGCGCAGCGGCTGAACAGGCAAATCGACGAAAAATGTCGAGCCCGTGCCTTCCGTCGATTCCACCCAGATCCGTCCGCCATGGCGCTCGGCAATGCGGCGCGCGAGCGCGAGGCCGATGCCCTGCCCGCCGGAGTCGTCGCCGTGCAGGCGCTGAAATGCGTGAAAGAGTTTCGGCACGTAGGCTGACGGGATGCCCACGCCATTGTCGCGCACATAGTAGGTTCGTGTGTGCGCTCGCGCGCCCTGCGGCGCATTATCGGCTTGCACTGCGGCATCGAGCGCGCCGATCTCGATGCGGCCAGGCCGCGCCGGATCGAGGTGGCGCACCGCGTTGCCAATCAGATTGCTGAAGATCTGTTCGAGCGCCCCCGGATCGCCCCAGGCGGGCGGCAGCTCCCGCGCGTCGATGCGCGCGGTGTCGGGCAGCGCCCCGGCCGCTGCGCGGGCGCGCTCGACGAGCCTGCCCATGTTCACGCGCTGCCAGCGGTATTCGAGCCGGCCCGCGCGCGAGATGCGCAACAGCGCGTCGATGATCGCCGCCGCACGCGCCACCGCCTGGCGCAGGAATTGCAGCGATTCGTTGACCTCGCCGTCGAGCAGTTCGGTCATCGGGCGCTGCTCCTTTTCCGGCAGCCCCGCCGATTCGATCTGCGTGCGCAGCTCGTCGCACGAAACCTGCAGCTCCTTCGAAAACCCCTGAAGGTTCACGAGCGGCGAGCGCAGATCGTGCGACACGCTGTAGATGAACATCTCGTTGTCCTGGGTCTCCTGGCGCAGATGTTCGTTCGCGCCTGCGAGATCGGCGGCGCGTGCCTCGAGTTGCAGTTTGAGCGCGGCCTGCTCGCGATCGGCCAGACGCAGGCGCGCGCTCGTATGATGCAGCACGGCATCGAGCGCGGCGATTTCGTCGTTGCCCGAGAGCGCCGGTGCGAGCCGCACGCCGTTGCCGAGCCGCTCCGCGTTGTCGCGAAGCGCAGCGAGCCGCACGCCCACGTTGCGTGCGAACACGATGGCCGTCACGGCCCAGATCAGCATCGAGCCCACCACCGCGACAATCAGCGCGGCCTGCTGACGCGCGCGCGTCATGCTCGACGAGGCGCTGCGCAACGCATCGAGCCGCGTCTCCTCGTCGATGAATTCCATCAGTTCGTTGCGCACGGTCTCGATCTCGGGCGGCATCGCCGCGCCCGCCGAGCGCGCCCACGCGATGCTGCGGCCCGCACGCAGCGCATCGGCCACGTCGGCTGCCTGCGCGCGCCACGCGTAGGCAGCCGCACGCATGTGATCGACGCGCGTGAGTTGCGCCGGGTTGTCGGCCACCATCCGCGAGAGCAACGCGATGCGGTCGGCAAATTCGGTCCAGACCGCATGGCGGTCGATGAAAGACGGATCGCCGAGCACGATGCCCGTTCGCACGCGCGCCGATTCGCGCAGGAGCGGATCGACGAGACTCGATGCCTGCCAGAGAATCTGCTTGCTGCTTTGCGCGCTGCGCGCCGCGAGTGATGCGGCCTCCTGCGTATTGAACACGACCGCGAGCAGCGCCAGTTCGATGACGCTCGGAATCGCGATCAACAGCAGCCCTTTCGTGAAGAGTTTCATGGCGTGGGTGGCGCGCTTCTGGCTGGCTAATGACCGGATCCAGACGGCGCAGCGCGCCGCAGCAATTGCCGCGCGGCACTTACCGCGCAGCACTTACCGCGCAGCACTTACCGTATTGGACCCCGCATCGGGCCCCGCGACGCGGGATGGCCGCAGGCGCCAGAACCGGGACATTATCGGCGTGAAATTATTGGATGACAACGGACACCGCACAGCTTCGGGAGCGTCTGGAACCGCACGCTTTTTAAAGGCGATTTCGACACACTGCGCGCGCATGCAGGTCTATTATTGAGACGGAGATGGCAATAAAACTGCGAAACAAAGAGCGCCGGGATACTTACATGAGCGCGGCAAGCGGTCCGGCATGGCTTTTGCGGAACCAATGAGGGTTTCGGCTGAGTTCGAATCCTCGTGAATCCTGCAGAACCCTATGCTATAAAGGATCGACGTGCGGCGCGCAAATCCGGGAGTGGTCGCATGGGACAGCTGCGCTATTTGCAATCCTTTTTCAGGCGAGTTTTTATGTCCTTCCCGAAAAGGCGTAAACGCATCAAGGCGGACGGCGACGAATCGTTTCTCGCCGTGCTCAGCCACTTCAAACCGTTCGGTCAACTCGACACCAAAATCGCACGCGCACGCGCGCAAGACGAGCCGGTGCTCTATGCGCATGTCCTGCCGGGGCTCGATGTCCTGCTCTGCAGCGTGCGCGGCGCACAGCCGCCTTATCCCGGTACGAGCGAATTGCGGCGCCGCTGCATCGAGTTCATTGCGCATGCACTCGAACAGCCCATCGAAGGGCTGGAGAACGGCGGCTACTGGTACGAGGCCGACGGCTTCGGCTTTCTCGTGTTCGCGAGCCGCGCGCGCAGCCGGATCCTCCCCGAGTTCGGCGCAGGACGCCCGGCCGTTGTCTCGCGGCGCGTGACACGCCGCCAGGACGCGGCCGGCGACGCCACGCCGCGCTCGCTGCGCTAAATCCGCTGACGCGCCACGGGCGCGTCAGCTTCCTTTGTAGAGACTCGACCAGCCCGTCTGCGGCGCGGCATTTCCCTGCGCGTTGCCGCCATTGCCGCGGTTACCACGCTTGCCGCCGTTTCCACCAGTCCCGGCTGAACCTGCGCGGCTCGCCGCCGGCAGTGCGTTGCCCGCATCCGCGCGCATCTTCTGCCCTGGCGGCGGCGCGACCGGACGCTTGCGCAGCTGCGCGAAAAGTTCGTCGCACGGCAACGGCTGATTGTTGCTCGGCGCGATGAGCGGAATAAGCGCGGCGAGCGGATTGAGGATGCCAAGCCCGATCATCGCACCGCCGCGTAGCGCGAGCGCCGCGGCATCCACCCCGACGTGAGGATTCTTGAACGTCCCCTTCACGTACAGCGGCGAGCGCAGCGAGAACACGCGAAAACCCTTCGTATGCGGATGGATGCGCAGATCCAGCGATTCGTCGCGCAGGTCGATCGGGCCGTCGATGTCGATCACGGCATCGTCGGTGTCGAGTGCGAATACGCGCGGGTTGAGCACGCCGTTGGTCGCGACGAAATCGGCGGCAGCACAGTTGATCTTCACGTCGCGGTTGCCGAACATCTTCTCGTAGACGACATTCGCCACATTCAGGCCCGCCGCTTCCATCAGCAGACGGCTGATCGTGCCCTGCGTGACGAGCCCGTTCACTTCGCCGTTCGAAGTCGCCGCGAGCGATGCGGGCGAGTTGCCCGTGGCCGACAGCGATGCGTCGCCGTTCACCTCGCCGAGCGCGGACTGCATCGTCTTGAAGTTCGGGAATAGCTGCTTGAGCTTCAGATGCCGCGCCTGCGCCGTGCCGCGCGCCTTGAGCGGCGTACCGCTGCCGTCGAGCGTGAGACGCGTCGCGAGCGTGCCGCCCGCCACGCCGAAGCGCAGCGGGTCGAGCGAAAGCACGCCATCGGTCATCACGACGTGCGTGTAGAGCTCCGAGATCGGCAGGCTGCCCTGTTTGACGATGCGTTTGCCCGTGAACGCAACGTCGGCATCGATGGCGCGCCAGCGGTCCGTGCGGAACGGTTCGACCGGCAGCACGCGATCGGCGGGCTGCTTCACCACGTCGCCGCGCTTCGCCTTGCTCGCTTTGCTGTCCGCACCGATGATCGGTGCGAGATCGGAGAACTGCAGCAGGTTCGACGTCAGCTCGCCCTTCAGCAGCGGACGCGGCTCGCGCTGCACGTAGGTGAGCGTGCCGTTCAGGTCGCTGCCGCCGACCCGGCCTGTGAAGTTCTCGTAGCGAAACTCGCTCGCACCAGGATGGAATTGCCCGACGAAGCGGCCTTCGGTGGCGTAAGGCGGCGTTTCGGGCAGCGTCACGCCGGTGAGGTTGTAGAGATGCGCCATGCTTTCGCCGCGCAGCCACAGGCGCAAATCGACGGCGGCCAGATGCGTGGGATCCGTGAGCGCGCCGACGAGCGCGATATGCATGTCGCCCGCGCGCACGTCCGCCTGCAACGGGAACGGGCGCTTCGCATCCTGCAGCGCGAGCACGCCGCCGAGCTTGCCGGTGCCCGAAATCGGCGTATTTTTGTACGTGCCCTTGAGTGTCCAGCCGATGGCGTAGAACGGTTCGGCCGCAACTTTCGCGGGGACGGCGGGGACAGCTGAAACCGCGGAAACTGCAGCGGCGGTGGACGCAGCGGGGCCACTCGCAGCCGCGTTGCCTGCTTTGCCCGCGTTGCCCGCATTCGAAGCGCCTGGTACGCTCGCGCCGCTGGCAGTACTGGCCACAATGGCCACACTGGCAGCGCTGGCTGCACTGGCCGCAGCCGCACTCGCCGCCGCAGCTTCGGACGCCTGCTGCTTTTGCGCCTGCTGCGCAAGCCGCCGCGCCCCCGCCTGTCCGATCGTCTTCGCCGATTCGCTGCGCGCCGCCGCTTCCTGCTGCTGCATGACTTCGCCGAGCGGAATCCCGCGCCCGAGCAGATCGATGGTGACCTGCACATCGGTCTTCGTCTGCTGATCGTCGAGCGCAACGGTGCCCTTCGCGAACGCGATGTTGTGCAGATTGAGCTTCCAGGTCGACGGGCCGCTCGACGGTGGCGGATTGAACGTCCAGTTGTTGCGGCCATCGGCGAGCCGCTCGGCGTCGATGGACGGATTCACGAGATTGATGGCCGGGATCACGATGTCGTGCACGAGCAGCGGCAGGACCATGACCTCAAAATCGATTTCGTCGAGCGTCGCGAAGTGCGGCGCGCGGGCCCAGCCGGGGTTGGCGACCGCGATTTGCGTGGCCGAGAAGCGCGGCCACGGCACCCAGGCGTGCCAGCCCGTTTCGCCCACCGGCGCGCGCCAGCCGACCTTCAGATCGCCCTGGATCGCGAACGGCCGCCCGATGGCCTCGCTGACCTTCTCGTTGACCCACGGCTTCGCATGATTCCAGTCGAAATTGAGGATGAATACTGCGAGCCCCGCGCCGAGGATCGCGACAATCAACACCAGCCATGCGAAGATCCGGGCGAGCGTGCGGCCGAAGCCGCGAGCCCCGGATTGCGGTGACATCATGCACACTCCCTGATTTTCCCGCTGTTTTCTTCAACCGTTCCTGAAGCAGCGAACGTGCCTGCCCACCTGCGCCGGCGTTCGCCATCGTGCTGCGTCACGTTATACGTTTTGTCTGCAATCATTCGATGACAAGCCCGATTTGTTCCCACCTGCCGGACCTAAGCGGCGGCGCCCGTCGCACACCGCTCGTCGAGGCCCGCCAGATTACACGACATGACCCACAGCGCGGTTTGACGCTGCTACAGCCGACGGATTTCGCACTGTGCGCGGGCGAGCGCGCCGCGCTGACCGGCCCGTCGGGCTCGGGCAAGAGCGTGTTCCTGCGCGCGCTCGCGCTGCTCGATCCGCTCGACGCGGGCGCGGTGCTCTGGAACGGCGAGCCGGTCGCGCGCACGAGCATTCCGCGTTTTCGCCGGCATATCGCCTATCTGCGGCAGCGGCCCGCACTGCTCGACGGCACGGTCGAGGACAACCTGCGTTATCCGTATTCGCTCGCGGTCTATCGCGACGTCCAGTTCGACGCGGCGCGTGTAGAAAAACTCTTTGCGGCGGCCGGACGCGGCGCGGATTTTCTCGCGCGGCCCGCATCGGAACTGTCGGGTGGCGAGTCGCAGATCGTCGCGCTCGTACGCGTGCTGCAACTCGATCCCGATGTCCTCCTGCTCGATGAGCCCACCGCCTCGCTCGATCCCGATTCGGCACGCGCGGTCGAAGCGCTCGTCGGCGGCTGGTTCGAGCGTAATCCGCATCAACGCGCAACCGTGTGGGTGTCGCACGATCTCGCCCAGGCCGCGCGCGTTGCAAACCGCAGGCTCGGCATGCACGCCGGCGTCCTCCGCACATCGGCCGATGCCGCGCATCCCGGCGTCCAGACCGCTCCCGCCACCGGAGCCTCGCGATGAATTCCGTCCTCCAGAACCTCGGCCTCGGCGACGTCGCCATCGCGGCGCTGCTCGTGCTCGTCAACGGCGCGGTGTCGGTCCTGCTCAAGCTCGACCTCGAACGCAAGCTCGCATGGGCAGCGGTGCGCACGGTGGTCCAGTTGCTCGCGATCGGCTACGTGCTGGGCTGGGTTTTCTCGTACGCCCGCTGGTACGTCGTGCTGCCGCTCATGGCGCTGATGACGCTGATCGCCGGCATCGCCGGCTCGCAGCGCGGCGCGCGCACCTATGCGGGCCAGCGCGCCGATAGCGTCGCGTCGATCTGGGTCAGTGCGTGGCTCGTCGCAGCGGTGGGCCTGTTCGCCGTGATCCGTATCCGCCCCTGGTACGAGCCGCAGTATGCGATCCCGATCCTCGGCATGATTCTCGGCAATACGCTCACGGGTGTGTCGCTCGGCGTCGAGCGCATGACGCAGGAACTCACGGCGCGGCGCGACCGCGTGGACAGCGCGCTCGCGCTCGGCGCAACGCGCTGGGAAGCCGCACAGGCTCCCGCGCGCGAGGCGGTGCGCGCGGGCATGATCCCGACGCTCAACCAGATGGCCGTCGTCGGCGTGGTCAGCCTGCCCGGCATGATGACGGGCCAGGTGCTCGCGGGGCAGTCGCCGCTGCAGGCCGTGCGCTACCAGATCGTGATCATGTTTCTGATCGCCGCGGCATCGGCGCTCGGCACCGTTGGCGCCGTGCTGCTCGCGTACCGGCGCGTCTTCTCGCCCGAGCACCGCTTTCTCGCATCGCGGCTCGTCGAGCGTCCTGCGAGCGCGAAAAAGCGGGCTGCATAGCAACAAAAACGCAATGAACGCGCGCCGACAGCGGCGCGTTCAGCGCTGGGCGGAAATCGTGACCTGGGTGCCGTCAGTCAGCGTGATCGTCTTCGGCGTGCCGTTGGTCGACATCGTGAAGTGAACGATCTGGCTAAACGATTTGACGTCGGGGCACGCGAGCGTCGCCCCGCCGCTCGACACGCTGCGCGTGCCGTGCGGCGCCTGCGCGCGGAAGCTCACCTGGACGTTCGCGGTGCCGTGCGCGTCGACGATCGGCGAGAGGCGCAGCTGCGTCTGCCGCACCACGGCGCCGTTCGCGTCGAGCGGGAGCATCGCGAGATCGGGGCAGCCTTTCGGCGCGGCCACTGCGCCGCCGGGCGGCGTCGTGCGCCAGGTGAAGTCGTCGGTGTCGCCCGAGCGCAGCGTGCGCGTTTCCGATGAGTTGCCGAATTGCTTCGACGTGACCTTCACCGTGTAGCGAATCGGCCCGTCCGTGGCCGCTTTGGACGTGACCGTGATGGGTGTGGTCGCGAACGCCGGCAACGCGAATGTGCACGACGCGGCGAAGGCAAAACAGGCGAGTGCCGCGTGAGCGCGGCTTGAGCGACGGCGTAGCATGCGTAATCTCCTGACGGGTGCTGCCGCGCGCCGCCGTTCAAGGAAGCGCGCCAGTATGAAGCGAATAATTAGTGAGCGGATGATCCGTTCCTTTAGTCTAGCGCGCCGCGCAGGCGCGTGCTTCGAGTGCAAGCACTTTACAGACCAGGTGTTATCCCGCTTGCCACGCTCCAGATTTTAGGAGCGCAATTATCAGACCAATCGAAGCGCGCGCAACGAGCGGAGCAAGCGGAGCGAGTGGAGCAAGCCGGGCAGGCGGACCTGCCCTGCGCGGCGCCGCCCGGACCGCCCGCCTCAGAACCCGCTCAGCACGAGCTTGCCAATCGCACGGCCCGCTTCCAGCATCGCGTGCGCGCGCCGCAGGTTTGCAGCGTTGATCGGTCCGAGCACTTCGCCGACCGTTGTGCGCAGCGTCCCCGCATCGACGAGGCGAGCGATCTCCGTGAGGAGCTTGTGCTGCTCGATCATGTCGGGCGTGCCGAACATCGAGCGCGTGAACATGAACTCCCAGTGCAGCGCGGCGCTCTTCGCCTTGAGCAGTTCGACCGGCACCGGCTCCCTGTTTTCGACGATCGTCGCGATGCCGCCCTGCGGCTTGATCACTTCGGCGGCGGCCGGGAAGTTGGCGTCGGTGTCGTTGAAGATCAGCACGTAGTCGACTGCGGGGATGCCGAGCGCCGACAGTTGCGCCGGGATATCGCCGAAGTGGTTGACGATGTGGTCCGCACCGAGCGATTGCGCCCACTGCGCCGATTCGGGCCGCGACGCGGTGGCGATCACGGTGAGCTTGCCGAGCTGCTTCGCGAGCTGGATGCCGATCGAGCCGACGCCGCCCGCCCCGCCGAGGATCAACACCGACTTGCCGGCGTCCGCGCCCTGCGGCGACACGCGCAGGCGGTCGAAGAGCGCCTCCCAGGCGGTGATCGCCGTGAGCGGCAGCGCAGCCGCATGCGCGAAATCGAGCGATGCCGGTTTGCGCCCGACGATGCGTTCGTCGACGAGCTGGTATTCGCTGTTCGAGCCGGGGCGCGTGATGCTGCCCGCGTAGAAGACGGGATCGCCGACCTTGAACAGCGTCACGTCGGAGCCGACTGCCGCCACCGTTCCTGCGGCGTCCCAGCCAAGCACGCGCGGCGCGCTCTCTACGGCGTCCTTCGGCGCGCGCACTTTCGTATCGACGGGGTTCACCGATACCGCTTCAACCTTCACGAGCAGATCGCGGCCCGTTGCGACCGGTTGCGGCAGCTCGACGTCTTGCAGCGAAGCCGGATCGTTGATGGGGAGATAACGGTAAAGGCCGACGGCTTTCATTTCAGACTCCTGTTCGGATAGGTTCGGGACGGCGGCTTCAAGATGGCCGCGGAGCAGACGAACTGCGGTTCGAACTGCGGACCGGACAGCGGATCGAGCAGCGCCGCAGGAAGCCGATTTTGTCCGACTCCGCATGCCGTGAAAAGCCGCATAATGGCTAAAACATTTTGCTGAAAAAATTGATAATGGCCGATCCCGTCAGTTTCGCCGATCCCGACGATCTCCCCGTCAAGCCCACGCCTCGCGAGCGACTCGATCTACTCGACGTCGCACTCTTCGTGCGTGCCGCGCAGCTCGCGAACGTCTCCGCCGCAGGGCGCGAATTCGGTCTTTCGGCCGCCGTGGCGAGCGCCCGGCTCGCGAACCTCGAACGCAGGCTGGGCACGCGCCTGCTGCATCGGACCACACGCCGCATCAATCTGACCCAGGACGGGGAAATTTTCATGACGCGCGCCGACGTGCTGCTCGACGCAGCCGAAGCGGCGCGCGCCTCGGTCGGCCGTGCGCAGGACGGGCCGCAGGGGCGGCTGCGCGTCTCGATGCCGTCGTCGTTCGGGCGGCAGCACGTCTCGCCCGTCATCGCCGCCTTCCTGCGCCGCTATCCGGGCGTGAGCCTCGAGTTGCAACTGACCGATCACGTGGTCGATCTCGTCGACGCGGGCGTCGATGTCGCCATCCGGATCGGCGCGCTCAAGGATTCTTCGCTCGTCGCGCGGCGGCTCGCCGTCAACCGGCGCGTCATCTGCTGTGCGCCCGCCTACCTCGCGGCGCACGGCACGCCGCATCATCCGGCCGATCTTGCGCACCACGAATGCGTGATCCTCGGCGGTCAGCGCGACTGGGCATTCGTCACGCCAGCCGGCCCGCTCACCGTGCGCGTGGACGGGCGGCTCGTGACCGACAACGGTGAAGCGATCCGCGACGCCGTGCTGGCAGGCTTCGGCATCGCGCTGAAATCGACCTGGGACGTCGCGCCGTATCTGCAAAGCGGTGCGCTCGTCAGCGTGCTTGAGCGCTACCCGCTCGCGCAACCGTCCGCCATCTGGGCCGTGTATCCGAGCCGCGCGTTCGTGCCGCCGAAAACGTCCTCTTTCATCGACTTTCTCGCCGCGCATTTCGGCGACCCGCCGTACTGGGATGCGGCGGTCGAATAACGCGGCAGCCGCATGACGTGCACCGCCGCGCGCGCTATCTGCCGCTCTCTTCGAGCCCGATCGTCAGCTCCGCGGTGACCTGCTGCTTCACGCCCGCATACGCGGCCCACGGATCGGCGCGGTCGAGCGTGGCCAGGCGCTCGTCGATGTTGTGCAGCGTCCACTGCGCGCCGCCGCTCGTCTGCGCAAGCTCGTCCCACGCAATCGGCACCGACACGCCCATCCCGGGCCGCGCCCGCACGCCATACGCGACCGCCGTGCTCGCACCGCGCGCGTTGCGCAGGTAGTCGACGAAAATCTTCTTCCTGCGATGCTCGGGGCCCATCGTCGCGGTGATCCGCGTCGGCGCGTCCGCGGCCAGATGCTGCGCGACCGCGCGCGCGAACGCCTTCACGTCTTCCCAACCCGTCTCGGGCGCGAGCGGCACGACGATATGCAGCCCTTTGCCGCCGCTCGTCTTGCAGAACGATTCGAGACCGAGCGCCTGCAACAGCGCACGGGTCATGTCGGCGGCTTCGATCATGCAATCCCAGCCGAGCGCCGGATCCGGATCGAGGTCGAACACCACGCGGTCGGGCCGCTCGATGTCCGTTACGCGCGCATTCCACGTGTGCAGTTCGATCGCGTCCATCTGCGCGGCGCCGATGAGCGCCTCCAGCGATTCGATCGTCAAGAGCGGTGGATGGCCGGGGTCGAGCCCCTCGTGCTGCGTGAGCTCGGGGATCGGCGCGCGCGCGCTGTGGCGCTGGAAGAACAGCTCGCCTTCGAGACCGCGCGGCGCGCGTACGAGCGAAACCGGGCGTTCGCGCAGATGCGGCAGCAGCCAGCGCGACGCGCGCGCGTAATAGCGAATGACATCGATCTTGCGCAGGCCGCTCGAAGCGTCGATGACGCGTCTTGCGCTCGTGATCGGAATACCCGCGATGTCGGCGTCGGCCGGCGTGTCGGGAACGCGGTGGGCGACGCGCGGTGCGCGGCGTCCGGACACGGCGCGCGAAACCGGCGCAGCCGTGCCAGAAGCCTCGGAACGCGCGCCGCGCGGCGTTCGGGCGGGCGTGGTGTGTTGGTTCTTGTGAGCGTCCTGCATACCGGTTCCCCTTGCGCGCATTGGCGCGCGGATCACGCATCCGGCATCGCAAGATACGGGCCGCGCAGCGAACGGTTGACGGCACGCGACGGCCGCCCCGGTCGGGCCGCCGCGCGAATATTCATTGTGCAACTAAAGCGAGCTTTCAATCCAGCAAGGCGCGCGAAGGGTCAGACCGGCATGGGTGCACTCGACGAAAGGGGCGGCAAGGCGGGCCACAAATGGTTCGAGCGAGACCGCAGTGGCCGCAAGCCCACGGACCGGGGCGACATACCTTTTCTTCGCCCCCGCTAAATGCGATAGAAACCGTCCCGGTCCATCGCACCGCCTGAGAACCACCACGCATTCGCCTTCCAGCAAACAAATTTGCAGTGCTATGCACTACACGTACCGATCCACTGCAAAAAGGTGAATACAGGGCCGCTACTCCAAAGATATGACAAACATTTACAGTAGCCCCGGCCGCACTTGTCATATAGCAGTGCCAACATTTATTGCGAGCGCGATTGGCAGTGTCGTAGACGATGCCCTAATGCCGGTCACACGCAATCTCATTGCGCGGGAGTTGATATGTGGCAGTTCAAAGCTGGCGTCGGCGCGACGATCGCAGTGTTGATTGTTCTCGGAGCACGATGGGTCGTTTCTGCCGATACCGACACCGATATCGCGCACAAACCCGGGCCTTCCGCGACACCTGTGCCGGTCCTGCCAGCGATCAAACGCAGCGGCATCGATCCCGGGCCGACGGATCGCATGACGCAGTCTTCACCACCCGCGCGCCCGCTGCCGCAGCGGTTCAACGACTATCTTGCGCAGGAATACGCCAACTCCGCCGTGACACGTCAGGTGCTCACGCAAATCGCCCAGGGCTGGAGCCAGGCGGTCAATAACGTGCGAGATCCGCAGGATGCCAAACGTGCCGGCGATGAAATCGCGCAAGGCATCGCTTGCGCGCTAGGCGAGGATGTACTCGCCAAGGTCAATCTCGATCAACAGGAGATGCTCGACCGAATCAAGGCCGCGCGTGCGGTCATGCTCGATGACGAAAGCGACACGGTTGCCTATCTGCGTTTCCAGTCGTTGGCCGGTGGTCAGTTCTTCGACGATCCTCAAGCCAGGCCGTGCCGCTTCGATCCATCCGTTCTTCTCAACTGAGTGCAAACCCAAGGAGATTTCCGCATGAAGTCACCCGTCACAGTCCTGCTCGCGAGCGCATTGCTCACCCCGTTGAGTGCGATATCCGCGACACCGCCCGGTTCGGCAATCGTGTTCGTCAACGGCATCAACAACACATTCGACGATGCAGTGGCCAATCTGCAGATCGTGAAGAAGCAGCTCAATGCGCGCGACAAGAACAATGCCTACGTATACGGCAATGCATACAACGCAACCCAGGGATTCTTCACCGACGTCAAGTCGGTATTCAAGCAAAAGGCCAGGGAGGGATCGAGTCCGGCCGATTTCTGGCGTGCCATCGACGGGGGTTCCGTGCCAGCCAGCGGCATGAATGCGGAACTGCAGAAGAAGTACATCGCCATCCTGGCCAAGAGCGACGTTCCGGAATTGCCTGATCATCTGCGCAAGTATCGCGGGTATCTGAAAGACAAGCGCAAGGTCGTCCTGATTGGCCATTCGCAGGGCTCGCTGTACGCGAACTTCGAAATCAACTTGCTCGTGACAGGACCCGACAAGGCGCAGGGCGCAATCAGTGCGGTGAACGTCGGCAGCGCGACGGGCTACCAGTTGCCTGGATCAAGCTATCTGACGTCAAGTTCCGATGGCGTAATCGGCGCCCTGAGATTGGTACAGACGGTGCTGCCGGAGAACTTCTCGATGGGATGGCATCCGCTGTCCGATGTGATGGGGCATTCGTTCTCGAAGATCTACATGAACAAGAGTTACGGGGCGGCGAACCAGATTCTGAAACAGGTTTCGCAGCAAGCGTACAACGGGACATGACCCGGCGGGTTCTGTCTCGTTGTTGACGTGAGATGGCCGCTGGCGTGCGCTGCATGTCAGCGGGCGCAGGCGGCTCCGCGCGGATGGATTGCCGGGCGCGCCGGGCCGGATCGGCGAGCAGTTACAATATTGCGATTTGCCGCGCCCGTCCTGGTTCACAGCCCGCTTTACAGCCCGCTATCCATCCACGTCATGAATCTCGTCATCCAGAGTCCTGCCTCGCTGCCCGCCGTTCACCACAAGCCGCTTCTGGCGCTCGCGCGCGGCAGCCGCCTCGCGCCAATCGACGAATTCGCGATCCGCATCGAAGGCGCCGTCCCCGCGCAACGCGGCGATCTCGACGTCTATTGCGGCACGCACCAACTGGATTACGCATTCATCGAAGCGGGACGCGGGCTCGCCGACTTCGGTCTCGTCGCCATGGACATGGACTCGACGTTGATCACCATCGAGTGCATCGACGAAATCGCCGACTTCTGCGGGCTGAAGGCCGAGGTCGCGGCGATCACCGAAGCGTCGATGCGCGGCGAGATCAAGGACTTCAACGAGAGCCTGACCCGGCGCGTGGCGCTGCTGAAGGGGCTCGACGCGAGCGCGCTGGAACGCGTCTACGAGGAGCGGCTGCAACTGTCGCCGGGCGCGACGCAGATGCTCGCCGGGGCGAAGGCAGCGGGGCTGAAAACGCTGCTCGTTTCCGGCGGCTTCACGTTCTTCACGGAGCGGCTCAAGGAGCGGCTCGGACTCGACTACACGCGCGCGAACACGCTGGAGATCGTCGACGGAAAGCTGACGGGCCGCGTGACCGGAGAGATCGTCAACGCCGATGTGAAGGCGCGCACGCTCGTCGAAACCTGCGCGCGACTCGGGATCGAACCGCGCCGCGCCATCGCGATGGGCGACGGCTCGAACGATCTGAAGATGATGGCCGAAGCGGGCCTTTCGGTGGCATTCCGCGCGAAACCCGTGGTGCGCGAAGCGGCGAGCGTCGCGTTCAATTTCGTCGGGCTCGACGGGTTGTTGCGGCTGTTCTGATTGCCGCGCCGCCAATAAAACGGCCGCTGCGCCCGCAAGGCACAGCGGCTGTTTTCATGGTGCTGCCGCGTGGCTGCGCTCAGGCGAGCGTAGCCAGCGCCTGCTCGATATCGGCACGCAAATCGGCTTCGTCTTCGAGACCCACGTAAAAACGCACCAGCGTACCGCGATGCGGCCAGTTCGCGGCCGTTCGCATCGACGTGACGTGATACGGCATCACGAGGCTGTGCGACCCGCCCCAACTCCATCCGATCGCAAACAGTTCGAGCGCCTCACAGAACGTGTCGATCTGCGCGGGCGTATAGCGTTCGTCGAACACCACTGAAAAGAGCCCGCCCGCGCCGGTGAAATCGCGCACGAACGATGCGTGGCCCGGACAGTCCTCAAACGCCGGATGCAGCATCGCCGCAATCTCGCCGCGCGTCTTGAGCCAGCTTGCGAGCGCGAACGCGCTCTTTTCGTGCGCTTCGAAGCGCGCCTTCATGCTGGGCAGCGCGCGCAGCACGAGCGCACAGTCGTCCGACGACACGCCGATGCCAAGCCGCATGCGCGCCTGCTTGAGCTTCAGATGCAGCGCGTGGTCCTTCGTGATCGTCGCGCCCATCAGCACGTCGCTGCCGCCCGACTGATACTTCGTGAGCGCCTGCACGGAAATGTCGATGCCGTGTTCGAACGGCTTGAACGCGAGCCCGGCCGAATACGTGTTGTCGATTGCCGTCACCACGTTGCGCGCGCGGGCCGCGGCCGTGATCGCGCGCACGTCCGGCACTTCCATCGTCACCGAGCCCGGCGCCTCCAGCCAGATCAGCTTCGTGGCGGGCAGGATCAGTTCGGCGATGCCCGCGCCGATCAGCGGATCGTAGTAGCGCACCGTGATGCCGAAGTCGCGCGCGAGCCAGTCGCCATGCTCGCGGTTCGGCGAGTAGACGTTATCGGGAATCAGCACGTCGTCGCCTGCTTTCACGAGCCCGAAGTAGACGTTCGAGATCGCCGACAACCCAGACGGCTGCAAGAGCGCGTAGTCGCCGCCTTCGATTTGCGCGAGGCGCTGGGTCAGCATGGCCGAGGTCGGTGTTGCATGCAGGCCGTAGCGCCACTGCGAGTCGTTGCGCCAGTCGAGCGCGCGTAGCGTCGCGAGATCGGGAAACACCACGGTCGAAGCGCGCGTAACCGGCGCGGCGAACGATTCGAATCCCGGCGTGATTTGGTCTTCGGGATGGACGATGCGCGTCTGCAACGCGCGGTTGGTGTCGTTTTTCTTCATGGGATTACTCGCCGGTCTTGAGATTGCTGACGCCGTTCACGGCCTGGCCGCTTGAGAATGCGGGCTCTGCGGGTTCGTCATGTAACTCCGCTGCAGGCTCGGCGGACGGAGGCGGCACGGGTTGCCCGGCCGTCAGCGGCTTCAGTTCGAAAGCCACCGGGTTCGAATCGTCCACTTCCATGCGCGCGCCCGAAAGCGAGCCGTCGGCGGCAAACGTGCCAACCCAGTTGCCCGTGATTTGCGTGCCGTCGTTCGACTCCTCGGCTTCGAGCGTCGTGCCTTCGTGGTCGCCCGCGATCAGGATCACTGCACCCGTATCGGTGAACTGGTATTCGCCGTGGACGCCGGTCGGGTCGTCGGTTTGCGGACCGAGCCGCATCACGATCTGGCGCTTGCCGAGCATGCCGGCGTAGCGCGGGAAGTGCGCGAAGTCGGGGTTCGGCTTGAGCGGCTTGAGCGGCTTGAGCGGCTTAAGTGGCTGAGAGGCCGCGGACGGCGTGGCAGTTGCCTTTGCCGCATCAGCGGCTTGCTGCGCGTGTGCGCCGAGCGGCAACGCGAGCGCGAGTGCTGTCAGCGCGCACGCCGCCCGCATCACGCCGCGCGTCGCGGCGACCCGTTGTGTTGAGGTCGATACTTCCATCTGGCTCCTTCCTTCGAGTGCGCCGCGCAGCAGTCAGCCGTGCGAACGCGTCAGATGCGCTCGAACACGGCGGCAATGCCCTGCCCGCCGCCGATACACATCGTCACGAGCGCATAGCGCCCGCCGATCCGATGCAGTTCGTAAAGCGCCTTCACGGTGATCAGCGCGCCGGTCGCGCCGATGGGGTGGCCAAGCGAAATGCCCGAGCCGTTCGGATTCACTTTCGCCGGGTCAAGCCCGAGTTCCTGCGACACGGCGCAGGCCTGTGCGGCGAACGCCTCGTTCGCCTCGATCACGTCGAGGTCGGCGGCCGTGATGCCCGCGCGTTCGAGTGCCCGCTGCGTGGCCGGCACCGGGCCGATGCCCATGTACGCCGGATCGACGCCCGCGTGCGCGTACGAGACGAGGCGCGCCAGCGGCTTCGCGCCGCGCGCGCGGGCCGCTTCGCTGCTCATCAGCAGGACGGCAGCGGCGGCATCGTTGATGCCCGACGCGTTGCCCGCGGTCACCGTGCCGTTTTCCTTCACGAATACCGGCCTGAGCTTCGAGAAATCTTCCAGCACGGCGTCGGTGCGAACGTGTTCATCGGTGTCGAAGACGACCTCGCCCTTCTTCGACTTGATCGCAATCGGCAGGATCTGATCCTTGAAACGGCCCTCTGCAATCGCCCTCGCTGCACGGCGATGCGATTCGAGCGCGAGCGCGTCCTGCGCCTCGCGCGTGATGCCGAATTTCTGCGCGACGTTTTCCGCTGTCACGCCCATGTGAATCGACTGGAACGGATCGTGGAGCGCGCCGAGCATCATGTCGATGAGCGGTGCATCGCCCATGCGCTGGCCAAAACGCGCGGCCGGAACGGTATAGGGCGCACGGCTCATGCTTTCGGCGCCGCCGCCGATGGCGATGTCCGCATCGCCGAGCAGAATGCTCTGCGCCGCCGAGACGATCGCCTGCAGACCCGAGCCGCACAGACGGTTCACGGTCAGCGCGGGCGCATGCTGCGCGACGCCGCCGTTGAGCGCGGCGACGCGCGCGAGATACATGTCCTTCGGTTCGGTATGCACGACATTGCCGAACACCACATGACCGACGTCGTCACCCGCCACGTTCGCGCGCGAGAGCACCTCGCGCACGACGCGCGCGCCGAGATCCGTCGGGGCGAAGTCCTTCAGGCCGCCGCCGAAGTCGCCGATTGCGGTGCGCACACCGCTCACCACCACCACTTCTCGTTGCATCGCTTGCTCCTCGTCTGTCTGCGTGGAAAGTTGATGTTCTGTATGCAGTGCGGCACCGGGCACTCGGCTCGCCCTCAGTTGGCGCTCAGGTGGACAGCAGCCTTTCGACCGCCTCGCGGTGCGGAATCGGCGCGATGGCGCCATAGCCTTGCGTCGACAGCGCGGCCGCCGCATTCGCGTAACGGGCCGCCGCAAACGGATCGTCGCCCGACACGATACGCGCGATAAACGCGCCGCCGAAGCAATCGCCGGCCCCCGTCGCATCGACCGCGGCGACGGCGCAGCCAGGCACCACGCGGCGCTCGCTGGCCGTCGCCACATAGGCGCCGTCCTTGCCGAGCTTCAGCGCGACGACGCGCGGCCCGCGCGCCAGCAGCCAGTCGACGATCGCATCACGATCCGCGAGACCTGTGAGCAGCGTGACGTCATCCCAGCTCGGCAGGCAGATATCGGTGACGCGCAGCGCTTCCGTCATCACTGCGCGCGCCCGCGCGAGCGGCCAGAGTTTCAGGCGCAGGTTCGTGTCGAAGCTGATCTCGCCGCCATGTGCGTGGACGTGGTCGATGGCTGCGAACGCGGCGTCGCACGCACTCGTGCCGATCGCGAGGCTGATGCCCGAGAGATGCAGTACGCGCGCGGCGGCAAGCGCGTCGAGCGGCAGATCGCGCGGCGCATAGCGGCTCGCCGCCGACCCCGCGCGCAGATAGTCGAACGCATGGCCGGACGGCCCGTGCGAGACGAAATAGACGCCTGTGGGCGCATCCGCATCGACACGGACGTTGGCCGTATCGACACCTTCACTCAACCACAGATCGCGCAGCAGCCGCCCGAACCGGTCGTCCCCGAGCGCGGAGACGAAGCCCGTGCGCACGCCCTGGCGCGCAGCGGCAACGCAGAAGTTGGAGGTATCGCCGCCGAAGCCTTGCAGATAGTCCGGCTTGCCCTCCGACGCCTGGTTGAACTCCACCATCGCCTCGCCAAACGCGAGCACCTGCGCGGCGCCTGCATCCATGCGCGTCAGACCTCGCCCCACAGATCGTGGCCGTCCGCGCCGGTGATCTTCACCGACACGAAGTCGCCGACCTTGTAGCGCTTCGATGCCTTCACTGAAGGCGCGACGTAGACGACGCCATCGATCTCGGGTGCGTCGGCAGACGTACGGCCGATGCCGCCATCAGGGTTGATCTCGTCGATCAGCACCTTCAGTGTCTTGCCGACCTTGCGCTGCATGCGCTTGGCCGAGACCTGTTCCGCCACTTCCATGAAGCGCGCGCGGCGTTCCTCGCGCACTTCGTCGGGCAATGCGCCGTCGAGTTCGTTGGCGGTCGCACCTTCGACGGGCGAGTAGGCGAAGCACCCCACGCGATCGAGTTCAGCCTCGCGGATGAAATCGAGCAGCGTCTCGAACTGTTCTTCCGTTTCGCCCGGAAAGCCCGCGATAAACGTGCTGCGGATCGTCAGATCCGGGCAGATCGCACGCCAGCCCTTCACGCGCTCGAGCACCTTCTCCGCATTCGCGGGACGCTTCATGCGCTTGAGCACTTCGGGATGCGCGTGCTGGAACGGCACGTCGAGATACGGCAGAACGTGGCCCTTGTACGGGCCTTCGGCCATCATCGGAATGATTTCGTCGACGCTCGGATACGGATACACGTAATGCAGACGCACCCATGCGCCGTGGCGCGCGGCCAGCTCGCCGAGCGCGCCGACGAGTTCGGTCATGCGCGTCTTGAGCGGACGGCCGTCCCAGAAGCCGGTGCGGAACTTGACGTCGGCGCCGTAGGCGCTCGTGTCCTGCGAGATGACGAGCAACTCTTTCACACCCGACTTGAAGAGGTTCTCGGCTTCGAGCATCACGTCGGCGACCGGGCGCGACACGAGATCGCCGCGCATCGACGGAATGATGCAGAACGAGCAGCGATGGTTGCAGCCTTCGGAGATCTTCAGGTACGCATAATGGCGCGGCGTGAGCTTCACGCCCGCGGGCGGCACGAGATCGACGAACGGGTCGTGGGGCTTGGGCAGATGGATGTGCACGGCCTGCATGACTTCGCTGGCGGCCTGCGGCCCGGTGACGGCGAGCACCTTCGGATGCACGTCCTCGATGAGGTTGGTGCCGCTCGCGCTCTGCTTCGCGCCGAGACACCCCGTGACGATCACCTTGCCGTTTTCGTGGAGCGCTTCGCCAATGGCGTCGAGGCTTTCCTGCACGGCTTCGTCGATGAAGCCGCAGGTGTTGACCACGACCAGGTCGGCGCCGTCGTAGGTGCCCGAGATTTCATAACCCTCTGCGCGCAACTGGGTGATGATCTGCTCGGAGTCCACGAGCGCCTTCGGGCAGCCGAGGGAAACCATCCCGACTCGCGGCGCAGGATTACTGGAGGTCGTTGATTCAACTGGATTTTTCACGTGTACATCCGGATGTGGGGCGCACGGCGGGAAAGCGCGGTGCGAGATCAGGCGAATCGCGTATTTTACCTGTATGTCATAGCGAGCGCCGCTGCTTCGCCGGGTAACTGCATGGAAAGTCGGGCCGGATTACGGACGCGCTTTTACAACATCGGCCGGCCGGGCAAGGTGCGCTGGAGGAATGTTGGTTTTGGCCGGAAAGCGGTGGGATGGAAAAACGGACCTGCCCGAGCCGGTGGGACAGATGAAAGATGAAAGGGCTACGCATGGCGCCCGTCGCACGCGCGAAGCTCACGGCAGAGGCGCACGCGCACGCTGCAAGGCGGGCAATGCCAGCCCCGCGCAGACGCTGCTGCGCGGCCAGCCGATGCGCCAACCGCGCTACGTTCGAAACCGCGTCGAATCCGCGCGCTTGCCTAAGCATGGCGCGAACGCGACGATGCCCCCGAAACGTTACTTCTTCTCGTCCTCGCTGCGCTCCGGCGCAGTCTGCCCAGGCGCCGCGGGCTTGAACGGGAAGCTGCTGAACATGTTCTTCGCCTGGTTCTGCATCTGCTCCTGCATCTGCACGAACATGTTCTTCGATTGCTCGATATAGCTCGTCATCATGCCCTGCATCATGGGCGCCTGCATGTTCATGAACTGCGACCACACTTCGGGGTTCATCGCGTTGCCTTCGTAGAGGCTCTTCGACTGATCCGCGAGCTTGTTCTGAATATCGATGAACGCCTGAATATTCTTTTCCAGGTATGTGCCCATCATGCCCTGCATGGCATGACCATAGAAGCGGATGATCTGCGACAGCATCGACGACGAGAACATCGGCAGGCCGCCGCTCTCCTCTTCGAGGATGATCTGCAGCAGGATGCTGCGCGTGAGATCCTCGTTGGTCTTCGCATCGATGACCTTGAACTCCTCCTGATCGAGCACGAGTTGCTTCACGTCGCTCAACGTGATGTAGGTGCTCGTTTCCGTGTCGTAGAGCCGACGGTTCGGATATTTCTTGATGAGTCGTTCGGCGGTCTTCTTTGTAGTCGTCATATGTCGCCCTTGTTCGCCCGGCACGCCCCTCGCGTGCGAGCCTTGTTCGGCAGCGGCGTCTGTCCCGGTGTGACAACAGACACGCTGCCGTTGTGGATCCATGCGCTGCCCCGCGCCCCGAAAGGCTGATGCGGCACGCCGGATCAGCCCATGTGCAACCCGCCGTTCAGCGAGAAGTCTGCACCGGTTGCGAAGCCCGACTCGTCGGAGGCGAGCCACGCGACGATCGATGCGATTTCCTCCGGCGCGCCGAGGCGGCGCACGGGAATCGTCGCAACAATCTTCTCCAGCACGTCGGGACGGATCGACTTCACCATGTCCGTGCCGATATAACCCGGCGAAACCGTGTTGACGGTCACGCCCTTCGTCGCCACTTCCTGCGCGAGGGCCATCGTGAAACCGTGAATGCCGGCCTTCGCCGTCGAATAGTTGGTTTGGCCGAACTGGCCTTTTTGCCCGTTCACCGACGAAATATTGATGATGCGGCCCCAGCCGCGCTCGACCATGCCGTCGATGACCTGCTTGGTGACGTTGAAGAGGCTCGTGAGGTTCGTATCGATGACGGCAGTCCAGTCTTCGCGCGTCATCTTGCGGAACACGACGTCGCGCGTGATGCCCGCGTTGTTGACCAGCACGTCGATCTCGCCGACTTCGGCCTTGACTTTGTCGAACGCCTGGCGCGTGGAATCCCAGTCGCCGACATTGCCTTCCGAAGCGATGAATTCGTAACCCGCGGCCTTCTGGTCCTCGATCCATTTCACGCGACGAGGTGAGTTCGGACCACACCCGGCGACCACCGTGAAGCCCTGCTTGGCGAGGCGCTGGCAGATACCCGTGCCAATACCGCCCATTCCGCCGGTTACATACGCAATTCGCTGTGACATAAGCCAAACTCCATTATCGTTTTCCAGAGCGTTACACGACCGCTCAGGTCTCGCTCCTTACTTCGTCCCGCCCGTGCTGCAGCTTCGGTTACCGCGTATTTACCAGTTTCCACCTGGTTATACCTGGTTGTACCTGGTTGTACGGCACACCGCCCTCAGCACACTACATCTGCACCAATCCGCACGACATTGCTTTCACTACCGCCGCGATTGCTCGCTTCATTGCTCACGCTTCACTGCGCAATCGCGGCGCGCGAGCGAGCCGACACCGGCCCGCCGCGCAACTCCATTACAGACCAGACGTTACGGACGCTCGACCGCGAGCGCCACACCCATGCCGCCGCCGATACACAGCGAAGCCAGGCCGCGCTTCGCATCGCGGCGCTGCATTTCATGCAGCAGCGTGACGAGGATACGGCAGCCCGAAGCGCCGATCGGGTGACCGATCGCGATGGCGCCGCCGTTCACGTTGATCTTCGACGTGTCCCAGCCCATCTGCTTGTTCACGGCCAGCGCCTGCGCGGCGAACGCTTCGTTGATCTCCATGAGATCGAGGTCCTGCGGCGTCCAGCCTGCACGCTCGAGGCAGCGCTTCGAGGCGGGCACCGGGCCCATGCCCATGACCTTCGGATCGACGCCCGCGTTCGAGTACGCCTTGATGCGCGCGAGCGGTTTCAGACCCAGCGCCTCGGCCTTCTTCGCCGACATCACGATCACTGCCGCCGCGCCGTCGTTGAGGCCCGACGCATTCGCAGCCGTTACCGTGCCTTCCTTCTGGAACGCCGGCTTCAGGCCCGCGAGCGCTTCGGCCGTGACGCCATGGCGCACGAATTCGTCGGTCTTGAAGAGAAGCGGCTCGCCCTTGCGTTGGGGGATCTCGACCGGCACGATTTCGGCGTCGAAGCGACCCGCTTTTTGCGCGGCCTCGGCCTTGTTCTGCGACAGCGCCGCGAACGCGTCCTGCTCTTCGCGCGTGATGCCGTATTCGCGTGCGACGTTTTCCGCCGTCACGCCCATGTGGTACTGGTTGTACACGTCCCACAGGCCGTCGACGATCATGCTGTCGATCAGCTTCGCATCGCCCATGCGGAAGCCGTCGCGCGAACCCGGCAGCACGTGCGGCGCGGCGCTCATGTTTTCCTGGCCGCCTGCGACGATGATTTCCGCCTCGCCCGCGATGATCGCGTTGGCGGCCAGCATCACGGCCTTCAGGCCCGAGCCGCAGACCTTGTTGATCGTCATGGCGGGAATAGCCGAGGGCAAGCCCGCCTTGATCGAAGCCTGGCGCGCGACGTTCTGGCCCGAAGCGGCCGTCAGCACCTGGCCCATGATCACTTCGCTCACCTGCTCGGGCTTGATGCCCGCACGCTCCAGCGCCGCCTTGATTACCACGGCGCCCAGATCGGGGGCCGCGATTTTCGCAAGCGTGCCGCCGAATTTGCCCACCGCGGTACGCGCGGCCGATACGATCACGATGTCGGTCATTTTGAGTTCCTTCGGGCGGCGCGACGTCACAGGAAGCGCCACCCCGTCAAGTTAGTCAAGTTAAAAACCCATTCCGCAGCAAGACGCGTCAGTCGCGCTGCTGCACGTAACGGCCCGGAGCCGGTTCGATTTCCGGAAATTCCGCCGATCCGGCCTGGGCGCGCGGCTTCACCTTCTTGCCGCCGTACTGATCGAGCCATTGCGCCCACGTCGGCCACCAGCTACCGGGTTTCTCCTCGGCTTCGCCCAACCATGCGTCAGCGTCGGTCGGCAGATGCTTCGCATCGGTCTCGACACTCCAGAAGCTGCGCTTGTTTTTCGAAGCCGGATTGATCACGCCTGCAATATGCCCCGACGCACCCAGCACGAAGCGCAGCGGTCCCGAAAGCAGCGGCACCGATGCGTAAGCCGTGCGCCACGGCACGATGTGATCTTCGCGCGAACCGTAGATGAACGTCGGCACGTCGATGCGCGAGAGGTCCACCTGTTCGCCGCACACCGTGAGCGCGCCGGGCTCGCGCAATTTGTTCTCGAGATACGTATTGCGCAGATACCACGCGTACATCGGGCCGGGCAGGCTCGTCGAGTCGCTGTTCCAGTACAGCAGATCGAACGGCGCGGGCGTGCGGCCCTTGAGATAGTTGTCGACGACGTAGTTCCAGACCAGATCGTTCGGGCGTAGGAACGAGAACGTGTTGGCGAAGTCGACGCCGCGCATCACACCGGGCGTCCCGCCGTTCTTGCCGCCGATGGTCTGCTCGCGCATCTGCACGTGCGATTCGTCGACGAACACGTCGAGCACGCCCGTATCGGCGAAATCCAGCATCGCGGTGAGCAGCGTCATCGACGCGGCCGGGTGCTCTCCGCGCGCGGCCTCGACGGCGAGCGCGGTGGCCAGCATCGTGCCGCCGACGCAAAAGCCGAGCGTGTTGATCTGCTCGCGGCCGCTGATGCTGCGCACCGTATCGATCGCCTTGAGCACGCCGTCTTCGATGTAGTCGTCCCACGTCTTGTGGGCAATCGATGCGTCGCCGTTGTGCCAGGAGATCAGGAACACCTGCTGGCCCTGTTCGAGTGCGTACGCAACCAATGAATTCTCGGGCTGCAGATCGAGGATGTAGAACTTGTTGATACACGGCGGCACGATCAGGAGCGGCCGCTCGCGCACGCTCGCCGTGCGCGGTTTGTACTGGATCAACTGGAACAGTTCGTTTTCGAACACGACCGCGCCTTCGGTCGTCGCGAGATTGCGGCCCACGACGAATCGCGACTCGTCGGTCTGCGATATTTTGCCGCGCGTGAGGTCGCCAAGCAGGTTCATTACGCCCTGGCGCAGGCTTTCTCCGTGCGATTCGAGCAAGGCGCTCTGCGCGTCCGGATTGAGTGCGAAGAAATTGCTCGGCGAGGTCGCCGCCGTCCACTGCTGGACCGCGAAACGAATGCGCTCGCGCGTTTTCGGATCGGTGTCGATGGCGTCGACGAGTTCGTGCAGATAGCGCGCATTCAACAGATACCAGGCTGCCGTGAATGCATAGGCGGGCGTCGCTTTCCAGGCATCGGAGCTAAAGCGGCGGTCCTTGAGTTCCGGCGCTTTCGGTTCGGTATCCGCGGCCTGGCGCAACAGTTCGAGCGCGTCGCGCGAGTAGTCGGCCTGCAGCTGTTGCAGGCGCACGGGTTCGATGGATGCACTGGGGAATCTGGGCGGCTCGAAAGGTCCAGCGGGCGCAGCGGCGCCATTGCCCGCCTGCGGCCACCAGCCGTTTTGCAGCGGCGCGCCCGCGACCTTGCCCTGCGCTTGCTGCGCGGCATTCATGGCGTTGCGCCAGGCTGAAGTCCACGCGTCGAGTATCTGCTGCATTCCGGCGGCATCCGGAGTGAATTGCTGTGCACCGCTCGTAGAGGCGCTGGCGCCGGGGGAATTCGTGGAACGTTGAGATGCCGTCATACCTGCTTTTGACCGATGTGTCCCGGAGGACTGGTTGAGAGGCAGGCGGTCCGCACACGGGCGCGATCGCGTCGCACCACGTCACGTCCTGTCCCGTAGGTGTGGGACATTCTTGCTCCCCACGGCAAAGCATGTCAATGCTTGAGCCCGATTTTGCCGCACCGCGATATTTTTTTAATTATCGTTTTCCCGATGTAGCCAGACGCTTAATTGATTCGATCCAGCGCACGCCGATGCGCGTGCAAAAAAAAGCCCAGTGCGCCCAAGCGCTTGCAGTGTAATCGGCCCCGCTGCTGCATCATCCGTTACAACTGCTGCGCTGCATCGCTTCATATTCGATGCAGCGCAGCAAAAACGTTACTCGATGTAACCGCGAAAGACACCTCAGGGCGTCAGCCACACGAGCGCGGCCATGCGGCCCGTGACACGCTCGCGGCGATACGAATAAAAACGCTCGCGCTGTGTGTATGTGCACAGATCGCCGCCGCTAATCCGCTCGACGCCCAGCGTGGCGAGCCGCAGGCGCGCGAGTGCGTTGAGATTGGCGAAGAATTTGCCCGGCGCCTCGGGCCGTGCAACGAACGCGGCGGCAGTCGCGTCGCGTTGCTGGGCGCCAACGGCGACCGGGTGATTCATGAACGCGTCACGCACGTCTGCCCCCACCTCGAAGGCAGCCGGCCCAATCGCCGGCCCGAGATACGCGTGCAGATCGTACGTCGCGCAGCCCGCGAGCGCTGCGACACGCTCCGCGGTCTTTTCGATGACGCCCGCAGCGAGCCCGCGCCAGCCCGCGTGCGCCGCACCGACCGCGCGACCCGCGCCGTCACACAGCAGCACCGGCATGCAGTCGGCGACCATCACCGTGCAGGCGATGCCCGGGCGATCCGTCACGCAGGCGTCGGCACTCAACGGTTCGCCTGCGCGCGCGGCGGCCAGCGCGTCGACGGCGTCGACCACCCCCGCGCCATGCACCTGCTTCAGCCACGCCACAGGGACGCCCGCATACGCCAGTAGACGAGAACGGTTCGCCTCGACGCGATCGGGCTCGTCGCCCGAGAGCCGGCCCAGATTCAGCCCGCCCGGCAGCTCGCGTCCTTCGCCGCTTGCGCCACCGGCCATCCAGCGGCCGAAAGGCGGCTCGCTCACGCCGCCGTCGCGCGTCGTCACGAACGCGCGCACGTTCGACGGTGCAGCCCAACCGGGATGCACCAGATCCGCTTGACTCAGTTCAGGCGCGATCGTCATGCGTGTGCGTCCTCGCCGTCGTCGTGATCTTCATCGTCACCCTCGTCGCCATCGTCTTCGTAGTCATCCTCGTCGCTGCCGATGACGTAGCCTTCGTCGGTGTACGCGCTGTCGAAGACTTCGTCGTCGAAGCCGTGTTCCTCGCTCTCCTCACCGAAGCCCAACGCGGCGATCAGCGCATCCATGTCGTCGGGCACGTCCGCGCGCCACTGCATCGCGCGGCCCGTGACCGGATGAATGAGCCCCAGGCGCCACGCATGCAGCGCCTGGCGCGCAAAGCCGTCGGGTAGCGCGGCCACGGAGCGGCGGCCGCGCGCACGCCCATAGACCGGGTCGCCGAGCAGCGGGTGGCCGATAGCCGCGCAATGCACGCGAATCTGGTGCGTGCGGCCCGTCTCCAGATCGCAGTGGATCGCGCTGACCGGCTGGCCGTGCCAAAGCGTTGCGTCGACGCGCCGGAAATGCGTGCGGGCCGGCTTGCCATTAGAGCCCGCGACTACCGCCATGCGCGTGCGCTCGCGAGGATCGCGGCCGATCGGGGCATCGATCGTGCCCTTGTCCGGCACGTTGCCCCACACGAGCGCCAGATAGCGGCGCTTGACCGTGCGCGCCTGGAGCTGGCGCACGAGATCGGTTTGCGCTTCGAGCGTGCGCGCGACCACCATGAGCCCCGAGGTCTCCTTGTCGAGCCGGTGCACGATGCCCGCGCGCGGCAGGCCGGCAGCCCGGTCGCCGTAGCGATACAGCAGGCCGTTGAGGATCGTCCCGCTCCAGTTGCCCGCCGCCGGATGCACGACGATCCCGGCCGGTTTGTTGATGACGACAAGCGCGTCGTCCTCGTAGACGACGTCGAGCGGCACGGGCTCAGGAGTGAATGCAAGCTGCTCGGGCAGCAGGTCGGGCACGAGCTCGATCGTCGCGCCGAGCGGGACCGGCTGGCGCACCTTCGCGGGCGCGCCATCCACGCGCACGCGCTGCGCCTCGATCCAGCCCTGCAGGCGGCTGCGCGAAAACTCGGGGAAAACCTTGGCGAGCACCTTGTCGAGCCGCTCGCCCGCGAGCTCGTCGGGCACCTGCGCGCGGCGCGGCGGCTCCTCGGCGCGTGCTTTGGCGCTCGTGCGGGCGGACGGATCTGCGACGCCGGACGCGGATTCGTCCGCGCCGAAATCGTCGTCGAAAGCGTCGCCCGGCGCTGCGTCATTGGGCACTTCGCCCAGGCTATAATGGTCGATGCTGTTTGGGGCGCCGGGGGCGCCGCCTCCCGGAAGAACTGAACGGGTCATTGAGTCTGGGTCACCTGGGACCTGAAGCTGAACTGGAAAATGCGAGCCTTGAACACGATTACGAAACTGGCCCAACATGCGATGGCCCGTAACGCCCGTAACATCCGTAACGCGGCGGCACAGGAATCGGACGAAACGACGATGACGACGATCCGCAAGATCGGCAACATCCTTCGCATCGCCGCCTGTGGCGCCGCGCTCGCCGTGGTGGCAGCCTGCCACGGCCTGCCGGAAAAGACCGACGAAACGGCAAGGTGGAACAACAACAAATTATATACGGAGGCCCAGGACTCGCTTAATAGCGGCGACTGGGGCAAGTGCGCAAAGTACTTCGAGTCGCTGCAGGGTCGCGACCCGTTCGGACATTTCGCCCAGCAGGCTCAGATCAACGTGGCCTACTGCAACTGGAAGGATAACGAGAACGACGCCGCCGACCAGGCGATCGATCGCTTCATCAAGCTGCACCCGCAGCACCCGGACGTCGCCTACGCGTACTACCTCAAGGGCATGATCCACTTCAACGACGACCTGGGCCTGTTCGGCCGGTTCTCGGGTCAGGACATGAGCGAGCGCGATCCGAAGTCGCTGCGCGAGTCCTATGACGCGTTCAAGGTCGTCGTCGACAAATACCCGCAGAGCAAGTACGCCCCGGACGCCGCGCAGCGCATGCGCTACATCGTGAATTCGCTTGCGTCGCACGAAGTCCACGCCGCCGACTACTACTATCGCCGCGGCGCCTATGTGGCTGCGATCAACCGCGCGCAGCTCGCGATCAAGGATTACAAGAGTGCGCCGGCCATCGAGGACGCGCTGCACATCATGATCCTCTCGTACCAGAAGCTCGGTCAGCAGCAACTCGCCGACGACACGCGCCGCGTGCTCGCCGCGACCTTCCCGGACAGCCCGTACATCACCGGTCACGCCCGGCCCGGTACGGAAACCAAGTCCTGGTGGCAGATCTGGTAAGCGATCCGGTCAAAAAAATCCCGCACATGTGCGGGATTTTTTTCGCCTTACGCCGCTGGGCAGGGCCGCAGCAGCGCAAGTTCCTGTACTCAGTCCCGCTCGAACAACGCAATCGACTCGACGTGCGACGTGTGCGGGAACATGTTCACCACGCCCGCGCCCTTGAGCCGGTAACCGGCTTCGTGCACGAGCAGGCCCGCGTCGCGCGCGAGCGTCGCCGGGTTGCACGACACGTAGACGATGCGCTTCGGCAGCACGCCTTCGCCGCTCTGCGCCATGTCCGCAAGCGCCCTCGACACGGCCAGCGCGCCCTCGCGCGGCGGATCGACGAGGAATTTGTCGAACGCGCCAAGCGCGCGCATGTCGTCGGCGGTCACTTCGAACAGATTGCGGCATGCAAACGACGTGTGACCGTCCACGCCGTTCGCGCGTGCGTTATCGAGCGCGCGTGCGGTCAGCGTTTCGCTGCCTTCGATCCCCACGACTTCGCGCGCGAGCCGCGCGAGCGGCAGCGTGAAGTTGCCGATGCCGCAGAACAGATCGAGCACGCGATCGCCCGGCTCCGGCGCGAGCAGACGCAACGCACGGCCGACCAGCACGCGGTTGATCTGGTGATTGACCTGCGTGAAGTCCGTCGGCTTGAACGGCATCCGGATATCGAATTCGGGCAGCGTGTAGTCGAGCTGGGCGTCGAGGGGATAGAACGGGAAGACCGTGTCGGGGCCCTTCGGCTGCAGCCAGAACTGCACGTTGTGCGCGTCGGCGAAGGTGCGCAGCAGCGCTTCGTCGGCGGCCGTGAGCGGCTCCAGGATGCGCAGCACGAGCGCCGTCACGCTCTGACCGACCGCCAGTTCGATCTGCGGCAAACGATCGCGGATCGACAGCCCTTCGACCAGCGCGCGCAGCGGCACCAGCATGGCCGAGACGTTCGGCGGCAGCACCTCGCAGCTCGTCATGTCGGCGACGTAGCTGCTCTTCTTCTCGTGGAAACCGACCAGCACGCCACCCTTCTTCGGCACGTTGCGCACGGTGAGACGCGCGCGGTAGCGGTAGCCCCACGACGGGCCGTGAATCGGCCGGAACATCGATTCGGCGCGCACCTTCGAGAGGTGCGCGAGGTTGTCTTCGAGCACGCGCTGCTTGACCGCGATCTGCGCGCGCACGTCGAGATGCTGCATCGAGCAGCCGCCGCAGGTGCCGAAGAACTGGCATTGCGGCTTCGTGCGGATCGCGCTCTCGCGAAGCACGTCCACCACCGTCGCCTGCTCGAAGCTCGGCTTTTTGCGGTAGCTCGAATAGGTCACACGCTCGCCGGGCAGCGCGCCCTCGACGAAAATCACCTTGCCCGGTTCGCCGGTCTCGGTGACAGTGCGGCCCACACCGCGCGCCTCCATGTCGAGCGACACGATCTCCAGAATCGGGGCATGAAGCACCGAGGCTTCCGTGGCGGCACGCCGTTCGGCCCGGCGCTCGCGCTTCGAGCGCTTTGCGGGGGTCGTGGGGGCAGCAACGGTTTCCGGTGCGGCTGCGGCGTGGAGGGATTCGGTTTGAGGATCGGGGGCAGCTTGAGACACCAGCGGATTCCTGACTGACAGTGGGTAAGATAGGGGCGAAGGCGAAATTGTAGACGAAGTCCAGGCCGACGCCTTCGACAGGCCGCTCCGAAACCCGCGCGCTGTGCTGTCACGCCGCGTGCGCGGTTGAAAGACGTTTCATCGACGGTGGCGAAGGCGAACATTTCGCACGATCTTGCGATACAACAACACCGAATCGCACCGAAGATCAATTACCATAGCGACCGCTATTTCGCGCCTGCAATGGCGTCCTTCGTGCTTGAGCGCACCGCGAATCGCCGCGCACCTGGTTTTCCCTGAATTTCAATTGAGCCGGCGTCGCTCGCGCTCACCGGCCAGGCGATCGTGCGGCACTGCGTTTTAGCGTAATCCAATGGACGATGGCGCGAGCGAATCAAATCCTTGAGGCCCCACTCTTTTTACTGGAGTCGAATTGAGCAAGCATTTTTCCAGTGCCGCCGCGATGGCCGCGCTTCTCGCCCTCGCCGCGTGCACGGGCGTCAAACCCGAGAAAGTTATCGCCACTGTCAAGCCGGGCCTCACGCAGACCGAGCTCATGACTCGCATCGGGCCGCCCGACAGCCAATACGACGACAACGGCCATGCCTGCTTCCAGTATGCGATCGGCGAGGACAATAACGTACCGCTCGCGGTCTATTTCGACGACCAGCAACGCGTCGCCAGAACCGAACGCGCCAATTGCCGGGGACGCCTGCGCTAACAGTTGCTAACCGCGGATAACAGTCGATGTGGCGGGCTTGATGAAGCCTGCCGTTCGGCTACAGTGAAGCAGTATCGGTCCACCACTGGATAGCCGATGAAACTGCTCAGCTGGAACGTACAGTGGGGCCGTGACGCAGCGGGCGTCGTCGACCTCGCGCGCACCGTGCGCGAAGCGCGGCGGCTCGCCGATTTCGACGTGCTGTGCCTGCAGGAAATCACACGCGGTTTTGGCGCACTGCCGGGCAACCCGGGAAGCGATCAATTCGCCGAACTCGGGGCGTTGCTGCCCGGGTTTACGATCATCGAGGGAATCGGCGCCGATCTTCCTGCCCCGCACGACACGCCGCGCGCGCCGCGCCGCCAGTTCGGCAACGCCATCGCAACGCGCTTGCCTGTCGCACAAGTGTTTCGCCACTTGCTGCCCTGGCCCGCCGATCCGGCTGCACCTTCGATGCAGCGCGTTGCGCTCGAAGCGGTGCTCGACACGCCGGGCGGCGCGCTACGCGTGCTGGTCACGCATCTGGAGTACTACTCGCTGCGCCAGCGGCTCGCCCAGGTGGACGAATTGCGCCGCCTGCAGCAGGAAGCTGCCCAACACGCAGCGCACCCTGCGCCCGCCGAAAACGACACCGGCCCGTTCGCGCCGACGGCGCGGCCCGCGAGCGCCATCCTCTGCGGCGATTTCAACAGCGCGTGGTCCAGCGAAGCGTACGCACGCATGCTGGAGCCGATCGCCGACAGCCCTGCCTTCGTCGATGCGTGGATTGCGCTGCATCCGGGCGCGGCACCGCCGCCGACCGCGGGTGTCTACGACACCGTGCAATGGTCGTCCGGTCCGCTTGCGTGCGATTTCGTTTTCGTGACGGAGAACCTGCTCGGGCGGCTGCGGCACTGCGAGATCGACAGCGCGACGCAAGCGTCGGACCATCAGCCGATCGTGCTGGAATTCGACTGAAACTGAAACACGCCTGAGCGCCGCTCAGGCGCCGAACGCCGCGAGATACTCCGCCCAGTGCGGCGCGGGCTCCATGGCGAGCGCATTCTTGACGTGCGTGATTTCGTCTTCGTATTCGCGCTCGCTAAAGCCGCCGCGCATCAACTGGAAACGGCAAAAGAGCAGATACGTGTTGACCACGTCCGTTTCGCAGTAGTTGCGGATTTCCTCGATGCGCCCGTCGCGGAACGCCGTCCACACCTGGCTGCCGTCCATCCCGAGCTTGCCCGGAAAGCCGCAGAGCTTCGCGAGCGCGTCGAGCGGCGCGTTCGCGCGCGCCTGATACATCGCGAGCACGTCCATCAGATCGGTGTGACGCGAGTGATAGCGGCTGATGTAGTTGTTCCACTTGAAGTCGCGGTCGTCTTCGCCGAGGTCCCAGTAGCGCGACGCGCGAATGCCGTGCACGAGCGCGCGATAGTGCAGCACGGGCAGATCGAACCCGCCGCCGTTCCACGAGACGAGCTGCGGCGTGTACTTCTCGATAGTCCGGTAGAACGACTGGATCAGCGCGGCTTCGCCGTCCTCGGGCGTGCCGAGCGAGCGTACGCGAAAACCCTGGCCATCACGGAACACGCAGGAAATCGCCGCGATGCGTTGCAGATGGTGCGGGAGAAAATCGCTGCCGGTTTTCTCGCGGCGCGCGGCGAACGCATGCTCGGCCACTTCGGCGTCGGTGAGCGTTGCGGGAAGATCGTCGAGACGGCGAATGCCGTCGACATCGGGAATCGTCTCGATGTCGAATACAAGAACAGGTGTCATTCAGTCAAACGGCGGGTTGAACGGCGGAATTTACAGGACGGCGTCCTTACGCACGCCGTTGGAGGCAAAAAAGCGCTTGAGGCGCACCAGCGCTTCCTGCTGGATCTGCCGCACGCGCTCACGGGTCAGGCCCATTTCGTCGGCGAGTTCTTCGAGCGTCGCGGGCTCGATATGGTTCAGTCCGAAGCGGCGCTCGATCACGTGCCGATGCTTGTCCGAGAGCCGCCCGAGCCACGCGCGCGTCAGCGTTTCCAGTTCGCGATGCTGCACTTCCGCATCGGGCGACTGGCTCTGATCGTCGGAGAGCAGATCGAGCAGGCTGCTCGCAGGATCGAGATCGAGGGGCGCGTCGAGCGACGCCGTGTGTTCGTTGAGCGCGAGGATATCGGTGACTTCCTCGGTGGTCTTGCCTGTGAGGTACGCGATGTCGTCGATGCTCGCGTCGCGCCGCTCGGACGCGGTATTGGCATTCAGCGAATTCTTCTCCAGATGGCGCTTCGCGCGCAGCACCTGGTTCAGTTCGCGGATCACATGCACCGGCAAGCGGACCGTACGCGCCTGATTCATGATCGCGCGCTCGATGCTCTGGCGGATCCACCACGTTGCATACGTCGAGAAGCGAAAGCCGCGCGCCGGATCGAATTTTTCTATCGCGTGCATGAGGCCCAGGTTGCCCTCCTCGATCAGATCGAGCAGCGGCACGCCGCGATTCAGATAACCTTTTGCAATGCTGACCACGAGCCGCAGATTCCGCTCGATCATGACCTGGCGCGCCTCGAACTCGCCGGCCTTCGCAAGACGCGAGTAGCGCTGCTCCTCCTCGACGGTGAGCAGCGGCTTCACGCTGATCCGGTTCAGATAATGCTGGATGGTGTCGGCCGTGAGTTCGGCCTGCAGGAGCGCGCGAAAGTCGTCGGCGTCGGCCGCGGGCTCGGCGGTCTCGCGGTTGTTGCCCTCCTCATCGGAGGAACCTTCGCGCTCGTCGAAATCGTGCGACTGTTCGAGTTCGGACTGCGCCTCGTCGTCGCCAGGCGCAGCGCTGTCCTCAACCGAAACCGGGGCGGCTTGGCTGTCAGACTCGGTTTGCTGCAGACGGCGCTTCGGTTTCGGCATGGTCGGCTCGCTTTATTGCGGCGGCAAGTACTTCAGTGGGTCGACGGGTTTGCCCTGACGGCGGACTTCGAAATGCAGCATCACGCGGTCCGAATCACTATTTCCCATTTCGGCGATCTTCTGACCTTTGGTGACTGCATCTCCCTCTTTTACCATCAAAGCGCGGTTGTGTGCATACGCCGTCAAAAAGGTGGCGTCATGCTTGATGATAATGAGATTGCCGTAACCGCGCAGCCCATTTCCGGCATATACCACCCTTCCGTCGGCGGCGGCCTTGACCGCATCGCCCGATGCGCCGCCGATATTGATGCCTTTGTTCTTCGCGTCATCGAAGCCATTGAGCAGCGGCCCGCGCACCGGCCAGCCCAGCGCGATGCTGGCTGACGGCATGGCGGCGTCGTTCGCGCTGCCCATCGGCGCAGCGGGAGCCGGCGCGGCGTTCGCGCCCGCACCGTAGACCGGCGGCACGTTCTGCGCGCTGCCGCCCGGCACAGGCGCCGTGATGACACCCGGCGTCATTGCGGCGGCATTCGCACCCGGCGGCACGACGCGCAACAACTGGTCGACTTCGATCTGGTTCGGGTTAGTGAGATTGTTCCACGCGGCGATGTCGCGGTAATTCTGGCCGTTTTCGAGCGCGATCCTGTAGAGGGTATCGCCCGGCTTCACCCGATAGTAGCCAGGAGGCGGCGGCCCAAGCGGCACGGCGGGCTGGGCGGCGGCTGCGCCGAGCGGCGCAGTGCGGTCGACCACAGGTGCCTGATCGAACCGCGTCGCACAGGCTGTCAACACGCAGAGCGCGACGGCTGCTGCGCCGCGCTGGGCTACGGTCAGATCGATCTTCAGACGGTTTCTTTGCATCGCGCGCAACATACTCATCGGTTTCAGATCACTCCGGATTTTAAAGGGACAAAGAAAACGCGATCAAGCCGCGATTCCCGCCACTGCGCCGGGCCCGTACGCTCGACGAGCGTCAGCACCTGGGTCGCCTCGCCACCGGCTCCTGCGGGCGATGCGACAGGCGCCACGAGCCGCCCGCCGATGGCGAGCTGCTCGAGCAGCGCCTGCGGCACCTCGAAGCCGGCGGCCGCGATCACGATCGCGTCGAACGGCGCCGCCGACGGCATGCCGAGCCGTCCGTCGCCGTAGTGCAGGCGAATGTTGGGGATGCGCAGCGGACGAAGATTCGTCTTCGCGCGCTCGTACAACGGCTTGATGCGTTCAATCGAATAAACATCGCGTGCGATGCAGCTCAGCACCGCCGCTTGATAACCACAGCCCGTGCCGATCTCGAGCACACGATCGAGCGCACGCCCCGCGCCCGCGAGTTCGAGCATGCGCGCGACGACCGAGGGCTTCGAGATCGTCTGCTGATGACCGATCGGCAACGCCGCATCTTCGTAGGCCTGGGTCGCAAGACCAGGATCGACGAACATGTGGCGCGGCACGCCCGCAAGCGCCTGAAGCACGCGCGCATCGACGATGCCGTTCGCACGCAGCCTTTCGACCATGCGCTCGCGAACCCGTTCCGACGTCAAGGCAACCGCACCGTTGAGCGGCACACCTGGCGCGCCGGATGCCGGCGTGGCGGGGGTGCCGGGTGCGCCGTGTGTGCCATGGGTGCGCTGCACGGCATTGGAACGCGTTGGTACGGCGCGCGGCGCGGCATCGCTGCCGCGCACATCGCTTGGGCGTGCCAGCGCAGCTGGCTTGCTGCTCACCGGACGCTTGAGTCCTGCGCCAGGCGCCTGCCCCGGCTTGCTCGTGCCGACGCCGCCGCTCACGTGCGGCACCGCGGGTTTGGCCACAGGTTTAGCCGCGGGTTTGGCCACTGCCGTGCCCGCCTTGCCCGCGCCACCGAGCGGTGCGCGCGCTTCGCCGCCACGCGAATCCTGGCCGTCACGGCGGCGCGGTTCGCGCACAAGATCCGCGAGCCCGAGCGGAAAACGCCTGGTGCGCTCCCCGGTCATGAAGCGCGGCCGCCCTGACGCGCCCATGCGCGCGTCTCGGACAACATCTGCGTGTGAGTCAGGTCGAGTTGCAGCGGCGTAATCGACACGTGGCCGTGCGACACCGCGTGAAAATCCGTGCCCTCGCTCGCGTCGCGCGCGGTGCCGGATGGGCCGATCCAGTAGATCGGCTCGCCGCGCGGGTTGGTCTGCTGGATCACCGGCTGCGAGGGATGGCGCTTGCCGAGGCGCGTCACGTGCCATTCGCCAAGTTCGGCGTACGGCAGGTTCGGAATGTTGACGTTCAGAAGCGGATGCCCCTGCAACGGATTCGCGAGGTAATGCGCGACGATCTCGGCTGCGACGCGCGCGGCGGAATCGAGATGCGCCCAGTCCTTGTCGGCGAGCGAGAACGCGATCGCCGGCACGCCGAACATGATGCCTTCGGTTGCGGCGGCCACCGTGCCCGAATAGAGCGTGTCCTCGCCCATGTTCTGGCCGTTGTTGATGCCGGAGACCACGAGATCGGGCCGCTCTTCGAGCATGCCCGTGAGTGCGATATGAACGGAGTCGGTGGGCGTGCCGTTCACGTAGTAGAAACCGGTCGTCGCCGAGCGCAGCACCGATAGCGGCCGCCACAGCGTAAGCGAGTTCGAAGCGGCGCTGCAGTTCTGCTCGGGCGCCATCACCGTGACCTCGCCGAGCGGCTTGAGCGCTTCGTAGAGAGCGGCGAGTCCGGGGGCGAGATAACCGTCGTCGTTGCTGAGTAGTATTCGCATCCGGCGATTGTAACCGAGGAAAGAAGGCACGCGAGCGACAGCCCGGCAAGCCCGCTGGCCGGGCCGCGCGAGGGCGGGCGGGAGCACGGCACGTCGTCTGCGGCACGCGTTCGTGCCGATTTCGAACCCGGTGCCGAATCGCACGATCGTTCGAATATCACCGGATTGCCGTACACTGTCCGTTCGTCACGATTTCATAAACGACGCGACAGCACACAGGAGACACGATGCGCGCCATTCGCTGCAACCAGTACGGTCCACCCGACTCCCTCTCGCTCGAAACGTTGCCCGACCTGACACCCGGTGCGGGCGAGGTCGTCATCGACGTGAAAGCGGCCGCCGTCAATTTTCCCGACGTGCTCATCATCGAAAACAAGTATCAGATGAAGCCGCCGCTGCCCTTCACGCCGGGCGCCGAGGTCGCAGGCGTCGTGCGTGCCGCGGGCGCGGGCGTGAAACTTGCGCCGGGTGCGTGCGTGATCGCTTACGTGGGTACCGGTGGCTTTGCCGAGCAGGTCGTGGCGAATGAAGCCGCCTGCGTTCCGCTGCCCGATGGCGCCGATTTCGCGACGGCCGCCTCGTTCACGCTCGCCTACGGCACGTCGCATCATGCGGTGGTCGACCGCGCGGCGCTGCGCGCCGGCGAGACCATGCTCGTGCTGGGCGCGGCAGGCGGCGTGGGACTTGCCGCCGTCGAGATCGGCAAGGTGCTCGGTGCACGCGTGATCGCCGCGGCATCGAGCGACGAAAAGCTCGATATCTGCAAGCGCTTCGGCGCGGACGCCACCATCAACTACAGCACCGAAGATCTGCGTGAGCGTGTGAAGGCGCTCACCGACGGCAAAGGCCCGGACGTGATCTACGATCCGGTCGGCGGCATCTACGCGGAACCCGCGTTTCGCAGCATCGGCTGGCGCGGCCGCTATCTGGTCGTCGGCTTCGCCAACGGCGAAATTCCGAAGCTGCCGCTCAATCTCGCGCTGCTCAAGGGCGCGAGCATTGTCGGCGTGTTCTGGGGGGAATACGCGCGTCGCGAACCGCAGAACAACGCGGCAGCGTTCGCCCAGATGGTCGACTGGATCAACAAGGGCTTGCTCCGGCCGTATGTCTCGAAGCGCTACGCACTCGCCGAGACCGCTCAGGCGCTCAAGGACATGGCTTCCCGGCAGGTGGCGGGCAAGATCGTAATCGAGCCCTGAGCGTTTCGCGCGCTGCCGGAATGCGAACAGCGCGCCGAGGCGCGCTGTTTGTTTGTGCGATTCGTTTGTGCGATTCGTCTATCGACTCAGACGATCTGTTGCGCGCGCAACCGGGCAATATGGTCTGCGTCGTACCCCAGCGCACGGAGAACTTCGTCAGTATGTTCGCCGAGTTCAGGGCCCAGCCAGCGCGTATCGCCAGGCGTGGCGGAGAGCTTCGGCGTGACCGCGGGCAGCGCGACGTCGACCTTGTCTTGCCAGCGGAACTGCTGGATCATCTGGCGCGCCATGAACTGGGGATCCGTGAACATGTCGGCGACGCTGTAAATGCGCCCCACCGGCACATCGGCGGCGTTGAGCACGTCGAGCGCTTCGTCGATCGTGCGCGTCGAAAGCCATGCGGCAATCGCGCCGTCGATCTCCTGCGTGCGCGGCACGCGGCCGTCGTTATGCGCGAGGCCCGGATCGTTGGCGAGATCGTCGCGGTCGATGGCGCTCATGAGACGCTTGAAAATCGGGTCGCTATTGCCGCCGATCACGATGCTACCGTCCTTGCACGGGTACGTGTTCGACGGCACGATGCCCGGCAGCGAGGCGCCGGTGCGTTCGCGCACCATGCCGTAGACGCCGTATTCCGGCACCACGCTTTCCATCATGTTGAAGACGGCTTCATAGAGCGCGACATCGACGATCTGCCCGCTGCCGCCGTTCACATTGCGGTGATGCAGCGCCATCAGCGCGCCGATCACGCCATGCAGCGCGGCAATCGAATCGCCGATGGAAATGCCGATGCGCGGCGGCGGCAGGTCCGGGTAGCCGGTGATGTGACGCAAGCCGCCCATCGACTCGGCAATCGCGCCAAAACCCGGACGATCCCGATACGGACCGCTTTGCCCATAGCCGGACAAACGCACCATCACAAGACCGGGATTTTCTTTCGACAGCACGTCGTAACCGAGGCCGAGCTTTTCAAGCAAACCGGGCCGGAAATTCTCGATGACGATGTCGGCTTCTTTCGCGAGGCGGCGGACGATCTCCTTGCCCTCCTCGGCCTTCAGGTTCACCGTCACGGACTTCTTGTTGCGCGCCTGCACGGCCCACCAAAGCGAAGTGCCGCCCGCTTCGGGATAGAGCTTGCGCCACTTGCGCAGCGGATCGCCGCCCTTCGGGTCTTCGATCTTGATGACCTCGGCGCCGAACTCGCCGAGAAACCGCGCGGCGAACGGGCCCGCGATCAGCGTGCCGAGTTCGAGCACTTTCACGCCTGCGAGCGGGCCGGCGGCACGCTCGCGGGACGCGGATTCGGGGGATGTGGCTGCGCTCATGGGTCTCCTTGCTTGCTTCGATGCGCGCTGCGCGACGCTCGGCGCGTGCGGCAATATTCTCGGGTTACATCGAGCGTCGGTCGATCATCGCGCGCGCGATCGTGCCCGCGTCGACGTATTCGAGTTCGCCGCCCACCGGCACGCCGCGCGCGAGGCGCGTGACGCTCAGGCCGCGCGCCTTCAGCGCCTGGCCGAGGTAGTGCGCGGTGGCTTCGCCTTCGTTCGTGAAGTTGGTTGCGAGCACGACTTCCTTGACGATGCCGTCCGAGGCCCGCTTCACGAGGCGGTCAAAATGGATCTCTTTGGGGCCGATGCCGTCGAGCGGACTCAAATGCCCCATCAGCACGAAATACAGGCCGTGCCATGTCATGGTCTGTTCGAGCATGATCTGGTCGGCGGGTGTTTCGACGACGCACAGCAGCGTGGGATCGCGCTCCTCGTCGAGACACGTTTCGCAGACCTGAGCTTCGGTGAACGTGTTGCACTTCTCGCAGTGTTTCAGGTGCTCGGTGGCGAACATGAGCGCCCGGCCGAGTTTTTCGGCACCTTCACGGTCGTGCTGCATCAGGTGATAGGCCATGCGCTGCGCCGACTTCGGCCCGACGCCGGGCAACGCGCGCAGCGCCTCGACAAGCGCTGCCAGGGCGGAAGGTTGTTTCATGCGGATTCAGCGTGGCGAATCGATGGATCTTGCGGCGTGAAGCCGCAAACTGGGCGAACAGGGCGAACGACGCATGGCGCGGCCCTGTGAAAAACGGGCCGCGGCGCAAACGCGCGCGACCCGCCTGTACGGCATCAGAACGGCAGCTTGAAGCCCGGGGGCAGCGGCAGACCGGCGGTCATGCCGCCCATCTTTTCCTGCGACGTGGCTTCGGCCTTGCGCACTGCGTCGTTGAACGCCGCTGCGACGAGGTCTTCGAGCATGTCCTTGTCGTCCGCGAGCAGGCTCGGGTCGATCGTCACGCGGCGCACGTCGTTGCGGCACGTCATCGTCACCTTGACCAGACCGGCGCCCGCCTGACCCTCGACCTCGATCTGGGCAAGCTGCTCCTGCATCTTCTTCATGTTTTCCTGCATCTGCTGGGCCTGCTTCATCAGCCCGGCTATTTGACCTTTCATCATGATCGTGACTCCTTCTGGATCGTTTGTATTCGGAAAAGCGCACGGCACATGTGGCGCCGCGCGCCGCAAATCAATGGGCGGCCTGGCCGCTGCCCGGCGCCGCGTCGAGCGCGACGGGGCGAATCGAACCCGGCACGATGCTCGCGCCGAAGTCTCGAATCAGTTGCTGGACGAACGGGTCCGCGCCGATCTCGCGTTCGGCGTCACGTTGACGCCCGGCGCGCGCGGCCGCGTCGAGCGCGGCAGCCGTGCGGCGCGCGGGGCCTACCACCACCGCAACGTCCACATCCTTGCCGAGCCGCTCGGCAAGCGCCGCCTTCAGTTTCGCGACCTGCGAGGCTTCCGCGTACTGCGGCACCGGCACGCTCAGCTTGAGCACCGCGCCGTCCAGTGCGGTCAGTTCACTATTGAATGCGAGCTGGTACGAGATGCCCTTGAGCGGCAGCGTCGCGGCAAGCGCGGGCCAGTCGCCCGTGAAGCCGATCGCGTCGAGCGCAATGCCCGCCGGCAGCTTGCTGACATCCACGACGGCCGCCGCAGGCGCGGCGGTGCGCTGTGCTGCCGGTTCGCTGTCGTATGCCGGCACGAAGCCGTCGTCGGGCGATGCGAAATAAGCGTCGTCGGCGCCGAGGGGCACGTAGTCGTCGGGCGGAATGTCGTCCCATGGCGGCGCCGAGGCGGCGTCCTGGGCGCTCGCGTCACGGGCCGGCTGACGCTGCTGCGCTTCCTGCGCGGCGGCAGCGCGGCGGGCGGGGTCCGGCGTCGGCACCTTTACCTCGGCGCGCGGCGCGGCGGATCTGGGCGCGGCAGCGGGTGCGCTGGCCGCGGCGCGGCTACCGCGATCGGCCGATACGCGCATGCCCTTGCTGCGCAGTACATCGAGTGCCGCGCTTGCGCCGCCACGCACACCGGATGCCTCGGCCGCGCTCGCTGCCGCATCGGGCTCGGCTTGCTGTTCGGGCTCGGCCGGTTTTGCCTCGACTGGCGTTGTCGCCGCCACAGGCGCCTCGTTCCGAATTTCGGATGACGCGTCCGGCGCGCCGGTTTGAATCTCAGATTGCACCTCGGCCTGCGCCTCAGTTTGCCCCTCGTCAGCCGATTCCCACGGCGGCATGACGCGCGGAGCAGTGGGCGTCGCCGCTACGCCAACTTCATCGGCGTTCGGCACAGCCGCGGGTTTGTCCGCTTCCACCGGGAGCGCCCGCGGTGCAGCGGATTGCACCACCGCAGCCGGACGAGGTGCTTGTGCCGCAGCGCTGGAGGCGGAGTTCGCCAGTGCAGGCGCAGCCGCCCTCGCCCCGGAACTCGCCGCTGCAGGCTTCGACGCCGGCGCACTGCCGACATTGCCCGCGCCCGTCGACGGCTCGAATGCAAGCATGCGCAGCAGGGTCATCGTGAAACCCGCGTATTCGTCGGGCGCGAGTCCCAGCTCGCTGCGTCCAAGCGTCGCGATCTGATAGAACAGTTGAACCTGCTCAGGCGAGAGTTCGGCGGCGAAGCGGCGCAGATCCGCCGCTTCCGGCCACTCTTCAAGCACCGACGCCGGCGCGAACTGCGCCCACGCAATACGGTGAAAGAG
Source organism: Paraburkholderia sp. (assembly GCF_024281035.1). GTDB lineage: Bacteria > Pseudomonadota > Gammaproteobacteria > Burkholderiales > Burkholderiaceae > Paraburkholderia. The sequence goes on from NZ_JAMXLH010000029.1 coordinate 349,608, forward strand.
ACTTGCGAGATCCTGCAGCGCCGTCGAAAACGACAGGCTGCGCAATGCCATTTCGTCTGCGATCGCGAGTACGGCCGCGCCGTCGCTCGCGACAAGCGCGTCGATCAGGCGGATCAGATAGCTTTGATCGAGCGCGCCAAGCATGCCGCGCACGGCCTCCTCGGTCACCTGATTCGCGGAATAGGCGATCGCCTGGTCGGTCAACGAGAGCGCGTCGCGCATCGAGCCGTCGGCGGCGCGGGCGAGCAGACGCAGCGCCTGCGGCTCGAATTCGACCTTCTCTTCGCCGAGGATATGCGTCAGATGCTCGACGATGTTCGCCGCGGGCATCTGCTTCAGATTGAACTGCAGGCAGCGCGACAGCACCGTGACCGGAATTTTCTGCGGATCGGTGGTCGCGAGAATGAACTTGACGTGCGGCGGCGGCTCTTCCAGCGTCTTCAGCATCGCGTTGAAGGCGTGGTTCGTCAGCATGTGCACTTCGTCGATCATGTAGACCTTGAAGCGCGCATCCACCGGTGCATAGACGGCGCGCTCGAGCAGCGCGGCCATTTCGTCGACGCCGCGATTGCTCGCCGCGTCCATTTCGACGTAGTCGACGAAGCGGCCTTCATCGATCTCCCGGCACGCGCGGCACACGCCGCACGGCTTCGATGTCACGCCGGTCTCGCAGTTGAGTGCCTTGGCGAAGATGCGCGACAGCGTCGTTTTGCCCACGCCGCGCGTGCCTGTGAAGAGGTACGCGTGATGCAGGCGGCCGCCGTCGAGTGCATGCGTGAGCGCGCGCACCACGTGCTCCTGTCCGACGAGCGAAGCGAAGTCCTTCGGTCGCCACTTGCGTGCGAGAACTTGATAGGTCATCGGGAAATTGTATCAGCATCGCCTGCGCGAACAGGTGATTCGGCAAGGCGCAAACGCACAGCCCGCGGCGCCCAGGCACGGCACGCGCGAGTGCTGCGAAAGAGACGGAACCGGTTGCTGACGCGCATGCAAATCTCGCCATCGAAATGCTGACCACCGACGATCACGCAAGCGCTGCCAAAGCCGTGCCGGACGCGGCAAAACCAAGAGTAACTCGAACGGGAAACGACGAGGTAACGAAGTGGCGGACTGGAGAACAGCAGGAAGAAAGTTGAAGGTGACGAGCCTGACCCTCGGCACTGGCGGAAAACGGCTGTGGCTGCTTCGTTCCCGACCTGACCAGGTTGACCGCCCCTCCATGCGAGGAGGCCCGTCACGGCGCATTCTAGCATTGGTTGCGCTGCAATGCGAACCCTCATCCGAAAAGTCGCACCGCGCGCGCTGGTGCAGTAAAAGGCGGCAGGATCAGCGGCACCAACGCGGCGCGCCGCAATATCGCTGTGCGGGCAACCGCGCCGACCTTTATAAAGAGCGCGATCGCGACGCGCGCATTGATCGAGCGCAGTCCTTGCGCACAGGCCGAAAAAAGCCCGCCGGGCATGCCCCGCGAGGCCGGACCGCTGCGGCATGCATACGCACTATCGCCGTCGGCAATGCATAGGGATTTAGGCTACACTGGCGTCGGCAATGGGCTGCGCCGTGCACAACGGCGTGTGAGGCCCGTGCGGGGTCCGCGCGGATCGGGCATGCCGTTCTGGTGGCCCCGGATAAGTTTTCAGTTTTGGTGTATCGTGGCGAGCAATTCAGTCAGCCTCGATTCGAAAGAGGTATTCATACAATGAGCGAACAAATCAAGCACATCAGCGACGCATCGTTCGAACAGGACGTCGTGAAATCTGACAAACCCGTTTTGCTGGACTTCTGGGCCGAATGGTGCGGCCCGTGCAAGATGATCGCGCCGATTCTCGATGAAGTCGCGAAGGATTACGGCGATCGCCTGCAAATCGCGAAGATCAATGTCGACGAACACCAGTCGACGCCGGTGAAGTTCGGCGTGCGCGGCATCCCGACGCTGATCCTCTTCAAGAACGGCGCTGTCGCCGCGCAAAAGGTCGGCGCACTCTCCAAGTCGCAACTGACCGCGTTCCTGGACAGCCACCTGTAATTCCCCCTACCCGCCGCGCCGCGTATTTCCTCTCAACGGACCCGCGTGCTGGCGGCGATGAAATAACGGTGCGTGTTGTCCGACGACAACACGCACCGCAAAAACACGCTGGCTCCCAACACTGGCAGCTTTTGGCGTGTGCTATGCTAGAATTCATAACGCGTCTATCCGGCGCCATATAAAGTCCTAGAGCGGTTCCGCTCGCTTCTTTCCCCCAGACCTCTTTTCGTCGCAGTCCTCCCCGACGGGTTCTCCGTATGCATCTTTCCGAGCTTAAGTCTCTGCATGTCTCCGAATTGATCGAGATGGCCAATGGCCTCGAGATCGAAAGTGCGAACCGCCTGCGCAAGCAGGAACTGATGTTCGCGATTTTAAAAAGGCGCGCCAAGACTGGCGAAACGATCTTCGGTGACGGCACGCTCGAAGTGCTCCCGGACGGCTTCGGATTCCTGCGCTCGCCGGAAACGTCGTATCTCGCGAGCACGGACGATATCTATATCAGCCCGTCGCAGATCCGCCGCTTCAACCTGCACACCGGCGACACGATCGAAGGCGAAGTCCGCACGCCCAAGGACGGCGAACGCTACTTCGCGCTCGTGAAGGTGGACAAGGTCAACGGCCAGCCGCCCGAGGCCTCGAAGCACAAGATCATGTTCGAGAATCTCACGCCGCTGCACCCGAACAAGGTGCTGCTGCTCGAGCGTGAGATGCGCGGCGAGGAGAACGTGACGGGCCGCATCATCGACATGATCGCGCCCATCGGCAAAGGCCAGCGCGGCCTGCTCGTCGCCTCGCCCAAGTCGGGCAAGACCGTGATGCTTCAGCACATCGCGCACGCCATCAAGCAGAACCATCCCGATGTCGTGCTGTTCGTGCTGCTCATCGACGAGCGTCCGGAAGAAGTGACCGAAATGCAGCGTTCGGTGGCAGGCGAAGTGATCGCCTCGACCTTCGACGAACCGGCTGCGCGCCACGTGCAAGTGGCGGAAATGGTCATCGAAAAGGCCAAGCGCCTCGTCGAAATGAAGCATGACGTCGTGATCCTGCTCGATTCGATCACGCGTCTTGCCCGTGCGTACAACACGGTCGTACCGGCCTCGGGCAAGGTGCTCACGGGCGGTGTCGACGCCAACGCGCTGCAGCGTCCGAAGCGCTTCTTCGGCGCGGCGCGCAACATCGAGGAAGGCGGCTCGCTCACGATCATCGGCACGGCGCTTATCGAAACCGGCAGCCGTATGGACGACGTGATCTACGAAGAATTCAAGGGCACCGGCAACATGGAAGTGCACCTCGAACGCCGTCTCGCGGAAAAGCGCGTCTACCCGTCGATCAACCTCAACAAGTCGGGCACGCGTCGCGAAGAACTGCTCATCAAGCCGGATATCCTTCAGAAGATCTGGGTGCTGCGCAAGTTCATCCACGACATGGACGAAGTCGAAGCGATGGAATTCCTGCTCGACAAGATTCGCCAGACGAAGAGCAATTCCGAATTCTTCGAAATGATGCGCCGCGGCGGCTAACACCCGTCAGCCTCGCCCCGAACGCCCGCGCCAAGCGGGCGTTTTCATTTCCGCCGCCGTTTTTGCGCGGCATCCCGCCTTTCCACCTTCCGATGTGCGGCGGGTACAACATGCACGTGAACGTTCACGTTGTACTACAATGCGGCAAATTGACATGTCGCCGCCCGTGCCCGCATCACCGATGACCAAGCCCCCCCACACGAATTCCCCCGTGCTGCTCACCGTTGGTGACGCCGCACTCCGGTTGAACGTCACGCCGCGCACGCTCAAGTATTACGAGGAACGCGGTCTCGTCATGCCCACGCGCAGCGAAGGCCGCTACCGCCTCTACGACGAGCAGAACCTCGAACAGTTCGCGCGCATCCTGCGGTTGCGCTCGCTGGGTTTTTCGCTGCACGGCATCGCGGAGATGCTCAAACGCCCGCTCGAACCTGGCGTGGACGGCCGTCGGCGTTACTCGCAGGATTCGCTTCAGCATATCGCCGACGCGCTGGCGCAGCAGATCGATACGCTCGACGCGCGCATCGCCGCCGTGCGCCGCGAACTCAAGGAAGCGCAGACCGTGCGCGCCGAACTCGCGGACGACCTCGATTACCTGAACAAGCGCCTCGCAGGCGTGCCTTACGAGGCGGTGATCGACGAGCGTCTCGCCGCAAAGAAACGCCGCAGCACAGGGAACGCGCGACGCCGGACCACCGCCGGAAACGGCGACGCCTCTTCATGAGCACCACCGGATCGCGCCAACCGCTCTTTAGCGGCGAGCGGCTACGCGGCGACTTTTTCCCGTGGGTGCTTGCGCTCGCAACCGGTCTCGATTACTTCGACAACGCGATCTTTTCGTTCTTCGCGAGCTATATCGCAGGCGGCATCAACGCCTCGCCCGATGAACTCGTCTGGTCGTCGAGCGCGTACGCCGTCGCGGCCGTGCTCGGCATCCTGCAGCAGCAGTGGTGGGTCGAGCGTGTCGGCTACCGGCGCTACGTGAGCAGTTGTCTGCTGCTTTACGCGGCGGGCTCCGTGATCGCCGCGCTCTGCGCATCGTCGTCCGGGCTCGCCTTTGCACGCGGCTTTCAGGGTTACTTCATCGGCCCGATCATGGGCACCTGCCGCATCCTCATCCAGAGCAGTTTCACGCCGCAGCAGCGCCCGCCGGCCACACGCGCATTTCTCTCGATGCTCGTGCTCTCCACCGCGCTCGCGCCGCTCGCCGGCGGCCTGCTCGTTTCGCATTTCGACTGGCGCGCGCTCTTCGCCTGTACCGCGCCCGCAGGCGTCCTGTTCGCCGCACTCGCGTTTTTCGCCCTACCCGACTCGGGTCACGTGGAGCCCGAGGAACGCGGAGAGTCGCATTTCTGGCCCTACATCGTCTTCGCGTTCGCGCAGGGCGCGCTCCAGATCGCCATGCAACAGGTTCGCTTCGAGCTGTTCAGCCGGTCCCCCGAGCTGGTCGTGCTGACCGTGGCCGGTATCGGCTCGCTCGCATGGTTCGGCTGGAATCAGTGGCATCACCCCAGACCACTCGTGCGGCTGCATGCGCTACGCGAAAAGACCTTTCAGGTCGGCCTGCTGCTCTACATGATTTACTACTATCAAAGCACGGCGCTCAGTTACCTGATCTCACGTTTTCTCGAGGGCGGCCTCAACTATCCGGTGGAAAACGCGGGCCGGCTCACCGGCATTACGTCGCTCATTTCGGCTTCCGCCCTTCTCCTGTACTTCCGCTACGCGAAACGCCTGACGCGCAAGAAGTGGATCATCGTGCCCGGTTTCGCGCTCGCGGCCCTCGTCGCTTTCTGGATGACGCGGATGCCGCCCGATGTCAGCGAATCGCGGCTCATCGCCCCCCTGCTGCTGCGCGGCCTTCTCCTGCTCTTCATCGTGGCGCCGGTCGCGAACGTCACGTTCAGCATCTTCGCGATCGAGGAGTTCACGCACGGCTACCGCCTCAAGAACATCGTCCGGCAGTTGACGATCTCGTTCGCCACGGCCACGGTCATCATCGTCGAGCAGCATCGGCTCGCGCTGCACCAGTCGCGGCTCGCGGAATCGGTGAATCCGTTCAATCCCGCGTTCCAGAACACCCTCGCGACGCTGACGCACGGTTTCGAAGCCCTTGGCAACACGCCCGGCGAAGCGTACGGCCTCGCAATCGTGGAGATCAACCGCATGGTCGCGCAGCAGGCGAGCTTCCTGAGTTCGCTCGACGGGTTTTATTTCCTCATCGGCGTGGCCATCTGCGGTGGTATCTTTGCAGCCTGCCAGAAGCAGATCGACTGACGCTTTCACGCTACCGCGCAGCAACTCATTCCACCTCACGACGCAACCCGGCGATGCTATCGAAACTGTCCCAGTGGTTCGGCACGCGCCGCCGCGACAAGGCGTTGCGCACGCACGCGATCGACGACGCGCTCTGGCAGGCCACGCTCGACGGCCTGCCGTTCCTCGCGCATCTCGATGCCGCCGGTCTCGCGCGCCTGCGCGAGCTGACGAGCCTCTTCCTCGCGCAAAAGGAATTTTCGACCGCGCACGATCTCGAACTGACCGACCGCATGACAGTCGCGATTGCCGTACAGGCATCGCTGCCGGTGCTGAACCTGTCGCTCGATCTGTATCGTGGCTGGGTCGGCGTGATCGTGTATCCAGGCGAGTTCGTGATCCGCAAAACCGTCGAGGATGAGGACGGCGTGATTCACGAGGTCGAGCAGGACGCGAGCGGCGAAGCGTGGGAAGGCGGTCCAGTGATCCTATCGTGGGAAGACGCGCAAATGACCGGCGGCGCCGACGCCTACAACGTCGTGATCCACGAATTCGCGCACAAGATCGACATGGTGAACGGCGAGGCGGACGGTCATCCGCCGCTTTTTCGCCGCTGGCACGCGCCGCTCGATGCGCACGCCTGGGCTGACGTCTTCGACAACGCCTACGACCAGTTTTGTGCGAAAGTCGACGCCGTGCCGCAGCGGCGCTGGGCGCGCTTCGAGCGCGAAGCGCTGATCGATCCCTATGCAGCCGACCACCCGTCGGAGTTTTTCGCCGTGTGCAGCGAGGCCCTGTTCGTGAAGCCACACGAATTCGAATCCGAGTATCCGGAGCTTTACCGGCTGCTCGCCCGCTATTACCGGCAGGATCCTGCGCGAGTCGGCGCTCTGGCCGGTTTCGGCGAGTAGCGCCGCAAAAATTCGCCAACAGACTGATTTTCTGGCATAATCGCCGTTTTTCGACCTTGGGCAAGTGGCTCGCGCCATGTTCGTTACAAGCAATCGCCCGTGCAGGGTTGCACGTGAATTGCTGGCGCGCGGGTTGGCTACCGCCAGATTTAAGGACAGACCATGAAAGAAGGCATTCACCCGGATTACCGCGAAGTCCTGTTCGTCGACGTTTCGAACGACTTCAGGTTCGTGACCCGCTCGACCATCCAGACGCGCGAAACCGCCGAATTCAACGGCAAGACGTACCCGCTCGCGAAGATCGAAGTCTCGTCGGAATCGCATCCGTTCTACACGGGCACGCAAAAGATCATGGACACGGCCGGCCGTGTCGAGAAGTTCAACAAGAAGTTCGGCGCACGCGCCACGGGCAAGGTCGCGAAGTAAATTTCGCGAATCACCTGAACCGGCCTTCGCGCCGGTCCCGGAGCAAAAAGGGCAGCAGTCGCTGCCCTTTTTTGTTGCCCCGCCGCTGGCTGCGCCCGCACTGTCAGGCAACGCGCGCCGTGATGTTGCCGGATTGCGATCTAACGCAACTTCGACGCAACTTCGACGCAACTTTGAAGCAACGCTCAACGTGACGCCCTGCGGCTCACCCGGCTAGAATGCCGGATGCTTCGGCCCCCGCCCGCTCCTGCGCGCCTGGCACGTCCCACGGCCCGGATCCCGGTGAACCGGGCGATCCGCGATCGCTGTCCCTCCCGGCTTGCCGCTGCCGCAAGAAGTGGCACGGTCGTGCCGCAGTCGTGGCGCAACCAGCCTGCGCAAACCGGTCCGCTTATCCGTTTTTTTCGTACTGAATGAAGCCAGCCATTCGACTGACCGCCTCCGCCACCAGCGCCCTGCCGCGCTGGGTGTTGCTGGCTATCTGTATCGCGTTCGCGTCGTTCGGCCTGTTTGGCCGCGATCCATGGAAAAACGAGGACGCAGCCGGCTTCGGCGTGATGTGGACCATGGCGGGCGGCACCTCTCACGACTGGCTGCTGCCGAACCTCGTCGGCAAGTACGCCACCGAAAACGGTCCGCTCGGCTATTGGCTCGGCGCGCTCTGCATCCGCGTTTTCGCACCGTGGGTGGACGCGAGCAATGCGTCGCGCATCGCCACCGGGTTGCTGTTCTGTCTCGCCTGCGCGTTCGTCTGGTACAGCGCGTATCTGCTGGGCCGCCGCCCCGAAGTCCAGCCATTCAAATACGCATTCGGCGGCGAGCCCGAGCCGCGCGACTACGGTCGCACGCTTGCCGACGGCGCGCTCCTGATCCTGCTCGCATGCTTTGGCCTCGCCGAGCGCGGCCACGAAACGACACCACAGCTCATGCAGTTCGCCGGCATGGCGATGTTGCTGTACGGCGTCGTACGCTCGATCGACAAACCCATTCAGGGCGCGCTCTGGTGGGGTTTCTCACTCGGCATCGTGGCGCTCTCAAGCGATCTGGTGCAGGCGGGCGCGCTGCTGGCCGGCACGCTCGTGATGCTCGTCGTCGCGCCCAGGACGCGCTCGCACTGGCTGCTCGTGGCCGGATTGCCGGTTGCGCTGATCCTCTCGGCGTCGTGGCCGATCCTCGCGCTGCAGCGCTATCCCGACGACGCCGCGTGGTTCCTCAACCAGTGGATCCGGTTGAGCCTCAACGCCTTCTCCGGGCCGCCGGGCTTCGTGCTGCATTACGCCGCCAAGAACCTGCCGCTCTTCACCTGGCCCGCGTGGCCGCTCGCCTTATGGGCCTGGTTCAGTTGGGCGGGCCTGCGCCGCGCGCCGCACATCGCGATTCCGCTGTCGGTCATCCTGCCGCTATTGCTGCTCGTAGCCGTGCAGAGCCACGAGACGAATCGCATCTTCATGATCGTGCTGCCCGCGCTGTCGGTGCTGGCCGCTTTCGCGCTGCCCACGCTCAAGCGCGGCGCGATCAACGCCATCGACTGGTTCGCGGTACTGAGCTTCACGATCCTCAGCACCTTCGTGTGGCTCGTGTGGCTCGCGGGCATGACCGGCTTTCCGGCTCCGCTCGCACGCAATCTCGCGCGCCTCGCGCCCGGCTTCTCGCCGCAGTTCAACTTTCTCTCGTTCGCGTGCGCCGTCGTCGTGACGCTCTTCTGGATCGGACTCGTCCAGTGGCGCGTGTCGCGGCATCCGAAGGTGTTGTGGCGCAGCGTCGTGCTCTCGAGCGCCGGCACGACCCTGATGTGGGTCCTGCTGATGACGCTCTGGCTGCCCGTCGTCAACTACAGCCGTACGTATCGCGACGTCGCGCAGCAGATCGCCGCCCACCTGCCCGCCGATTACGCGTGCATCTCCCCGGTCAGGCTCGGTGACGCCCAGATCGCGACCTTCGCCTACTTCGGCAAGATGCACTTCTCGTTCGACGAGGAATGCGACGTGATCCTGCGCCAGGACACCCCGGCCTACGTCGCACCGGCTTCGCCGCCGAACTACGCGTGGAAGCTCGTCTGGGAAGGCCGCCGCGCCGCCGACCGCGACGAGCAATTCCGCCTGTATGTGCGCATCGACCGGCCGCAGACGCCGCCGAAGCGCCGCGCCTGGCGCAAGCGCCCGGACTGACGGCGTCGTGACAGGCACCGTCGCAGGCACAGCCGCAGGCACCCTCGCCAGCGACGTCCGCCGCATCGCCGGACTCGCCTGGCCGGTCCTGATCGGTCAGCTTGCGATCATCGCGTTCGGTGTGATCGATACGGCAATGGTCGGGCGTTATTCGGCACTCGACCTCGCGGCGCTCGGGCTCGGCTCGTCGATCTATATCTCCGTCTATATCAGCCTCACCGGCATTCTGACCGCGCTGCAGCCCATCGCGGCGCAACTCTACGGCGCGCAGCGGGACGGGGAGATCGGCGAAGAAGTGCGTCAGTCATTCTGGCTCGCGCTCGTGCTTGCGGTGATCGGTTGCGCGATCCTGTATTTTCCCGATCCGCTGCTCGACCTCGCGCACGCACCCGTCGCGCTGCGCGAGCGCACCGTCGACTATCTGCGGATACTCGCGTTCGGGCTGCCTGCCAGCCTGCTGTTTCGCATCTACAGTTCGCTCGCCAATGCGGTCGGGCGGCCGCGCCTCGTGATGGTCCTGCAGGTGGGCGCGCTCGTGCTGAAGGTGCTGCTCAATCGCTGGCTCATCTTCGGCGGGCTCGGCGTGAGCGCGCTCGGCGGCCCCGGCTGCGCACTCGCGAGCACGGCGCTCAATTGGGCACTCGCCATCCTCGCCGCCGTCACAATGACGAAGCTCGACGTGTTCGCGCCGTTCGGCATCTTCAGGCACGTCTGCTGGCCCAGCTGGAAGCGTCAGGCGGAACTGCTCAAGCTCGGCATTCCGATGGGGCTCTCGTATCTGATCGAGGTGACGTCGTACACCTTCATGGCGATCTTCATCGCGCGGCTCGGCACGACGACACTCGCGGGCCACCAGATCGCGGGCAATCTCGGCGCAGTGCTGTACATGACACCGCTCTCGATCGGCGTCGCAACCTCGACGCTCGTCGCCCAGGCGCTCGGCGGCAACCGGCCCGCCGAGGCGCGCACGCTCGCGCGGCACGGCATTGCGACCGCCGTGACGATCGCGTGCTGCTTCGCGCTGGCTGTGTTCGTGCTGCGGCCGCTCATCATCGGCGGCTATACGCCGGACCCCGCCGTGGCCGTCGCCGCCATGCCGCTCGTGACCATCGTCGCGCTCTATCACGTGTTCGATGCGCTCCAGGTCACGACGGCGTTTGCGCTGCGCGCCTACAAGGTCGTCATCGTTCCGACCGTGATCTATGCGGTCGCGCTCTGGGGCGTCGGGCTCGGCGGGGGCTATGCGCTCGGTTTCAACGTGATCGGTACGCTCCCCGACTGGGCCACCGGTGCACGCGGCTTCTGGCTGGCCAACATGGCGAGCCTCGTGATCGCCGGTGCCGGGCTCGCGGTTTATCTCTCGCGCGTGAGCGTGCGGCATTTGCGCACGAGCGGCATCGCGGGGCAGTAAACCGCCATACCCCCCCCCTTCGATGGCCTGCGCCGCTTTATGCGCGCCCATCGCTGTCACCCGTCGTCGCCCATCCTCACCACCCGGCCGTCGCCGGGGCGCGCCGCATCTCGCGTGCCACGCCATGCCCGCGAATCCCGCAACCCAGCTGCGAAACCCCGCCTCGCACCCCATCGCATCTGCGCCGCCGTTGCGGCCCCGCATCCCCCAAGTGCACAATGCGCGGAAGCGTCAAAGACTGCGCGACGCGAATGATTCGTCACGGAACGACCGGTAGAATCGGAGCGCTTCCCGTCCACGGATACGCCAACTGTCCTATCCTTGTAGCGCAGCACACCAAATAGATGCAGATGCGTCGTCCGTTCCCGGCTTACAGAATTTGCCCTCAATGGAGTGATTGTCATGCTGAAAAAGCTGCTGATGTTGCTGGTCGCACTTGGGCTGTCGCTGTCCGCGCTGATGGCGAGCGCCGTGGAGGTGAACACCGCGGATGAAACCGCACTCGAATCCGTCAAAGGCATCGGCCCGGCCCACGCAAAGGCAATCCTCGACGAACGCGCGAAACACGGCCCGTTCAAGGACGCCGACGATCTCGTGAACCGCGTCAAGGGCATCGGCCCGAAGTCGATACTGAACCTCGAAGCCGCGGGCCTGACGATCAACGGATCGTCGGCGCCGCCGAACGGCAAGACGACCACGACGACGAAGGGCGGCAAGGCGGCCACCAGCGCCGCTCCCGCCGCTGCAGCGGCGACAGGCACGACAGCCACGGCGCCGAATCCGACGACATCGGCTCAGACGGGTGCGGTGGCAACCGCACCGCAGGCTGCATCGGCCGCGAACGCAGGCAAGCCGAAGCACATGAGCAAGAAGGAAAAGGCCGCCGAAGCCGCGAGCGCAGCCAAAGCCGGCACCGCTGCCTCCGCACCGGGCGCCGCTTCGGAACCCAAGGCGAAGAAGTCCGGCAAGTCGAAGAAGAGCAAGGCTGCATCCGACGCAGCCGCTTCGGGCGCCTGATTTTCAGCGCCTGTCTGTTGGCGGATTCCGGCCGAGGCCGCTTGTGCCGATGGCGCCAATGGTGCCGACGCCGGTCCGCAACGCACGGCACACCTTGCGTGTGCCGCCCGATTTTCGGCCTCGCCCCCCGACGCGGCCATCACCCTGAGAGAACGTCATGAGTCTGCTAGATACCCTCGGTTCCCTGTTCGGTTCGTCGTCGCAACAGCCTGGCGGCAACCAGGCCCAACTCATCGCGATGGCGACAGAGTTCGTCAACAACCAGCCGGGCGGCCTGAACGGCCTCATCCAGAAGTTCCAGCAAGGCGGCCTCGGCGACGTCGTGCAATCGTGGGTCGGCACCGGCGACAATCAGGCGATTTCGCCGGATCAACTGCACAACGTCCTTGGCTCCGACGTGGTCTCCGGCCTCGCGCAGAAGGCCGGCATCCAGCCGGATCAGGTGAGCGGCCTGCTCGCCCAGGTCCTGCCGCACGTCGTCAATGCAGCCACGCCCAACGGTGAAGTGCCCGCCGACGGCCAGATCAACACCAGCAACATACTCGGCACGCTCGGCAATCTCGCCTCCCTCTTCGGCGGCAACAAGTCTTCATAAGCTGAGTTCGTTCGCGAGAGCATGAAAAAAGGGCAACGGAAAAACTCCGTTGCCCTTTTTGCTGGCGTTGGCGCGCTCAGTGCATGACGCGCTCGAACACGAACTGGCCGTTGTGGATGTCGACCGGAATCACATCCTTCGGCCCGAACTTGCCCGCGAGAATCAGCTTGGCGATCGGATTCTCGATCTCCTGCTGGAGCGCGCGCTTGAGCGGCCGCGCACCGAACAGCGGGTCGTAGCCGACCTTGGCGATCTGATCCAGCGCTTCATCCGACACCGCGAGCTCCATGTCGAGCTTCTCCAGACGCTCGCGCAGACGCTGCAACTGGATCTTCGCGATCGACTGGATGTTCGCGCGATCAAGCGCATGGAACACCACGACCTCGTCGATCCGGTTCAGGAACTCGGGGCGGAACTGCTGTTTCACTTCGCCCCACACCGCATCCTTCACCGCGTCCTGCGGCTCGCCCGCCATCGCCTGGATGAGGTGCGAACCGAGGTTCGACGTCATCACGATCACCGTGTTCTTGAAGTCCACGGTGCGGCCCTGGCCATCGGTCATGCGGCCATCGTCGAGCACTTGCAGCAGCACGTTGAACACATCCGGATGCGCCTTCTCGATTTCGTCGAGCAGGATCACGCTATACGGTTTGCGACGCACGGCCTCGGTGAGATAACCGCCTTCCTCGTAGCCGACATAGCCCGGGGGCGCGCCGATCAAACGCGCGACGCTGTGCTTCTCCATGAACTCGCTCATGTCGATGCGGATGAGGTGCTCCTCCGAATCGAACAGGAAGCCCGCGAGCGCCTTGCACAGCTCGGTCTTGCCGACGCCCGTCGGCCCGAGGAACAGGAACGAGCCGTACGGCCGGTTCGGGTCCGCGAGGCCCGCGCGCGAACGGCGGATCGCATCGGCGACAGCGGTGATCGCCTCGTCCTGCCCGACCACGCGCTCGTGCAGCTTCTGCTCGATCTGCAGCAGCTTTTCGCGTTCGCCCTGCATCATGCGCGACACAGGAATGCCGGTCGAGCGCGATACGACTTCCGCGATTTCCTCGGCGCCTACTTGCGTGCGCAACAGACGCGGACGCGTCGGATTATTCTGCTCGTTCGCTTCGGCCTGCGTCACCTGTTTCAATTGCGCTTCGAGTTGCGGCAGCTTGCCGTACTGCAATTCGGCGACTTTTTCGAGCTTGCCTTCGCGCTGGAGTTTGTTGATATCGGCGCGCACGCGGTCGATCTCTTCCTTGATCTGCGCGCTGCCCTGCACCGCGGCTTTTTCCGCGGTCCAGATCTCTTCGAGATCCTTATATTCCAGACTCAGCCGATCGATCTCTTCCTCGATCAGTTGCAGACGCTTTTGCGAGGCTTCGTCCTTTTCCTTCTTGACGGCTTCGCGCTCGATCTTCAACTGAATGAGACGCCGGTCGAGCTTGTCCATCTCCTCGGGCTTCGAGTCGATTTCCATCTTGATCTTCGACGCGGCTTCGTCGATCAGGTCGATGGCCTTGTCCGGCAAGAAGCGATCGGTGATGTAACGATGCGACAGCTCCGCCGCGGCGACAATCGCGGGGTCGGTGATTTCGACGCCGTGGTGCAGCTCGTACTTCTCCTGCAGACCGCGCAGGATGGCGATGGTCGCCTCGACCGACGGCTCGTCGATGAGCACCTTCTGGAAGCGGCGCTCGAGCGCGGCATCCTTTTCGATGTACTTGCGATATTCGTCGAGCGTGGTCGCGCCGATGCAGTGCAGCTCGCCGCGCGAGAGCGCGGGCTTGAGCATGTTGCCCGCGTCCATCGCGCCTTCGGCCTTGCCTGCGCCGACCATCGTGTGAATTTCGTCGATGAAGACGATGGTCCTGCCCTCGTCCTTCGCGATGTCGTTGAGCACGGCCTTCAGGCGCTCTTCGAACTCGCCGCGATACTTCGCACCCGCGAGCAGCGCGGCCATGTCGAGCGAGAGCACGCGCTTGCCCTTGAGCGTCTCGGGCACTTCGCCGTTGACGATCCGCTGCGCGAGCCCTTCGACGATCGCCGTCTTGCCGACGCCCGGCTCGCCGATCAGCACCGGGTTGTTCTTCGTGCGCCGTTGCAGGATCTGGATCGAGCGGCGAATTTCATCGTCGCGGCCGATCACGGGGTCGAGCTTGCCCGAACGCGCGCGCTCGGTCAGATCGATCGCATATTTCTTGAGCGCTTCGCGCTGGCTTTCCGCGTCCTGGCTGTCGACCTGCGCGCCGCCGCGTACCGAAACGATCGCCGCTTCGAGCGCCTTGCGCGTGAGTCCGTGCTTGCGCGCGATCTGGCCCGCGTCGCCGCGATCTTCCGCGACGGCGAGCAGGAACATCTCGCTCGCAATATAGGTGTCGTTGAGCTTCTGGGCTTCCTTGTCCGCCTGATTGAGCAGCCCGGTCAGATCGCGGCCGATCTGCACGTTGCCGTCGGTGCCTCGCACCTGCGGCAAGCGGCTGATCGCGTCGTTGAGCGCATTCTGCAGCGCCTGGACCTGCACGCCGGCGCGCGCCATCAGCGAGCGCGCCGAACCGTCCTGCTGCGCGACGAGCGCGGCAAGCAGGTGGACGGGTTCGATGTACTGGTTATCGTGACCGACGGCAAGGCTCTGCGCGTCGGAAATGGCTTCCTGGAACTTGGTGGTGAGTTTGTCGATTCTCATTTAAAACGAGACCTCCAGTATCTTTACTGTCACCAAATCTGAGGCGCGATGCGCGAGTTTCAAGCGCCAGATACGTCATTTTTTCCGATTTATTGAATCGGGCGCACGAACGCGTTCCGGCGCTCAGTGTGGCGCCCGGAATTCGCATTCTGGAAGCAGAAGATTCAGCCGTCGATCAATGTTCGCGCGACGGATGACGTGACGCCGGATGTTTCTCCGGCAGCGGCATGAAAACGACGGGTGTAAGGCCGAGCAGACCGGCAAGTTCCACGGACGGTTGCGCCAGTTCGCCGATGGTGTGGCGGTCGAGTTCGGCGAAGAACGCCGCGCGGGCGGCCACCAGCGCGTGCTTGAGGCGGCAATGGGGTTCGATGACGCACTCGCGCTCGGTGCGGTCGTCGCGGAAACACCCGACCAGCGCGAGATCGGTCTCCGTCTGCCGAACCACTTCGCCGACGGAAAGCGAGAGCGAATTGGCCGCGAGGCGCAGCCCGCCGTTGCGTCCGCGGACCGTGTCCACCCAGCCAAGCTCGCTGAGCCGCTGAACGACTTTCATCAGATGATTCTTCGAAACGCCGTAGGCCTCGGAGATTTCCTGGATCGTCGCGAGTTCATCCCGGCGCAAAGCAAGGTACAGCATCACACGCAGCGAGTAGTCAGTGTAGTCGGTCAGTTTCATGATCGGCAGTGGCGACGGCAGTCAAGCCCATACCATAACATGTGTCACGTGTGCACGTTTGTGCATTTGTCCGATATCATGAATCCCCACGATTAAACCGCCGTTCGATTTTCCTCTTCGCCACGCTGCAAGATGACCACCACCGACGCTCTCACCACCGACACCCGGCATACCGAACCCACCGAAGACAACATCCGCGAACTCGTCTACGCGTTCTACGACCGCGTGCGCGACGACGCAATGCTAGGCCCGGTGTTCGATGGCGTGCTGGCTGGCCGGTGGGACGATCATCTGCCGAAGATGTGCCGCTTCTGGGCGAGTCTCGTGCTCGGCAGCAAAACGTACCAAGGCAATGTGCAGCAGGCACATCAGCCGCTGCCCGGCATCGAGCCGCGGCATTTCAGCCACTGGCTGTATCTGTTCCTCGATACGGTCGAGTCGCGCTACCGGCCCGCGGCGGCCGTGCAGTTCATGGAGCCAGCGCTGCGGATCGCGCAGAGCCTGCAGTTGAGCCGCTTCGGCTGGCAGTACAAGATTCCGGCGGAACAGCAGGCGCTGCTCGCGCGGATTGCGCCGCGCGAGCGCGCGGTGGATTCCGGGCACGGTCACTGAATGCCGGGCTGGCGAACGGATTCAGGCCGGTGCGCGTGATGGCAAGATGCAGGCCGGCCAGAACGAACTCTCGGACTGACCGCTCCGCGCCACTTGGCCACGGTCGGCAGGATTGGCGGTTAGTTGCATTCTATGCGGCACCTGCACCATGAGTGCGATCTGTCTGCCCACGAAGCAACTTCAATCCGCTGCTGGAACCGCGCTCAGCCCTTCTCCGGCGCCACGTTCCCCGAGGTGATGCCCCAGCGCGCGAGCGCCGCGTCGTCGGCCACGCGGGCATCCACCCAACGCGCGCCGTCCGGAGTCTCTTCCTTTTTCCAGAACGGCGCCTCGGTTTTCAGATAATCCATCACGAATTCGCACGAGGAGAATGCGTCGCCGCGATGCATCGACGTCGTCGCCACGAGGACGATCTGATCGAGCGGCGCGAGCTTGCCGACCCGATGCACGATCAGCACCTCGATGCCCGGCCAGCGCCGCTGCGCTTCGGCAACGATGCTCTCCAGCGCCTTCTCGGTCATGCCGGGATAGTGCTCCAGTTCCATCGTCGCAACCGTGCTGCCCTCGTTGAGGTCGCGCACGGTGCCGACGAAGCACGCCACCGCGCCAATCGCCGGATTGCGTGCTCGCAGTTGCGCGACCTCGGTCGTCAGGTCGAAATCTTCGATTTGTACGCGCACGGGCATGGCCGCTCTCCTCTACGCCTTAGCCGCCCGTCACCGGCGGGAAAAAGGCCACTTCGCAGCCCTCGGTAATGCGCGTGGCCGGTTCCGTCATCACGTGATTGCAGGCCATGCGCAGCGCGCGGCCTTCCGCCAGCGCCTCCGCCCACGCGCCGCCGCGCGCGCGCAGCCAGCCGCGCACGTCGCCCACCGTGGCGATGCCGTCGGGCACGGTCACCGATTCCTCGGCCACGCCCAGTGCCTCGCGCACGCTCGCAAAAAATCTCAACTGGATCTTCATAAAGTCCGGCTCAATACAGCAATTCTGTGAATGGAATGAAGCGCACCGTCTCACCCGCACTGATCGCATGATGCGGCGGATTGTCGATGAGGCCGTCGCCCCAGACGGTCGAGGTCAGCACCGCTGAACTCTGGTTCGGGAACAGATCGAGGCCGCCCGCCGGATTCACGCGCGCGCGCAGGAACTCGTTGCGGCGGTCGCCCTTCGCCTGCGTGAAATCGGCGCGCAGCGACAGCGCACGCGGGCTCACATGGGTTGCGCCCGCCAGACGCAGCACGAACGGCCGCACGAACAGCAAGAAGGTGACGAAACTCGACACAGGATTGCCCGGCAGGCCGATGAAGAACGCCTCGTCCGCGTTTGCCTGGGTTTGCGTTTGCGTTTGAACCTCGCTGCGCCGCACCGCGCCGAACGCGAGCGGCTTGCCCGGTTTCATCGCGATCTGCCACATCGCGAGCCGCCCTTCGGCCTCGACAGCCGGTTTCACGTGATCTTCCTCGCCCACCGATACGCCCCCGCAGGTCAGGATCAGATCGTGCCCACTGGCCGCCTCGCGCAGCGTTGCACGCGTCGCGTCGAGTCGATCCGGCACGATGCCGTAATCGGTCACCTCACAGCCGAGATTGCGCAGCAAGCCGCTGAGCGTGAAGCGGTTCGAGTTGTAGATCGCGCCGGGACGCAGCGGCTCGCCTGGCATCGTCAGCTCGTCGCCGGTGAAGAACACCGCAACCTTCAGACGTCGCGCCACGTCGAGCGTCGCGCAGCCCACCGATGCCGCCAGCCCGAGCGCCTGCGGCGTGAGCCGCGTGCCGGCCGGCAGGATCACCGACCCGTTACGGATGTCGGCGCCCTGTGCCGTGATCCACTCGCCGGCCTTCGGCGTGTGAAGAAACGTCACGTCGCCATCGGCGGTCTCGGTCTGCTCCTGCATGACGACGGCGTCCGCGCCCGGCGGCACCGTCGCGCCCGTGAAGATGCGCGCGGCCGTGCCCGCCGCCAGCAGCTGCGGCGCGTGGCCCGCCGGAATGCGCTGCGAGACCGGCAGACGGCGGCTGCCCTGCGCGAGATCGGCGACGCGCACCGCGTAGCCGTCCATCGCGCTCGTGTGCATCGGCGGCACGTCGAGCGGTGACACCACATCGGCTGTCAGCACGCGGTTCAACGCGTCGAGTGTCGGCAGCGTTTCGGTTCCGCGACCGGCGAGCGCGACCGGCGTCGCGGCGCCTAGCAGCGTCGCAAGCGCATCGGCGGTGGAAAGCATCGGAGCGCGCGCGGCGGGAGCATTCGAGGGAGAAGTGGACATCGGAGCGTGTGGGAGACGGCCCGCGGGCCGCCTGCAACAGTTGGTCTCGTAATATTGTAGCGGCGCGGACACGGCATTGCGCCGTGTCCCTGGCACGCTGCGCCGCCAGCCCTGCACGGGCTCGCAGAGCACGATCGGTCCGCAATCAGTCCGCGGTATGAACGGCGATGTAGTCCTTCACCCGTTGCGCGTTCGCCGGGACGACCTCGAAGCGCTGCGGCAGCGACTCCAGCCCCGCAAACGCGGCCGGACGCTCGGCCTCCCGATCGAGCGCCTCGCGAATCGTCTCGCCGAACTTGATCGGCTGCGCCGTCTCCAGCACGATCATCGGCACGCCCGGCTGCAGATGCTCACGCGCGACCTTCACGCCGTCAGCCGTGTGGGTGTCGATCATCGTGTGATAGCGCGCGTAGACGTCGCGGATCGTCGCGACGCGGTCGTCGTGGCTGCTGCTGCCCGACACGAAGCCGAACTGCGCGACGCGCGCGAAGTCGCCGCTCGCCGCGAGATCGAACCCGCCCTTTTCCTCGACGTCGCGAAAGAGTTGCGTGACGCGCGCCGGATCGCGGCCGAGCAGATCGAAGACGAAGCGCTCGAAGTTCGACGCCTTCGAGATGTCCATGCTCGGGCTGCTCGTGTGCCACGTTTCCGCCGAGCCGCGCACGCGGTAGATGCCGGTGCGGAAGAATTCGTCGAGCACGTCGTTCTCGTTGGTCGCGACGACGAGCTTTTCGATCGGCAGGCCCATCATGCGCGCAATGTGGCCCGCGCAGACGTTGCCGAAGTTGCCCGACGGCACGGTGAACGAGACGCGCTCGTCGTTGCTCTTCGTTGCGGCAAAGTAGCCCGCGAAGTAATACACAACCTGCGCGACGACGCGCGCCCAGTTGATCGAATTCACCGTGCCGATCTTGTGCTGCGCCTTGAACGCGTGATCGTTCGAGACGGCCTTCACGATGTCCTGGCAATCGTCGAACACGCCTTCCACCGCGAGGTTGAAGATGTTCGGGTCCTGCAGGCTGAACATCTGCGCGGTCTGGAATGCGCTCATCTTCTTGTGCGGCGAGAGCATGAACACGCGCACGCCCTGCTTGCCGCGCATCGCGTATTCGGCGGCACTACCCGTGTCGCCCGAGGTCGCGCCGAGAATGTTCAGCTGCTGGCCGGCCTTCGCGAGCGCGTACTCGAACAGGTTGCCGAGCAGCTGCATCGCCATGTCCTTGAACGCGAGCGTCGGACCGTTCGAGAGTTCGAGCAGCGCAAGCTGCGTGCCGTTTTCTTCGCCGAGCGCGGTGAGCGGCGTGATCCGGCTCGCGTCCTCGCCGTGGCGCACGTTGCAGTAGGTCGCCGCCGTGTAGGTGCGGCGCGTGATGTCGCGCAGGTCGTCGGCGGGAATGTCGTCGCAGAACTTCGAGAGGGTCTCGAACGCAAGATCCGCGTACGACAGGCCGCGCCAGCGCGCGAGTTCTTCCTTGCCGATCTGCGGATACTGCGACGGCAGGTACAGTCCGCCGTCGCGCGCAAGGCCCGCCAGCAGGATGTCGGAAAATGCGTGATGCTCGCCGGCACCCGCGCCGCGCGTCGATACGTAATTCATTGGCTTGCCCTTAGTCCAGTCCTTCCATGCGCAGCTTCGTCACCGACGACTTCACGGTCCCGAGCTTCTCGATCTTTCCGATCGCCGCGTTCACGTTCTTTTCGACGGTGATGTGCGTGATCAGGATGATGTCCGTCTCCGCCTTGCCGTGCGCGTCGACCTGCTCCGATTCCTTTTGCAGGAGCGCGTCGATCGAAATGCCGCTGTCGGCGAGGATGCGCGTGATGTCGGCCATCACGCCGGTCTGGTCGGCCACGCGCAGGCGCAGGTAGTAGCCGCTCGTGACTTCCTCGATCGGCAGGATCGGCGTGTTCGAAAGACGGTCGGGCTGGAACGCGAGATGCGGCACGCGATGCCCCGGGTCGGCGGTGTGCAGGCGGGTGACGTCCACGAGATCGGCCACCACGGCCGACGCCGTCGGCTCGGCGCCCGCGCCCTTACCGTAATACAGCGTCGATCCGACCGCGTCGCCATACACGACGACGGCGTTCATCGCCCCTTCGACGTTTGCGAGCAGGCGCTTGGCCGGAATCAGCGTGGGATGCGTGCGCAGCTCGATGCCGTGGTCGGTGCGGCGCGCGATGCCGAGCAGCTTGATGCGGTAGCCGAGTTCCTCGGCGTACTTGATGTCGATGGCGTCGAGCTTGCTGATGCCCTCGACGTACGCCTTGTCGAACTGCACCGGCACGCCGAACGCGATCGCGCTCATGATCGTGGCCTTGTGCGCGGCGTCCACGCCTTCGATGTCGAAGGTCGGATCGGCTTCGGCATAGCCCAGTTCCTGCGCGCCCTTGAGCGCCGTTGCGAAGTCCAGGCCGCGCTCGCGCATTTCCGACAGGATGTAATTGGTCGTGCCGTTGATGATGCCCGCGATGTACTGGATGCGGTTCGCCGTGAGGCCTTCGCGCAGCGCCTTGATGATCGGGATGCCGCCCGCGACCGCCGCCTCGAACGCGACCATCACGCCCTTCGTGCTCGCGGCCTCGAAGATCTCGGTGCCGTGGACCGCCAGCAGCGCCTTGTTCGCGGTGACGACATGCTTGCCGTTGGCGATGGCGCGCAGCACGAGATCCTTCGCGATGCCGGTGCCGCCGATCATTTCGGCCACGATGTCGATCGACGGGTCGTCGACGACGGCATTGAAGTCGGTCGTGAGGTCCACCGTGCCGGCGGCGTCGCCGAGCTGCGCGGTGGCCTTGGCCGGGTTGCGCACGGCGACGCGCGCAACCTCGATGCCGCGGCCGGCGCGGCGTTTGATTTCTTCCTGGTTGCGGCGCAGTACCGTGAAGGTGCCGCTACCCACCGTGCCGAAGCCCAAGAGACCTACTTTGATCGGTTCCATGCCGCGTGTGTTCGTCTTTTAAGTATGTGAATGGGAATGCCGTGGCGCCCGTGGCCCTCGGGTGCTGTTTCAGGTGCCGTATTTTTTGCGGTAACCGGCGAGGAACCGCTCGATGCGGTTGATCGAGTCGGTCAGGTCGTCGATGTTCGGCAGGAATACCACGCGGAAGTGGTCGGGCTGCTTCCAGTTGAAGCCGGTGCCCTGCACGAGCAGCACGCGCTCCTGAAGGAGCAGATCGAGGATGAACTGCTGGTCGTTCTCGACCGGATAGAGCTTCGGATCGAGGCGCGGGAACATATAGAGCGCAGCTTCCGGCTTGACGCAGCTCACGCCGGGAATCGCCGTGAGCATGTTGTACGCGAGCTCGCGCTGGCGATACAGGCGCCCGCCCGGCAGGATCAGGTCGTTGATGCTCTGGTAGCCGCCGAGCGCGGTCTGGATCGCGTACTGGCCCGGCACGTTCGGGCACAGGCGCATCGAGGACAGGATGCCGAGCCCTTCGATGTAGTCCTTCGAGCGGCGGCGGTTCTCGCCCGTCATGCCCGAGATGTACATCCAGCCCGCGCGGTAGCCGCACGCGCGGTAGCTCTTCGAGAGGCTGTTGAGCGTGACCGTAATCACGTCTTCGGACAGCGCGCCGAGCGCCGTGTGGGTCTTGCCGTCGTAGATGATCTTGTCGTAGACCTCATCGGCGAAGATGATGAGGCCGTGCTCGCGCGCGAGGGCAACGAGCCCGCGCAGCAGGTCGTCCGAATAGAGCGCGCCGGTCGGGTTATTCGGGTTGATGACGACGAGCGCGCGCGTGTTGGGCGTGATCTTCGCGCGGATGTCGTCGAGATCGGGCATCCAGGCGTTCGACTCGTCGCACATGTAGTGAACCGGCGTGCCGCCGGACAGGCTCACCGCCGCCGTCCACAGCGGATAGTCGGGCGCGGGCAGCAGCACTTCGTCGCCGTCGTTCAGCAGCGCCTGCATCGCCATCACGATCAGCTCGGACGCGCCGTTGCCGACGTAGATGTCGTCCAGCTCCACGCCCTTGACGCCCTTTTGCTGCGCGTAGTGCATGATCGCCTTGCGCGCGGCGAAGACGCCCTTCGAGTCCGAATAGCCCGACGCGCCCGGAAGATTCAGGATCATGTCCTGAATGACCTCGTCGGGTGCGTCGAAGCCGAACGGCGCGAGATTGCCGATATTCAGCTTGATGATGCGATGGCCTTCTTCTTCGAGGCGCTTCGCATGTTCGAGCACCGGGCCGCGAATGTCGTAGCAGACATTTTGCAGCTTGTTGGATTTGAGGATCGGTTTCACGGCGGGCAGTCAGTTAAAAGGGCTAAATTGGGCCGAACGACGGGCGAACAGTATTTGTACCGGCTATGGCGAAGACGCGCTGCGGCTTTGCGGCCGGCCGGACCGGCGCTTCAGCGGGAGAAGACACGGGGCGCGACCGGCAATGCCGGCCGCCGGCGCGCTTTGAATTCAGCATTCTGTACGTGCTGCGCTTGCTCTGTGCGCTCGTCTTGTCCCGTCCTGGGCTGCCTGGCGGTGACCTGACAGTGGCCCGAACTGAGGCTGGCCTTGTCGCGGCCGGGCCTGTTGCCGGGTGATTGCGCAGCAGGCCGTACAGCTCGTGACAGACGGCGCGCATAGCGAGGGGCGCCGCAGCAGCGGCTAAAAAGTTATAATTTAGCGGATTTCGGCCAACTTCCGCAATGCACACAAGCAATGCGCGCGACGCCGCGTCGGCCACGCGGGGCGAGCCGGAGCAACGCGGCACCGCCGCCCGCCAGCCTCTGATAGAGGCCTGGGCACAAGCGCGGGCGCGGGCGGCCAGATCCGAACACTCGGCTCATCGAACCGCGACAACCCGGAACATCGTTTTGAAACTACACCAGGACTCAAGCGGCGCGCTCAATACCGTCACCGGTTACGGCGCCGACTACGTCGAAGTCAATCTCGAACGCCACGAAGGCAGCATCATCGTCTTTCCCGACTCACCGGTCGTTCCCTGGCCCGTGAATGCGTTCGACGCCCTGACCCCCGAACTCTTCGAAATGCTGCTCGCCCTCGACCCCGAGGTCGTCCTGTTCGGCAGCGGCGAGCGGCTGCGCTTTCCGCATCCGCGCATAACCGCGGCGCTGGCCGCGCACCGGATCGGCGTCGATGCGATGGACCTCAAGGCCGCGTGCCGCACCTACAACATCCTGATGGCAGAGGGCCGCAGGGTGGCCGCCGCGCTGCTCATCGAACGCTGATCGAACACTGATCCAGCTCGCCAGTTAATCGCGCCTTAAGGCGCGATGACGTACACTTGCGCGCCGTATCGAACCCCGAACGCAATAACAGGCTGGAACCGATGAACGAAACGCTTTCGAGGCCCCCGCAACCGATGAACGAGACGCTGTCGAGGCCCCCGCTCAACCGCGCTGCGATCCTGCTCCTGATTGTTGCGCTCGCCCTGATCTGGTTCGTGCCGCTCGGCTGGCGCCATCTGCTGCCGAGCGACGAAGGCCGTTACGCCGAAATGGCGCGCGAGATGCTCGCGAGCGGCGACTGGATCACACCGCGCTACAACGCCTACAAATACTTCGAAAAGCCGCCGCTGCAAACCTGGGCCAATGCGCTCACGTTCGCGTGGTTCGGCATCGGCGAGTGGCAGGCGCGGCTCTATACCGCGCTCACCGGTTTCGCAGGCGTGCTGCTGATCGGCTTCACGGGCGCGCGCGTGTTCAACGCGGCGACCGGCTTCTTCGCGGCTCTCGTGCTGGCGACCGCGCCGTACTGGAACCTGATGGGCCACTTCAACACGCTCGACATGGGCCTGTCGTTCTGGATGGCACTGACGTTGTGCGCGCTGCTGCTCGCGCAACGCCCCAATCTACGGCCCTCGTGCGTGCGCGGCTGGATGTGGGTGTGCTGGGCGTCGATGGCGATGGCGGTGCTGTCCAAGGGCCTGGTCGGGCTGATCCTGCCGGGCGCGGTGCTGGTGCTCTATACGCTGATCGCGCGCGACTGGGCGCTGTGGAAGCGTCTGCATCTGGTGAGCGGCCTGATCGTCTTTTTCGCGATCGTGACGCCGTGGTTCGTGCTCGTGCAGCAGCGCAACCCCGAGTTCCTGAACTTCTTCTTCATCGTCCAGCAATTCCAGCGCTATCTGACGCCCGAGCAG